>NZ_BAFZ01000069.1 GCF_000308575.1 Nocardia exalbida NBRC 100660 | reverse complement strand
GGTTTCGGATCACTCCGGGCGGGAATCGCGTCGGGGAGCTGACGCCGAGGAGGTCTTCGTGCCGGATGGGAACACAGCGGGCCCGCAGCGGGTCGTGATCGTCGGAAGCGGGTTCGCGGGGTTCACCTGCGCCCAGAAGCTTTGCCGCATTGTGGCGAAAGCGAAACGGGACGTCGAAATCGTCCTCGTCACACCCAATGACTACCTGCTCTATACGCCCTTGCTGCCGGATGTGGCGGGTGGACTGATCGATCCCCGGTTCGTCGCCATCTCGCTGGCCGATTCGCTGCCACGGGTCCGGCTGGTGGTCGCGAACGCTCGGTCGGTCGATCTGCAGAACAAGACGATCACGGTGGCCAGCGAGCATCATCCGCCGAAACAGCTGTCCTGGGACCGGCTGGTGCTCACGCCCGGGTCGGTCACCCGCCTGTTCGACATCCCGGGCCTGGCGGAGCACGCGCGCGGACTCAAGACTGTCGCCGAAGCGCTGTACCTGCGCGAGCAGTTGCTGCGCCAGCTCGAGCTCGCCGACGACGAAGAGGACCCCGAGGTGCGGCGGGCGCGCCGCACCGTGGTCGTGGTGGGGGCGTCCTACGCGGGCACCGAACTGATCGCGCAGTTGCGCGCCCTCGCCGACACCTACGCCGCACGCCGCGGCTTCGACCCCGCCGAAGTGCGTTTCGTTCTGCTCGACACAGCCCCGAGGGTGATGCCGGAGGTCGGCGAGCGGCTCAGCGACAAGGTGCTGCAAGTACTGCGGAAACGAGGCATCGAGATCCGGCTGGAGACCTCCCTGTCGAAACTCGACGAGAACTCGGTCGTGCTCACCGACGGAACGGTCGTCCCCACCCACACGGTCGCCTGGGTGACGGGTGTGACGGGCGCGCCGGTGCTGGGCACGCTCGGCCTGCCGCTGGAGAAGGGCCGCTTGGTCGTCGACGCGAAGCTTGGCGTGCCCGGCCATCCGGACGTGTTCGCGGGCGGTGACGCGGCCGCGGTGCCGGATCTGACCAAGCCCGGCCGGATCACCCCGCCCACGGCCCAGCACGCGACACGGCAGGGCAAGACACTCGCCAGGAACGTCGCCGCCAGCCTGGGTATCGGCACGGCCGCCGACTACAAGCACCGCGACCTGGGACTGGTCGTGGACCTCGGACCGCGCTTCGCGGTCGCGAACCCGATGGGCCTGCGGCTCTCCGGCTTGCCCGCGAAGGCGGTGACCCGCGCCTATCACACCTTCGCCGTGCCGAGAGCGGTCAACCGCTGGGCGATCACGGTCTCCTACCTGACCATCGCGGTGACACCGCGGCCCCTCGCCTTGCTCGGACTGGTCAGCCACGAGGAAGCGAGCTTCGGCAGCAGTGAGGGCATCACCGGGCCTTCGGGAGCAGCAGGAGGCGCCTGAGAGCGTCTCCGCTATCACTCCTGGGCTTCCTGCCCGCCCGTCGCGTCGCTCGGATCAAACGCGTGCGCGAGACCGCGCACAGCGGAGATGATGCGGAGGTGGACGAGGTGACGTATCGGCGATCGCGAGCCGGGTTGCACGCGGTCGCGGAGTTGTTGATCGCCGGGCCGCAGTACCGACAGTTCGGCACCATCCGGTTGGGGGTTGCGCGGGGAGGCTTCGGGGGAGTGCGGTGGCCGGTATCGGTGGTCGGGGACGAGCTGGTGTGGCCGGAAGGGCGTGCCCGGCTGGCGGGGACCTTTCGGGAGGTTGCCAGGGCCGCGGGTTTCGAGCCCGGGCCGCCGGAAGGGGTGTACCCGGCCACAGCGGGCGTCGATCCCGATGCGGCGATCGAGGTGGATCCCTCGGCAGCCGGGCTGATCGAAGACTGGCTGGCGCTGGGTGACAAGGCGCTGCGCTGCCTGGCGCCCGATGTGACACCGGTGCTGTGGCCGGAGCATTTCGACCTGGCGAGCACGATCGATGAGGTGAACTATGGGATATCGCCGGGAGACGACGCCCACCCCGGCCCGTACGCCTACATCGGACCGTGGACCCCGCGAACCGGCGATTTCTGGAACGCGCCATTCGGCGCACTCAGGCCACGCGGCGCGGTGAACACCGTCGCGGCACTATTGGAGTTCTTCGAAGAAGGCCGGCGGCGCGCGGCGCGGGACTGACTCGGCCCCTCGGTCGCGGCCTCGCTCCGAGCCTCAGGCGCCTTTGCGAGCCGGAGCCTTCTTGGCGGCCTTCTTCGCGGGGGTCTTCTTCGCCGCGCTCTTGGAGGCCGTGCTTTTGGATGCGCTGCTCTTGGCCGCGCCGCTCTTGGCTCCGGCGCTCTTGGTCGCGGCCTTCTTCGCGGTCTTCTTCGGCTCGGCCTCTGCCCCGTCGCCGCCGGCCGTCCGGCGTCCACTGGCCTCCAGGCTGCGCTGCAGCGCGGCGACCAGATCGACCACCTCGGCGTCCATTCCGGCCGGCGCGAGTTCCGGCTGCTCGGGCACCTTGCCGGTGCCGCTGGCGATCGCCTCGTCGAGCAGGCGCTTCAGTTCGATCTGATACTCGTCGGTGAACTGCTCCTGATCGAAGTCGTCGGACATCGCCTCGACGAGCGTCTCGGCCATCTTGATCTCCTGCGGGCGCGGGTCGGCGACCCCGTCGAGGGATTCGAAGTCGACGGAACGGACCTCATCGGGCCACAGCAGCGTCTGCAGCACCAGGATGCCGTCGCGCACGCGCAGCGCGGCCAGCCTGGTCTTCTGCCGCAGCGTGAAGTTCACCAGGGCGGTGCGTTCGACCTTCTCCAGCGTCCGCGCCAGCAGGACATAGGCCTTCGGCGTGCTGGAGTCCGGTTCCAGGTAATAGCTCTTCTCGAACAGGATCGGGTCGATCTGCTCGGACGGCACGAACTGCAGCACCGGGATCTCGTGCTTCTCCGCCACGGGCAGTTTCGCGAAGTCCTCGTCGCTCAGGACGACCTTGTCGCCGTCCGGGGACTCGTAGGCCTTGTCGATCTCGGTGTACTGGACGGATTGACCGCACACGGTGCAGACGCGGTCGTACTTGATCCGGCCTCCATCCTTGGCGTGCACCTGATGGAACCGGATGTCGTGGTCCTCGGTGGCGGTGTACACCTTCACCGGAACATTCACCAGCCCGAATGCGATCGAGCCCTTCCAGATCGATCTCATGTTCCCATCATGGCCGAAGCCCTCCGACCTCGCGCGCGAACCGGAAACCGAGTGTCGCAACCGCGACACGCCGACGTAGCCGTACCGGCAGAGCCGCGAAGAGCGAACTCATCGCCGTGACCGTGCCCGCCAGGTCCGTGCGGCCGGACAGATACGCGCGCTGTGCGGCCGGGGGCAGGGTGAAGAACGTGTCGAAGAACAGCGGGAGGTCCTCCGGTGGCAGCGCAAGCAGCGCCCGCAGACCGGCGCTGCGCAACCGGTGGACGACGCGCGCCGTGGCCGGCCACACGTTCTGCCCCGCCGCCATCGCGTCGGCCGCGGCCAGCGTGGCGCCGACGCTGTAACCGGTCGCCGGGTGCAGGAAGCCGCCCGCCGCCCCGAACCCGCGCGGCCCCGGACGGCCTCCCTGGACGGGAAACCGGACGTGCTCCACGGGCTCGTCACCGGTGAGCCGGATGCCCCGCGCGCCGAGCCGGTGGCGCAAACGGGCGCGCAGTTGCGCGCCCGTCAACGCGGGGCGGCCGGCCAGGCAGGTCTCCTCGAGCAGCATCCGCTCGTCGTCCAGCGGGACGGCGTAGAGGAACGAAGGCGGCGTGCCGGGGGCGGCGCCGTTGTCCGGCCGCCAGTCCATGAACAGCGGGTCGAGACCAGCGCAGCGTCCGGCGTCCACGATGACGCCGTAGGCGGTCTGCTCGGCTCGTGCGGGGGAGCGGGCGAGTCCGCGCGCGTCGATCACCCTGCCGCCGGTGATCGTCGCGCCGGAGGCCGTGGTGACGCGTTCGGGAGCGATGTCGACCGCGCGGTCGGCGACGACATATGCATCGGACAGGTGCAGCGAGGCCTGCAACCGCGCGGTGTCCAGCACGACGTACGGGCGGTCCAGCCGATGCGCGCGCGTTCCCCAGGCCAGCGGCTGGGACACCGTCGCCGCGACGACCTCCGGCGCCAGCCAATCCGGCAGTTCGTCGGCCCACGCCGCGTACGTCGCGGTCCACCTGCGCTCCGGCGCGGGATCCAGCACGGTGACCGTGAGCCCGCGCGCTACGGCGCGGTGTGCGAGGGCACGACCGGCGGGGCCGAGGCCGCACACGACCAAGTCGGGCCTCACTTCCCGGCCGTTCGGATTCGCGGGGCTGCGATGCGATGCATGGTCCGAGCCTCTCATCCGCTCGCTCGACAAGGGTGCGGCCACCGCGTCGAACTCGCTTCGGGCGGATCTCGTGAGGGATCACCGGGACGCTGCTGGTGGGGCGGCGGCGATCTCAGGGCTGTACTGGCTCGAGGTCCGGCGCGCGGCGGAATTCTTCGCGAACACCGTCGCGGCGATCCGGCTGCGCAGCGTACAGCAGCGACTCGCGCCGACGGAATGTGTTCGCGCTCACCGTAGTTTGTCGCGCGTTGCTAGGATGCCGGGGCGCTGGCGCACGCACCCGGCCCCGGTGCCGAGTGCGCGGTGTCGGCGCACCGGTGCGCCGCGGATGGCGCGCCGGCAGGTTGCCGACCGGCGACCGCTGGAGCTCGCAGAGCGAAAGCGGTTGGACCGGAACGAGTTAGGGGTAGACGCAGTGTTCGAACTGACCAGGCGGCGCAGCCGGTGGATCCTCGCCGTGTTCGTGGTGCTCGCACTGGCGATGGGCACGCTGAGCGCGACGCTGTTCGACAAGGTGCAGGGCGGCGGGTACATCGACCCCGGTAGCGAGTCGAGCCGGGCGACGGCGGTGCTGCGCGATACCTTCGGCCAGGCCACCCCGAATTTCGTGCTGCTGGTGCAGACTCGCCGGTCGGTGGACGACGACGCCGCGGCCACCGCGGCGACCAATCTGGTCACCGAGCTGAAGTCGGTGTCCGGCGTCGCGGGCGTCACGTCGTACTGGACCGACAAATCGCCCGCGCTGCGCAGCACCGACGGCACCAAAGGGCTGATCGTGGCCAGCATCCTCGGCGAGGAAGCCGAGGTCGACCAGCGGGTGGGTGAGCTGGCCGACCGCTTCGGCGGCGCCCACGGCCCGCTCGACGTACGGGTCGGCGGCTACGCGATGCTGCTGCACGAGACGGTGCAGCAGAGCGAGAAAGACGTCGTGCTCGGCGAATCGATCGCTTTCCCGATCACGCTGATCGCACTGCTGCTGGTGTTCGGCGGTCTGGTCGCGGCCAGCCTGCCGCTGGTGGTCGCGATGATCACGGTGATGATCACGATGGGCGCGCTGTGGCTGATCGCGAGCGTCACCGACCTCGCGGCGACCGCGACCAACGTCGCCACGCTGCTCGGCCTCGGTCTGGCGATCGACTACAGCCTGCTGATGATCAGCCGCTACCGCGACGAACTGGTGGCCGGTCAGCAGCCCGGTGCCGCGGTGGCCGCGACCATGCGCTCGGCCGGCCGGACCGTCTTGTTCTCGGCCGTCACCGTCGCTGTCGCCTTGTCGGGCCTGCTGTTCTTCCCGTTGCTGGCCGTGCGGTCGATGGGTTACGCGGGTCTGGCCGTCGCGGTGATCGCCGCGACGGTGTCGCTGACCGTGCTGCCCGCGATCCTGTTCCTGCTCGGCGCCAAGATCGACAGCGGCCAGTTGTGGTGGTTCCTGCGCGCCGCCCGTCCCGCGCCCGGCGAGGGAGCCTGGCACCGCCTGGCGCGGTTCGTGATGATGCGACCCGTGCCCATCGGGCTCGCGGTGACCGCCCTGCTGCTCGTGCTGGGCGCGCCGTTCCTCGGTGTGCAGCTCGGCTTCCCCGACGAACGCTCCCTGCCGGAGTCGATGAACAACCGCCAGGTCACCGAGATCATCCAGCGGGACTTCGCGGCCACCGAACAGAACGGGTTGTTCGCGGTGCTGCCCGAAAGCGCCTACAGCGCCGCCGGATTGGACGCTTACGCCAGGGAACTGTCGGAGATCGAGAACGTCCGCCGGGTCGACACCGCCACCGGCAGCTACAGCCACGGCGGTCTGCTCGCCGCGCCCACCGCCGCCCACGACGGTTTCCGCGCCGAGAACGCCGCCTATCTCTCGCTGATCCCGGACACCACCGACCCCACGGTGCTCGACCGGATCGCCGACGACGTGCGCGCGACGCCCGCCGCCTCGGAGGTGCTGGTCGGCGGCGTTGCCGCGGCCAACGCGGACGCGATCGGCGCGGTGGTCTCGGCGCTGCCGTACGCGCTGGCCTTCGTCGTGCTGATCATGGTGGTGGTGCTGTTCCTGCTGACCGGAAGCGTCGTGCTGCCGCTGCTGGCGGTGGTGCTCAGCTTCCTGAGCCTGACGGCCACCTTCGGTGCGCTGGTCTGGATCTTCCAGGACGGGCACCTGTCGGGTCTGCTCGGATTCACCGTCACCGGCGATCTGCCGCCCACGGTTCCGGTCATGCTGTTCGGCGTGGCGTTCGGCCTCGCCATGGACTACCAGGTGTTCCTGCTGGCGCGCATCCGGGAGGAATACCAGCGCACCAGGTCCAACGCACTGGCCGTCACTTCCGGCCTGGAGCGGATCGGCCGGATCGTCACCGCCGCCGCGGTGCTGATCTCGCTGGTCTTCCTCGGTTTCCTCGCCTCCGACATCACCTTCATGAAGGCGTTCGGCATCGGCCTCCCGCTGGCCGTCCTGGTGGACGCGACCCTGGTGCGCGGCTTCCTGCTGCCCGCCGCGATGGAACTGCTCGGCCACTGGAACTGGTACGCGCCCGGTCCGCTGGGCAAACTGCACCGGCGGTTCGGCATCGAAGAGGGGCCTGCCGCTGCGGCGGTCGCGGGTCGGGAGGACTGGCTCCAGCCCGCGCGGCTCTGAGCCACGGCGACCGAACGCGCCCGATCGGGTAGGGTCTCTCGGGCAGCGCCGGGGAGGCCCACACGGGGTGGGACGGCTGCCGAAAGTGTGGAGGGCGACCCGATGACCTACCCGTCCGGTTCCGGATTCGGCGGCGAAGGGGACTACGGGAAATCGGACCAGGCGCGGCAAGCGCCGGACTGGGGAAGCATGTCCCCGCCGAGCGCGTACCCGATGCAGGCATGGGAGACGCCGCCGCAACCGCCCGCGCCCGAGCGCCGAACCGGCGTGATCCTCGCGCTGGCGGTCGTCGCGGTCGCCGTGCTGGGGGCGGTCGGTATCGGCGTATCGGCGAATTCGCGCGTACAGGGTCACGCGCAGGCCGCCACGTCCGCCGAGGCGACCACCCGCGCGGGTGGCGTCACCAGCCCGCGGCCCGCGGCTCCCGCGCCGGGCGGTACGCACCCTTCGCCGGGCAGGCTGAGCTATACCGAATTCGCGAAGGACTGGGATTTCCGGTTCGATCGCGTCGAGTTGCACGCCGACTGGGTCGACGGCCGTGACCACGCCGACTGCCACCCCATCGAGGTGGCGGGCAAGCTCACGAGCCTCGGCTGCGGCTACGCGGCGGAGCTGGTGTATCGCGCCGAAGGCGGCGCGCTCATGCTCACCCAGTTCGTCCTCGGCATGGCCGACCGGAGCCGGGCCGCCGCGGCCAAGGATCGGTTCACCGACGCGGACCTCACCCTGCGTCCCGGCAGCTACATCAAGGGCTACGCCACCGGCAAGTGGAAGGACGGCAGCGAGAAGGAATTCGTGGTGGTGACGCTGGCGACGGCCACCGGCGCGGTCGACCCCGCGACCGTCGAGAGGTACCTGCGCTACCGGCATGCCGACACGGTCGGCGCACTGGCCTTCCGGTAGCGCAGGGCGGCCCGATGCGGACGGCCGTCCCGCCTGGGGTCAGATCCCGCCGGTGGAGAGCAGTCCACCGTCCACGCGCACCGTCTCGCCGGTGATCCAGGCCGCCTCGTCGGAGACCAGGAAGCCGATCAAGCGCGCCACGTCCTCAGGACTGCCCAGTCGCTTCATCGGGTACACGCTCGCGGCGCGCTCTTCGTCCGACGAGTACAGCGCGTCGGCGAATTTCGTCTTGATCACGCCCGGCGCGACCGCGTTCACCCGGATCTTCGGCCCGAGCTGCCAGGCGAGTTCCCCGGTGAGATGGATCAGCGCGGACTTGGACGCACCGTAGGCGGCGATCACACCGGTAGAGCGGATGCCCGCGACGCTGGCCACGTTGACCACGGCGCCGCCGTGATCGCGCATCCACGCCCGGTACGCCTCCTGGATGTAGCCGAGCGCCGCGACCACGTTCACGTCGAAGATCTTCCGCACGGCGTCCAGGTCGGCCTCCATCAGGGAGCCGTAGACCGGGTTGATGCCGGTGTTGTTGATCAGGACGTCCAGCGAACCGAACTCCGTGACCGCGCGCTCGACCGCGGCCGCCCGATCCTCGGCGACGCCCGAGTTGCCCGCCAATGCCACGACCTGACCCTGGTGGCCCAGCTCGCGCAGCTCCGCGGCGGCCTCCTCCAGCGGCTCCTTCTTCCGCGCGGTGATCAGCACGTTCGCGCCGCGGCCGAGCAGCTCCGCCGCGACCGCCTTGCCGATGCCCCGGCTGGCTCCTGTGACCAGAGCGCTCTTGCCCAACAGATCGGTACTCATGGCATCGCACCGTAGCGCAGCCGATCGCCCGAGCCGTTACCGCCGTCACATGCGGGGTGCTGGTATGGGGGAGCACCCCGCGGCCCGGGTAAAATCGGTGGTTCTTGTGCGCGTCGGGTCGCACAGTCGAGCACGCGCCCAGCCCCACGATCCGCAAGGAGAAGTTTGTGATCACCGCGACCGACCTGGAGGTCCGGGCCGGAGTCCGCACCCTGCTGTCCGCTCCCGGACCGGCGCTACGGGTACAGGCGGGCGACCGGATCGGGCTGGTCGGACGCAACGGCGCGGGTAAGACCACCACGCTGCGCATCCTGGCCGGCGAGGGCGAGCCGTACGCCGGGAAGATTCTTCGCTCCAGCGACATCGGTTACCTGCCGCAGGACCCGCGCGAGGGCAACCTGGACGTGCTGGCCCGCGACCGGGTGCTGTCCGCGCGCGGCCTGGACACGCTGATCCGTGAGATGGAGAAGCAGCAGGCGCTGATGGCCGAGGTCGCCGACGACAAGGAACGCGAGAAGGCGGTCCGCAAGTACGGGCGGCTCGAGGAACGTTTCTCTGCGCTCGGCGGCTACGTCGCCGAGAGCGAGGCGGCGCGCATCTGCCACAGCCTCGGTCTGCCCGACCGGGTGCTCGGTCAGTCGTTGCGCACCCTGTCCGGTGGTCAACGGCGCCGAATCGAATTGGCGCGCATCCTGTTCGCCGCTTCCGACGGCAGCGGCGGGCGCTCGGACACCATCCTGCTGCTGGACGAGCCGACCAACCACCTCGACGCCGACTCGATCACCTGGCTGCGTGGCTTCCTGCAGAATCACGACGGTGGCCTGATCGTCATCAGTCACGACGTGGAACTGCTCGCCGACGTGGTGAACAAGGTGTGGTTCCTGGACGCGGTGCGCGGCGAGGCCGACGTCTACAACATGAGCTGGAAGAAGTACCTGGACGCACGCGCCACCGACGAGCAGCGCAGGCGCCGTGAACGCGCGAATGCCGAGAAGAAGGCGAGCGCGCTGCGCGCCCAGGCGGCCAAACTGGGCGCCAAGGCCACGAAAGCGACTGCGGCGCAGAACATGGCCAAGCGCGCCGATCGCCTGCTGGCCGAACTCGACGACGTACGCGTCGCCGACAAGGTCGCCCGGATCAAGTTCCCCGAGCCAGCGGCTTGCGGCAAGACGCCGCTGATGGCCGAGAACCTGACCAAGGTCTACGGCTCGCTGGAGATCTTCACCGGCGTCGACCTGGCGATCGACCGCGGCAGCCGGGTGGTGGTCCTCGGGCTCAACGGCGCGGGTAAGACGACGCTGCTGCGCCTGCTGGCCGGAGTCGAGCAGCCCACGGCGGGCGGTTTGGTGCCGGGCCACGGGCTGAAGATCGGATATTTCGCCCAGGAACACGACACCCTGGACGACAACGCCACCGTGTGGGAGAACATCCGCCACGCCGCTCCCGACGCGGGCGAGCAGGATCTGCGTGGCCTGCTCGGCGCGTTCATGTTCTCCGGTCCGCAGCTCGACCAGCCCGCGGGCACCCTCTCGGGCGGTGAGAAGACCCGTCTCGCGCTGGCCGGTCTGGTCTCCTCGGCGGCGAACGTGCTGCTGCTGGACGAGCCGACGAACAACCTCGACCCGGTGTCGCGCGAGCAGGTGCTCGACGCCCTGCGCACCTACGCGGGCGCTGTGGTGCTGGTGACCCACGACCCGGGCGCAGCGGAGGCGTTGTCTCCGGAACGCGTGATCCTGCTCCCGGACGGGACAGAAGACCATTGGTCGGCCGAATATCTGGAACTTATTCAGCTCGCGTGAGTTTCATCACAGGAACCCGTTGATCATGGCCTCCTGAGTGCTTAGCCTGGAAAGACGCTGCTCGGCGACTCGGAGGAAGCCATGAGCGACAGGCCACAAAGCAAGGCCACATTGGGTAAGGGCACACGCGTCACCGGGAAGTCCCGCGATCGCCTACAAACCCAGCTGAAGAAACAGTACGAGGCGGGTGCGAGCATCCGGTCGCTGGCGCGGTCCACCGGCCGCTCCTACGGCTTCATCCACAATGTGCTGGTGGAGTCGCATGTGCAGCTCCGCAGCCGGGGCGGAGCCAATCGCCGCAAGGGCCAATAGGGCCGTAACGGCGCAAGGGATTCGCGCCGCGAGGGCCGTCCGCACGTGGGGACACGTGGCCGACGGAAGCAACCGCGCGGTGCGGAACCCTGCTGCCGTGGATCCTGGTCAGCTTGCCCGGCCACGGATCAGGCGCGCTCGAAGCACTCGACCGGATCGACGTCGACGTCACCGAACCGAATGCTTGTCTCACCGAGCTGTTCGGCGGCGTCGATGCCCGGATGGTCGGTCTCCTGGTGACGGGCCGATATCGGTCGCAGGCGCAACACAATCCGGTGCCGGGGTGAGGCCGGTCGAGCCGGTGTCGTAGTACCGGCCCGCCATGGCCCCGCTGGACAGGCGCGGGCCTGTGCGAGTGCCCGCGTCCGGCGCGGAGGACGAACTCAGTAGCCTGCCACCATGCCGTCGCCGTCCACCAGCAGGTTGGCCAGGCTGCGGAAGATCGGCAGACCGGTCTTGATCTCCAGGTAGGCGAACTGGCCCTGCGGGTTGACCTCGAGGAAGTAGTACTCGCCGTCGCGGCCGAGCCGAATGTCGAGCACACCGAAGGACAATCCGAGCGCGCCCATCAGCGTGGCCAGTGACTTGCTCACCGAGGCGGGCAGGTGGTCGGGCACGAAATCGACCGACGTGTCCAGCCGGGAGTCGACCTTGCCGACGCCCGCCTGCGAGTCGATGCGCACCGTCCATTCGACGCCGTCCACCCAGACCACCCGCAGATCGCAGGTGGCGTCGATGTAGTCCTGGAAGGTGGTCGGCGCCGAACGGATCGCGTCCAGCCTGGCGAAATCGTCCTCGGAGATGATCCTGGTCTCGGCGAACTCCGCGCGGCTGGTGCCGGTGCGTTTGTAAACGACCGGGCCGGGCCGGGATTCGACGAAGCTGCGCGCCTCGTCCGGATCGTTGGTGATCAGCGTTTCCGGCACCGCGAACCCGGCCCGCAACGCCGTTTCCAGTTGCACGATCTTGCGTCCCGCGGTCCGGTCGGCCCCCGGGTCGTTGACCCAGTGGGCGGGGATGGACCAGAGCAGTCCCTGGATGAACCCGTCGCACTCGGCCTGGCGAAAATCGTTGTCCGAGGCGCGGACACCCGCGGGCACCCGCGCGGGGTGCGGGCGCCGCCACCACACCGACCGGACGTCGTCGAGGCCGATGACGTGCGACAGCGAGCGTGCGGTGCCGAGCCGGTCCAGCCGGAAGCTGCCGGACTCGCGGGGGAAATCACGCAGGTCGAGCTGGATCGGGCCGAGCCCGTAGTGGTCTCGCAGCGTCGCCGCCATCGCGGTGGCGTGTAGATCATCGGATTCGGACACGATCAGGACCGAACCGCGCCGGCGTGCGGCCATCCGCCTGCCGCTCAGTCGAGACTGTCGCAGTTGATGCCGTCGTCGCTGCCGTTGATCGATTTGGTCTGGCAGTAGGTGAACGTCGCCCCGCCCGAGCCCGGGCAGTCCACGAGTTGCAGCCGGTCGGCCCAGGTTTCGGTGAGCTGACGCAGCTGCTCGTCACCGAGCGCCTCCGACGGCGACTCCGGAATGGTCATCGGCCGATCGACCAGGTCGATGCGCAGCCTGCGGGTGAAATCGGCGGTGGCGCCCGCGCGGATGTCCACCAGTACCGGACGGCCGTCCTGATCGGTCCGGGGTGCCGCGGAATCGACCACGCGCAGGACATCGGACCGACTGAACGTCCACGTTCCCTCGGCGACGCGCACGCTGATCTGCCGGTCCGATTCCGCGACCAGCAAACCCTGGAGCGGAGGAACACGGTCATCCTTCGGCGTCGTCCCGGGAAGGTGGATTGCGTCGGTCATAGCCGGTTCTCCGATCTGCTCACGATTTGCCACGACCCCCAAGCGTGTGAGCGATCATATCGCGACGAGGGGCCCTATCGGCTCGTATCGCGAGATTTCCCGGCCTGTGACAAACCGAATTCCGATCCATAACGGCCGAGCGCCGAAAGTTTTCCGGTAGGTTGGAAATACTTACAGCGCAATCATGGAGCTGTTCTCCTATGCCGCGCGGCCGGTGTCCATAGCCCGATAGTGGCGGCTGTGCATTTGTACTTTCGCGCCCCTGGCCCGCCGGGTGTGACCGCTTCCTGAGCGATTCACGCGGATCCGCTCGCGCGCAGTCGGATCCGGAGGCCCTGTCCGCTATCGGTCCCGATTCGCGTTGCGCTCCGCCCACCAGGCGGGCGCGTCGATGAAGTGGTTGTCGAACTCGTCTTGGGCGGCAGCGAGATCGGTCATCGTGGACTCGCCCGCGGCGATCCGTTCCAATAGCCGGAAGTACTCGAAACGCTGCACGCCAGGGGTGAGCGCGATCAGGATCCGCGCCGTGCTGTCCGGTGTGGCGCCGAAGGCGTGCGGCATGAATTTCGGGACCACGATGGAACCGCCCGCGCCGACGGTGACGATGCGGTCGCCGGCCAGCAGTTGCAGTTCGCCCTCGGCGACGTAGAACAGCTCGTCGGAACGCGTGTGATAGTGCGGCGCCGCGCCGTCCGCGCCGCGTTCCATGTTCACCTCGAGCGTGCTCAGCCCGCCGCCGGCCTCCTCGGCGTCGATCAGCAGGCGCAATGTGACCGACGTGGTGCGCAGGACTTCCGCGTCCTGCGGCTGCCGGATCGCGACGTCCTTACGGGGAGCGGGGATGGTCATCGGAATCTCCAACTAGTTCGGTGATTGATAATTCGCTCCCGAACTATAACTTGCCGAATAAGATCCTGTCCATGACCGAGCGAAGAACGGACGCCGTGGACGCCATCGTGGCGCAGTGGGAGCGCGAACGGCCGGACCTCGATCTCGAGGCGATGGGCGTGGTGGGGCGCCTGGGCAGGCTGCTGGTGGTGGCCCAGCGTGAGATCGAGGCGGTATTCGGCAAGCACGGACTGCAGCGCGGCGAGTTCGATGTGCTTGCCGCGCTGCGTCGTTCGGGCGAGCCGTTCGAACTCAACCCCTCGGTGCTCGCCGACACGCTGATGCTGTCCCGGGCGGGTATGACCGGACGGCTGGACCGGCTGGAATCGGCGGGGCTGGTACGGCGCGTCGCCGACGCCCAGGACCGCAGGGCAGTGCGCGTCGCCCTCACCGCGGCGGGGCGGGAACTGGTCGACACCGTGGTCACCGAGCACACCGCGAACGAGACGAGGATGCTGTCGGTGCTCACCGCGGGGGAACGGACAGAACTGGACCGAATCGCGCGAATCCTGCTGACCAGTATGGAACCGGACGCGTAGTCGCGGTAGCTCGCGCACCCCTCGATCCGCCGAATCGCGCTCTACATGGGAGAACTCGGGCTGCGATGAGGTAGCCCGATACTCGTGTCCGGGGGGCGCCGCAGGTCTACCTTGAGATTCCGTACCGAAGGGGTCGGTGCGGTTGTGCAAGGAGGCCACGATGATCGACATCATCACTCTCCGCGGCACCGGCGAGCCGCGCAACTCCGACGGAACGCCCGCGGGCATGCTGCACGACGTCACGAAACTACTCGACACCGGGAAGTTCAGCTGCTTCGAACCGGATTGGCCCGCGTCGGTGGGGCCGGTGCCCGAGGCGTGGGGCCCTTCGCTGGAGACGTCGGTGCGGCTCGGCGTCGCCGCCGGGGTGAAGGCGATCCAGGACTCGCCGAATGTCTGCGGCCTGCTGAGTTATTCGCTCGGCGGTATCTGCGCCAGCCGGATCCTGGAGGGCGTGCACGCGGGGAAGTACGAGAACACGAACGGCACGCCGCTGGAGATCGCTTTCGTGGTGAACATCGCCAACCCGCTGCGCCGTGCCGGGCAGTCGGTCGGGAATCTCTGCCCCGCTAACACATTCGGCCTGCACGGGCAGCGTGGCGCGTGGCCTGCCTCCGTCGCGGTCCGCGAGTACGCCAACCCCGGCGACATCATCACCGCGTCACCGGGCAATTCGCCGTTGCGCGTCATCGACGTGGGCATCTCGCCGTTCTCCTTCGTGGAGGGCGCCCGCATCGGCGACGTCGCACCGCTGATCTTCGCCGAACTGCTCGAGATCCTGCTGCACGACCCGATCGGCAACCTCGACCGCTACACCGCGGCGGTCCGCGGCGTCGTCGGCTACCTCACCCCGTGGCCCTACGGCCAGCACGTCCTCTACAACAACCAGCACATGCCCGGGACGAACGTCCCGTGGACCACGCACGCCGCCGAGTACATCAATACGACGTACTGAGATCTCGTACCGGCCTAAAGACCCGGAGAGGCGGGGGAGCGGACCGACGCCTCGACGAGATCCAGGACGGCGGAGAGGTTCTCGTTGGTGTGCCCGGAGGCGATCCGGGCGATCAGCCCATCGAGGACCAGATCGAGGTAGCCGAGCAGGACGTCGGTGGGCACGTCGTCGCGCAGTGCGCCCGCGGCCTTGCGGCGTTCCAAACGGGCCAGGGTGGCGGCGGTGAGCTCGGCCGAACGCTGGGTCCAGCCGGCGCGGAATTCGGGATCGGTGCGCAGCCGCCGCGCGATCTCCAACCGCGTTCCGAGCCAGTTGAACTGCTCGGGATGGGCGAGCATGTCGCGCATCACCTGCACGATGCCCTGGTTGGCCGCGACGTCGGCCATGCGTTCGGCGTCCTCCTGGGCGAGGGCGAGAAACAGCGCGTCCTTGTCGCGGAAGTGGTGGAAGATGGCGCCCCTGGATAGCCCGATCTCCTCCTCGAGGCGGCGCACGGTGGCGCCGTCGTAGCCGTATTCGGCGAAGCAGCGGCGTGCTCCGTCGAGAATCTGGCTGCGCCGGGCGGCGAGGTGATCGTCACTGACCTTGGGCATGGGATCCTCCAGCGGGGGATACACGGAACCCCGCGTCGGCGGTGCGCCGACGCGGGGGTTCGCACAGTACGAGCGAGGCGGGTAGTGATCCGAACGGCCGTGACGGCGGTGTCCGGAGCACTGGCTGGGCAACCTGGGTGCTCATGGTTCGGCCGCAGCTCGCGCAATGGCGACTCCGCGGGGAGCCAGTGCTACGAGCGACGTTCACGCCCGTCTCGTGTTCGCGTGCCCGAAGCGCATACGCCGCGGGCGCGGGTTTCCGGCGCGCAAACACGAGACTTCGAGGGCGCGATCAGGCCTTGATCATGTTGCGCAGCACGTACTGCAGGATGCCACCGTTGCGGTAGTAGTCCGCCTCACCGGGGGTGTCGATCCGCACCACCGCGTCGAAGGTGATCTTGTCACCGTTCTCCTTGGTGGCGGTGACCTTCAGGGTCTTCGGGGTGACACCCTCGTTCAGCTGGGTGATGCCCTCGATGTCGAAGGTCTCGGTGCCGTCCAGCTTCAGCGACGCGGCCGACTCGCCCGCGGGGAACTGCAGCGGGATGACGCCCATGCCGATCAGGTTGGAGCGGTGGATGCGCTCGAACGACTCGGTGATGACGGCCTTCACGCCCAGCAGGCTGGTGCCCTTGGCGGCCCAGTCACGCGAGGAGCCCGAACCGTACTCCTTGCCGCCGAGCACGACCAGCGGAATGCCCGCGGCCTGGTAGTTCTGCGACGCGTCGTAGATGAACGCCTGCGGGCCACCCTCCTGGGTGAAGTCGCGGGTGTAACCGCCCGAGACGTCGTCGAGCAGCTGGTTGCGCAGCCGGATGTTGGCGAAGGTGCCGCGGATCATCACCTCGTGGTTGCCGCGGCGCGAGCCGTAGGAGTTGTAGTCCTTGCGCTCGACGCCGTTGGCCTCCAGGTACTGGGCGGCCGGGGTACCGGGCTTGATGTTGCCCGCCGGGGAGATGTGGTCGGTGGTGACCGAGTCGCCGAGCAGCGCGAGCACCCGGGCGCCGTTGATGTCGGTGACCGGCTGCGGGGTCTGCGGCATGCCCTCGAAGTACGGAGGCTTGCGCACGTAGGTCGACTCGGCGTCCCACTCGAAGGTCTTGCCCTCCGGCGTGGGCAGGCCGCGCCAGCGCTCGTCGCCCCGGAACACGTCCTTGTAGTCCTCGAGGAACATGTCGCGGCTGATGACCCGGTCGATGGTGTCCTGGATCTCCTGCGGCGAGGGCCAGATGTCCTTCAGGAAGACATCGTTGCCCTCGGTGTCCTTGCCCAGCGGGTCGTTCTCGAAGTCGAAGTCCATGGTTCCCGCGAGCGCGTAGGCGATGACCAGCGGCGGGGAGGCCAGGTAGTTCATCTTGACGTCGGGGGAGATGCGGCCTTCGAAGTTGCGGTTACCCGACAGCACCGCGGTGACGGTGAGGTCGTTGTCGTTGACCGCCTTGGAGATCTCCTCCGGCAGCGGGCCCGTGTTGCCGATGCAGGTGGCGCAACCGAAGGCGACCAGGTTGAAGCCCAGCTTGTCCAGGTACGGCCACAGGCCGGCCTTCTCGTAGTAGCCGTTGACGACCTGCGAGCCCGGCGCCATGGAGGTCTTCACCCACGGCTTGCGGGCCAGGCCCTTGTCCACCGCGTTGCGGGCCAGCAGGGCCGCGCCGATCATGACCGACGGGTTGGAGGTGTTGGTGCAGGAGGTGATCGAGGCGACCACGACCGCGCCGTGGTCGAGCACGAAGTCGCCGTACTCCTCGGTGGAGACCTTGACCGGCTTGCTCGGGCGGCCCTGCGCGCCGTTCGCGGCGGACGGCGTGAAATCGGAGCCGTCGTCGGCGAAGGACAGCACGGCCGGGTCACTGGCCGGGAAGGACTCCTCGACGGCCTCGTCCAGCTTGCTGTGCGGGGTGTCGGCGGCGGGGCCGCTCTCCGCGTCGCTGGTGTAGTTGTGGATGTCCTTGCGGAACGCGATCTTCGACTCCGACAACAGGATCCGGTCCTGCGGCCGCTTCGGGCCCGCGATGGACGGCACCACGGTGCTCAGATCCAGTTCGAGGTACTCGGAGTAGGCGGGCTCGGTGTCGGGATCGTGCCAGAGGCCCTGCTCCTTGGCGTACGCCTCGACCAGCGCGACCTGCTCGTCGGAGCGGCCGGTCAGGCGCAGGTACTCGACGGTCACCTCGTCGATCGGGAAGATCGCCGCGGTGGAACCGAATTCGGGGCTCATGTTGCCGAGGGTGGCGCGGTTGGCCAGCGGCACCTCGGCCACACCCCTGCCGTAGAACTCGACGAACTTGCCGACCACGCCGTGCTTGCGCAGTATGTCGGTGACGGTGAGCACGACGTCGGTCGCGGTCACGCCGGGATTGATCTCACCGGTCAGCTTGAAGCCGACGACGCGCGGGATCAGCATCGAGACGGGCTGGCCGAGCATGGCCGCCTCGGCCTCGATGCCGCCGACACCCCAGCCGAGCACGCCGAGGCCGTTGACCATGGTGGTGTGCGAGTCGGTGCCGACGCAGGTGTCGGGGTAGGCCTGGCCGTTGCGGACCATGACGACGCGGGCCAGGTGCTCGATGTTCACCTGGTGCACGATGCCGGTGCTGGGCGGGACGACCTTGAAGTCGTCGAACGCGGTCTGGCCCCAGCGCAGGAACTGGTAGCGCTCACCGTTGCGCTGGTACTCGATGTCGACGTTGCGCTCGAAGGCGTCGGCGCGGCCGAAGACGTCGATGATGACGGAGTGGTCGATGACCATCTCGGCGGGGGCGAGCGGGTTCACCTTGTCCGGGTCGCCGCCGAGGGTGGCCACGGCCTCGCGCATCGTGGCCAGGTCGACGATGCAGGGCACGCCGGTGAAGTCCTGCATGATGACGCGGGCGGGCGTGAACTGGATCTCGGTGTTCGGCTGCGCCGACGGATCCCAGCTCGCGATGGCGCGAATGTGATCGGCGGTGATGTTGGCGCCGTCTTCGGTGCGGAGGAGATTCTCCGCGAGGACCTTGAGTGCGTAGGGGAGTTTCTCGGTGCCGGGCACGGCGGAGAGGCGGAAGATCTCATAGGAGTTGCTTCCCACCTCGAGGGTGCCCTTGGCGCCGAAAGTATCGATACTTGTCGTCACGTCAGCTCCACTCGTCTGTGAGGGCGGCCGCCGACGGGGCTGTGCCGGCGGCCGAGTCTTCGGAGGTGCTCCGGTGCCGCTGGAGCGCCGGTTCCTCGCGCCTACGACCTTAACAGTACGCTTGTCCTGTGAAACACCAGGGGGCGGTTCCGCGTGCCGTGCGCGCGGAATGCGACACTCCGTCGCGTACTGTGCTTTCGAGCCAGCAAGGGGGATCTTGCTCGACCTGCAGTGTTGGATGCCCGTCGCTTCGGTTGCCGATGCGGCTCGACAGACCGGATGGAAGATGACCGCCCCGCACAACTCGGTTTTCACCCCTATGGCCGCCGAATTGCCGCCGAATGTCACCACCGACACCGTGCGCTCGCTCAACGCCGATCTGGCCGATGATCACGTCGCGACGCTGACCGGCAAGGACAAGGCGGAACTGGCCACCATCGCCGCGGAGGCACGATCGCAGGGAATCCCGCTGAGCATCGTGGTCGTCCCCGGCAATCCAGGACACGACTCGAGCCTACGTGACCTGGCCACCGAGGTGGGCAAGACGCAGCACGGCACTGTCGTCGTTTTCAGCGACGACTGGATCGGCACCTACAGCGACGCCATCAGCCGGGTGCGGCTGGAATGGGCCGAGGACGCCGCGAAGGGCACCCAGGGCAAGAGCGGGGAGGCCGCGAGCATCTTCGTCGCCCGCCTGGAGACGCCGGAGTCGATGTCCTGGACCGCGATCACCGGGACGCTGCTGGTGGGGACGGCGGCGGCCATCGCAGGGCTGTACTGGCTCAAGGTCCGGCGCGCGGCGAACGACGCCGCCGAGCCGGTGCGAGTGGCGAGCGATCGGCGGGCCCCGGAGGGCGAGTAGTACGAGGCTCGGCCGTTTCGGCCGCGCGATGTCGCCGTTGCCTGCGGTCTCCCTGCCGGATTCTTCGCTGGATGCGAAGGATGTCGCGGGTGGGTCTAGGGGGATAACCAGCGCTCCCAGTTTCCATTCAGCTAATTTTCCGAACAGTTGGTTCGTTCTGTCTGAATGAACCGTCAGCCGTGTGTAGCAAACTTCTAGCAATTAAGAGACCGAACCGCATAGTTGCGTGAATGTTGTTTCGTCGGTGACGCAAGTGTCTTACGGTTCGAATGGTCCCTGATGGGGAATAAGTGTTCCCAGAGGCCATCCGTCGACCACAGTGCGTCATGGTCCGCCTGATGCCCTCGAGGATTACCGGAATCCGGTCCTTGGAGGTGTGATGCGCAACAACGGCGCGCTGACCTACCGGCGCCGATTAACGATCGCTGCGGGGTTGCTGATCTCGGTCGCTGTAGTGGTTACGGCCGGGCCGGTCGTCGCTGTGCCGCCTCCTCCGCCAAATCCCAGCGACGGCCAGATCGCGCAGGCGGGCGCACAGGTCGACGCGGGCGTCGCCGAGGTCGGCACCCTGGTCAACCAGGTCGCCGTGGTCGATCACCAGCTGGGGCAGCTCGACGACGCCGTCGCGCGGCGCCGCGAAGACGTCAACAAGGCGCTGGTGGACCTGCAGGACGCGCGCGACGCCGCCGACGCGGCCGCCGCCGTGGTGGTGGACACCCAAGCCGCCTTGGCCGACGCCGGGGCCAGGGTCGGCCAGGCGCGCCGCAACTTCGACCAGTTCGCCACCCAGGTCTATGCCCGGCCGGGCTCCGACTCGATGATCACCTACCTCGCGGCGGCCACGCCCGCGATCGCGCTGGACCGGGCCCAGCTCCTCGACCTCGTCTCCAAGAACCGCCGGCAGGTACTGGACGGCCTGCGCCGAGCACAGATCGATCAGGGCAACAAGAACTCCAGCGCCCGGCGGGCGAAGTCGGACGCCGACGCGGCCGCCGCCGTCGCCGCGGCGCGCAAGACCGACGCCGAGCACGCGGTCGCCGCGGCCAAGGCCGAACTCGACCGCCAGACCGCCCAGCGCGACGACCTGCTGCGGCAGCGCCAGGACGCCCAGGGCCGGCTGGATCAGGCGCGTCACAACGTCGCGGGGCTGCAGGACCAGCGCGAGGCGTACCTGGCCTGGGACGCACTGCGCAAAGCGGAGGAGGCCGCGGTGCGCGCGGCCGCGGCGGCGGCCGCCGCCCGCGCGGCCGCCGACCGAGCCGCCCAGGATCGCGCCGCCGAATTGGGCGCGGGCAAGCGCCCGCACACCCAGTTGGAGGATTCGCCACCGGCGCGGCGCAGCGCGCCCCGGCCGGACGCGCCGTCGGTCGGGGGTTCGTCGGCGATCGAGATCGTGGTCGATCGGGCCATGTCCCAGCTGGGCGTCACCTACGCGTGGGGTGGTGGTGACGAGGACGGGCCCACGCTCGGCATCCGCGACGGCGGTGTGGCCGACCGCCACGGTGACTACGGCAAGGTGGGCTTCGACTGCTCCGGGTTGATGGTCTACGCGTTCGCGGGCATCGGGGTCTCGCTGCCGCACTACAGCGGCTACCAATACAACGCGGGCACCCGGGTGCCGGTCGATGACCGCGAACGCGGCGACATGCTGTTCTGGGGGCCGAACGGCAGTCAGCACGTGGCGCTGTATCTGGGCGACGGGAAGATGGTGGAGGCGCCGGAATCCGGCGACGTGGTGAAGGTGTCCCCGGTCCGGGAGGGCGGCATCATGCCGTTCGCGGTGCGCATAGTCTCCTGATTCCGGACATTCCGGGTACTGTGCGTGGCCGCGGGGCCGCCGAATTCCCATTCTGTCGGGTCCGGTTGCGGCACAGGCGGTGATTACCTGGAATAGTTGTGGCAGCACGCACAGGACCAAGGCGAAAGCGGGGATGTTGGTGACTTCGACGGACGGTGTGAGCGGAGTGAACTCGGCGAAGGACACGCCGGTTTCCACGCCCAGCACCCTCGAGCGTGACGTCCAGACCCTGGAGAAGGCGATCTACGAGGTCAAGCGGGTGATCGTGGGCCAGGACCGCCTGGTCGAACGACTGCTCGTCGGTGTGCTCGCGCGCGGTCACGTCCTGCTCGAAGGCGTTCCCGGTATCGCGAAGACCCTCGCGGTGGAGACCTTCGCCAAGGTGGTCGGCGGTTCGTTCGCCCGGGTGCAGTTCACGCCCGACCTGGTGCCCACCGATCTCATCGGTACCCGCATCTACCGGCAGGGCCGCGAGCAGTTCGACACCGAGCTCGGCCCGGTCGTCGCGAACTTCGTGCTCGCCGACGAGATCAACCGCGCGCCCGCCAAGGTGCAGTCGGCGCTGCTCGAGGTGATGGCCGAGCGGCACGTGTCGATCGGCGGCAAGACCTACCCGATGCCGGACCCGTTCCTGGTCATGGCGACGCAGAACCCGATCGAGAGCGAGGGCGTGTATCCGCTGCCCGAGGCGCAGCGCGACCGCTTCCTGTTCAAGGTCGTCGTCGACTATCCCTCGGTGGAGGAGGAGCGCGAGATCATCTACCGGATGGGCGTCACCCCGCCGGAGGCGAGTCGCATCCTGGCGCCGGAGGACCTGATCCGCCTGCAGAAGGTCGCGGCCAATACCTTCGTGCACCACGCTCTGGTCGACTACGTGGTCCGGGTGATCGCGGCGACCCGCAAACCGGCCGAATTCGGTATGCAGGACGTGGCCAGCTGGATCTCCTACGGCGCCTCCCCGCGCGCCAGCCTCGGCATCATCGCCGCCGCGCGTGCGGTGGCGCTGATCCGCGGCCGCGACTACGTGGTGCCGCAGGACGTCGTCGAGGTGATCCCCGACGTGCTGCGCCATCGCCTGGTGCTGTCCTACGACGCGCTCGCCGACGAGATCAGCCCCGAGGACGTCATCAAGCGCGTTCTGCAGACGGTCGGCCTGCCGCAGGTCGCCCCGCAGGCCGTCGCGCCGGGCGCGACGGCCGCCCCCGCGCAGGGTGCCCCGCAGCAGCAGATTCCGCAGCCGCAGCAGGCCGTTCCCCAGCCGCCCAACGGGCAGCAGTCCCAGCCCGCGGGCACCCTCCCGCCGAAGTGACCTCGGCATCGGATCCGGTTGCGCCAGTGCCGATGTCGCCGTCCCACGCACCGCCGTCCTTCCACGCGGGTGAGCTGACCGACCCGAGGCTCACGGTCGCGCTCAAGACCCTCGAACTCACCGTGCGCCGCAGGCTCGACGGCGTACTGCACGGCGATCACCTCGGTCTGATCCCCGGACCCGGCTCCGAGCCGGGCGAGACCCGCGCCTATCAGCCCGGTGACGACGTGCGCCAGATGGATTGGTCGGTCACCGCTCGCACCACCCATCCGCACGTGCGGCAGATGATCGCCGACCGGGAGCTGGAGACCTGGATGGTGGTAGATCTGTCGGCCAGCCTCGACTTCGGCACCGCCGCCTGCCAGAAGCGTGATCTCGCTATCGCCGCCGCGGCCGCGATCACCCATCTGACCAGCGGTGGCGGCAACCGGATCGGCGCGGTCGTCGCCACCGGCGAACGGTTGACCCGCATTCCGGCGCGCGGCGGGCGGGTGCACGCCCAGTCACTGCTGCGCAGCATCGCGACCACCCCGCACGCGCGCGACGGCGTGCGCGGCGACCTGCTCGGCGGCATCGAATCGCTGCGCCGCCCGCAGCGCAAGCGCGGGCTCGCGGTGATCATCAGCGATTTCCTGGGCGACATCGATTGGCAGCGCTCGCTGCGCGCGATCTCGGCCAGGCACGATCTGCTCGCGGTCGAGGTGCTCGATCCGCGCGACCTGTCGCTGCCCGATATGGGCGACGTCGTGCTGCACGACCCGGAGACCGGGCGCACCCGCGAGTTCAGCGTGACCTCCACGCTGCGCGCCGATTTCGCGGCTGCCGCGCAGCGCCACCGTGAGCAGGTCGAACAGGCGCTGCGCAGCTGTGGCGCCCCGGTGCTCACCCTGCGAACCGACCGGGACTGGATCGCCGATGTGGTCCGGTTCGTGTCCACCCGGCGCCACAGCTTCGGCGCCCCGACCGGGCGGGTGCCACGTCAGTGAGTATTTCGCATTTCACCGCACAGATCTGGCTCGGATTTCTCGCCGTCATCGCGCTGATCGCGCTGGGCTACGTCCTGGTGCAGCGCACCCGGCGCAAGCACATGTTGAAGTTCACCAACATGGAGCTGCTGGAGAAGGTCGCTCCCTCGCGGCCGAGCCCGTTCCGCCACGTGGCCGTAGCGCTGTTGCTCGTCGGCCTGGTGTTCCTCACCGTCGCCGCCGCGGGACCTACCGCGGTCAAGAAGGTGCCGCGCAACCGCGCAACCGTCATGCTCGTGATGGACGTGTCGTTGTCGATGGAGGCGACCGACGTCGCCCCCAGCCGCATCCAGGTCGCCAAGCAGGCGGGCAAGGAGTTCGTCGACGGGTTGCCCGAGGGCGTGAACATCGGCTTCGTCACCTTCGCGGGTACCGCCTCGGTGATGGTCTCGCCGACGACCAACCACGAATCGGTCAAGGCCGCGATCGACAATGTCCGCCTCGCCGAGCGGACGGCCACCGGCGAAGGAATCCATACCGCGCTGCAGGCGATCCAGACGCTCGCCACGGTGCTCGGTGGCGGTCAGCAGCCGCCGCCCGCCCGGATCGTGCTCATGTCGGACGGCAAACAGACCGTTCCCAATTTCACCGACTTCGACAACCCGCGGCACGAGTACGTCGCGGCCCGGCTCGCCAAGAGCAAGAACATTCCGATCTCCACCATTTCCTTCGGCACCGCCTGGGGTGTCGTCGAGATTCCGCGCGAGGACGGTTCGCGTGATCGAGTGGAAGTCAAGGTGGATGACGACGCGATGCGGGAGATCGCGCGTTTGAGTGGTGGAGAGTTCTATACGGCGGCTTCCTTGGACGAGTTGACGAAGGTGTACAACACGCTCGAGGAGCAGATCGGATTCGAGCTGACTCGGGGCGACGCGAGCCGGCCCTGGCTGTTGCTCGGCCTCCTGCTCATCGCGACGGGAATCATCACCGGTCTGCTGTATCGGCAACGGCTTCCGTAATCGGAGCGGCGGAAAGACGTTGTCCGCCAGGCGAAGCTTCGGTTCGAACCGCAACGGTCGCCACACGAACGGCGCCACGTCGTTTTCCGATCTCGGATTCGACGCCTACTCGGTGCACTGGTGCAGGCAGTGCTGATTCGGTGATCGACCGAGTCCATGATCGGGCCGTGTGCGTGCGTTCCGCACGCACACGGCCCGATTTTCGTGTGTGAACCCGCGGCGAAGCGCGACGACATCGGAGGATCGGATCGGGGCCCGACCAGCGCCGGGCGCGGATGTGCCGTCCGCCTGCGTCTCGAACGGGTGACATCGCACGAGCACCGATGCCGGAGCGTGTGGCATCACCTCGAGCATCGATGCCCGCTCATGCGTGATCACCTCGACCAGGTAGGTTTAGCCCATGTCGAACACAACGTCACGTTCGGTCCTGGTGACCGGCGGTAACCGCGGCATCGGACTCGCGGTCGCGCAGCGTCTGCTTGCCGACGGTCACAAGGTGGCCGTCACGCATCGTGGGTCGGGGGTGCCCGACGGCCTGTTCGGTGTGAAATGCGATGTGACCGACAGCGAGTCGGTGGACCGCGCCTTCGCCGAGGTGGAGGCGCACCAGGGGCCGGTCGAGGTGCTCGTGGCCAACGCGGGTATCACCGACGACACGCTGCTCATGCGGATGAACGAGGAGCAGTTCACCCGCGTGCTCGACGCCAATCTGACCGGTGCGTTCCGGTGCGCCAAGCGGGCGAACCGCGCGATGTTGCGCGGGCGCTGGGGCCGGATGATCTTCCTCGGTTCGGTGGTCGGCATGAGCGGCCAAGCAGGACAGATCAACTACGCCTCGTCCAAGGCGGGTGTGATCGGCCTGGCCCGCTCGATCACCCGTGAACTCGGCTCGCGGTCGATCACCGCGAATGTCGTCGCCCCGGGCTTCATCGAGACCGACATGACCGCTGACCTTCCCGAAGACATGCGCGACATGGCCAAGAAGTTCATCCCCCTGCAGCGGCTCGGCCAGCCCGAGGACATCGCGGCCGTCGTCAGCTTCCTGGCTTCCGAGGATTCCGCCTACGTCTCCGGCGCGGTGATTCCCGTCGACGGCGGCATGGGCATGGGTCACTGACCACACCGAATGCGTAGCGCGGCCGAGCGCGGCCGCCCGCAGCCAATCCCACATACGAATTTCAGGAGAACCGAGAACTCATGGGCGGACTGCTCGAAGGCAAGACCATCCTGGTCACGGGCATCATCACCGATTCGTCGATCGCGTTCCACGCGGCGGCTGTCGCGCAGGAGCAGGGCGCCAAGGTGGTCATCACCGGCATCCCGGAGCGGCTGCGGCTGATCGACCGGATCGCCAAGCGCCTGCCCCAGGAGGTCCCGCCGGCCATCGGGCTCGACGTCACCAGCGAAGAGGATCTCGCGGGCCTGGCCGACAAACTGCGTGAACTGGCTCCGCAGGGCATCGACGGCGTGCTGCACTCGATCGCGTTCGCACCCCGCACCCTGATGGGGCCGGAGGCGCGGCCGTTCCTGGAGGGTCCCGGTCCGGACGCCGCCAAGGCGTTCGAGATCTCGGCGTGGAGCTACGCCTCGCTGTCGCGCGCGGTGCTGCCGGTGATGAACGAGGGCGGCTCGATCGTCGGCATGGACTTCGACCCGCGCACGGCGATGCCCTTCTACAACTGGATGGGTGTGGCGAAGGCGGCGCTGGAGTCGGTGAACCGGTACGTCGCGCGGGAGGTGGGCGCCGCCAAGAAGATCCGCTCCAACCTCATCGCCGCCGGTCCGATCAAGACGCTGGCCGCCAAGGCGATCGCGGGCACGGCGACCGACGACGCGGCCAAGCTCAACCAGCTCAACACCTACTGGGACGGCGCGTCGCCGATCGGCTGGGACGTCGACGATCCCACGGTGGTGGCGAAGTCGATCGTGGCGCTGCTGTCGGACTGGCTGCCGGGTACCACCGGCTCGATCATCTACGTCGACGGCGGAGCCAGCCACAACACCTGGTTCCCCGAGGACATGTCCATCAACTGAGCCGGATTCGAGGGGAGACACCGTGGTTCGGACCGCCGACGCGCTGCTGCTGCTGTCCTTCGGCGGTCCGGAACGTCCCGAAGACGTGATGCCGTTCCTGGAGAACGTCACCCGGGGCAGGGGAGTGCCACGTGAGCGCCTCGAGGCGGTCGCCGAGCACTACCTGCACTTCGGCGGTGTCTCGCCGATCAACGCGCTCAATCGCGACATCATCGCGGCGGTCGAGGCCGAACTGTCCGCGGCCGGCCTGGAGCTGCCGGTGTACTTCGGTAACCGGAACTGGCACCCCATGGTGGAGGACACCGTGGCCCGGATGGCGGCCGACGGCGTCGGCTCCGCGCTGGTCTTCCCGACTTCGGCCTGGGGCGGCTACTCCGGCTGCCTGCAGTACCACGAGGACATCGTCCGGGCGCGGGCGGCATTCGGCGCGGGCGCGCCGGAACTGCTGAAGCTGCGCCAGTACTTCGATCACCCGCTGTTGATCGAGGCGTTCGCCGACGCCATCCGCGCGGCGCGCGATCAGCTCGTGGCCGGGCAACGCGCCGCGGCGCGGCTGGTGTTCACCGCGCACTCGATCCCGGTATCGGCCGATGCCGCCGCGGGGCCGCCGGCCGACGGTGGGCGGCTCTACAGTCGTCAGGTCGCCGACGCGGCCCGGTTGTGCGCCGCGGCAACGGGTTTCACCGACTATGACGTCGTCTGGCAGTCTCGTTCCGGTCCGCCGCAGGTGCCCTGGCTGGATCCGGATATCGTCGACCACCTGGACGATCTCGCGGCCAAGGGGGTCGAGGCCGTGGTCGTCTGCCCGGTTGGCTTTGTCTCCGATCATCTCGAAGTCATCTGGGACCTGGACAACGAGGCCGCGCAGAAAGCCGCCGAACTCGGTATGGGCTTCGCCAGAGCCGCGACGCCGGGAACCGACCCGCGCTTCGCCAAGCTGATCGTCGAGCTGGTCTCCGAGCAGTTGCGCGGCATCGAACCCCGGCGGCTCGGGTCGGTCCCGGGCTACGGCTGCACACGCGACGGCGAACCGTGTGCCGTCGGCTGTTGCGCGGTTGCGCGCCGTCCCACGACTGGGAATTGAGACGTCGCGGGCGCGATAGCATCGCCAGCGACCGATCGCCGAATCCGACTTCCTGGGGGGTACCTCTCGATGACCTATGCCGACGTGCTGACCAATGCCGCGCTGCTCGATCCGCACGCCTGGTCCGATGCGAACGTGTGGACGGTGGCGCTCGACGCCACGGAGGCCAGGCGCCGCGGCCGCAGCAGTGGCGGTGGTGGTTTCTCCATCGGTGGTCTGCTGCTGTGCATCGGGGTCGTCGCCGTGGTCATCGGACTCATCGTCTGGCTGAGCAAGCGAGGCAAAGCGAGCCAGTCCCAGCAGCAGTACCCGCAACAGCAGCAGTTCCAGCAACAGCAGTATCCGCAGGGGCAGCAGTACCAGCAGCCGTATCCTCCGCAGGATTTCGCGGGGCAACAGCAGTACGCGCCGCCGCAGCAGTACCAGCAGCCCTACGCGTCGCAACCGCAACCGCAACAGCAGTATCAGCAGTACCCGCAGCAGCAGCCCTATCCGCCGCAGCAGCCGTACCAGCCGCCGCAACCGCCGCAGCGGTGAGCATCCCCGCTCGAACGATCAGAAGTTCGGGGCGGCCAGGCGGGTATAGACGGTGGGGAAGCCGGGGCGGGCCGCGCCGGTGCCCCAGGAGGTGAGACCGGCGAGACGCCCGTCGACGACAATCGGTCCACCGCTGTCGTACTGTGCGGTGTCGGCGGTCGGGCTGCCCGCGCAGAGCATCGTGTGCGGGTCGAAGGCCGGGCCATAGGCGGTTGCGCACTCCGCGTCGATGGACAGCGGAACGTTCGCGGCGTGCAACCGGGTGTTGGCTTCATCGGTTTCGAAGGTCGCGCCCCAGCCCAGGATGGTTGCGGTGCTGCCGGGAGCGGGTGCGGCGACGGTGATCGTCGGACCGGGCTGCGGCTCGTCCAGGGTCAGGATCGCCACATCGTTCTGATAGGCGGTCGTCGTGTCGAGAACGGTGGCACGGAAGTCCGGATGAATGCGAATATCCTTCACGTGCACCGTGTTTCCGTTCTCTTCGCGGAGGTCGTCGCGGCCGAAGGTGACGGTGAGCGTCTGCGCGAGCGGACGGGTCAGGGCCACGCAGTGCGCCGTGGTGATCACCTCGTCCGGAGCGATGAGTGCGCCGCCGCAGAATTGGCCGGAAGCGCGGGTGAGGAACAACGGCGTGCCGATGGCGGCCAGCCACGGGTACTCCGCCGTCGTCGCATCGGTGCCGCCGACGATCGCCGCGGCCGGGGCGTGGAGTGCGAGACCGATCAGCACGGTGAGGGCGGCGGTGCGGCCACGGCGGGAAACTCGCATGTCACACCGCCCACGTCATGATGTCAGCGGCTCTCGCGCGCGGAGGCGTGCACGGCGACCAGGCGCGCGGCGCGGATCGCGTCCCACAGCGGTCGCAGCAGCGATTCCTGCGCGCCGATCGCGCTGGCGGACGTGGGCGCGGAAGCGGGCTCCCGCTGCGCCACCGTGAGGATGGCCGCCACATGATCGGCGGTGTCGAGAATGCGCCTGGCGCGCAGCGGGATCGACTCGGGGTAGTCGTGGCGCGAGTAGTCGGCGAGTTCGGCTTCGATGAGTTCGCGCGGATCGGAGTCGACCGTGCCGAGCGACGTGGTGTGCAGTTTCATCAGCGCGTCGGCGGCGTCGCGGACCGCTTCGCGCATCGCGTATTCGGCCTCGCCGAGTGACATGTCGGGGCCGGGAGCGGCGGGGATGGGGGTGCTGTAGACGGTCCACTGCAGCGTGTCGTCGTCGGACCACTGCGGGATGAGGCCGGTGCCTTCGGCGCCCGGTACGCCGATCAGGATGCCCTCCTCGGCTTCGACGGCGTCGGCGGCGAACGCCGTGCCGCCGGGAACTCCGCGTACGTCCCCCGGGACGGGCAGCACCAGCCGCAGTTGCGCCCCGGATTGGGACATCGTCTCGCGAATCACCTTGAGCAGCGCCATGACTCCGCTTCCCGGCAGGTTGCCGTGTGCGGACCAGGGTAGATCGGTGCGGCCGCCGGTGAGCGGGTCGCCCGCCGCGATCGTGTGCTTCGGCGCCC
Organism: Nocardia exalbida NBRC 100660; assembly: GCF_000308575.1. Classification (GTDB taxonomy): domain Bacteria; phylum Actinomycetota; class Actinomycetes; order Mycobacteriales; family Mycobacteriaceae; genus Nocardia; species Nocardia exalbida. The sequence continues at coordinate 12,780 of NZ_BAFZ01000069.1, read as the reverse complement.
ACGCGTGCAAGGCGGCCAAAACGTCGTCGGGCGCGCTGCGGCCGGCCAGCCAGGAGCTCGCCCACACCGTCAGCGTCGCGCTTGGAGAGCACATAATTATCGAGCATAAAGGGTGGGCGCTACCGGTGGGCATCCATGCGCGAGGGCATTCGTGAGCAGCGCGGAAACCGGGGTCGCCGCGCTGCCCGCGACGAGCGGGTCCGTGCGGATACCGCCCGGCATCTGGCTCGGGCCCTGCTCCCGGAACGCGCTAGTGCGGTTCGGTGACGAAATCGATGAGGCGCTCGACCGCGCCGATGAGCGGCGCCTCCAGATCACGGAAGGAGCTCACCGCGTCGTACACCCGCCGCCAGCCGTCCTGCGGAGTGCCCCAGCGCAGCCGTTGGCAGACGCCGGTCTTCCAGTCCTCGTCGCGCGGCACCCGGGGCCACCGCGCGATCCCGAGGGTGGAAGGGCGCACCGCCTGCCAGACGTCGACGAACGGGTGACCGGTCACCAGGACGTGCGGCCCGAGTCCGGTGGTCAGCTGGGTCTCCTTCGATCCGGTCACCAAGTGGTCGACCAGCACGCCGACCCGCCTGCCCGGGCCGGGCCGGAATTCGGCCAGGCGCGCGGCCAGATTGTCCAGGCCTTCCAACTGCTCCACGACGACGCCCTCGACGCGCAGATCATGGCCCCACACCCGCTCGACGAGCGCGGCGTCGTGGACGCCCTCCACCCAGATCCGGCTGCCGCGGGCGATCCGGGCGCGCAGACCATCGACCTTCGTGGAGCCGGAGGCGGAACGGCTCGGTGTCTTGGGCGGGGCGGCCGTCGGCCGCACCAGCGTCACGGGCTCGCCGTCGATGAGGAACGCGGCCTCGCGCATCGCGAACAGGCGCACCGCGCCGCGCGCGTCCTCCAGCTCGACGAACTCGCCGTCGTAGCTGCGATCGAATCCGACCACCGCGCCGCAGAATCCGGTGGCGGCGTCCTCGACGACCAGGTCGCGTTCCGCGGTGACCGTCGGCACCACCCTCTTCTTCGATCGAGGATGTCCGGAGTAGATGTCGCCGTACCTGTCACGCCCGCTCACCCGCTTGAAGCTAGCACCGCCGCTGCGGCTTTCGATGCACCCGGGTCACCGCGCGTTCGCGGCCGGAATTCATCGGGAGTACTCGCGAAGGTCGCGCCCGATATCATGATCGGCGCACTACAGTGGTGGTGTGGCCGCAATTTTTTGGCTGGTCGCGGGCGTTCTGCTCGCGGCGGCGGAGATGCTCACCGGCGATTTCACCCTGCTGATGCTCGGCGTCGCCGCGCTGGGCACGGCGGGTGTCAGCGCGGCGGCGGACACCTCGCTCGTGGTGGATGCCATCGTCTTCGCGGTGATCTCGGCGGTGCTGTTCCTCGGCGTGCGCCCGATCATCCGGCGTCGCTTCGGAACTCCGCCACCCACGCCGACGAACGTCGACGCGCTGCCGGGGAAGACCGCCCTGGTGCTCGAACAGGTCGCCGCGCACTCCGGCCAGGTGAAACTGGGCGGTGAAGTGTGGACCGCGCGGCCGATGGACACGACCGAAGTCTACGAACCGGGTACGACCGTGTATGTCATGAAGATCGACGGCGCGACCGCCGTCGTCTGGAAAGGGCCTTGATGCCTGTACTGATCGTTGCCGCCGTCCTCGTGTTGCTGGTCGTGGTGGTGGTCTTCAAGTCGATCGCGTTGGTGCCGCAGGCCGAGGCCGCGGTGATCGAGCGACTGGGCCGGTATTCGCGTACCGTGTCCGGCCAGCTCACGTTCCTGGTGCCGTTCGCCGACCGGGTGCGCGCCAAGGTGGATCTGCGGGAGCGGGTGGTGTCGTTCCCGCCGCAGCCGGTGATCACCGAGGACAACCTGACCCTGCACATCGACACCGTGGTCTATTTCCAGGTGACCAGCCCGCAGGCGGCGGTCTACGAGATCAGCAACTACATCGCCGCCGTCGAGCAGCTGACCGTCACCACGCTGCGCAACGTCGTCGGTGGTATGACACTCGAGCAGACCCTCACCTCCCGCGACTCGATCAACGGCCAGCTGCGCGGCGTGCTGGACGAGGCGACCGGGCGCTGGGGGCTGCGCGTCGCGCGGGTCGAGCTGAAGAGCATCGATCCGCCTCCGTCGATTCAGGAGTCGATGGAGAAGCAGATGAAGGCCGACCGGGAGAAGCGCGCCATGATCCTCACCGCGGAGGGCCAGCGCGAATCGCAGATCAAGACGGCCGAGGGCTCGAAGCAGGCGCAGATCCTGTCCGCCGAGGGCGCCAAGCAGTCGTCGATCCTGGCCGCCGAAGGCGAACGGCAGAGCCGCATCCTGCGGGCCCAGGGTGAGCGCGCCGCCGCCTTCCTGCAGGCGCAAGGCCAGGCCAAGGCCATCGAAAAAGTCTTCGCCGCCATCAAATCCGGCAAGCCGACGCCGGAACTGCTTGCCTACCAGTACCTGCAGACGCTGCCCATGGTCGCGCGCGGTGACGCCAACAAGGTGTGGCTGGTGCCCAGCGATTTCGGCAAAGCGCTGGAAGGGTTCGCCAAGAGCTTCGGCACCCAAGGCGAGGACGGTGTGTTCCGGTACGAACCGCCCGCCTCGGACGGCGCGGAAGCCAAGCCGGAGGACGATTCCGATGTCGCGGACTGGTTCGACACCGCACCCGACCCGACCATCGAGCGCGCCGTCCGGGCCGCCGAGGCGACGGCGCGGACTCCGGTCGAGGGGCTGACACCGACACCGACACCGCCTCCGCAGAGTTTCGAGCCGTCGCCGCACCAGCCGGTCATCCCGCCGCAGGAGGCTTTCCCGCCCCAGCAGCAGCCGCAACAACAGCAGCAGCCGCCGCAGCCGCCGGCCCAGCGCCCGGACGACCCGCACGGCCGTCCTTGGCAGCCGCCGGAGAACTTCTCGAAATAACACCACCCGACCCGCCCCGGACTCCCCGAGTCCGGGGCGGTCGTCGGTGCGGCCGAATCGTTCAGCGGGGCAGGCCGGTGGCGCGGATCGCGGGGAGGATGACGTCGGCGACGCCACGCATGCCCTGCGGGGTGAGGTGGTAGGGGAGGAGCGTTTCGGTGGCGATGACGGGGTCGATCCAACGGACACCGACGGGTGCGCACGCGTCACGGCCCGACGAGGCGGCGCGGGTGTCGACGTAGGTCGCGCCGTGCGCGGTGGCGACGCGGGCGACCACGGTGTCGAGACGGTCGAAGGCCGCTTGGATGGGCGCGGCGTCCGACGGGCGGAGACCGACCAGCTCCGGACAGCCGCCGTCGCGCACATAGGTCGGCCAGCCGTCGACGACGATCATCGCCTTCGGCGCCAGATCCGAAACCTGTTGCAACGCGGCCGCGTAGGGCGCCGCGATCGCGTCGATGGCGGCATCCCAGTCCGGACCGGCGCACCCCCCTGCGCCGGAGACGCCGTAGACATGGCAGGCGACGATGTGCTCGGCCATCAAGGCGTCGTTGGCGCCGATGTGTACCGTGACCAACCTGGTGCCGGGACCGAGGGCCTCGAACTGCGGTGGAATGCCCGGCTGCTGCGCGGCGGCGAGATCCGGGATGCGCGCGGAGTTGCAGGTGCGGTCGTCGAGGCGCAGATCGAGCTCCCGGGCGATGAGCTTCGGTGTGTTCGCGGTCGAGCGGAGGCAGCGCGGCGGGGCGGTGCTGTCGAAGTTGCGCACGCCGGTGGTGGCCGCCCCGGAATCACCCAGCGCGACGTACTCGGCCCCGCCGTCGAGGGGGGCGGCCTCGACGGAGCCGGTGGCGCCGAAGGCGATCGAGCATGCGATGACCGCGACGGCCCGCGCAAGATTCGTCATGTCGGATCCTGTCCGTCCGTTCGTCGGCGCGCTCCCGGGACATGTACGTCTCTGTGCCGAACGCTACCCGGCGAGGTGGGCACGCGGGCGGAATCGGGTGGCAGACTTCCAGGTATGACGACACCTGGATGGGCCGACGTGGACCGCTATCTCGTGGAGACGCTGGTGGCGGATCCCGATTCCGACGCGGCGCTGGCGGCGAACAAGGCGGCCGGCCTGCCCCCGATCGACGTGTCACCGCCGCAGGGGAAATTCCTGCATCTGCTGGCCAGGACGGTTGGGGCACGTCGGGTGCTGGAGATCGGCACGCTCGGCGGATACAGCACGATCTGGCTCGCTCGCGCGGTCGGGCCGAAGGGCCGGGTGGTCACGCTGGAGTTCGCCGCCGAGCACGCCGATGTGGCGCGGGCGAACCTGGAGCGGGCGGGTGTCGGCGACCGGGTGGAGATCCGGGTCGGCGCCGCGCTGGACAGCCTGCCCGTGCTCGCGGAGGAGGACCCGGACCCGTTCGACCTGGTGTTCATCGACGCGGACAAGGTGAACAACTCGAATTACGTGCTGTGGGCGCTGCGGCTGACCCGGCCCGGTTCGGTGATCATCGTCGACAATGTCGTGCGCGGCGGCGCGATCGCCGAGGAGCATTCCGAGGATCCGAACGCACAGGCCAGTCGCGAGCTGGTGGAGTTGCTCTCCGCCGAACCGAGCCTGGACGCGACCGTGGTCCAGACCGTCGGCGGCAAGGGCTGGGACGGCTTCGCCTATGCCGTGGTGAACGGCGACAGCGCCGAGTGAACCCGCTCGGCTAGGGCTCCAGCACCACCTTGCCGGTCGTCGCGCGAGTCTCCAGCGCGCGGTGCGCGGCGGCCGCGTCGGCGAGCGCGAAGCGATGGATCGCGGGGCGCAGCCGGCCTGCGGCCGCCTCGGCCATGGCGCGGTCCTCGAGCACGCGCAGATCGCCGCCCGCACGCGCCGCCATCGGCGGGCCGATCACCATCTCCGAGGTGATGGCGCGTTCGGCCAGTTCCTCGGCGGAAAGCCGCACCGGTCCCTCGGCGGCCGACTTGCCCGACCAGCCGTAGACCAGATGCTGCCCGCCCGGTGCGAGCAGATCGATGCCGGTGCGGGCGACGTCGCCGCCCACGGAATCGAACAGCACGTTCGTCCCGTGGTCGCCGACGCGCGCACGGACCCGCTCGGGCCAGTCCGGCGACAGATAGTCCACCGCCAGGTCGGCGCCGTTGCGCCGCACCCGATCCACTTTCGCGGGACCACCGGCCAAGCCGATCACCGTGGCTCCGGCGTTCTTCGCATACTGCACGAGCAGGGTGCCGATGCCGCCCGCGGCGGCCGTCACCAGCACGACGCTGCCGGGCTTCAGTTCGGTGAACTGGAGGATTCCCATGGTGGTCCGGCCGGTGCCGATCATCGCCACCGCCTCCGCCGCGTCCAGGTTCACCGGGATCTCGTGCAGCCGTTCGGCGTCGGTGACGGCCAGTTCGGCGTAACCGCCGGGCACCGCGCCGAGATGGGCCACCACCTGCGCGCCCAGCAGGCTCGCGGCCACGCCCGCGCCCACGCGATCCACCGTGCCCGCGACTTCGCGCCCGGGGATGGTCGGCAGCTCGGGCGCCGGAAACGGCCCGGCCTCGCCCCTGCGCAGCGTCGTATCGACCAGATGCACACCGGCGGCGGCCACCGCGATGCGGACCTGGCCGGGGCCCGGCACGGGATCGGATACGGGTTCGTAGCGCAGGTTCTCGGCCGGGCCGAAGGCATGGAGGCGAATGGCGTGCACGGTGACTCCTTGGTCGTGAGGCGGTCGCCGGCCAGCCTGCAACATCAACTCAGGTCGAGGTCAACCGATCGCGGCGCGCGGCCCTGGCCTCGAATCCGTCGCAGAGCGCGTCGAGTCCGTCGTAGAGCAGTTCCTCCTGCGTCAGATCGCGCACACCGCTGCCGGCCAGATCGGTCAGGACGGAAGGGATCGAATCCTGCCCCGTGCCGTTCAGCAGCGTCCGCAGCCCGTTGTCCCCGCCGGGGTCCATGCCTTTGCGCGCCATCAGATCCGCGCTGATCTCCGGCAGCGTCGCGCCGGAGATGTGATTCCACACCGAGAACGACATACCGGTCGCCTCGCGGGTGGACACGCCGAGTTCCAGGAAGCCGTCCACCAACCAGGCCAGGCAGGCCAGGCTCTGCGGCCCGAAGCTGTAGCGCGGAGTGGCGAAGGTGAGCAGCACCCACGGATGCCGCCGGTACAGGGCCCAGTCGATCTCGGCGGCGATGCGAACCCGGTCGCGCCAGGTCCACCGCTGTCCTTCGGGGGAGGGGTACGGATTGCGCCGGGCCACTTCGTCGGTCATCAGCGCGAGCAGTTCGTCTTTGTTCGCGACGTGGCGATACAGCGACATGGCGCCGACCCCGAGCCGGTCGGCGATGCGCCGCATGGACAGCGCGTCCAAGCCTTCGGCGTCGGCGAGCTCGATCGCGGTATCGACTATGGCGGCCCGATGCAGCATGCGTACACTGTACCCGGACTCATGCGTACGACGTACGCGCCAGCGAGAGGATGTTCGGCGATGACAGACGTGCAGCCGGTGCGGACCGCACCGTCCACGACCGGCTCGCGCCGCGCCTGGCTGGGCCTCGCGGTCCTCCTGCTGCCGGTGCTGCTGGTGTCGATGGACATCTCGGTGCTGTTCCTCGCGATGCCGACCCTGACGCTGGACCTGGACCCGTCGGCGGACCAGCAGCTGTGGATCCTGGACATCTACGGCTTCCTGATCGCGGGACTGCTCATCACCATGGGCAATCTCGGTGACCGGATCGGTCGGCGCAACATCCTGCTGGTGGGCGCCGCGGTGTTCGGCATCGCCTCGGTGATCGCCGCGTTCGCGCCCAGCGCGGGCGTGCTGATCGCCGCGCGAGCGCTGATGGGCATCGGCGGGGCGACGCTGCTGCCGTCCAGCCTGGCGCTGATCTCGAGCCTGTTCCCGGATGCGCGGGAGCGAGCCGCCGCGATCGGCGTCTGGACGGCGTTCTTCGCCGGAGGCTCTGCCGTCGGGCCGATCATCGGTGGCGTACTGCTGCACCACTTCTGGTGGGGTTCGGTGTTCCTCATCAACATCCCGGTGCTGCTGATGCTGCTCGTCCTCGGTCCGTTCGTCCTGCCCGAACACCGGGCGGGCGTGCGGGGCCCGCTGGACCTACCGAGCGTCGCCCTGTCGATCGGCGGCATCCTGCCGGTGGTGTACGGCATCAAACACGCCGCGACCGAAGGCATCGACGCGCAGGCGATCGTCATCGCGCTGGTCGGCGTGGTGATCCTGACGGTGTTCGTGCGAAGGCAGCGCCGGCTCGACGAACCTCTGCTCGACCTGCGCCTGTTCGCCCGGCCCCGGTTCTCGGTGGCCATCGGCGCCAGTCTGACCGGGATGATGTCGCTGGCCGGGCTGAGCTATCTGACCAGCGTCTACCTGCAGTCGGTGACCGGGCGCACACCGCTGGCCGCGGCCGTGCTCGGCATTCCGATGGCGATCGCCGTTTTCGTCTGCTCGGTGGGCGGCGCCCGGGTCGGACATCGCTTCGGCGCTCGTGCCACCTTCGTGTTCGCCTTGCTGGCCTCCGCGGCGGGCAACCTGATGCTGCTCGGTGTCGGCGCGCACGACGGGCTGGGGTGGTATCTTGCCGGGTCCACGATCGCCGGAGTCGGCTACGGTCTGGCGTTCACCTTGGTGTCCGAGGTGTCGGTGTCCTCGGTGCCGCCGGAGCGGGCCGGGTCGGCGGTCGGCATCTCGGAGACAAGTTTCGAGCTGGGCAACGCGCTGGGCTTGGCACTGCTCGGGTCGCTCGCGGCGCTGATCTTCCGGTCCGGGGGCGACTACGCGGGGACGCTCGGCGAGACGATCCAGCGGGCCGCCGGTGACGCGGCGCTGGTGGAGGCGGCGCGCGGCTCCTTCGTCGACGGCATGCACGTCGCGGTGGCCGTTGGTGCGACGGCGCTCACCGCGATGGCGCTGATCGCGCGGTTCGCCTCGCCCGGACCGCGCTGAGCCGCGCGATCAGCGGCCGAACACCGTCGCCACGACCTCGGCCGCCCAGCGGTTCATCGGCCGGACGATCGTGCCGTGCACCCATCGGACCGGACGCACCACCAGCGCGTGCCAGACCACAGCGAAGGCGGCGAACACCGGGCGCAGCACAAAGCGGTACACCGCCCGGCACGGCATCACCACGAGCACGCCCACGATGCGAGCGGCCACCCGCCACCCGTACCGCGCGGTCGCGCGCGCCACGTTCCACAGCGGGCGGAGCACCCAACGCCATAATTGCGACAGGGGCCAGACGATCAGCCATTCGACGGTGCAGCGGCACACCCAGGCGACGGCGTAGACGATCGGGGACACCACCCACCGCAGCAGCCAAGCCCCCGCCGGGCGAATCACCTTGCGCCACAGGAAGATCTCCACCGCTCGCCGCAGCGGTCGCAGCAGGTACTCCAGCAGGAGGGAGGCCAACGGCGTGAGCACCAAGCCCCACAGCAGATGCTGGAGCACCCAGCCCCATAGGAAGTCCTTCGCGAAGATCCACGCGGGCCGCAGCATCCAGTGCCAGATCAGTTCGGCTACCGGAACCAGCAGATGCCGCGCGACGAACACGAGCGCCGCTCCGGTGACGCGGCCGAGCAGGAGAATGCCCTCCCATAACAGGCGGATCGGGACCAGCACCACGATCGCGAGCCCGCGCGCGATCCATTGGGCGATCGAGACCTGCGTGTCCGGCGTCGACACGGTGTTTCCCCCTCGGCTTGTGTGCCGGGACGTAGCCCGGCGAAAGAGTCTCCGTAGAACCTACATTCGAGCACATTGCCGCTGCCGCACGCGTGAGTAGAAATGCTCGAGTCGTGTATCGCCGCGCCTCCCAGGTCCGGCGCAGCGGCGGGGACTTGATCACACGAACCCCGGGTGGGTGTCCTGATCGACGCCTACAGTCGAGTTCGTGAACCACGCCAAGGCCTCCAGAAACGGCCGGCCGATCGCCGAACGGGTGGCGACGCGGCTGTTGTACCCCACATCGCGTCCGCGCGAGCAGGCGTTGCGCGCCGCGGTGGGCGGCAAGATCGTGCTGGTCACCGGTTCCTCGCACGGCATAGGCAAGGCCAGTGCGCGCAAGCTGGCCGCGGCGGGCGCGATCGTCCTGCTCGTGGCCCGCTCCGGTGACGAACTCGACCGGCTGGCCGCGGAGATCACCGCCGCGGGCGGTGTCGCGCACACCTACCCCACCGATCTGACGGACATGGACGCCGTCGAACGGCTCGGCCGCGGGCTCCTCGACGAGCACGGCCGCCTCGACGTGGTGATCAACAACGCGGGCAAGTCGATCCGCCGCCCGATCGCGGAGTCCTACGACCGTTTCCACGATTTCACCCGCACCATCGATGTGAACTACCTCGGCCCGGTGCGCCTGCTGCTCACGCTGCTGCCCGCCATGCGCGCCGCCGGAGCGGGCCATATCGTCAATGTGTCCACCTGGGGCGTGCGCATGCCGCCCGCGCCCCGCTGGGCGGCCTACGGCGCGTCGAAATCCGCCTTCGACGTCTGGTTGCGCAGTGTCGCGGCCGAGGTGGCCCGCGACGGCGTCACCACCACCTCGATCTACCTGCCGCTCGTGCACACCAGGATGAGCGCGCCCACCGACTTCAGCCGCGTCCCCGGGCTGACCGTGGACGAGGCCGCCGACCTGGTCTGCCACGCGGCGACCGCCAAGCCGCGGGAGATCGCCCCGTGGTGGTCGGCCCCGGTGCAGGCGTGGACCGACCTGACCCGCGGCCGCGCCCAGCGCCTCATGGAACGCGCCTTCCGCCGCTGACCCGCGCCGACCGGGACGTCCGCTCGGCCCGCCGGGACATAGGATCGACCGGTGCGTGCATCCACTGCGACCGGTCCGGCTGCGTCCGGCCTGACGATGGTGCTCGCGCTCGCCGACTCTCGGCTGCCGATCGGCGGTCACGTGCACTCCGGCGGCGTGGAAGAAGCCGTCGCGTCCGGCTCGGTCCGCGACGCCGCGACGGTGGAGCTGTATCTGCGCCGCAGGATCCGGACGGCGGGGTTGGTGGCCGCTTCGCTTGCCGCGGCGGTGTGCGCGGGCGAACTGGATCCGGCGCGCGCCGAGGCGGAAGCCGACGCGCGCACGCCGGCCCCCGCCGCGCGGGCCGCATCGCGCGCGCAGGGCCGTGGCCTGTTGCGCCTGGCGAGACAGCTCTGGCCCCGGCACGATTGGTCGCCGCTGGGCACCACGCCGCATCTGTCCACGGTCTTCGGCATGGCAGGCGCGGCTGCCTCGGTCCCGGCCCGGGAAATCGCGGGCGTGGTCGTCTACACGACCCTGACCGGCGCCGCCACCGCCGCTCAGCGTCTGCTGGCATTGGATCCCGCCGCGATCGCCGCGTGCACGATCCGGCTGGCCGGCCTGTGCGACCGCGTCGCCGCCGAGGCCGTGACCGGTCTCGCCGCGATGTCCGATCCGCTGCAGGACGTGCTCGCCGAGCGTCATCGGCAACGCGACATGCCCCTGTTCGCGAGCTGAAGCCCAGGAAGAAGGAGACCGCGCCATGCCCCCGCATCTGATCGACGGTGAGCCGCACGACCACGGTCACGATCGGCCGAAACGGACCCGCACGCCCGGAGAGGCGCTGCGCATCGGCATCGGCGGCCCGGTCGGTTCGGGCAAGACCGCGCTGGTGGCCGCGCTGTGCAGGCAGTTGCGCGACGAACTGTCGCTGGCGGTGCTGACCAACGACATCTACACCACCGAGGACGCCGATTTCCTGCGCAGGCACGCGGTCCTGCCGGACGAGCGGATCACCGCCGTGCAGACCGGCGGTTGCCCGCACACCGCCATCCGCGACGACATCACCGCCAACCTCGACGCGATCGAGGACCTGGTCGCCGCCAACCCGCCGCTGGATCTGATCCTGGTCGAATCCGGCGGCGACAACCTGACCGCGACCTTCTCCTCCGGCCTGATCGACGTGCAGATCTTCGTGGTCGACGTGGCGGGCGGCGACAAGGTCCCGCGCAAGGGCGGCCCCGGCGTGACCTTCTCGGACCTGCTGGTGGTCAACAAGACCGATCTGGCGCCGCTGGTGGGCGCGGATCTCGGCGTGATGGAGCGCGACGCGGCGCGGGTGCGCGCGGACCGGCCGACGGTGCTCGTCTCGCTCACCGAGGATCCCGCGGCGACACCGGTGCTGGCCTGGGTGCGCGAGCAGTTGCGCGCGGTCGCCGAGCGGGACCGCGCGGACGAATCCGCCGCCGCGTACTGAGCGCCGCCGGTGCGCACCGAATTACGAATAGTCGCCCACCCGGCGGCCCTTCCGGAGATCCATGCGAGCGGCGGGTTGTCGGCCCGCCGCACCGGCCCGCGAACGGTCCATCTGATCGGCACCGCCGCCACACCGCTGGGCGGGGACGAACTCGACATCGCGATCGTGGTCGCGCCCGGCGCCGAACTGGTGGTGCGCTCCGTCGCGGCGACTCTCGCGCTACCGGGTGCGGCGACGCTTCTGTCGTCCGGCCGCTGGCACCTGGAGGTCGGTAGCGGGGGAACGCTGGATTTCGATCCCGAGCCGATGATCGTCGCCGGTGGCGCGCGGCACCACACCGTCACCACGATTCGGTTGGCCTCCGGCGCCCGGCTGCGCATGCGCGAACGCGTCCAGGTCGGCCGCGCGGGCGAGGACGGCGGCGAGTGGCAGGGAGACCTGATCGCCGACGTGGACGACGTGCCGCTCCTGCGCCACCGGTTGGCGCTGGGCGCGGGCACACCGGCCGACGACGCGCTGTCCGCGCCTCGGGCGCTGGAGAGCGAACTCGTCTATCCGGACGAACGCGCCGCGGCGACGACGGGGTTGACGCAGACCCGGCTGCCGCTGGCGGCGGGTGGCAGCTTGTTCACCCGTACCGGGGCGCTGCTGAACGTCTGATGAACAGACCGTGCAGTCTGTCGATTTCGTCTCGGACAGGTGTAGTTCACCCGAGACATGGAGAAAGAAAGGATGGGAGCCCGACAGCGTCGTCGGGTTCCCACCCTTTCGGCTCGCTCCTCGGAACTGTCATCCGATCAGCCGTTGGCCGTATCCGCGGTCACCGGAGCAGGCTCGGCGACCTCCGGAGCCGACTCCGTGGCCTCCGGAGCAGGCTCGGTGGCCTCCGCTCCCGGCGCCGGCGCGCTGAGCGCCCGCGGAGGCGCGCTGAGCGCGTGTACCGCCCCGAGACCCGCGCCGATGCCCGCGCCGATGGCGGACAGCGGGGCCGCCATCAGGGCCGCACCATACGCGGCGCCGACCGGGCCCGCGGCGAGGCCGATCGGCGCGAACGGCAGACCGATGGCCAGGCCGAGACCCCCGCCCATGGCCGCCCCGAACAACGCGAACGGGCTGGCGAACACGAAGCCCGCCGCCGCGCCGATCGCGGCGGCGCCCATGGTCTGCCCGGCGACGCGGTCGGACCTCGTGCGCTCCATCCCGATCGAATCGAGGAACGTCGCCATATTGGCCTCGGCCATCGCGGAGCTGTCGTTGATCTGGATCGCCTGCTCCCGGTAGAGCCACTCCGGTGCGTCGACCTGCACGTCACCGAAGCGCAATTTGCCCGAAGGCGGTGCGATCGGCGGCACGGGGGCGACCGGAACGGGAGCGTGCAGCCCTTCCACCGGAGCCAGGTACTGGTGATCCGGCAACGGACGTGCCCACTGCAACGAACTCAGGACGTCGTCCGGGATTCGCAGGCCCTCGTACGGGCGCACGTTCGGCGCCTCGGCCCCGGGCCACTGGGCCTGCTCGGTGGAATCCGTTCTGGTCACCGGAGCGGGGTGATCGGGCTCTGCGTTCGCCGTACCGGTTCCCACCAGCGCGAGAACGAGAGGAACCGTCCCCGCGGCGACGATGGAG
>NZ_BAFZ01000070.1 GCF_000308575.1 Nocardia exalbida NBRC 100660 | reverse complement strand
CGCAGCCGTTCGGAATCGGCGACGGGGTCGAGGCCGAGCACGCGCACCGTCCCCGCGTCCGGCGTGGCGAATCCCTCGCACATCTCCACCGTCGTGGTCTTGCCCGCGCCGTTCGGGCCGAGCAGCGCGAGCACCCGTGCCGGTTCGACCTCGAACGTCAGGCCGTCCACGGCGGTGGTCTCGCCGTACCGCTTGACGACGGCGTCGACGATGACGGCCGGTCCGGAAGTCGTGGTCACGACTCAGCCTCGCGGGCGCTCGGTTCCGGCGCACCCTGTGATGCTGTGTAGATGGCTCCCTCGCCACGCTCGGTCACGATGTCACACCGTAGGAGGTGGGCACCTGTGACGGAGCCGACACCCCCGTCTGCCCACGCCAGGGCAGCGAGTTGCGCGTGATCACGATGAACAGCACCCCGACGGTCACGGTGGCGATCGCGGCGCCCACGATCTGGAACACCTCCAGATCGGCGCCGCGCGGCATCAGGATGACGCTCACGATCGCCGAGAACGCCACCGCCGGAACCCGGAACACCGGGCGGGTCGCCCAAGCCGCCATCGGCACGATCGCCCACAGCAGGTACCAGGGTTGCACCACCGGGAACAGCAGCACGATCGCACCGAGCGCCACGCCCAGCGCGCCGACCGGGTGCAGCCGCCCGGTGCCGGTGGCGACCAGCATCCGGACGGTGAAGAAGCCCGCGACCACCGCCGCGATCGGGCGGGTGATGCTCAGCAGCGCGGTGGTGTGATCGCCGAGTCCCAGCAGCACACCGCCGAACCCGGTGATGATGCCGAGCACGGTCGGCAGCGACATCCAGCTGCGCACCACGCTCGCGGTGTTCAGCGTGTAGATCCAGCCGAATCCGAGCCCGCTGACCGAACTGATGAAAAGCGTTGTGCCGATGGCGATCGCGCCGAGCATGGCCGCGGCGATGGCGACCGTGCGCAGCGAGGCGCCCCAGCGCCGCGCCAGCGCCATCCCGACGAACCCGAGCACGATGATCGAGGTGAACTTGATCGATGACGACAGCGTGATGATGATCGCCCCGCTGATCAGCCACGCGTAGGCCCGGCCGTCGAACGGGTGGGTGTCCTCGATGGCGCGCAGGCAGAACTCCAGGCCCGCCAGCATCAGGCCGAGCATCAGCGCGTCGTTGTGCACGCCGCCGACCAGATGGAACAGCACCAGCGGGTTGGCCGCGCCGAGCCACAGCGCGCTCACCGGCGCGACGCCGCAGCGCACCGAGAGCCGGGGCAGCGCCCAGACGATCAGCGCGACGCCGCCGAGCGCGAGGATCCGGTGCACCCACACGCCCGCGATGATGTTGTCACCGGTGAGTTCGGCGATGCCACGGCCGATCCAGAGGAACAGCGGACCGTAGGGCGCGGGGGTGTCGCGCCAGATGGTCGGCACGTTGTTGGTGAGGACGTTGTCGATCCCGAGTCCCGCGACCGGGCCTTCCTGATACGGGTCGATGCCGCGCGCGGCGATCTCGCTCTGTGCCAGATAGGAGTAGACGTCGTTGCTGAACAGCGGGGGAGCGACGCTGAGCGGGATCAGCCACAGCAACAGCGTGCGGTCCAGCTGCGAGCGGGTCAGCCGGTGGATCGGGGAGCCGCCGATGCCGCCGATCGCGAATCGGCCCAGCAGTAGCCAGGCCAGCACGACCACGACGGTGCCGGTCATGCACATGGCCAGCGAGCCGGTATGGGCGCGGGCGAAGATGCCGAGCACGCGGACGCCGGAGGTAGGGTTCTGGTGCACCGGCTGCGCGCCGATGCCGAGCGCGCTGATCGCCATCAGCACCGTGCCCGTCGCGCCCATCAGGCGGATCCGGTCGAGCTGCGCCAGCTCCTTGCGATCGAGACCGGGCACCTCCGACTCGTCGCTGTGCAGCACCGCGATGGTGTGATCGGCCGCGGGCACGTCGAGTCCGAGTGCCCGGCGCCCGACCGCCAGTGTCCTGCGCCGCGCGCCGTCCAGTACCGCCACGCAACGCAGCCTAGTTGGTGCGCGCATCCCGGTCTGTCGGGCCGATGTCAGCGAGGACGGGGAGTGTTGCCGGTGGGGTTCTCGTCGGTTCGTCCCAGCCATTCCGACAGCAGGGCGCGTTCGGCGTCGGTGAGCATCGGCAGTTCCGGTGCGGCGGCTCGTAGTGCGGCCGCGGTGGCGTCGCGCGCGGAAAGTGGCGGAACGTCGGTCAGGATCGCGTGGGTCACCGCCTCGTACATCGCCTCGGCAAGCCCGAGGTCGCGGTCCTTTGGCGGGACGGACAACAGGGCCAGGGCGGCCCCGGTCCCGGCGGCGTGGACGAGTTCGACGGCGCGGCGTTCACCTACCCGGAGCCGGCCGGCCGCCGCGACGCGATGCACCCGGGCGCGCAGCACCTGCAGCCCGGCGGCCGCGGCGGGTGAGGCAGTCCCGCGGTGTGGGTCGGTGAGCATCGAGAAGACCGCCGGATTGGTCAGTGCGAAGTCGATGTGCATGTCCCATCCGGCGCGAAGATCGGCCACCGGGTCGCCCTGCTCGTCGTCGTCGTCGCGGGCCTTGCCCGCCACGTAGGTCGCGAAGACGTGCTCGGCGACGGCATCGAGCAACGCGTCCTTGTCGTCGAAGAACCGGTAGATGGTCGGTGCCTGCATGCCCGCCGCATGCGCGACCGCGCGGGTGGTGACAGCGTGCGGGCCCTGTTCGCGTAACAGCCGCCCAGCCACCTCGACGATGCGCTCCCTGGTCTCGTGCCTGCTCGCGCTGCTCGACCTCGACTCTGCCATGCGGCCATCTTAATCGGTGCTAATATCGACGTTGCTAACAATGATATTATCAATGTTAAGGAGTGCGGATGATCATCGTCACCGGAGGCACGGGACTGCTCGGCTCGCAAATCGTCGATCGGCTGCTGGAGCGGGTACCGGCCGCTCGCGTCGGCGTCAGCGTCCGCGATATCGACCGGGCAGGCGAGTTGGCCGCCCGCGGTGTGCGGGTGCGGCGCGGCGACTTCACCGACCCGTCATCCCTGGCCGAGGCATTCGAAGGCGCAACTCGAGTGCTGATCGTCTCGGCGAACCTGACCGGGGAGGCGGCCGTCGCCGCGCACGTCGCGGCGATCGACGCCGCACGCGCGGCCGGGGCCGGACGCATCCTTTACACCAGCCATCAGGCCGCCGCCGATGATTCGGTGTTCGAGCCCATGCCGGATCACGCCGCGACCGAGCGCTACCTGGCGGCGACGGGCACATCGTTCACCGCACTGCGCAACGGGTTCTACGCCGGCACGGTCCCGCTCTTGCTCGGCTCGGCGCTGGACACCGGTGAACTGATCGCACCGGCCGACGGCCCCGTCTCTTGGACCGCCCATGCCGACCTCGCCGAAGCGGCGGCGATCATCCTCGCCGACGAGGGCCGGTTCGACGGGCCGACCCCGCCCCTGACCGCAGCGGAGGCCCTCGACCTCGCCGACATCGCCGCCATTCTCACCGAACTGAGCGGACGGACGATCCGCCGCGTCGTCGCCGAGGACGCCGAATGGGCCGCTTCCCTGGTCGCTCACGGAGTCCCCGAGGAGCGGGCCGCCATGCTCCTCGGCATGTTCCGGGCCGCCCGCCGCGGAGAGTTCGCCACGACCACCGGCCACCTCGAAAACCTTCTCCAGCGCCCCGTCATACCGGTCAGCTCGATTCTGTCGGCGGCCACCACTCGCTGAGCGTCGCCTGGACCGCACACGATCGATTGCACTCCTTGGGATCAGGGCGCTGTAGGCACCTGCCGAATGTGCGACACCCCGGGAGTTCCGGCTTCCCCGGCCTCGTTCGCACGGCGGTTCCGTCCTGTGAATGGACTCCGTTCGTTCTGCCCGGACCGGCCCCGCCCAGGCGGCACAATCGACAGATGGTTTCGGAGTCCAGGCGGCGGATCGAGGTGGCCGCGTCCGGGCTGCTGGCGCGGCACGGGTATCACGGGTTCGGTCTGAAGGCGTTGAGTGAGGCGGCCGAACTGCCGTATGGCTCGATCTACCACCACTTTCCGGGGGGCAAGGAGGAGATCGCGGTCGCGGCGATCACCGGGACCGGCGTGCTGACCGGCCGGATGATCCGGCAGGCGCCCACCGATGTGTTCGCCACCTTGGCCACGCTGTTCGAATTCATGGTCGGCAAGCTCGCGGACTCGGAGTGGACCGACGGATGCCCGGTCGGGACGCCCGCGCTGGACGGTGGCAGTGACGTCGAGGCGGTGCGCTCGGCCTGTGTGCACGCCTTCGAGGCGATGGAGCAGGCCTTCGCCGGACTGCTCGCCGAACTGGGGCTCGGCGGCGAGGAGGCGGCGGAGCTGGCCACGACGGTGGTCGCCGCCTATGAGGGCGCCACGATCCTGGCCCGGATCCGGCAGACGGACGCCCCGCTGCGCACAGTGGCGAAGTCGATGGAGCGGCTGATCCGGTCGACATTCGCGGCGGCGGGGATCGCCGGCCCCGCGCCCGCGCCGCGTGGAGCGGCGGCCCCCACCAAGCCCGGTGTGGTCGGGCGTCCAGGAAAGTTTCCGGAAACTCTTGCCGAGCAAGGCGATACGGGAGGGATCTCTTGACTAGAAAGAACGTTCTAGCGAGACTCGGACGATGAAGCGTCTGATGCTGACCGGTCCTGGTGCGATGCGCTGGGAAGAACATCCCGAACCCGTGCTGAGCGGACCCGGCCAGGCGCTGGTGCGGCCCGTCGCGCTGGCCACCTGTGACATCGACCCGGCCATTCTGCGCGGAGCCTTCCCGCTGCCCGGTCCGTACCCGTTCGGGCACGAGGGAGTGGCGGAAGTCGTCGAGATCGGGCCGGAGGTACGCGGCGTCGCCGTCGGCGACCTGGTGGTGGTGCCGTTCCAGATCTCCTGCGGCGCGTGCCGGGCGTGCGCACGCGGGCGGACCGGGAACTGCGTGAGCCATCCGCGGCTGTCGTCGTTCGGCCTCGGCGCCATGGGCGGGCTGGACTGGGGCGGGCTGTGGGCCGACCTGGCGCTGGTGCCGCACGCGGACGCCATGCTGGTGCGGCTGCCCTCCGGCGTCGACCCGGCCGCGGTGGCCAGCGCCAGCGACAACATCCCGGACGCCTATCGCTCGGTCGGCCCGCAGCTGGCCGACGATCCCGCCGCCGAAGTGCTGGTCATCGGCGGCCCCGCCGCGCCGTCGATCGGTCTGTACGCCGCCGGGCTCGCCGTCGCCCTCGGCTCCGCCCGGGTGGTCTACCTCGACGACTCCGGTCGGCGGCTGGACATCGCGAAGTCGCTCGGCGCGGAGGCGATCGAAGGGCCCCGGGACGCGCGGGTGGGGCGGTTCCCGATCGTCGTGGAGGCGGCGGGCGGGGCGAAAGCGTTGCGCGGGGCGATCGACGCGACGGCGTACGACGGCTGGTGCACGAGCGTCAGCGTCCAGGCGCAGGACGTCGCGCTGCCGCTCTTCGGCATGTACACCCGCTGCTGCACCTTGCACACCGGCCGCGCGCACGTGCGCCCGGTCATTCCCGAGGTCCTCGATCTCGTGGCGGCCGGTCGCTTCGATCCGTCGCTGGTCACCACCGCGACGGTCCCGTGGGAGGACTCGATGGAGGCGCTGCTGGAGACGCCGATGAAACTGGTGGCCGTGCGCTGAACGTCTGTGACGAATCGCACTGCGGACCGGCGCGACCCGGTGCCCGGTGGCGACGATCACGCCGCGGAGGCGGTCGCGGCGGTTCCGAGTTCGCGCGAACTCGCGCCGACCGGTTCGATCAGCGTTTTCTCTGCGCAGGTCAGGCGGGAAAGAAGGCTTCGGGCC
This sequence comes from Nocardia exalbida NBRC 100660, assembly GCF_000308575.1. Taxonomy (GTDB): domain Bacteria; phylum Actinomycetota; class Actinomycetes; order Mycobacteriales; family Mycobacteriaceae; genus Nocardia; species Nocardia exalbida. The sequence continues at coordinate 7,487 of NZ_BAFZ01000070.1, read as the reverse complement.
CGGCGCCGCGCCGGTGGACACCTGTCCGGATGATCGGGGCGTGACCCACCGCCGGACCGGAATCGCCGCAGGTCGATCGCGCCGCTGACTCAGGGCACCCTTATTAGATTTCCGGAACGAATTCCGCCACACTTGTGTTGTGAAAACCGTGGGTTTGCGGAGGAACGACGAAGGGACTGGTCGCCGGACCGGTGCCGGGTCGGTTGCTGCGCCCGCGGCGGTCGGCGGCGAAGGGCATACCCGAGCGGCCATCGTCCAGCTGCTGCTGGAGGAGGGACCGATCACCGCCACCGCCATCGGGAACAGGCTCGGCCTCGCCCCGGCGGGCGTGCGTAGGCATCTGGACGCCTTGATCGATTCCGGCCGAGCGCGAGCGAGTCGATCGGCGCCCTGGCAGCAGAAGGGCCGGGGCCGCCCGGCCAAGCAGTACCAGCTCACCGCGGCCGGACGAGGCGACCTCGGCCACGCCTACGACGATTTGGCGGGGGCCGCGATCCGGCAGCTCGGGGAGATCGGCGGCGAACAGGCCATCACCGAGTTCGCCCGCAAACGAGTACGCACTATCGTGGCCGGGATCGAACCGGTCGGTGAGCACACCACCGAACAAACCGAGGCCAAGGCCGAGGAGATCGCCGAGGCGTTCACCGACGCCGGGTTCGCCGCCACCACCCGCAAGGTGGGCGCGGGCGTGCAGATCTGCCAGCACCACTGCCCCGTGGCACACGTCGCCGAGGAGTTCCCTCAGCTGTGCGCGGCGGAGCTCGAGGCGTTCCGGGAGTTGCTCGGCACGCACGTGCAGCGGCTGGCCACGATCGCCAACGGCGACTGCGCGTGCACCACGCACGTGCCGCTGCTGGTCTTGCCCGCCGACCGGACCGGAACTTCCGCACCAACCGCTGCACAGCCCGCAGCGGTACGAACGAACGACTCCGGAAGGAGTGCCGAATGACGACGACCACCGACCAGGTGCAACCGCTCACCCAGGAAGAGGCCATCGCCTCGCTGGGCAAATACGGTTACGGCTGGGCCGATTCGGATGTGGCCGGCGCCAGCGCGCAACGAGGTCTGTCCGAGGCGGTTGTCCGCGACATCTCGGCGAAGAAGAACGAGCCGGAATGGATGCTCGCGCAGCGGCTCAAGGCGCTGCGCATCTTCGATCGCAAGCCGATGCCGCTGTGGGGCTCCAACCTCGACGGAATCGACTTCGACAACATCAAGTACTTCGTGCGTTCGACCGAGAAGCAGGCCGCGACCTGGGACGAACTGCCCGAGGACATCAAGAACACCTACGACAAGCTGGGCATCCCCGAGGCGGAGAAGCAGCGGCTGGTCTCCGGTGTCGCCGCGCAGTACGAGTCCGAGGTCGTCTACCACCAGATCCGGGAGGACCTGGAGCAGCAGGGCGTCATCTTCCTCGACACCGATACTGCGCTGAAGGAGCACCCGGAGATCTTCCAGCAGTACTTCGGCACGGTGATCCCCGCGGGCGACAACAAGTTCTCCGCGCTGAACACCTCTGTCTGGTCGGGTGGCTCGTTCATCTACGTTCCGCCGGGCGTGCACGTCGACATCCCGCTGCAGGCCTACTTCCGGATCAACACCGAGAACATGGGCCAGTTCGAGCGGACCCTGATCATCGTCGACGAGGGCGCCTACGTGCACTACGTCGAGGGTTGCACCGCGCCGATCTACAAGTCCGACTCGCTGCACTCCGCGGTGGTGGAGATCATCGTGAAGAAGGGCGGCCGCTGCCGCTACACCACCATCCAGAACTGGTCGAACAACGTCTACAACCTGGTCACCAAGCGGGCCAAGGCCGAGGCGGGCGCGACCATGGAGTGGATCGACGGCAACATCGGTTCCAAGGTCACCATGAAGTACCCAGCGGTCTGGATGACCGGCGAGTACGCCAAGGGCGAGGTGCTCTCGGTGGCGTTCGCCGGCGAGGGCCAGCACCAGGACACCGGCGCGAAGATGCTTCATCTCGCGCCGCACACCTCCTCGACCATCGTGTCGAAGTCGGTGGCGCGCGGCGGCGGCCGGGCCTCCTACCGTGGCCTGGTCCAGGTGAACAAGGGCGCGCACGGCTCGAAGTCGACGGTGAAGTGCGACGCGCTGCTGGTCGACACGATCAGCCGCTCGGACACCTACCCCTACGTCGACATCCGTGAGGACGACGTGACCATGGGGCACGAGGCGACCGTCTCGAAGGTCTCCGAGGACCAGCTGTTCTACCTGATGAGCCGCGGCCTCACCGAGGACGAGGCGATGGCGATGGTGGTGCGCGGCTTCGTCGAGCCGATCGCCAAGGAACTGCCGATGGAGTACGCGCTCGAACTGAACCGCCTGATCGAACTGCAAATGGAAGGAGCCGTCGGCTGATGGCCGTGGAGAACATTGCCGAAGCCGCCGAAGCTCGCACCCCCGCGGTCAACAAGGGCGAAGTCTTCACCTCGTTCGACGTCAACGCCTTCGAGGTGCCTTCCGCCAAGGACGAGGCGTGGCGGTTCACGCCGCTGCGCCGCTTGCGCGGATTGCAGGACGGCACCGCCGTTCGCGACGGCCACGCGACCGTCGAGGTCGCGGAGGCCGAGGGCGTGACCGTGGAGACGGTCGACCGGACCGACAGCAGGCTCGGCGAGGCCGGTGTGCCCTCGGACCGCGTTGCCGCGCAGGCATACTCGAGCTTCGAGCAGGCCACTGTCGTGTCGGTAGGCGAGGAGATCGAGGTCGCCGAGCCGGTGGTCATCACCATCACCGGACCCGGCGAGGGCAAGACCGCTTACGGCCACTTGCAGATCCGGCTGAACGCCTTCGCCAAGGTCACGGTGGTCATCGACCAGCGCGGCAGCGGAACCTACGCGGAGAACGTGGAATTCGTGCTCGGCGATTCGGCCAAGCTGACCGTCGTGGCCGTGCAGGATTGGGCCGACGACGCGGTGCACGCCACCGCGCACCACGCCGAGATCGGCCGCGACGCCACCCTGCGGCACATCTCGGTCACCCTCGGCGGCGACCTGGTGCGCCTGACCGGCAACGTCCGCTACGACGGCCCCGGTGGCGACGCCGAACTGCTCGGCCTCTACTTCGCCGACGCGGGCCAGCATTTCGAGCAGCGCCTGCTGATCGACCACGCGGTGCCGAACTGCAAGTCGAACGTGCTGTACAAGGGTGCGCTGCAAGGCGATCCGAACTCCCCGAAGGGCGACGCCCGCACCGTGTGGGTGGGCGACGTGCTCATCCGCGCGGCCGCCGAGGGCACCGACACCTTCGAGGTGAACCGCAACCTGGTGCTCACCGACGGCGCCCGCGCGGACTCGGTGCCGAACCTGGAGATCGAGACCGGCGAGATAGTCGGCGCCGGACACGCGTCCGCGACCGGCAGGTTCGACGACGAGCAGCTGTTCTACCTGCGCGCCCGCGGCATCCCGGAGGACGCCGCCCGCCGCCTGGTGGTGCGCGGGTTCTTCCACGAGATCATCCAGAAGATCGCGGTGCCCGAAATCCGAGACCGGCTGGAGGCGGCCATCGAGGCCGAACTCGCCGCCATCGGCGCCTGATCAACGACGACCCCATATTCGGCAAAGGAATTCGAATTCGATGACCACCCTGGAAATCAAGGACCTGCACGTCGAGGTCGCCAACCCCGACGAGTCCGGCGAGCCCATCAAGATCCTCAAGGGCGTGAACCTCACCGTGAAGTCCGGTGAGACGCACGCCATCATGGGCCCGAACGGCTCCGGCAAGTCCACGCTGTCCTACGCGATCGCCGGTCACCCGAAGTACACCGTGACCTCCGGCTCGATCACCCTCGACGGCGAGGACGTGCTGGCGATGTCGGTGGACGAGCGCGCGCGTGCGGGCCTGTTCCTCGCCATGCAGTACCCGGTCGAGGTTCCCGGTGTCTCGATGTCGAACTTCCTGCGCACCGCCGCCACCGCCGTGCGCGGCGAGGCGCCGAAGCTGCGGCACTGGGTCAAGGAGGTGAAGGAGTCGATGAGCGAACTGGAGATCGACGCCGCCTTCGCCGACCGCAGCGTGAACGAGGGCTTCTCCGGCGGTGAGAAGAAGCGCCACGAGATCCTGCAGCTGGGCCTGCTCAAGCCGAAGATCGCCATCCTGGACGAGACCGACTCGGGCCTGGACGTCGACGCGCTGCGCATCGTCTCCGAGGGCGTCAACCGCTACAAGGAGCGCGAGAACGGCGGTCTCCTGCTGATCACGCACTACACCCGCATCCTGCGCTACATCCAGCCGGAGTTCGTGCACGTGTTCGTCGGCGGCCGCATCGTCGCCGAGGGCGGGGCCGAACTCGCCGAGGAACTCGACGCCAACGGCTACGTTCGTTTCACTCAGACTGCAACCGCTGGAGCCTGACATGACCGCTACGGTCCGCACCCTCGACGTCGCCCGCATCCGGGCCGACTTCCCGATCCTGAACCGCACGGTCCGGGACGGGAAACCGTTGGTGTACCTGGACTCCGGCGCGACCGCGCAGCGGCCGATCGAGGTGCTCGAAGCCGAACGCGAATTCCTGATCACCAGCAACTCCGCGGTGCACCGCGGGGCGCACCAGCTGGCCGAGGAGGCGACCGACGCCTACGAGGGCGCGCGGGCCGACATCGCGCGGTTCGTCGGCGTGGACGCGGGCGAGATCGTCTTCACCAAGAACGCCACCGAGTCGCTGAACCTGGTGACCTACGCGCTCGCCGACGACCGGTTCCCGCACCACGTGGGCCCCGGCGACGAGATCGTCATCACCGAGCTGGAACACCACGCGAATCTGGTGCCCTGGCAGGAACTGGCCCGCCGCACCGGCGCCACGCTGAAGTGGTACGGCGTGACCGAGGACGGCCGGATCGACCTGGACTCGCTGGAACTGTCGCCCGCCACCAAGGTGGTCGCGTTCACCCACCAGTCCAACGTCACCGGTGCGGTGGCCCCGGTCGAGGAGCTGGTGCGCCGCGCGAAGGCGGTGGGCGCGCTGGTCGTGCTCGACGCCTGCCAGTCCGTGCCGCACATGCCGGTGGACTTCCGCACGCTGGGCGTGGATTTCGCCGCGTTCTCCGGGCACAAGATGCTCGGCCCCTCCGGCGTCGGCGTGCTCTTCGGCCGCCGCGCGCTGCTCGAGGAGATGCCGCCGTTCATCACCGGCGGGTCCATGATCGAGACGGTCTTCATGGACCACAGCACCTACGCTCCGCCGCCGCAGCGCTTCGAGGCCGGGGTGCCGATGACCTCGCAGGTGGTCGGATTGGGCGCGGCCGTGCGATATCTCGAACGCATCGGCATGGACGCCGTCGCGGCGCACGAGCACACGCTCGTCGGCGCGGCGCTGGAAGGGCTGGCCGGGATCGACGGCGTGCGCGTCATCGGACCCACCGAGAACGTCGATCGCGGCGGCGCCGTGGCGTTCGTGGTAGACGGCATCCACGCGCACGATGTCGGGCAGATCCTGGACGACGAGGGCGTCGCCATCCGGGTGGGCCATCATTGCGCGTGGCCATTGCACCGGCGTTTCGGCGTCGCCGCCACCGCGCGCGCCTCGTTCGCGGTCTACAACACCGTCGCCGAGGTGGACGCGCTGGTCGCCGCCGTGCGGAAGGCCCAGAGCTTCTTCGGAGTTGCATAAGACATGCGCATGGAGCAGATGTACCAGGAAGTGATCCTGGACCACTACAAGCACCCGCACCACCGGGGGCTGCGCGAGCCGTTCGGGGCCGAGGTACACCACGTGAACCCGACCTGCGGCGACGAGGTGACGCTGCGCGTGCAGCTCGGCGACGACGGTGACATCACCGACGTCTCCTACGACGGCCAGGGCTGCTCGATCAGCCAGGCCGCCACCTCGATCCTCACCGATCAGGTCATCGGGCTGCCGGTGCAACAGGCGCTGAAGGTGGTCGACTCCTACAGTGAGATGATCTCCAGCCGCGGCACCATCGAGGGCGACGAGGACGTGATCGGCGACGGCATCGCCTTGGCGGGAGTCTCGAAGTACCCCGCGCGGGTGAAGTGCGCGCTGCTCGGGTGGATGGCGTTCAAGGACGCCGTCCTCAGGATCGGCCCCGAGCAGCTCGCGGGCGCCGCGGAAGAGAACTGACCGTCCGATGCGAAACAGGGAAGCGTCATGACTGACACACCGGTTACCGACACGACCGAGCAGGCCGCGCCTGCCGCCGAACTGTCCGAGCTGTCCGCGGAGGACATCAAGTTGCTCGAGGACATCGAAGAGGCGATGCGCGACGTCGTCGACCCGGAACTGGGCATCAACGTCGTCGATCTCGGCCTGGTCTACGGGTTGCGCGTCGAGGAGGACAACATCGCGGTCCTCGACATGACGCTGACCTCGGCGGCCTGCCCGCTGACCGACGTCATCGAAGACCAGTCCCGCAACGCGCTGGTGCGCAGCGGCCTGGTGGAAGACCTGAAGATCAACTGGGTCTGGATGCCGCCGTGGGGTCCGGACAAGATCACCGAGGACGGCCGCGAGCAGCTGCGCGCCCTCGGGTTCACGGTGTAATCGCCAGGACTGGTAACAGCCGCCGAGCAGCGCCCCGACAGGGTGCTTTGGCCGCTGAGTCGTATCCGCCGCGCGGGCGTCGGCTGTCGCCGCCGATGCGTTTCGGTCCATCGTCGGCCGTTGGCGCACCTGGTCGAATCGACCGGCACTCCGTTCGCGGTGGAGGCGGACGCCGGGAGGGGGAGCCGTCCGATGCGCCGGGCGTCGGTGCCGCACACCCGCCCAGGGTGGGAAGTCCGCGCTTCGACAAACCGCGTGTGCCCGACGATGATCTGAGCGCTGAGTCGTCCGAGACGGGGAGGATCATCACATGTCGCTGCCGCACAAGGCTGCCCTCGGGCTCGCGGCGGTATCGGCCGCCACCTGCGCCGTCGTCGGCGCACCGGCGGGTGAAGCGCGCGCGGCGACCTACTATGGAGCGCTGGCGCTTTCGCCCAGTACCGGTGCCGTCGTTTCGGCCGTGGACTACGCGAGCGCAGCCGCCGCCGACACCGCGGCACGCTCCCAATGCGGTGTGACCGACTGCCAGACCGTCGTGCAGTTCTGGAACGCCTGCGGGTCGGTCGTGCGCGGTGCCGACGGGAAGCACGGATGGGCCTGGGGCCCCACCCGCGCCGAAGCCGAACGCCGGGCCATCGAGGTCCTCGGTCCCAGCGCCCCGCCCTTCCCGAGTCTCGGCAGCGCGATTCCTCGGCCCGCGAGCGTCCGATTGACCGCTTGTACGTCGACGGCCGGATAGCTCACCGGCGCAGACTTCTTCGGCCCGGGCGACGGCCGAAAGCCTGGCCGCCCATTCGCGAGGATCAGCGTCGTGACAAGCGTGACCTGCGAGTCGAAGCGCTGAGCGGCCGAGGCCGCCGAAGGCCTCGCGTCGCCGGGCATACGGCTGCGTGTCGGCTCGGCCGCGCAGCGGTCAGGCCGGGGGGCGCAGTGCCGGACGAACCGTGCCATCGGCCTGCCTGGG
>NZ_BAFZ01000071.1 GCF_000308575.1 Nocardia exalbida NBRC 100660 | reverse complement strand
TCGTCATCACGGCGGGCGGCACCAGGGAACCGCTGGATCCGGTGCGTTTCCTCGGTAATCGCAGCTCCGGCAAGCAGGGCTACGCGCTCGCGAGGGTCGCGGCCCAGCGCGGCGCCCACGTCACCCTGATCGCGGGCAACACGATCGAGATGGCGGCACCGGCCGCCGTCGACCTGGTGCACATCACCACCGCCGAACAGCTGAAGACCGCCGTCGACAAGCACGCCGCCGGCGCCGACGCGGTGATCATGGCCGCGGCGGTCGCCGATTTCCGGCCGACCAACGTCGCCGCCGCCAAGATCAAGAAGGGCGCGGGCGAGCCCGACGTCATTCCGCTGACCAAGACCGACGACATCCTCGCCGGACTGGTGCAGGCGCGCCGCGACGGGCAGTTGCCCGGTACCGCGATCGTCGGCTTCGCCGCCGAGACCGGTGACGAGCACGGCGACGTCCTCACCCACGCGCGGGCCAAGCTCGCCCGCAAGGGCTGCGACCTGCTCGTGGTGAACGCGGTCGGTGAGGGCAAAGCGTTCGAGGTGGACACCAACGACGGCTGGCTGCTCGGCGCGGACGGCACCGAGCAGGCGCTCGACCACGGTTCGAAGGCATTGCTGGCCAGCCGTGTGCTCGACGCGCTGAGTGGGTTGCTGCGCTGAGCCGGGTGGCGGGCCTGCCGGGATTGCCATCCGATCCGTCGTTCGTTCGCGGCGTCGTCATTCTTTCGGCATCGCCGGGACACCGGGAATTCAGCAGTCCGGGGCGGCTTCGTAGTTGAGGTCCGCCCTGTCGGTGATTTGGAATAGTCTGGAATGTAAGGGTTGCGCAGGCGCGACATGGCGTTACTGTCGCAAGCCGATACGAGTAACCCGTTGAGGGAGAGGGAACAACTGTGCGCACGTCCGGGAGCCGGCTTTTCACCAGTGAGTCCGTGACCGAAGGTCATCCGGACAAAATCTGTGATGCCATCAGCGATTCCATTCTCGACGCGTTGCTCGCGGAGGATCCGCGCAGCCGGGTCGCGGTGGAAACCCTCGTGACGACCGGCCAGGTCCATGTCGCGGGTGAGGTCACCACGTCGGCGTACGCCGATATTCCCCGTATTGTCCGGGAAAAGGTCCTGGAAATCGGATATGACTCGTCCGCGAAGGGATTCGACGGAAATTCCTGCGGTGTGAATATCGCGATCGGCGCGCAGTCGCCGGATATCGCCCAAGGCGTGGACACCTCGCACGAGGCCCGGGTCGGCGGCTCCGACGACGAGATCGAGCGGCAGGGCGCGGGCGATCAGGGCTTGATGTTCGGTTACGCCACCAAGGACACCCCCGAGCTGATGCCGCTGCCGATCGCTCTCGCGCACCGGTTGTCGCGCCGCTTGACCGAGGTGCGCAAGTCCGGCGTGCTGCCCTACCTGCGTCCGGACGGCAAGACCCAGGTCACCATCGAGTACGACGGCGATCGCCCGGTCCGCCTGGACACGGTGGTCGTCTCCACCCAGCACGCCGCCGATATCGACCTGGACAACCTGCTCGCGCCCGACATCCGCGAGAAGGTCCTCGAAGCGGTGCTCGCCGACCTGGAGGTGCCCTCGCTGGACACCTCGAACGTCCGCCTGCTGGTCAACCCCACCGGCAAGTTCGTGCTCGGTGGTCCGATGGGCGACGCGGGCCTGACCGGCCGCAAGATCATCGTCGACACCTACGGCGGCATGGCCCGCCACGGTGGTGGCGCCTTCTCCGGCAAGGACCCGTCCAAGGTCGACCGCTCGGCCGCCTACGCCATGCGCTGGGTCGCGAAGAACGTGGTCGCGGCCGATCTGGCGGATCGGGTCGAGGTCCAGGTGGCCTACGCGATCGGCAAGGCGGCTCCGGTCGGCCTGTTCGTCGAGACCTTCGGTACCGAGAAGGTCGACCCGGCGCGCATCTCCACCGCGATCACCGAGGTCTTCGACCTGCGCCCCGGCGCGATCATCCGCGACCTCGACCTGCTGCGCCCGATCTACGCGCCGACCGCCGCGTACGGCCACTTCGGCCGCACCGACGTCGACCTGCCGTGGGAGCACACCGACCGCGCGGACAAGCTGCGCGCGGCCGTCGGACTCTGACCTCGATCAGGTCCGAGTGAACGCACCCGCGGCGGGCACCCCCGCCACCGAGGCGGACCGTCCGGCCGCGGGTCCCGCGGGCGCGGAGCTGCCGATCGCCCGGGTGCTCCCACTGCTGTCGCCCGCGCATCTCGACCGCGACTTCGACTACCTGGTGCCCCCCGAGCTGGACGAGATCGCCCAGCCGGGGGTCCGGGTGCGCGTCCGTTTCGCCGGACGGTTGGTCGACGGTTACCTTCTCGCGCGCTCCGCGCACAGTGATCACGGCGGCAAACTGGTCGAACTCGAACGCGTCGTCTCCGGCGAACGCGTGCTGACGCCGGAAATCCAGGAGCTGGCCGGCAAAGTGGCGGCCCGTTACGCGGGCACGCGCGCCGACGTCCTGCGTCTGGCCATTCCACCGCGCCACGCCCGCACCGAGACCGGCGGTGCGAAGAAGTCCGCTGGGGCTCAGAGCGATTCCGTCGGGTCCACGGCTCCTGTTGCCGCAGCGGACCCCGGTGCGTCCGCGAGCGCTCTCGAAGACGAAGAACCCTGCACTGCAACGGATTCCTTGCGGTCAGCCATGGTGGACTCCGCGCCCGCAGGGGCCCTCCTCGGTTCGCCCTCCTCGGATCCCGCAGTACCGCAAGCCGAATCGGCAGTTGCGGGCCACGCAGCCCCGGGAGTGAACACCGAACCCGGTGCCGCGACCGGATCGGATGATGATCCCGGCACCTCGAGCGTGGGCACCGCGCAACAGGAGCACCCCTCGGAGGGGGGCACCGGCGGGTCCTCGGAGCCGCTTGAACCGCCTTCGGTTGAGGGGCGAATCGGTGTTGGGCGGAGCGCAGTGGCCGTGCGGCAGGCGCCGTCATCGGAGGGGGGCACCGGCGGGTCCTCGGAGCCGCAGGCACCGCCTTCGGGCGAGGGGCGAATCGGTGTCGGGCGGAGCGCAGTGGCCGTGCGGCAGGCGCCGTCATCGGAGGGGGGCACCGGCGGGTCCTCGGAGCCGCAGGCACCGCCCTCGGGCGAAGGGCGAATCGGTGTCGGGCAGAGCGCGGAGCCTCGCGGCGGCACCACGAACCAGGAGGCGGTATCGCCGGAACTTTCGGCCGTCGACCTCACCGCCTGGGAGCGTTATGTGCACGGCCCGGCGTTCGTCGGTGCGCTCGCACAAGGAAAAGGGGCGCGGGCGGCTTGGCAGGCGCTGCCCGGTGAGGACTGGCCGCGTCGGCTGGCGGAGCTCGCCGCCTTGGTGGCCCGGCAGGGGCGCAGCGCGATCCTGATGGTCCCTGACCAACGCGACCTCGACCGGGTGTTGGCGGAATGCGCTGCGCTGGTAGGGGACTCGGCCGTCGGGCTCGCCGCCGGTCTCGGGCCCGCGGCACGGTACCGGCGTTGGCTGGCGGTGCTGCGCGGTACGGCGCGGGTTGTGGTCGGCACGCGCAGCGCGGTGTTCGCACCGGCGGCGAACCTCGGGCTGATCGCGCTGTGGGACGACGGCGACGACACCTACGCCGAACCACGCGCACCGTATCCGCACACGCGTGAGGTGGCGATGTTGCGAGCGCACGACACCGGTGCGGCATTCGTCGCGGCGGGTTTCGCGCGGACCGCGGAGATCCAAGCGGTGGTCGATTCCGGCTGGGCGCACGATCTGGTCGCCGACCGCGCGGTGCTGCGCGAGGCCGCGCCGCGGATCAGCGCCCCCGGTGACAGCGACGTCGCCCTGGAGCGCGATCCGGTCGCCCGTGCCGTCCGCATTCCCGGCGTCGCCTTCGCGGCCGCCCGTTCCGCGCTGAAGGAGGGGGCGCCGGTGCTGGTGCAGGTGCCACGCCGCGGGTACATCCCCGCGCTGGCCTGCGGGAAGTGCCGCACTCCGGCCCGATGCAGGCACTGCAACGGGCCACTCGCGCTGCCGGAGACCCGCGGCGCGGCGGCGGAAAGCGCCGCCGCGCACAGTCCCGCTTGCCGTTGGTGCGGGATCACCGAGGCCGCGTTCCGTTGTACCACCTGCGGTTCGCGCGCGCTGCGGGCCGTGGTGATCGGGGCGGCGCGTACGGCGGAGGAACTCGGCCGCGCCTTTCCCGGCGTGCCGATCCGTGGCTCCGGGGGCGGCGCCATGCTCGATACCGTGGAGCCGGGCCCGCAAGTGGTCGTCGCCACGGTCGGCGCCGAACCCTTGGTCCCCGGCGGGTACGGCGTCGCACTGTTGCTCGACGGCTGGGCCTTGCTCGGGCGCGCCGACCTGCGGGCCGCCGAGGACGCACTGCGCCGCTGGATGGCCGCCGCGACGCTGGTCCGCGCGCACGGGCAGGTCATCGTCATGGCCGAACCATCGATCCCCACCGTGCAGGCGCTGGTCCGGTGGGACCCGGTGGGCGCGGCGCGCGCGGAGGTCGCGGCCCGGGCCGAGGTCGGCTTCCCGCCCGCGGTCCGGCTCGCCGCGATCGACGGCACCGCCGAGAGCATCGCCGAACTGCTCTCGGCGGCGGATCTGCCCGCGACGGTCGACCGCCTCGGCCCGGTGCCGCTGCCGGACGGCGCTCGCAAGCCCTTCTCCGCCGAGGATTCGCCCGCCGAAGTCGAACGTTTGCTGCTGCGGGTCGAGCGCCGCTCCGGAGCGGCGCTCGCGGGTGCGTTGCGCGCGGCCCAGGCGATCCGCAGCACGCATCGCTCCGACGCCCCCCTTCGCGTGCAGATCGACCCGGTCGACATCGGCTGACGAAGCCACCGGCCATCCACCCTGCCGGACGCGTCAGGCGAAGGCCGCCCGATTGCGAACCGCCCACTCGGCGTACTTCGCGGCGGGCCGCCCCAGCACACGCGGCACATCGGGGCTGATCAGCTGTTCGGCGGGGGTCGGTTCGCCGAGGATCGTCAGCGTGTGCTCGACCACCGGTTCGGGCATGAAGTCGAGCATCGCCGAATGGGCTTGCGCCCGAGTCAACTCCATGAATCCGAGCGGCTCGCCCAGCGCCGCACCGAGTGCCTCGGCCTGGGCTCGCGGTGTGGCGAGTTCGGGTCCGGTCAGGGTGTAGACCTGTCCGGCGTGCCGTTCGTCGCGCAATGCCGCCGCCGCGACGGCGGCGATATCGGCCGGATCGATCGAGGGCAGGCCGATATCGCCGAACGGCGCGGCGACCATACGCTGCGTGCGCACCGAATCCGCCCACGCGTAGGTGTTGGAGAAGAACCCGGACGGTCGCAGGAAGGTCCAGGCCAGGCCGGAGTCCCTGATCGCCTGCTCGTAGGCGACGAGCCGGGCGTAGCCCGCCGCGTCGGGGCGGGTGGCAACCCCCTGCGAGGACACGAAGACGACGCGCCGCACGCCTCCGGCCGCGGCGACTTTCAGCACCTGTTCGGGCTCGGGGCCTGCCACCAACTGCTCACCGGTGATCAGGAGAAACAGGGTGTCGGCTCCCGCCAGGGCAGGGGAGAGGCTTTCCGGCTCGCCGAGGTCGGCCCGAACCGACCGGACGCCGTCGGGCAGCGAGAGGTCCGCATGGCGGGCGACCGCTGTCACCTCCTCGCCCGCGGCCGACAGCGAGCGCACGAGGGGCGCGCCGATATTTCCGGTGGCTCCGGTGACCACGATCATCGTTCTCCTTAGTTAGTTGACTGACTAAACACAACGTAGCCGGTCGCGGGCACGTTGTCTACAGTTAGTTGTGTGACTGACTCAGTGACGGAAACCAGGCCGAGCAAGCGGCAACGGCTGGTCGAGGCGGCCGTGCGGGTGTTCTACCAGCAGGGTGTGGAGAAGACGACGATCGCCGACATCGCCCGCGCCGCCGACGTTCCGGTCGGCAACGTCTACTACTACTTCAAGACGAAGGACCAGCTCATCGAGGCGGCGATCGGCTCGCACGCGCACATTCTCGATGCCGTGATCGCCGCGAGCGACCGCCACGAGACGCCGTCGGAGCGGCTGAAGGCCCTGATCGCGGGCTGGGTCGCCGATCGTGAGCAGACTGTGCGGTACGGCTGCCCGTTCGGCACCTTGTCCTCGGAGTTGGACAAGCGTGGTGACGGGTTGGACACCGCGGCCGCCGATGTGATGCGCGTGCTGGTGGACTGGGCCGAACGGCAGTTCGTCGCGATGGGGCGCACCGACGCGGGGGAACTCGCGATCGCCTATGTCGCCGCATATCAAGGAATCTCGTTGCTCACCAACACCTTTCGTGATCCAGAACTCATGGTCACCGAGGGCGCGCGGCTGTCGCGCTGGATCGACTCACTGGTGAGCTGACCTCCCTGCCCGGCCCGATTCCGAAATCGGGCCTTGCGTTCGATGCATTGCCGATATATCGTCGATAGCATGAAACAAACACGAGAGCCTTGGGAGGCTGACATGGAATACCGAGAAGATCGAGAATTCGGCCGACGTGGCCGTGGGCCGCTGCCCGGGCCCGATGGCTTCGAACAGCGGCTGCGCTTCCGCCGCGGTGGACGCCACGGTTTCGGCCCCGAGTTCGGGCCGGGATTCGGTCCCGGTTTCGGCCCTGGCTTCGGCCCGCAATTCGGTCGCGGACGCGGACGCGGCGGTCGTGGCAGGCGCGGTGACGTCCGCGCCGCCGTGCTGCTGCTGCTCGCCGAGCAGCCCATGCACGGCTACGAACTCATCCAGCAGATCCGCGAGCGCAGCAACGACATCTGGAGGCCGAGCCCCGGTTCGATCTACCCCGCGCTCGCGCAGTTGGAGGACGAGGGCCTTGTCCTCATCGAGAAGGTCGCCGGGCGCAAGACCGCCAAGCTCACCGAGACCGGTAACGAGTACGTCGCCGCGCACCGGGACGAGCTGGGCGATCCGTGGGCGGACGTGCAGCAGGACGTCGGAGCCCAGGCGATGGACCTGCGCGGACTCGTGGGGCAGCTGATGGGGGCGGTCGCGCAGGTCGCGGCGGCGGGTACCCCGCAGCAGGCGGCGCGTGCGGCGGAGTTGCTCACCGAGACCCGCAAGTCCCTCTACCGCATCCTCGCCGAGGACGAGACCCCCGAGAAGTAGGGGAGGCGAAACACCCCGATACCGCGCGCATTTCGAGCCGATCGGAGCGATCATTGTGAGATGCGACAGTCGAGTCGAGCGGAAGCTTGGGGCAGTTCACACTTGCGTCGCGCCGTGCTGGCCCTGGTGGTCGCCGGCGCGGCCGCGCTGGGTCCGGGCGTGGCGTCGGCCGAGCCGCTCGGCCTCCGCCCGCCCGACGTGCCGACGTACCCCGCTCCGCCGCAGTCCGACCACCTCGCCGCCGCGTGGTATCAGAAAAGCCATCCGAATGCGGTCCCGAGCGGCACCAACGACTTCGGATGCGTTCCCAGCGCCCGGCATCCCCATCCGTTGGTGCTCGCGCACGGAACCGACTCCACAGCGTATTCCGATTGGTCGGGGATAGCGCCTCGCCTGACCGCGGCCGGATTCTGCGTGTTCGCGCTGAACTACGGCGGCAAGCCCGGCGCGGATAGTTACGGTACCGAGGATCTGGTGCTCAGCGCCTATCAGATCGGCGCGTTCGTCGATCAGGTGCTCGCGGCAACCGGCGCGGGCAAGGTCGATCTGATCGGATTCTCCCAGGGTGCCAATGTCACTCGGTACTACGTCAACAAGCTGGGTGGTGCGCCCAAGGTCGGCCAGTGGGTCGGCCTCGCCTCGCCCACCTACGGCGGTGTGATGTACGGGCTGGTGCCGGTGGCCCAGGCGATCCCCGGCGCGTTGCAGGCGTTCGCCCAGGTGACCTCGCTCGCCGCCGTGCAGCAGGCCGAGGGGTCGCAGACCATGCTCGATCTCAACGCGGGCGGCGACACGGTGCCAGGGGTGCGATACGTGACCATCGGCAGCCACGTCGACGAGATGATCCAGCCGTTCGAGAACATCGCGCTGCGCGGGCCCGGCGCGCGGAACATCGCCCTGCAGGACCTGTGTCCCGCCGATCTGACCGGGCACTTCCACATGGTGTACGACCCGTTCGTGCAGGAGTTGCTGCTCACCGTGCTTGCTCCGGGCAGTCCGGCGCCGGTGTGCCGGCCGGTCCCGCTCGGCACCGGCATTCCCGAGGTGATCATCGCGGGCAATTCCTGAGGAATCGGCGCGGGCCGTTTCGGTGTGCCAGTGCCCGCCGCACCGAATGCCTCCACCATCAACGAGGCGGGCTGGCGCCCGGCCGGGCTCGCGGCCGGAGCCGCCCGGTCAAACATTGTTTCAATCAGTGATTGAATCGGCGATGGAGACGTGCTTCACTTAGCGCATGCCGAAACAGGTCTCCGAGGCCGCGACCACCCGCGATCGCCTGCTGACAGCCGCGGAACGACTGCTGCTGGAGGGCCGCTACGACGAGGTGTCGGTTCGCGGGATCTGCGCGCAGGCCGGGGCCAACCCGGCGGCGGTGCACTATCACTTCGGGTCGAAGGACGCCCTCGTCGCCGCGTTGCTCGAGGAGCGGCTGGGGCCGGTGTGGGAGGACCGCTTGGCCGCTGTCACCAGCGGGCACGGGTCGATCGCCGAGGTGGTCGATGCGGTGATCGAGCCGTTCGTTGCGTTGGCCGCCGATCCGGTGGGGCGGTTGCACCTGAGATTGCTCGCGCAATTCGTGCTCGGCAGGCAGGTGACCGAATGGCGTCAGCCATGGTTCCGGATCGATGCGTGGGTGAGCCTGTTGCCCGGCGTGAGCGAGCGTGAGAGCCGCCGCCGGTGGATGTTGGCGTTCGACCTGCTCATCATGCGATTCGGCAGTGCGGAGCACCGGGAGATGTCGCAGGAGGCGGTGGCCACCCTCCGGGAATTCGTAGTGGCCGGATTGACCGCGCCGACAGGAGAGAAACAACGATGAACGACGTATTCGCACCGGCCCGGCTCGGACCGATCGCCCTGCGCAATCGGGTGATCAAGGCCGCGACCTTCGAAGGCCGCACGCCGGACGCTCTGGTGACCGATGAATTGATCGAGTTCCATCGCGAGGTCGCCGCCGGTGGCGTCGGGATGACGACGGTGGCGTATTGCGCTGTCGCTCCCGGTGGCCGGACCGACCGGCACCAGATCTGGATGCGTCCGGACGCCGTGCCGGGACTGCGGAGGCTCACCGACGCCGTGCACGATGAAGGCGCCGCGGTGAGTGCGCAGATCGGCCATGCGGGTCCGGTGGCCAACGCGGCCTCCAACCGGGTTCCGGCGCTGGCGCCGAGCCGGATGTTCAGCCCCCTCTCGATGCGCATGATGCGCAGTCCCGACGAGAACGGGATCCGTGAACTCGTGGCCGCTCATGCCGACGCGGCGAAGCTGGCCGAAGCATCCGGCTTCGATGCGGTGGAGATCCACTTCGGGCACAACTACCTGGTCAGCTCGTTCCTGAGTCCCAAGCTGAACCGCCGCACCGATCGTTACGGCGGAAGCTTGGCCAACCGGGCGCGGTTGGCGCGCGAGATCGCCGCCGCGGTACGGCAAGCCGTGGGCGGCCGGCTCGCGGTGACGGCGAAGCTGAACATGGAAGACGGAGTGCGGGGCGGGCTTACCGTGCCGGAGTCGGTGCAGGTCGCCGCGTGGCTGGAAGCCGACGGCACCCTGGACGCGCTGGAGCTGACGGCGGGCAGTTCGCTGCTGAACCCGATGCTGCTGTTCCACGGTGCCGCCCCGCGGCGGTCGTTCGGCGATGTTCTCCCGGTGCCCGCGCGCTGGGGTTTCCGGATGGTCGGCAAGGCGTTCTTGAAGGAGTACCCGTATCAGGAGGCGTATCTGCTCGAGCGGGCGCGGCACTTCCGGCGAGAATTGACCATGCCCCTGGTTCTGCTCGGAGGCATCACGAATCTGGACACCATGCGGCTCGCGATGGCGGAAGGCTTCGAGTTCGTCGCCATGGGCCGTGCCCTGCTCCGGGAACCGAACCTGTTGCAGCGCATCCGATCCGACGCGACGACCCGGTCGGCCTGCGTGCACTGCAACGAGTGCATGCCCACGATCTACACGTGCACGCGCTGCGTATTCCGTCCCGACCAGCCGCGGGAACCCGTCGAGCTGACGATGTCGGGCATCGGCGGGACCGAAGCGCAGGTGTAGCGGTCAGCGGTCGATCCACACGGCGCCGGGCGAGCGGCGCGCGCTCCCGGCGTCCACGTGACGCCGCGGCGCTTCTCGGCTCCGATGTCTCAGAGTCCGGCGGTGTTTCAGAGTCCGGTGGTCAGGGCGGCGGCTGATCCGTCCGGACCGGGCGCTGCCGGCGCGTCGACCAGCATCGCCATCATCGCGATGTCTTTGGCCAGGTGCGGGAACACTGTGACGACGAAGGCGCGACGCGTCGGCTCGGTCGCACGGTCACCGCCTTGGTGACCAGCACGTCCGGATAGGGCGCGGTGTCGAGGATCGGCCCCGTCCGCCCCTCGGGCGGCACCGTACCGAAGCCGGTCCCGCTGCTCGGGCAGGCCTGGCTCGACGGCAGCTACTGGTTCCCGCTGCCGATTCCGGAGTACAACGACCGCGAACAGCGGCTCACGATGACCCGGTATCGGCAAGGCCCGAGCGAGACCACCCCGCTTCGGTGCTGCCACCCGCCCGCGACCAGGCACGACACACGCGGCGCCGGTCTTTCTCGCCGAAGACGGTTCGAGGCCGGTCTCCCGGGTATGCGCGAGATGTCAGCTTGTTCCGATATTCCAGGAGGTTGTTGTGGCTGAACACGGAAGCGGTGCTCGTGAAGGCGTCGAAGGCGTCGTCGAAGATGTCAAGGGCAAGGTGAAGGAAGCGGCCGGTACCGTCACCGGTCACGAGAATCTGAAGGACGAGGGCCGCGCGCAGCAGGACAAGGCGGAATCGCAGCGCGAGGCGGCAGGCAAGGAAGCTGCCGCCGAGAAGGCCAGGGCCGAGGCGGACGTCGACGAAGCCCGCCAGTCCGCGCATCAGCACGGACGGTAATCACCCGTCGGTTCGTCCGACCGCAGACGCACCCCGCCGCCGTCAGCCGAGCTGGCGGCGGCGGGGTGTTCGCATATGTTCATCAGCGTGGTCACGCCTCGGCGCCGGCTGATTCGGCCAGTCCCTCGGCGGACGGACCACCCATCGCCTCGCCCGGCGGCTTACCGGATCAGTGCGAAGGGCCGGACCCGTCGGCCGCGGCCCGCCGGGCGGC
This sequence comes from Nocardia exalbida NBRC 100660, assembly GCF_000308575.1. GTDB lineage: Bacteria > Actinomycetota > Actinomycetes > Mycobacteriales > Mycobacteriaceae > Nocardia > Nocardia exalbida. The sequence goes on along the minus strand of NZ_BAFZ01000071.1, from coordinate 72,952 downwards.
ACCGACCGCCCGCTTGGCGATAGCCCATCGGTGCACCTCGGAGGGTCCGTCGTAGATGCGGAAAGGCCGCACCTCGCGGGACAGGCGCGCCAGCGGCAGGTCGTCGGAGACGCCGAGACCGCCGCACAGCTGGATGCTCCGGTCGACGATGCGGAAGATCGCCTCGGCGGCGAACGTCTTCGCTATCGAGGTGGCGTTGCCCGCGTGCTCCCCGCTGTCGAGTTCCCAGCAGGCGCGCACCAGCAGCGCACGGGTGGCGGCGATGTCGATCTCGTTGTCGGCGATCATCTGTTGCGCCAGGCCGAGATCGCCGATGCGCGCACCGAATCCTTCGCGCTGAGCGACGCGGGCGACGGCGATGTCGTGACCGCGCCGCGCCGCGCCGAGCCACCGCATCACATGCGTCATGCGGGCAGGACCCAGCCGCACCTGGGCGTATTCGAAGCCGCGGTCGACAGCGCCCAGCACCGCTTCGTCGGGAACGAACATGTCCTCGAAGAAGACCTCGCAGTGGCCGCCGATCATGGCCCGGTCGAGCGTGGTGATATGCCTGCCCACACGCAGGCCGGGTGTGTCGGCAGGGGCCAGGAACATGGTCGCCCCGCCGCGCTGGCCCGGTTCGCCGGAGGTGCGGGCCATCACGATGAAGAAACCCGCGCCGTCCGCGCCGGTGATGAAGTACTTGTGGCCGTTGATGCGCCAGCCGCCGTCGGCGCGGACGGCCCGGGTCGCCAGCGCCGCCGGATCGGAGCCCGCGCCGGGTGCGGGCTCCGTCATCGCGAAGGCGGAGCGCACCGCCCCGCGGGCGAGCGGCTCGAGGTAGCGCGACTTCTGCTCCGGGTCGGCGATGTGGGCGAGCATGTGCACATTGCCCTCGTCCGGCGCCGCGATGTTGAGCGCGGTCGGACCGAACAGCGAGTAGCCCGCCTCTTCGAACACCGGGGCGCGATCCGACATCGACAGCCCGTGACCGCCGTACTCGACGGGCGCGTGCGGCGCGAAGACGCCTGCTCGGCGCGCCTGCTCGTTGAGCGTGACGCGCAGCTCGTCACCACCCGCGGCGGTGATGTCGCCGTGGTGTTCGTCCTCGATCGGCAGCACCGTCTCCCGCACGAACGCGCGGGTGCGTTCGGTCAGCGCCCGTACTTCGTCGGAATAGGTCAGATCGATCGGCATCGCGCATTCCTCCTCGACATCCGGAGCCTCGTCATCGGACCGAACGATCGCTCCATCTGAACACTGTCCCACTGGGTTCGATCCGTGTCAAAGTGCCTTGTTTGTGTCTTTTCGGGCGGGAATAGTCGAAGTTTCGAATTCAGTTATCCTGAACATTATGGAAGACGAGGGAACGTCGCCGCACGAGGCGATCCGTCGGGCGCGCCGCGCCGCCGGCTTGTCGCTGCGCGAAGTGGCCCGCAGGCTCGAGGTGAGTCCCGCGACGCTCAGCGCCGTGGAGACGGGAAAGACCGGAATCTCGGTTGCACGCCTGACCCGGTTGGCCGACGTGCTCGGTGTGCCGGTCACGCATTTGCTCGGTGACATGGCCTCCGTGTCCCGGCCTAGCTACGACCGGACCGACACCGAGCCGGGCGCACACGGCGGCTGGCGTGACTTCGCTCCATTGGACGTCGACCCGGTACTGGCCGCCGCTCTCGCCTCGTTCGTCGAGATCGGCTATCACGGCACGACCGTGCGCGCCCTGGCCCGGCGGGCGGGCACCAGCGTTCCCGGCCTCTACCACCACTACCGCGACAAGCACGAGCTACTGGTGCGCATCCTCGACCTGACCATGGACGAACTGCACTGGCGCGTGCGCGCCGCCCGTGCGGAGGGCCGCGACAGCGTGCACCGGGTGCGCCTGATCGTCGAAGCCTTGGCCCTGTTCCACACCCACCGCCGCGACCTCGGGTTCATCGGCGCCAGCGAGATGCGCAGTCTGTCTCCGGGCGAACGCGTGCGCATCGCCCGTTCCCGCCGCGACATCCAGGCCATCCTGGACGACGCGATCACCGAGGCCCATGGCGAGGGCCGCATCGCCACTCCCGATATCCGGGCGGCGGGTCGAGCCATCGCCACCATGTGCACCGCCATCCCGCAGTGGTTTCGCGAGTCCGGCCCGGCGACGCCGGAGGAGGTGGCCGCGCGGTATGGCGATTTCGCCCTGGGCGTGCTCGGGATCCATCCCGCGACCCAGCCGCATCGCTCCCGCCTCACCTAGGTGGCGATCGACCACACCCTCGGGGACCGGACACCACCACTCGGGGGCCTGATGCCTGCGGCTGGGACGGCGGACAGTAAGACGTGTCACCGCCGGCGAACCGGAGCATCCCATGTCGATCCCCAGCACAATCCCCACCGCGGCGGAGCGGCGTGCCACGGTCCGGACCGAAGACGGCGTGGCCCTCGCGGTTCGCGAATACGGTCCGCGCGACGCGGACCTCACCGTCGTGTTGCTGCACGGACATTGCCTGCGCACCGAGTCCTGGACCTACGTTCGCGACGCCCTGCTGCGCGGGAACCCCGGCGCGCGGGTCGTCTGCTACGACCACCGCGGTCACGGCGAGTCCGCCTCGGCGCCCCGGCAGACCTACAACCTCGAGCAGCTCGGTCGCGACCTGCGGGTGGTTCTCGATGCCGTGGCCCCCACCGGACCGGTCGTCCTCGTCGGTCACTCGATGGGCGGCATGACCGCTCTGACCTACGCCCGCCGCAACCCGCACGAGATCGGCACCCGCATCGTCGGCGTCGCGCTCCTCGCGACCGCTGCCGACGGGCTCGCCGACGCGGGCTTCGGCCGGCTGCTGCGCAACCCGGTCGTCTCCGTCTTCCAGGCGGCCGTCCGACGTGCCCCGCGCCTGATGCACCACGCGAAGCTCGCGGCCTGCAAGCTCTTCGCCCCGATCATCCGCACCGCGGAATTCGGTGATGGCGAGGTGAGTTCCCGGGTGCTCACCCTGGCCAACGCGATGCGCAACGAGACACCGATCGTCACGATGGCGAGCTTCTTGAGCGACTTCATGGTCTACGACCGAACCGACGCGCTCCCGGTTCTCTCCCGGATCCCCACGTTGGTGCTGTGCGGCTCCGCCGACCTGATGACGCCGCCGTCGCATTCCGTCGCGATGGCCGCCGCCGTCGAGTACTCGGACTTCGTGATGATCGATGGCGCGGGTCACTCCGTGATCCTGGAGCAGCCCGGCCAGGTGGCCGAGGCCGTCGCGCGCCTGATGGCGCGGGCCGGTGAGGTCGGTGCTACCGACCTCACCTACGCCGCCTGAGCGACACTCACATGTACCGCTGGCGGAGTTTGCCCTTGACCAGCTTCCCCGTGGGGGTCCGGGGGAGGTCGTCGGCGAAGTCGAAACTCTTCGGCACCTTGTAGTGGGCGATGCGCCCGCGCAGGTAGTCGCGCAGCTCCGCGGCGAGTTCCGGGCCCGGTTCGACGCCCGGCGCCGGTTGGACGACCGCCTTGACCGATTCGCCCATCTCCTCGTCGGGCACGCCGATCACCGCCACGTCGAGCACCCGGGGGTGCAGGGCGAGCGCGTCCTCGACCTCCTGCGGGTAGATGTTCACGCCACCGGAGATGATCATGAAGGCCTTGCGGTCGGTGAGGAACAGATAGCCCTCCTCGTCCACGTAGCCGATATCGCCGGTGGTGGTCCAGGTCGGGTGTTCGGGGTGGACCGCCTCCGCCGTCTTGGCGGGGTCGTTGTGATAGGCGAAGGGGATCTCGTCACGTTCGAAATAGACGGTGCCGATCTCGCCGGTGGGCAGTTCCGCGCCGTCGTCGCCGCACACCCGGATCGTCCCCAGACCGGCCCTGCCGACCGAGCCCGGCTTGCGCAACCACTGCTCGCTGTCGATGAAGGTGGCGCCGTTGGCCTCGGTCGAGGCGTAGTACTCGTGCAGGATCGGGCCCCACCAATCGATCATCGCCCGCTTCACGTCGACCGGACACGGTGCCGCCGCGTGCACGGCGACCCGCAGGCTGGACACGTCGTAGCGGGCGCGGATCGCCTCGTCGAGCTTCAGCATCCGGACGAACATGGTCGGCACCCATTGGCTGTGCGTCACGCGGTAGCGCTCGATGGCGGCCAGTGCCTGCTCGGCGTCGAATTTCTCCATGATCACCAGAGTTCCGCCGAGCGCGTGGACCACGCCACCGAAGCGCAGCGGCGCGGCGTGATAGAGCGGGGCGGGGGAGAGGTAGACCGTCTCGGTGTCGAATCCGTAGAGGGGGCCGAAGATCGCGGTATAGGTGTCGCCGGGCGCATCGCCGACCTGGCGGTCCGGCAGGGGCTGCTTGATGCCCTTGGGCCGTCCGGTGGTACCCGAGGAATAGAGCATGTCCGCGCCGCGCGGCTGGTCCGGCAGGGGTTCGGGCGAGGCCGCCGCCCGGGCGTCCTCATAGGACTTGTACCCCTGCACCGGGCCGCCGAAGGCGAGGCGGATGTCGACCGAGGGGGTCTGCGCCACGATCTGCTCGGCGGCGCCGGCGAGACCAGCCGACACGATCAGTGCCCTGGCTCCGCAGTCGTTGACGATGTAGCTGATCTCGCTCGGCGACAGGTGCCGGTTGACGGCAGTGATGTAAAGCCCGGTTCGCAGTGCCGCCCAGTAGACCTCGTAGACTTTCGGGTCGTTCCCGGACAGCAGCGCGACATGATCACCTTTGCGCAACCCCGCGTCGTACAGGTGGCGGGCCAGCCGGACCGAGTTCTCCTCGAGTTCCCGATAGGTCAGCACTTCACCGCTCTCGGCGCGGACAACAGCCGGTTTGTCAGGGAATCGGTCGACGTGTGCGCCGGGGTACATACGGCTCCTCGGTGGAACGGAGCGGTCGGTGCCCGACCGCCCGGCCTGCGCGGGCTCCCCGGATCCTCGGCCGCGCCGGCATCCCTGGTGTCCCGCAGAGCGGTTGCTCTGCCACCGTACGATAGCTGAAAGTAAACGGCGGTTCTGGTTTATTCGGCACAATTCCAGGCGTGCGCTCCGGGGTGGGGGGTAGCGGTCCGCTACGACGCGTTGCTCGAGGATGTCGGCACGATCGGCACCGCAGATCACCCCGGACCGATCTGCCGTCCACCGTGGAGTCCGCGGCGGAGCGCCCGCAGGGCCGTCGGCGCCGTCCAGGATTATCCGGCTGTGCCGAAGTGACCGCCGTGCCCTGAGTGGCGGGGCGGTTTCACGCTTTTCGACGATGTTCGTCCGGTTATTCCACCCGCAGCGGGCAATACGGTCCATGGAGAGGTGAGAATCATGAGCTTGTTCCGAAGTGCTGACAGATATCGACGGCGCCGCCCCCGCAGCGGGGGGTACGGCCGGTGGCGCAGCGGTTACGGAAGCGGCTGGCGCAGCCGGTATGGCCGCCGTCGGCGGCGTGACAGCAGGGGGCCGCGCAGGCACGCGGGATCCGGGGGATTGGCGGGGGCCGCGCGATTCGGCTTCATCGCACGCGGAATCGCCTACATCGTCATCGGTATTCTCGCCTTCATGCTGGCGGTCGGCACCGCGCAACATGAGCCGACCGCGGGCGGGGCGCTCGCCGCGCTCGCCGGTAAACCGCTGGGATATCTCCTGCTGTGGATACTTGCCCTCGGATTCGCGGCCCTGGCCGCGTGGCGACTGGCGCAGGCTGCCGGCGCGCCCGCCGCGAGCCCGAGCGGACTTCGCTTGCGCGCGCTGGCCATCGGGCTGGCCTACGCCATAGCGTTCTTCGTCATCCTGCGGTTCGTCGTGGACGGCCGGACGCCGCAGCCCGGTGAGGCCGTCGCACGCGACGTGACCGCCCGGATCCTGGCCTGGGACGGTGGGCAAGTGGTCGTCCTGTTGATCGGCTTGGTCATCCTCGCGTTGGGCGTCCTGACCACCCTGCGCGGGCTTCGTCTGGCTTTCGTCGACGACCTGCGGATGGGCTGGATGACCCACGCGTCCCGTGAAAGCGTGATCTGGCTGGGCCGGTTCGGTTATCTGGCGCGGGGCTTGATCGTCATGGGGATCGGGCTCGCCGCGGTGGTGGCGGCCGCGAACTACGAGCCGGCGAACGTCAAAGGCGTCGATGCGGTACTGCACGATTTCGCCGGAAGTACCCTCGGTCCTTGGCTGCTCATCCTGGTATCCCTCGGCTTGATGGCGTTCGGGGTCCTGTCGTTCCTGCAAGCGAAATACCGGCGGACCTACGGAGGGGTTCCGGTGTGAATCGGGCGAAGGTGGGCGGCGTCGTCGCCTACCGCCGCTCGGCTTCGATCGTCAACCCATCTCCCGGATGTGCCTGCGATCGTGCCCGATTCGTCGCGGATCCATGCGCGGCCGGTCGTCGCAGAGCGCCAACTGGTCGTATACGACCAAGGCGACGCGCGTGGGGTCGTCCGGCGGGTGCACGCGCAAGGTGTGGTGGGGGTTCGGCTGGTCATCGATGATCACGACGGTGTCGGTACCGGACGGAAGGTCCGCGGGCCAATCGATCTCGTCGGTGGCCTCCTCGACGAGCAACCGGGCGAGCCTTCCGCGCAGGCCCGTCTGGTTGTAGCGCAGTGGCGTAGGACCCTGATCTTCGCTCATGTGCTGATCGCTCCCGATGCTGATCGCTACCGGTCGGTGCCCGCGGCGGCAGGGTAGGGGTCGGTGATCTCGCGCAGGCGATTCAGCGCTTGCCGCAGCTGCCGCATTCCCTGGGCGCCCAGATGCGCCGCCCATTCCCGCTCGACGCGTTCGGCCACCGAATTGGCGAAACCGGCCGCTTGCCTGCCGCGTTCGGTCAGGCACACCAGGCGGGCCCTGCGGTCGCTCGGATCGGGGACCCGCTCCACATAACCGGCACGTTCGACCTGGTCGACGAGGAAGCCGGCGGTCTGTTTCGTGATCTGCGCTCGTTCGGCCAGTTCGGTCAGGCGGGTGCCCGTGGCGTCGATCTGGGCGACTATCCTCGCCTGCGCGACGGTGATGTCGCCGAATCCCGAGTCGGTCAGCGCTGTCAGCACCCGTTGCTCCATCGCCCGAAATGCGATCTGCATCAACAGGCCGACGTTGAGTTCCTCCGTCATCCCACTCCTTGACGTTGGTACGAGACACTGACAATATTAGTCAGATAGGCTGACCAATTATATCGGAGGTGCCCTCATGCCCGCCCGATCGACAGTCCTCGACCGTGAGAGCAGCTGGCGGGTCGTCGAGCAGCAGCGCCGCGCGATCGCGGGCCTGCTGGCCGAGCTGTCTCCGGAGGAGTGGGACCATCCCTCGCTCTGCGCCGGTTGGCGAGTCCGGCACGTAGCCGCCCACCTGGCGATGACACCGTCCCCGCCGCCGGTCGGCGTCATGATCGCGACCGGTCTGCGCGCCGGAGGCGACTACAATCGTCTGGTCGATCTGCTCGCCAGGCGATACGCGGAAGTGCCCGTGGATCAGCTGGTTTCGGGCATACGAGACCAGGCGGCCGCACGCCGCGTGCCGGTGCTGACCAACTACCGCAACGTCCTGACGGACACCGTGGTCCACTGCCAAGACATCGCCATCCCGCTCGGACGTACTCTCGACCTTCCCCCGGCCGCCGCCGCTATGGCTATCGCCCACGCGGTCACTCTGGGCCGGCCGGTCTTCGATCGTAGGCGGTTGCGCGGGATCCGCCTGCGCGCCACCGATATCGACTGGTCGCACGGCACCGGGCCCGAAGTCCACGGTCCGGTCACGGCATTGCTGTTGGCGGTCACCGGACGTACCGCGCGGCTGCGCGACCTGGCCGGCGCGGGTCTGGCGCCGTTGACCGAACGCCTCATGAGCGCCTGACCCGGATCACGCGTAAACGATTCCGGTGCTCAGCCGCGTTGGTCGCCCGCCGGTTCGGACCGGGCGATCGGCCCTTTGATCTCGACTATCGGCAGCCGTAGCGCGGCAGGCGCATCGGCCGGGACCACCGGATTGCGCGGCGGCACCGGGGCGATGCGCCGGTAGGGCGCACCGAGCTGCGGACGGGCATCCGGCTCACCCTTGTTCGGCCACAGGGCGGCGGCCCGTTCGGCCTGCGCGGTGATGGTGAGCGAAGGGTTCACACCGAGGTTGGCCGAGATGGTCGAGCCATCGATGACGTGCAGCCCCGGATATCCGTGCATCCGATGGTACGGATCCACGACGCCGGTTTCGGGGGAGTCGCCGATGACGCAGCCGCCGATGAAATGCCCGGTCATCGGGATGTCGAACAGGGCGCTCCAGCCGGCGCCCGCGATGCCGTCGATCTTGTCGGCGACCCGGTGGGCCACCTCGTGCCCGGCCGGAAGCCAGGTCGGATTCGGTTCGCCCACACCCTGTTCGGTGGTCATCCTGCGACCGAACAGACCGCGTTTGGTGTACGTGGTGATGGAGTTGTCCACCGATTGCATCACCAGCAGCCCGATCATCTGTTCCGACCAGCCGCGCGGGTTCTGCAGGTGCAGAGCGTCGCGGCCGAGCTTGCGCATCGTCCGCGCCCACAGGCGCAGCTTCGGGGTGTGCCCGTCCGGGTCGATCATGGCGGTGCCGATGAGGCCGATGGCGTTGCTGCCCTTGCCGTAGCGCACCGGCTCGATGTGGGTGTCGTCGTCCGGGTGGATCGAAGAGGTGATCGCCACCCCTTTGGTGAAGTCGGAGTCCTTGCGGCGGCTGCGCACCGAGAGGAGTTCCTCGGAATTGGTGCGCGAGAGCTCGCCCAGTCGCGGGGAGATGTCCGGCAGCGAACCGCGGTCGCGCAGCCGGTGCAGCAGTTTCTGCGTGCCGAGGGCGGCTGCGGCGAAGACGACTTGCTCGGCGGTGAACTTGCGGCGCGCCTTACGGACCCACCGTCCGGTGCGGACAGTGGCGATCTCGTAGCCGCCGCCGGGCAGCGGACGCACATCGGTCACCGTGGTGAGCGCGTGTACCGTCGCCCCGGCCTGCTCGGCGAGATAGAGGTAGTTCTTGACCAAGGTGTTCTTGGCGTTGTGACGGCAGCCGGTCATGCATTCGCCGCAGTGCGTGCAGGTGCTGCGCGCGGGGCCGACGCCGCCGAAGTACGGGTCGGGCACATCCTGACCGGGCCGTACGCCGTTGCCGCCGAACAGGACGCCGACCGGCGTGCTGCGGTAGGTGGAGCCGACGCCCATCTCCTCGGCGATCTCGGCCAGCACGCGGTCCGACGGCGTTGTCGCCGGGTTGGCCGTGACGCCCAGCATTCGCTTGGCCTGGTCGTAGTGCGGAGCGAGCTCGTCCTTCCAGTCGGTGATGTGCGCCCACTGGCGGTCCTGATAGAACTTGTCCGGCGGCTCGTAGAGCGTGTTCGCGTAGACCAGCGAGCCACCGCCGACCCCCGCGCCCGCCATGATGAAGGTGTCCCTCAGCAGCGTCAGCCGCTGGATGCCGAAGCAACCCAGTCCCGGGGCCCACAGGTACTTCTTCGCGTCCCACGAGGTTTCGGCGAACTCGTCGTCGGCGAAGCGCCTTCCCGCCTCGAGCACGCCGACCCGGTAGCCCTTCTCGGTCAGTCGCAGTGCGGTCACGCTGCCGCCGAACCCGGAACCGACGACCACCACGTCGTAGTCGAACGTCATCTGATCTCCACCAGTTGTCGAAGTTGTTGCCGCGGAAGAGGCGGGCCGGGTCAAGCGACTCTCCTCGTTTCGAAGTCCGCGGCGTCGAGCTTGCGAGTGCGCCACCGGTAGCTGGTGACGGTGCCCGGCCAGTTGTTGGTGATCCGCCCGGCCGCGTTTCGGTACCAGCTCGAGCAGAAGTTCCACGGCGTGCGGTCGAGACGCTGTTGCAGCAGGCGATCGAAGCGGGCCTCGACTTCGGGACGCACCTCGAGCACGTGGCCGGGGCGTTCGGCGACACGCTGGACGGCCTGGCGGATGTAGCGGGCCTGCGATTCGATCATGTAGACGATCGAGCCGACACCGAGGTTGGTGTTCGGGCCGTAGATCAGGAACAAGTTCGGATAGCCGGGCATCGTGATGCCCTGATACGCCCGAGCGCCCTGCGACCACTCGTCGGCCAGCTTGCGCCCACCCCGGCCCGAGATGCGCATGGGCCAGAGGAATTCGGTGCCCTTGAACCCGGTGCCGTAGACGACGGCGTCCACCTCGTGCAGCGCACCGTCGGCGGTGCGCACGCCCTCCGGGGTGATCTCGGTGATCGCGGTGGTCTCCACCGTCACGTTGGGCCGGGTGAGCGCGGGCAGGTAGTCGTTGGAGAACAGCGCCCGCTTGCAGCCGGCCGGATAATCCGGGGTCAGCCGTGCCCGCAGACCCGGGTCCGCCACCTGACGCCGCAGATGCCGCAGGCCGATCCGCGTCACCAGCTTGCGGATGACCGGCACGTCGACGATGCCCAGGGAGAGGAACTCGCAGAACAGCCAGAACGCGAATCGCTCGGTGAGGCGGGTGACCGGCAGCAGCCGGAAGGCGCGGTGATGCCACGCTTTGTACTCGACGTCCGGCTTCGGCATGATCCACGCCGCCGAGCGCTGGAACAGCGTCAGATGCGCTACCGAGGGCGCGATCGCGGGCACGAACTGCACCGCGCTGGCGCCCGTGCCGATCACCGCCACCCGCTTGCCGGTCAGGTCGGCCTCGTGATCCCATTCGGCGGAATGGAAGGCCGTGCCCCGGAAGCTCTCCACACCGGGAATGTTCGGCAGCGCGGGCCGCGAGAGCTGCCCGACCGCCGAGATCAGCACGTCGCAGGTCAACTGGTCGCCGTCGGCGGTGCGCACGGTCCACCGGCCGGTGGCGTCGTCGAACTCGGCCTCGGTGACCTCGCTGCGGAAGCGGATCTTGGGCAGCAGGTCGTGATCGCGGGCGATGCCGCGCAGATAGCCCAGGATGTCGGGTTGCTGGGAGAATCGCTTCGGCCAGTCGATGCGCGGCGCGTAGGAATAGGAATACAGCGGCGAGGGGATGTCGCAGCCCGCGCCCGGGTAGGTGTTCTCTCGCCAGACGCCGCCGACGTCCTCGGCCCGCTCCAAGATCGTGAAATCGTGCAGGCCCGCACGCTGCAGTTCCATCGCCATGCCGAGCCCGCCGAATCCGGTGCCGATGATGACGATCGAAGGTGTGCTCATGGCGACAACGCTATGACCTCGGCAAAGACCTGTGCCAAACACCTGAGGTCAGAAAATCAACACTTTCGGCCACATCGTCGGCTATCCCACTCCTGGGCAGGACCACCGCTGGTAGGCCGGCGGCGCCTCGTCCATGGCACGTCAGCGCGGACAAACTCGAGCTCGCGCGATCCGTCGGCGCGCCCACGAGGCGGTGGCCTCCGACGAGCGGGCCGCCGACCGGGTCCGGCGGTACCTCCGTGGCCGTCACCTACAGGAAGGAACTCACGTTGTTCACTTGGTTCGATTGCGTGTAGCCGCTCTGCACGTACTCGCAGCTGAACCCGCCGGAACTGTCCCAGGTGATGGGTGTCGACTCGGTGCCGACGTTCGTTATCCAGAGGATGTAGATCTCGTGCCCGGCCTCGTATTCCGAGCTGGTCTGGCCGGGAGCGAGAATGAACAGCGATTTGGGCTTGTCCCATTCTTGCCGGTAGATCGAGACATGCATATCCGTGTCGTTGTAGAGCTTGTACCAGCCGGACGAGCTTCGCTCGGCGGGCGTCCCCTCGGTCAGCGATGACAGAGGTACGGTCTTTCGCTTGGCGTCCATGCCGGTTCCGGTCATCGGTCGTCTCCCTTCGGATCGTGCACACGGAGTCCGAGAAATCGGCGCGAACGTCGGTGGTTGGCAGTGTTTCTCGCGCCGCTTCGCAGCATATGAATACGCAACGGGGGCTTCCCTCACCTTTTTCGGATGAAATAGCGCGCGATTCCGGATCGAACGGCGGGAGACGACGGCGATCAGGTCACGGCTGATGGAATTCGCTCCGGCGTGGCGCCGATTCTGCTGTACTTGGCCCCGGCGATTCGCCTCGGACGACGACTACGAGATCAGCGCAGCGTCACCGGCGGTGTCGAGCTCGGTAGCGGTGCGCTCACACAGTGAGGACGAGACCATGGCTGAGAAGATTGCCACCACATATCAAATCATCAACTATGAAACCGGCCAAGCACTCGCGGTCGACGGCAGCGCGGACAGTGTGACCATGCGACAGCGTGCCGCCGACGACGAGGCCCAACTGTGGACGTGCCCGGCCAATCCCGAAGAGGGCGACTTCGACATCGTCAACAAGAAAACCGGCGGGCACCTCGCGGCGAATCGTGCGAATGGGCGGTTGCTGTGCGCCGACGAGCATTGTGGCTGGGATATGCCCGAGTTCCCCGAGATATCCCCGATCGCCACCAGTGACGACGGATTCGTCATCGGCGTAATCCAGAACAATCAACCACAGTTGCTGGTCAATCGAGAAAGCGAACGGGAGAAGTGGATATTCAGAAAAGTATGACCGGCGCGGTTTCGCCGCGCCGATCGCGGCTATTCCGTCGAGTTCCGGTGCTCGCGAACCGGGCGTAGCCGGGGGCGTTTGGCGGTGCGGCCGTCCCCGGAGGACCGTCCGGTGACCCGGCGTCGCAGCCATGGGCCGAGAAAGGTTGTCGCCCAGCGCAGTTCGTACGCGGCCGCGGAGACCGGGCCTCGTGCCACCAGTGGTGGCCGCACGGGCCTGGTCCAGCCGTCGTCGGCGCCGGGCAGCCGCAGCGCGTGCGCCAGAGCGTCGGCTATGCGCTGATGCCCGAGCGGACTGGCGTGCAGCCGATCGGGGCTCCAGAGGCGGGGATCGGTGACCACCGCGTGCCGTGCCGTTTCGGCGACGACGACGCCGTGGCTCGCGGCGGAGTCGCGGATGCGCAGGTTGAGCGCGGTGACTCGGGTGCTGAACGGCCGGGCGAGGGGGGTGATGCGCGCGATGTCGGGGAAGGTCACCGTGGCCACGACCGCGCCCTGCGCGGTGAGCGCGGCGAACATGGCGTCCAGGTGGCCTGCGACCTCGTCGGCGTCGAATCCCGGTCGCAGGACGTCGTTGACCCCGGCGATGACGGTGGCGAGGTCCGGTCGCAGCGCGAGTGCGGCATCGAGTTGTTCGGTGTGGACCTGCCGGGCGAGTTTGCCGCGCACCGCGAGATTGGCGTAGTGCAAATCGGGATTGTCCTGGGCGAGCCGTTCGGCGAGGCGGTCGGCCAAGCCGCGCACTCCGATCCGGTCGTCGCCGTCGCCGATGCCTTCGGTCTGGCTGTCGCCGAGAGCGACATACCGCGAGTAACCGCCGCGGGTCGCAGGTGTGCGAGTGCCGGCACGCTGCAACGCCGTGGTGGCCGGCTCGGCACTGCCCGCGCCGGCCACCACGGCGTCGTAGTCGCTCATGCTCCGCTCGCCTCACCCTCGAGCTGCGCGGTGGCTTCGGCCTTGATGCGTTCGAACTGTTCGCCCATCCGCGCGGCCAGGGCCTGCGCGGCCGAGAGCGGGCGCACCATGACGGTGAAGTCGTCGATCTTGCCGTCCTCGTCGAAATGCAGGAAGTCACAGCCGGTCAGCTGCTTGCCGTCGACGGTGGCCTCGAAGACGAACGCGTGATCGCGGCCGTCGGCATCGGCGATCTCGCGCACGTAGCGGAAGTCTTCGAAGACCCGGATCACCGCGCGCAGGATCGCGGCGGTGATGGCCTTGCCCGGATAGGGCTTGAACGCCACCGGACTGGTGAACACGACGTCGTCGGCCAGGAGTGCCTCGATGGCGGCCTCGTCGCGGGCCTCCACGGCTGCCCGGAAGGGATGCATGTGCACCTCGCATACTCAAGAAGTTGAATAGGTGAACTGAACAGTAGTTGCGGCTCATGAGGTATGTCCAGGGATTGAAGGACAACTAATTGAATATTCGCATCCAGTGCTAGCCTGGGTGGATGGCGCTACGTAACGCGGTGTTGGCCGCCCTGTTGGAAGGCGAGGCGTCCGGCTACGACCTGGCCAAGGGGTTCGACGCTTCGGTGGCGAACTTCTGGATGGCCACGCCCCAGCAGCTGTACAAGGAACTGGAACGCATGGCGGCCGACGGTCTCATCGAGACCCGGATCGTTCACCAGGAGCGCCGCCCCAACAAGCGCCTGCACTCCATCACCCCCGCCGGACGGGCGGCGCTGCACGAGTTCGTCGCCGAGCCCGCCAAACCCACCGCCATCCGCGACGAGATGATGGTGAAGGTCCAGGGCATGGACGTCGAGGACGCCGCGGCGGTGCGCGCCACGGTGGCCGAGCGCCTGAATTGGTCGAAGGCGAAACTGGCGCGATACGAACGGCTGCGCACCCGGCTGCTGAACGGCCGCAGCGAACATGCCTATCTCGCCGAGGCCGAACGAGTCGGCCCGTATCTCACCCTGCTGCGTGGCATCTCCTTCGAACAAGAGAACGTCCGCTGGGCGGAGTTCGCCCTGTCGGTGATCGACCGGCGGATGGCCGCGCACCCGTAGCGATCCGCGAGGATGTCCGGACCCGGCGCGGCTCAGCGGGCGGCGGCGAGTGCCGCGAGGGTCTCCGCGGAGGTATGCGCGGGCTCCCAACCGAGCTGCCGCTTCGCGCGGCTGGTGTCCATGACCACGGGAGTGCGGACGATGTGCAGCCATTCGAGCGTGGCGGGCATGAACGGGAGACGGGCGAGGGCGGCGGACGCGGCGGTGGCCGCGACCGCGGGAACGCGCACCGGCCGGCCGCCCAGCGCGGCGACCACCTCGGACAGGGTGAGGGTGCCATCGCCCGCGATGTTGTAGGCGCCGGGTGGCGCCTGCGCGGTGGCGGCCAGCGCGATGGCGGCGGCCACGTCGTCGTGGTGGACGAGTTGCAGTGGGTGGCCCGGGTCGGGAATCACCGGTTTGAACAGCGGGTTCGAGCGGGCCAGAGTGCGCAGCGGGCCGGGAAGTTTCTCCCATGGCAGGTCGTGCAGAGCCGGCGCTTTCGGGCCGGCCACGATGCACGGCCGCAGCACGAACACCTCCAGACCGGAACCGGCGGTGATCTCGGCGAGCGCCGCCTCGCACGCGGCCTTCTGCTCGGAGTAGTAGTGCTCGGGCGAGCCCTCGGGCGGCACGTCTTCGGTGATGGGGGAGGGATTGCGCGGGTGGTAGCCGTAGGCGGCGACCGAGGATGTGTAGACCAGGCGGCGGACCCGCTCGGCGGCCACCGTCGCCTCGAAGACATTGCGGGTGCCCGCGAGATTCACCCGCGCGCTCTCCTCCCGCGAGCCCATGATCACGAACGCCAGATGGATCACCACGTCGGCATCCGCGACCAAGGCATCCACCGCGGCTCGGTCGAGGATGTCGCCGCGCCGGTACTCGGTCTTGGCCCAGCCGTGTGCGGCGGGGTCGAACGGCCTGCGGGCCATTCCGAGGATCCGGTCGACCGCGGGGTCGTGTTCGAGTGCGGAGACGGCGGAGATGCCGATCTCGCCGGTCGGCCCGGTGACGGCGACAGTGATACCCATGCGGCCGGAATTCCCCGGCCGCCGTGGGTGAAACCGTGCTCAGTCGGGCGGTTCGACGGTGCCCGCCTCTTCGTTCACGTCCTCGTTCTCGGGTGTTTCGCGGGTCTCGAGGTCCAGGTCGTCAGGGTGGGAAGTGTCGGTCTGGTCGCCCAGTTCGGGTGCGTTCTTGTTTCCGGGTTCGGTCACGCCCGTGGGCTACCCATCGGCGTGGACTTCACGCGGAGTGCGCGCGCATATCCGTTGGGTGCCGTACGAGGCGCGGGTCCGGTGCCGTGGGGGGTCACGCTCGGTGTTCCCGGTCGCGTTGCCACTGCTCGATCGCCCGGCCGATGTCGGTGGTGGCGGGCTCGTGGTAGAGCCACTCCCGCGCGAGTCGATGCCAGTTGTTGGTGACGTGGAGCTGACCGAGCGCGGCGAAGGTGAACAGGTCCGCGCGGCGGGAGAAGACGTGCTCGGCCGGGAGTGATTGGTGGCGCATACCTTTGAACTCGGCGGCTCGCGGGTCGATGGCGAGGATGACCGCGCCGGTGGCGACCTCGGGTGTGATGGTGATCGGTTCGTCGAGCAGATGCCATCCCGCGGCGGCCCATACATAATCCAGGCATTCCTGTGTGGTGACTCCCGCGTCCGGGTCGATGATGCCGCGTCCGACCCAGGCGTCGTACAGGTCTCGTGCGCGGTGTTCACTGGCGGCCCGCAGACACGTGCGCTCGAAGTCCACGTGCACGGGGTCCATGTGGTCGTAGAGCCCGAAATCGACGAACGCCAGCCGGCCGTCGGCGGCGAGCAGGATGTTGCCCGGATGCGGGTCGCCGCAGAACTCGTTGTCGCTGAACAGCGCACTGATGTAGAAGCGGTAGATCAACTCGCCGAGGCGATCGCGATCGGCGGCGGGCAATGATCGAATCCGCTGGAAATCACCGCCCTCGACGTACTCGGAGACGAGAACGCTTCGCGTGCAGTGCTCTTCGATGCTGTCGGGGACGGTGATGAAGGGGTGGTCGCGGTAGCGCAGCGCCACCCGGTGCTGGGTCCGGGCTTCGCGGGGGTAGTCGAGTTCGTTGCCGATGTTGCGGGCGATCTCGTCCAGCACGGCGGTGTCGGCCGCACTCGGCAGGACGGTTTTCCACAGCTTGCTGAGCACTTCCAGATTGCGCAGGTCCGCGTGGATCGCCGCGTCCACCCCCGGGTATTGCACCTTGACCGCCACGGTGCGTCCGTCGTGTAACCGGGCCCGATACACCTGCCCGATCGACGCCGCGGCGATCGGTGTCTCGTCGAAGTCGGCGAACACGCGCGCCAATGGCCCGAGATCGTCCTCGATCACCTGCTTCATCGCGGCGAACGGCACGACCGGCGCGCGATCCCGCAGTTCGGCGAGCTTGGTGCGAAACAGTTCACGGTGCGATTCGGGCACGAGGTCGACCTCGAGAACCGACAGCATCTGCCCCAGCTTCATCGCCGCGCCCTTCATGGCACCGAGCACCGTGACGAGTTGCTGCGCCGTCTGCAGCGTCGAGCGCTCGGCGAGAACCCGCCGGGCTTCCTCGGTTCTGCCGATCATCGACAGCCGGGTCCCGACCCCGCGTACCGCCTGGCCTGCGGCCAGGCCGCCGAGGCGGCCACTTCTCGCCAGGCGACCTTTGGGTACCCGTCCGGCCACCGCACGCACCTCCATGAGCATTCGTGCCGCCGATGCCGCACGTCCGTATTCTTCGCAGCCCGACCGCCGCTTGTCGACCGGTGTCGGGTGCTTCTTCAGGCCGGGCGGCGGGTGCCGGCCGGTACCTCGCTCGGAAGGTCGCTGACGGCAGAGGCGATGAGCGCCGACCGCAGATACCACAGGCCTCTGCCGTCGGCGGGGTCGAAGCCGGTGAGCTGCGCGATGCGCCGCAGCCGGTAATCGACGGTGTTCGGATGAACATGCAGTCGCCGCGCGGTGCGCAAGCGGTGCATGCCCGTGTCGAGGTGAGTCCGCAGGGTTTCCAACAGCTCCGGATGGCCCATCAGCGGGGCGAGGTGTGTGCGGAGCTGGTCTCGACCGACTCCGGGGCGGGTCAGTTGATAGTGCAGCGCCAGCTCGGGGAACCTGTACAGCCCTGGTCCACGTTCCAGTTGTTGCACCGTGTCCAGCAGTTCGTGCGCTTGGACAGCCGCCGCGGAGACCTCGTCGGGACCGGCGGACACGACGCCGGCGGTGACCGGCACCTGCGCGGCGCCGGAAAGTGTCGCGACGACCTTGTCGAGGTCTATGTCGTCGCCGGGATCTCCGGGCCGGGTACAGGGAATGAGGATGGTTCCCCCGTCGACCGACAGCAGCGACAGTGCTCGGTCATCGAACAGGCCCGCGAGGGCGGCCTGGAGGCGGCGGAGTTTGCGCCGCGCGACGACCTGGCTGTCGAGCCCGGGGCGGGTTTCGTCGGGATGCGCGGGCACGGCGAGGGCGAGCACGAAATATTGGTCGGCGAGGGGTATTCCGCATTCGCGGGCCATCGCGGATGTCGCGTGCCCGCCCAGCAACGCCGAGGTCAGAGTGTGCACCGCGGTGTGGTGTTCGGCGGCGATGGCCTTGTATTCGCGGACGTAGGCTTTGCTGACCGTCGACGTCAGCAGATTCAACAGCTCCACTACGGTCGCGGTGCCGGTGGCGATATCGACGCGATGCGTGGATTCGCGGTCGCCGAACAGCAATCCGAGCCCGAACTTGAACCCCACGTGAACCGCGTGCAGGACGGCGTCGACCGGGATCCCCTCGCGCGCCCATCCCGCTGCCGCGACCTGCAAACAGTCGATGCGGTCCGGCACCGCCTGCCCGTCCAATCGCTGGATGGCCCATCGCATGCACGCACGGACCACCTCGGCGACGTCGGCGCCGACCGCACCACCCGGCAGCGTGCGGCAGGGCGCCGCCGTATCCGCGACGTGTGCGACCACTTCGCGCGCGAGTCGGTGCACATCGTGCAGCGGCCGGATGACCGGTTGTCCTTCCGGATCGACCGCAGGGGGAGCGATGTCTTCGATCATCACGTGTGACCTCCTCGCCACCGCGCATCCGCGGCCACGTCCAAGCTCGAACCGCCCGGGGAAGCAACCGTGCGGCGCCTCGGCATCACCGGTTGTTCACCCTGTCCTCAACGGTAATCCGAGTCCTAGATCAGCTACTACTCCGCTTTCGGCCGGTCGGCCGGATACCACGAAAACAGCTGTTAACCAGGAGGAATAGCGACCGGGGCCGTAGCCTGGGGGAGTGTGCCGGAGCCAGAACCTGGTGACCCGCTCACTTTCCTCGCCCCGCACGTGGACAGTCGTCCGATCGGTAGGCGGCCACGCGCAGCACAGGTGCGACGGCAGACGGAATCGTCACCGTGCCGAAGGACGCCGCGTCGATCAGACGGCGGCGGCCTCGGCTTCGGCTTCCATCCACGCGCCGATCATCCGCCCGGTCATGTCGATTGCCTCCGCGCGGGCCCGGCTGTCCACATCCAGAGCCGACGCGCGCAGGACGGCCGCGAATCCGGTGTTGATCATGACGAAGGTCATCACGTCGTACTCGTGATCGTCTCCCGGGCCGAGGATCTGGATCAACATCACCTTGACCAGCAGACGCAGTCGTGGCTCGAATTCCGGAATACCACTGCTGTAGAACTGCACTCCGCCGACCAGCGCGCGAACCAATTGCGCGTTCGCGACCAGTTCCGCGGTGATCACTTGCAGGACATCGCTGACGACCTGCGGGATCGATTTCTCCGACAGATTGAACACCTGCTGCGTGAAGCGCCGCTCGATGGTCTCGAGCAGCCGCTCGAGCAACTCCTCGACCAGGACGGCGCGATCGGCGAAGTAGCGGTAGACCGTCCCGATGCTGACACCGGCCTCCACCGCGATCCGGTTGGTCGAGGTGTTGGCGATACCGCGCTCGCCGAACAGCCGCGCGGCCGTATCGAGGATGTGCTCCCTGGTCGCCTTCGCACGCTCCTGCGTCGGACGACGGCGCTGACCGACAGCCTTCGACGGCATCACGCCCTCCTGCTGATCATGGAAAATGAGCAACGCTCATGTTACTGAGCGTCAGCGCCGCCGTCGGCATAACGACGAGGTGGATTCCCGACCTCCGCGATGCCGCGCGGAAACCGATGGAGCCCCGTCGCGACCCCGGCCGGGCGAAGCGCAAAGCGCAGGGTCGCAACGATATCGGCGGCAGGTCACAGATATGGCCGGGTGATCATCTCGATCCCGTGCCCGGCGGGGTCGCGGAAGTAGACCCCGCGTCCGCCGTGTTCGGTGTTGGTGGTACCCGGCCGCTGGAAGAACGGGTCGGCCGCGTGTTCGATACCCCGATCACGCAGCTTTCCGTAGGCCCGCTCGAACAGCTCGTCGTCGACGAGGAAGGCGTAGTGCTGCATCTGGATGTCCTCGACCGGTGGTTCGGCGAACTGCAGCAGCACCCCGTCCTCGCAGAGCAGGTTGGTGAACACTCCCCACGAAGGGGCTTCGGCGAACTCGAAGAGATCGCGGAAGAAGGCCGCGGACTCGTGGCGATCCTTGGCCGCGATGATGGTGTGGTTGAAGCGTGCGGGCATGATTTCTCCTGTCGTGATCGATCTGTGAAGCGTGTGATCATCACGACGGAGGTGGGGCCCGCGCAGCGGCGCGAGGTCCTCGATCGAATGGCTGGTTCGGGCCGCTGCAGGCCCGAACGGCGCTCAGAAGAGCACCGGGTAACCAATCCGTGTGTGGCGCAAGGCCGTCCCGGTAGTCATCGCCACACAGCGTAGCCCATCGGGCGAAGCCGGCCAAGCCTCCCCGACTCGGGGGTGCTTACCGTACGACGGTTCTGCATCTGATTCATTCGGCCGCCGTCAGCAGTGGCGCGAGCCGGCGCAGCGAACCGAGGTAGTCCTCGCCCAGAGCTTGCAGCGCGACGTGGTCGGCGCCCGCCTTCAGGTGCTCGACCACCTGCCTGGCGACCTCGACGGGTGTGCCGTGCACCGTGAGCACATCGATGAGACGGTCGCTGCCCGGCTTGGTCACGTCCTCCTCGGAGAAGCCGAGACGCCGCAGGTTCGAGACGTAGTTGCGCAGGCCGAGATACACATCGACCATCTGCCTGCCGACCTCGCGTGCCCGCTGGGGGTCGTCGTCGAGCACGAATTTCTGCTCCGCGACCAGCAGAGCGGGGCCGAGGATCTGGCGTGCCCGCGCGGTGTGTTCCGGCGGGACCAGATACGGCAGCGCACCCGCGGTGCGCGTGCGCGACAGTTCGAGCACCTTGGGCCCGAGCGCGGCCAGCGCTATCCGGTTCTTCGGCACCCCGGCCGCGTCGAGTTCGTCGAGGTAATCCACCAGCGCGTCGTACGGTTTCTGGTACGGCTTGTTGGCTTCTGGGTGGCCCGCGCCGATACCGAGCAGGAAACGACCGGGGAAGCGCTGTTCGATCCGGTGGAATGATTCGGCGACGGCGTTCGCCGGGGCGGTCCAGATGTTCACGATGCTGGTGGCGACGATCAGCGTCTGCGTCGCCTCGAGCAACGATTCGACCACCGGCAGGTCAGCGGGCGGTGACCCGCCGAGCCACAACGCGCTGTAGCCGAGCTTCTCCAGTTCGGCGGCATCCTCGGGAGTGAACCCCTGGTAGCCGCGCCATACTCCGAACCGTCCGAGACCGTCGATCGCCATGAATATCCCAACCTTCCTGTGAGCTCGTCTGTTCCGGATGCCGTTCTCGATTCGAAGGCCGACCCGACCCGATTCGCGGACCTCGACCGGGGCCTCGATCTGCTCCCGGGTTCCTCGGGGTGACATCGTGTTGTGAACCTGCGGGTGAGAAGCAGGCCAGGTGTCACCGGCAGGCCGCTGACCAGGACATTTCCGGGCGGCCGGGCGGAGGGATCGACACCCCGCCCGGACCGCATAGGAGTTCTACCAGCTTCCGGCCGGGGAATCGGGGATTTCCGGTGTCTCACTAGAATGGGGCGACCGTATTCGTCCGCTTCCGGGAGCCAGCCGTGACCATCCAGCCCGTTCGCCTGTTCGGCGATCCCATTCTGCGTGCCCGCGCCGCGGAGGTCACCGCGTTCGACCGCGATCTGCGGCAGCTGGTCACCGACCTGACCGAGACCATGCACGACGACGGCGGGGTCGGGATGGCCGCGCCGCAGATCGGGGTCGGGCTGCGCGTGTTCGTCTACGACACCGGCGACGCTTCGGGACATCTGGTGAACCCGCAGTGGGAGGTCGTCGGAGACGAAGAGCAGGTCGGGCCGGAAGGCTGCCTGTCGATCCCCGGCGTGCGCTACGACACGCGCCGGGCCTTGCGTGTGCGAGCGTCCGGTGTGGACGTCGACGGCGCGCCTGTCGCTTTCGAGGCGGAAGGCCTGCTCGCGCGGTGCGTGCAGCATGAGACCGATCATCTCGACGGGGTGCTGTTCATCGACCGTCTCGACCCGGCCCAGCGCAAGGAGGCGATGCGGGTGATCCGCGAATCCGATTGGTTCACAGCGGGATCGACGGTGCGTCCCGCGCGCTCGATGAGCGGCTCGGGCCGGCCCAACCCGTTCGGGGCCGGCCGCTGATGCGCGTCGTCTTCGCGGGCACCCCGGAACCGGCGGTTCCGTCGCTGCGGCGTCTGCTGGAATCAGCGCGTCACGAGGTGATCGCCGTGGTGACGCGGCCGGACGCGATCGCAGGGCGCGGCCGGAAGGTGACCAGGTCGCCGGTCGGTCAGCTGGCCGACCGGCACGGCATCCCGGTGCTCACTCCCCGTCGTCCTTCGGAGCCGGAATTCCTGGCGCAGCTCACCGACTTGGCGCCGGACTGCTGTCCCGTCGTCGCCTACGGCGCGCTGCTGCCCGAGCCGGTGCTCGACATCCCGCGCTTCGGCTGGATCAATCTGCATTTCTCGCTGCTGCCCGCCTGGCGGGGCGCGGCGCCGGTGCAGGCGGCGATCGACGCGGGCGACGAGATCACCGGCGCCTCCACCTTCCAGATCGAGGCCGGATTGGACACCGGGCCGGTCTTCGGCATGGTGACCGAGAAGATCGCCGTCACCGATACCGCGGGCGCCCTGCTGCAGCGATTGGCCGACAGCGGCGCCCGCCTGCTGGAAGCGACGCTCGACGGAGTGGAGGACGGGACCTTGCAGCCCGTCCCGCAGTCCACCGACGGCGTCTCGTACGCGCCCAAGGTCGGTGTCGAGGCCGGGCATGTGCGCTGGGACCAACCCGCCCTGGCCATCAGCAGGCGGATTCGCGCGGTAACCCCGGCTCCCGGCGCCTGGACCGAGGTGGGCGGCACACGGCTGAAGCTGGGACCGGTCGAACTGGTCGAGGAGGAATTGCCGGAACGCGTCATCGAGGTGCGCAAGTCCGGCGTGTTCGTCGGCACCGCCACCACCGCGGTGCGGCTGGATCAGGTGCAGCCGCAGGGCAAGCGCATGATGGCCGCGCTCGACTGGGCGCGCGGCGCCCGCCTGCAGCCCGGCGCGGTGGTCGAATGACGCCGCGCGGCAATCGGCCCGGTGACGACAACGCCCGCGACCGGCGGCGCGACGACCGGGAGTCCGCGCCGAACCGTTCCGGCGAGGCCGGTCGGCCTCGTGCGCAGGGTGGCCCGCGGCAGGACCGCACCGGCGCGGGACGGTCACGAGCGGCCGATCCGCGGGCAGGCAGCGGGCCGGCCGAAGCGCGCGGTCGCGACGAACGGCGGGGTGGCGCGGGACAACGCGCGGCGACGGGCCGGTCGGATCGTTCCACCGCCGGGCGTCCGTCCTCGGGGTCCAAAGCCGCCGCGGGCAGGCGACCGCATCGTAAAGAGCCCACCGATCCGCCACGGACGGCCGCGAGGGATGTGCTGCGAGCGGTCCGGGAGCGCGACGCCTACGCCAACCTCGTTCTGCCCCCGCTGCTGCGGGACCTGGGGTTGTCGGGCCGGGACGCGGCGTTGGCGACCGAACTCGCCTACGGCGCGTGCCGGTCGCTGGGTCTGCTCGACGCGGTGATCGCCGAGGGGGCGGGCCGGCCGATCGAGGAGATCGACGGACCGCTGCTCGACGTGCTCCGGCTCGGCGTCTACCAGCTGCTGCGCACCAGGATCGGTGCGCACGCCGCGGTGGACACCTCGGTGGCATTGGCGCGCTCCGAATTCGGCGCGGGCAAGGCCGGATTCGTCAACGCCGTGCTCCGGCGGGCGGGGGAGAAGACCCCCGAACAGTGGGTGGAGGCGCTCGCGCCCGCCGATCCGGTCGGCCGGCTGGCGTTCGAGTACGCGCACCCGGCCTGGATCGCGCAGGCGTTCGCCGACGCGCTGGGAGCGCGAGCGGGGGAGTTGCGCGAGGTGCTCGCCGCCGACGACGCTCGGCCGCTGGTGCATCTGGTGGCCCGCCCTGGCGACATCACCGCGGAGGAACTCGCGCTGGTGACCGGCGGCGAGGAGGGCCGCTGGTCGCCGTACGCGGTCTACCTGGAGGGCGGCGACCCGGGCAAGCTCGAGCCGGTGCGCGAGGGCATGGCGGCCGTACAGGACGAAGGCAGCCAGCTGGTGGCGCTGGCGCTGACCAGGGCCGAACTCGACGGACCGGACACCGGTCGCTGGCTGGACCTGTGTGCCGGACCGGGCGGCAAGGCCGCGCTGCTCGGCGCGATCGCCGCGATCGACGGCTTCCGGGTGGACGCGGTCGAGCCCGCCGCGCACCGTGCCGAACTGGTGCGCAAGGCCGTGCGCGACCTGCCGGTGGACATCCACGTCGCCGACGGCCGCGCCAGCGGACTGACCCCGGGCTATGACCGCATCCTGGTGGACGCCCCGTGCACCGGGCTCGGCGCGCTGCGCCGCAGGCCGGAGGCGCGCTGGCGGCGCACCCCCGCGGACGTCCGCGAACTGGTCGTCCTACAGCGCGAATTACTCTCCGCCGCATGGGATTTGCTGCGCCCCGGTGGTGTCGTGGTGTACTCGACCTGCTCGCCGCATCTGCCGGAGACGGTGTCGATCGTCGCCGACGCGGTGCGCCGCCTCGGCGCCGAGCAACTCGACACCCGCGAGCTGCTGCCCGGCGTGACCGATGTCGGGGACGGACCGGGGGCGCAGCTGTGGCCACACCGGCACGGCACCGACGCGATGTTCCTGGCCGCGCTGCGCAAGCCGCGCTGAGCGGCATGCCATTCGTCCGCGCCGGACGCGCGGAACCGGCCGCGCACTCGGACCATGACGATGACCCGGCAGCAGGTGGTGGCCATGGCTGCCGAACTTCCGGAGGTGGAGGAGGCTATCTCATTCCCGGCTGGACTGTTCCCGCAGACGGGCAAGGGTTTTCGCCAGGATGCGCGACACGTGCATCTGGGAGATGCCCATCTGCTGCGCGATCTGGGTCTGGGTCATCGATTCGAAGAACCGCATCGTCAGGATGCGCCGTTCCCGCTCGGGCAGCCCGGCCAGCAGCGGCCGGATCGCGACGTACTCCTCGACCCGGTCGAACTGGGACTCCTCCTCGCCGAGGGTGTCCAGCAGCGAGGCGTCGGTGTCACGGCCGAGGGTGGCCGCGTCGATCGAGCTCGGCTGGTAGGCGTTGCCCGCGATGACCGCCTGGGTCACCTCGTCCGGATCGACGTCCAGCTCCGCGGCGATCTCCTTCGCCGTGGGGGAGCGGCCGAGGGTCTGGGAGAGACTGTCGATCGCGGCGCCGATGCGTAGGTGAGTCTCCTTGACCCGTCTCGGCACTCGCATCGCCCAGGTGTTGTCGCGGAAATACCGGCGGACCTCGCCCATGATGGTCGGCACCGCGAAAGACAGGAAATTCGAGCCGCGCTCCACGTCGAAACGATCCACCGCGTGCACCAAGCCGACCCGCGCCACCTGGGTCAGATCATCGAACGGCTCACCGCGCCCGCTGAACTTGCGGGCGATGTGGTCGGCGAGCGGAATGCAACGGCTGATCAGCTCCGCGCGGAGCGCGGCGTGCCGCGCCGTCCCGTTCTCGCTGGCCGCGAGCTGCTCGAAGAGCAATCCGACGTCGTCGTAGCCGGGGACCGTTCCCGCCGCTTCCAGGGTTTCCTCGGCGTCGACGGCATCCTCGGCGTCCTCGGTGGTCAGCGTGTCTGCGTCCTCGTCGCGCTGTGCATCGAACACGGTTTCTTCGTCCGCCACTACGCCTTCCCCCGGACCCGACGGAACTCGACCGTTGTCGGATATCCGGAGATCGCCGCGTCGTACGAATCCTGGGTCGCGTCCACCGCGTCGGTGAGGGTGCGAAGTACATGCCAGCCGAAGCTGCGCTGGTCGGGCAGTCCCGGCTTCTCCGCGATGCCCTCGACCCGGACGAGCAACTCGGTGTCACCGACGGTGAACCGGCAGTTCAAGCTCGTTTCCGGGGCGGCGACCGCGATCAGCGTCGAGCAGACCTCGTCGACGGCCAGCCGGATGTCGGCGACCTCGTCCAGCGTGAATTCGCTGAGTAGGACGAGGGTTTCGGCGAGCCCACGCACGATGGGCAGTTGTGTCACCGACGCCGCCACCCGAATCTCCACCGGGGTGCTGTAGAGCCCCTGTTCCGCCGAAATATTGATCACCCTATGCAGGCTACCCACTCCCGCGCTGGGCAACCCCGGCGACCGTTAGACTCAGGCGTTGTGTCCAACCCGACTTACCCGCGTCCGGCCGTTCCGATGATCGCCCCGTCCATTCTGTCCGCCGACTTCGCGCATCTCGCGGATGAAGCGGAGGCCGTCGCAGGCGCCGACTGGCTGCACGTGGATGTGATGGACGCGCACTTCGTGCCGAATCTCACGCTCGGCCTTCCGGTGGTGGAGAGCCTGCTGAAGGCGACCGAGATCCCGCTGGACTGCCATCTGATGATCGATGATCCGGGCCGCTGGGCGCCGCCGTACGCCGAGGCGGGCGCGCACAACGTGACCTTCCACGCGGAGGCGACCGACGATCCGATCGCGGTGGCGCGCGACATCCGCGCCGCGGGCGCCAAGGCGGGGCTCTCGGTGAAGCCCGGCACGCCGATCGAGCCGTACCTGGAGATCCTGCGCGATTTCGACACCCTGCTGGTGATGAGCGTGGAACCGGGCTTCGGCGGGCAGTCGTTCATCCCGGAGGTGTTGCAGAAGGCGCGCATCGTGCGGAACCTGGTCGACTCCGGTGAGCTGCGGCTGCTGGTGGAGATCGATGGCGGCATCAACGCCGACACCATCGAGGCGGCCGCGGAGGCGGGAGTGGACTGCTTCGTCGCCGGTTCCGCGGTGTACAGCACCGCCGATCCCGGGGCCACCGTGCAGAAGTTGCGCGATCAGGCTGCCTCGGCGTGGGCGCGCTGATCGGATCTATCCGGTGCGGGTCCGCCGTGCGGCGACCGCGCGGATCGTCTCGATCATCGCGCTGATCGACGGGCGGCGCGGCCCGGCCTCGGGCGACCGGATCCACACGCGGTAGCCGGTGCGCTCGTCTTCCGGTGAGGGCAGCACAACCTGGCTGCCCGCGCAGGCCACCGCCGCGTACAGGCGGAACAGTTCGGCCGAGACCGCCGGGCTGATCGCGTCGGGCCCGGCGGGGCCGGTGAGGAAGGTCCAGTGCCTGGCCCGCGGATGGTCGACGACCGGGCCCGCGATTCCGTCCTGGACGAGTTGTCGCAGTACCCGCTCGCCGAGTTCGGCGGGCATGGTGACGGCACCGTAGTCCACGCCGATGTGCAGGAGAATGCGATGCGAACCGGGATCCATCGATGCCGGCAGCTGGAATTCGCGCCGATACCGTGAGCAGCGAACTTCCGGCGTCGAATCGAGAAATGTGGTCACACCGCGCCCCCGGCTGTGTCCGACCCAATTTGTTCCACTGTGTTCTCCGGCTTTCTCGAGGAGTGGACATCGTGCGACAGGCTTCCCGGTCGTCCGCCGTATGACCTGGTAGAACACCCCATCGAGCTACTTGGGCGGAATGGTTGAACGCGAGAAGTCGGCCGCGTAACGATATCGCCTCCGCACTCGTCGGAGCGCGGAATCTGCGTTATAAGCGTGTTTCTTTCGGGTATCGAGTAAGAATCGGCAAACTCACCGGGGGTAAATAAATACGTGCGGTATGCCGGTAGGCGCCGAATAATCATCGGATCCCGTGCCCCGCGGTGTTTCGCGGCCTATGTGGACATATTTCGTTCCATATTCGATGAGACCGGCCGGTTCCGCGCGCCTCGGCCCGCCCGCCGGTCTGCT
Source organism: Nocardia exalbida NBRC 100660 (assembly GCF_000308575.1). Taxonomy (GTDB): domain Bacteria; phylum Actinomycetota; class Actinomycetes; order Mycobacteriales; family Mycobacteriaceae; genus Nocardia; species Nocardia exalbida. Next base: position 45,336 of record NZ_BAFZ01000071.1, on the reverse strand, counting down.
TACGGTGCGATCGCCGGTGCGCCGTTCCGCTCCTGAGCGCCGCTGTCTGCGGCCGCCCCGGCGTCATTAGGCTGAGTGGGCGCGGGAATATCGGCCGGGCCCCGCGCGGTTCCGCAACCGGAAGACAACGACGCGACAGGGAGTCAGGGCACATGTTCACAGGCATCGTCGAGGAACTCGGCGAGATCGTCGCCAGCGAGCAGCTGACCGACGCCGCGCGGCTGACGATCAAGGGCAAGCTGGTGACCTCCGATGCCGGGCACGGTGATTCGATCGCCGTGAACGGGGTGTGCCTGACCGTCGTGGAGGTGATCGGCGGCGACTCGTTCACCGTCGACGTCATGGCCGAGACACTCAACCGCTCGAGCATCGGCAAACTGGACGTCGGTGCCAAGGTGAATCTCGAGCGCGCCGCGGCGTTGAACAGCAGGCTCGGTGGGCATCTGGTCCAAGGCCATGTCGACGGCACCGGCACCGTGCTCTCGCGCACTCCCTCGGAGAACTGGGACGTGGTGCGGATCTCGCTGCCCGAGAACATCGCCCGCTACGTCGTGCAGAAGGGTTCGATCACCGTCGACGGCATCTCGCTCACCGTCTCCGGACTCGGCGTCTCCGACGACCCCGCCGAAACCGGCAGCCGGGACTGGTTCGAGGTCTCCCTCATCCCCACCACCCTCTCGCTGACCAACCTGGGCTTCGCCACCGTCGGCACCACCGTCAACTTGGAGGTCGACGTGATCGCCAAGTACGTCGAACGCCTCCAGCAGCGCGGCTGACCGTGACCGCCCCGCTCGTCCCCGCCCACGCCGGACGAGGGCGCGCGACGGCGAGCGCGCTCCTCCGGCGTTGCCTGCCGGGAAGCGCCGTGCGCGCGGGAGCGGTGATCACTGTCCGGCGCAGTATGGTCTGCTCCACCCTGGTCACCGCGCGCACCGAGACCGAGCGGGCACGGTCCGCGCCTCAACCCGCATCCGAACGATTCCCACGTCCGCGCCCCGATAGCCTCGAATGGCCCCCAGTTCTCGGTGCGCACGGACACAACGGAGACGCGGATCGGCCCACACTCGAGAAGCCCGAACCCCCACCCCGTAGTAATAGCCTCCGCCGCTCGCCTCCCCCCGAAGCGCCGGAATGCGGCGAACCTGCGGGTTCGGTGAAAGCGACTTCGCGTAACCAAGTGGATCTCACTCCGGTTCCCGCGCGAAGTAAGTCGGCCCAGCTCGCGGTCGAGCAGCCGCCGTGCTTCCTACCCAGTACTGTGAGCCCGCGCCGGTCGCCGACCCACGGAGCGCCACAATGCGCCAGGTGCGCGGGTCAAGTGATTACGGCGTCGAGTGACCAGGCGGATCTCACTCCGGTCCCCGCGCGAAGCAAGTCGGCCCAGCTCGCGGCCGAAGAGCCGCCGTACCGCCTACTCGGTACCGTCGGCCCGCCCCCGTCCTCCGCCCGCGAGGCGCGGGAATGCGGCGAACATGCGGGCCCGGTGATAACGGCATCGAGTAACCGGCTCAACCGCACTCCGGCTTTCGAGCGAAGCGAGACCGAGCATGCGCCGTTCGCGGCCCGGCTCGCGTGTGCGCGACCGCCGCGTCCGCGACGAAGTCGCCAGCGGCGGTCGCGCACACGCGAGCCACAAAGGGGCCGCGAACACGCAGCGCCGCAGGCGCTGCAAATCCAACACAGTACTGTGGTGAGGCACCTATTTCGAGATGGAGCACAACAGACGTGACCAGGTTCGACAGCATCGAGCGCGCAGTCGCCGATATCGCCGCCGGTAAGGCGGTCGTCGTCGTCGACGACGAGGACCGCGAGAACGAGGGCGACCTCATCTTCGCGGCGGAGAAGGCCACCCCGGAGCTGGTCGCCTTCATGATCCGCTACACCTCCGGTTACATCTGTGTGCCGCTCACGGGTGACGATTGCGATCGGCTGGGCCTGCCGCCGATGTACGCGATGAACGAGGACAAGCACGGCACCGCCTACACCGTCTCGGTGGACGCGCGCGAGGGCGTGACGACCGGTATCTCCGGCGCCGACCGCGCCACCACCATGCGGCTGCTGGCCGACGGCGACGCCAAGGCCGACGATTTCACCCGCCCCGGCCACGTGGTGCCGTTGCGCGCCAAGGATGGTGGCGTGCTGCGCAGGCCCGGCCACACCGAGGCGGCCGTGGATCTGGCGCGCATGGCCGGTTTGCGTCCGGCGGGTGTGATCTGCGAGATCGTCAGTCAGAAGGACGAGGGCCACATGGCCCGCACCGAGGAGTTGCGCGTCTTCGCCGACGAGCACGAGCTGGCGCTGATCTCGATCGCCGACATGATCGCGTGGCGGCGCAGGCACGAGAAGCACGTGGTGCGCGTCGCCGAGGCGCGCATCCCCACCGCGCACGGCGAGTTCACGGCCGTCGGCTATCAGAGCATCTACGACGAGGTCGAGCACGTCGCGCTGGTGCGCGGCGATATCAGCGACGGTGAGGACGTCCTGGTTCGGGTGCATTCGGAGTGCCTGACCGGCGACGTGTTCGGGTCGTTGCGCTGCGACTGCGGTCCGCAACTGGATGCCGCGTTGGAGATGGTCGCGGCCGAGGGGCGCGGCGTGGTGCTGTACATGCGCGGTCACGAAGGGCGCGGCATCGGCCTGATGCACAAGTTGCAGGCCTACCAGTTGCAGGATTCCGGCCACGACACGGTCGACGCGAATCTGGAGCTGGGGCTGCCCGCGGACGCGCGCGATTACGGCACCGGCGCGCAGATCCTGGTGGATCTCGGCCTTCGCTCGATGCGATTGCTCACCAACAACCCGGCCAAGCGGGTCGGCTTGGACGGCTATGGCCTGCGGATCACCGATCGGGTGCCGATGCCGTTGCGCGCGAACGCGGAGAACCTGCGCTACCTGCGCACCAAGCGGGACCGGATGGGGCATGACCTGATCGGCCTCGACGAACTCGATCTCGGCGAGACGGCGCACTGAACTGCGAGCAGACCGGAAAGGCGGACATCGATGAGCGGTACCGGGGTACCGACCTTCGCGCTGGCGGACGCCAAGGACCTCTCCTTGGGTATCGTCGCCTCGCGCTGGCACACCCAGATCTGCGACACCCTGGTGGCGAACGCCGAGCGGGTCGCCAAGGAGGCGGGTGTCCAGCAGATCACGGTGGTGCGCTGCGCCGGCGCGATGGAGCTGCCGGTGGTGGCTCAGGAGCTGGCCAGGTCGCACGACGCGGTGGTGGCGCTCGGTGTGGTGATCCGCGGTGACACCCCGCATTTCGAGTACGTCTGTGACGCGGTGACCGCGGGGCTCACCCGGGTGTCGCTGGACGAGGGCACGCCGGTCGCGAACGGGGTTCTCACCACCAACAACGAGCGGCAGGCCCTGGACCGGGCCGGGCTGCCGGAATCCCAAGAGAACAAGGGCGAGCAGGCGGCTGCCGCGGCGCTGGACGCCGCGCTGACCCTGCGCGCCCTGCGACAGTCCGCGTGACGATGCCGGTCGTCCGTATCTTCCGCAGGAACGCGGGCTCGGCTCCGGCGGCCGGCGACGGGGCGGAGTGGGACTTCGAGGTGCGTCCCCGCCGTGCGGTGCGGACGGCCTGGATCGCGGCGGTGCTGATCGCGGCCACTTTCACCGTGGGCGGCGTCTGGCTGCGCAGCGGCCCGACCGGCGTCAACTTCCGGGTGGCCGATCAGATCGCGATGATCGGGATCGGCGTACTCGGCGCCGCCGCGGTACTGCTGTTGACAAGGCCGCGGGTTCGCGTCGGCGCTCGCGGCGTGTCGGTACGAAACATCCTGGGCGACAACGATTTCCCCTGGGACTACATCCGCGGCGTGTCGTTCCCGGACCGGAAGGCCTGGGCGCGCCTGGAATTGGTCGACGACGACTACGTCCCGATGCTGGCGATCCGCTCGAACGACAAGGAGCACGCGGCCAGAGCCATGGCTCGGCTGCGTGAACTCGGCGCGAAGTATTCCGGGAGCAAGTGAGCTGGCGCGGCATTCAGTGCTCGCGCGGGTTCGGAAGCTGGTCTAGCCTCGCCGGTATGGAGCCGGGTGCGTTCGTCCTCGCGGCGGCTTTCGCCGACGATCCGCTGATGACCTATTTCTGGCCGGGGTCGCCGCGGCGGCGCAAAGCCCTTCCGCTGTTCTGGGATTCGCGCATCGCGTCGCGCCGGAAGAACAGCCTGGTCGATCTGGCGCACGACGCGGAGGGCAATCTCGCCTGTGTGGCGCTGTGGGAACCGGCGGACGTGGTGGCGCCGACGGCGAAGCCGGTGACCTTGCTGCGAGCCTTGGGGCCGAGCGCGGCGCGGGCGCTGGCCGCCGGGCGGCGGATGGAGCGCGCTCGCCCGGCCACACCGCATCTGTACCTGGCCGCCATCGGGACGCTGCCCGGCGCGCAGGGCAGGGGATTGGCGAGCGCGTTGCTCGAGCGACGGCTGTCGGCGGCCGGGCAGGACGGCTTCCTCATCTCGAATACCCGCCGCACGGTGCCCTTCTATGAGCGATTCGGTTTCGAGCCGCAGGCCGAGCTGCCGATCGGACGGGGTCCGGTGGTGTATCCGATGATTCGGAGGAAATAACCGCCCTATTCCGGCGGCCATGTCGATCCTCGTGAGCCGTGAGCCGCCCGGGCTCGCTGGGACTCTCCCAGCGAGCCCGGGACCGGGTCGATTCAGTGGGTGTCGCCTAGGACCGCGCCTTCGCGGCGCGGGTCCGCACCGCCGATCCAGCCGTCCGCGCCGTTGCGTTTGAGGGCGCTCAGGCCGCTGGACTGCGGTGCGACCGAGACCTGATGGCCCAGCTCCCGCAGCCGCACCACGAGCGGGTCGTGGTCGCCGTTGTCGGTGGCGTTGATCGCCGGATGCTCACCGCCGATACCGGTGGACGGGCCGTTCCCGGCGCCGAACGCGACCGCGGAGACCGCCTGCTGCGGATCCAGGCCCCAGTCGAACATGTTGACCAGCGTCTTCACCACGAATTGGATGATCACCGAGCCGCCTGGCGAGCCCGCGACATGGGTCAGCTCGCCGCGCGAGCCGTCGGGGGCCTTGCCGAAGATCAGCGTCGGGCTCATCGAGCTGCGCGGGCGCTTGCCCGGCTGCACCCGGTTGGCCATCGGCACGCCGTCGGCGCCCAGCGGATCGGCGTTGAAGTCGGTGAGCTGATTGTTCAGCACGAAGCCGTCGACCAGATGGAACGAACCGAACGCCGACTCCACGGTGGTGGTCATCGCCGCGGCGTTGCCGTACTTGTCGACCACCGAGATGTGGCTGGTGCCGTGCTCGGGCGGTTGCGGGCCCACACCGAGCGGCACGGGGCCGAAGTCACCCGGCTGCGCGGTGCCCATGCTGCGGTTCGGGTCGATGAGCCCGGCGCGCTGCCGCAAATAGTCGCGATTCAGCAGGGTTTGCGCCGAATTGCCGGGCAGCGGTACGAAATCCGTGTCGGCCACGTACTTGTTGCGATCGGCGTAGGCGAGGCGTTCGGCCTCGGAGATGAGGTGCACGGCCTGCGGGTTCGGCTTGCCGCCGTTGTGGTCGATGTTGTCCGGCCGCATGGTGGCCAGGTCGAAGTTCTCCAGGATGCCCAGTGTCGCGGCGACGGCGATGCCGCCCGACGAGGGACTGGGCATGCCGCAGATCTCGTGCTCGCGATAGCCCGTGCACAGCGCGGTGCGTTTCTTCGCCTGGTAACCGGCCAAGTCCTCAGTCGTGATCAGGCCGGGGGTGCGCCCGCCGGAGGATCGGCCCGCGGCCGCGGCGATGTCCCGGGCGATGGCGCCCGTATAGAAGGCCTGCGCGCCCTCGGTGGCGACGGCGCCGAGCGTCTTCGCCATGGCGGGGTTGGTGAGGACGGTGCCCGCGGTCTTCGGGCTGCCGCCCGGCTCGAGGAAATACGCCTTGGCGTCCTCGTCCGCGGCGAGGTCCTTCGCCGATTCCGCGATCTGCCCCGCGAGGCGGGGACTGATCGGGAAACCCTGATCGGCCAGTCCGATGGCCGGGTCGAACAGCTCGCGCCACGCGGTCTTGCCGTGGTCGCGGTGCGCCAGCTCGAGCATCCGCAGCACACCGGGGACGCCGATGGATCGGCCACTGGCGCGCGCGTTCGGTTTGGGCTCGGTGCGGTCGGTGTCGTTGATCCAGCGCAGATAGTTCTCGGTGGCCGCCGCGGGGGCCACCTCGCGGCCGTCGTAGGCGTCCACGGTCTTGGTGTTCGCGTCGTAGTAGAGCAGGAACGCGCCGCCGCCGATACCGGAGGCCTGCGGTTCGACCAAGCCGAGCACCGTCTGTGCCGCGATCAGGGCGTCCGCCGCGGTGCCGCCGTCGCGGAGGACCTCGCAGGCGGCTTTGGTCGACACCGGATTCGCCGTCGACACCGCGAAGGTATGCGTGCGCACCGGCGTCATGTTCGTGCGATAGCCGCTCGCTATTTCCGGGTTGGTGCTGAGATCCTTGGTGCCACCGCCCGCAGGTCCCGCCGCGGTGGCCGTCACCGGCGTGCCGTTCGGAACCGTCTCGCACACCCCGCCGGCCTGGCTTTCGCCGGACGAACACGCGGTGGCCATTCCGACGGTGAGTGCGAACGCCGCCGCGGCGGCGACCCAACTTCCTCGCTTGTGCCCCATGCCCGGACTCTAACCCCAGGCACCGGCAGCCGCGCCGGTTTCCTTCCCACGGACGAAATCGCCGTGGCCGCAGCGTGTGTCGAGGTCGGGCCGGTGCGGACCGTCCCGCGCGACCCGGCGGCGCGATGCGAGCGGTCGGTAGGCTGGCCGGGTGGCGATCGAGGCGGTGCTGTTCGACTTCTCCGGGACCTTGTTCCGCCTGGAGGCCGACGAATCCTGGTACGCGGATCTGACCCGGCCGGACGGACAGGCGTTCGACGTGGACGAGAAGGCCGAGATCATGCGGCGGATGACGGCGCCGGTCGACCACATCGCCGAATTCGACGAAGAGACGCAATACGCGTGGGACCACCGTGACCTGGACCCGGCACTGCATCGCAAGGTGATGATGAAGGTGCTGCGCACGTCGGGTGTACCCACCGACGAGGACGCCGAACGGCTGTACGCCCGGTTGCTCGACCCGTTGGAGTGGACGCCGTACCCGGACAGCGAGGCCGTCCTCGATCTGTTGGCCGCACAAGGCGTTCCGGTCGCGGTGGTGAGCAACATCCCGTTCGACATCCGTCCATCGTTCGCGGCGCGCGGCTGGGATCGGCTGGTCGCCGCGTTCACCCTCTCCTTCGAGGTCGGCGCCATGAAGCCCGACCCGGAGATCTTCCGTGCCGCGCTGCGCGATCTGGGCGTGCCCGCCGAGGCGGCGCTGATGATCGGTGACAGCGCCGAGGCCGACGGCGGCGCCGAGGCGCTGGGCAGCCTATTCGCTCTGGTGGAGGCCCTGCCCACCGGGGAGCGCCCGGACGCGCTGCTGGCCGCGCTGCGGCGGCACGGTCTCGTGGACTGACCGACCCGCGCGGTCGGGCCGCGCCGCGACCGTCTGGTGCATTTGCCGAACTCCGAGTTGCGCGGGATGTCACCGTGTTACGGTGCGATTCCGGCGTAGTCGCAGGATGTGCCGGAAGGTTCGGTACCAACGGAGGTACGGCTGTGAGCTTGGCGTTCTCCGGTGAGGAGCCGTCCGCCGGCGTGGAAACCGCCATGCCGGAGGCGGTTCGGGACGTGCGGGAAGCCGTCGCCGGGATGGCGGGATTCGGACTCGCCTATCCCGTCCTGATGAATCTGACCCGCGGTGGCGACGCGGCCGCCACGGCGTCCACCCAGTTCTGTGTGGCGTGGGCACTGGGTCTGCTCGTGCTCGGATTCGCGGAGGGCGCGCCCGCCGTGCGCAAGCTGACGATCGGGCTGGCATTCCTGCAGGCGGTCGTCGGATGCTGGGCGATCAGGGACTCGGCGACCGTCCCGCCCGTCGTCGCCATCGTGGCGGCGGCGTATTCGCTCGCCACCTCGGCCGCCGTCGTGTACCTGCTGTGCCGCCCGGAAGCCAAGACGTGGTTCGGGGTCCCGGGGTCCGCATAGTCACGCGTGGCCGCCGTCGGCCGGGCTGTCGGTCGCGGTCGATACGCTGGATGGGTGGCAGATCCAGCGACGTACCGGCCCGCGCCGGGCACGATTCCCGTCGAACCAGGTGTCTACAAATTCCGGGACGCCCATCGGCAGGTCATCTACGTCGGCAAGGCAAAGAGCCTGCGCAGCAGACTGAACTCGTATTTCGCCGACGTCGCGGGCCTGCATCCGCGCACGAGGCAGATGGTCACCACGGCCGCGAGCGTCGAATGGACGGTCGTCTCCACCGAGGTGGAGGCGTTGCAGCTGGAATACAACTGGATCAAGGAATTCGATCCCCGCTTCAACGTCCGCTACCGCGACGACAAGTCCTACCCGGTGCTCGCGGTCACCTTGAACGAGGAGTACCCGCGGCTGTTCGTCTACCGCGGCGCGCGCCGCAAAGGGGTGCGCTACTTCGGCCCGTTCGCGCACGCCTGGGCCATCCGCGAGACGCTCGATCTGCTGCTGCGGGTGTTTCCCGCGCGTACCTGCTCCAACGGCGTCTTCCGGCGGCACCACCAGATCGGGCGTCCCTGCCTGCTCGGCTATATCGACAAGTGCTCGGCGCCGTGCGTCGGCCGGGTGAGCGCCGAGGAGCACCGCGCCATCGTCGAGGACTTCTGCGACTTCCTCGCAGGCCGCACCGATCGGTTGGTCCGCGAACTGGAGCGCCGCATGCACGACGCCGCGGACGACCTGGATTTCGAGGCCGCCGCCCGGCTGCGCGACGACGTGCAAGCGCTGCGCCGGGCGCTGGAGAAGCAGGCGGTGGTGCTCGGCACGGGCACCGACGCCGACGTCATCGCCTTCGCCGCCGACGAACTGGAGGTGGCGGTGCAGGTCTTCCATGTGCGGGACGGCCGGGTGCGCGGCCAGCGCGGGTGGGTGGTCGACAAGTCGGGTGACGCGGTCGATGTCCCGGAGGAGGGCGGTGAGCTCGCCGCGCTGGTCGAGCAGTTCCTCACCCAGTTCTACGGCGAGCAGGTCACGGTGGCCGAGCAGTCCGCCGACGAGTTGCTCGCCACCGTGGTGCCGCGCGAAGTGCTCGTGCCCGAACTACCCGCCGATATCGAGCAGGTCCAGCAGTGGCTGTCCGGCCTGCGCGGCTCGGCGGTGAAGGTACGGGTGCCCCAGCGCGGGGACAAGAAGGCGCTCGCCGAGACCGTGCAGCGCAACGCGATGGAGGCGCTGGCCCAGCACAAGCTCAAGCGGGCGGGTGACCTGACCTCGAGATCGCAAGCGCTGCAAGAGATCCAGGACGCCTTGGAACTCGACAGCGCGCCGCTGCGCATCGAGTGCGTCGACGTCAGTCACGTGCAGGGGACCGACGTGGTCGCCTCGCTGGTGGTCTTCGAGGACGGCCTGGCCCGCAAGTCCGATTACCGCCACTACACGATCCGGGAAGCAGCGGGCGACGGCCGTTCCGATGATGTCGGCAGCATCGCCGAGGTGACCCGTCGCCGGTTCCTCAAGCTGCGCCGTGAGCGCGACACGATGGAGCAGGACGATCTCGCCGCGACCGGAAGCGACGACGACGCGCTCGACTTGACCTCCCTTCCGGGTATCGATCCCCGCACCGGGCGCCCGCGCAAGTTCTCCTATCCGCCCAACCTGTTCGTCGTCGACGGCGGCGCGCCCCAGGTCGCCGCGGCCGCCGAGGTGCTCGACGAGCTGGGCATCACCGATGTCGCGGTGATCGGCCTGGCCAAACGGCTCGAGGAGGTGTGGGTGCCCGGCGAAAGCGACCCGGTGATCCTGCCGCGCAACAGCGAGGCGCTCTATCTGCTGCAACGGGTGCGCGACGAGGCGCACCGCTTCGCCATCACCTTCCATCGCAGCAAACGCTCACGCCGGATGACCGCCTCGGCCCTGGACTCGGTGCCGGGGCTCGGCACGGCGCGCCGGACCGCGCTGGTCACCCATTTCGGATCGGTCGCCAAGCTGAAGCAGGCCACGGTCGAGGAGATCATCGAGGTGCCCGGAATCGGGATGGCGACCGCGAAAGCGGTCCTTGCGGCGCTCGAGTCCGAATAGACAGTCGACAGTGCACCGGAAATTTCGGTATCGCGTACGTTGTGTGTCTGCGGCCGATACCGAAACCGGTGCGCGATGATCGGAAGGCACCCCAGACACGGATCCGGTAGGACATGACACGCGTCGAATCGAACAGCAGTGCGGGCAGTCCGCCGACGAGTGCGGGACGAGTGGCTTCGTCCGGCGCCGTCGGCGGAGCGAATCCGCAGGTCGAGGTCGTGATCGTGACCGGGCTCTCGGGCGCGGGCCGCGGCACGGCCGCCCGCGTGCTCGAGGACCTCGGCTGGTACGTGGCCGACAACCTGCCGCCCGAGCTGTTCGGGCGGATGGTGGAGCTGGGCGCGTCCGCGAAGCCGCCGATCCGCCGTCTCGCGCTGGTCATGGACGTGCGCAGCCGGTTCTTCACCGGCGATCTCTCGGTGGTCACCGAGCAGCTGCGGATCCTCGGCGTGCGCACCAGGGTCCTGTTCCTCGAGGCCTCCGACGACGTGCTGATCCGCCGCTTCGGCTTCGCCCGGCGCAGACATCCGCTGCAGAGCGAGAGCAAGGACGGCACGTTGTCGGCGGGTATCGCCGCCGAGCGGGTGCGGCTGTCCGCCGTGAAGGCGGCCGCCGACCTGGTGATCGACACCACCGAGCTGTCCATCCATCAGTTGCACCGCAAGATGGAGGAGGCCTACGGCGGCGGCGCGCCCAGCGCGTTGCAACTCACCGTGCAGTCGTTCGGCTTCAAGTACGGGGTTCCGCTGGACGCCGACATGGTGTTGGATGTGCGTTTTCTACCCAATCCGCATTGGATACCGGAGTTGCGGGAACACACCGGTCAGGAGACGGTGGTCAGCGAGTACGTGTTGTCGCGTCCCGGCGCGGACGATTATCTGCGTACCTGCCACCACCTGGTCGAGCTGACCACGAACGGTTACCGCCAAGAGGGGAAGCGATACATGACGGTCGCAGTGGGCTGCACCGGAGGCAAGCACCGGAGCGTCGCGATTGCCGAGGCACTGGGCGAGTTGATGAGTGAGGTCACCGGTGGGCCGGAGGAGTCCGCCGACGTGGTCCGGGTCGTCCATCGAGACCTGGGGCGCGAATGACCGGTTGGGAATCCAATCCCAGCATCGTCGCGCTGGGTGGTGGACATGGGCTGTACGCGACACTGACCGCGGTGCGGCGGCTGACCAGGAAGATCTGCGCGGTGGTCACCGTCGCCGACGACGGCGGCTCCTCGGGCCGGCTACGCGCCGAGCTGGGGGTGCTGCCGCCGGGGGATCTCCGGATGGCGCTGGCGGCCCTGGCCGCGGACGCCGACGGCGTCTGGACGCAGACGGTCCAGCATCGTTTCGGTGGTACCGGCGCGCTGGCCGGGCACTCCGTGGGCAATCTGATCCTGGCCGGGCTCACCGAGGTGCTCGGCGATCCGGTCGCCGCGCTCGATGAAGTCGCCCGCATGTTGCGCATCACCGGACAAGTGCTCCCCATGTCGCCGATCGCGCTGGACATCGAGGCGGATGTGTCTGGGCTGGAGGCGGATCCACGGGTGAGCCGTTGCATTCGCGGCCAAGTTGCCATCGCGACCACGCCGGGTAAGGTGCGGCGGGTGCGGCTGATTCCGTCCGACCCACCGGCCAGTCCGGAGGCGACCTCGGCGATCGAACACGCGGATGTCGTGGTGCTCGGGCCGGGATCGTGGTTCACCAGCGTGATTCCGCACGTCCTCGTTCCGGAGCTACGGGAAGCCCTGGTGTACACCAGGGCCCGGAAAGTCCTCGTGCTCAATCTCGCCGCGGAGCCGGGGGAGACCGCCGGATTCTCCGCGGAGCGGCATTTGCATGTATTGTCCCAGCACGCACCGGAATTCGTCGTCGATGAGGTGCTGGTCGACTCCGGCTCGGTGCCGGAGGGTCGTGAACGGGAACATGTGGCCAGGGCTGCCGAACAGTTGCGGGCACGGGTAACGTTCTCCGATGTCGCCGAAGCGGGAACGGACCGGCATCACCCCGGAAAGCTTGCCGCCGCACTGGATCAACTGATCCGGCAACCTCGGCCGCAAATGGCAGGGCTTCGAGTCGAGGGACGGCACATGGGCCAGGATGTGCGTTCCGGGTTGGGTGGAAAGGAGCGCGTCCCGTGGCGATGACAGCCGATGTGAAAGACGAGCTGAGCAGGCTCACGGTGTCGCAGGTGAGTTCCCGCAAGGCGGAACTGTCCGCTCTGCTGCGTTTCGCGGGCGGCCTGCACATCGTCGGCGGCCGGGTGATCGTCGAGGCCGAGGTGGACATGGGTTCCATCGCGCGCAGGCTGCGCCGGGAGATCTTCGAACTCTACGGTTACGGCTCCGACGTGCACGTGCTCGGCGCGGGCGGACTGCGCAAAACCTCCCGGTACGTGGTGCGCGTCTCCAAGGAGGGCGAGGCGCTGGCTCGGCAGACCGGTCTGCTCGACGTGCGGGGCCGTCCGGTGCGCGGCCTGCCCGCGCAGGTGGTCGGCGGCAGCATCGCCGATGCCGAAGCCGCTTGGCGCGGCGCGTTTCTCGCGCACGGTTCGCTCACCGAACCCGGACGCTCCTCGGCGCTCGAGGTCAGCTGCCCCGGACCCGAGGCGGCGCTGGCGCTGGTCGGCGCGGCCCGGCGGCTCGGCATCACGGCCAAGGCCCGCGAGGTGCGCGGCACCGACCGCGTGGTGGTGCGCGACGGTGAGGCGATCGGCGCGCTGCTGACCAGGATGGGCGCGCACGGCACCCGGATGGTCTGGGAGGAACGCAGGCTGCGCCGCGAAGTGCGCGCGACCGCGAATCGCCTGGCCAATTTCGACGACGCCAATCTGCGCCGCTCGGCGCGCGCCGCGGTCGCCGCGGCGGCGCGGGTGGAACGCGCGCTGGAGATCCTCAGCGACGACGTGCCCGACCATCTCGCCGCCGCGGGCCGGCTGCGCGTGCAGCACCGGCAGGCGTCACTGGAGGAACTCGGCCAGCTCGCCGAGCCGCCGATGACGAAAGACGCTGTCGCGGGCCGCATCCGGCGGCTGCTGTCGATGGCCGACCGGCGCGCCAAGGAACTGGGCGTTCCGGACACCGAATCGGCCGTCACGGCCGAACTGCTCGACGAAGCCTGAGCCCGCGCTCCGGACGTTCGCCGCGATCCCCGCGACTGGGCCAGTCGCGGGGATCGCGGCGTTTCGACTGCGGAAACCGTGTTGGTCGGGCGTCTGACCAGGCATCCCGTCCTCGCGAATGCCAGGTGCGTGTCGGCGAGGTCGCCGCAGGACGTTAGTGTGAGTGGGCATCGGAATGATCCGCTGGAAAGTTGAGGAGCGATAACGTGACTGTCCGGGTAGGCATCAACGGCTTCGGTCGTATCGGACGTAACTTCTTCCGGGCGGTGGAGGCGCAGAAGGCGCTCGGCACCACCGACATCGAGATCGTCGCGGTCAACGACCTCACCGACAACGCGACCCTGGCGACCCTGCTCAAGTACGACTCGATCCTGGGCCGTCTGCCCCAGGACGTCTCGCTCGACGGCGACGACACCATCGTGGTGGGCGACCAGCGGATCAAGGCGCTGGCGATCAAGGAAGGCCCTGCCGCGCTGCCCTGGGGTGACCTGGGTGTCGACGTGGTCGTCGAGTCCACCGGCATCTTCACCGATGCCACCAAGGCCAAGGGCCACCTCGCCGCGGGCGCCAAGAAGGTCATCATCTCCGCCCCGGCCAAGGGCGAGGACATCACCATCGTCATGGGCGTCAACGACGACAAGTACGACGGCAGCCAGAACATCATCTCCAACGCGTCCTGCACCACCAACTGCCTGGGCCCGCTGGCCAAGGTGCTCAACGACGAGTTCGGCATCGAGCACGGCCTGATGACCACCATCCATGCCTACACCCAGGACCAGAACCTGCAGGACGGCCCGCACAGCGACCTGCGTCGCGCCCGCGCCGCCGCGCTGAACATCGTGCCCACCGGCACCGGCGCCGCGAAGGCCATCGGCCTGGTGCTGCCCGAGCTGCAGGGCAAGCTGGACGGCTACGCGCTGCGCGTGCCGGTCCCGACGGGCTCGGTCACCGACCTGACCGCGACGCTGCGCAAGTCGGCCTCGATCGAGGAGATCAACGCCGCCTACAAGGCCGCCGCGGAAGGCCCGCTGAAGGGCATCCTGAAGTACAACACCGACCCGATCGTCTCCAGCGACATCGTCACCGACCCGGCCTCGTCGATCTACGACGCGCCGCTGACCAAGGTGATCGACAACCAGGTCAAGGTCGTGTCCTGGTACGACAACGAGTGGGGCTACTCGAACCGTCTCGCCGATCTCATCGGCCTCGTCGGCAAGTCGCTCTGACGCGCATGACTGTCAAGACACTCGCGGATCTGCTCGGCGAGGGCGTCGAGGGCCGGGGCGTGCTGGTGCGCTCCGACCTGAACGTCCCCCTCGACGACCAAGGACAGATCACCGATCCCGGCCGCATCATCGCCTCGGCGCCGACCATCAAGGCACTCGCCGAGGCAGGTGCCAAGGTCGTCGTCACCGCGCACCTCGGCCGCCCGAAGGGTGAACCGGACCCGAAGCTCTCGCTGGCGCCGGTGGCCGCCCGCCTCGCCGAGGAACTGGGCCGCAATGTCCAGCTCGCCGGTGACGTGGTGGGCCAGGACGCGCTCGCGCGGTCGGAGGGCCTCACCGACGGCGACGTGCTGCTGCTGGAGAACATCCGGTTCGACGCGCGCGAGACCAGCAAGGACGACGCCGACCGGGCCAAGCTGGCGGCAGCGCTGGTCGAGCTGGTCGGCGACGACGGCGCGTTCGTCTCCGACGGTTTCGGCGTGGTGCACCGCAAGCAGGCGTCGGTGTACGACGTCGCCGAGCTGCTGCCGCACTACGCGGGCACGCTGGTCGCGGCCGAGGTCGAGGTGCTGGCCAAGCTGACCGAGAACCCGGACCGGCCGTACGCGGTGGTGCTCGGCGGTTCCAAGGTCTCCGACAAGCTGGCGGTCATCGAGGCGCTCGCGCCGAAGGTCGACACCCTGGTGATCGGCGGCGGCATGTGCTTCACCTTCCTTGCCGCACAGGGCCTTTCGGTGGGCGACTCGCTGCTGCAGGAGGAGATGGTGGACACCTGCAAGCAGCTGCTCGAGCAGTACGCCGACGTCATCCACCTGCCGCGCGACATCGTGGTGGCCGACAAGTTCGCCGCCGACGCGGAGTCGAAGGTGGTACCGGCGCATGAGATTCCGGACGGCTGGCTGGGTCTGGACGTGGGCCCGGACTCGGTGCACCGCTTCGCGGTCCTGCTGACCGAGGCGCGGACCGTCTTCTGGAACGGGCCGATGGGCGTGTTCGAGTTCGAGAAGTTCGCCGCGGGCACCCGTGGGGTCGCCGAGGCGATCGTGACCGCCACCGGCAAGGGCGCGTTCACCGTGGTCGGCGGCGGCGATTCGGCCGCGGCCGTGCGGGCGCTCGGCCTGCCGGAGGACGGCTTCTCGCACATCTCCACCGGTGGCGGCGCGTCGCTGGAATACCTGGAGGGCAAAGAGCTCCCCGGCATCGCGGTGTTGGAGGACTGAGCATGGCACGCAAACCGCTCATCGCGGGCAACTGGAAGATGAACCTCAATCACCTCGAGGCCATCGCCCTGGTGCAGAAGATCGCGTTCGCGCTGCCGGAGAAGTACTTCGACAAGGTGGACGTCGCGGTGCTCCCGCCGTTCGTCGACCTGCGCAGCGTGCAGACGCTGGTCGAAGGCGACAAACTCCTGCTCACCTACGGAGGCCAGGACGTCTCGATGCACGAGGCGGGCGCCTACACCGGTGAGATCAGCGCGAGCATGCTCGCCAAGCTGGGCTGCACCTTCGTCGTGGTCGGGCACTCCGAGCGGCGGCAGTACCACAACGAGGACGACGCCACCGTGCTGGCCAAGGCCAAGCAGGCGTTGAAGCACGGGATCACCCCGATCGTGTGCATCGGCGAAGGCTTGAACGTCCGCGAGGCGGGAACGCACGTCGAGTACAACCTCGAGCAACTGCGCGGATCGTTGAAAGGCTTGTCGGCGGAGGAGATCTCGAAGATCGTCATCGCCTACGAGCCGGTGTGGGCGATCGGCACCGGCAAGGTCGCCACCCCCGCCGACGCGCAAGAGGTCTGCGGCGCGATTCGCGGGGAGCTGGAGAAACTCGCCTCGCCGGAAGTCGCGGCACAGGTGCGCGTGCTCTACGGCGGATCGGTGAACGCCAAGAACGTCGGAGAACTGGTCGCCCAGAGCGACATCGACGGTGCATTGGTGGGCGGCGCTTCGCTCAAGGGTGACGAATTCGCCACCCTCTCCGCGATCGCCGCGGGCGGCCCCCTGCCCTGACCCGGGTCCGACGCGCGACAGCCCGGTATCGCTTCCCGCGATACCGGGCTGTGCCGTATACGCCGAGAGCGCTCACGGAGGAAGCCGAGGACATCCACGGCAGCGGCGCGTACTACCGGCTCGGACTCCTCGGATTGGGACCGATCGACCATCGCTACGAATGGACGACCTTCGACAGCGTCACGCCGATGACCATGAGCTACAAGGGCGCCGAGGGGAGCGGCGGTGACCCGGCATCGTCGGTGAAGTAGCAGGCGTCACTGCGCGTGCAGGACCAGACCCGCGCCGTTGTCGTTGCGCAGGGTCAGCGTGTCGGCGTCCACCGTGGCGGTCGCCGTGCCGTCCAGGGTTCTCAACACGGCCTGCTCGACCTCCATCACCTCCGGCGAGCACAGCATCTTCGTGGTGGCGATCCGGAAGGTGATCCGGGCGCCGGACACCTGGGCGCTGCCGGTCATGCGATTGCACCCGGCGCCGCCGGAGACGCTGTCGTCCGCGGCGATGGTGAGCGTCGGCTGCGCCTCGTCGAGGGCACGCGAGCGGATCTGGCTGTTGTCGGTGATGAGCGCGGTGACCAGCCAAGGCGTGCCCACGATCGGTTTGTCCGGCTGGGCGACCTTCTTGTCGATCAAGCTCACCGTGCGGTCGGGGCTGTGCAGGGTGAGCCGCGAGTCGTCCAGCCGCCAGGTGGGCTGCGAGTTCAGCAGGCCGCTGAGCCACTCGTCGGCGCCGCGCCGATCGTCCTCGCAGGCCATCAGGGTGGTGGCCAGACCGGAGACGTGCAGCACCTGATCGTCCAGGGAGGCCGCGCCGGTGAACTTGTTGCATCCCGCGTCGGCCGCTACCCGGCCCTCGGTGAAGCTGATGGTCAGCGGCCCGCCGCCGGGAATCGGGGTGCCTTCGACGCCGGTGGAGAGAAATGTGCGGCCCACCGGCGTCGGCTCGTCGGCGCCGCGGTCGGGCTCACCGCTCGAACACGCCGCCACCGTGCAGAGGGCGAGCAAGACGAGCGGTCCTGGTCGCGCGAAGAGTGCCGCCATGCGGCGATGTTACCGACGACCGGCCGCGCCACCGAGGTCGCGTCGGTCGTCACGGCCTGCCGGTGAACTCGCCCGCCGCCGGAATCAATACTCATGGGATGACTCACTCGGCCCCGTATTAGTATCTGTGCCGTGCACCGGTGCTTCCCGATCACTCCGCCGCCCGCTTCCTGAGCGAGGTGTAGGCATCCAGCGCGCCGCCGAACGGGTGGGCGCGCTTCTTTCGGCAGCACTGTGCACCTCGCTTCCGCGACCCCAATCCCTCTTGTCGCAGGAGCGCGATCTCTCATGTCCTCCACTGTGTCCACTGCCGCGCGTCCCGGGCTGGTCTACCTCGTCGGCGCCGGCCTCCTGTGGGGCACCGGCGGTCTGCTCGGCACGTTGGTGCACCGGGCCACCGGCTTGTCACCCGTCTCGGTGGCCACCTGCCGGCTCGCCGTCGGCGGGCTGCTCCTGGTGGTTCTGCTCGCGGGCACGCGGCGGCCGTGGCCGCGAGACCCGCTGGCCTGGCGCCGGATCGGCGCGGTCGCCGTGCTCGCGGCGGCCTTCCAGGCGGCCTACTTCGGCGCGGTCGCCGCCTCCTCGGTCAGCCTCGCGACGTTGATCACGATCGGTATGTCGCCGGTGGTCGTCGCCGGGTTGGAGCATGTCACCGGACGACACGCGGTGGACCGTCGCCGCGCGGCGACGATCGGCATCGCGGTGTGCGGACTGGCCTTGCTGGTCGGTGTGCCGAGCGGTACCGGCGGTGCGCACGGGGTGCTGGTGGGCGCGGCGTTCGCGGCGGTGGCCGCCGCGGCGTTCGCGACGGTCACCGTCCTCAACGCCGTGCCGGTGCCCGGGCTCGACGCGATGACCACGACCGGCCTCGGGTTCACCGGAGGCGCGTTGCTGCTGGCGCCACTCGCGGCCACGAGCGGGCTGGTGTTCGACCCGAAGCCCGGCAGCATCGCGCTGGTCCTGGTGCTGGGGCTCGCGCCAACCGCGGTCGCCTACACGCTGTACTTCCGCGGCCTCTCGGACGCCGGTCCTGGGATCGCCGCGGTACTGGCCCTGCTGGAACCGCTCACGGGAGCGGCGCTTGCGGCGGTGATCCTCGGCGAACGCCTGACGGTGGCGGGCCTGGCGGGAGCCGCGCTGCTGATCGTGGCGTTGCTGCTGGCCGCGACAGCGGCGCGTCCGGCGGTCCGGGGGCCGGACGCGGCGTCGGGGCGGGGGCGCCGCCGCGACTAAGCTTCGGCGAGTGACGACAGCCGCGACGACCCCGATTTCCACTTGGGCGCCGCTGCGATCACCGGTGTACCGCGCGCTGTGGGTGGCGCAGCTGGTGTCGAATCTAGGCACCTGGATGCAGACCGTCGGCGCGCAGTGGATCATGGTCGACCAGCCCAACGCCGCGGTGCTGGTGTCGTTCGTGCAGACCGCCATCACGCTGCCGGTGATGCTGCTGGCCATCCCGTCCGGGGTGATCGCCGACCTCGTGGACCGGCGCAGGCTGCTGCTCGGCGCCCAGTCCGCGATGGCGGCGCTGGCCGCGCTGCTCGCCGTGTCGACGGCGACGGGTCACACCACCCCCGGGGTGCTGCTCACCTTGTTGTTCCTGCTCGGTTGCGGGCAGGCGCTGACCGCCCCGGCCTGGCAGGCGATCCAGCCCGAACTGGTCTCGCGCGAGCAGATCCCGGCGGCCTCCGCGCTGGGCAGCATGAACATCAACATCGGCAGGGCGGTCGGTCCCGCGCTGGCCGGCGCGCTGGTCTCGTTGTCCGGGCCGACGCTGGTGTTCGCGCTGAACGCGGTGTCGTTCGTCGGGATCGTCGCCGTCCTGACGGTCTGGCGCAGGCCTGCGATCGACCGGCGCCTGCCCACCGAGCGCCCGCTGGCGGCGTTGCAGGCGGGCACCCGCTTCATCCGCGCGGCGCCCGCGATCCGCCGGGTGCTGCTGCGGTCGATCCTGTTCATCGCACCCGCGAGCGCGGTCTGGGCGCTGCTGCCGGTGATCGCGCGCGACCGCCTCGCGCTGTCGTCGTCCGGGTACGGTCTGATGCTCGGGGCGCTCGGCGTCGGCGCGGTGCTCGGCGCGGCGATGCTGTCCCGGTTGCGGGCATGGCTCACCCCGACGCAGCGGCTCACCATCGCCGCGATCCTGTTCGGGTCGGCGACGGCGGGCACCGCGCTGCTGCGCGTGGTGCCGGTGGTATTGGTGCTGCTGGTCTTCGCGGGACTGGCGTGGCTGCTGGCGATGTCCACGATGAACTCGACCATGCAGCTACTGCTGCCCGCCTGGGTGCGTGCGCGCGGGTTGTCGGTGTATCTGCTGGTGTTCATGGGTGGCCAGGCGATCGGCTCGCTGGTCTGGGGCCTGGTCGCCGGCGCGATCGGCTCGGTGCCCGCGCTGCTGTGGGCCACGGCGCTGCTCGCGTTCTGCGCGGTGAGCACGGTGTGGCTGCCCATCCGGAACGATCCCGAGGTGCTCGACCTGACGCCCTCGGCGTTCTGGCCGGAGCCGCAACTGGCGGTGGAACCCGATCCCGACGACGGTCCGGTGCTGATTCTGCGCAGCTACGACGTGCCGCCGGAAGAGGTCGAGGAATTCCTCGCCGCCATGGCCTTCGTCGGCCGGTCGCGGCAGCGCACCGGCGCGATGGAATGGCGCCTGTATCGCGACGTCGGGGTGATCGACCGTTATGTCGAGGCGTTCGTCGTGCGGTCCTGGGCCGAGCACATGCACCAGCACCAGGTCCGGCTCACCGCGCAGGATCAGCTGCGGGAAGAGGCCGTCGCGAAGTTCGGCGCCGTCGAGGGGGAGCAGGTCACCCACCTCGTGGCGGTCGACCGGCGCTAGGGCGGTGCCCTGCGCGCGGCTGCCGAGTGCCTGATTCGGTGCGGTCGCCCCGACCGCATACACTGTCCGGCATGCGGATGTTCCTGGATATCCTCCTGATCATCACCAGCGTGCTGCTGGTGCTGCTGGTGCTGCTGCACCGCGCCAAGGGTGGAGGTCTGTCCAGCTTGTTCGGCGGCGGCGTGCAGTCCAGCCTGTCCGGGTCCACTGTTGTGGAGAAGAACCTCGACCGCGTCACCATCTTCACCGGCGTCATCTGGTTGATCGCCATTCTCGGCATCGGCCTCGAGATCAAGTTCGCCTGATCCCGGCGGTCACCACGCCTGCCGTGAGCGTCGCCGCGCCGAGCACGACCGCGGCGATGGCGAACGCGGCGGGATAGGACGTCCCGAGGACCGGGGCCACCGCCACCGGCCCGAGGATCTGTCCCGCCCCGTACCCCGCGGACGACGGAACGGCGGGTGCTCGCGGTGGCCACCCATTCGCCGCTGGCGAGCGCGCCCCGCCTGTCCTGGTCCGATCTGGCCGGTCGGCCGCTGGTGGTCAACACCGTGTCCGGCACCACCGATGCGGCGTCCTGGCAGCCGGTCGACCCGGACCGCGCCGTCATCACCTGCACGAACTTCGACGAATGGATCGAATTGGTCGCGGCCGACCGCGGTATCGGTGTCGTACCCGATCTCGCGCGCACCAGGGCGCCGCATCCCGGCGTCGTCTATCTGGACATCCCCGACGCACCGCCCTCGCACGTGTACGTGGCGTGGCGGGCCAGACCGGTCCCGTCGCGCTCGGTGCAGCGCTTCCTCGGCGCGCTGTGAACGGAGTCAGTCGACGCGCGGGATGCGCCCGTCGATATCGGTGAACCCGTAGTACTCGGCGAGATCGGCTACCGGCCAGGGCAACCCGGTGCGGGAGCGACGCCCCGCGTCGGTGGCGAGCGCGACGACGGCGCGGCCGGTGAAGCGCGGCGTCTGCGCGTCGCCGAGGTCGAAGGTGCCCTCACCGGGCAGCGTGACCAGCCTGCGGCCATCGGCGCCTGCCGGAACCAGTTGCAGCAGTTCGGTGTCGACGATGCCCGGCCAGAGCGAGACCACGGTGACCTCGGTGCCCGCGAGGTTGTGCGCCATGTCGGCGGTGAGCCGGTCCAGGGCGGATTTCGCGACGCCGTACACCGCGTTGTGCATGTACCTGCGCGCCCCCGGCGAGGAGATGTTGGCGATCAGCCCGCCCGATGCGATCAACAGCGGCGCGGCGAAATAGCTTGCCACGTAATGCGACCGGACGCCCACGTCGACCGACTCGTCCCACGCTGCGGGCGGCACCTCCCAGAACGGCTTGCCCAGCCATCGGGCCGCGGCGGGGGAGTTGTAGACGTTGTTGACCAGCACGTCCAGCCTGCCGTGCTCGGTGCGGATCAGCTCGAACAGCCGCTCCACCGCGTCGTCGTCGCGGTGGTCGCACACGAACGGGATGCCGACCCCGCCCGCGGCATCGATTTCCGCGGCCGTGGCGTGTACGGTGCCGGGTAGTCGTCCCTGCGCCGCCGAGCGTCCGGTGACGAACACCGTGGCACCCGCCGCACCGAGTTCCAGCGCGATCCCTTTGCCGATGCCGCGGCTGGCGCCGGTGACCACCGCGATCTTGCCTTCGAGCCTCTCGGGTATTCCGCTCACGAAACCGGAACATTACCGTGAAACGATAACGTGTTCTAGGTTTTGGAGGCCCGAGTGGAGCTGACGCATCGGTTCGTGACGACCGGCGGGGTCCGTATGCACGTCGCCGAGCAGGGAACCGGGCAGCCGGTGGTCTTCTGCCACGGCTTTCCGCACACCTGGTACATCTGGCACCGCCAGCTTCCCGCGGTCGCCGCCGCCGGGTATCGAGCTCTCGCGCCGGACCTGCGCGGCTACGGTCGCACCGACGTCCCGGCCGACCCCGAGGCGTACACCAATCGCGCGGTCTGCGGCGATCTGCTCGCTCTGCTCGACGACATCGGCGCGCAGCAGGCGGTATTCGTCGGCTTGGACTTCGGCGCGGCACTGGTGTGGGAACTGGCATTGCGCGCCCCGGAGCGGGTGCGCGGCGTGATCGTCTTGAACAATCCGTTCGCGCCACGTCCGCCGCGTGCTCCCTCGCAGCTGTGGGCGAAGGCCGCGGCGCGGCACTTCCTGCACCTGCACTACTTCCAGACTCCGGGCGTGGCGGATGCGGAACTCGGTGCGCGTCCCCGGGAGTTCCTGGCCCGCGTCTACTACGCGCTCAGCGCCGACTACCATTACCTGGACACCTGGCGCTTCCCGGCCGAGGGCACCGGCTATCTCGATGTGCTGCCGGAGGCGCCCGCGCTGCCGTGGAGCTGGCTCGGCGCGGACGAGCTGGACGTGCTCGCCCGAGATTTCGAACGCACCGGCTTCACCGGCGGATTGAACTGGTATCGCAGCCTGGATCGCAACTGGGAACTCACCGCCGAGTACGCGGACGCGAAAGTCGCTGTGCCCGCCTATTTCCTGTACGGCGACCGCGATCCCGACATGGAAGGCTTCAGTGGCCGCGACCCGCTGGCCACGCTGCGTGAGCACGTCGCCGACCTGCGGGCGGTCACCGAGATCAGCGATGCGGGCCACCTCGTGCAGCTGGAGCGGACCGAGCCGGTGAACGCGTTGCTCACCGCTCATCTCGCCCACTTGGCCGCGCATCCGGCCCGGCTTCCGGCCTGAGGTGAAACGCCTTCGGGCTCAGCGATGTTCGTTGTCGGTGGGCACCGCTAATGTTCGGTGAATGAGTTATAGCCTGAGCATCTACGTCGTCGAACTGGACAGGGTCAAGGGCGCCATCGGGTCTCGGGACGACAAGCTCCGGCGGATGATCGGCGGCCGGTTCAAAGCCCAGCTGACCCACGACGACGACTGGTTCGCCGACGAGATCGCGGCCGGCGCGCCCACCCGTTACGAGGCGGTGCGCGCCGTCGTGGACGGCGGTCCGTTCGACCCGGCCTACGGTTTCCAGTACGGCTACGCCTATCAGACGATCTGCCAGTTCTACGGTCGCTTCGTGGACAACCGCTACTTCTCGGCGTTCCGGGGTCGCTGGCTCGACCACATCGACGACGGCCTGGCCACACTCGGCATCAAAGCGGTGAGCGTCCGCGCGTTCATGTACCACTCGCTGCCGCCGTCGCTGCCGCAGCCGGATGAATTGCCCGGCTACGGCGAATGGACGCCCGAGCAGTGCGCCGAAGCGCTCGTGCAGTGGGAGTCGACCACGCCGCCGCAGCGTGAGGAGGTCGACCACGAGGTCCTCGCCGCGATCGAGTCCTGCGTCGAGTGGATCCGGGAGGCGCAGGCGCGTCCCGGCTGGGGCATCGCCGGGTTCTTCTACTGAACCTGCCCGGCGGGCGGCTCGATGGCCTAGCGGTATTCCTCCGCCAGCTTCGGGTAGTCCGACCACCGGGGCAACGGTTGGAAATCGAGGTAGGCGGTGAGGCGGTCGAGCAGGTACTGCCAGCGCGGGCCGATCGCCCCCGCGTCGGCGGGGACCACGTGGCGGCGGGTCAGTTCCACGGTGGTGACCACGCCGACTTGGGTCATCCGGACTTCGAGCAGGCAGCCGTCGATGTGCACGACCAATTCGTGCGGCGCCTGGCAGTGGTCGACCCGCACCGCGACCGGGCCGGGGACCGGACCGTCGAACAACTCGATGGTGAGGTTGCCGTTGCCGCCGGAGACGGCCCCGAGCCAGCGGGCGAGCTGGCCGCGCTCGGTGGCCGCCGACCACACGTCCAGTACGGGCTTGTGGAACGACCGCAGGTAGTGCAGGAGCACCAGATCGCCGTCGGTCGTGTGCTCGTGCTCCGGCCGCACCTCGCCGAGCATGGACATCGTGGTCATCGCGAGTCCTTTCCACTGCTGGTCACCGTCACCTCACTGTATTTCCACTATTCCCCCGTCGAATCGGATTCCGGGGAATGCCGGGCCCCGGCGCGCCGCGGTTGCACGCCGGTCGCGTCGCGTAGAAGCCGGAGGGCGGCGGCTTCGATGCGGTCCTCGTCGAGTAGCACCGTCGCGGCGGCCGGACCGAGCGGCACGAAACTGTCCTCGCTGGTCACACGCGCGAGCCTGCCGGTGAAACCGGCGTCGATCAGCGCGGCGCACACCGCCTCCGACACACCGCCGCTGCGCCGGGTCTCGTCCGCGACGAGGACCCGCCCGGTCGCGCGTGCGTGCCGCAGCAGATCGTGCACCGGCAGGGGAGCGAGCCAGCGCAGATCGAGCACCCGCGCGCGGATCCCGAGCCGGGCCAAGCGCTGTGCCGCGCGCAGGCTCATCGGCACGCCGTTGGCGAAGCCGACCAGGGTCAAGTCGGCCCCGTCGCCGTAGACCCGAGCACGGCCGATCTCGACGTGTTCGTCAGGAGACGGGCGGGCCAGCCAGCCGTCATCGCCCGGATGGTGCAGGTCGCGGGTGTGATACAGCGCGATGGGCTCGAGGTACAGGCACACTCTGCCGTCCACCCGGGCGGCAGACACGCACGTGCGCAGCATCGCGGCTGCGTCGTCGGCGCGCGACGGGGAGGCGAGCACGACGCCGGGGATGTCGCGCAGCGCGGCCACCGAGTTGTCGTTGTGGAAATGGCCGCCGAAGCCCTTCTGGTAGGCGTATCCGGCGATCCGCACCACCATCGGATTCCGGTAGCGGCCGTCGGAGAAGAAGGACAGCGTGGCCGCTTCGCCGCGGATCTGATCGGCGGCGTTGTGCAGGTAGGCCAGGTACTGGATCTCCGGGATCGGCACGAATCCGGCCAGCGCCGAGCCCAGCGCGGTCCCGAGGACGCTCTGCTCGTCCAGCAGGGTGTCGAACACGCGGCGGGCGCCGAACCTCCGCTGCAAACCCTTGGTCACGCCGTATACGCCACCCTTGCGGCCGACGTCCTCCCCGAAGACGAGCACGTCGCGGTCGCGCGCCAGCAGGCTCGCGAGCGTGTCGTTGATCGCCTGCGCCAGGGTTGCCGGATCACCCTGCGCGGCGCCGTTGCGACGATACGGCGCATCGACGTCGGCGATCGCGTGGCCGATGTCCGCATTTCCGCGGCTGTCGCGCCGGAGTACGTCGGCGCGCACGAGTGCCGGACGGTAGGGGCCGATCGGGGCGGTCACGGCCGCCGCCGAAGCGAGTTTCGGCTCCGTGGAAACGAGTTCGGCGGTCGCGGCCACGCGGCGGCCCAGGTCGGCGTATCGGTCGAGCAGGTCGGCGGGGGTGGCTACGCCGGACTCGATCAGCAGCCGTGCGGTCGCCAGGACCGGATCGCGAGCGAGATCGGCGGCGATGTCGGCGGGACGGCGGTAGGCGGTTTCGACGTCCGAGCCCGCGTGACCGAGCAGCCGCACCGTCCGCAGATGCAAGAACGCGGGCGCGCGGCTACCCCGCACCCACCGGACGGCGGCGTCGGCGGTGGTCAGCGCGTCGAGTGCGGCGCAGCCCTCCGCGTGGAAGTAGGCCAGACCCGGGCGGTGGCCGTACGCCTGCTCGATCCAGTCCGGGGGAGTGGGGACGCTGATCCCGATGCCGTTGTCCTCACAGACGAACAGGACCGGCATCGGAATCCCTTGCCCGGCCGTATGAATCGCGGCATTGATCGCTCCGGCCGCGGTGGAGTGGTTGGCCGACGCGTCGCCGAAACTGCACAGCACCACCGCGTCGGCGGGCCAGGGACCGGCGACGCCGAGCCGTGCCGCGCGATCGATCGCGAACGCCAGACCTACCGCGCGGGGCAGATGCGACGCGATGGTCGAGGTCTGGGGGATGACGTGGGCGGCAGCGCTGCCGAATACCTTGTGCCGCCCACCGGAAATCGGGTCCGCCGCCGCGGCGACCACGCCGAGCAGCACGTCCCGGATCGGGTCGAGCCCGGGTACGCGCCGGGCCCGGTGCACGAAGAACGCTCCCGAGCGGTAGTGCAGCAGGGCGGGGTCGGTGGTCCGCGCAGCGGCGGCCAGGGCGGCATTGCCCTCGTGACCGGACGATCCGATGCTGTAGAAACCGCGCCGGGCACTGCCGAGGCGGCGTGCCGCGAGGTCGAGGTGCCTGCTCGTCGCTTGCGCGTCGAACAATTCCAGGCACGCCGCACCCGTGACCGCGACGCCGGGTACGACCGGCTGATCCACCGGACGGCCGGGTCGCGGGCGAAGTGCGGTGACGGTGGTGCGCCACCGTTCGTCCAGATCAACTGCCTGCTCGGTCACCGACCGATCATCTCGTAAACTTCGCTGTTCGGCTGCGTTATCCGGCGGTGTTCTTTCGGCCGCCGGGCACAGTGTCGGACAAATTTACGAGATATCCCGGGCTCGGCAGCAGTGACACCGCTGCCCCGCGAGGGCCGGAGCAAGCCACGACGCTCCGGCTCCTGGGCGCGGCAGCCCGCGCGGACGCGGCCACGCCGACGGCCGGGGTGGCCTGCTCAGCGCAGCGCGGACGCGGCCTCTTGATCGAGCAACCAGGTGGTGGAGTCCAGACCGATCGCGCCGGCGGCGGGCACCTCCACCGGCTCCGCGCCGCCGATGGCCGCGGCGACCGCCTCGGCCTTGGCGGCGCCGGCGACCACCAGCACGACGTGGCGGCTGCGGCGGATCGCGGGCAGGGTGAGCGTCACCCGCACCGGCGGCGGCTTCGGCGAATTCGTCACGGCGACGACGAGCTCGTGCTCTTCCCGCACCGCGTCGGTGTGCGGGAACAGCGAATTGACGTGGCCCTCGCTGCCCATGCCGAGCAGGTGCAGATCGAACGCGCCGTGTTCGGCGAGATAGGCGTGCACCGTCGCGGAGTACTCGGCCGCCGCCTCCACCGGATCGGGGTACTCGCCGTCGGAGGCGGCCACCGGATGCACCCGCGCCGGATCGACCGGCACGTGGTCGAGCAGCGCCTGCCTGGCTTGCAGGTCGTTGCGCTCCGGATCGTTCGCGGGCACGAAACGCTCGTCCCCCCAGAACACCTCGACCCGGGACCAGTCGATGTCGCCGGGGGACTTGCGCACCAGCTCCAGCAGGGCGATGCCGGTTCCGCCGCCGGTCAGGACGACCGACGCGGAACCACGCTCGGCCTGCGCCGCGACGACGATCGAGACGAAGCGGGCCGCGGCGGCGGCCACCAGCGACTCGGTGTCGAGGTGCACCTCGACGGTGTCGCTGGGGAACGGCGAATCGGTGTGCTCACTCATAGATCACCTTCTCGATTCCGGCCAGCGCTTCCGCGTAGGTCTCGTCGGCGTCCAGCCTGCGTAGGTCTTCGGCGAGGCAGTCGCGCGTCTCCCTGCGCGCCAGGGCGATCCGTTGCACCGGCTCGCCGGTGCGGGTCAGCGTCGCGGTGCGGCCGGTCTGCGGGCGTTCGATCGCGATGGAGACGGTGGGACGGTGCAATTCCACCTGCAGCGGGCCGGTGCGGCGGCGCACGGGGCAGTCCAGCCGGGCGGCCAGCCAGCCGGCCAGGATGTCCAGGGCGGGCTCGTCGCGCAGCCCGGACACCGTCACCGAATCCACCTTTTCGAACGGCGGCTCGTCCATCGCCGCGGCCAGCAGGGCGCGCCAGTAGGTGATCCGGCTCCAGGCCAGGTCGGTATCGCCGCTGGCGTAGGACTGCAGCCGCTTCTTGATCGCCGCCTGGGGATCGGGCGCGAACGTGGCGTCGGTGATGCGGCGGCCGGCCAGGCGGCCCACCGAGTCCTTGGACGGGAACTCCGGCGCTCCGCGTGGCCACCAGGCGACCACCGGCGTGTCCGGCAGCAGGAACGGGGTGACGACGCTGCTCTCGTGGTTGACCAGTTCGCCTTGCAGCCGCAGCACGATGACCTCGGCCGCTCCCGCGTCGCCGCCCACTCGGATCTGCGCGTCCAGCCGGGTAGCTGCCTCCCGGTCACCGCGCGCCAGCACCACGACGCGACAGGGATGCTCACGGCTGGCCTCGTTCGCCGCGTCGATCGCGTCCTCGGCCTCGGAGCTGTCGAGCGTGCACACCACCAGGGTGAGCACGCGGCCCACGGTGATCACGCCGTTGCTCTCGCGCAATTGCACTATGCGCTTGGTGACCTCGCCGGTCTTGGTCTCGGGCATGTCGACGATCACGGGCGCCGCCATTCCCGCCCGGTACGGGCGATCATCTCGTCGGCCGATGGCGGACCCCAGGTGCCCGCCTCGTACGGCTCCGGCCTGCCTTCGGCGGCCCAGTGCTCGAGCACCGGATCCAGGATCCGCCAGGACAATTCGACCTCCGCGTTCACCGGGAACAGCGACGGCACCCCGAGCAGCACGTCGAGGATCAGGCGTTCGTAGGCCTCGGGAGAGGATTCGGTGAACGCCTCACCGTAGGTGAAGTCCATGTTGACGTCGCGCACCTCCATGCTGGAGCCGGGCACCTTCGAGCCGAACCGGGTGGTGATGCCCTCGTCCGGTTGTACCCGGATGACCAGCGCGTTCTGCCCGAGTTCCTCGGTCATGGTCTGGTCGAACGGCAGGTGCGGCGCCCGCTTGAAGATCACCGCGATCTCGGTGACCCTGCGGCCGAGGCGTTTTCCGGTGCGCAGGAAGAACGGGACACCCGCCCAGCGGCGGGTGTCGATCTGCAGCCTGATCGCGGCGTAGGTCTCGGTCTTGGAATTCGGATCGAAGCCCTCCTCCTCCGCCAGGCCGACCACGTGCTCGCTGCCCTGCCACCCCTCGGTGTACTGGCCGCGCGCGGTGGTCTCGTCCAGCGGTTCGACGAGCTTGGTCGCGGAGAGCACCTTGATCTTCTCGGCCTGCAACTGCTTGGGCTCGAAGCTGATCGGCTCCTCCATGGCGGTGAGCGCCAGCAATTGCAGCAGGTGGTTCTGGATCACGTCCCGCGCGGCGCCGATGCCGTCGTAGTAGCCCGCTCGACCGCCGAGGCCGATGTCCTCGGCCATCGTGATCTGCACGTGGTCGACGAAGTTGGCGTTCCAGATCGGCTCGTAGAGCTGGTTGGCGAAGCGCAGTGCCAGGATGTTCTGCACCGTCTCCTTGCCCAGGTAATGGTCGATGCGGAACACCTGCTCCTCGGGGAAAACCCCGTTGACCAGTGCGTTGAGCTCCTGCGCGCTGTGCAGGTCGTGCCCGAACGGCTTCTCGATCACCACCCGTCGCCAGGGTTTGCGCGCCGCGTCCGGCCCGGTCGTCTGCGCCAGGCCGTGCGCGCAGAGCTGATCGAGCACGACCGGGAACATGTTCGGCGGGATGGACAGGTAGAACGCGTGATTGCCGCCGGTGCCGCGCTCCTTGTCCAGCGTGGTCAAGGTGTCGGCGAGCCGGTCGAATGCCGCGTTGTCGTCGAAGCTGCCCTGGACGAACCGGATGCCCTCCGAGAGCTGATCCCAGACCTCCTGGCGGAAGGGGGTACGCGCGTGCGCCTTCACCGCCTCCAGAACCACCTGGGCGAAATCCTCGTCGGCGTAATTGCGGCGCGCGAAGCCGACCAGGCCGAAGGCCGGGGGCAACAGCCCCCGGTTCGCCAGGTCGTAGATGGCCGGCATCAGCTTCTTCCGAGACAGGTCACCCGTGACACCGAAGATGACCATGCTGCACGGTCCGGCGATGCGCGGCAGCCGTTTGTCCCGTTTGTCACGCAGCGGGTTCTGCCATTCGGCGGCCTCGGGCCGATCCGTCGGCGCTGCCCCGGCCATCGATCAGCCGTTCCCGGTCGACGCCGACTTCAGCTCGTCGGCGGTGGCGGAAAGCAGCTCCTCCCAGGATTTCTCGAACTTGTCCACGCCCTCGCTCTCGAGCACCACGAACACGTCGTCGAGATCGACGCCGACCGCGGCGAGCCGATCGAAGACCTCCTTGGCCTCCTCCGCCTTGCCCGACACGGTGTCACCGCGGATCACGCCGTGATCGGCGACCGCCTGGAGCGTCTTCTCCGGCAGCGTGTTCACCGTATTCGGGGCCACCAGCTCGGTGACATACATCGTGTCGGGGTAGTCCGGGTTCTTCACACCGGTCGAGGCCCACAGAGGACGCTGCCGATTCGCACCCGCGGCGGCCAGGGTCAGGAACGTGGAGGTGTGCCTGCCGCCGTCGAAGACGTCCTGGTACTCCGCGTAGGCCAGGCGGGCGTTGGCGATTCCCGCCTTGCCGCGCAGCGCGAGCGCCTCCTCGGTGCCGAGCGCCTCCAGCCGCTTGTCGATCTCGGTGTCCACGCGCGAGACGAAGAACGAGGCGACGGAATGGATCTTGGCCGGATCGTGGCCGGCGACCTTGGCCTTCTTCACACCCTCCAGGTAGGCGCCCATCACCGCGCGGTAGCGCTGGACCGAGAAGATCAGCGTGACGTTCACGCTGATGCCCTCCGCGATCACCGCGGTGATGGCGGGCAGGCCCTTCTCGGTGGCGGGGATCTTGATGAACAGGTTGGGCCGGTCGACGATCTTCCACAGTTCGACCGCCTGCGCGACGGTCCGGTCGGCGTCGAACGCCAGGCGCGGGTCGACCTCGATGGAGACCCGGCCGTCCACGCCACCGGTGGCCTCGAAGACCGGAGCGAACACGTCGCAGGCCGCGCGGACGTCATCGGTGGTGATGGTGCGGATCGCGGCGTCGGCGTCCGCGCCTTGCGCGGCAAGCTCTTTCAGCTGGCCGTCGTAGGCGTGGCCCTGGCTGAGCGCACCCTGGAAGATCGTCGGATTGGTGGTGACCCCGACGACCGAGCGGGTCTCGATCAGCTCGGCCAGGTTGCCGGAGCGGATGCGGTCCCTGGACAGATCATCGAGCCATACGGACACTCCCGCCGCCGACAAAGCGGCGAGATTCTCGTTCTGAGCCATGAGCGCTTATCCCTTCACGTTCTCGAGCGTGCGCTGCGCGGCGGCAACGACGGCTTCCGGAGTGAAGCCGAATTCGCGGAACAGGGTCTTGTAGTCGGCGGAGGCACCGAAGTGCTCGATCGACACGATCTCGCCCGCGTCACCGGCGAACCGGTGCCACGGCATCGCGATACCGGCTTCGACGACAACTCGAGCGGCGACCGCGGGCGGGAGCACCTCGTCCCGGTAAGCCTTGTCCTGCGCGTCGAACCACTCCACGCACGGCATCGACACCACGCGGGTGGCGATGCCCTGCTCCTCCAGCGTAGTGCGGGCGGCGACCGCGAGCTGCAGCTCCGAGCCGGTGGCGATCAGGATCACTTGCGGTGTGCCCGTGGACGCCTCGGCCAGCACATAACCGCCCTTCGACACACCCTCGAAACTGGTGCCCTCCAGGATCGGCAGATCCTGGCGGGTCAGCGCCAGCCCGGACGGGCCGTCCTGGTGCGGCGGCTCGGACACCGAGAAGTGCGACCGGTGCTCGCTGCTGTCGCGTTCGAGGATGGTGCGCCAGGCGTAGGTGGTCTCGTTGGCGTCGCCCGGACGGACCACGTTCAGGCCCGGGATGGCGCGCAGCGCGGCGAGCTGCTCGATCGGCTGGTGCGTCGGGCCGTCCTCGCCGAGGCCGATGGAGTCGTGGGTCCAGACATAGATCGCGGGCACCCGCATCACCGCCGCCAGGCGGACGGCCGGACGCATGTAGTCGCTGAACACCAGGAAGGTGCCGCCGTACGGACGGGTCGGGCCGTGCAGCGCGATGCCGTTGAGGATCGCGCCCATCGCGTGCTCGCGGACGCCGAAGTGCAGGGTCCGGCCGTACGGGTCGGCCTTCCACATGCCGGTGGAGATCGATTCCGGCCCGAAGCTGGGCTGGTCGGGCATGGTGGTGTTGTTGGACTCGGCCAGGTCGGCCGAGCCGCCCCACAGCTCCGGCAGCACCGGCGCCAGCGCGGCGAGCACCTTGCCGGACGCCTTGCGGGTGGCCATGCCCTTCGGATCCGGTTCGTAGGTGGGCAGATTCGCGACCCAGTTGTCCGGCAGCCGCCGCTCGATCAGGCGGTCGAACAGCGCCTTGTTCTCCGGGTTGGCCGCGGCCCACGCGTCGAAGGACTTCTGCCACTCCGCATGTGCCGCGCGCCCGCGTTCGATGACCTTGCGGGTGTGCTCGATGACCGCGGGATCCACGTCGAAGCTCTTGTCCGGGTCGAAGCCGAGGATCTTCTTCGTGGCGGCCACCTCGTCGGCGCCCAGCGCCGCGCCGTGCGCGGTACCGGTGTTCATCTTGCTGGGGGCGGGGTAGCCGATGATGGTGCGCAGCACGATGATCGAGGGCTTGCCGGTCTCGGCCTTGGCGGCCTCCAGCGCGGCCTCGATCGCGACGACGTCCTCGCCGCCCTCGACCACCTGCACGTGCCAGCCGTAGGCCTCGTAACGCTTCGCGACGTCCTCGGTGAAGGCGATGGTGGTGTCGTCCTCGATGGAGATCTTGTTGTCGTCGTAGACCACGACGAGGTTGCCCAGCTGCTGGGTGCCCGCCAGCGACGACGCCTCGGAGGTGACGCCTTCCTCCAGGTCACCGTCGGAGGCGATGACGTAGACGAAGTGATCGAACGGGCTCGCGCCGGGTGCGGCGTCCGGGTCGAACAGGCCGCGCTCGCGCCGCGCCGCCATCGCCATGCCGACCGCCGAGGCCAGGCCCTGGCCGAGCGGGCCGGTGGTGATCTCGACGCCGTCGGTGTGCCGGAACTCGGGGTGGCCCGGGGTGAGCGAGCCCCACTTGCGCAGGTTCTTCAGGTCGTCCAGTTCCAGGCCGTAACCCGCCAGGTAGAGCTGGATGTACTGGGTGAGGCTGGAATGACCGCAGGACAGCACGAACCGGTCCCGGCCGACCCAGCTCGGATCGCTCGGGTCGATGCGCATGGTGCGCTGGTAGAGCGTGTACGCCAGCGGCGCCAGGCTCATCGCGGTACCGGGATGGCCGTTTCCGGCGTTCTGCACCGCCTCGGCGGCCAGGACCCGGATGGTGTCGACAGCCTTGGTGTCCAGATCCGTCCAGTCGTCCGGGTGGTTCGGCTGAGTGAGGGCGCGGATGTCGTCTGTGATCGACACGACCGAGGTTCTCCTGACATTGTTTCGTCGACGGCGGGTGGGTTCTGACGGCGATGATCGCGCGGCAGCTACGGCGTGCTCACCGGGTATACCCAACTACCCTAGATGTGCCCGGTGACCGGCACACCATTAACCCTGTCTTGGTTTCGCGGCCTGTGTCGCTCTGCGTGTTCGCTCGCGCCGGAACCAGGTGAGGAAATTCGTCCGCGCCGGGAAACGGTATGCGGGTCGCGGCGCGAACCACACGGACTCGATGCGGGGACCGGGCGACCGAGAGCCTCGACCAACAGTCCTACCGGCGGGTCGCGCGCCCCTGGCGAAGTCCCTCCGTGCGGTGCGGAAACAGCGGTACGGCGCGTCACATACGGGTGACGTTGCCCGGGGGCGAGGAAAGGGGCGGGGGCGGCGGGGGTCTACCATCCTTTGTAGTAGTAGTCGCGCCGCACCGGTCGGCAGGGGCGCCGGGGCGGACGGAAGTCCGGCGCGGGCTCGTCCTTACCACCGGAACCAGCGCACTGCTGGTCCATGCCGGATGCGATGCACAGCGTGCGAGGAGAGACAGTGCGGATTGGGCAACGGCCGGGTGGCGATGGTGCGCACGGCTCCTCCGCGACGGCGCTGGCCGACCGGTTCACGGGTCCCGGCCTACCGTCCCGGCTGATGCGACGGGCGCTGGCCTACATCGCGCTGACCAAGCCAAGGGTGATCGAGCTGCTGCTGGTCGCCACGATCCCGACCATGCTGCTCGCCGATCGCGGCACCGTCGACATCCGCCTGATCCTCGCGACCCTGTTCGGCGGCTGGATGGGCGCGGCGAGCGCGAACACGCTCAATTGTGTCGCCGACGCCGACATCGACAAGGTCATGAAGCGCACCGCCAAGCGGCCGCTGGCCCGGGAGGCGGTGCCCACCCGCAACGCCTTCGTCTTCGGTGTCGTGCTCGGCCTCGGCTCCTTCGCCTGGCTGTGGTGGCAGGCCAACCTGCTCAGCGGCCTGCTCGTCGTCGCGACGATCCTGTTCTACGTCTTCGTCTACACGCTTGGCCTCAAGCGCCGCACCTCGCAGAACGTGGTGTGGGGCGGCGCGGCTGGCTGCATGCCCGCGCTGGTCGGCTGGTCGGCGGTGACCGGCGGCATCGGCTGGCCCGCCCTCGCGCTGTTCGGCGTCATCTTCTTCTGGACGCCGCCGCACACCTGGGCGCTGGCCATGCGCTACAAGGAGGACTACCGCGCGGCGGGCGTGCCCATGCTGCCGGTGGTCGCCACCGAGCGGACGGTCACCAAGCAGATCGTCGTCTACACCTGGCTGACCGTGCTCACCACCCTCGCCCTGGCGCCCGCCACCGGCGTGATCTACACGGCCGTTGCGCTGGTGGCCGGAGCGTGGTTCCTGCTCATGGCGCACCAGCTGTACGCGGGCGTGCGGCGCGGTGAATCGGTGAAGCCGCTGCGGCTGTTCCTCCAGTCGAACAATTACCTGGCCGTGGTGTTCTGCGGCCTCGCGGTGGACTCGGTGCTCGGCTGGGACACCATCGGCAGCTTCTTCAGCTGATCGCGCCGATGTAGCCGTCCGGGCGGACGAGCACCCGGGTGCCCTCGACCGCGGCATAGGCCGTGAAAGCGTGCCCGTCGACGTCCACCACATGCGGCCCGGCTACCGATGTCCCCGGGCGAACCACCGCATACGCGTCCGGTCCGGCCACCGGCGGCGTGCCGAAGGACAGCACCGTCGCGTGCGGCCCGCGGAACAGGTCGAACAACCGGACCGGCCGCCCCGCGTCGTCCTTCACCGGCGCGTCCGGCGCCCGGTCGCCGGTCGCCAGCGGGTCGCCCACGGCCGGGTCGCGGTAGCTGATGTCCAGCTGCTGGGTCTCCGGTCCCCGCCGCATCGCGTCCTCGTCGCCGTCGATCAGCTTGTCCAGCAGTTCGGAACTCAGTCCGAGCACCCTGGCGGCGACCGTCCTGCGCTCGGTCTCGTAGCTGTCCAGGAGGGTGTCGTCACCGGCCAGGGCGGCGGCCAGCTTCCACCCGAGGTTGTAGGCGTCCTGGATGCCGGTGTTCAGTCCCTGGCCGCCGGTGGGCGGATGGGCGTGCGCGGCGTCCCCGGCGAGGAACACCCGCCCGTCCCGGAACCGTTGCGCGAGACGGACATTGGGCCGCCATACCGTCGCCCAGGTCAGGTCGGTCAGCGTGACGTCGTCGCGCCCGCAGTAGCGGTCGGCGTACCGTTGCAGCAGTTCCAGGCTCGGCTGCTCGTCCGCGGTGAGCGGCGCCGCGAACTGGAAGTGCCGCCCACCGGGCAGCGGGGACAACGCGATGCCCTGCATCGGCTGGTCGGCGGCGGCGAACCAGTAGCCGAATTCATGGTCGAGCGCGTCGGCGCGCACGTCGCCGAGCAGCATCCGCAGCGACTCGTCGGTCTCGCCCTCGAATGCGATACCCAACCCCTTGCGGACGGTGCTCTTGCCGCCGTCGGCACCCACCAGGTACGCGGCGCGCACAGTCTCACGCACGCCGTCGCGTTCCAGCGTCGCCGTGACGCCGCTGTCGTCCTGGTCGAAGGCGGCCAGTGCGGTGCCCAGCTCCACGCGCACGCCGAATTCGGCGAGCCGATCGCGCAGGATCGCCTCGGTCTGCGATTGGCCGAGCACCCAGGGGTTGGGGTAGGGGACCGCCGGGGTGGGCTCGACCGGCTCGCTCATCCTGCGCTCGGTGACGAACTCGCCGCCGAGGTGCACCCGCATCACCGGTGTCGGCATCCCGGCGGCGTGCACCGCGTCCAGTACCCCCAGGTCGTCGAAGACTTCCAGCGTGCGGGGCTGGATGCCGTCGCCGCGGGAGCCCGCGAAGAACGTGGCCGCCTTGTCGACGATGCGAACCGGGGTGCCGCGGCGAGCGAGATCGAGGGCGAGGGTGAGACCGGTGGGTCCGGCGCCGGCGACGAGAACGGGCTGTGCCATGAGCTTCTCCTGATGAATTCAAATTCACTGAATGCAAATTCAGTTTGTCTCTTGGTACGTTGCCTTGTCAAGGAGGTGAGGTGGGTGTCGCTGAGTCGCAAGGAGAAGTCGGCCGAAACCGAGCAGGCGTTGAAGGCCGCGGCGTTGCGCTTGTTCGCCGAGCGCGGCTACCTGAACACCAAGATCACCGACATCACGGCGACCGCGGGCCGGGCGGCCGGATCGTTCTACAACCACTTCGCGAGCAAGGAAGAACTGCTTCAGGCCCTGCTGAACGACTTGGCCGCGGCGGGGGACGAGCGCGCGGAGGGGCCGGATCACAAACCGGATTTCAGCGACCCGGAGTCGGTGCGCTATCACGTCGCCGGGTACTGGACCTTCGCGCGGGAGCACGCGCCCGTGCTGCGCGCGGTGAATCAGGCCGCCCTGGTCAACGAGGAATTCGCGCGGATGGTCGCGCGCTTCGGCCTCCAGCAGCGCGCGGACATCGCCGATCACGTGGCGGGCTTCGCCGACCAGGGATTGCGGCTGCCGAGCACCGCCGATGCCAGCCTGGCGATGATGTTCCTGCTCACCCAGAGCCTGCTGGCGGCGGTCGAGGAAGGAAACGTCGAACTGACCGACGAGCAGGCCGTGGAGGGTCTGACCCGCTTCATCTATCGCGGTCTCACCGGCCGCGACTACTGATGCCACGGTGGGCGATTCGTCGGATCGCCCACCGTCGGCGGCTCACGGCAGCAGGACGATGGAACCGGTGGTCTTGCGGCCTTCCAGGTCGCGGTGTGCCCGTTCGGCGTCGGCGAGCGGGTAGGTGGCGCCGATCCGGATGTTCAGCGTGCCCTTGGCGATGGCGTCGAGGATGTCACCCGCGCGCCAGGTGAGCTCGGCGCGGTCGCGGGTGTAATGCGCCAGCGTGGGACGGGTGACGAACAGCGAACCGGCCGTGCTGAGCCGTTGCAGGTCGAACGGTGGCACGGGGCCGCTCGCGCCGCCGAACAGGGCGAGCGTGCCGCGCACGCGCAACGCGGCGAGGCTGGCCTCGAAGGTCGCCGCACCGACGCCGTCGTAGGCAGCCGCCACGCCCACGCCGTCGGTGAGCGCGCGCACCCGCTCGGCGAGGTCGTCACCGTAGCGCAGCACCTCCGCGGCACCCGCCGCGCGCGAGAGCGTCTCCTTCTCGTCGGTGGACACCGTCGTGATCACCCGTACACCGCGTGCCGTGAGCAGTTGGGTGAGGATCAGGCCGACGCCGCCCGCGCCCGCGTGCACCAGCACCGTCTCGCCGGGCTCGGGCCGGTAGATCGACTCGATGAGATAGTGCGCGGTCATGCCCTGCAACAGCGCCGACGCGGCCACCGGCGGGTCGACGCCGTCGGGCACCCGGATGGCGACGGCCGCGGGCACGGCGACCTTCGGCGCGTAGCTGCCCGGCGCGGCCGACCACGCCACCCGGTCACCGACCGCGAACTCGGTGACGTCCGAGCCGACCTCCACGACGACGCCGGTGCCCTCCGCGCCCGGGATGTAAGGAACGTCCTGGGGGTAGCGTCCGGTGCGAATGTAGGTGTCGATGAAGTTGACACCGATCGCCTGCGTCTCGACCAGCAGCTGCTCCGGTCCGATCCGCGGATCGGGCACGTCGACGTACTTCAGGACCTCGGGACCACCGTGTTCGGAAACCTGAATGGCGCGCATGTGTTTTAGTTCTACACCCGCACGGCAGGCATGCTGCCTACCGGTCGGTAAACTGCCTGCCATGAGTACTGAAACCGCCACGGCGCCGGCGAAGCTGCCGGGCGCCCTCGTGGAGTCCGTCAAGGGGTTCGTCGCCGACCACGGCGGATCGGCCACGGCCGTGCTCCAGCCCATCGGTCGCGCGGGCGTGCGCGTCACCTTGGTGGGCGCCGACGGCATCCTCGGCGACCGGGTCGTTCCGGATCTGGACACCGCCAAGGCATTGATCGAGACCATCGACGGCCTCACCGAGGCGGACGAATGGGACCGGGAACTCAGCTCGATCGTCACCCCGCGCAAGGGCCACTGGGCCAAGATGGCGGGCTGGGTCGCCAAGCAGTCTCGCTTTCCCAAGGCGCGCAACGAGAAGTGATCGGTGCGTAGCCCAGTGACGTTGCCCGGCCGCATCGGCGCGGTGCTCGTCGCCGGGTGGACAGCTCTTGCCGCGGCGGCGATTCCGGCGGCCGCACAGCCGTCGGAGACTTCGAACGTGCTGCGCGCCTGCACTCCCGGGGACTATCCGCCCTACTCGATCAGAGATGACGCGGGCGGTTACCGGGGTGTGGACGTCGACCTCGCGCAGGGGTTCGCCGCACTGCTCGGCCGCCCGCTCGAGTTCGTGCCCGTGACCTGGGCGACCCTGAAGACGGACTTCGCCGAACGGAACTGCGATCTCGCGGTCGGGGGCATCTCCGACCTGCCGTCGCGACGGGCGTTCGCCGACTTCTCGATCACCTACGGGACCGACGGCAAGGCCCCGATCACCCATCGAGCGAACGGTGCGGCGTACTCGACCATCGCGGAGATCAACCGTCCCGGTGTGCGTGTGATCGCCAATCGCGGTGGAACGAACGAGGAATTCGCGCGCAAGAACTTCCCCGAGGCGCAGCTCACCTTGTGGCCGGACAATCTGACGATCTTCGGCGAAGTCGAACAGGGCCGTGCCGACGTGTTCGTCACCGATTCGGTCGAGGGCCGCTACCGCGTGCGTCAGCACCCGGACCTGCAAGTGCTGCATCCCGAAGCGCCGTTCGACTCGTTCGGGAAGGTGCTGCTGGTGCGCAAGAACGATCCGGTCTTTGCGGCGCTGGTGGACGCCTACCTGGCGACCCGGCTCGCGACCGGCGCGGTGGACCGGTTGTTCGAGCAATGGATCGGGCCGAACGCCTCCGCCGGCTGAGTCCGTTCGCCGTCTGGGGAGCGCGATGGACAGCGCCGAAGTCCTAGGGCCCTCCGACTTCCGGAAGCGTCGGGTGCGCTCATGGCGGTGGGCGGGATATCGGAAGCGATCGAGTCGGCGAATCGTCGGCAAAATGACCTGTTTGCCGCATCTCGCGCAGACGCAGCGCCCACCCCTCGCTGGGCGATACCCTTGAACAGGGCCCTTCAACTCGAGGAGCTGATGTGGGAGACCTACGAGGCAGGACGCACCGTGCGTAGCCGCCGTATGAACGATCCTGGCTGACTCCGAGCTACCGATGCGTGAGCCGATCGACCTGGTCGATTCAGCCGAACGAACCCGCGCGGTGCTCGCCGCCGTCGTGGCGCGGTTCTCGGAGGCATGGGCGGCCGGCTCCCCGCCCGACCTGTCGGCTTACCTACCCGCCGAGCAAGCCGAGCGGCGCACGATCTTGATCGAACTGATCAAGCTCGACCTCGAGTACCGCTGGCTGCGCTACCACTTTCCCAAGCGGCTCATCGACTACCGCGCGGAGTTCCCCGAACTGCGCAATGGTCCTTTCCCGGCCGATCTGGTCTACGAGGAATACCACGCCATGCGCCGCGCCGAGCAGGGCGGCGACACCACCGACCTGACCGCCACCGCCACCGCGGCCGCCGCGGAACTCGACCGGCTCACCAGCGACTACCGCAGCACGATGATCGCCCGCCCGAGTGCCCAGGTCGCGCTCGACGCCATCGACGCCGGCGATCAAGTCGACGATTTCGACCTCCTGATGCGGATCGGGGTGGGCGCGTTCGCCCAGGTGTATCTCGCTCGCCAGCAATCGATGCAGCGACTGGTCGCAGTCAAGATCTCGCACAACCACGGTAACGAGCCGCAGACCCTCGCCCAGCTGGACCACGAATACATCGTGCGCATCTACGACCAGCGGCTCATCGCCGACGACGAGCTGAAGCTGCTCTACATGCAGTACCTCCCCGGCGGGACACTGCTCGACGTGCTGCGCCTGGCGCGCGCGACGCCGCCGCAGCAGCGTGGTGGGCAACTGCTGCTCGACGCCATCGACAAGGTGCTCGCCGACAAGGGCGAGGTCCGGCCCACCGAATCCGCCGTTCGGGCGCGGATCGCCGCACTGACCTGGCCGGAGACCGTCGCCTGGCTGGGCCGCCGACTCGCGGATGCCCTGCAGCACGCGTCCGAACGGGGGGTGCTGCATCGCGACATCAAACCCGCGAACGTGCTGCTGAGCGCCGAGGGAAGCCCGAAACTGGCCGACTTCAACGTCAGCTTCAGCAAACGCGTCAAGGGCACCAGTCCGCTGGCGTACTTCGGCGGATCGCTGGCGTACATGTCGCCCGAACAGCTCGAAGCCTGCCACCCCGGCCTCGCGGCGACCGCGGGGGAACTGGACACGCGCAGTGACATCTTCGCGCTGGCCGTCATGCTGTGGGAGTTGCTCACCGGGCGCCGCCCCTTCGCGGACGAAACGTCCGCGGGTGATTCGCAGACGTCGCTGGCCCGCATGATCGAACTGCGGCGCAGCCCCGTGGAGCCCGCGTTCCTGTCGGAGCTGCCGCCGGATTGCCCCATGGCGCTGCGGCGGGTCCTGCTGACCTGTCTTTCGCCCGACCCCGCGGACCGCTACTCGTCCGGTTCGGAACTGGCTCAGCAGCTCGACTTGTGCCTGGAGCAGCGGGCACGTGATCTGGTCTATCCGCCCCCGGCCAGCTGGCGCGCACGACTTTCCCGCAGGCCCACCCCGATCTTGTGGCTGTCCTCGCTGGTCGGCGTCGGACTGGCCACGGTCTACATGGCGGTGCACGTTCAAGAACTGATCAGGGAGCGCCTGTCCGATGCCACTAATGCCCAGCTCAACATGGGCGTCTATGTTTTCGTTCTCATCGCGGGGACGCTGTCGATCGTCATCTACGCGTATATGTCGCGTGATCTGGTCGCGGTTCCCCGCGGCTTGCGCAATGGCAAACGCTACGACGACGCGCTGCTCGCGCGAGTGCGGTCGCGAACACTGTTCTGGGGTGACATGTGCGCGCTGAACACCTTCCAGACCGGGGTTTCGGCAACCGTGACGGGGGTCTTCCTGTGCCTGTGGCTCACCGATCTTCCCGCGCGGCTGGTGATCCACGCGGCGATGACCGTTTTCATGGCGGGCATCATCTCCGTTGCCTACACGTTCTTCCTGTCGACGTTCTACATCGTCCGCTGTGTCTATCCGGTCTATCTGCGCTACAGCCGCGCGACCGCACTCGACTCCGGTGACATTCGCACGCTGCGGCGGAGAACCACGGTGTATCTCGCGGTCACGGCCTCCGTGCCGCTGGTCGGGGTGCTGGCCGGATTCAGCCTGCTCGAACCCGAGGAACTGCCACTGGTGCGCGATTCGGTCCTGGGCTTGTGCGCGGTCGGCGGACTCGCCTTCGTCGCCGTGTACTGGCTGTACCGAACGCTCGACGCGGACCTGCGCGCGCTTCAGCGGGTGGTCAGGAGACCGGCGGCGGGCGTCGGCTGATCGGGCGCGGGGCTAGAGCTGTCCGGCGAACTCGGCGATCGCGCGCCGGATGGCCGCACCCATGGCCGGGCTGCCGGTGTGCCCGGAATCATCGATGACCCGCAATTCCGCCTCGGGCCATGCCTGGGCCAGCTGCCAGGCGGTGTACAGCGGGGCGCTCAGGTCGAGTCGGCCGTGGATCAGCACGCCGGGAATGCCCGTCAGCCGGTGCACGTCGCGCAGCAACTGCCCGTCCTCCAGCCATGCCGCGTTGGCGAAGTAATGCGTGCAGATCCGGACGAACGCCATGCGCGCGGCGTCCGGTTTCGCGCTGTATTGCCCGGGGCTGCCGAGGTTTTCGTGCGCGATCACGGCGTCCTCCCAGGCACACCACCGTCGCGCCGCCGACTCGCGGGTGGCGGCGTCGGGACTTTCCACCAGCCGCCGGTAGGCCTCGACGAGATCGCCGTAGCGGTCGGCGAGCGGGACGCCGGTGCGGAAGGTCTCCCACTGTTCGGGCAGCAGCCGCGCGACGTCGCGGTAGAGCCAGTCGACCTCCTCTTGCCGGGTCATGGTGACACCGGCCAGCACGATCTCGCCGACTCGCTCGGGAAAGCGCTGCGCGTAGGCGAGGATCAGCGTCGCCCCCCAGGACCCGCCGTAGAGCAGCCATCGGTCGATCCCGAGGTGTTCGCGCAGCCGTTCCATGTCCGCGATCAGGTGATGCGTGGTGTTGTGCGCGAGGTCGACCGCGGGGTCGGAGGCGTGCGGCAGGCTCTCCCCGCAGCCGCGTTGATCGAACAGGACGATCCGGTAGGCCGCCGGGTCGAAGCTCTTCCGCGCTCCGCGCCGTCCACCGCCGCCCGGCCCACCGTGCACCACCAGCGCGGGTTTGCCATTCGGGTTACCGCTGGTCTCCCAGTAGATCCGCTGGCCGTTTCCGACGTCGAGCAGCCCGTGGGCATAGGGCTCGATATCGGGAAAGGGCTGCGGCGCGTCGGATCGCGGATCAGGCGTGGACACGACCGATCACGCTACCGCCGAGCGTTGGATCACCGCCCGGCGTCGCGAAATTACCGCTCACCGCCTCCCGATCGGCTCGTTCACCAGCGGCGGTCCGGACGACCACCGTACGCGCGGGGCTCGCTCAGGCGGCCTGGGTCGCGGGTTCCGGCTTCGGGGCGGTGACGCGCTCGCGCGTGCGCAGCGAAGCCCACAGGGCGGCGGTGGCGGCGGTGCACGCCGCGGCCCCGCCCACGTGCACGACGACCAGCGCCGCGGGGACATCGGTGAAATACTGCACGACGCCGACCAGCGCCTGCGAGCACACCAGGGCGAGCAGCACGAACAGCCGGGTGCGCACGGCGGGTGCGATGCCGACCGCGAACAGGCCGAACGTCAGGCCGACCAGCAGCGCGAGATACCCGACGAGCAGCTGGGAGTGCAGATGCACGAGGGTGACGATCTCGACCTGCAACCGCTCGACCTGACGCTCGATGCTCTTGTCGCCCGCGTGCGGACCCGCCGCGGTCACCAGGGTGCCCGCCACCAGGACGGCGCTGAGCGCGACCCCGGCGAGCGCGGTGAGCCAGCGCAGTGGCGCTGGGGCGCGCACGGCCTCGATACCGTCGTCGGGCTCGCCGATCTTCGCGTACAGCACCATCGCGACCCACACCATCACCATGGACGCGAGCAGGTGGGTCGCCACGGTCCACCACAGCAGTCCGGTGCGCACGGTGATGCCGCCGATGATCGCCTGCACGACGGTGCCGCCGGGCATCAGCCAGGCGTACACCAGCACCTCGCGGCGGCGGCGCGCCCTGGTCACCGCCAGCACGACCGCGGCGGCGCACAGGGTGACCAGGAAGGTGAGCAGCCGGTTGGAGAACTCGACCGCCTGATGGATCGCGGGAACCTCCGACACTGCGACGGGGGTGAAACTGCCGGGAAAACACTGCGGCCAGGTCGGGCAGCCCAGACCGGACGCGGTGACCCGCACGACGGCGCCGGTCACCGAGATGCCCGCTTGCGAGAGGACGACAGCGAGCGCGATCAGGCGCTGCGCTCGCAGCGAGGGCAGTGGCAGCTTGTCGACGAGTCGCAAGAACGCGCGATACAGCACGTCGAAAATGGTAGCCGGGCCGGATCCGGCGGCTTCACCCGGTCTACTACATTTCGTCGTTGAGACTCAGTGGAAGCGGAACAGGCGAGTGGCCGCGACGCCCGACACCACGCCCCATACGGCGAGAACGGCGATCCCGAACCAGTCGACACCGGTGTCCATCGCGGTTTCGAGCGTTTCGGCCAGCGCGCCGGAGGGCACCAGACGGGCGAGCACGCTCACCACGGCGGGCAGGTCGTCGGCGGCGAACACGATGCTGGCGACGCCGAGCATGACGAACCACAGGATGTTGGCCAGCGCGAGCACGACCTCGGCTTTCAGGGTTCCGCCCAGCAGCAGGCCCATCGCCGCGAAGGTCGCGGTGCCGAGCGCGATCACCGCCGCGCCCAGCAGCAGCCCGACGGGTTGCGGTCGCCAGCCCAGTGCGAAGCCGATGAGGCCGAGCAGGACGGCTTGCAGCACGACCACGATGAGCACCGCCGCGCTCTTGCCCGCGATGACGCCCCAGCGCGGCAGCGCCGTCGCCCCGAGCCGCTTGAGTGCGCCGTAGCGGCGGTCGAAGCCGACGGCGATGGCCTGACCGGTGAACGCGGTGGACATGACGGCCACCATCATCACCGCGGGCACGATCTTGTCCACCCGGTGCGCGCCGAGATCGCCGAACGGCAGCAGGCTCAGGCCGACCAGCAGGGTGATCGGAATGAACATGGTCAGCAGGAGCTGTTCGCCGTTGCGCAGCAACAGGATCAGCTCGAGCCTGGTCTGCGCGAACAGCATCGCGGCGCGGCTGCTCGGGCGCGGGCCGGGGGCGAAGGTGCCCGGCGCGAATCGGTTGGCGGTCGCGTCGTGCTCGCTCATCCGCGCAGGTCCCGTCCGGTCAGTTCGAGGAAGACGTCTTCGAGGCGGCGCTGATCGATCCGGATGTCGGTGGCCAGCACGTTCATTCGCGCGCACCACGCGGTGACGGTCGCGAGGACCTGCGGATTGATCTCGCCCTCCACCAGATAGGTGCCGGGGGTGGTCTCCCGGGGCGCGAACCCCTCGGGCAGGGCGTTCGCCAGCAGTTCCAGGTCCAGTTTGGGCGGCGCGCTGAACCGCAGCTGCCCCGCCGCTCCGTGCGCGGTGACCTCGGCGGGGGTGCCGGAGGCGACGATGCGGCCGTGGTCGATGATCACCAGCTGGTCGGCG
The DNA here is from genome assembly GCF_000308575.1 of Nocardia exalbida NBRC 100660. Lineage (GTDB taxonomy): Bacteria > Actinomycetota > Actinomycetes > Mycobacteriales > Mycobacteriaceae > Nocardia > Nocardia exalbida. Next base: position 347 of record NZ_BAFZ01000071.1, on the reverse strand, counting down.
AGTTGCTCGGCCTCGTCCATCATGTGCGTGGTCAGCACGACGGTCACCCCGTCGCGGCGCAGGGCGTCGATCAGCTCCCAGACGATCAGCCGGGCCTGGGCGTCCAGGCCCGCGGTCGGTTCGTCCAGGAACACGATCTCCGGTTTGCCCACCAGCGCGCAGGCGAGGGCGAGCCGCTGCTGCTGGCCGCCGGAGAGGCGGCGGTAGGGGGTGCGGCGGTTGTCCTGGAGGCCGAGCGTGCGCAGCAGCCAGTCCGGGTCGAGCGGATCCGCGGAGTAGGCGGCCACCAAGTCGAGCATTTCCCCCGCTCGCGCACCGGGATACGCGCCGCCGCCTTGCAGCATGAC
>NZ_BAFZ01000072.1 GCF_000308575.1 Nocardia exalbida NBRC 100660 | reverse complement strand
CTCGACGCAGATCGCGGCGACCATGCACGACAAGGGCGTCGTCGCCAGCACCGGCGCGTTCATCGAAGCGGCCGTGCGGAATTCGAACATGAACTCGGTGCAGCCGGGCTTCTACGCGATCGCGAGCCGCAGTCCCGCCGCGCAGGCGGTCGCCGCGCTGGTCGGCAAGGACTCCAGGGTCGGCAACCTGGTCGTCTCCGAAGGACGTCTGCTGCACGACCAGCACGACATGAGCACCGGCGGGCGGTACGACGGCATCTACCGCAAGATCGCCGAGGCCAGCTGCGTCGGCACCGGCGCGAACCAGAAGTGCGTGACCTACGAACAGCTCGACGCCGCGGGCGCGAGCCTGGACCTGGCCTCGCTCGGGGTGCCGGCGTGGGCGATGCAGGGTGTCAAGGACTGCCCGGACCGGGCGAGACAGCTGGAAGGCCTGATCGCCGCGGGCACATGGGATTTCGATCCCAGCGGCACACCGGAACAGATCCTGCGCCAACTGGTGTCCGCGAGCGCGAAGAGCTATGAATCCACCGGATTGCTGCAGTCCGGCGCCGACACGAAACTGACGCCCTATGAGACGCTGGTCGCCGCCTCGCTGGTGGAACGTGAGGCGAAACCGCAGGACATGGGCAAAGTGGCACGGGTGATCGTGAACCGGCTGCGGGTCGATCAGATGCTGCAGTTCGACTCGACGGTGAACTACACCCTGGATCGCACCGAGGTGGCGACCACCGACGCCGACCGCGCTCAGGAAACCGCGTGGAACACCTACGCGATGCAGGGCCTGCCCAAGACCCCGATCGCCGCGCCGTCGTTGAACGCGTTGCGTGCGATGGAGAATCCGGAAGTGGGGCCCTGGCTGTACTTCGTCACCGTCGACAAGCAGGGCACCACCTTGTTCACCGACGACTACCAGGAGCATCTGCGCCTGATCGCACGTGCGCAGCGCAGCGGCATTCTCGACAGTTCCAAGGACAGCGGTGGCCGGTAATCGCAAGGCGGCGGTGCTCGGTAAGCCGATCGCGCACTCGCGATCGCCCCAGCTGCACCTGGCCGCGTATCGCGCGCTCGGACTGGACTGGAGCTACGAGCGCATCGAATGCTCGGCCGAGCAACTGCCCGGGTTGGTCGACGGGCTGGGCCCGGAATGGGTCGGGCTCTCGGTGACCATGCCCGGCAAGGAAGCGGCACTGGCCTACGCGCACGAGCGCACCGAGCGTGCCGTGCTGGCCGGATCGGCCAACACCTTGGTCCGTACCGGCGCGGGCTGGCTGGCCGACTGCACCGACGTCGACGGCGTGCTCGGTGCGCTGCGCGGCGCCGGGGCCGGAGAACTGGCCGAAGGCGTGGTGCTGGGCGCGGGCGGTACCGCACGGCCCGCTCTGCTGGCGCTGTCGGAGCTGGGCGCGAAGTCGGTCACCGTGGTCGCGCGGGACGCGAACCGGGCGCGCGGTGCGCTCGAACTCGCCGAGCGGCTCGGAATGGTTGCCGCGCTGGCCGCATTCGAGGCCGGGCCGCTCGAGGGGATCTGCGCGGCGGCAGGCGCCGTGATCAGTACCGTTCCCGCCACGGCGGCCGCGGTCGTCGCCCCGGCGGTGGCCGAGGCTCCGGTGGTGCTCGACGCGATCTACAACCCATGGCCGACACCGCTGGCCGAGGCGGTGTGGAGGGCCGGGCACACGGTGGTCAGCGGGTTGGAGATGCTGCTGAACCAGGCCTACGGGCAGGTCGAGCTGTTCACCGGGCAGCCCGCGCCGCGCGCGGAGATGGCAGCGGCGCTGGACGAGGCCCACCGCTCCCGGAATTGATACCGGTTCTAGTTTGGTTGAGCGCGACGCGGGGTTAGGGTGGTGCGCATGAATGCTTGGGTGTTGCGGGCGATCGTGCTCGGTGCGCTGGTCGTCGTGCTGCGCGCCGCGCTGGGGTTCGCGATGGTGTACTGGCCGACCCACGGGTCGTGGATGCGTGCGCTCGCACTGATCGTGCTCGTCGCGGCCGCCCTGTACTGGGGTTTCCTGGACGGACGCAAGGACAGGGCGGCCCAGCCCGATCCCGACCGCGGCACCGACCTGACACTGCTGTGGCTGAAGGCCGCGGTGGTGGCCGGCGTCGGCAGCGGTCTCGCCGCCTGGCTGCTCGACTGGTTGCCCAAGTTCGACCTGGGAGACAACGGCCTGCTCTTCGAACTCACCGCGGCCGCGGCGTTCATCGTGCTGCTGATCTTCATCTTCGCCCTCATCGGCGTGGGCATCGGCCGCGCTCTCGCCGATCGCGCCGCAGGCAAACAGTCCACCCCCGCCTGACCCCGGCTCGCGCGTCGACGCGATCGGATACACGGCGGGTGATCCGCGAATGATGTTGCTCGTCCGCGTCATTTGCTGACGCATTGCCATAGGTGGCGATGCGGACAACCGGCAGCGCAGTGCGTGCCTACCCTTTCCGCTGCCGACGCCGCCGGTTATGCTGCTGTGCAATGCATTTCAACGGGAGGGGAAGCGTTGTGCTGATTCGATCCGGGGTTACCGCGGCGATGGCGATCGCCGCGTCCGCGTTCGTGTTCGGCGGTCAGGCGGTGGCGAAAGCCGATGGCTGCGCCTCGGCGCAGCCCAAGTGGGGGTTCCAATGCGTGTCGTCGGCGTCGAACGTCTCGCTGGCGAGCTGCATGAAGGACGCGCCGCTCTGGAACGATCACGCGGAGTGCGTTCCGCGAAACGACGGCAGTGGTAGGTACGACCTCTGGGTTCCGTCCCCCTGAGACGAGAAACGGCGGACCCTTCTGGAGGGCCCGCCGTTCCTCGTTCGGTCGAACACCACCGTCCGGCACCGGACGTGTCATGGCTCTACAGCAGGATGCCACCGGTGTCGGGCTTGCCTTCGCGCGCCACGGCGGAGTAGGCGGCGGCCAGCAACGTGGGGTCGGGTCCCTCGAGCCGGCCCGGCTTGGCGAGACCGTCGAGCACGACGAAGCGCAGCACGCCGGAGCGAGTCTTCTTGTCGGTCTGCATGGCGTCCAGCAGTTGCGGAAGTGCGTCGGCGTCGTAGCTGGTCGGCAGCCCGACGGCGGTCAGGATCGCGCGATGACGGTCGGCGGTGTCGTCGTCGAGACGGCCCGCGAGACGGCCGAGTTCGGCGGCGAACACCAGCCCGACGGAGACCGCCGCGCCGTGCCGCCACCGGTAGCGCTCCCGCCGCTCGATCGCGTGCCCGAGGGTGTGACCGTAGTTGAGGATCTCGCGGAGACTGGACTCCTTCAGATCGGCGGCGACGACGTCGGCTTTCACCTGGATCGCGCGGCGGATCAGCTCCGGCAGCACCTCGCCGGACGGGTCGAGGGCGGCCTCGGGGTCGCGCTCCACAAGATCGAGGATCACCGGGTCGGCGATGAAACCGGCCTTGATGATCTCGGCCATGCCCGCGACGATCTCGTTGCGCGGAACCGTCTCCAGCGTGGCCAGGTCGACCAGCACGGCGGCGGGCTCGTGGAAGCAGCCGACCAGATTCTTGCCTGCCTCGGTGTTGATGCCGGTCTTGCCGCCGACCGCCGCGTCGACCATGGCCAGCAGCGTGGTCGGCACGTGCACGATGCGCACCCCGCGCATCCAGGTGGCGGCGACGAACCCGGCCAGGTCGGTCGCCGCGCCGCCGCCGAGGCTGACCACGACGTCGTTGCGGGTCAGGCCGATGCGCCCGAGCACCTCCCAGCAGAACCCGGCGACGGCCAGGTCCTTGCCCGCCTCGGCGTCCGGGATCTCGACACGATGTGCGTCGATGCCGGTGTCGGCCAGCGCCTTCCGCACCGCTTCGGCGGTCTCGGCCAGCGGCGGCTGATGGAAGATGGCCACGGTGCGCACGCCTTTGGTCGCGCCGCTGACCGACTCGACGAGTTCGCCGAGCAACCCGCGACCGATGATCACCGGGTACGGGTCGGCGGTACGGACTTCGAGACGACTCGGCTCTGTCACGTGGCTTGCTCCGATTCTGTTGTTGCTGTTGTCGACTGCTGACGCGCCCGGGCGCGGGCACGGCGTGCGCGGGCACGCCTGGATCGGTTGCCGGCCGCGGTCTCGCCGTCGCTCGTTCCGCTCGCGGCGTCGGGTTCGCTCGTGCGGCCCCTGCGCGTACGGCGGGATCGAGCGGTGGTGGTCGCCGCCGATTCCTTCGTGGCGCCGGTTTCGGTGGCGGTGCTCTCGCCCTGATCGGCGGTCGTGCGCCGGGCCGCGGCCCTGGCCCTGGCGCGACGGCGGGACCGGGATCGGCTGCTGCCCTGCGGAATTCCGCTCGGTGGCGGCCGGAGGTCCGCTTCGGCGTGCTCGACCGGCTCCACCCCGAGCTTGGTCATGATCATCCGTACCACCCGGCCCGGACTGCGACCGTCGGTGCGGACCCGGACGGTGGCCACCTCCCGGTAGAGCGGCCTGCGGGCGCGCATCAGCTCCCGGTACTTCGCACCGGGGTCGGCGCCGTTGAGCAGCGGCCGCTGGGTGCTCGCGCCGGTGCGCCGAAGGCCCTCGGCCACACTGATCTCCAGGTAGACCACAGTGCGGCCGCGCAGGAGGGCCCTGGTGTCGGCGGACAGCACGGCACCGCCGCCCAGCGAGACCACACCGCGCTCGGCGAGGACGGCGCGGCGCACCACCCGCTCCTCGATCCTGCGGAATTCGGGCTCACCGTCTTCGGCGAAGATCTCCGGGATGGTGCGACCGGTCTCGCGCTCGATGCCCGCGTCGGTGTCGTACAGCTCGACACCGAGTTCCCTGGCGAGCTTGCGGCCGATCGTGGACTTGCCCGCCCCCGGCGGTCCGACCAGCACCACGCGCGGGGCGCGCGGATCGGTCTGCACGATCATTGCGACCGACTGTCCGCGGGCACGTGGGGGCGAGTGCTGGTGCGCTTGATGTAGCTGGTGATGTTCTCGACCGTCTCGGTGAGCGAATCGCCGCCGAACTTCTCCAGCGCCGCCTGAGCGACGACCAGCGCCACCATGGATTCGGCCACCACACCCGCCGCGGGAACGGCGCACACGTCCGAACGCTGGTGGATGGCGACAGCCTCGTCTCCGGTGGTCATGTCGACGGTGGACAGCGCGCGCGGCACCGTCGAGATCGGCTTCATGGCCGCACGCACGCGCAGCGCCTCGCCGTTGGTCATGCCGCCCTCCAGGCCGCCGGCGCGGTTGGTGGAGCGCAGCACGCCGTCGGGGCCGGGCCGCATCTCGTCGTGCGCCTGGCTGCCGCGGCGGCGTGCGGTCTCGAAACCGTCACCGACCTCGACGCCCTTGATGGCCTGGATGCCCATGAGGGCGGCCGCGAGCCGCGCGTCCAGCCGGTTCTCGCCGCTGGTGAACGAGCCGAGGCCGACCGGAAGTCCCTCCACGACCACCTCGACCACGCCACCGAGGGTGTCGCCGTCCTTCTTGGCCGCCTCGATCTCGGCGATCATCGCGGCTTCGGCGTCCTTGTCGAACGCCCGCACCGGGCTCTCGTCCACCGCGGCGAGGTCGGCGGCGGCCGGCACGATGCCGGAGGTGTTCTGCGCCGTGCCGATCGACACGACGTGCGAGACGACCTCCGCGCCGAACGCCTGGCGCAGGAAGTTGCGGGCGACGGTGCCCGCCGCGACGCGCGCGGCGGTCTCCCTGGCACTGGCGCGCTCGAGCACGTTGCGTGCGTCGTCGAAGTTGTACTTGAGCATGCCGGAGTAGTCGGCGTGCCCGGGCCGGGGGCGGGTCAGCGGTGCGTTGCGGGCCAGCTCGGCGAGTTCGGCCGGATCGACCGGGTCGGCGGACATCACGGTGGTCCACTTCGGCCACTCGGAGTTGGCCACCTCGATGGCGACCGGACCGCCCATCGTGCGCCCGTGCCGCACACCGCCGACGACGGTGACCTTGTCGGCCTCGAACTTCATCCGCGCGCCGCGGCCGTAGCCCAGCCTGCGGCGCGCGAGCTGCGTGGAGATCTCGTCCGACGTCACCTCGACGCCTGCCACCATCCCCTCGAGGATGGCGACGAGAGCGGGACCATGGGATTCTCCAGCAGTTATCCAACGCAGCACGTCGTTCATCTTCCCATGTCGACGCCGGTGCCCGGGAACGTGGCCCGCCGTGACGACGCGCACGCCGGAGGAGAGGCGATACCACCCGCCGACGCCTCAGCGGGCTATGACGATGGGGCGATCCACCGAGCGCAGCAGCGCCTCACCCACCGAACCGAACAGCAGCCGTCCCAGGGCTCCGCGGCCACGGTTGCCCACCACCAGCAGTTGCCCGTCGCGGGAGCGTTCGAGCAACTGCCGCTCCGGCCGGTCGCGGACGACCTCGCGCCGGATGGTGAGTTCCGGGTATTGCTCCTGCCAACCGGCCAGGCTCGTGGCGAGCAACGCTTCCTCGGTCCGGTGCAGGGCGGTCCAGTCGGTGCCGATCGCGGCAAGCGGCTCGACCTCGCCCCAGGTGTGCACGGCCACCAGTTCGACCCCGCGCAGCGAGGCTTCGGTGGCCGCGACCTCGATGGCGGCTTGCTCGGCGGCGGAGCCGTCCACCCCGACGATCACCGGCCCGGTGCCGGCCCGGTCCCACAGCGGCGTCTCGGCAGGCACCACCGCCACGGGGCACTCGGCGTCCCGGGCGACGGCGGTGCTGACCGAGCCGAGCAGGACTCGCTGGACGCGGCCGATACCGCGGGTGCCGACAACGAGCATCGCCGCGCTGCGAGAACGCTCGATCAGGGCGGTGGCGATGTGCGCGGTGCGGATCTCGGTGCCGATGGCGATGTCGCGCACGGTACGCGCGGCCGCGACCGCGGCGTTCGCGGCGCGCTCGATCGCCTCGTCCGCTTCGCGCAGCCGCAGCAACGCCGCCGGGCGCGGCGGATCGTCGTCGCCGGAGGCGAGCGGCGACTCGACGACCAGCGCGATGTGCAGGGGCGCGTCGTGCAGTGCGGCGGTCTGCGCCGCCCAGCGGACCGCGACGATCGATGGGTCCGAACCGTCGGTCCCCACCACGATCGGTCTCCGCGACGAATGCCTCGGATGCACTGGGTGGCTCCTTCCCGACGCCGCTTCCGCTGTCCTGGCGACTCGACCGGGCGACTCGCCGAACTGCCGACCCCCGTGAGTGCCGCCGCGGTCGCTGCCCGGAAAGTCGTTGCCCGCGACTGATGCTACCGATGAATTGCGGTAGATTTGCTGGCTTCGTGATCGCGGGGCGGCCGCTGCGGAGACGCGCCGACGCGGTGGCGGACGAACTCAGGTCGAGCCCAGGGCCGCCGACAGCAAGGCCAGCAAAGTCGCCAGGCACATCGCGGGACCGTGCGGCACGGTGACCGCGCGGTTGCCCCGCCCGGCGGCACGGGAGGTGAGTACGCCCCGGCAGGCCGAAGCGCCGAGCGCGGCACACGCGGTGAGCACCGGTGCTCCGAGTGCCGCCCACACCCACGGCCGCGCACCGCCGAGTGCGGTAGCCCCGCCCAGCATCACCGCGAGCTTCACGTCGCCCGCGCCCAGCGCGGCGGGTGCGGCGAGATGTACCAGCAGGTACGGCGCGGACAGCAGCAGTGCGCCCAGCAGTGCGGCGGTGAATTGGCCTGTGTGCACGGCGTATCCGAGGACCGTCAGCGTGCCCGTACCGGTCAATCCGTTCGGTAGGCGGCGGTCGCGCAGGTCGAACACTGTCAGGACCGCGCACCACACGGTGAGGGCGGCGCATGCGAGAAGGGTCATGCCTCCACCTTCACCCGGCACAGGCGCGGGAAGGCTGGACCGACCCGGAATGTGCACAAGATGGCCGGATGTGAACAGGTCGTTGTTCAGCAGTTGTCCTCAATCGTGAGAAACAGTGCCTGCCAGCGGTTTCGCGAAAATACGCACACCGCGAACGCGGCGGACGGCGGGCGAACACGTGTTGACTGTCGGCGTGCGGTGCGTCGGCGGTAGTTTTGAGGTATGTGTGCAGATCACCAGGGTCATGTGCCGGACTACGCGGCGCGGCGTGGGGCGCTGCGCAGCCTGCTGGTGGAGAACGGGGTGGACGCCCTGCTGGTCACCGATCTGGTGAACATCAGATATCTGACGGGGTTCACCGGCTCCAACGCGGCGTTGCTGGTGCACTCCTGGGACACGCGCACCGCCGAGGAACGCACGGTGATCGGCACCGACGGCCGGTACCGGACCCAGGTCGCCGAGCAGGTTCCCGACCTGCGGGCGGAGATCGCGCGGGCCACCTCCCGGCGGATCGTGCAATTGGCGGGGGAGTGGCAGGTCGGCCGGGTGGGCTTCGAAAGCCATGTCGTCACCGTCGAGCAGCATCGCGGTTTCCTCGAACAGCGCACCGGCCTGCAGTTCGTCGCCTCGCCCGGGCTGGTGGAGCAGTTGCGCATGGTGAAGGACGCCTACGAGGTGGAGCAGTTGCGCGCGGCGTGCGCGGCGGGCGACGCCGGTCTGGCCGCGCTGCTGGAGCGGGGCGGACTGCGGCCCGGTCGCACCGAGCGCCAGGTGGCCCGGGATCTGGAATGGGCCATGTTCGAGCACGGCGCCGAAGCGGTGTCGTTCGAGACCATCGTGGCCACCGGCCCGAACTCGGCTGTCCCACACCATCGTCCGACCGACGCCGTGCTGGCGGCGGGCGATTTCGTCAAGCTGGACTTCGGGGCGGTGGTCGGCGGCTATCACTCCGACATGACCCGCACTTTCGTGCTCGGCACGCCGAGCGACTGGCAGCGCGAGGTGTACGCGCTGGTCGCCGCGGCGCAGCGGGCCGGGCGCGAGGCGCTGCGGCCGGGGATTCCGGTGGCCGACGTCGACGCGGCGTCGCGGGCGGTGATCGAGGCCGCCGGGCACGGGAAGTTGTTCGTGCACGGACTCGGCCACGGGGTCGGTCTGCAGATCCACGAAGCGCCCGGAATCGCGAAAACCGGAACCGGTACACTTCTGTCTGGCGTGGCGGTGACCGTCGAACCAGGTGTGTACTTTCCCGGCCGCGGCGGGGTCCGGATCGAGGACACGCTCGTGGTGCGCGAAGGGGGCCCTGAGCTGCTCACCCACACCAGCAAAGACCTGACCGTCGTCGCCTGACGCCGGTCTGCCCGAGACCAAGCGGTAGAACGAGGAGATCCGAAGACAGTGGCGGACACCAGCGACTTCAAGAACGGCCTTGTGCTGAAGATCGACGGTCAGCTCCAGCAGATCATCGAGTTCCAGCACGTCAAGCCGGGCAAGGGCCCCGCGTTCGTGCGGACCAAGCTGAAGAACGTCGTGTCCGGCAAGGTCGTCGACAAGACCTTCAACGCCGGTGTGAAGGTGGAGACCGCCACCGTCGACCGCCGCGACATGACCTACCTCTACCACGACGGCTCGGACTACGTCTTCATGGACGGTGAGACCTTCGACCAGATCTCCATCTCCGAGGCCACCATCGGCGACGGTGCCCGCTTCCTGTTGGAGAACATGAACGTCCAGGTCGCGATGCACGAGGGTGCGCCGCTGTACGTCGAGCTCCCGGTCTCGATCGAGCTCGTGGTCCAGCACACCGACATCGGCCTGCAAGGTGACCGCTCCACCGGCGGCACCAAGCCCGCCACCCTGGAGACCGGCGCCGAGGTGCAGGTCCCGCTGTTCATCAACACGGGCGACAAGCTGCGCATCGACTCGCGCGACGGCAGCTACCTCGGCCGGGTCAACGCCTGAGCGCCCGGGCCTGCGAATCCGGGATGATGTGACCGTGGCTGAACAGCCCGTGGACAAGAAGTCCGCGTACAAGAAGCTCGGCGCACGGCACAAGGCCCGCCGCCGGGCGGTAGACCTGCTGTTCGAGGCGGAGGCCAGAGACGTCGATGCCGCCGACCTGCTCGACGAGCGCGCCGAACTCGCCACCCGCGACCAGTCGGTCGCGCCGGTGCACCCCTACACCCGCACCTTGGTCGGTGGCGTAGCCGACGACCTCGACCGGGTGGACGGCACCATCGAGTCGTACCTGCAGGACTGGACTCTCGCGCGTCTCCCCGCCGTGGACCGCGCGATCCTGCGCATCGCGGTCTGGGAGCTGTTCCACGCGAGCGATGTCCCGCCGGTCGTCGCCGTGGACGAGGCGGTGGAGCTGGCCAAGGAGCTGTCCACGGACGATTCCCCGTCCTTCCTCAACGGCGTGCTGGGGCAGGTCGTCCTGGTGGCGCCGCAGGTGCGTGCCGCGGCGGCCGCGACAAGGGCGCCGCGCCCGGAGCCCGAGCCGTGAACAAGTACCTCGTGCTGGTGATGCGTACCCCGCGCTTCGACGCCGCCGTCACCGAGCCGCACCGGCAGTTCCTGCGGTCGCTGCACGACCGTGGGCAGTTGCAGGAGAGCGGCCGCTTCACCGACGGCACCGGTGGCGCGTACGTGATTCTCGCCGAGAATCTCGACGCCGCACGGGAAATAGCGTTCACCGATCCCGTGCACACCACCGGCGCCTCGGAACTGACCGTCTACGAGTGGGAAATCACCACACCGAACTGAGGGTGCCGCGGCACCGCATCCTCGCTTCGATCTCGGTATAGGCGCTCACCGGTCCAGCGGCTCACCGCCCGAAGCCAAAAGGCGATGCCCGTAATCACCTCGGTCGTTTCGACGCCGCCCCGGTTTCGAAGGTGGAACTCCCGCTGGTGGGTGTACGGATGACCAGCGGGAGCACGACCGATCCTCGTACCTCGACCGCACTCGAGGTCAAGCGGGCGTCGCAGGCGCTGATCGGTGACCGCCGTCTCGGCGACTAACCCGTGATCAACAGCGCCGCGACCGCGCCGGCGGTGGCGGTCACCGCGAGGACGAGGCCGGTCAGGACGAAACGCCGCATGGGAACGCGCACGTCGTGCATGCGGCAAAACTCCAAGCACAGCAGCGTCGCGAGCGAGGCCCACGGCGTGACGATCGAGCCGATATTGGTACCGATCAACAGCCCGAGAAGCTGATCGCCGTTCTGCTGGGGAATCACCGCCTCGCCCGCGGTGTAGGCCGGTAAGTTGTTCGCGATGTTCGAGAGGCCAGCGCCTGCCGCGGCGGCCCGGAACGCGCCGGACGCACCGGGATCGGTCCCGATCAAGGCGTGCATCGCGTCGGCGAGACCGAACCGGCTCAGGGTGGGCACCACCAGGAACAGGCCGACTACGAAGACGAGCAGCCGCCACGGGATGAGCGACAGCCGCAGGGCGGCGCGGTCGAAGACGGCGAACGCCGCCACGGCGATGAGCGCCGCGAGCGTCGCCGCGATACCGATCCGGTCGCCGACGACGGGGATCGCGATGACGAACAGCGAGCAGGCGCCCGCGGTGGCCAGCAGCAGCGAGCGCTCCCGGAAGTTCGCGGGGCGGATCGGCTCGGGCGGCACATAGCGATCGGTGTCCCGTCGTCCCCGCCGCCAGTACCACAGCCACAGGCACACCATCGTCGCCCCGATCGAAACCAGTTGCGGCGCCCACATCTTCGCCGCGAAGCCGGTCGCGGTCAGTGCCACGCGATCGGCGGCGAGCAGATTGGTGAGATTGGAGACCGGCAACAGCAGACTCGCGGTGTTGGCCAGCCAGAGCGTGGTCATTGCCAGCGGAAGCGGCGGAATGCGGGCGGGCGCGGCGAGGGCCAGCATGACCGGGGCGATCAGCACCGCCGTGGTGTCGAGATTCAGCACGATGGTCGTGGCGGAGGCGAACAGGACACAGAGTCCGAACAGCGCGGGATAGTGACCGCGACCGAGGATCGCGAGCCGATGGGCGATGACGTCGAAGACCTTGGCCTGCCTGGTCAGTTCGGCCAGCACGATCACGCTGGCGAGGAACAGCAGCAAGGGGCCGACGCGACGCATGTTCGCGACGGCCTCGGCGCGGGGCAGGAGACCGGTGAGCACACACAGCAGACCTGCTCCCAGCAAGCCGAGCCGGATCCGGTCCAGGACGCTCAGCCGCGGCTTCGATGCCGGCGTGGCCGGGGCGGAGGGCGAGTTACGCGAAGAGGAGTCGACCAGGTCGGGCACGAGTGCCATGATCGCAGCCCTTCGTTCGCGCCCCTTTCGGCCGGGGCGGCTTATGTAGTCGGCACCCCACGGATTACCCGTTGAACGTGCCGTTATCCGATGGTACGTTATTCAAGTCACAGGTCGGCCCGGATGTCGGCTCGAACACATTCAGGCCGTTTCGGGGGCCCGGGGTGGTGTGTCCGAGCCGACTCCGGTTCTCGGCCGCCGCCGAATCAAGGATGTGTTGCCCATGAGCATCGCCATCGGACTGGTCTTTCTGTTCATCTTGGTCGGAGGCAGCCTACGGTCGGCCGAAGCGGGCTGTCAGAACACGTTGATGGACCACATGAAGAACATGTGGCTCTGCGCCGTGATCTCCTACGCCGTAGCGCTTACCGGCTTTTCGATTTTCCTCGCGCTGTCGTCGAAGTCGCCGTGGCCGACGCTCGACGACCTGCGGAACATGCCGTGGTGGGCGCCGTTCGGCGGCTTGCTGGGCGGCGCGGCCGTCATGGGAATGATCGCCGTCGCCCGATACGTCGGTGTGGCGACCTTCAGCGCGCTGGTGATCGTCGGCGAGATGGTGGTCGCCGTGATCATGGACCACTTCGGCCTGATGGGATTCGACGAGCGATCCGCCAGTCTGCCCCGTCTGCTGGCCTGCGGGCTGATCACCCTCGCGATCTACCTGATGGCCGACGAGTCCGCGGCCGGCGAGCCCAGGGTCAGCGTCACCTGACCCGGGAACACGCACCGCTGCCGGTCCAACCATCCAACCTTCGCGCCCTCCGAGGATTCTCGATGACGGTTCAGACCGCCGAAAAGACCCGTGCCACCCTGCCCCGCGCCACGATGGCACTCATCTTCGCATTCATCCTGGTCGGAGGCGCGCTGCGCTCCGTGGAAGCCGGATGTCAGAACTCCCTCAAGCTCGCATTGAAGAATGTCTGGCTGTGCGGCGTGATCTCCTACGCCGTGGCATTCACCGGCTTCGCGATCTTTCTCACCGTGGCGCTGCTGGTTTCCTCCCGTCGGCCATGGCCGACGCGGCTCGACATCCGAAGCATGCCCCGGTGGGCGCCGTTCGGAGGTCTCCTCGGCGGAGCCGCGATCCTGGCGATGATCTCGGTGGCGTCCGATGTGGGCGCGGGCACCTTCAATGCCCTGATCATCGCGGGGCAGATGTTCGGTGCGCTCGCGATCGATCACTTCGGGCTGATGGGGTTCCCGCGGCGTACGGTGAACTCCAAGCGCATCGTCGCCTGCGTCATGATCATCGCGGGGATCTATCTCATGGCCACTTACTGACCAGGCGCGTGAGGCACGCCAGGGCCTACTGGTCAGTCGCGTTCTGAGAGACCGATAGGGTATCTCTCGCAACGTTGCCTCGCCGAGGGAAGTAGGAGACATGGCCACGAACGAGCTGACCGTGACGGACGTCCGCACCACGCAGGAGGCGTGGGCACTGTTCGACCGCCTCCCCGCGGCGCCGGTCGAGGAGATCACGACGGGGCGCTGGCGGGGAGAGGAACTGCACACGGGCCATCCGATGGATGGTGTGCTGGTGGCTTCGGGCTGGTACGGCAAGCAGTTCGACGGCTCCGATCACGTGCATCCGCTGCTGTTCACCTCGGGCGGCGAAGTTTTCCCGATCGATCCGCGCCGCGTCCCGCTCGGCCTGGCCGGGCGGGTGCCGCTGTCCGGGGTGCGTGCCCTGCGCAAACTGCTGCCTGCCCTCGCTCCCGCGCTGCGTACGCGTAAACCCACCGCGCGTCTGCGGTCGGTCGAATACCGCGGCGTGACGAGTGCCGCGATGGTCTACGACCACCTGCCGATCATCGATCACTTCCGGCGCGCCGACGAGCACACCCTGCTCGGCGTGATGGATTTGCGCGGTATGGCCGAACCGTACTTCTTCGTCTTGCGCAGGGACATCGGCTGAGCGGCCGCGGATCCGGTCGGCCGCAGCCGATCCGGATCCGGTGCCGCTCCCACCGCACTAGGATTTGCGCGACAGGCGAGACCTTGCGGGATGCGGCGACCGAGGAGGCACAGTCGATGGAACGCACGACATGCCTGGTGGTCGGCGGGGGACCGGCCGGAATGTTCCTCGGGCTGCTGCTGGCCAGGGCCGGTGTCGAGGTCACGGTGCTGGAGAAGCACACGGATTTCCTCCGTGACTTCCGCGGCGACACCGTGCATCCCACCACCCTCGATCTGATCGACGAACTGGGTCTCGGCGCCGAATTCGCGAAACTTCCCGCGCGCAAGGTGGATCAGGTGCAGTTGCCGATCGCGGGCGGCCTGCAGACCCTCGCGACGCTGAAGAACCTGCCGGGCAAGCACAAATACGTCGCCATGGTGCCGCAATGGGATCTGCTGGATCTGCTCGCGCGTGCCGCGGCGGCCGAGCCCACCTTCCGCCTGCGGATGAATACCGAGGCCACCGACCTGGTCTGGATCGACGGACGGGTCGGTGGCGTCGTCTACCGCACCGCCGACGGCGCGACCGGCTCGATCGAAGCCGACCTCACCGTGGCCTGCGACGGCCGCGGATCGCTGCTGCGGTCGGCCGCGGGGTTGTCGGCACACACCTGGTCGACGCCGATGGACGTCTGGTGGTTCCGCCTGCCGCGCACCGAGATCGACCCCGCGGGCGCGCTGCCGATCGTCAGCGCCCGGCGGGTGGCGGTTCTGCTCGACCGCGGCGACTACTGGCAGTGCGCGACGTTGATCGCCAAGGGCGCGGACGAATCCGCCCGCCGCGGACCGGTTCAGGACATCATGCGCGCCCTGGCCGAGGCCGCGCCCTGGCTTCACGACCGGGTCGACGCCTTGTCCGGCTGGGACGAGGTCAAGCTGCTGGAAGTGAAACTCGACCGGCTGACCCAGTGGTACACCCACGGCCTGCTCTGCCTCGGCGACGCCGCCCACGCCATGTCACCCGCCGGTGGCGTCGGCATCAACCTGGCTGTTCAGGACGCCGTCGCCGCGGCGAGAATCCTCGCCCCGCCGCTGCTCTCGGGCGCGCTGCGGATCAGGGATCTGGCGAAGGTGCAGCGACGGCGCAGATTCCCGACCGTCGTGACGCAGGGCATGCAGCGGCTCCTGCACGCCATCGCGATCGCTCCGGCCCTGGACGGGCGAATCGACATCGCGAGCGCTTCCCGCGCACCGCTGCCGGTCCGGATCCTGCGCCGCGTCCCCGTGATACGCAGCGTGCCACCGTACTTGCTCGCTCGCGGCGTCTTGCCGGAGCACGCTCCGCACTTCGCCCGGCGGTAGCGGTGCGGGCGGGTGCTCAGGCCGGAACGTCGGGGGATGACGCGGGCGGGGTCGCGATCCAGCCCGCGACGGCCACGAGACCGGTCGGGCGGTGTACGGCGAGGAAGCCGAAGGGGCGGTCGAAGATCACCGAGACGACGGGTGCGTGGTGGTGCCGCAGCGCCGCCGCTGCCGCGCGTAACGCGAAGGACGTCACGGCGGCGGCCTCGAAGCCTTCATGGCTGAACCGGGCGAGGACCTCCTGCGCTCCTCGACCGACGCAGAGGGGGAACGGCGAGATCGCCGGGAAATGGCCCTGGGTGCAGTCGGTCGCGGCGGTCAGGCCGAACAAGCCGGACCCGGCGAGCAGGTCATGGGTGGATCGGACCTCGAAGGGTGGCAGCCGGATTCGCAGTTGACCGGTGCGGGTCAGCACCTGCTCGGTGCGCACGGCGAGGCCCGGCCCCTCGGTGCCGACCGGCAGGTCGGAGCGGACCGGCACGGCGCCGGCCAGCGCCGCCAGGCCGGTTCCGAGCACGGTCCCGGATCGGCCCGTGCCGAGCAGCAGGTGGACGTCGAGGTCGGCCACACCTTCGACGACGACGCGCGTGACCGGCTCCGGCGCGTCCAGGATCGCGGCGTTCGCCAGGTCTGTGCTCGCGCGGGACAACCCGGGGCCGCGATGACCCTGCCACGGACCGTCTTTCGGGGTCAGCGTCGCGACCTCGAAGGGCACCTGCCACCGGGTCTTCGCGACCAGCGCGGTGGCGAGCACCAGCAGCGTGCCGGGATCGACCGAGAGGGGGAACCGCTCGATGAGCCCGTCGGTATGCCGGGCCGCCCAGCTGTCGAGTTCGGACTGGCCGGCCAGCCGGGCGAGAACTCCCTCGGGCAGCGGTCGCGACCAGGCTTCGTGCAGCGGAAGATCATGGCGCACCCACACGCCCAGTGCCGCCGACACCGCGTCCGCGCGCTGGAGGTCGTGCAGCAACCGGAGCGCTTCTTCCCGGGCGTTCGCCGCGGGTACGCCGATCGCCGTCGACAGTTCTTCCCGTGCCGGACCGTCCGCCGCGGAGGCGAGCAAGGCCAGCAGCGGCCAGACGCCCGCGCCGGACACCACGAAGTCTCGTTCGCCCGCCGCCGCGCACCAGCGTGCCGTGAGGGCGTTGGCGGCGCCGACATGGGATTCCAGAGAAGTCCGCACGGAACCCACCCTAGCCACGGCGACGCAGGCTTCACACCGCTCTCAGGACGTGGCGGCTTCCGGTCGCAGCACGATTTTGCCCAGCGCAGCCCGGTTCTCCAGCAGCCGGTGCGCGTGACTGGCCCGGCCGAGCGGCAGGACCGTCTCGACCAGCGGATCGAGCCCACCCGCCGCCGCGCGGGCCAGCACTGCTCCGCGTGCCTGCGCGACTCGGTTCAGCCAGTCCGGCCCCGCGCAGCCGGTGAAGGTCAACCCGCGCATGATCAGGTCGGTCGCCGACACCTGCGCGGGTGCGCCGGACAGCCAGCCGTAGCCCAGCATCCGTCCGCGCAGCGGAGTCATGAGATCGAGGAGGCCGGAAGCGCTCACACCGCCGATCGAATCGAACACCACGTCCACCGTTGCGCCGCCGAGCATTTGACGTAGCCGGGTGGTCCACGCGGGATCGTTGTGGTCGATCACTTCGTCGGCGCCCAGCTCGCGCGCCCGGGCCGCTTTCTCGGGACTGCCCGCGGTGCCGATGACGCGAGCCGCCCCGAATTCTCCGGCCAGTTGGGTCAGGGCGCTGCCGACGCCCGTGGCGGCCGCCTCGATCAGGACGGTTTCGACGCCGGTCAGCGCGGCGGTCTCCAGCAGTGGAATCGCCACCGATCCGTTCATCAGCACCGCGGCGGCGTCGACGAAGGACAGGCCGTCCGGGATGGGCGCCACCGAATCAGCGGGCGCGGCCACGAATTCGGCGTAGGCACCGAAACCTCTGGTCGCCACTACGACTCGCCGTCCGAGCAGCGCGGAATCGACTTGCGCTCCGACCTCCGTAACGATTCCCGCGGCCTGGAAACCGAAGATCAGCGGCGGTGGCGCGGCGAGCGGGAACTCGCCGGAGCGCAGCTTTGTCTCCGGGAACAGCACCGGTATGGCCTCGGCTCGGATCACCACCTCGTCCTCGGCCGGTCGCGGCGCAGGGACCTCCTCGGCCACCAGCACGTCGGGGTCTCCCACTGCCGTCATTACGATTGCCTGCATCACGAACTCCATAAATTGACTGGCGGTCCAATTGATTACCGAATCATATGGACCGCCGGTCAACTTGTCTAGAAGGCGGGTGCGATGGGCGACGGACGGCCCAGAGAACGGGCGGACGCGGCGCGTAATCGACGGGCGATTCTGGAGGCCACCAGCGCGCTGCTCGCGGAGCACGGTGCCGAGGCGATCACCATGGAGCGTGTCGCGGCGGCCGCCGGAGTGGGCAAGGGCACCATCTTCCATCGCTTCGGCAACCGCGCCGGGCTCTTGCACGAGATGGTCGCCGAGAGCGCGCTCACGCTCATGGACGCGATCACCAACGGCCCACCGCCGCTGGGTCCCGGTGCGCCCGCCGAGGCCCGCTTGATCGCCTACTTCGACGCGATGGCGCGGCTGGTGATCGACAATTCCGAGCTGATGGTCGCCTATCGCACCGAGCCGCCGCATCCGCGGACCGCCGAGTTCCACGCGTTCTGGGACAACCACATCACCACGTTGCTGCGCGAAGCGCGTCCGGACCTGGACGCGGAAGTGGTCGGGCGGCTGCTGCTCGGCGCGTTGAGCGCCGAGTTGGTGCCTGCCATGGTCCGGGCCGGTGAGACCGATCGGTTGCTGGCGGCGGTGCGGGAGTTGGTCGAGTCGGTGCTGCGCACGCCCTGACCGCTCAACGCTCCGCGCGTGATCGTCCTGTGCGCTCGGGGCGGCGGCCGGGGACCGCGTCGGCGCGACGACAAGAGTTCGTGCGTGCCGGATCGGTACGGGTTCAGGTCGCAAAGGCTGTTCTCGTGATGCTCGGTGTTAGATCCCGTTGTGCCGCAAGGCATTCCGGTCCGGGGCCGGCGCGGCGATCAGTCCCGCGACAGGATGGCCTCGAAGCGTTCGTCCGCGCGGTCGAGTTGGTCGAGGATGTGCTGCCGGACGTGGTCGGCCAGCGGTGTGTCCGGGCGGGTGACCAGGTCGCGATAGACGTCGGTGAGCGGGCGGTATTTGGCGGCGAGTTTCGTCATCGCGGGACCGGTGGCGTAGAGGATGCCGACGCCGTTGTCGGTGAAATCGGAGAGTTTGATGACGCGGGCCCACGGGTCCCGGTCCAGGTTGGCCGCGACGTGTTCGCGGTACTGCGCCTGCCGGTCGCGCGCCGGATCCGGTTCGGGATTGGTCACCGCGGCGACGAGATCGGCCACTCGCGCACCGAACCGCTCGGTGAGTGCGTCCAGCGCGGCGTCGACGGCCGGGCCGGGGCGATCGGCGGCCAGTTCGGCGGCGTGGTCCTCGACCGAGTCGTGCAACAGCCCCGCCGCGACCACATCGGGATCCCGGACCTCGTAGTGGCTGATGATCCGAATCGTCACGCGCAGTAGGTGACTGAGGTACGGCTCGCGGCCGTACCGGTCGTCACGGTGCAGGTCGGCCGCGAGATCGAGCGCCGCGGCCAGGCGCTGCGTGTCCGGAAGTTCGGCGATTTCCAGCAGTAGTCGTTCCCGCAGCCCGGCTTCGCCGTAGACCTCGCTGATCGTGTGCAGCGGCATCACGGCCAAGACCCCCGCCCCTGGATTGCTCATGTTGCCAGGCTAACCGGACACAGCGACACGTGACGGGCGGCGGAGCGCCCGGGGCCCGCTCAACGGACGCCGCGTGGGCGGTACTGAATGCTGATCC
This sequence comes from Nocardia exalbida NBRC 100660, assembly GCF_000308575.1. Lineage (GTDB taxonomy): Bacteria > Actinomycetota > Actinomycetes > Mycobacteriales > Mycobacteriaceae > Nocardia > Nocardia exalbida. Next base: position 12,037 of record NZ_BAFZ01000072.1, on the reverse strand, counting down.
GCGGACCGGTGGGTTTGCGTGTCTTCGGCACCGCGTGCTCCCAGGTGCGCTGGCATGAGCCGCCCATCACGAGTAGATCGCCGTGGCCGACAGCGTATTTGATGCTCGCGCCGCCGCCGCGCGGCCGCAGCAGCAGCGCCCGCGGCGCCCCGATCGACACGATCGCGACCATGGTGTCGTGTGTGGCCCCTCGGCCGATGTCGTCGCCGTGCCAGGCGACGCTGTCGCGCCCGTTCCGGTAGTAGCACAGGCCCGCGGTGCGGAACGGCTCGCCGAGTTCGTGCCGGTAGTGCTCGCTCAATGCCGTGCGGGCGTCGGCCAATGCCGGGTCCGGCAGCGGTTCGTGCTCGGAATAGAACCGCAGTAGCCGGGGCACGTCGACCACGCGGTCGTACATCGGCCTGCGCTCGGCTCGCCACGGCACGCGGTCGACGAGCCGGTCGAACAGCGCGTCCGCGCCCGAGAGCCATCCGGGCAGCAGGTCCACCCAGGCCCCGTGGTCGAGCACGGTACGGCGCGTATCACGCAGCGGCGCGAATTCGGTGTCGCCGAATCCGTCGAGCAGCGATCTCTGCAGCGGTGTGGACATGCGGCCGAGCGTACTGCTTATCGAACATATGTGCTAGCGGTTTTCAGCCATGGTTGCCGAGTGTCGTGGTGCGGATCTGGCCCATAGGCCGCCGCGCCCGGATGGCGGAACACTCTCCGGGCCTGGGGCGATCCGGTGGCGCTGCTCGGTCGCCCGGCGGCTCTGGGCAGCGGGGATCTCGGATTGATTCTCGCGGTCCGCCACCAGCGCGCGACCGCGTCCGCTGCGGCGGTCAGTGGCCCCGCTCACAGCGTGATATGCCTGGTGAAAGCGGGGCTGACGGCGCTGATACGCTGCTTGCCGTAAGACATCCTTTAACGGACCGTCCGGTGAGGCGGGGAAGGAGGTCGGCATGGCCGTGCCCGAAGAGCGGGCCGCCAAGTCCGGCGCTGCGGAGACATCGCAGCGACATACCCCGGAGTGGGTGGCGGCGGGGCGAGAGCTGTTGTCGGCTTCGGATGTCGGGCGGACCGTCGCGCGCATCGCGCATCAGATCATCGAGAAGACCGCGCTGGACGCGGGTGAGCCGGACGCGCCGCGGCTGGTGCTGATCGGCATCCCCACCCGGGGAACCACCCTGGCGGCGCGGCTCACCGAGAAGATCGAGGAATTCTCCGGCGTCCGCCCGGCCCTGGGCTCGCTCGACATCACCCTCTACCGCGACGATCTGCGCAGCCGTCCGCACCGGCCGCTGGAACGCACCTCCGTTCCGGAAGGCGGCATCGAGGACGCGCTGGTGGTTCTGGTCGACGACGTCCTGTTCTCCGGTCGCACCGTCCGCTCCGCGCTCGACGGCCTGCGCGACCTGGGCCGTCCGCGCGCGGTGCAGCTGGCGGTGCTGATCGACCGCGGTCACCGGGAATTGCCGATCCGCGCCGATTACGTGGGCAAGAACGTACCGACCAGCCGGTCCGAGGACATCTCGGTCCTGCTGTCCGAGCACGACGGCCGCGACGGCGTCTACCTGCACCAGGAGGAGGCGTGATGGAACTGCCACACGCCGGCTCGCGGCAGGAGGCATGCGCGTGAGGCATCTGCTGTCGGTCGCCGCGCTGGATCGCGCAGCCGCGACCGAACTGCTCGACGAGGCCGAGCGGTTCGAACAGGCCCTGCTCGGCCGCGAGGTGCACAAACTGCCCACGCTGCGCGGGCGCACCGTGATGACGGTCTTCTTCGAGAACTCCACCCGGACCCGGGTCTCGTTCGAGGTGGCGGGCAAGTGGATGAGCGCGGACGTGATCAACGTCAGCGCGAGCAGTTCCTCGGTCGCCAAGGGTGAGTCTCTGCGCGACACCGCGCTGACCTTGCACGCCGCCGGCGCCGACGCGTTGATCGTGCGACACCCGGCGTCCGGCGCCGCGCACCAGATCGCCCGCTGGATGGACGAGTGGGCCGTCTCGGCAGGACGCGCCTCCGGCCCGGCGGTCGTCAACGCGGGTGACGGAACACACGAGCATCCGACCCAGGCCCTGCTGGACGCGTTGACGCTGCGGCAGCGGCTGGGCGACATCGAGGGCAAGCGGGTCGTCATCGTCGGCGACATCCTGCACAGCCGGGTCGCGCGGTCCAACGTCTTCCTGCTGGCCACGCTCGGCGCGGAGGTCGTGCTGGTCGCCCCGCGCACGCTGCTTCCGGTCGGCGTGGAGAGCTGGCCCGCCCGCGTCTCGCACCATTTGGACGCCGAACTGATCGGCGCCGACGCGGTGCTGATGTTGCGCGTGCAGGCCGAGCGGATGAACGGCGGGTTCTTCCCGTCGGCGCGCGAGTACTCGATCACCTACGGGTTGTCCGAACGCAGGCTGGCCCTGCTGGAGGACCACGCCGTCGTGCTGCACCCCGGACCGATGCTGCGCGGCATGGAGATCGCGTCCTCGGTCGCGGACTCGCCGAAAGCCGCGGTGCTGCAACAGGTCACCAACGGCGTGCACCTGCGGATGGCGGTCTTGTTCCGCCTGCTCGTCGGGACACAGGAGGTAGTGGCATGAGCGGAAACAACGGCACCGCCGTCTTGATCAAGGGTGCGCGGCTGTACGGCGAAGGCGAACCGGTCGACGTGCTCGTCGCCGATGGGGAGATCCGCCGGATCGGCACCGATCTGGACGCGGTCGACGCCGAGATCGTCGACGCGCGGGGGCAGGTTCTGCTGCCCGGCTTCGTCGACCTGCACACCCATCTGCGCGAGCCGGGCCGTGAGGACACGGAGACCATCGAATCCGGATCCGCCGCCGCCGCGCTCGGCGGCTACACCGCGGTGTTCGCGATGGCCAATACCGCTCCGGTCGCCGACTCGGTGGTCGTGACCGACCACGTATGGCGGCGCGGCCGGGAGGTGGGCCTGGTCGACGTGTATCCGGTCGGCGCGGTCACCGTCGGCTTGGAGGGCAAGCAGCTCGCCGAGATGGGGACGATGGCCGCGGGCGTCGGCGCGGTGCGCATGTTCTCCGACGACGGCCATTGTGTCCACGACCCGCTGATCATGCGCCGCGCCCTGGAGTACGCGAATTCGCTCGGGGTGCTGATCGCCCAGCACGCGGAGGAGCCGAGGCTGACCCAGGGCGCCATCGCGCACGAGGGACCGACCGCGGCCCGGCTGGGGCTGGCGGGCTGGCCGCGCGCTGCGGAGGAGTCCATCGTCGCGCGCGACGCCCTGCTGGCACGCGACGCCGGCGCCCGGGTGCACATCTGCCACGCGTCCACCGCCGGCACCGTGGAACTGGTGCGGTGGGCGAAGTCCCAGGGCATCTCCATCACCGCCGAGGTCACCCCGCACCACCTGCTGCTGGACGACTCCCGGCTGGAGACCTACGACGCGGTCAACAAGGTCAACCCGCCGCTGCGCGAGGCGTCCGACGCCGCCGCGCTGCGGCGGGCGCTGGCCGAGGGCATCATCGACTGCGTCGCCACCGACCATGCTCCGCACGCCGAGCAGGACAAGTGCTGCGAGTTCGCCGCTGCCCGGCCCGGCATGCTGGGACTGGAGACGGCGCTGTCGATCATCGTGCAGACCATGGTCGAGCCGGGGCTGCTGGACTGGCGCGGCGTCGCCCGCGTGATGAGCGAGCGCCCGGCCGCGATCGTGGGTCTGGACGAGCACGGCAGGCCGCTCGAGGTCGGTGAGCCGGCGAACTTGACGCTGGTCGACCCGAAGGCGAGCTGGACGGTGCGCGGGAAGGAACTGGCCAGCATCTCGAACAACACGCCGTTCGAGGCGATGAGCTTCCCGGCGCGGGTGACGGCGACGCTGCTGCGCGGCCGGGTCACCGCCCGCGACGGCAAGGCGCTGGGCGCAGCCCTTCGAGGAGGTTCGTAAATGGAGAGAACACTCTGGGTTGCCGGGCTGCTGATCCTGTTCGCGGTCTGCCTCTGGCTGATGTACCGGGGATGGCGCAACCGCGCGGCACGTCAGGCGGAGCGCATCGGCGAGCTGCCCGCCGTGCCCGCCGAGCTCGGCGCGCAGGTGCTGGAGCCGACCACCGGCCTGTACCTGGGCAGCACGATCGCGCCCAGCTGGCAGGACCGGATCACGGTGGGCGACCTGGGTTTCCGGGCCACCGCGGAACTCACGCGGTTCGAACGGGGGATTCTGCTCGAGCGCGACGGCGCGACGGTGATCTGGATTCCGCAGGAATCCATCACGGCGGTGCGCACCGAACGCGGCCACGCGGGCAAAGTGATGACGGAAGATGGTGTGCTGGTCATTCGCTGGAAGCTGCCGACCGGAACCGAGATCGATACGGGTTTCCGCGGCGACGACAAGTCGGTCTACCCGGCTTGGCGCCGGCTTCCTGCGGCGGATCAGAGCGGGACGATGACGGGAGATGACGAGGGATGACAGGAGAAGCGGCATTCGTGCTGGAGGACGGCCGGGTGTTTCGCGGCCGGGCCTACGGCGCCGTGGGCCAGACGCTCGGTGAGGCGGTGTTCTGCACCGCGATGACCGGGTACCAGGAGACCCTCACCGACCCGTCCTACCACCGGCAGATCGTGGTGGCCACCGCGCCGCAGATCGGCAACACCGGCTGGAACGACGAGGACGACGAGTCCACCAAGATCTGGGTCGCCGGGTACGCGGTGCGCGACCCCGCGCGGCGCGCGTCCAACTGGCGCGCCACCACGACGCTGCCGGACGAACTGGAGCGGCAGCGGATCGTCGGCATCGCGGGCATCGACACCCGCGCGCTGGTGCGGCACCTGCGCACCCGCGGTTCGATGAAGGCGGGCATCTTCTCCGGTGACGCGCTCGCCGCCCCCGACGAGCTGGTGGCCCGGGTGACCGGGCAGCCGTCCATGCTGGGCGCCGACCTCGCGGGCGAGGTGACCACCGACGCGCTCTACACGATCGAGCCCGACGGCGAGCACCGTCGCACGGTCGTGGCGGTCGACCTCGGGATCAAGACCAATACCCCGCGCATGTTCGCGCAGCGCGGCATGCGGGTGCACGTGGTGTCCTCGTCCACCACGCTGGATCAGATCCTCGAATTGAAGCCGGACGGGGTCTTCCTGTCCAACGGTCCGGGCGACCCGGCCACCGCCGACACCGCGGTCGAGCTGACCCGCGGCGTGCTGGGTGCGGGCCTGCCGCTGTTCGGCATCTGCTTCGGCAACCAGATCCTCGGCCGCGCGCTCGGCCGGGGCACGTACAAGATGAAGTTCGGTCACCGCGGCATCAACATCCCGGTGGTGGAGCACGAGACCGGCAGGATCTCGATCACGGCGCAGAACCACGGGTTCGCGCTGGAGGGTGAGCGGGGCGAGCGGTTCGACACCCCCTTCGGCACGGCCGAGGTGAGTCACGTCTGCGCCAACGACGGCACGGTCGAAGGCGTCCGGCTGGTCGACGGCCGCGCCTTCTCCGTGCAGTACCACCCGGAGGCCGCTGCCGGACCCCACGACGCCGCATATCTGTTCGACCGTTTCGCCGGTCTCATGGAAGGAGCCTGATGCCTCGCCGCGAGGATCTCGAGCACATCCTGGTGATCGGTTCTGGCCCGATCGTCATCGGCCAGGCGTGCGAATTCGACTACTCCGGCACGCAAGCGTGCCGGGTGCTGCGGGCCGAGGGCCTGCGGGTGTCGCTGGTCAACTCGAACCCGGCGACGATCATGACCGACCCGGAGTTCGCCGACGCCACCTACGTGGAGCCGATCACGCCGGAGTTCGTGGAAAAGGTCATCGAGAAGGAGCGCCCCGACGCCATCCTGGCCACCCTGGGCGGCCAGACCGCGCTGAACACCGCGGTCGCACTGCACGAGCGCGGGGTGCTGCAGAAGTACGGCGTGGAGCTGATCGGCGCCGACTTCGACGCCATCCAGCGCGGTGAGGACCGGCAGAAGTTCAAGGACATCGTGGCGAAGGTGGGCGGCGAGAGCGCCCGCTCGCGGGTCTGCTTCACCATGGACGAGGCCCGCGAGACGGTGGCCGAGCTCGGCTACCCGGTGGTGGTGCGCCCGTCGTTCACCATGGGCGGCCTCGGGTCGGGCATGGCCTACAACGAGGCGGACCTCGATCGCATCGCGGGCGGCGGCCTGGCCGCCTCGCCCACCGCGAACGTCCTCATCGAGGAGTCCATTCTCGGCTGGAAGGAATACGAGCTCGAGCTGATGCGCGACGGCCGCGACAACGTCGTGGTGGTCTGCTCGATCGAGAACGTCGACCCGATGGGCGTGCACACCGGCGACTCGATGACCGTCGCCCCCGCGATGACGCTCACCGACCGCGAGTACCAGAAGCTGCGTGATCTCGGCATCGCGATCCTGCGCGAGGTCGGCGTGGACACCGGCGGCTGCAACATCCAGTTCGCGGTGAACCCGAGCGACGGCCGCCTGATCGTCATCGAGATGAACCCCCGCGTCTCGCGCTCGTCCGCGCTGGCGTCGAAGGCGACGGGCTTCCCGATCGCGAAGATCGCCGCCAAGCTGGCCATCGGGTACACGCTCGACGAGATCGTCAACGACATCACCAAAGAGACGCCGGCCTGTTTCGAGCCGACCCTCGACTATGTGGTCGTCAAGGCGCCGCGGTTCGCGTTCGAGAAGTTCCCCGGCGCGGACGGCACGCTGACCACCACGATGAAGTCCGTCGGCGAGGCGATGTCGCTGGGCCGCAACTTCGCCGAATCGCTGGGCAAGGTGCTGCGTTCACTGGAGACCAAGGCCGCGGGCTTCTGGACCCAGGACGACGGCGCGTGGACCGACGTCGAAGCGATCCTGGAGGATCTGCGCACGCCCACCGAGGGGCGCATCTACCAGGTCGAGCGGGCGCTGCGACTGGGCGCGAGCATCGAGGACGTCGCCGCCGCCTCGGGCATCGACCCGTGGTTCGTCGCGGAAGTGGCGGGCTTGGTCGAGCTGCGCCGGGAGATCCTCGACGCGCCCGTGCTGGACGAGCCGCTGCTGCGCCGGGCCAAGCACTACGGCCTGTCCGATCGTCAGCTGGCCGCGCTGCGGCCCGAGCTGGCGGGGGAGACCGGCGTGCGCGCCCTGCGGCACCGGCTCGGTGTCCGCCCGGTCTTCAAGACCGTCGACACCTGCGCCGCCGAGTTCGAGGCCAAGACGCCGTACCACTACTCGGCCTACGAACTCGATCCCGCCGCCGAATCCGAGGTGGCGCCGCAGCCCGAGCGCGAGAAGGTGATCATCCTCGGTTCCGGACCGAACCGGATCGGCCAGGGCATCGAGTTCGACTACTCGTGCGTGCACGCGGCGCAGACGCTGTCGCAGGCCGGATACGAGACGGTGATGGTCAACTGCAACCCGGAGACCGTCTCCACCGACTACGACACCGCCGATCGTCTCTACTTCGAGCCGCTGACCTTCGAGGACGTGCTCGAGATCTACCACGCCGAGTGCGAGTCGGGCACCGTCGCGGGCGTCATCGTGCAGCTGGGCGGGCAGACGCCGCTCGGACTGGCGCAGCGCCTCACCGAGGCGGGCGTGCCGGTGGTCGGCACCAGCGCGGCCGCCATCGACCTGGCCGAGGACCGCGGCGAGTTCGGCGACGTGCTGGTCGCGGCCGGGCTGCCCGCGCCGAAGTACGGAACCGCCACCACGTTCGCGCAGGCCAGCAAGATCGCCGCGGAGATCGGATACCCGGTGCTGGTGCGCCCGTCCTACGTGCTCGGCGGCCGCGGCATGGAGATCGTGTACGACGAGAAGTCCCTGGAGGGCTACATCTCTCGCGCGACCGCGCTCAGCCCGGAGCACCCGGTGCTGGTCGACCGCTTCCTGGAGGACGCGATCGAGATCGACGTCGACGCGCTGTGCGACGGCGAGGAGGTCTACCTCGGCGGCGTGATGGAGCACATCGAGGAGGCGGGCATCCACTCCGGCGACTCGGCCTGCGCGCTGCCCCCGATCACGCTGGGCCGCAGCGACATCGAGGCGGTGCGCCGCTCCACGATCGCGCTGGCCAAGGGCATCGGCGTCCGCGGCCTGCTCAACGTGCAGTACGCGCTCAAGGACGACGTGCTCTACGTCCTGGAGGCCAACCCGCGGGCGAGCCGGACCGTCCCGTTCGTGTCCAAGGCGACCGCGGTGCCGCTGGCCAAGGCCGCCGCACGGATCATGCTCGGCGCCACCATCGCCGAACTCCGCAAGGAGGGCATGCTGCCGAGCGAGGGCGACGGCGGGCATGTCGCGCTGGACGCTCCGGTCGCGGTCAAGGAGGCCGTGCTGCCGTTCCACCGCTTCCGGCGCGCCGACGGCAGCGGCGTGGATTCGCTGCTGTCGCCGGAGATGAAATCCACCGGCGAGGTGATGGGCATCGACGCCGATTTCGGCACCGCCTTCGCCAAGAGCCAGACCGCCGCCTACGGATCGCTGCCCACCGAGGGCACCGTGTTCGTCTCGATCGCCAACCGGGACAAGCGTGCGATGGTCTTCCCGGTGAAGCGCCTGCACGATCTCGGTTTCCGCATCCTCGCCACCGAGGGCACGGCGGAGATGCTGCGCCGCAACGGAATTCCGTGCGAGCAGGTGCGCAAGCACTCCGAGGTGGGTCCGGACGACCAGCCCACGATCGTGGAGCAGATCCGCGACGGTGAGGTCGACATGGTGTTCAACACGCCCTACGGCAACTCCGGGCCCCGCGTGGACGGCTACGAGATCCGCAGCGCGGCGGTCGGGGTGAACATCCCGTGCATCACCACCGTGCAGGGTGCGGCAGCCGCGGTGCAGGGCATCGAGGCCAGCATCAACGGCGGCATCGGTGTGCGGTCCCTGCAGGAACTGCACTCGGTGCTGCGTGGGTGAGCCGCGACCGGACGGAGCGGGCGAGATGAAGACCTTCGGCGAGCGCTTGCGGCATGCGATGCGGGACTTCGGGCCCGTCTGCGTCGGGATCGACCCGCACCCGCAACTGCTGCGGTCCTGGGACCTCCCCGAGGACGTCGAGGGCCTCGAGCGCTTCGCCGAGATCTGCGTCGAGGCCTTCGACGGTCTGGTCGCGCTGGTCAAGCCGCAGGTCGCGTTCTTCGAGGCCTACGGCTCCGGCGGCATCGCCGTGCTGGAGCGCGCCATCGAGGTGTTGCGCGCCTCGGGCACGTTGGTGCTCGCCGACGCCAAGCGCGGCGACATCGGGTCCACCATGGACGCCTATGCGCGGACCTGGCTGGCCGACGGTCCGCTCGCGTCCGACGCGGTGACGGTCTCGCCGTTCCTCGGATTCGGTTCGCTGGCGCCCGCGCTGACCCTCGCCGAGGCCAACGGCCGCGGCGTCTTCGTGCTCGCGGCGACGTCGAATCCCGAGGGAGTGCAGGTGCAGCGGGCGGTCGGGGCGGACGGCCGCGCGGTCGCGCAGACGATGGTCGACGAAGCCGCGGCCCGCAACGCGGGCAGCGAGTTCGGTTCGGTGGGCGTGGTGGTCGGCGCCACGCTGCGCGAGGCGCCGGACCTGTCCGCGCTCAACGGTCCGATCCTGATGCCCGGGGTGGGCGCGCAGGGCGGCGGCCCGGACACGATCCGCGAGCTGGTCCCCGAGCCGATGCTCGGGGCCGTCCTCCCGAACGTCTCGCGCGAGCTGCTGCGAGCGGGCCCCGACGTCCCGGCACTGCGTGCCAGGGTGCACGAGCTCCAGGACACGTTCGCGTTTCTGCAGAATTGACCGCGAAGGCCGGCGCACCCGCGCCGGCCTTCGGTCTTTCCGGGGCGCATGCGCGTGCAGCTGTACTCACACACGCGGCCTTACCGGTGCCTGTGCGCTCTCCTGCGCCGATTTCGGCGCTCATCGGTGCTCGGCTGGGCACCTGCCCGCTGGACCGGCGTACAGGGCCGCGAACCGGCACCGGATGCCGCGCCGAGCGGGCCGAATGTCTCGGATGTGACGCCCGACACGCGGGTAGAACTCGCGACACGCGGAAAATTTCGAGAAAGTTCCTGGTAGGGCGCGTGAGGGGTTGCTGGAACGATGCGCTGCGCTACCGCAACCCTCCCGCAAACCACTCGGTTTGCCGAAAACGCCCTGCTGGCGGCGTGTTTCGCGAATCCCGCAGCGCGCTCCGCGTGGTGGCGCGGGCGGGTCGGGCGACGCACCCCCCTGGTGTCGCCGCTATCCGGAATCATGCGCTGACCTGGGGGGTGGGTTCGCAATCAGCGGACGTCGTGGGTACGGTCGCTGAGACTGCTGGGTTACCGGCAGGAGTTGATGCAATGAACGATGAGACGGAGGAACCGTGGCCCTTCCCCAGCTGACTGACGAGCAGCGCGCCGCTGCTTTGGAGAAGGCGGCTGCCGCTCGCCGCGCTCGGGCGGAGCTCAAGGAGCGCTTGAAGCGTGGCGGCACCAACCTGAAGCAGGTCCTCACCGATGCCGAGACCGATGAGATCCTCGGCAAGATGAAGGTGTCGGCGCTGCTGGAGGCCCTGCCGAAGGTGGGCAAGGTCAAGGCGGCGGAAATCATGAGCGAGCTGGAGATCGCCCCCACCCGGCGGCTGCGCGGACTCGGCGACCGGCAGCGCAAGGCGCTGCTCGCCCGGTTCGACTTCGACGCCTGACGACTAGGGTGATCGAACACACGCGGAAGGGTCGACTGGTAGTACTGGTCGGCCCCTCGGCCGTGGGCAAGTCCACCGTGGTCCGCTGTGTCCGCGAACGACTGCCCCACCTGGTCTTCAGCGTGTCGGCAACGACCCGGGCCCCGCGGCCCGGGGAGGTCGACGGCCTCGACTACCGCTTCGTCTCCCGTGCGGAGTTCGACGCGATGATCGAGGCGGACGAGCTGCTCGAGTGGGCTGACATCCACGGCGGGTTGCAGCGGTCGGGCACCCCCGCCGGGCCGGTGCGCGCCGCTCTGGCGGAGGGTCTTCCGGTCCTGGTCGAAGTGGATCTCGAGGGCGCGCGGTCGGTGCGCCGGGCCATCCCGGAAGCGATCCTGGTCTTCCTGGCCCCGCCGAGCTGGGACGAACTGGTGGCGCGGCTGACCTCGCGCGGCACCGAGTCGCCCGAGGTGATCGAGCGCCGCCTGGAAACGGCCAGGATCGAGCTGGCCGCCTGTGACGAGTTCGACATCGTTATCGTGAACGACGAGGTGACCAGCGCCTGTGAGCAGTTGGTATCGTTGTTCGTTAGCACAAATTCGAGTTCGTGACCTCCCAAACACCAGGAGTCCCCCTAGTGAGCAGTACGGACACCAAGACCGCGCCCGCCTACGACACCCCGGTCGGCCTGACCAACCCGCCGATCGACGAGTTGCTGGAGCGCACGTCGTCCAAGTACGCCCTGGTCATCTACGCGGCCAAGCGGGCCCGGCAGATCAACGACTACTACAACCAGCTCGGCGACGGCATCCTCGAGTACGTGGGCCCGCTGGTCGAGCCGGGTCTGCAGGAGAAGCCGCTGTCGGTCGCGCTGCGCGAGATCCACTCCGACCTGCTCGAGCACTCCGAAGGCGAGTGAGGCGAACCGCGTTCGCCCGTGACCACGACTAGGCCGGAGGCGTAGTGACCACAAGGATCGTCGTCGGCGTAGCCGGAGGGATCGCCGCCTACAAGGCGTGCTCTCTGGTCCGGCGGTTCACCGAGACCGGACACGACGTCCGGGTGATCCCCACCCACTCGGCGCTGGAGTTCGTCGGTAAGGCGACCTTCGAGGCACTGTCCGGGAACCCGGTGCACACCGGTGTGTTCTCCGACGTGCCCGAGGTCCCGCATGTTCGGCTGGGCCAGGAGGCGGACCTGGTGGTCATCGCCCCTGCCACCGCCGACCTCATGGCCCGCGCCGCCTCCGGCCGCGCCGACGACCTGCTCACCGCCACGTTGCTGACGGCCCGATGTCCGATCTTGTTCGCGCCCGCGATGCACACCGAGATGTGGGAGCATCCGGCGACCGTCGCCAATGTCGCGACGCTGCGCGCCCACGGTGCGATCGTCATGGAACCCGCGGCGGGGCGGCTCACCGGCGCCGACACCGGTCCCGGACGGCTGCCCGAGCCCGAGGAGATCTTCGGCCTCGCGGC
>NZ_BAFZ01000073.1 GCF_000308575.1 Nocardia exalbida NBRC 100660 | reverse complement strand
AGCGGCCAGGACGGCGGGCCGGATCGGCGCGGCGCGCGCCGCGAGCGGCGGGCTGAACCGGGCCGACCAAGCCATGGGTGACGTCGCGGGCGACCGCTGGACGAACCGTTCACCCGACCTCGGGAGGAGCACCATTCCGCGATGACACTCACCGACACCTACGAGCGGCGCTCGTACGGGCTCTGGCAGAAGCCGCGCAGCGCGGGCCTTTTCGGCCTGCGCTGGGAGGAAACCGTGCTCGGCTTCGCGGTCGTGATCACGGCGCTGATCACCGCGATGGTCGGCGGCTTCCAGTGGGGTGTGATCGTCGGCGGCATCGGTGTCGTCGTGATGGTCCCGCTGGTGTGGCGGACCGGAGGTCGTTCGGGCTACGAGACGGGATTGATGATGTTCAACTGGATGCGCTCGCGCAGTCGTGGCGAGCACGTGTACCGCGGCGGCCGCTTCTCCCGGATCCCCGGTGGCGTCACCCGCCTGCCCGGACTGCTGGCGCCGTCGAAGTTGTACGAGGGCATCGACGCGGGCGGTTACAGCTTCGGCATGATCCACCTCCCGCAGTTCGCCCAGTACACGGTGGTGCTGCGCGCGTGGCCGCAAGGCCACGAGGCGGTGGACCAGCCGGTGATCGACCGCTGGGTCTCGGCGTGGGGCACCTTCCTCGCCTCGGTGGGCCAGACCAGCGACATCGTCGCCGTGGTGCCGGTCATCGACACCGTGCCGGAGACCGGAAACCGTTTGCTCACCGAGGTTTCCGCGATCACCAGGCCGGAGGCGCCGGAGCTGGCCCAGCAGGTGATGTACGAGCTGGCCACCGAGCTGCCGCAGGAACGGGTGCAGTTGCTGCCGCGGGTGGCGATCACGTTCAAGGCCACCACCGCCGAGCGCCGTAAGAACCCGGCGGAGGAGGCCGTCGAGATCGGCCGTCGCCTGCCCGGCATCTGCGCCGCGCTCGCGGAAGCCGGTGTGCGCGCCCAGCCGATGTCGGCCGACGAGGTGATCTCCTTCATCCGCCGCAGTTACGACCCCGCTTCGCAGGCCGACCTGGAAGTGGCCGCGGGCGAACCCGAGGGGCACGGCCTGGACTGGGCGGACGCGGGCCCGGTGTCCCATGACGAGAAGTGGGATCACCTGGTGCACGACGGGGGCCGCTCGGTCACCTGGGAGATGGACGCGGCGCCGGAGGGCGCGGTCGACGAGCGGGTGCTGCAGCGGCTGCTCGCGCCGAATCCCGAAGTCCCGCGCAAACGTATCGCGATCGTGTACCGTCCGCACTCGGCCGCCGACGCCGCCGAAATCGTCGACGACGATTTCAAGAACGCGTTGGTGGCCCAACAGAGCGAACGCGGGGTCGTGTCCGCGGCGGCGACGTTGCGGGTGGGCGCGACTCAGCAGGCCCGCGAAGAGCAGGCCAGGGGTCACGGTGTGACCCGCTTCGGGGCTCTGGTGACCATCACCGAGCCCTTGCGCGGTGACCTGCCGCGCATCGAAGCCATCACGCGCGACCTGTCGACGCAGGCGCGCTTGAAGATTCGGCGGTGCTACCGCTACCAGGCGGCGGCCTTCGCGGCCTCCCTCGGGTGCGGAGTGATCCTGCCGGAACACGCGACTATTCCGAAGGCACTGGCGGGGTGAGCGATTCATGGCACGGGACTACGAGCCACCCGTACGGGAACGGGACGAGGACGCGCGCCGCAGGCGGCTCGAGCAATCCGGCCGGGACGAGTGGGGACAGCGGCCCGAGCGGCGGCGCCCCGCACGGGATTCGGCGCGAGTGAACGGCGAGGACCGGTCGGGCGTGGACGCGTCCGACCGGCGGGCGGCCGAGCGGCGCGCGCGATCGGGCGCGGGCAGGCCCGACGGTGCGCGCGCCGACCGGGCGCACGCCGAACGGTCTCGCGGCGAGCGGAACTCGCGCATGTCCCGCGACGCGGTCACCGAGCGCATCGCCGCGCGGCCGGATCGCAACGGCGCCAGGAACGGCCGCGTGGCCCGGCCCGCGAAGGTCGACTACACCGCCGACCGCGCCATGGGCGCACCGAACACGGACAAGGCGGCCCGCCGCGCGAAGGCGAAGGCGGATCGGCGCAAGCAGTCCGGGCCGCCGCTGCTCGATGACGCTACCCGCGCCAAGCTGGAGATGATCGCCCGGGAGGGCAGTGGCCTGCGGGCGGCGATCGCGCAGTTCCGGGTCCGCACCGACGACATCCGCCGCCGCAACTACGCCGCGCGCGCGGAGCAGACGATCGAGGACGGTTTCGACCGCAGCACAGCGCAACTCACCGACCGTGGTTACGCGGGCCCGGGCGGCGGCCGGATGAACGTGGTCGGCCGCCCGGTCGAGTACCGCGCCACCACCGCTCAGGTCGCCGGCCTGTGGCCCTGGTCGGTCGGCGCGGGCGCGCCGCTGATCGGCACGCCCCTCGGTTCGCATCTGCACACCGGGGCGCCGGTGTGCTTCGACCCGATGAACTGGTTCATGCGCGGTAGTTTCATCACCGCGCCCAGCCTGTTCGTGCTCGGCCTCAACGGTTTCGGCAAGTCCTCGCTGGTTCGCCGGATCGTGCTCGGCGGCATCGCCCAAGGGATCACCCCGTTGATCCTCGCCGACGTGAAACCGGACTACCGCAAGATGGTCGAACTGGTCGGTGGGCAGGTGATCGACCTGGGTTACGGGCACGGCAAGCTCAACCCGCTCGCGGCGGGCGTTCTCGGTGCGGTCGTTCCACGGCTGGAAGAGTTCCCGGCCCTGCAACTGCAGGTGTTGCAGGACCTGCGGGCCCGGCAGGTGACACTGATCGCGGGCCTGGTCGAACTGGTGCGCGGCGACCGGGTGCGCGACTACGAGGAAACGCTGATCTCCACCGCGCTGCGCATCCTCTACCGGCCGGGTAGCGGATACACGCCGGACAAGCCGCCGATCATGGAGAACCTGCTCGAGGTGATCGTCGGCGGCGGCGAGGAATTGATGCTGGACGCGGGGGCCGACGACCTCGCGGAGTACATGGAAGCGATCAAGGGGCTGCGCCGCTCGCTGCGCGCGCTCACCCAGGGGCCGTTCGGCGCCGTCTTCAACGGCCAGACCACCGTGCCGATCGACACCAGCGCGGTCGCGGTGTGCATGGACGTCTCGCACATCCCGACCGGCGACAAGAAGCTCAAGGCCGCCGTCATGCTGGCCTGCTGGGCCGACGGGTTCGCCTCGGTCGAGGCCGCGCATGTGCTCGCCGACGCGAAACTCGGCCCGCAGCGCTATTTCCAGGTGGTGATGGACGAGCTGTGGCAGGTGCTCGGCCTCGGCGACTTCATGGTCGACCGCGTCGACGAGCTCACCCGGTTGCAGCGTGGCATCGCCACCGCGCTGATCATGATCAGCCACACCATCAAGGACCTGCAAGCGCTCGGCTCGGAAGCCGCCATCGCGAAGGCGCTCGGTTTCCTCGAGCGGGCGCGCGCCAAGATCTTCGGTGCGCTTCCCGCCGAGGAGATCAAACGGCTGGACAGCACGGTTCCGTTCACATCGGCCGAGGAGGAGATGGTGACCGGATGGTCCGCACCGCAAGCGCTGACCGGCGAGGCGCTCAAACCGGGGCAGCAGCGGCCGTCCCCGCCCGGCACCGGTAAATTCCTGCTGAAGATCGGTGAGGACCGCAGGCCCGGCATCCCGTTCCACATGGAATTCACGCTGTCGGAGAAGGAAAGCGGGATCCACGACACGAACCAGCGCTTCAGCGAGTTCACCGAGTCGACCTCGCGCGGAACGGATTCACCGGGGAGTGCCGCATGATGCCGCACCGGTCCTACCGTCGCGTTTCGCCGGAGGTCCGCCAAGCGGCGGTGGAACAGGTCATCGCCCTGACCGGCAAGCTGCGCAGTGAATCGGAGGCCTGCCGCGTGGTCGCCGAACAGATCGGTGTGCACACCAACTCGGTGCGGAACTGGGTGCGCGCGGCCGAAGGCCCCGGTCTGGAACGGATGGACGCGACCGCGCTGCGGCGCAAAGTGGCTCTGCTGCAACAGCAATTGGCGGCCGCCGCCGAGATGAACCGCACGTTGGCCGACACTCTCAACGAAGCCCGGCGCCGGACGTGAACCCGGGCTGCGCGCGGCACGATGCCGGAGTGCGGCGATGAGCGGCAAAACGGCGTTGTGGACGGCGCTGGGCGCGGTGCTCGGCCTGATGACCATCGTGCTGGTCATCGTCATGCCCTCCGTGGACGACGCCTGCGAGGGCGGCTCGGTGCTCGGTTCGCAGTCGGCGCTTCCGCCGCTGGGCGGTTACGCGCCGGGCGATCGGCGCGCCGCCGCGACCACCGGCCCCGGCGCGACACAGACCAACCCGGCCGCGACCGCCACGCCCTCGCTCGCCGCGGGGGTAGGCCCGCTGCGCCGCACGTTGCCGATGGCCACCGGAACCTTCACCGTCTCGGACACCTTCGGCGCGCGGGGCGGGGCGCACAAGGGCGTCGACTTGGCCGCGCCGGACGGTACGCCCATCTTCTCGGTCTCCGACGGCCGTGTCGTCGCCGCCGGCCCGGCGTCGGGATTCGGCAACTGGATCGTCGTCGATTCGGTGGACACCAACGGCCGCTCGTACTCGGCGGTCTACGGCCACATGTGGGACTCCGGCGTGCTGGTCCGGCCGGGCGACACGGTGACCGCGGGGCAGCACATCGGCGCGGTCGGCTCGGCGGGTGAATCCAGCGGCCCCCATCTGCATTTCGAGATCGTTCCGGGCGGCCGGTTCACCGGCGGTCGACAGATCGACCCGTTGCCCTGGCTGGACGGCGCGCCGACCCCGGACGTCGGCGGTGCGCGCGCCTATTCCAGCGATCCCCGCTGCAGCCTGGGTTTCGGCACCGTCGGTGGCGCGCTGGCCGCGGGCAAGGTGCCGCAAGAACTGGAGATCTGGTACCGCCGTGCGGGTTCCCTCTGTCCGCAGATCACGCCCTCGCTGCTGGCCGCGCAGGGCAGGCAGGAGTCCGGTTTCCGGCGCGGGGCGACTTCGCCCGCCGGTGCCCAGGGCCTTGCGCAGTTCCTGCCGACCACCGCGGTGAGCATCGATCCCGACGACGGCAGGCCGTATGTGATCGACGCCGACGGCAACGGCGTGGCCAGTGTGTGGGACGACGGTGACGCGATCGTCGGTCAAGGGCGCTATATGTGCGCGATCGCGCACAAGATCCAGCAGTGGCAGGCCGAGGGCAGGGTGCAGGGCGACATCGTCGCGCTGACACTGGCGGCCTACAACGCGGGCGAGGGCGCGGTCCTGGCGTCCGGCGGTATGCCGAACCAGGTTGCCGCGCATTACGCCGAGACCCAGCCGTATGTGCGCAACATCCTCACGATGGAAGCGCAATACCGAGCGCCGGGTTCGCTCGGCCGGTTCACTCCCGGACAGGGTTCGGCCGGTGACCAGATCGTCGAGGCCGCCAACGAGTGGCTCGGCACCCCGTACGTCTGGGGCGGTGGCGGGCCCCAGGGGCCGAGCGGCGGGGGACTGGACGGACCGGGGTTGACCGCGGCGGCGGTGTTCGCGGCGTCCTCCGGCGCGGTGACGCTGCCGCGCACAGCCGAACAGCAGTGGGAGGCGGGTGCGGAAGTGCCGATGCGGAGAGCGCAGCCGGGCGATCTGGTGTTCAGCTCGTTCGGTCCCCGCGGGCCTGCGCAGGTCGGCATCTACGTCGGCAACGGTCGGATGATCCAGTCCGTGCCAGGTGCGAACGCCCGCTCGGCGGGCGGCGTTTCGGAAGTCGCGGTGCCGGGGGACGGACGGGCGAGGAGGGTGCTGTGAGCGGTGACGGGTCCGAACACGCGGCGGCGGGACTGCCGCGACACCCCGCGGTGCGGCTAGCCTGGAGGGATAGAGCGAATGCACGCGCGAAACTGGTGGTGATGCTGGTGGTGAGCATCGCGGTGCTGGGTGCGGCCTGTGGCCGTGCGGACCGCGCGGACACGGGATCCGATGCGGCGCACCCCGCTACGTCCACACCCCGGTTGCTGGAGGGCGTGCCCGCCCCAGATCCGGTGACGCCCGACGGTGTCGCGGTCGCGGCGCTGCGGGAGATCTACAGCTGGCAACCCGCTTCCGAGACCGAGGGCGCTTCCCTGGGCCGGGCGCGGAAGTTTCTCGGCCCCAGTCTGATTCGTATGCTGGATGCGGCGCCGACCGCGGTGGAGACGCCGAAGTCGACGCTGCAGTGGGCGGATTGGGCGAGGGAGGGGGCACGCGTGGAGGCGTTCACGTTCGCGTCCGGTGAGAAGCCGCCCGCTCTCAGCGACCCGAACGTCCAGCAGTTCAAGATCGGGATCGAGCAGACCGTCGTCTATCCGGACGGACGCAAGGAGCCGCTGCCGCCCGCGACGGTGATCGCCACCGTCGTGCGCACACCCGACGGCTGGCGGCTCGACGCATTCCGCTGACCACCCGCTTTCCGTACCGGACGGCCGACCCAGGAGGCACACATGGCGAAGAAGAAAAAGGTGACGGATCCGGCCGTACCCGGACCCGACGTCAGCCTGCTACTGACCTACGCCGGCTTCGCGATCTTCGGAACCCTCTGGCTCGCGCTGCATCTGGGCAACCTGCTCGCGGGCAGCCCGCAGAAAGTCCCGTTCAATCCGATCGCCATCGCGGCCGATCTGGCGCGGGGCAGGCTGCAATGGCCTGGTGCGGCCACGGCGATCGTGTTGCTGGTGATCCTGAGCGTGGTCGCGTACCTGGTGATCCGCAAGGAGTTGCAGAAGCGCCGGTCCAAGGGCAGGCTGCCGGTGGACGACAAGGCCGACGTGATGGGCAACGGCGGGGCGATCTCGATGCTCACCGAGGCGGGCGTCCGGGAGAAGGCCCAGCAGCTGGGCGTGCGACTCGGCTACGACGACGCTCCCGGCGTGCCGATCGGTGTCGGTGTGGCCGACGGCGTGATGCTCTACGGCTCGTATGAGGATCTGCACCTGGACATCTGGGGCCCGCGCCAGGGCAAGTCGACGTCCCGGGTGATCCCCGCGATCCTCACCGCGATCGGCCCCGTGCTTGCCACCTCGAACAAGCGCGACGTGGTGGACGCGACCCGGGATGTCCGTGAGTCGAAGGGAAGTCCTACCTTCGTCTTCGATCCGCAGGGCGTCGCGGGCGAAGAGACCACCTGGTTCTGGGATCCCCTGTCCTGGGTGGATGCCAAGCGCGAAGGGTGCGAGATGCGCGCGGCCCGGTTGGCGGGGCACTTCGCCGACGGCGACGACGGCAGCGACAGCAACCACGACGCGTTCTTCGATCCCGAGGCCGAGGATCTGCTGGCCGGACTGTTCCTCGCCGCCGCGGTCGGCGATCGCAACGGCAGCAGGCCGATCGTGCAGGTGTGGGAGTGGGTGACCAATCCACAGGACACCGAGCCCATCGAGCTCCTGCGCGCCGCCCGCCACCACTACACGGCCTCGGGCCTGTCCTCGCAGTACAACGCCGATCCACGCACCCGCAGCGGCATCTTCGGCACCGCCAAGAAGATGATCCGGTGCCTGAAATTGTCGAACGTGCACCCGTGGATCACCCGTGGCGGCGATCGCAGGGAGTTCGACGAGCTGGAGTTCCTGGAGAACAACGGCACGCTCTACAGCTTGTCGCTGGAAGGCCGCGGCTCTGCGGCGCCCCTGGTGAGTGCGCTCACCGAGGCGGTGGTCGACGTGGCAATGCGCAAGGCGTCGCAATCGGCCGGTGGGCGCTTGGCGATTCCGATGCTCGCGGTGCTCGACGAGGCCGCCAACGTGGTGCGCTGGAAGGACCTGCCCAAGCAGTACAGCCACTTCGGCTCACGCGGCATCGTCGTGATGACGGTGCTGCAATCCTGGGCGCAGGGGGCCCGCTGCTGGGGCGAGAGCGGCATGAACGCCTTGTGGTCGGCGGCGAACATCAAAGTGCTCGGCAGCGGCGTGGACGACACCAAATTCCTGCAGGAGCGTTCGGACGTGCTCGGCGAATACGACGCGATCTCGCAGTCGGTCTCCGAATCCAAGGGTGGCAAGAGCTATTCGCGCTCGCTGGGCTCGTCCAAGACGTTCTCGGTCAACGCCCTCGCGACGCTGCCGCGTGGCCGGGCCATCCTGTTCCCCTCCGGTGCGCCGCCGGTGCTCATCCGAACGGTGCCTTGGTGGGAGGGTGAGTACGCTGCGGACGTGAAACAGTCCATCTCGCGTCACGATCCGCAGCGCAAGACGGAGATCACCGATCTGATCGGCGCGCCCTCGCTCAGCAAGTCGACGCCGCCGCCGGAATACGGACAAGTCGAGGAGGTTCGGCCGCTGTGACCGAACAGCAGCAACAACCGATGATCTACGCGAGCGTGGTGGAGTTCGTCGAGAACTACCTCAGCCTGGTCTATCGGCGGCAGGTCACCGATCTCAGCGACACGGTGTGGTGCCCCGAGTGGTGGCAGCACGCCGAGGCGGTCGCCCGGCTGGACGCGTTGTGGCGCGCCTGGGAGCACTACCGGCTGGACGGGCGAACCGGATTGAGCGTCTGGTTCCTCGACCACGCGGACCCGCACATGTCGAAGCTGTTCGACCCCAAGGGGCCGTTCAAGTACTGCAGTGTGCGCAACGGCCACAAGGACATGCTCAGCCCGCTGCCCCTGAAGTCGCCGCAACACGGTATGTTCGGCGATCCCACGGTCGGTGACTTCCGCACGTAAGCGTCTGCGTCCCAGCCGTTCTCGTGCTCGAGAAAGACGAACGCCCGCCGGAATCCGGCGGGCGTTCGTTCGTCCGGCTACCTTGTGCGTTCCAGGCCGCGGGATTCCTGTTCCCTGGCCCTGGTGACCGACGGCGCCTCGTCGGGGCGGGAGCGTACGGCCTCACCCGGCGGTTGTGCCTGCCCTACTTCGATCAGCATCCGTACCGCGGCAAGCTCCGGTGCGACACCCATTTTGGCCAGGTGGGCCGCGATCGCCATGCGGCGTTCCTGGGAGTCGTATTGCAAAGCCGGCTTGGCGGCGGCGTTGGCCGCCATCCGGGATGCCTCGGCTTGCGCGGAGAAGCGGTCCTTCTCCAGCGACACGCCCTTGTCCGCGATCGGCTTCTCGATCAGCCGGGCCAGCTCGGTGTTGCGCGGATCCTTGGCCTTCGCGTCACGAGCCTCACGCAGCTGCAATTCCTTGGCCTCTTTGAGCCTGGCTTCGGTGAGCTTGACGCGCGCTTCGGCTTCCTTCTGACCACGCTCGCGGGTCCGCAAGGCGACGAGCGTCGCAAGCTGCAACATTGTCCTCATCATGGCCGCGGTTTCCCGGCCGATGTCGTCCAGTTCCTCGGACATGGCTGCTCCCCGATGCTGCAGTGATCACTATGGATGATGTGGTGCTTCGTTACGGACGCCGCCACGCGAACTGTAGTCCCGTGCAGCGGGTCCCGCCTGCAAACGTGGACACCCGGAGAACTTGTGGTGCGGCACTTCCTGTCCGGGGGATCGCCCGGCCGAGGCCGTACTACGCCGCAAGAACTCCTTGTATCGAGATTACCCGACAAAGGTCGGCACAATCGAACGAGCGTGCCGGTTCATCAGCATATATCGCACATTTCCGGCGTGTCTCCGGGCGCGCCGGATGATCTTCGAACTGAGGGCACCCTAACCGAAGAAAGGTTCGACTATCCTCGCGCCGGCCGGATGGGGTGGACGTGACTCGGACCCGCGGCCGGAGAACGGCGGCGGGCCCGGAGCGCACGCTCAGCGGTCGATACGCACCGACTGGATCGTGACCGGCTGCTTGGGCTTCCCGTCGCCGGGACCGTTGGAGTCGTCCTGGCCCAGCTCAGCGATCTTGTCGAGCGTGCCGAGGCTGTTGTCGTCCACGGTGCCGAAGATCGTGTACTGCGGCGGGAGCATCGAATCCGCGTACACGATGAAGAACTGACTGCCGTTGGTTCCGGGGCCCGCGTTGGCCATGGCCAGCACGCCGCGCTTGTACGCGATCGGTTCGGAGGTCGCCGCGGGGTCGTTCGGGGCGTACTGATCGGTGGGGTACTCGTTGTCGAATTCGTAACCGGGCCCGCCCATCCCGGTGCCGGTGGGATCGCCGCACTGCAGGACCTTCAGGCCCTCGCCCGCGGTCATGCGGTGGCAGCTGGTGCCGTCGAAGTAGTTCTGTGCCGCCAGGCTGACGAAGCTGTTCACCGTGCACGGCGACTCGGCGTTGTTCAGGGTCAGCCCGATCGGGCCCTGGGTGGTCTCCACGCTGACGCTGACCTTCGCGTCGGCGCCGGTGGTGGGGATGCCGCCGGCCTTCGGCTTGCCGACCGGCTTGTCCGCGGGCTTGGCGCTGTCGCGGTAGGAGCAGTCGACCGTCGCGGGCTTGGCCTTGGCGGAGGGCGGCGCGGCCGCGGCGGGGGTACTCGACAGCGAGGCGTCCGCGGCGTCGGAGTTGCTGCCGCTGTCGTCGCCGCGGGTCAAGAAGTACACCCCGGTCACGGCGGCGACCACGAGGACGACACCGAGTACCGATCCGGCGATCGTGAGTTGCTTGCGCTTGCGCGCCCGCTCGGCCCGATTGGCGAGCTGACGTTCCAGCTTGCGTTTCGCCGCTGCTCGTCGCTGTTCGTTGGTCGGCACTACCACGTTCCTCCCGTATCCGGTTACATCGGGATAAGAGTGTGCCATTTCTTCCTGAGACTGCTCCGCAACCTTCCTGAGAGGCGGTTCGGCGAATCGGTTGGACTTGCGGGGCCGTAGTGGTGGAAACTGGAGCATCGTGACCAAGACCAGCAGCTTTTCCGCCCCGAAGGGGGTACCGGACTACGTGCCACCCGGCTCGGCCGAGTTCGTCGCGGTGCGCGACGGCCTGCTCCGCGCCGCCCGACTGGCCGGGTACGGGCATATCGAGCTGCCGGTGTTCGAGGACACGGGCCTGTTCGCCCGCGGTGTCGGCGAGTCCACCGACGTGGTCACCAAGGAGATGTACACCTTCCCCGACCGCGGCGATCGCAGCGTCACGCTGCGCCCCGAGGGGACCGCGGGCGTGATGCGCGCGGTCATCGAACACGGCCTCGACCGGGGCCAGCTGCCGGTGAAGGTGTGCTACGCGGGTCCCTTCTTCCGCTACGAACGCCCGCAAGCCGGCCGGTACCGGCAGTTACAGCAGGTGGGCATCGAGGCCATCGGCGTCGACGATCCGGCGCTGGACGCCGAGGTCATCGCCATCGCCGATGCCGGATTCCGTGGCCTGGGGCTGGACGGATTCCGGCTCGAGGTCACCTCGCTGGGTGACGAGACCTGCCGCCCGCAGTACCGCGAACTGCTGCAGGAATTCCTCTTCGGGCTCCCGTTGGACGAGGAGACGAAGCGGCGCGCCCAGCTCAACCCGCTGCGCGTGCTGGACGACAAGCGGCCCGAGGTGCGCGCGATGACCGCGGACGCGCCGCTGATGATCGATCACCTGTCGGAGTCGGCCAAGGCGCACTTCGAGCAGGTGCTCGGCCACCTGGAGGCGCTCGGCGTGCCGTATGTGGTGAACCCGCGCATGGTGCGCGGCCTGGACTACTACACCAAGACCACGTTCGAGTTCGTGCACGACGGTCTCGGCGCGCAATCCGGCATCGGCGGCGGCGGTCGCTACGACGGTCTCATGGCCGAACTCGGCGGCCAGCCGCTGTCGGGTATCGGATTCGGCCTCGGCGTCGACCGCACCATGCTGGCGCTGGCGGCCGAGGGCAAGTCGGCGGGCAGCCCGGCGCGCTGCGAGGTCTTCGGCGTGCCGCTGGGTGACGCCGCCAAACAGCGGCTGGTGGTGGTGGCCGCGCAGTTGCGGGCGGCGGGCATCCGGGTCGATCTGGCCTACGGCGGGCGCGGTGTGAAGGGCTCGATGAAGGCGGCCGATCGCTCCGGGGCCAGGTTCACCCTCGTGCTCGGCGATCGTGACCTCGCGGAGAACACCGTCGGGCTCAAGGACATGGCGACCGGTGATCAGCGGCAGATTCCGCTGCCCGAGGTGGTCGGCGTGATCCGGGAGTCGCTGGCCGGATAGCGCGGTGGCCGGTGCTCTCGGGTTCCGCCGCGCGACCGCCGGGCGCGCGATACTGTGCGCCGAACCCGTCGCGGGCGGGGTGCGAGGGCGGTAGCGTGACCGGCGCGCACATCAGCGGCGCCGGAGTCGCGAGAAGGCGGAGTAGTGTCCACGAATTCTGATGACCAGCAGGCGCACGCGCCGGTGGGGCTCGATCTGGTCGCGCCCGAGCTGTACGCGCCGATGCTGCGTCGCCTCGCGCTGGCCGCGTCGGGCATCGGGATCGGCGCGGCGCTGCTGGCCGCGACCGTGGTGAGCTGGCCGATCGCGGCGGCCATCGGCGTCGTCGTCGGCGCGCCCACCGTGGTGTACGCCATCGCGCTGCGCCGGCGGCGAATGTGGGTGACGGGCACGACGATTCACGCCCGCAGGCTGTTCGGTGAACGACAGCTGGAGATGTCGGCGGCCACCGGGGTGGAGGTCTTGGTGTTCCCGGCGCGGTTGAGCCGGATCGCCCTGCGGGTCACCGCCGGGGAGATCTCGCAGGTCGTTCCGCTGGCCATGTACACCGACGCGGGCAGCGGCCGCGAATTGCATCTGCTGGGTTTGCGCAAACTCGCGGACGCGCTCGCCGCCAGTGAATTGGCCGCGGCCGTAGCGGTTTCCGAGATGCTGGTGCACCAATTGCGAGCCGAGGCACGCGATGCCGGGCTGGAGGAGCGGCCGCTGTATCGCGCCGTGCGGCTGGCGCGGGCCAAGGACGTGGTGTCGCCGATCGTGCTGACCGACACCGAAGTCGCCGCGCTCGCCTGACCACGTTGCCGGAGAACCGGTACGGGCCATGGGTCACTGTCGCGTAGCTCACCGTGCGCCTTCGGCGGCGGTGAGAGTGGCTAGGGTGGGCTACAGGAATTCGCCGATCGCAAGGAGTTCGCCGTGAGCACCCCCGCTGGGACCGTGACCGTCACCGTGACCGGAGCGGCGGGCCAGATCGCCTACGGCATGCTGTTCCGGATCGCCTCCGGTGCGATGCTCGGCCCGGACACGCGCGTGCGCCTGCGGCTGCTGGAGGTCCCCGCCGCGGTGGCGTCGCTGGAGGGCGTCGCGATGGAACTGGAGGACGGCGCGTTCCCGCTGCTGGATTCCATCGACATCAGCGACGACCCGTGGATCGGCTTCGCAGGCGCGGGCATTGCCCTGCTAGTCGGCGCGCGGCCGCGCACGGCCGGGATGGAACGCTCGGATCTGCTCGCAGCCAACGGCGCGATCTTCACCGAGCAGGGCGCCGCGATCAACGCCAGCGCCGCGGACGACGTGAAAGTGCTCGTGATCGGCAACCCGGCCAACACCAACGCCTTCATCGCCATGAGCAACGCGCCGGACGTGCCCGCCGAGCGTTTCACCGCCATGACCCGCCTGGACCACAATCGCGCCATCGCGCAACTGGCCAAGAAGACCGGTGCGCCCGCCCCGGCCATCGCGCGGGTCGCCATCTGGGGCAATCACTCGGCGACGCAGTACCCGGATATCGCGCACGCCACCATCGCGGGACGTCCCGCCCTCGATCTGATCGGCGATCCGGCGTGGTTGACCGAGCAGTTCGTGCCCACCGTGCAGCAGCGCGGCACCGCCATCATCCAGGCCCGCGGCGCGTCCTCGGCGGCGAGCGCGGCCAGCGCCGCGATCGACCACATCCACGACTGGGTACACGGCACGCGGGACGGTGACTGGGTTTCGATGGCCGTTCCCTCGGACGGCTCCTATGGCGTGCCCGAAGGGCTGATCAGCTCGTTCCCGGTCACCTGCGCGAATGGTGAGTACACGATCGTGCCCGATCTGGCGATCGACGACCTGGCCCGTCCCCGGATCGACGCCTCGGTCGCCGAGCTCGAGCAGGAGCGCGACGCCGTCATCGACCTCGGTTTCGCCAAGCACGCCTGACCGGCTCGCGGACCTCCGCCCGGTCGCCCTATCCGACTGTCCAGGTCTCCGGCCCGGTGAGCAGGGACTGGAGCGATTCGGGGCCGACCGGTTTCTTCTCGCGCGCGGTCTCGGTCTGGTAACGCACCCCGTCGTCGTAGGTCGGCCGCGAGACGCTGCGGAAGATG
Source organism: Nocardia exalbida NBRC 100660 (assembly GCF_000308575.1). Taxonomy (GTDB): domain Bacteria; phylum Actinomycetota; class Actinomycetes; order Mycobacteriales; family Mycobacteriaceae; genus Nocardia; species Nocardia exalbida. The sequence goes on along the minus strand of NZ_BAFZ01000073.1, from coordinate 21,867 downwards.
CCGGTGACCACATGCTCGAGTCCCTGATCGGACAACCGCGACAGCGCGTAGGCGTACTCCGGGTCGTCGGCGTAGGCGTCGTGCACCACGATGTCGGACTCCGCGACGCTGTCGGTGCGAGCCACCGTGAGCCCGAAACCCCGCCGTACTACGGCGAATTCGCCCTCGGCCCCGAAGCGGATCGGTTCGGCGTGCCGCAACGGGATGAGATGGTCCGCGGCGTTCTCCCGGCGCAGCACGTCGAACGAGCCGTCATTGAAGATCGGGCAGTCCTGCAGGATCTCCACGAACGACGTGCCGCGGTGCTCGGCGGCGGCGCGCAGCACTTCGGTGAGCCCCGCGCGATCGGAGTCGAGCGCGCGAGCGGCGAAGGTCGCTTCCGCTCCCAGGGCCACCGACAGGGTGTTGAACGGGTGGTCCACCGAGCCCATCGGGGTCGACTTGGTGACCTTGCCCTGCTCCGAGGTCGGTGAGTACTGCCCCTTGGTCAAGCCGTAGATCCGGTTGTTGAACAGCAGGATCGTCATGTTCACGTTGCGGCGCAACGCGTGGATGAGGTGATTGCCGCCGATGGACAGCGCGTCGCCGTCCCCGGTCACCACCCAGACCGACAGGTCGGGCCTGCTGACCGCCAATCCGGTCGCGATAGCGGGCGCACGACCGTGGATGGAGTGGATACCGTAGGCCTCCAAGTAGTACGGGAAGCGGCTCGAGCAGCCGATCCCGGACACGAACATCAGATTCTCCCTGCGCAATCCGAGTTCGGCGAGGAAGCCGCGCACCGTCGCCAGGATCACGTAGTCGCCGCAGCCCGGGCACCAGCGCACCTCTTGATCGGAGGTGAACTCCTTCACCTTCTGCGGCCCGTCCGCGGTCGGCACCCCGGATACACCGGTCAGTCCCAGATCGGTACCGATCAGCGAGGTCTCCACGATGGTCATGCGTTACCCCCAGCGATGCTGTATGCGGCTGCCTCGCCTGCGCTCGGCCCGGCGCAGGGTTGTGGTCGGACTTCGTCCGGCAGCGCTCGATGAGTAGCCCGCGCCCGTGCGGCGAAGACCTTGTTCTGTTCCATCTCCTCGATCGACCCGTCCAGCGCCGCGTCGATCACCCCGACCAGTTCCTGGGCGGAGAACGCGGTGCCGGCGATCTTCGTCCACGGCCGCACGTCGACCAGGTACTTCGCCCGCAGCAGCGTGGCCAGCTGGCCGCCGTTCATCTCCGGCGCGACCACGAGGCGATAGCGGCGCAGCACGTCACCGAGATTGGCGGGCAACGGATTCAGATGGCGTAGATGCGCTTGGGCCACCGGGACTCCGCGCCGCCGCGCGCGCCGGCACGCCTCGCCGATCGGGCCGTAGGAACTGCCCCAGCCGATCAGCAGCAGCTCGGCGGTGCCGTCCGGATCGTCGACCGCGAGCTCGGGGACGGCGATGCCGTCGATCTTCGCCTGGCGCAGGCGGACCATGAGTTCATGGTTGGCCGGATCGTAGGAGATGTTGCCGCTGCCGTCGGCCTTCTCGAGACCGCCGATGCGGTGGGCGCGGCCCTTCGTGCCGGGGACGGCCAGCGGTCGGGCGAGCGTGTCGGGATCGCGCGCGTACGGCTGGAACGGGTCGGCGTCGTCGCCGCCCGGTTCGAATCCCGGGTCGATCGGCTCCAGTTCCGTCACCTGCGGAATGGACCACGGTTCGGAGCCGTTGGCGATCGCGCCGTCCGACAGCAGCAGCACCGGGGTGCGGTAGGTCAGGGCGATCCGCGCGGCCTCCACCGCGGTGGCGAAGCAGTCCGCGGGGGAGCGCGGCGCGAGCACCGCTACCGGTGATTCGCCGTTGCGGCCGTAGAGCGCCTGCAACAGGTCGGCCTGTTCGGTCTTGGTCGGCAGTCCGGTCGACGGTCCGCCGCGCTGCACATCGATCACGATCAGCGGCAGCTCCGTCATCACCGCCAGGCCGATGGTCTCGCTCTTGAGCGCGAGTCCGGGGCCGGAAGTGCTGGTGACACCGAGGGCGCCGCCGAGCGAAGCGCCGAGCGCGGCACCGATTCCGGCGATCTCGTCCTCGGCCTGGAAGGTGGTGACGTCGAAGTTCTTGTGCTTGCTCAGCTCGTGCAGGATGTCCGAGGCGGGCGTGATGGGGTAGGTGCCCAGAAAGACCGGCAGCTTCGCGAGCCGGCCCGCGGTGATCAGGCCGTAGGCGAGCGCGGTGTTGCCGGTGATCTGGCGGTAGGTGCCCGGCGGCAGTTTCGCGGGCGCGATCTCGTAGGTGGTGGCGAAGCTCTCGGTGGTCTCGCCGTAGTTCCAGCCCGCCCGGAACGCCAGGATGTTGGCCTCGGCGATGTCGGGCTTGGTGGCGAACTTCTCCCGCATGAACTGCTCGGTGCCGCCGATCGGGCGTCCGTACATCCAGGACAGCAGGCCGAGGGCGAACATGTTCTTCGCACGCTGGGCATCTTTTTTGCCGACCCCGGTCGATTCGGTCGCGCCCAGCGTGAGCGAGGTCATCGGGACGCGATGGACCACGAAGTCCGACAGCGTCTCGTCGGCCAGCGGATCGGCGGCGTAGCCGACCTTGGCGAGGGCCCGTTTGGTGAACTCGTCGGTGTTCACGATGACGGTGGCGCCGCGCGGGAGATCCTCCAGGTTCGCCTTGAGCGCCGCGGGGTTCATCGCGACCAGCACATCGGGCTGGTCACCCGCGGTGAGGATGTCGTAGTCGGCGATCTGGATCTGGAAGGACGAGACGCCCGGCAGGGTGCCCTGCGGCGCCCGGATCTCGGCGGGGAAGCTGGGCTGGGTGGCCAGGTCGTTGCCGAACGCGGCGGCCTCGTGGGTGAAGCGATCGCCGGTCAGCTGCATTCCGTCGCCGGAGTCCCCGGCGAACCGAATGACGACCTTTTCCAACTTCGCTGTGCCGACATCGTTTTGGTGTGAAACCATATGCCTGCTTCACTTCCTCGTCGCTGAGAGGTGCCATCGCCAAACTACTCCGTCGAGTGCGGTGCGCGCCCCCGAAGCGCGCGGACCGGCGAGATCCGGCGACGGTGGCGTCAGGCGAACAATGCCAGTTGCGCGGCGGTCGTGTGCGCGGTTTCGGGTCGTGTCTCCGGTTCGGCATGCCTGCGCGCCGTCAAACCGTGCTCGGCCAGCAGTGGAGCGACCCGCGCGCGCAGCCAGGCGGAGTACTCCGGGGTCACGTAGGGGCCGCGGCGGTAGAGCTGACGGTACCGGCGCAGCAACGCCGGATGGTGCTCGGCCAGCCAGGACAGGAACCAGCCCCTGGTACTGCCGCGCAGATGCATGGGGAACGCGACGGCAGATGCCGCCCCGGCCTCGGCGATGGCGCCGAAGATCGCGTCCAGATGTGCCTGTCCGTCCGTGAGACAGGGGATGACCGGGGCGACCAGCACGTTCACCGCGAAGCCCGCGTCGGTGAGCGCGCGGACCAGGTCCAGCCGGGCCCGTGGTGACGGCGTGCCGGGTTCCAGGCTCTGGTGCAGCTCCTGATCGAGGATCGCGATGGACACCGCGAGGCTGATCCGCACCTCGCGCGCTGCCGAGGTGAGCAGCGGTAGATCCCGGCGCAGCAAGGTGCCTTTGGTGAGGATGGAGAAGGGGGTGCCGGACTCGGCCAGCGCGCGGATGATGCCCGGCATCAGGCGGTATCGCCCCTCGGCACGCTGATAGGGATCGGTGTTGGTGCCGAGCGCGACCGGTTCGCGACGCCAGGACCGCCTGCCGAGTTCCTTGCGCAGCACCGCGGCGACATTGGTCTTCACCACGATCTGCGAGTCGAAGTCGCGGCCCGCGTCCAGGTCCAGATACTCGTGCGTGCCGCGCGCGAAACAGTAGCGGCACGCGTGCGAACAACCGCGCATCGGATTGACGGTCCACTGGAACGGCACGTTCGCGCCCTCGGGCACCTTGTTCAACGCGCTTTTGCACAGCACTTCGTGGAAGGTGATGCCCTCGAACTCCGGCGTCCGCACGGTGCGCACCAGACCCGCCCGGGACAGCCCGGGCAAGGCGCCGTCCTCGGCGTCCAGGGTCTGGCTTTGCCACCGCACCCTCTCAGTCGAACATGTGTTCTAGAAGCTGTCAAGCGATCTGCCGGGTGTCCGGCGGGGTCAGCCGGGCCGGGTCGGCGAAGAAGGTGACCAGATCGCGCACCGTGTCGTCGAGCGGACGTGGCTGATAGCCGAGCTCGCGTTCCGCCTTCCCGTGGTCGACGACGGGCGCGGAGATGAGCGCGCCGAGCGCCGCCTTGGAGACGATGTCGGAGTTGAACAGCTTGCCGATCGGCGCGAGCACCGGGATGACGCCGGACACGAACTTGGCGGGGATGGCGAACCTCGGCCCCCGCTTGCCGCCGTGGGTCGCGGCGACGCGGCACAATTCGAGCATCGAGATCATCGACCCACCGAGCAGGTAGTTCTCACCCGTGTGGCCGTGCTCTCCGGCCAGTACCAGGCCCTCGGCCACATCGCGCACGTCCACCAGGTCGAATCCCCCGCCGATCATGGCGGGCACGCGCCCGAGCGCCGCGTCCCTGAGCGTCCGGTTGATGCGCGAGAGCGGCTTGCCGAAGTCCAGCGGGCCGAAGACGCCGGTCGGATTGCACAGCACCGCGTCCAGGCCCTGGTCGATCACTTTGCGCAGCGCCACCTCGCCCGCCCACTTCGAGCGGTCGTAGACCGGCAGCCCGGGGTCGGTCGACCGCGGCGCGTCCTCGTCGATCCGGCCACCGCAGCTGTACTGGTCGAACGCGTGGATCGAGCTGGCGTGCACCATCCGGCGCGCGCCGACGGCCAGAGCCGCCTCGGCGACCACGCGCACACCCTCGGTGTTCACCCGCCAGGCGAGGTCGTTCTTCTCGGCCAGGGTGATCACCGCGACCAGGTGGTAGACCACCTCCGCGCCGTCCAGCGCGGCGCGCATGGACGCCGGGTCGAGCACATCGCCCTGCACCCAGGTGATACCGGGCGCGGCCTGCTCGGCGGGAATCGCCCGATCGATGGCGGTGATCTGATGGCCGCGCTCGGTGAGGAGGCGGAGCAGATTCGTGCCAAGGTAGCCGGCTGCGCCGGTCACTGCGACCTTCATGGGACAGAGAATATAGAACTTGTTCTAATTTGCAACACGTTCCAATTCTGCCCCTTTCGCCCTGCCGTGCGGCGCGTTCGGGCTCGAAACTTGCCGGTCGGGTCGGCTATATTGAGCGCAACCGTAGCGGCCCTTGCCGATTCGGCAGGGAGCCGGCGGATCACGACAACTTCATGACGCAGATCTGTACGACGATTTGGGGGGCAACTCGATGAGTGATCTCTCGGTAGAGACCGAAGCGGTCCGGGCGTTCGCCGCCACGAACGCCGGTATCGCCGGTGATCTCGCGGGGGCGGGCAATTTCGACGCGGTGAAGAACGTTTCCGCGCTCGTTCCGGTGTTCGGCTTGATCGGGGCCGACTACCTGGCGATGTTCGCAGCGGCACAGGTGTTGCAGGCCAAGGACATCAACGATCTGTCGGCCAAGTACGCCAAGCTCTCGGACTCGGCGTTCAGCGCCGCCGCGGCCTACGACGCCGTCGACTGGTCCAACGCGGGCGCGCTCGGATCGATCGCGGGCCAGATCGGGGGCGCGGTATGAGGCCGCTCGACAGCGGCGTCATCGCGCCGGAGGACCACGCCGTCGCGCACGCGGCCGAGCAGAACGTCGCGATCGGCCAGCAGTCCGTGCTGGACACGCTGCAGAACGCACCCGCGCAGGCGGTGCTGGACCTGCCGTTGCCGCAGCTGCCCGACGATCTGCCGCCCATCGAGCCGCCCGCTTTCGTGCTGTCGCGCAAGATCGCGGAGGATCAGCAGTCGGTCGGCGCCATGCCCTCCGGTCTGCCGGGTCTGAACGGCGCACCGGGCGCTGAGAACGTACTCGGCGTGCCGCACGAGGCGTCGGCGCTGCTCGGCGACATGAACACGGCGGTCGACCACGTCGCGGCGCCCGCGGTCCAGGCGGCGCTCGGGCAGGCCCCCGGAGTGCTGAACGGGGCACTCGCCGACGCGTCGAGCGCGGTCGCGGGCACGGTGAACCAGGCGGCGGCCACCGCCGCGGCGTTGCCCCCGTTGCCCGCCGACCCGGTCGCCGCGCTGATGCAGGGTGTCGCGGTACCCGCGCTCCCCGGCGTCGATCTGCTGATGAAGCCGATCCTGGATCTGCTGAGCAGCTTCGGCACCGGCGTCATCGGCGCGTTCGATCCGACCGCGATCCTGAGCCAGTCCTCCAAGGTCATCGAGATGGCCATGCAGGTGGGCAAGGGCAGCATGAGCACGGTCGAGCAGTTGTGGCAGAGCCAGGCCGCGCGCAACGCCCAGGCCGCGAGCCAGCAGGCGAACGTGGAGGGGCAGCAGACCGGCCAGCGGGGTATCGACATCTCCGAGCTCACCCAGCGTGCCGCCACGGTGGTGCAGCAGGGCAACGCGCAACTGCTCGGCATCGCGTCGTCGTTCGCCACCCAGGCGACCGCGCTCGCGCCGGTCATCCTCACCCCACCGGCCCAGGCGACGCTGATCGCCTCGGCCACCGAACACCTGGGCAACGCCGTCGGCGTGGTCAACGCCACCCGCGGTGATCTGGCGGGCAAGACCGCCGAACTCAGCGGCATGGTGCAGCAACTGGTCGCGCCGGGCGGCGGACCGGCGCCGCAGGAGGTCGCGCAGGCACTGGCGGAGAACGTCGGCCAGCCGATCCTGGAGCAGGCGCAGTCGACCTCCTCGGATACCGCGACCAAGGCGGCCGGCCTGGACTCCGCCACGCCCGGGACCTCGACCCCCTCGACAACGCCGTCGTCGGTGCACACCACGCACAGCCCGAGTACCAGCCACGGCACGCCGAGCGGACTGCTCGGCAGCAGTACCGGCAGGCCCGGAAGTCCGAGCACGCCCTCGGTCCCGAAAGCCACCGGCCTGCCCGGCACCACTGTTCCCCCGATCCGCTCGGTCGCCGGCGTCCCGGGCACGTCTTTCGGTACCGGCTCACCAGCGAGCACCACACCGGCCGGGTCGAACGGTTTCATGGGTGGCCCGGCCGGCGCGGCGGGGCAGCGGGGCAATGACGACGAACACTCGCGCTCGGTGCAGCCGTATCTGAGTCCCACCGGCAACGACGACCTCACCGGCCCGCTGGGCGAGTCCACGCCGGACGTCATCGGTGCCACGCACTCGGACGAGATCATCAGTTCGGACTACGAGCAAGACCAGTTCTGACGCGTCGCGGGGGAGGCCACGCGCGGCACCCGGCCCGAACGGGGATCATCGCCGTTCGGGCCGGGTGACGAGCGACGGTCAGTTGTCCTGCGCGAACGCGTCGAGCAGTTTCCGGTACAGGTCGGCGAAGCGTTTGCGTGCGGCCTGCTGTTCGGCGCCGAGCCCCTCGGTGGTGTCGGGCGAATACACCACGAGATGTACGTCCTCCGACGGCGACTGCGGCATGAAGTCGATGATCCGGCTGCTCTGATCCGTGGCGGCCGGGACGCCGAGGTCCACCGTGGCGAGCGCTTTGGTCTCCGCCAGCGCCGCGCTCAGCACGTCGGGCGGGATGTGGCCGTCGATCCGCTTGGGCGGGGTCTCCGGCCGGCGCTCGGCGGCCACGGCGTCGGGGCTGCTGACCGCACGGCCGTCGGCGAAGATCTCCAGCTGCGGACGCAGGTCCGTGCGGGCCTGCCACCCGTCCGGAATGGTGGTCAGCGTGAACAACGCCAGCGGTGCGGCGATCGGCGGTAGCGCGCTCGGGCGATCCAGGGCCGGGTCGGCCGTGGCGGCGCCCGAGCCCGCCGCGACGATCAGCAGCACAACCAGCACAACAGCTTTCGTTACTCGCATCGATCCCATCTTCCGGTGCTGTCCGTGTCCACCCGCAACACAGGTGAACTGCCGTAGATCATGACAGCGCGCAGGCTTTCGGGAGGAACCGGCGCGCTGGATCGATCGGATCCGGGTCTATCGCAGGCCGGACGGAGTGTTCAGGTCTTGCGCCGAATACGTGTCGCACGCCCGGACCTGACCGGTCCTGTACCCGGTGAGGAACCACTTCTGTCGCTGCTCGGACGAACCGTGCGTCCACGCTTCGGGATTCACTCGGCCCCGCGCGGCGCGCTGGATACGGTCGTCGCCGACCGCCGCGGCCGCCGACAGCGCGTCGTCGACGTCCTTGTCCGACAGCGGCTTCAGGAACGGCTGGCTGCCGCCGGGCGCGGGCTGCTTGTCGGCGAAGTGGGCCCAGATGCCCGCGTAGCAGTCGGCCTGCAGTTCGGTGCGTACCGCGCCGGACTCCGGCCCGCGCGGATCGCGCTGCGCGCGGCCGAGGTCACCGAGCAGGTTCTGGATGTGATGGCCGATCTCGTGCGCCACCACGTATTCCTGCGCGAGCGGGCCGCCGCTGGAACCGAAGCGATCCACCAGCTCCTGGAAGAAACTGGTGTCGAAGTAGGCGGTCCGGTCGGCCGGGCAGTAGAACGGCCCGACGTCGCTGGTGGCGTTGCCGCATCCGGTGGAGGTGGCCCCGGAGAAGAGCACGACCTTCGGCTGCGAGTAGCGCTTGCCCGCCTGCTTCGGCAGCTCGGCCGACCATACGGCGTCCAAGCTCTGCGCGGTGAGCGCCACCCGGCAGTCGACGTATTTGTTGGCGTCCGCGCCGGTCTTGCAGTGGCTCGGCGTGCCCTCCGTGCCCGGCTGGGTCTGGCTCTCCTCCGGCGTACCGGTGAAGTTGCCGAGTATGGAGCCGGGGTCGCCGCCCAGCAGCAGCGTCAGCACCAGCACGATGAGTCCGCCCGCTCCACCGCCCAGCGCGAGCTTGCCGCCCATGCCGGGACCGCCGGAGGAAACCCGGTCCGGGTCGATCTGCATGCCCTCGTTGAAGGTCATCGTCGTCGCTTTCTCGCTCGTCCCCGGGGAACACACCGCCCTCGGTCGTACGGCCCCGGTTCGCTCTCCCTCGGATACAGCTTGGCATGGGCGCGTCGATATCGGTTTCCTCTCGGGGAATGTGTCTCACTACGATGGACTCGCACCTGGTCACCCCGCGCCCGGTGTGAGCGTCGTCGAAAGGAACCCCGTGCTGCGCACCCACTTGGCTGGTTCGCTGCGAAGCGAGCATGCCGGTCAGACCGTCACTCTCACCGGTTGGGTGGCCCGGCGGCGTGACCACGGTGGGGTGATCTTCATCGATCTGCGCGACGCGTCCGGCGTGGCCCAAGCGGTGTTCCGCGAGGGCGAACCCGCCGAACAGGCGCATCGGCTGCGCGCGGAGTACTGCGTGCGCGTCACCGGCACCGTGGAACCGCGTCCGAGCGGCAACGAGAACCCGGAACTGCCGACCGGCGCGATCGAGGTGAACGTCACCGAGCTCGAGGTGCTGAACGAGAGCGCGCCGCTGCCCTTCCAGCTGGACGAGCAGCCCGGTGAGGAAGCGCGCCTGAAGCACCGCTACCTGGACCTGCGCCGGGAAGGCCCGGCGCACGCCATCCGGCTGCGCTCCAAGGTCAACGCGGCCGCCCGCGAGGTGCTCGCCCACCACGAGTTCGTCGAGGTCGAGACTCCGACGCTGACCCGGTCCACGCCAGAGGGCGCTCGCGACTTCCTGGTGCCCGCCCGCTTGCAGCCGGGCAGCTTCTACGCCCTGCCGCAGAGCCCGCAGCTGTTCAAGCAGCTGCTCATGGTCGGCGGCATCGAACGCTACTACCAGATCGCGCGCTGCTACCGGGACGAGGACTTCCGCGCCGACCGTCAGCCGGAGTTCACCCAGCTCGACATCGAGATGAGCTTCGTGCGCCAGGAGGACGTGATCCTGCTGGCCGAGGAGATCCTGGTCGCGCTGTGGAAGCTGGTGGGCTACGAGATCCAGACCCCCATCCCGCACATGACCTACGCCGAGGCCATGCGCCGTTTCGGCAGCGACAAGCCCGATCTGCGCTTCGGCGTGGAGATCACCGAGTGCACCGACTATTTCAAGGACACCCCGTTCCGGGTGTTCCAGGCGCCCTACGTCGGCGCGGTGGTCATGCCGGGCGGCGCGAGCCAGCCGCGGCGCCAGCTCGACGCCTGGCAGGAATGGGCCAAGCAGCGCGGCGCCAAGGGACTGGCGTACATCCTGGTGAACGAGGACGGCACGCTGGGTGGCCCGGTCGCCAAGAACCTCAGCGAAGCCGAGCGCGAGGGCCTGGCCAAGCACGTCGGCGCGGTGCCGGGGGACTGCGTGTTCTTCGCCGCGGGCGCACCGAAGGCGCAGCGCGCGCTGCTCGGTGCGGCGCGTGTCGAGATCGCCCGCAAGGTCGGCCTCATCGACGAGGACGCCTGGTCGTTCGTGTGGATCGTGGACGCGCCGCTGTTCGAGCCGACCGTCGAGGCGACCGCGAGCGGTGACGTGGCGGTGGGCCATTCCGCCTGGACCGCGGTGCACCACGCGTTCACCTCGCCGAAGCCGGAGTCGCTCGACACGTTCGACACCGACCCGGGCTCGGCGCTGGCCTACGCCTACGACATCGTCTGCAACGGCAACGAGATCGGTGGCGGGTCGATTCGTATCCACCGCCGCGACGTGCAGGAACGGGTCTTCGAGGTGATGGGCATCACACACGAGGAGGCCCAGGAGAAGTTCGGCTTCCTGCTCGACGCCTTCGCCTTCGGCGCTCCGCCGCACGGCGGCATCGCCTTCGGCTGGGACCGGGTCACCGCGCTGCTGGCGGGGGAGGACTCGATCCGCGAGGTCATTGCCTTCCCGAAGACCGGTGGCGGCGTCGACCCACTGACCGACGCGCCCGCGCCGATCACCGCGCAGCAGCGCAAAGAGGCGGGACTGGACGTCAAGCCGGAGCAGAAGAAGGACGCGCCCGCCTCGTAGCGGCCGCTGCCGCGAACGGTATTTTCTGGTCAGCCGCGTCCGTGCCAGCTGACGCCGACCACGAGGAAACCCGTTGCTGCACTTGCGCATGATCAGCCCGCCGGAGAGCACCGACGAGGTGCTCGCGGTACTCGCCGCCGATCCCGGGGTCACGCACGTGACCCTGGCACGCGGTGCGGCGCTGGAGCCGAAGGGCGACCTCGTCCAGGCGGACGTGGCTCGCGAGGCCGCCAACGCCGTGCTCGAGGACCTCACGGCGCTGGGGATCTGTCGTTCCGGCGGCTTGACGCTCACCCCGGTCGAGACGGTCTTGTCGGACGCGGGCGAACGCGCGGTGCACGAGGCGCCCGGCGATCCGAGCGACGCGGTGGTCTGGGAGGAACTGGTAGCGCAGACGCACGAGGAGTCGAGCCTCAACGCGACGTTCCTCGCCTTCCTGACGATCGCCTGCCTGCTCGCCGCCGTGGGCGTCACGACCGATTCGCCGGTGACGATCGTCGGCGCGATGGTCGTCGGTCCGGAGTTCGGTCCGCTGGCCGCGTTCGCGGTGGCGTTGGTGCGCAAGGATTTCCGGCTCGCCCGCCGCTCGGCCGTCGCGCTCGCGGTCGGTTTTCCGGTAGCGATGGTGATCACGCTGCTGGCGACGCTGGTGTGGGAGCAGGTCGGCTGGATCACCATCGACGGGGTGGGCAGTATAGAACAGGTCGACTTCATTTACCAGGTCGGCCCGTTCTCCCTGGTCGTCGCGCTGCTCGCGGGCGCGGCGGGCATGTTGTCGCTGGTGACCGCGAAATCGGCCGCGCTGGTCGGCGTGTTCATCTCGGTGACCACCGTGCCCGCGGCCGGATTCGCCGTGGTGGCGGCGACTTTGGGGGAGTGGCGGGTGGCGTTCCTGTCCGCGGGTCAGCTCGCGGTGAACATGGGGGGCATCATCGTGGCCGGGATCATCGTGCTCGCGCTCCGGCCTCGCGCGGGCGGCGAGGCCGGTCCGGTGGAACGGTTCAAACGCTTGATCGGCATGCGCTCACCGGCCGAGGAGTGACGCGGGTTTCACAGCGCGGCGACGGGACCGCCGGTGAGGGCGCGGTAGGCATAGGTCACGGCGATGACGGCGACCGGGCCCGCGATCAGCAGGCCGAAACCACACAGCAGTAGCCCCAGGAAGGTGACCACCAGCACCGCCAGCGCGAGCAGCAGCACCTGCCCGGCGTTGGCGACGACCAGGGTGAAGCTCGACTTCAGCGCCTCGAACGGACCCTGATCCTGATCGACGACGAAATGCAGCGAGAACATGCACAGCCAGCCGGCGATCAGCCCGGGGATCAGGCAGATCGCCGAGCCGAGGAAGGTCAGCGTGAACGCCAGCAGCGCGGTGAGCAGCACATTGCCCGCGTTCACGAATCGGAAGTAGGCACCGAAAGGCGGCGGGGTGCCGTCGGTTTCGTACAGGGCGCCGCGCACCATCGCCGCCTGCAGCAGCCATATACCGGCCATGACCGCCAGGAAGACGAGCAGCAGCGGCAGCATCGTCGTCGGGTCGGTGAGCTGGACCACGAGCACGAACGCCAGATATATGACCATGCCCACCGCGGTCACCCCGACCCACGGGCCCGGATTGGCCCGGAAACGGGCCCAGCCGTAGCTGAGCGCCTGGCCCACGTCCAGCGTGCCCGGTCCCGTGGTGACCTGCTGGTAGCCGTAGACCGGCTCCTGGGCAGGCGCCGGGCCGGGCGGTGGCGCCCACCCCGGGCCGGTGCCCTGTGGGCCGTAGCTGGGGTGCGGCGCGCCCACGGGCGGGGGTGGCTGCACCGGTTCGCTGCCGTAGTGCGCCGCGCCGGGACCTTCGAACTGCGGGTATGATGACGAACCGGCCATCTCGTGGCCGGATTGGCCGGTTGCGGGGGTGCCGCCTCGCGGATCGGGGTTCTCGTGCTGCCCCGGCCGTGCCGCGAAGCGTTCCTCGTCGTTCGGGGAGGAAGCGCCACCAGGTGATTGTTTGGGTGCGGGCGGCGGTGTCTCGGTCATGCGTAGACCTTTCCACTCAACTGGTTTGCGGTGTGGCGCACGGCAGTTCACGATGAGAAAACCCGACGGGTGCACAGGTGTCAAGCGACCGGCGGCCACCCTCCGGCCTGGCCGGAGACACGCCGGGCGACGCGGAAAGGTTGTGTAACCGCTCGCTAGAAGTGACCCCATGCGAGTACTTTGAGAGGCGATGACCGCACTATTGGCCGAACGCGCCGCCGAAGTCGTGTCCGCAGCGCAACAGTTGCTCACAAAGCGAATGGGTGCTCCGGTAAAGCTGAGCGATCCGATCGAACTCAGCGGTAGTGGTAGGACGACCGTCCTACGCGTGCGAGTAGCGGAGAACGCCTTCTCGTTACCGCGAACCCTGATAATCAAGCAGGTCCGTGGCGCCGCCCAGGATCGCCGGACCGGCGGTCTGGCGCCCGGGGTGGCCAGCATCGATTCCGCGTTCCTCCGCGAGACGGTGTCCTACCAGTTCACCACCGCACTGAGCCGGGAACACCGGCCGGGCGCGTACCTGATCGCGCACAGCCTCCCCGACCGGCTGTTGATCCTCAGCGACCTCGGTGAGAACTCACTGCTCACCGCCGTGCTGCGCTCCGGCGCCGAGCCGGCCACCCGCAATGCCCTCATGGCCTTCGCCCAGGCGCTGGGCCGGATGCACGCCGCCACCGTCGGGCGCGAGGCGGACTTCGTCGCGTTGCTGCGCCGGGTGGACGTGGTGCACCGGGTGGACGGCATCGCCCAGCAGGCCGAGTCGGCGATCGCCGAGGTGCCCGGCATGCTCCAGCGCGAACTGGGCATCGAGGTGCCCGGCGAGATCGCCGAGCGGATCGTGCGCGGCAACCGCCTGTACTCCGCCGGGCGCTTCCGGGCGTTCAGCCCGTCCGACCTCTGCCCGGACAATGTGATCTTGAACGAGGAAGGCGCTCGCTTCCTCGACTACGAGTGGGGCGGATTCCGCGACGCCACCCTGGACATCGCCTACGCGCTGGTGTCCTTCCCGGGCTGCCTGTGCGACCTCGAGCTCTCGCGCGAACGCGCCAACCAGATGGTCGAGGCGTGGCGCGCGGAAGTCGTGGGCGTATGGCCCGCGCTGGCCGACGACGACCAGCTGGCCGAACGAATCTTGGAAGCCCGGCTGATCTGGGTGTGGCTGTCCACCTACTGGTTCCTGCCCGCCGACCACACGCGTATCGCGGCTGCCCGGGAGCACGGGCTGTCGGTGCCGCGCTCGGCGGCCCTGATCAACCGTTGGGCCGCGCTCGCCGAAGACGCGCGGTGCACAGGGGACGACATCGTGGGTGATTTCGCCGAGGACGTGTCGGCGATGCTGGAAGAGCGCTGGTCGGAGTAGGGCTTCGCGTTCGAGCAATTGGACGCGGGCTGTGCTGGACCTCAGCGGTGCGAATTCGGCCGCAAGCTCTGTTGTCGCCGCCCCGGCGATCTTCTACCGGACTGCGAAACTTCTAGCGCATCCCGCGTCTACCCTCTGACCGCATCGTAGGCATGAGCAGAAAGAGGCTGCCGCCTTTGCCGCATTCCACCGCTGGGGTGCGCTTGCATGGCGCCCATGCGGTGCGGACCTGCTGGATGTGGTCCTGGGACTCACTGTGGCGGTAATCAGCCGCGAGGCGATCGCTGGGGCGGCGAGCGGTTCTGACCGACACCACGACCCGTGCCGTCGATGCCCGCGACCGCGCCGGGGCGATCCGGTGCCGGTGGCCGATCGCCACCGGGATGGATCGGCCCTGGAAAAGCCCATAGCGCTGCTCGTCTTGCGGCACTGCTGGTATTGCTTGCGATCATTCTTGTCGCCGCGCCGCTCGGCGTCGTGATCCTGCGAAGGAACAGAAGCCGGAGCCGGATCGAAGGCGACCCGGCGATCCGTGCCCGCGCGGCCGGAGCGCAACTCGGCAAAGAGATTCGCGCCTATCAATGGCGGAACCGGCCGCATGACAAGTCGGAGGACAACCTCAGCGGTGGCGGTGGATGCGGGGGCGGAGAGTGAGCCACCGCCCGACGATCAGCCGAGCGGCGCCGGGCGCCGCTCGATCCGGCCCCCGGAACGTACGGCGAACGAAGCGCCGTGGCGCACACCGGAATTCGGGTCGGTGACGTTCAACAGGTAGTACCAGTCCATCTGTGCCTGTTCCGGGGTGACCTCCAGCACGCCGTAGCCGTGCGAATCCAATTCCACGTACCGCAGATGACGGTTGATCGCCCCGAGCGATTCCGCGATCGGCGCGGAATTCGTCCGCAGCAGGTCGCCGATGCTGGACGAGGTCACCGACGGCACCACGAACTCGGCGCCCGCCGTCGCCCCGCCCGGGTAGCTCGCCGCGTCCACCGGGAGATCCGCCGCCCACGAGGAGTGGATGTCCCCGGTCAGGAACAGCACGTCGGAGATCTGCTGGTCGGCGATGGCGCGGAAGAGGCGGGTGCGGTCGGCGGTGTAACCGTCCCACTGGTCGCCGTTCAGTGACGGGCCGGACTCCGGGACGCCCAAGGTACTGGTGATCGCCGCCGTGGTGGCAGGCTCCAGCGGCGGGAAGACCAGCGGAGCGATCATCACCGAGTTGCCGACCAGCTTCCACCGCACCGGCGCGGACGCCAAGCCCGCGGTCAGCCACTCCATCTGCGCCTTGCCGGTGATGGTGCGCGCCGGGTTGTCGGCCTCCCGCCAGTTCGCTCCCGGTTTCGCCTCCTCGTCGCGGTAGCTGCGTAGATCGAGCATGCTGAGCTCGGCGAGGGTGCCGAAGCGCAGCCTGCGATAGATCCGCACGTCGGTGCCGGACCCGGAGGCGCGGACCGGCATCCATTCCAAGTAGGCCTGCGCGGAGGCGGCGCGCCGGTCGATCCAGCTGCCCTCGGTCGCGGGATCGTGGTTGTGCGCGCCGCCGGACCAGGAGTTGTCCGCGGATTCGTGGTCGTCCCAGGTGCAGATGAACGGCAGCGTGGCGTGCAGACCGAGCAGGTCCGGGTCGGTCTTGTACTGGGCGTGGCGGATGCGGTAATCGATCAGGCTGACGATCTCGTTCGCCGGTTCGTGCGCACGCACGGTGCCGTTGCGGCCACCGTATTTGCCGCGACCGTATTCGTAGATGTAATCGCCCAGGTGCACGATCGCGTCCAGGTCGGTGCGGCCGGCCAGGTGACGGTAGGCGCCGAACCAGCCCGCCTCCCAGTTCGAGCACGAGACCACGCCGAATCGAAGGCGGTCCGGTGTGTCCGCCGTGGCGGGCGCGGTTTTGGTGCGGCCGACGGGGGAGGTCTGGCCGAGGGCGCTGAAGCGATAGAAGTACTCGACGTTCGGCGCGAGGCCGGAGACGTCGACCTTGACGGTGTGGTCGGACTCCGCCGCGGCCGTCACGGTTCCGGAGGCGGTGATCGAGAGGAACCGCTCGTCCGCGGCGATCTCCCACCGCACGGTTGCCGGGTCGCCCACCCCCGAACCGGGCGTCGCGTCGTCGGAGACGGTGACGCGGGTCCAGAGGATGACGCCGTCGGGAAGCGGGTCGCCCGAGGCGACGCCGTGCCGGAATGCCGGTGTCGCGGCTTGCGCGCGTCCGGCGCCCGCCACCGCGGTGGCGGTGGCGGCGGCCGCGCTGCTCTTCAGCAGGGTGCGTCGAGCGAAGCGGGCGACGGACGATGGATCTGAAACGAACACGTTTTCAGGCACGGGTACCGATCCCATCCGAAGTACCGGCGACGCGCAACTCGGTTCGCCGCCGCGCCGGTCCGGGCCGTGCTCCGCGGCGCGATGGGGACGGGGGAACGGCATGTCGCGCTGTCGGTGCGGCTGGGTAACGTTCGTCTGGTGAGCGATGGTTTGTTCGACGTGCCCGGTGCCGCGGTGCCCCCGGAGCATTCGATCGACACCGTGGTGCGCAGGGACGCGGGTGCGCCGCTGGCCGTGCGCATGCGTCCGGCCACCCTGGAGGAAGTGGTCGGCCAGCAACATCTGCTCGGCCCCGGCTCGCCGCTGCGCAGGCTGATCGAGGGATCGGGCGCCGCATCGGTGCTGCTGTACGGGCCGCCCGGAACGGGCAAGACCACCCTCGCCTCGCTCATCTCGCAGGCCACCGGACGACGGTTCGAGGCGCTGTCGGCCCTCTCGGCCGGCGTCAAGGAGGTCCGCGCGGTCATCGACATGGCGCGGCGCAGGCTGTCGGCGGGCGAGCAGACCGTGCTGTTCATCGATGAGGTGCACCGTTTCTCCAAGACTCAGCAGGACGCGCTGCTGGCCGCGGTGGAGAACCGCATCGTCCTGCTGGTCGGCGCGACCACCGAGAACCCGTCGTTCTCGGTGGTCTCGCCGCTGCTGTCGCGCTCGCTGGTGCTGCAACTGCGGTCGCTGACCGAAGCCGACATCCGCCAGGTGCTCGGCCGCGCGATCGCCGACCCGCGCGGGCTCGCGGGCGAGTACACCGTCACCGACGCCGCGCTCGAGCACATCGTCCGGATCGCGGGCGGCGACGCCCGCCGGGCGCTGACCGCGCTGGAAGCGTCGGCCGAATCCTCGCTCGACGGCACCGTCGACGTGGACCTGGTCGAGGCCAGCGTGGACAAGGCCGCCGTACGCTACGACCGCGCCGGTGACCAGCACTACGACGTGATCAGTGCGTTCATCAAGTCCATCCGCGGCTCGGACGTCGACGCCGCCCTGCACTACCTGGCACGCATGCTCAGCGCCGGCGAGGACCCTCGCTTCATCGCCCGCAGGCTGATGATCCACGCCAGCGAGGACATCGGCATGGCCGATCCGATGGCGTTGCAGACGGCGGCCGCCGCCGCGCAGGTGGTGCAGCTGGTCGGACTGCCCGAGGGCCGCCTCGCGCTCGCGCAGGCGACGATCCATCTGGCGACCGCCCCGAAGTCCGGCGCCGTGGTGGCCGCGATCGGAGCGGCCATGGCCGATGTCGCGGCGGGTAAGGCGGGCCCGGTCCCACCGCACTTGCGCGATGGTCACTACGCGGGTGCGGCGGCACTCGGCAACGCGCAGGGCTACCGGTACCCCCACGACGACAAAGACGGCGTGCTCGCCCAGCAGTACCCGCCCGACGAACTGGTCGGCGTCGACTACTACCGTCCGACCGACCACGGGCACGAACGCGAAATCGGTCCACGGGTCGACAAGCTGCGCCGCATCGTCCGAGGCTGACCGCTCGCACCGGGCGTACGGCGCCGGTATCGGTGCCGCCGGCCCCAGCGGACTGGCCACAATAGTCGTGTTCAGCGCCCCTGAAGACGGGGTCTGCAGCAAGACCGTCCGACGAGCGTCCGGGAAGCCTGTCGAACTGCCCGCTCCGGTGTGCGTGATGCCGGACAGCGAGCCGCTGCGGGCCTGGGTTCGCTGAGCGGTCGCGGGGACGCGAGGGGTGCCCGGTCGATGAAAATTCACGTGCGCGGCACCGGTAGGCTGGGTATTCGTGCAGACCCACGAGATTCGACGGCGTTTCCTGGACCACTTTCTCCGTGCCGGCCATACCGAGGTGCCGAGTGCCTCGCTGATCCTGGCCGACCCGAACCTGCTGTTCGTCAACGCAGGCATGGTCCAGTTCAAGCCGTACTTCCTGGGTCAGGAGGCGCCGCCGTACCCGCGGGCGACCAGCGTGCAGAAATGCGTGCGGACCGGCGACATCGAAGAGGTCGGCGTCACCACGCGGCACAACACGTTCTTCCAGATGGCGGGGAACTTCTCCTTCGGTGACTACTTCAAGGAGGGGGCGATCACGCTCGCCTGGGAGCTGATCTCCAAGCCGCAGGACGAAGGCGGTTACGGCTTCGACCCCGAGCGGATCTGGGTGACCGTCTACCAGGACGACCCGGAGGCCGCGGAGATCTGGAAGCGGGTCGCGGGCCTGCCCGAGGAGCGCATCCAGTTCCGCGACGGCAAGGACAACTACTGGGATATGGGCGTGCCCGGCCCCGGTGGACCCTGCTCGGAGATCTACTACGACCGCGGGCCCGAGCACGGCCGCGACGGCGGACCGGTCGCCGACGAGGACCGCTACCTCGAGATCTGGAATCTCGTGTTCATGCAGGACATCCGCGGTGAGCTGAGCCCGAAGCTGGGGCATCCGCCGGTCGGGTCGCTGCCGAAGAAGAACATCGACACCGGTATGGGCATCGAGCGGATCGCGCTGCTGCTGCAGGGCGTGGACAACGTCTACGAAACCGACCTGCTGCGCCCCATCATCGACAAGGCCGAGGAGCTGACCGGACGTTCCTACGGCGTCCAGCACGAGGACGACGTCCGCTTCCGCGTAATCGCCGACCACGCCCGTACCGCCGCCATGCTCATCGCCGACGGCGTGAACCCGGGCAACGACGGCCGCGGTTACGTGCTGCGCCGCCTGCTGCGCCGCATCGTGCGCTCGGCGCGCCTGCTCGGCGCCGAGAAGCCGGTGATGAGCGAGTTCATGAAGGTCGTCAGCGACCTGATGGCCCCGTCCTACCCGGAGCTGGCCACCGACTTCCGCCGGATCGAGACCGTCGCCGTCGGCGAGGAGACGGCGTTTCTGAAGACGCTGAACACCGGCTCCACCTTGTTCGACAACACCGCCGCCGCCGTGAAGGCCGGGGGCGGCAGCACGATCGCCGGGTCGGACGCGTTCACCCTGCACGACACCTACGGTTTCCCGATCGATCTGACGCTGGAGATGGCCGCCGAGGCCGGGCTGGCGGTCGACGAGGAGGGCTTCCGCTCGCTCATGGCCGAGCAGCGCAAGCGCGCCAAGGAGGACGCGCAGTCCCGTAAGCACGCCCACGCCGACCTGACGATCTACAAGGAACTGGTCGACCGGGGCGCCACCGAGTTCACCGGCTTCGACGAGCTCACCTCCGAGGCCACCGTGCTCGCCCTGATCGCCGACGGCGTCCGGGTGCCCGCCGCGACCGCCGGACAGGACGTCGAGGTGATCCTGGACCGCAGTCCGCTCTACGCCGAGTCCGGCGGCCAGATCGCCGACCGCGGCTCCATCACCGCCTCCTCGGGCCTGAAGCTGCGCGTCAACGACGTGCAGAAGATCGCCAAGAAGCTGTGGGTGCACAAGACCACCGTGGAGCACGGCCAGGTCACCGAGGGCGATATCGTGCTCGCCCAGGCCGATCCCGGGTGGCGGCGCGGCGCCACGCAGGGCCATTCCGGCACGCACATGGTGCACGCTGCCCTCCGGCAGGTGCTCGGCCCGAATGCCGTGCAGGCCGGTTCCCTGAACAAGCCGGGCTACCTGCGCTTCGACTTCAACTGGCAGGGCCAGCTGTCCGAACAGCAGAAGGCCGACATCGAGGCCGTGTCCAACGACGCGGTAGGCGCCGACTTCCCGGTGAACACTTTCCTCACCGATCTGCCGAAGGCCAAGCAGATGGGCGCGCTGGCACTGTTCGGAGAGAACTACGGCAACGAGGTCCGCGTCGTGGAGATCGGCGGCCCGTTCTCCATGGAACTGTGCGGCGGTACGCACGTGCAGCATTCCTCGCAGATCGGCCCGATCACCGTGCTCGGCGAGTCGTCGGTCGGCTCGGGTGTGCGGCGCGTCGAAGCGTTCGTCGGCCTGGACTCCTATAAGTACCTTGCCAAGGAGCGCGCGCTGCTGGCCGGTGTCGCCTCCGCGCTGAAGGTGCCCTCCGAAGAGGTGCCGGGTCGCGTCGAGCAGCTCGTGGAGCGGCTGAAGGTGGCCGAGAAAGAACTCGAGCGCACGAAGATGGCGGCCGTGCTGTCGTCGGCGGCCACATTCGTCCAGGAAGCCGAGCGGATCGGCCGCCTGCTGCTGGTCGCCGTTGCCGCGCCGGAGGGTGTGCCCGCGGGCGATCTGCGCACCCTCGCCACCGACATCCGCGGCCGGTTCGGCAGCGAGCCCGCCGTGGTGGTGCTGCTCGGCAACGCCGACGGCAAGGTGCCGTTCGTGGTCGCCGTGAACAAGCCCGCGCAGGAACTCGGCATCAAGGCGGGTGATCTGGTCGGCAGCTTCGGCCCGAGTATCGCCGGACGCGGCGGCGGTAAGCCGGAGATGGCCCAGGGCGCGGGGTCGGATCCGTCCGGCATTCCGGCGGGCCTGGCCGCGGTCCGCGCGCGGGTGGCCGAACTCGCCGGGTGATGGGCGAGCCCGCGGAATCGGAGAGGTCGGCGCAGCGCGGCGCCGACCGGCCGGATCCCGCCACCGACCCCGGCCGGGGCAGGCGGATCGGCGTCGACGTCGGCAGTGTCCGGATCGGGGTCGCCGCGTGCGATCCCGACGGCATTCTCGCCACGCCGGTGGAGACCGTACCGCGCGCGAAATCGTCACGGCGTTCGGCTCCCGCACCCGATATCGAAAGAATTGCCGAAATTGTGCGGGAGTACGAGGCAGTCGAGGTAATCGTCGGATTGCCGCGAACATTACGCGGGGAGAAGGGGACTGCGGCTACGCTGGCCAGCGCATTCGCTGAGCGATTGCGGGCTGCCGTCGGGCCGGTGCCGGTCCGGCTTTCCGACGAACGTTTGACTACGGTGTCAGCTGCACGTGCATTGCGGGACAGTGGAGTTCGCGCGCGTGGCCAGCGGCAGGTGATCGATCAGGCGGCGGCCGTGTCGATCCTGCAAGGATGGTTGGACGAACGGAGTGCGGTGTTGAGGTCGGTGGAAGCGGGACGTCTCGCGTCGCCCGGGGACGATGCATGACGGATCGGTGGGCGCGGGCCGAGGAACTGTTCCGACAGCGCGAAGCTGATCGGCGGTATCGGAGAGACGACCGGGCCTGGGGCGAACACGACGGCGACGACTACTACGACGACGATACGACCGTCATCCCCCGCTACGTCGATGACGAGGAGGAGCCGCCCACGCCGGCTCCGCCCGCCCCGCGGCGTGGCGGGCAGCGCGCGAGCGCGACCCGCGAGCAGGCGCCGCGCCGGGCGAAGCGCGCGCAGCCCGAGCGTTCCGAGCGCCCCGGCAAACGTGGCAAGCGAT
>NZ_BAFZ01000074.1 GCF_000308575.1 Nocardia exalbida NBRC 100660 | reverse complement strand
GCCTGCGACGCTCCGGACGGCGCGCCGATCCTGCGGGCGGTCGCCAACGTGGCCGGTCAGTCCAAGCTCAGCGGCGGCGACCCGATCGGCTCGCTGGTATCGATCGCGCAGGCGCTGGCGTTCACCTCGATCAAGACCGCGACCCGGGTGCTCGACGAGGACGTTCAGGGCAATTCGCTGGCCACCCTGTCGATCTCGCCGGAGAAGTCGATCTCGCAGCGCCTCGCGGACGCCTCGGACCCTCGTACGCCGCTGAATCTGCCCGGCGCGCTGCAGGCGCTGCTGAAAATCGGCATGATCGGCTTGAACTCGGTGATCGCGGTGGTGCGGACGGTGATCGACGCCGCGAACATCTCCGAGCTGGCCACCGCGGGACTGGCGAATCCGCCCGCCGCCCTGGTCAGGCTCGGCGCCGAGCTGGTCGGCGCCGTTCCTCAGCTGATTCCGCCGACCACCGGGGTCCGGCTGATCAACCAGGCATTCGACGCGGTGGTGCAGAACATCACCGACAACAGCGAGCTGCTGAACACGACGACGTGGGTGCGCTACTGGGACACCGTGCAGCGTCACACCGCCTACGCCGGCGCGACCGTCTCGGTCGGCGGGGCCGCGCCCACGCAGTTCGTCGCCGACTGGCTCGCGGCGCTGGCCCGCGACATCGCCGACGCTTTCGGCGGCAAGGCCCAGCCACGGCCGGTGCTGGAGAAGCAACCGACCGGATTCTTCGGGGACGGCTCCGGCGCGTCTTCCACGCCGACTTCGTCCGGTACGGGACAATTTCCGTTCGGGACAGGAGCCGATGGCGCCTCATCCAGCGGCGTGACATCGATTCCGCCCACCGACCGAACCGGCATACCCAACGCCTACCCGTTCTCCACGAACTGATCGCCGAGAGGGTCCGACGATGCGATACTGCGTGCCCTGCTCTGCGGGAATGGGGGAATGTTGAAGTCGTACAAACAGCTTTCCCGCTGGTACGGCGCATTGGAGCCGGAGATCGGTGCACCGGGGAAGGGCAAGCCGGATGAGGCGGATGTCATCATCCCCGCGGACGACGAGGGGCCCGCGCGCTTCCCGGACTACATCCGCGGCGACGCCGAACCGTGGCAGCGCAAGCCCGAGGAGGTCCCCGCGGACCTGCCCGCCCAGCGCAGCGAGTTCACCGGCGGGTGGTCGGACTGGGTGGTGACCGGCCATGCGCCCGGTCCGGACGACGACTACGTCGCACCCCGGCCGGTGGATCCGGTGCCGTTCCCGTGGGCCGGCGACGACGAGCACGAGCCGGTCGAGCAGCCGCGTCCCGCGGAGTCGCGTGCGCTGCGGAAGGCCGCCCGCGACCACCCCGCCGTGCGCCGGGCCCGGCTGTTGCTCATCGTGATCGCGGCGGTGCTGATCATCGCCGTCGCGGCCGTGGGTGTGCTGCTCCTGCTGCGCGCTGCCGCCGATCGCGCCGCGCTGCCGAGGGACTCGCATGTGTCCGCGTCGGTGCAGCTCACCGTCGGCGGCGCCCAGGCGGTCGGCAATCCGCGCGCGGTGGGTTCCGGTGCCTGCCCGACCGAGCGCAGTGACGCGATCGTGCGCAGCGCGGAGGCGGGCGGCACGAGCTCCGGGCCGGAGGTGGTGCTGTCGTTCCAGTACGCGTACTACGTGGAACGCTCCGGGGAGCGAGCCCGCGCGGTCGTCGCACCGGATGCCAACGTCCAGCCCGCCTGGGTCATCCAGCGGGGCATCGACTCCGTCCCGGCGGGCACGGCACATTGCGTGCGGATCGTGACGGTGGGTGACAACCGGTACTCGGTGGAGGTCACCGAATACCGGCCCGGCGGCGCGCCCGCCACGTACAACAGGCAGACGGTCACCACCGCGGTGATCGACGGCCGCACCCTGATCACGGGTATCGCGGCCGGATAAAGGAGAGCAGAAGCGATGGGAGAGGACTGGAGCCGCTGGCTCGACGAAGCGCCCGGGGAGGGCGCGGCGCCGAGCCGGCCGGTGCGTTCCAAGGCTCCGGTGGTGCGGTTGCGGCGCGGCAAGGACGACGGCTCCGAGGCGGATCATCCGGCGCAGCGGCCGATCCTGGTGGTCGGGGGGTGCGGTGGTGCGGGCACCACCACGACGGCGTTGGGCTTGGCGGGCGAACTCGGCACGGGCGGTACCCCGACGGTCGCGGTGGACGCCACCACGGCGGGCAGCGATCTCGCGCTGCGCGGCGCGGACGAGCATTTGCACCCGATCAGCCTGCAATCCTGGTTGTACGGACGCGGTGACGACGAACCCGCCCCGCTGAAGGAATGTCTGTCGCGCGCGACTTCGGGCATCGGCCTGCTCTGGCGCGACGCCGCGCCGCTACGCAGGCGTGCGACCTATCTCACGGTTGCCCGTGCGGTGCGCGACGCCGGATACACCGCCGTCTACGACGGGGGGCATCCGATTGCCGCCCGGCAACTGCTTCCCCTGCTCGATGACGCGGATGTGGCTCTGGTGCTTGCCATTCCGGCGCGCACGGATGCGGCCAACCGCCTGCGGGTCGCGCTGGAATGGCTCGACGACCAGTTCGGCGATACCGGGGAAGGGCACGGCGGCGGCGTCGTCGGCGACACGACGATCGTCGTCTCCCACCAGTACCCCGGCGACGACTCTCGGGTAGCCGAACATTTGCGCGAGCACTTGTCCGGCTGGGTACGCGATATCAAGGAGATTCCCTACGATCCGCACCTGGCCCGAGGGGAACTCGTGCGGCACGCCTCGCTGGCCGCCGAGACGCGCCGGGCATATGGGCGCTTGCTCGCCGGGGTGGCATCATGACCGCCGCCATGATTTTTCCGCGTCAGCCCGACCCCGCGCCCGCCGGTGTGATCGCCCCGCCGGAGTCCCGCCGTGCCGCCATCTGGGACCGCCCCGTACCGGGTGTCGGCCGTGCGCCGCTGGTCTGGCTGCTGGGTGTGCACGGGGGCGCGGGAGCCAGTACCCTCGCGCATGTGCTTGCGCCCGCGGCGGATTCGGGCCGCCGCTGGCCCGGCGTCTTCGACCGCGAAAGTCCGTTCGTCGTCCTCGTCGCCAGAGAAACCATCGCCGGTCTGTCCCGTGCGCACGACCTTCTGCGCCAACATCTTTCGGGTTTCGCCGGTCCCTCCGACGTGCTCGGCCTGATCACCGTCGCTGCGCGGCCCGGCCGGATGGCTCCCGAGATCCGACGCTACCGCGACGTGGTCGGCTCACTGGCCGGACAGGTGTGGCAGGTGCCGTGGTACGAGGAGTGGACGCTGGTCGAACCGGAGCAGCTGCCGGTGTGGTCGCCCGGTGATCCGATGCCATCCAGGAAACGCAAGCTCGATCTGCTGGAGGAAGTCCCGCTCGATGTCCGGGAGCTCGGCGCCGACATCGTGGCGGCCGCTCGGACGGCACTGGAGGAGGCCGGCTACGACCGCCGGTCACCGGATCTCCGTAAGCCGCCCGATGAGTGATCGTCCGCATCGAAACGGCGACAACCACCCACTATTCGAGAAAGGCATCCGATGAGCACGCTCCTCCTCGCCGTGCAGGACACGTACGGCACCGTCCTCGCGCAAGTCGGTAATCCGACGCCGGAGGCGCCGCCGGGCTCGGAGAAGATCCTGCAGCTGGTGCGGTATCTCACCTGGTTCGTGCTGTTGTCCGGAATCTGCGGCATCGTCTACGCGGGTGGCAAGTTCGCCTGGGAGAAGTGGACCGGCGGTGGCCTGGAGTCGCCGAAGATGGTGGCGGGCGCGATGATCGGCGGCGTGGTCGCCACCAGCGCGGGCACCATCATGAACGCCGTCATCGGAACCTGAGGTCGCGATGAGTACCGTGCGCATGCCCGCGGCCGAGTTGCTGGCCTACAAGCAGATGCCTGCCGATGTCCTCGCACCGCTGATGCAGCTGCTGAACTGGCTGCTGTGGTTCGTCCTTCTGGTCTGCCTCGCCTGGATGATCGTGTCCGCGGGGAAGCTGTGGCTGACCTTCCGCAGCGACCTGGCCATGAACGACGCCTCGCACGGCGTGCTGATGAGCCTGCTGGGTGCTGTGGTGGCGAGCACGGCGTCGGGGATCGCCCTGGCGTTCCTGCCCGCGTGAGCCGCCGGATCGGGACGGGGACGACGCGGGAATGACTTCGACAGTACTGCGGCCGGCGGATTCCGCGGCGTGGCGGCGCGACATCCGCCGCCCCGCGGCCGGCGTCGTTGGCGCCGCGCTGCTGTTCGCGGCGGTCGGCTGCGGCGGTAACGCGGATCCGGCGGGGCCGGACCTCTCGGCCGCACCCACCGATGTGCGGTGGCAGCCGTTCCAAGGCGTGCCGCTGCCGCACACCGGCCAAGGACCGCGATCGACGGCCGACGGCGCGGCGACCGGCTTCGAGCACTCGCCGCGCGGCGCGGCCATCGCCGCGCTGACCCATTCGGTGCGGCTGGCGGTAGCCGCCGACACACAATGGGCGAAAGTGGCTGCCGGAGAGGTCGTTCCGGGCGCCGCCAAGGACGAGTGGGCGATCAGCCGGGTGCAGCTGTCGATCACAGGCCCTGCGGCCCCGGAGTTCGCGCCCCGTTTGCTCGGCTACAAGATCACCGGTTACACCGACCGGCACTCCACCGTCGACGTGTACACCGAGTACTCCGACCGATCGAAGGCGGTGCACCACACGGCCGTCGAGTGGTTCGGCGAGGACTGGAGATTACGGCTGCCCGGTCCGGATTCGACCGCCAGACCCATCGATCCGATCGACGCAGTACCGACCGACATCGTGAAAGTGGAGGCACCGACGTGAGCGACAGGGAGTCGTACACGCGCGACCGTGTCTCCTTCGGCATCGTCGCCTCCGCCGCCGTGCTGGCGCTCATCGTGGTGGTCGGCATCTTCGTCTTCGTCAGCCGAGACGAGGAGCAGGCCGGCGGGGCGCCCGCCGTCGCCGAGGGTTCCGGCGGCACCGGCTTCGCGAGCCCCGAGGTGGACATCCTCGGCAGGCGCGTGGACATCCCGAACAACCCTGCCGGACAACCGCTTCCGCAGGATCCCTCCCGGCAGCGCAAGCCCACCGACCCGGACTGGCTGACCGCGGCGCCGCAGGGCACCGCCGAACCGCACGGCTGGCAGCGGGTGTACGGCGCCTCCGTCCCGTTCTCCACCTCCGACGGGCCGACCCGGATCGAGGACGACCTGGCCGTCGGGTACGCGCACACCCCGCAGGGCGCGGTACTGGCCGCGGCGCAGATCACCTACCGGCTCAATGCCCGTCCCGCCGACCGCGACCTGTACGTGCGCCAGGTCCGCGTCTCCGCCCAGCAGATCGCCGCCTACGACAAGGCGCTGGCCGACGACCGCCTGCCCGAGCAGCAGCCGGAGAAAGTGACCCGCTACTTCGTCGCCTCGGACGCGTTCAAAGTGGACGACTACGCCGACGATCTCGCCATCGTCCGGCTGGCCACCAGGGGACCGGTGGTGGACGGCAAACGGCTGTGGGTGGCCACGCGCCTGGTGATGGTGTGGGACGCGGGCGACTGGCGCCTGAAGCCGTCGACCACCAACAACACGCAGATGGAGTATCTCGAGTCGCTGACGGGGTGGACGCAGTGGTGAGCCGGCGCGGTTCCGGCCGGATGCCCTTGGCGCTGATGGGCGCGGGCGCGGTGATCAGCGTCGCGCTGGCAGCCGCCCTGACGGTCGCCGCCCTGCGGGACAACGCTTCCGCCGACGAGCGCGACGCGGGGCCCGGCACGACCTCGGAAAGCAATCCTGATCCCGGCGCCGCGACGGCGGCATTCGGCAACCCGGAGACCGACCTGTTCGGCCGTCGCGTAGACGTCCCCGTCCCCGCGACCGGTGTCGTCCTGCCACAGCATCCGGATCAGCGGCAGCAACCGGGCACGCCCGGATGGACCGCGGCCGCGCCGACTCCCGCGAACGGCGAGGGAGTGTGGCAGCGCCTCTTCGGTGGTCCGGTCGTACGGTTCTCCGCCTCCGACGGACCCTCCCGGATCGACGGCTCCGCCGCGCTGGGATTCGCGCACACGCCGCAGGGCGCCGCGCTGGCCGCCGAGCAGATCTACTGGCGGACCAACGCCAATCCCAAGGATCGCGCCCTGCTCACCCGGCTGGTCGACGTGACGCCGCAGTACTTGGCCGAGTACGACCGGCTGGTCGCCGAGGGCAAGGTGTCCGACCGCCTGCCGGACAAGCTGAGGCCCCTGTTGTTCGCTTCGGATGCGTTCCGAATCGAAAGCTATGCAGATGATTTCGCGAAAGTGCAGTTTGCGAGAAAGGCTCGAGAAACAGTTGATGGCCAACCAACATGGGTGGGCATGCGCCTGGCAGTCCGGTGGCGAGACGGAGATTGGAAGCTCACCACGGTGACAGGCGACGAGCGAGTGCAGATCGAGTCCCTGCTGAGCATCGAGGGGTGGACACAATGGTGAGGCGCCTAGTCACGATACTCGCGGTCATCTTCACGGTGATGATCGCGACGCCGACCGTGGCCTACGGCCAGACCTACGGTTTCGACGAGACGTGCAACGAGATTCACGACACGCTCGACAACGTCGGCCTGCCCGGCATTTCCCTCGGCGACGCCGCGTCCGCCGCCTGCAAGGCGGGTAATGCCGCCTCGCATCCCGACCAGGCGGCGACGGCGGTGAAGGACAAGGCCTGGGATTCCACCTTCGGCAAGGTGGTCGATTCGCTGATGAACGGTCTCGGTGAGGCCATCATCCTGGCGTTGACCTTCTGGATGAAGGTGCCCAACGAGGCGGCCAGCGATTCCGGTTCGTTGTTCACCAAGATCAACGACTACACCTATCAAGCGCAGATCCTGTTGTTGATAGCGTCGGTGATCCTCTCCGGGGCGCGATTGGCCGAAGCCAGACGCGGGGCCGCGATGAACGAGGCGGCCGAATCGTTCCGGATGTTCACCCGCGTCATATTCAGCTCCTGGATGCTCGGCGCGGTGATCGTCGCGGGCACGCAGGCGTCGGACCGCTTCGCGGAGTGGATCATCGACGACTCGACCAACGGCAATGCCAAGGACCTCGCCGAGCTGATGGTGAAAACCAGTAAGCTGCAAGCGTTTTCGCCGGGCCTCGTGCTGATCATCGCGATTGTCGGCCTGCTCGGCGCGCTGGCGCAAATCGTGCTCGCCATCGTGCGGCAGGGCCTGCTGGTGATCGCGGCCGGAGTGCTGCCGCTGGCGGCGGCGGCCTCCGGGATGAACATCGGCAAGCAGTCCTATCAGAAGCTGATCGGCTGGATCATCGCCTTCATGCTGTGGAAACCGGTGGCCGCGATCGTCTACATGATCGCGTTCACCACGGCGGGCCACGTCGACTCGCTCACCCCGACGGGCGGCCTGCCCGACGGTGAGCAGGCCCAGCGCATGCTGGTCGCGATCGTGCTGCTGTGCAGCGTGGCGTTCGTGCTGCCCGCGCTCATGCGGCTGGCCACTCCGGCCGTCGCGATCGTCGGCAGCGGCGGTTCCGGTTTCACCGCGGCGGGCGGCACCCTGGT
>NZ_BAFZ01000075.1 GCF_000308575.1 Nocardia exalbida NBRC 100660 | reverse complement strand
CGCCATGATCGCCGAGGCCTGCAAACCGGCCGGCATCACCGTGGTGGACGCCGGTGCGCCCGACTTCACTCCCACCCGGCTCACCGAGGGCAAGGTCGACGCCGTCCTCGGCAGCACCGCCGCGGTGCCCGGCCCGGCGGGCTCGCTCGGCGGCGAGGCCGCGACCAGCGCGTTGCGCACCGGTAGCGGGCTCAATTTCGGACGGTTCGGCAACGGCCGTTACGATGCGATCACCGATCAGCTCGGGGCCGACGACAACGCGGCCGTACAGCTGAATCTGCTCACCGAGGCGGAGAACCTGCTGTGGGCGGAGCTGCCGAGCATCCCGTTGTTCGCCACCCCGCGCACGATCGCCTTCGGCAAGGGGCTGCGCAACGGGATCGCCGCCCCCACCCAGGCCGGATCCGGCTGGAACATGGACCGGTGGGTGCTCGAGCGGTGACCGTCGGTGTGGGTGATGGGATCATGGAGAGGTGTCGATGAGTAAGCACGCGGCGATCGAATCCGCGGACGTAGCCGCCGAACGGACCACCAAAGCCGCCGAGGTGGTCGACCGCTTGACCCGTTGGCACGACGACTTTCCCACCGCCGGTGTGCGTTTCGCGGATCTCACCCCGGTGTTCGCCGACGCCGAGGGCTTCCGCGCCGTGGTCGACTGCCTGGCCGCGTGCGCGCCCGACGCCGATCTGGTGGCGGGCGTCGACGCCCGCGGCTTCCTGCTCGGCGCCGGTGTCGCCGCATCCCTCGGCACCGGCGTGCTCGCCATCCGCAAGGCGGGCAAGCTGCCGCCGCCGGTGATCAGCCGCGAATACAGCCTCGAGTACGGCACCGCCGCGTTGGAGATTCCCGCCGACGGCATCGAATTGGCGGGCCGTCGCATCCTGTTGCTGGACGACGTGCTCGCCACCGGCGGCACGCTCGCCGCCGCCGCCGAAATCTTCAAGCAGGCGGGCGCCGAGGTGGCCGCCGCCGCGGTGGTGCTGGAACTCGGTTTCCTCGGCGGGCGCGCACGGCAGGGCGACTACCCGCTGACCTCCATCGTCCAGCTCTGAGCCATGGCCCCGATCGACGGGCGGATCGGCTGAAAACGAATCCGGCGCGCATCCAATGGGACCCGGAACGAGATCTCGCACACCGGCCGCTGTCGTACCGCTCCGTGCAGGTGGGCTTGGCGGGTATCGCGGTCGAGCACTACCTCGACCGAAGGATCACCGGCATCCGCGATGTCACCGAGGAGGCGCGGCAGCTGCGCCGGATGGTAGCCGCGGGGGAGTTGGCGGCGGCGCGGGCTCTCCCCGCGGAACGTCCCTATCCGCTCCCCGCGGCCGCCATCATCGGCGCGTCGTCCTGAAGCGGACGTGTGATCCGAATTGCACTGGCGCAATCGCCGGAGTTGTGTTTAATCTGGACAGGTCTTATCCCCGTTGATCGGAGTTCTGCCGTTGCTCATTTGAGGTAGCCACTCGTGCGGCCCGCATTCGCGCGCCGTCATTCGTCGCAACCTCCAGGAGCAGGCATGACCAATCTGTCTTTTTCCGATCTCACTTTCGGCTGGCCGGATGGCACCCCCGTTTTCGACGGCCTCGACGCCGTCCTCGGTCCCGGTCACATCGGCTTGGTGGGCGGTAACGGTGCGGGCAAATCCACTTTGCTGCGATTGATCGCAGGGGAACTGAAGCCTGTTCGCGGGTCCGTCACCGTCACCGGTCATCTCGGGTATCTGCGCCAGGATCTCGGCCTGGGTGCGGGGCAACGCGTCGATGCGGTGCTGGGCATCGCGCAGGTGCGAAAGGCATTGCACCGCATCGAGTCCGGGTCGGGCGGTGAGGCCGACTTCGATCTGGTCGGTAATCACTGGGATGTCGAGGAGCGGGCGTTGGCGTTGCTGGCCCGGCTCGGCCTGCACTACGTCGCCGACTCGGTGGAGCAGCTCGATCGCACGCTCGACACCCTCTCCGGCGGCGAGACGGTGCTGCTCGGACTGATCGCTGAGCTGCTCGCCGAGCCGGACGTGCTGCTGCTGGACGAACCGACGAACAACCTGGACCGGGTGGCGCGCGCACGCCTCTACGAGGTGGTCGGGCAGTTCTCCGGCACGGTGCTGACGGTCAGCCATGATCGTGAGCTGCTCGAGCGGATGACCTCCATCGCGGAGCTGCGCCACGGCGAATTGCGGCTGTTCGGCGGGAATTTCAGCGAGTACGAGCGGATCGTCGCCGCCGAGCAGGAAGCGGCTCGCGCCGCGATCCGCGACGCGCGCAGCGATGTCCGCAAGCAGGCCCGCGAACTCGTCGAGGCGCGTATCAAGCTGGACCGCAGGCAGCGATACGGGCAGAAGATGTGGGATCAGAAGCGCGAGCCGAAGATCATCATGAACGAACGCAAACGGCAGGCGCAGGTGTCGGCCGGCAAGCTGCGCAACAATCACATCGAGAAGCTGGACACCGCCAAGGAACAGCTCGAGCAGGCGAAGGAGCTGTTGCGCGACGATCGGGAGATCCGGGTGGAGCTACCCGGTACGCGGTTGTATCCCGGCCAGGACGTGATCGAACTGGACCGGGTCGAGCTGGCGTGCGGGCCCACGGTGACGTTGCGGGTGTCCGGTCCGGAGCGGATCGCGCTGACCGGCCGCAACGGCGTCGGCAAGACGACGTTGCTGCGGCGTATCGCGCAGGAGGGGCCGAAGGTGCCGTGGCGGATGCTGCCGCAGCGGCTGGACGTGTTCGACGAGCGGCGATCGGTCTTCGAGAACGTCGCCTCGACGGCGCCGCACGCGTCCGCGGAGCGGATCCGGGCGCAGCTGGCCCGCTTCCTGTTCCGTGGCGCGGACGCCGACGTCGCGGCCGCGGCGCTGTCGGGCGGTGAACGGTTGCGCGCGGCGCTGGCCATGCTGCTGCTGGCCGATCCGGCGCCGCGACTGCTGCTGCTGGACGAGCCGACCAACAATCTTGACCTGCCCAGCCTGGAGCACCTGACCCAGGCGCTGGCGAGCTTCGAGGGCGCGCTGATCGTGGTCAGCCACGATCCGCGTTTCCTCGACGACATCGGGGTGACTCGTCGTATCGAGCTCACCGGGGAGGGATTGGCGGAGACGCTGGTGACCTGACGGCCGGTGCCGGGCGCCGCTTCGGGCGCGGTAACCGTTCCCACGCTGTGTCCGGGGCAGAGGCCGCAGCGGTGCCCGACAGCGGTGTGTGACGAAACGCGGGAGCTGCGACCATTCCGGTCTGCACGCGCACCGGAGCCGGGCACCGGTTGGTGGTGCCCGGCGCCGGTGCGCGTCGTCGAGGTACTACCGGTAGCTCGCGCGGACGGCCGCTGTTCGCGATCCTTGACCGCCCTAGTTTTAGTCACTTACACTAAAACTAGGAGAGGACGTGATCACATGGGATACGGAAACTGGGACGACTCCGCCTACCGCGCGGCGAAGACCTTCCGCGCCGCTCGTGGCATCGACGACTTCGGCTACACCGCCGACATGCGGGCCGAGCCGCACGCCGAGTGGCGGGTGCACCCGACGCTGGATCCGCTCGGCGTCACGGTGCGCGAATGCCGGGATTCGGCCGAGCACGGCAGCTCGCTGCCCATCGCGGTGCTATTCGACGTCACCGGATCGATGGGGCGGGTGCCGCGGATCATGCAGGACAAGCTGGGGACCCTGCACGGTCTGTTGCGGCGCAAGGGCTATGCGGACGACCCGCAGATCCTGTTCGGCGCGATCGGCGACGCGGACACCGACCGCGTGCCGTTGCAGATCGGCCAGTTCGAATCCGACAACCGGATGGACGAGCAGTTACGCGCCATCTTCCTGGAGGGCGGCGGCGGTGGGCAGAAGTCCGAGAGCTACGAACTGGCCGCCTACTTCCTGGCGACGCACATCGCGACCGACGCGTGGGACAAGCGGCGCAAGAAGGGCTACCTGTTCCTGATCGGCGACGAGCTGAACAAGCCGCGGCTGGCCTCCCGCCACATCCGCGCGATCATCGGCGACAGTGTGCGCCAGGACATCTCGGTGGAATCCATCTACCGCGAGCTCGCCGGGCGCTGGCACGTGCACTACATCCTGCCCGACCAGTCCAGCTACTTCCACGACCCGGAGATCGCCGAGCACTGGCGTGATCTGCTCGGCCAGAACTTCCTGCGCCTGGACGACCCGGCCGCGGTGTGCGAACTCATCGCGCTGACGATCGGATTGGCGGAAGGGCGCGTCGACCTGGCCGCCGGACTGGCGGACTTGCGGGATGTCGGGTCCGTGGCCGAGGCCGCGTCGGTGGGCAAGGCGCTCGGGGCCGACGGCGGGCGAGCGCGGGCACTGCCGCGCGGCCGCGGTTGAAGCCGGGGCGGGCGATGTTCGGGTCGCACATCATCGTCGTGGATCTCGGTTTCGGGGACGCGGGCAAAGGCGCGACGGTCGACTGGCTCTGCGCCCCCGAGTCGGGATTCGAGGTCGCCGCCGTGGTCCGATTCAACGGTGGGGCGCAGGCGGCGCACAACGTGATCGCCGGCGGACGGCATCACACGTTCGCGCAGTTCGGATCGGGGACGTTCGCGGGCGTCCCGACACTGCTGTCGCGGCACATGCTGGTCGAACCGATCGCGCTGGCCGCCGAGGCCCGCAGGCTGGCCGCGCTGGGCGTCCGGGATCCGCTGTCGTTGTTACGGATCGACGCGCGGGCACTGCTCACCACGCCGATCCACATCGCCGCCAACCGTGCCCGCGAGGATGCGCGGGGTCGTGCGCGGCGCGGTTCGTGCGGCCGTGGGATCGGCGAGACCGCAGGGTACGCGCTGGCGCACACGGCCCCGACGGTGTCGGATTGCCTGCGACCCCGGGTACTGCGCCGCAAGCTGCGGGCGCTGGCGGCGTACTACGGGCCGCTCATCGCGTCGAGCGAACATCGTTACGAGCCGATCGTTGACCTGGTCGAGATGTACCGGGAGTTCGCCGCAGCGGTCCCGATCGTCGGCGCCGACCAGCTGGCTCGGTTCGCGCGGCGCGGCACGGTGGTGTTCGAAGGCGCCCAAGGCGTCCTGCTCGACGAGTGGCGCGGGTTCCATCCGCACACCACCTGGTCGACGGTCGAGCCGCGCAACGCGCGCGCGATGCTCGCCGAGATCGGCGCTCGCGGCTATGTGCTCGGCGTCACCCGCACCTATCAGACCCGCCACGGCGCGGGCCCTTTCCCCACCGAGGATCCGGGCCTCGCCCTGCCCGAGCCGCACAATGCGGCAGGCCACTACCAAGGCGGATTCCGTCTCGGGCACTTGGACACGGTGCTGCTGCGCTACGCCATCGAGGTCTCGGGCGGTGTCGACGGTCTCGCCGTCAACCACCTGGACGCGCCCGGAAGGCGTTACGCCGCAACCGGTTACACCGTGGACGGCGTCGCCTGGGCCCGGGTGCCCGCCGGACGCAGGCGGGACCTCGACCACCAGCGGGAGCTGACCCGGTTGCTCTCGCACGCCGAGCCCGTCCTCGCCGAAATGCCGGACGACCCGGTGCCATGGCTGGCCAGGACGCTCGGTGTGCCGGTCGTCCTCACCGCCGACGGCCCCGGCCGCCGCCACCGCACCCGCACCGCGTATCCCGTCGCGGCGTGATCGTCCGCGAAGACATTCCGCGAGACGGGTCCGCCTGCCGCGTGGCGGGTCGGGCAGGATGGGTGGCCGTGGAGCAGTCCGTTGTGTCGGTGGATGTCGTGGCGTTGCGGTTCTGGGACGAGGACGGCGGCGTCCGATTCGGGATCGCACCCCGGGCGATGGACCCGTTCGCGGGGCAGCTCGCCCTACCCGGTGTGCTGCTCGGACGGGGGGAGCGGCTGGCCGTCGCGGCGCGGCGCGCGGTGCACACCAAATTGGGCGTCCCGGAGGCCGCCATCGGCTCGGTGGGGCAATTGGTGACCTTCGACGAACCGAACCGCGACCCGCGCGGGCCGACGCTCTCGATCGCGATGTGGGCGGTGGTGGGACCGCACGAGGGTCCGGCGCGGTGGACCGCCTTCGACGAGGTGCCCGAACTGGCCTTCGACCACAATCGCATCGTCGCGGTGGGCCGCGACGTCCTGACGCGGTTGCTGTGGAAGGACCTGACGTTCACCAGGGCCCTGCTCGGCGAGGAATTTCCGGCGACCAAGGCGGTGGAGGCCGTCACAGCGCTGTCCGGAGCCCGTCCCGACGCCGCGAACCTGAACCGGACGCTGGCGGCCATCCCGGGCCTGGCACGCACCACCGAACGGCGTCGCGTCAAAGCGACCGGCCGGCCCGCGGCGGTGTGGGCCTTCGGCGCGCAGGGGTGAACGACAGGCGTCGAGGTCGATCGAAGGGCCTGCGGTCAGCGGCGCGGTGCATACATGATGATCGCGACCCCGACCAGGCAGATCGCCGCGCCCAGATAGTCCCAGCGATCGGGACGGAACTTGTCCACCAGCATGCCCCAGGCCAGCGATCCCGCGACGAAGACACCGCCGTAGGCGGCGAGAATACGGCCGAAGTTCGGGTCCGGCTGGAAGGTCGCGACGAAGCCGTAGGCGCCGAGAGCGAGAACGCCCGCGGCGATCCAGACGACGCCACGCTGTTCCCGCCAGCCCTGCCACACCAGCCAGGCGCCGCCGATCTCGGCGAGCGCGGCGAGGGCGAACAACAGCAGCGAGCGGGCGACCGTCATGGCGGGGACGGTACTTGCTCGCGATCCGTCGGACGCGGGCCAGGGGCGACCTGATAGACGGCGTAGGCGCGTCCGAGCACGGGGTAGGAGACGTTGCGCACCGGCACGCCGCCCTGAGTGCGCCCGAATTCCGTTCCCCCGTGGGCATGTCCGTGGACGGCCAGCACCGCTCCGCCCGCGTCGAGGGCCACGGCCAGATCATGGCAGCCGAGTCCGGC
The DNA here is from genome assembly GCF_000308575.1 of Nocardia exalbida NBRC 100660. Classification (GTDB taxonomy): domain Bacteria; phylum Actinomycetota; class Actinomycetes; order Mycobacteriales; family Mycobacteriaceae; genus Nocardia; species Nocardia exalbida. Next base: position 5,529 of record NZ_BAFZ01000075.1, on the reverse strand, counting down.
GTAGATCTTGGGCGGTTCACCGGCCAACGTGTCGATCACCGGCGCGAAATGCGTGAGCGCGATGCGGGTTTCGCAATCGAGCTGATCGAGGGCCTGGCGGAGGCGAAGGGCGTCGAGTGGGCCGCGGCGCACGCGGGCGCGGTGTTCGGCGGAACCCTCCTCCGGTGTGCCGGGATGGCCCGGGAAGCCGCCACTGCCGCCCATGACTCCGGCGATGCCCACCCGGATTTCCCCGATGTCGAGGCTGATCGCGGTGCCGTCCAGCACATGGACGCCCAACGCGGTGAGCTGTGCCGCGATCAGGTAACCCGATCGTTGATCGTGGTCGTGATTGCCGAGCACGGCGACCACCGGTACGGGAAGACCGTCGAGTTCGGCACAGAGCAACTCCGACTCCGCGCGGGTGCCCCCATCGGTGAGATCGCCTGCCAGTAAGAGGATGTCGGCGTTCGCGGAAAGGCGCAGGAAGTCGGGACGGAAACGTCCGGCGACCGCCGCGCGCATATGCAGGTCGCCGACGGCGGCGACGCGGAGGCATTCGGTGCTGCGCGCTGCGGTCACGACGGCCAGTCGGCCACAGCGGCGAAGGCGTGTCAAGCGATGGTGCGAAAGCCGTGCGCGACGGTCGATCGGCACACGGATCCGGAACTCGGCGTTCACCTGGCCGCGACCGGCCGTGAAGTTCGGATATAGCTTGCCGCTATTCCTTGTTCAGAGCGTGTTCAGTGAGGCTACCGACAGTGTGGCCCTCGATGAAACGTCCATGAACACTGCCGTGGCGGGCTATCGCGCCTGCCCGCCGGTCCCGCATGGTCGCGGTATGAGCCGAGCGCAACTGCTGTCCAAAGTCGTTGCCGCCGCGGCGGCCGTCTTCCTTCCGCTGGCCGCGACCGGAGTCGCCGAGGGGGAGGCTCCGACGGCCAAGGTGGTCGTGATCGGCCTGGACGGCCTGATGTACGGCAAGGTCGAGCAGGTGCGGGCGCCGAATCTGCTGCGGCTGAGCGGAGAAGGCTTGCTGAGCCGTTCCTCGATCGCTCCGCACATCACCATCTCGGGTCCGTCCTGGGCCACCGTGCTGACCGGCGTCTGGGATCGCAAACACGGCATCACCGACAACCGGTTCACCGCCGCCCCGTTCGCGCGGTACCCGACCGTGTTCACCCGGCTCGAGCGGGCTCGACCGGTGCTGAAGACCCAGTCCATCGCCACCTGGGACCAGATCGCCACCATGACCGGCAGCGGCGACCCGCGCGCCGACGTCGTCGTCTCCACCGCGCCCGTGCCGGACGACCCGGACGAGTTCCGCACCGACGCCGCCACCACGGACGCCGTGGTCGCCGCGATCGGCCGATTCGCGCCCGACCTGCTGTTCACCCATCTGGACCAAGTCGACCGCGCCGGTCACGACGCGGGCGGCGCTTCGCGTGCCTACCTGGACGCCGTCACGCGCATCGACGCTCTGGTCGGCCGCATCGTCGCCGCCGTCGACGCCCGCGCCGCCGCCCATCCCGCCGAGCGGTGGACCGTACTCGTCACCGCCGACCACGGCCACCTGCCCAGGGGCGGGCACGGCGGCCAATCCCCGGACGAGACGACCAACTTCGTCATCGCTCGCGGCCCGGACTTCCGGCCCGGCGCCACCAGTACCCGAGCGACCCTGGTCGACATCACCCCCACGGTGCTCGACCTCCTCGGCGTCGCCCCCGGCGCCGACCTCGACGGTCGCTCCCTGCGCCCCGAGCCCGGACCCGCGCGGACGGCGCTGTCCGAACCCCTGCCCGCCGCGATCCGCTGACCGGCCCTCGCCCGGCGTCGTCTCCGGGTTCTCGCGTCGACCCCCGGGTCCGATACGTCCGGGTCCACGCGCCGGGCAAACTCGCCCGGGATGCAGTCGAAGGGTTGATTGTCGCAGGTGAGACGACATATCAGTGGTGGTGGTTCGCAGGATGGCTACCGCGTCCGGCGCGTCATCGGCATCCGGTATGGGACGGTTGTCAGGAGTAGTCCGGACCTCGGCGTGGCCGCGCGCGTTCTTCGTCGCGACACCCTCGTGCGCATCCTGGGTTCGCGGAGCGGACGTCGCTGCTGCGCCCGGACTAAAGTTGGTGGTCCGGGAGGTTGCACCGGTCGGATAGGGTGGTCCGATCGAGGCGCGGAGAGGTGGTGGCATGACTCAGCATCTGGGCGAGGCGAAAGTCGAGCAATCGACGTCGGGCCCGCAGCCGAACGGTGCGGGCGCCACCGACGCCGCGAAACCGCAGACGCCGGCGAACGCGACGCCTCCGCGGCAGCCCGGCACCTCTTCCGCGGTCCCGACCTCGGCTTCGCGCCGGGTGCGGGCGCGCTTGGCCCGCCGCATGACCGGTCAGCGCGGGATCGCCGCGGTCAAGCCGGTGCTCGAGCCACTGGCCACCGTGCACCGCGAGCTGTACCCGAAGGCCAACCTGACGCTGCTGCAGCGCGCGTTCGACGTGGCCGACGAGCGGCACAAGCATCAGTTCCGCAAATCGGGTGATCCCTACATCACCCATCCGCTCGCCGTGGCCAACATCCTCGCCGAACTGGGCATGGACACCACCACGCTGGTGGCCGCTCTCCTGCACGACACGGTGGAGGACACCGGCTACAGCCTCGAACAGCTCACCCAGGACTTCGGCTCCGAGGTCGCCCACCTCGTCGACGGCGTCACCAAGCTGGACAAGGTCAATCTGGGCGCCGCCGCCGAGGCGGAGACCATCCGCAAGATGATCATCGCGATGGCCCGCGACCCGCGCGTTCTGGTGATCAAGGTGGCCGACCGGCTGCACAACATGCGCACCATGCGTTTCCTGCCACCGGAGAAGCAGGCGAAGAAGGCCAAGGAGACGCTGGAGGTCATCGCTCCGCTCGCCCATCGCCTCGGTATGGCGACGGTGAAATGGGAGCTGGAGGACCTCGCCTTCGCGATCCTGCACCCGAAGAAATACGACGAGATCGTCCGGCTGGTCGCCGACCGCGCGCCCTCGCGCGACACCTACCTGGCGAAGGTGCGGGCCGAGATCGTCAACACGCTGGCCGCCTCCCGGATCAACGCGATCGTCGAGGGCCGCCCGAAGCACTACTGGTCGATCTACCAGAAGATGATCGTCAAGGGTAAGGACTTCGACGACATCCACGACCTGGTCGGCATCCGCATCCTCTGCGACGAGGTGCGCGACTGCTACGCCGCCGTCGGCGTCGTGCACTCGCTGTGGCAGCCCATGGCGGGCCGGTTCAAGGACTACATCGCCCAGCCGCGCTACGGCGTCTACCAGTCGCTGCACACCACCGTGGTCGGACCGGACGGCAAGCCCCTGGAGGTGCAGATCCGCACCCAGGACATGCACCGCACCGCGGAGTTCGGCATCGCCGCGCACTGGCGCTACAAGGAGACCCGCGGCAAGCACTCCAACGACACCGCCGAGGTCGACGACATGGCGTGGATGCGCCAGTTGCTGGACTGGCAGCGGGAGGCCGCGGACCCGGCCGAGTTCCTGGAGTCGCTGCGCTTCGACCTGAAATCGCCGGAGATCTTCGTGTTCACGCCGAAGGGCGACGTGATCACGCTGCCCCAGAAGTCGACGCCGGTGGACTTCGCCTATGCCGTGCACACCGAGGTGGGGCACCGCTGCATCGGCGCCCGGGTGAACGGGCGGCTGGTCGCGCTCGAGCGTCAGCTGGAGAACGGCGAGGTCGTCGAGGTGTTCACCTCCAAGGCGCAGAACGCAGGGCCCAGCCGTGACTGGCAGAACTTCGTGGTGTCCCCGCGCGCCAAGGCGAAGATTCGCCAATGGTTCGCCAAAGAGCGCCGCGAGGAGGCGCTGGAGAGCGGCAAGGACCAGATCTCCAAGGAGGTCCGCCGCGTCGGGCTTCCGCTGCAGCGGTTGATGAGCGTCGACGCGATGACCGCGGTGGCCCACGAGCTGCACTACACCGACATCTCCACGCTCTACACCGCCGTCGGCGAGCACCAGGTCTCCGCGCACCACGTGGTGCAGCGGTTGATGGCGCAGCTCGGTGGCATCGGCGACGTGGAGAACGAGCTGGCCGAGCGCTCCACCCCGTCGACGACCCCGAGCAGGCAGCGGGTCACCGGTGACGCGGGCGTGCTGATCCCCGGCGCTACGGGCACCGTCGCCAAGCTGGCGAAGTGCTGCACTCCGGTGCCCGGCGACGAGATCATGGGCTTCGTGACCCGCGGTGGCGCGGTGAGCGTGCACCGCACCGACTGCACGAACGCCGGTTCCCTGCGGGAGCAGGCCGAGCGGATCATCGAGGTGTCCTGGGCGCCGTCGCCGTCCTCGGTGTTCCTGGTCGCCATCCAGATCGAGGCGCTCGATCGCACGCGGCTGCTGTCGGACGTGACCAAGGTGCTGGCCGACGAGAAGGTCAACATCCTGTCCGCGTCGGTGGCCACGCACGGCGACCGGGTGGCGATCAGCAAGTTCACCTTCGAGATGGGCGATCCGAAACACTTGGGTCACCTGCTGAATGTGGTGCGCAACGTGGAGGGCGTCTACGACGTCTACCGCGTCACCTCCGCTGCTTGATCATTCGCACCTCGACCCGCGAGTAGCTGTCAAATAGCGGACGGCTCAAGGTGTTTCGGTTGCCGCGACGCGGGTTTTCGGGCTTGCCATCGGGGGCGGACTGTCGGAAACTTGTCGGACTGAAACCGGGAACGCGCCAGGGTATGGTGCGTTCATTTCGGTGTGTCGTGGAAGTTTTCCGTCGATGCGGCAGTAATAGCCGGAATCTGTTACCGTCTATTGCGTTTCATGGCGTTGAGGTACCTGCGGCAGACGACTTGATTGCGGATCGCTATGACTGGATACACGGCAAGACTCTCGGGGATGCTGGTAGCACTCGCCGTGGCTGTGGCGACCGCCGGTGTCGCCGCGGCGGAGCCGTCGGATCCCGCCGGGCCCTCCACGCAGATCCGTCTCGCGACCTGTCCCGCGTTGTACGCCTTGGGGATTCAGGGCACCGGTGAGTCCTCGCCGGACGCCGCGCCCAGCACCGACACGGGCATGCTCTCCACTGTTTTCCGGCCGATGATGGCGAAAGCTCCCGAAACCGGTCTGGTCGACCGGGCTTACGTGCCATACGAATCCGGATTCGGCGGGGCGACAGCCGGTGGCGTGGTGCCTTATTGGGATTCGGTGTCCGGCGGCCTCACCCGTTTGCGGAGCATGGCCGAGACCGTCGCCGACGCGTGCCCGAACAGTCGTTTCGCGGTGGTCGGCTACTCGCAGGGCGCGCATGTCGCGTCGATGTTCGCGCAGGAGATCGGCCAGGGCCGCGGCGTGCTGCCCGCCGAGCGGGTCGCCGCGGTCGCGTTGTTCGCCGATCCGACCCGCAATCCCGGCGCACCGCTGTTTCCCGGCGCGCCGGGCAAGGCGACACCGGACCCCGCGCCGGGAACCTCGGGCGACCGGCTGGAATCCCTCGCCGCGCTGCCGCAGACTCCCGCCACCGGCGGTGGCATCGGCCCGGAACGCGACAAGGCAG
>NZ_BAFZ01000076.1 GCF_000308575.1 Nocardia exalbida NBRC 100660 | reverse complement strand
GACCGCCGCGCGGCGTCCGCGCGACGTGCGGCGGCCCACGCGGCGCGCGACGAGTGGGTGTTCGAGGGCAGCGGGCGCGCGGTCGAGTATGTGGCCGGCCGTCGCTGGGAGGTCGCGGCTACGGGCTTCTGGCAAGCGCATCACGCTGCAGCGCAACGTTATTCGGATCTGATCGCGGAATGGTCGGAACTCGGGCCCGGCGGGCGGGCCTGGGATCTGTACAGCGGCGCGGGGGTCTTCGCCGCGCGCCTCGCCGAGCAGGCCGGGCGGACCGGTGTGGTGCTCGCGGTGGAATCCGCCCGGCCCGCGGTGGCCGACGGCGCCGCCGCCCTGCGTGATCTGCCCTGGGTGGAGCTGCGCGCCCAGCGGGTGGAGCGCTGGGTGTTCGAGCACGTCGGCGGGGCCGCCCCGGATGTCGTCGTGCTCGACCCGCCGCGCGCCGGCGCGGGCAAAGAGGTGATCGGCGCCGTCACCGCCAGTGGGCCCGCGCGAATCGTCCACGTCGGCTGTGATCCCGCCGCGTTCGCCCGCGACCTCGGCTTGTATCAGGCCGCGGGCTACCGGCTGACCGATCTGCGTGCCTTCGACGCCTTCCCCGCGACGCACCACGTGGAATGTCTGGCGCTGCTGCGGCGCTGAGTGGTCAGTCCTCGTAGACCGGTGGCCTGCGGTCCCGGCGGGCGCGCATCGCCTCGTCGAAATTGCCGGTGGTGAGGCGCACGTAGAGCTGAGCCGTACCTTCGTGCTGCATGTGTGATTCGAAGCCGGCGGCCTCCATACCGCTCCACAGCATGCGCTTGGTGAGCTCGGTGCCGACCCGGCTGTAGCCGATGATGCGTTCGGCCAGGTCGTAGCACGTGTCCAGCAGTTCGGGGCCCGGAACCGCGCGCGAGACCAGGCCGATGCGCTCGGCTTCGGTCGCGTCGACGTCGCGGCCGGACAGCATGATCTCGAACGCGCGCGACGCGCCGACGGCGCGGGGCAGTAGATAGCTGAGGCCCAGTTCGGCCGAGGTCAGGCCGTTGTTGATGCCCGCGGCGCGGAAGTACGCGTCCTCGGCGGCGAGCCGTATGTCGGCGCCGACCGCCAGGCACAGCCCGCCGCCGATGGCCGCGCCGTTGACCGCGGCGATCACCGGCTGGTGCATCCGCCGCAGCGTGATCAACACGTCGTTGAGCAGATCCATCGAACGCCGCGCGACGCTGGTGACGGTCAGCCCGTCGACGTTCGGCACCTTTCCCGCGCCGGTCAGGTCGGCTCCCGAGCAGAAACCGTGTCCCGCCCCGGTCAGCACGACGACCCGCACGTCGTTGTCGGCGCGCACCTGCTCCAGCGTCTCGCGCAGCGGAATCATCACGTCGAACGCCATCGCGTTCATCCGTTCGGGCCGATTGAGCGTCACCAGGGCGATGTGCGGCCGCGGTGTGTCGATGAGCACGAACGACATGCGACCTCCCGATCGGTGACGACCTCAATATAGGCACGGCGGGCTCCGTGCGGCGATGAAATCGAGCCCGCCGCCGCGGGATCCGAGCCGGGCCGCCGGACCGGCCAATTAGAGTCACCGCCATGACCGTGTACGTAATTGCGCAACTGAAGTTGACCGATCGCGCCGCCTACGATCGCTACCAGGCGCGCTTCCTGGACGTCTTCCTCCGCTACTCCGGCACGCTGCTGGCCGCCGACGAGTCCCCGCAGACCATCGAGGGCGTTACCGACCGCGAGAAGGTGGTCCTGATGTCCTTCCCCGACGAACCGTCCTTCCGCGCCTGGGCCGAATCGCCGGAATATCAAGAGATCTCGAAGGATCGGCACGCCGGAGCGGATACGGTCAGCCTGCTGGTGCGCGGTCTCGGTCACGGTTCGTGAACGCGGACCCCGCGGGACCCGCCGTCAGTCCAACTGCCACGTGATACGGATGCCCGCGGAGATCTCGCTCTCGCCCAGCTCGACCGGGATGGCGGCGGCGCGGTAGGCCTCCATCGGAGCCGACATGGACTGCGCGCGCGGCACCGGCGGCGCGGAGGCGGTGTTCTCGGTGATCTCCACGACCTTGCCGAGCGTTCGCTGCGCGCGCCGTGCGTACTGCTCGGCCTTGGCGAGGGCGTTCTCCCATGCGGCGTCGCGGGCGCGGGTGAGCAGGGCCTCCTGGTCGGCGAAGGTGAGGACGAGTCCACCGAGGCGGACGTCGTCACCGCCCGCCTCGACGCAGTTGGCGACGACGGTGCCGGGCGCGGGATCGGCGTCCTCGCCGACCTCGCGCAACGCGATCGTCAGCGATGTGCTCGCGAGGTATCCCGTGATGCGGTTGCCCTGCCCCTCGGTCCACACGGTCTCGGTCTGCACCGACAGTCCGCTGGTGGCGATGTCCGAACCGTCCACGCCGTCGGAGCGCAGCGACCGCGCGACCGCGGCGACGCGCTCACCGGCCCGGCTGTAGGCGAGCGCGACCTTGCTCGCCCGCGATTCGACCGAGATGGTCACCCGCATCAGGTCGGGAGTGGCGCGGGCGGTGCCGTGCCCGTAGGTCGTGACGGTGCCCGCGCGCGAATCGCTCTTCTTGCCCACAACGTCTCCTCGTCGCTCGCTGTCGATGCGTACCGCACCATCGTGCCTGCTTCGAAGGGTGCCGCGACGGTCCTCGCCCGGCGCGAGGCTCCGGGGCGAGCCGCTCCGGGTGGACGCCGCCGCCGATCCGCGCCACCACCCGGGATTCGTTTCCGCGCGAGGTCACTTGCCCGGCCCGGTCCACCTTGTCGCTCCGTCCGGGTACCGTATGTCGAGGCTCACATTTCGACGCCATGTCGGTTGGTGTGATCGTTCTCGTGCGGGAGCATCAGCCGCCGCTCCGTAGACTGATCGGATCAGATGCGCTATCCGGAGGGAGCTAGTTCAGGTGGGAGTGCTTTCCCGGGTCGACACGCCCGATGATCTGCGCCGGCTGACCGTGCCGCAAGTGCGCGAGCTGGCGGAGGAGATCCGCGAGTTCCTGGTGCGCAAAGTCGCCGCGACCGGCGGGCACCTCGGTCCGAACCTCGGTGTGGTCGAACTCACCATCGCGCTGCATCGGATCTTCGACTCACCGGCCGACCCGTTGATCTTCGACACCGGGCACCAGGCCTACGTGCACAAGATCCTGACCGGGCGCAAGGAGCAGTTCGACTCGCTGCGCAAGCAGGGCGGCCTGTCCGGCTACCCCAGCAGAGCGGAGAGCGCCCACGACTGGGTGGAGTCCTCGCACGCCTCCGCGGCGTTGTCCTACGCCGACGGTCTGGCGAAGGCGTTCGCGCTGAGCGGGCAGGACCGGCACGTGGTGGCTGTCGTCGGCGACGGCGCGCTCACCGGCGGCATGTGCTGGGAGGCGCTCAACAACATCGCCGCCGCCCCGGACCGCCCGGTGGTCGTCGTGGTCAACGACAACGGCCGCTCCTACGCGCCCACCATCGGCGGCCTGGCCGAGCGGCTGACCGCGCTGCGCACCCAGCCCGCCTACGAGCACGCCCTCGACGCGGGCAAGCGCATCCTGAAGAGCATTCCGCGGGTGGGGGAATCGGCGTACTCGATGGTGCACGCGGTGAAGGCGGGCATCAAGGACGCGGTGAGCCCGCAGGAACTGTTCAGCGACCTCGGCCTCAAGTACGTCGGGCCGGTGGACGGCCACGACGTCGTCGCCCTGGAGTCCGCGCTGCGCCGGGCCAAGGACTTCGGCGGCCCCGTCGTGGTGCACGCGGTGACGCAGAAGGGCCGCGGCTACGCGCCCGCCGAGAACCATGTCGCCGACCAGATGCACGCCTGCGACCCCATTGATCCGCTGACCGGCGTCCCCGTCGGCGGTCCGAAGGCGCGCGGCTGGACCTCGGTGTTCTCCGAGGAGCTGATCGCGCAGGCCGAGCGCCGCGCCGACATCGTCGCCATTACCGCGGCGATGCCGGGCCCGACCGGGCTGGCCGCGTTCGGCGAGCGCTTCCCCGATCGGATGTTCGACGTCGGCATCGCCGAACAGCACGCCATGGCCTCCGCCGCGGGGCTCGCGCTCGGCGGCATGCATCCGGTGGTGGCGATCTACTCCACGTTTCTCAACCGCGCCTTCGACCAGTTGCTGATGGACGTGGCGCTGCTGAAGCAGCCGGTCACCGTGGTGCTGGACCGCGCGGGCATCACCGGCTCCGACGGCGCCAGCCACAACGGCATGTGGGACCTTTCGGTCCTCGGGATCATTCCCGGCATCCGGGTCGCCGCTCCGCGCGACGCCGCGACGCTGCGGGAGGAACTGGCCGAGGCGCTGGCCGTCAACGACGGGCCGACCGCGTTGCGTTTCCCGAAAGGCAGTGTGGCCGAGGACATCTCGGCGGTCGAACGACTCGACGGCATCGACGTGCTGCGGATGGCGGAGCCCGAGGGCGGCTCGGTGCAGGCGGTGCACGGCGATGTCCTGCTCGTCGCGGTGGGCTCCTTCGCCGGTGCGGCCCTGGAAGCGGCGAACCTGCTCGATTCCGAAGGGATCTCGGTCACCGTCCTCGACCCGCGCTGGGTGCTGCCGGTCTCCGACACCTTGCTGAAGCTCGCGGAGAACTACCGGATGGTGGTCACGCTGGAGGACGGTGGGCTGCACGGCGGCATCGGCTCCACGGTGTCGGCTCGCCTGCGCAACTCGGGGCTGGACATCCCGGCCCGCGACCTCGGTGTTCCGCAGCAGTTCCTCGACCATGCCGCGCGCGGCGAAGTGCACGCCGAACTCGGCCTCACCGGCCCCGATATCGCCCGGCGGATCAGCGGGTGGCTCGCCGCTCGCTGACGCCGGAGGCGAGCGGGGGCTAGTCCGACGGCGGCAGCGCCGCGGCCAGCCGCGCGACGGCCAGCTCTCGTTGCCACGGCCGGGCGCCGCCGGACTTCAGGAATCCGTCGACGGCGGAGGGTTCGACCGCGGCGTAGTCGGGCAGCCCGTCCCAGCACAGGCGGCGGACCAGGTCCGGCGCGAGCAAGTTCTCCACCGGGATCGAGTACTCGGCCGACAGGTCACCCATGGCGGCTCGTGCCCGGGTCAGGCGCGCCGCCGCGGCCGGATCACGGCGCTCCCAGCGGTTGACCGGCGGCGGGCCGTCGAACGGCTGGGTGAGCGGGGGCAGGTCGCTGTCCGGCAAGGTGCGGCCGCGCTCGATCGCGGCGAGCCATTCGCGGGAGTACCGGCGCTGCCGTGGCCCACCGAATATCGGCAGGGTGCGCAACTGCGCGATGTTTCTGGGCTCCGCGGTGGCCGCGGCGATGATCGCGGCATCCGGCAGGATGCGAGCGGGCGCCACATCGCGGGCGCGGGCCAGCGCATCCCGGGCGGTCCACAGCTCGCGTACCACCGCGAGCTGCCTGGTGCGGCGCAGCGTGTGGATGCCCGAGGTGCGCCGCCAGCGCTCGGCCTTCGGCGCGGGCGGGTCCAAGGTACGAATGTGCTCGAATTCCTGTGCCGCCCAATCCATTTTGCCCTGCTCGTCGAGAGCTTCGGCGACGGCGTCGCGCAGTTCCAGCAACAGTTCGACATCCAGGGCGGCGTAGTTCAGCCATTCGGCGGGCAGCGGGCGGGTGGACCAGTCGGCCGCCCCGTGCCCCTTGCGCAGCGCCCGGCCCAGCAGCCGTTCCACCATCGCGGCGAGGCCGACGCGCTCGAAACCCGCCAGGCGTCCGCCCAACTCGGTGTCGAAGAGCCGGGCCGGGCGCAAGCCGAGTTCGGCCAGCCCCGGGAGATCCTGGTCGGCGGAGTGCAGTACCCACTCCAGGCCGTTGATCGCGTCGGCCAGCGGGCCGAGTGCGTCGGTGACCGGGATGGGATCGATGAGGAACGTGCCCGCGCCCGCGCGGCGCAATTGGATCAGATACGCGCGCGCCGAATAGCGGAACCCGGAGGCGCGCTCGGCGTCCACGGCGAGCGGGCCGGTGCCCGCCGCCAGCCGGGCGGCGGCTGCGCTGATCTCGGCGGCGGTGTCCAGTACCGGTGGCACGCCCTCCACCGGCGCGAGCAGCGGCGTCGCGGCCGAGGGTTCGGATTGGTCTGGTACGGACATGGTGTTGAACTCTACGTGCCGACTCTACGGCGCCGCCGTCCTATCGGCGCATAAGTGTGTCGACGGATCGGGCGAGATGTGCCCGGTGGAGCGGGTGACGGTGATTCCGGCGCAGGTCACGCCACACCGGCGGGCGTGCTCAGGGACGATCGCCGGACAAGCCGGGTGGTACCCGCAGCTGGGTCACCCCGGCCGGGGGTAGTCCCGCCGCGTAGGCCAGCACCTCGCAGAACGCCTCCAGGTGCGGGCGCAGATCGGTGGTGACGGGCGTCCACGAGGCGCGTAGTTCCAGTTGATGGGCGCGCGGCGGCCCGGCGATGTCTCCATAGCGCACCGAGCTGGTCGAGGTCACCGTGCCGCCCAGCGCGGTGAACGGCTCGGTCCGTGACTCCAGCGCGTCCACCAGCCAGCTCCACGCCACCTCTGGCAGCAGGGGGTCGGTGGCGAGCGCGGCGTCGATGTCGGCCTGGATGTAGGCGACCAGACGGAGGGTGCCGTGCCAGGTGTCGTCGCCGTCCGGATCGTGCAGCAGGATCAGTCTGCCGAACGCGTCGCCTTCGGAATCGATCGGCACGACAGGGGTTTCCGGATGGGAGACCTCGGCGCCGATGGCGTAGGAGTACGGTGCGAGCCGTTGCGGCGGCCGGATGGGCGCGAGCTCGATCCGAGGGTGCACGGTTGCGGTGCCCATCGCCTCGACCGCGGCGCGAAATTGAGCTGGCTCGCCATGAGGTCCCTCGGTCGGTGCGGCGCCGTCGCGGAAGTCGAGCGGTGTCACGACTGCTGACGGTAGACCTTGTGCCCCCCGCGCAGTCGGAGGCGCGCCGCTACGGGCCGGGCGGCGTCTGCGCTGTCATCGCTGCCGCCTCCGCGTCCGCCCCTTCTTCCGGGCCCGCATACGATAGCCGTGATGAGCACTCATACCCGCCGCCGGTTGACCGATGCCCCGTTCCTGGCCGCCGCTACCGGCGCGACGCCGAGCAGGCGTCCGGTGTGGTTCATGCGCCAAGCCGGACGCTCGCTGCCCGAGTACCGCGAGGTGCGCGCGGGCGTCGGGATGCTCGAGTCCTGCTTCGACCCGGAGCTGGTGTGCGAGATCACCCTCCAGCCGATCCGCAGGCACCGGGTCGACGCGGCGATCTTGTTCTCGGACATCGTCGTTCCGCTCAAAGCGGCGGGGATCGATCTGGACATCGTGCCCGGCGTCGGCCCGGTGGTCGCCGCGCCCGTGCGGACGGTCGATGACGTGCGCGCACTGCCCCGGTTGCGCCCCGAGGAGGTCGGGGCGGTCACCGACGGCGTGCGACTGCTGGTCGACGCGCTGGGGGAGACGCCGCTGATCGGGTTCGCGGGCGCGCCGTTCACCCTGGCCTCCTACCTGGTCGAGGGCGGTCCGAGCAAGAACCACGAGCGCACCAAGGCGATGATGTACGCCGACCCGCAGACCTGGCACGCGCTGCTCGGCGCGCTCACCGACATCACCATCGCGTTCCTACAGGCCCAGTTGGCGGCCGGCGTGGACGCGGTGCAGTTGTTCGACTCCTGGGCGGGCGCTCTCTCACTGGCCGACTACCGCGATTTCGTGCTCCCACATTCGGAGCGGGTGTTCGCCGAGATCGCCGAGGCGGGGGTGCCGCGCATCCACTTCGGGGTAGGAACCGGCGAGCTGCTCGGCGCCATGGGCGAGGCGGGCGCCGACGTGGTCGGTGTCGATTGGCGGGTGCCGCTGACCGAGGCCGTCCGCCGCGTCGGGCCCGGAAAGGCGTTGCAGGGCAACCTCGATCCCGCCGTGCTGTTCGCGGGCCCCGCCGCCGTCGAGGCGCATGCCCGGCGGATCGCGCGCGAAGCGGACGAGGCGATCACGCTCGGTGCTACCGGGCACATCTTCAACCTGGGCCACGGGGTGCTTCCGGAGACCGATCCGGGCGTGCTGACGGCCTTGGTGGAACTCGTGCACGAGCTGTAGGGGAAGGCGCAGCGGGGGAGGCGCGTCCGATCGAGCAGGGTTCCGGTTCGCAGTGGCCGGTTCCGTCCGGCCCAGGTGGTAGCCGTGTGCGGCGCGGCTGCTGTCGCCATGGACGCGATGTGTTCCGGGTCATCGGGCGGCCGACCGTCGGACGGTCGCCGTGGCGGGACACGATACGGTCGAGGTATGCGTATCGCGGTGGTCGGCGGTGGGATCAGCGGACTGGTGGCCGCGTATCGATTGCGGACGTTGCTCGGGCCGGATGCCGACGTGGTCGTGCTCGATCGCGCCGAACGGGTCGGTGGCATCCTCTACACCGGTGAATTGGCCGGAGAGCCATTGGATCTCGGCGCGGAAGCGTTCGTCGGCCGACGGCCGGAGGTACCCGCGGTGCTGCGGGAACTCGGGCTCGAGTCGCAGTTGGTGACGCCTGCCGGTCTGCGGCCGCTGGTGTGGTCCTCCGGAGCCGCCCATCCGCTTCCGGAGGGCACGTTGATGGGTGTTCCGTCGAACGCCGAGTCGATGCGCGATCTGGTCGACGCCGAGACGCTGCGGCGGATCGCCGCCGAACCCGACCGGCCGCTGACCTGGGAGCCGGGTTCCGATATCGACGTCTACCAGCTGGTCGCAGACCGCTTCGGCACGCAAGTCGCCGAGCGCAGCGTGGACCCCCTGCTCGGTGGCGTGTACGCGGGAAGCTCCCGATCCATCGGTGTCCGTGCCGCGCTGCCCACCCTCGCCGCCGCGCTGGACAACGGCGCGCGCAGCCTCACCGCCGCCGTCGGCGCCGCGCTGCCCCCGCCTTCGAGCGCACCGGTCTTCGGTGCCCTCCGCGACGGGTACCGGGTGCTGCTCGAGGCACTCGCCGAACGCTCCGCGGCGAGGTTTGTCACCGCGACCCCGGGGACGCGTCTGGCCAGGGGGCTGCGCGGTTGGGTGGTCGACCCGATCGGCGCCGTCGACGCGGTGGTGCTCGCCACCCCGGCGCCGGTGACCGCGCGACTGCTGAAGACCGTCGCCCCCGCCGCCGCGGCGGAACTGGCGGGCGTCGAACTCTCCTCGTCGGCGGTGGTCGGGCTGGCGCTGCCCCGCGAGACCGCGCTGCCGCAGAACTCCGGCATCCTGGTGGCCACCGGAGAGCCGCTGCGCGCGAAGGCGTTCACGCTGTCCAGCCGCAAATGGACGCATCTCGCGCGACGCGAAACGGCCTTCGTCCGCGTCTCGTTCGGCAAGTTCGGGGACGACTCCCCGCTGTCGTGGCCCGATCCGGAACTCGTCGCGGCCGCCACCGAGGACCTGGCTACCGTCACCGGGGCAGTCATCGAGCCGATCGAGGCTGTCGTGCGGCGCTGGCCGGGCGGCCTCGCCCAGTACGCGCCCGGCCATCCGGCCCGCATCGCGGCCGTCGAAGCCGAGGTCGCGGCGCTAGACGGGCTGGCGGTCGCGGGCGCGTACCTGCACGGCGTCGGGGTGCCCGCGTGCGTCGCCACCGGCGCGGCCGCCGCGCAGCGGATCGCGGCGACGGTCGGTGCGGGCAGCGCACGCTGAGCGGACCCGGGGTGGCGCCCGCTCGTGCACGCCGGGGCAATGCGATACCGCCGGTGTGATTCTCCGTTTTTCCGCTGCGCCATCGGCTCGGGCAACTCGCTACTCGGCCCGACCAGGCCGACGTCGAAATCTGGTACGAGCAACCGGCGCGCGGCACGGCAGGGTCGGTCTCTCGGCACCGAGCCTGCCCGGCGACGCCGACGTCTATGTCTGCGGTCCGCCCAGGTTACTGCGCGATATCCAGCGTCAGCTGCGCGCCGTCGGGATCCCGGACGCCGGGCGCACATCGAGCAGTTCACGCCCGGCGACGCGGGCGCTCCGGAGCGAGTGGCACGATAGTGCTATGGCGCGACTCGACTATCAAGCTCTCAACTCCACCATCCGCTACCTGATGTTCTCGGTCTTCCAGGTGCAGCCGGGAGTGCTGGGCGAGGACCGGGACGCCGCGACCAAGGAGGCCAAGGCGTTCTTCGACGGTCTCGCCGACCGCGATGTGGTGGTCCGCGGCATCTACGACGTGGCAGGGATGCGCGCCGACGCCGATTTCATGATCTGGACGCACGCCGAGCGGATCGAGGACCTGCAAGCCGTTTACGCCGACTTCCGCCGCACCACCGAGCTGGGCCGGGCCAGCGCGCCGGTCTGGAGCAACGCGGCGCTGCACCGGCCCGCCGAGTTCAACAAGAGCCACATCCCGGCGTTCCTGGCCGGCGAGGAGCCGGGCGCCTACATCTGCGTGTACCCGTTCGTCCGGTCCTACGAGTGGTATCTGCTGCCCGACGAGGAACGCCGCCGGATGCTGGCCGAGCACGGCAAGGCCGCTCGTGACTACCCGGACGTGCGGGCCAACACCGTCAGCTCGTTCGCGCTCGGCGACTACGAGTGGATCCTGGCGTTCGAGGCGCCCGAACTGCACCGCATCGTCGATTTGATGCGCGATCTGCGGGCCACCGACGCCCGGCGGCACGTGCGCGAAGAGATCCCGTTCTTCACCGGGCCCCGCGTCGATGTCGAGGAACTGATCGCCGCTCTGCCCTGAGCCGCACCGGACCGCTTTGCCCAGAGTTTTCGGGGCATGCGCCGAGCGGCTGGAACTCCGTACGCTGCCGGTGAGCGTCGGGCTGTTACTCCGCTGCGCTGCCCGAGGGGTGCAGTCGCAGGGCGATGGAGTTGATGCAGTAGCGCTTGTCGGTGGGCGTGTTGTACCCCTCGCCCTCGAACACGTGGCCGAGGTGGCTGTGGCAGTTCGCGCACAGCACTTCGACCCGGTGCATGCCGAGCGAGTCGTCCGACCGGAGAATCACCGCGTCGGACGCCGCCGGATCGAAGAAGGACGGCCAGCCGCAGTGCGAGTCGAACTTCTCGGTGCTGCGGAACAACTCGGCGCCGCAGGCCCGGCAGGCATAGACGCCCTCGGTCTCGGTGTCGGTGTACTCGCCGACGAACGGCCGCTCGGTGGCGGCCTCGCGTAGCACCGCGTACTCCTCGGGGTCCAGCTTCACTCGCCATTCCTGCGGCGTGAGCCGAATGCGGGGCGCGGGCAGGGAAGTCTCGGCTTCGGAACTCATGGTTCCACGCTAATACGATTCTGCTCCACCGGCGCCGAGCCGTTGTGTGGCCTGGGGGTTTCCGCGGCCGGGGCCGAGTCGGCCGCCGGGACGGGACGCTGCGGCGCCTCGCCGCGCGGGTCCGGCGCGGACCTCATCCACGCGGGATCGATGCCGAACGGCAGCCTGCCTTCCCGCCGCGCGGCCAGATAGCGGTCGCCGAGCACACAGAACACCACGATGAGCAGCAGGCCCCAGCCGAAGGTGATGCGCAGGTACTCCAGGTTGCGGCCGATGTGCTGCCAGCGGTCCGACAGCCACTTGTCGTAGCTCATGAACCCGAAGATCGCCAGCCAGGCCGGCCAGTTGCGCAGCACCGAGTTGCGCAGCACCACCGTCATCAGGAACGGGAACAGCATCATCGAGTAGTACATCTGCCCCAGCGAGCTGAGCAGGAACGAGGCGGTCAGCAGCACGCCGGAGGCGGTGCAGACGAAGAACAGCTCGTCCTCGCGGTAGTAGCGGTACAGCAGCCACAGCGAGATCAGCACGAGCACACCGAGCACCACGCGCATACCCCAGGTCAGCCACGGCGGCAGCCCGTAGTACTCGCCGTTGCCGACGATCGCGCTGTTGAAGTAGTCGCGCGATTCGAAGATGTAGGGCGCGGTGCGGGTGAGGAACTTCTCAGGATCCTTCGACAGCGGCCAGGCGATCGCGGTCAACCCCAGCGGCACGCCGAGCGCGGTGACGAACACCTTCCACTGCCCGCGCACGAGCGCGATCAAAAGCAACGGAGCGAGTGTCGGTTTGACCGCGATACTCAATCCGAGCGCGGCGCCCGCCCAGAGGTCTCGCCGTTTCAGCAGCAGGTGGATGAAGATCAGCTCCGCCAGCAGCACGCAGCCGTTGACGTTGGTGAACACGAGTGTGTTGATCACGGTTTCGGACGTGAACATCGCCAGCAGCAGCGCGGGCGCGGCGACCGAGTTCAGCGTGTAGCGGAACAGCCGCAGCAGCAGGTACCAGGCGAGGAGAATCGCGATCGCGTTCAGGGCGATGAACAGCCAGCGCGACTTCTCGTAGTCGATGGCCGCGATCGGCGCGATCAGCAGGGTGCCGCTGGGCGGGTACAGATAATGCGGGTCCACCGAGTCGAAGTTCGCGGTGTACACCGGACGCCCGTTCAAGAAGTCGAGCGATGCCTGGTAGACCGGCCGGTAGTCGTCGGTGATGAAGCCGTTGACAGCCTTGATGAAAACCCGGTTCAGCACGGTCATGACCGCCAGGGGCCAGAGTGCGAACTTGATCACCTCGGCGGTGGTGCGAGCGGTCCGGGGCTCGAGCGGTCGAAGGAACACTGGGGCACGGTACACCGGATCGGTTACCGGCGGTTGGCCGGACCTGCCCGACCCGCCGCTCGATCGGCCGCTCGAGCGGCGCTAGGCCGGGCAGGCGGTACCGTCTGCGGGGAGTTTGCCGTCCTTCAGATAGTCGATGACCGCCCGCTGCGCGCAGCCCGAGTGCGTGGCCACCGGATGGCCGAAGCCCTGCCAGGACAGCGCCGCGTGACGGGCGCCTGCGGAACCGAGCGCGCCGGTCACCGACGACTGACCACCGTTGCCGACCACCGGGTCGGCGACCCCGCCGAGCACGAGCACCGGGATACCCAGCTTCTCCGGCATCGGTGGTGCGGTCGACACCGGCCAGGCGGCGCACTCCATCAGTCCGATGGCCGCCGCTTTGCCGAAGACGGGATACTTGCCCGCCCAGGTGCCTGCGAGCTCGGTGGCCTTGTCCGGCGTCGGTGGCAGCTGCGTGTCGGTGCACCGGTTGACGAACTGGCCGTCGCTCGCGATAGCCGCGCTTTCCCGGGTGATCAGAGCGTCCAGCGGGCCCCGGTCGCCGCGTCCGGCCGCGGCGAGCGCGTCGGACAGCTCGGCGACCCGAGTGGCCTGGTCGGCACGCGGGCTGCCGAGGAAGCCCGACACCGCGGTGAGCAGGGCGTTCGCCGAGATGTCGCCGAGGCCACCGCTCGCGGCCCGGTTCACCAGATCGATGACCGCGGCGCGCGGGTCGGCGCCGAGCGAGCAGCCGACGCCGACGCAGCGCTGCGCGAACGCCGTCAGCGCCGCTTCGGCGCCCTGCACGGCTTGTTCGGCACGGGTCACGGAGTCGGTCCCGACCGGCTCGGGGGAGTCGAGCGTCAGCCGGGCGAGATGGTCACCGTATTTGCGGGCGTAGCTGAGCGCGACCTTCGCGCCGTTGCCCGTGCCCAGCAGCGCGATGTGCTCCACCTGCCACTGCCTGCGCAATTGTTCGATGTCGTCGGCGGCGTGCGGCGCGTCGAAGGCGCCCTCGTAGGGCTGCAGGAAGTCGCGGCAGGCGATGGTGCCGTCCTGGCTCAGCTTCGTCATCCGCGCCACCGGGTCGCCCGCGGACTGGGCGTTCTCGGCCAGGCCGCGGCGGATGTCCGCGGGCAGGCAGTCGATCGGCTGTGAGGTGCCGATGCCGCGCCGGTCCACCGCGACGATCGGGCGGGCGGCCAGCAGTGCGGAGGCCGGGCCCGCGGCCAATCCGGCCAGAGTGGCGGAGGACGAGCGATCCGAACCGGAGGTGAGCACCAGCGGCGGCGCGTCGGCGGGGGTCTGCGCCAGCCTGGCCCGCAACGCGCCGGCGCGGAAGCTGCCCAGCACCGCGCCGGTCGAGTCGATCGGGGTGGAGTACTCGGCGCAGTCGAGCACCAGCCCCGCGGGCGCGGGACCCAGCCCGAGCTGATCCAAGGTCGGCTGGGTGCATTCACGCCAGCTGAGGTCGGTCTTGGGTAGCTCGGCGCTCGGCGGCGGCGCGGGTGCGGCGGAGGTCGTCGCGGTGCCCGCGACGGGCGGGCGCTGCACCGCGACACCGGGACGATCCGACGGTCCCGCGCCGCAACCGGCGGTCACGATCGAGAGGGTGGCGGCAAGCACGGCGGCCCGAGTCCAGCGCATTGCTACAGCCTGCCAGGTTCGGGTGGTTGTTTCATCGACGGGCCCACCGGGTGAGCATCGTGCCGTCGTCGTCCAGCAGCACGTGCGCGCGCGTCATGCGGAGGCGGAACTCGTGGGCGGACAGCGAGATTCGCCGCGCCGCGCCGCCGACCAGCAGCGGTGCGGTGGTCAGGCAGAGTTCGTCGACCACGTCGGCCTCCAGCAGCTCGCCGAACAGGTGCGGCCCGCCCTCGGTGAGCACACGCAGCAGGCCGCGCTCGGTGAGTACCCGCAGCAGGCCGCCCGGCGTCACCGCGATGTCACCCGCTTCGATCACCTCGGCGCCCGCGTCCGCCAAGCGCTGTTTACGGTCGGCGGGCGCGGTGACGGTCGTGATGATCAGCGGCGGCACCTGGGTATCGGTGAACAGGCGCGCGCCCGGGTCGAGCGCAGCGCTCGCCGTGACCACCGCGATCGGCGGCGGGGCGCCGTCGGGATGGCCCCCGATGCCGCGCTCGTGGAACGCGCGCCTGCGCGCCGGGTCGGTACGCGCCCCGCCGTAGTTCTCCGCGCGCGCCGTGCCCGCGCCGACCACGATCACCTCGGCCAGTTCCCGCAGCAACATGAACACCGTCCGGTCGGCCGGCGTGCCCAGTCCTTCGGTGAGGTTACCGCTGGTCGCTGCGCCGTCGATGCTGGAGACGAAATTGGCCCTGACCAACGGCGCGTCGAGCGCGGTGGGGAAGGCGTACAACTGCGCGAGGTCGTCGGGGCCGAGTCCTGTGAGCTGGATCGCATTCTGGCTACGCTGCATGAGACCAGATCACACCACGTCTCTAGGCTTCGTTCATGCAAGAACGCCTCGTCGATCGGCACCCGGAGGTCCCGGCCGATCAGCTCGTCGCCCAGATGGTGCCTCCGCCCATGTTCGACGAGGTGAGTTTCGCCTCCTACATTCCCGACCCGAAGGAACCGAGCCAGGCGGCCGCGGTCGGCAAGGCCGAGGAGTTCGCCGGGCAGGTCGCCAAGATCAGCAAGGCCGCCGGCAAGAAGAGCTTCTTCGGTAAGAAGAAGCAGGTGAGCGGCGCGGGCCTGTATCTGGACGGTGGGTTCGGTGTCGGCAAGACACACCTGCTGGCCTCGATCTTCCACAGCTCGCCCGCACCCAAGTCGTTCGGCACGTTCGGTGAGCTGACCAATCTGGTCGGCGCGCTCGGTTTCGCCAACGCTCTCGAGCGCCTGTCGGGCAACAGCGTGCTGTGCATCGACGAATTCGAACTCGACGATCCCGGCGACACCATGCTGGTATCCCGGTTGCTCACCGAACTGTCCGCCGCAGGCGTCTCGATCGCGGCCACGTCGAACACCTTGCCGGGTCAGCTCGGCGAAGGACGTTTCGCCGCACAGGATTTCCTGCGCGAGATCAAGAAGCTGGGCGCCATCTTCGAGGCGGTGCGCGTCGACGGGCCGGACTACCGCCACCGCGACCTTCCGCCCGCCCCGGCGCCCACCGCGCCGGAGGTGCTCGCCGAGCGGGCCGCGAGCACACCGGGCGCCACCCTCGACGAGTTCGACGCGCTGCTGAAGCACCTCAGCACGCTGCATCCGTCGAAGTACGGCGCGCTGATCTCCGGAGTGTCGTCGGTGTTCGTCTCCAACGTGCATCCGGTCACCGATCAGGCCGTGGCGCTGCGCATCGTGGTGCTGGCCGACCGGCTCTACGACGCGAGCATCCCGGTGACGGTGTCGGGTGCGAAACTCGACGAGATCTTCTCCGCCGAGATGCTCGAGGGCGGTTACCGCAAGAAGTACCTGCGCGCCATCTCGCGCCTTCTCGCGCTGTCGCGGTTCGAAGTCGCGGCCTGAGGCCGACCTCGACCCTGCGGCGAGAATGACGGGCGCGAGCCCGAAAACCGATGATTGGAGCAGCCGAATGGCCCGTGGTTTCCGTGCCCCGGTCGCGATGGCAGCCGGTCTGGCGGTCGCGTTCGGACCGGTAGCAGGCATCGCGCAGGCCGACCCGCCCGCGGCCGTCGTAGCCGATCCCGCCCTGCACCTGCAGGGCGTGCAGAACGCCCGCGACATCGGCGGGTACCGCACGGCCGACGGCCGGATCGTGCGCACCGGTCGGGTGTTTCGCACCGGGCAGCTGAACAACGCGACGCCGGAGGACCTGGCCGCGCTGAGCGATCGCCGTGTGCGCTCCGTCCACGACCTGCGCACCGTCTACGAGCGGGCGCTCGGCCCCGACCGGCTGCCCGCCGGCGCGACGGCGCACTGGGCCGACGTGATCGGCCAGGCTCCACCTGAGGTCATCGCCACCACGCTCACCGGAGGCGATGGGCTGTATCGCGCGTTCATCACCGCTCCGGGCGCGAACGAGGCGTTCGCCTCGGTGCTGCGCGACATCACCGGCGCCGACGGGGCGGTGCTGTTCCACTGCACCGCGGGCAAGGATCGCACCGGCTGGACGGCGGCGGTGCTGCTCACCCTGCTCGGGGTGGATCGGGCCACCGTCACCGAGGACTACCTCCTGTCCAACCGGTTCCGCAACGCGAGCCAGGACGATCCGCTCAACGGTGTCCAGGCCTCCTGGCTCGACGCCGCCTTCGACCAGGCCGCCCAGACCTATGGCAGTTTCGACGCCTACGTCCGGGACGGACTGAGGCTCACCGACGGCGATATCGCCGCCCTGCGGGCCCGATTGCTGGGCTGAGCGGCGTCTCGGCCGAACGTCCACTTCGGCGGTCCCTGGCCGCGGCGTGCACTACGATCCCGGCATGGCGAAGTTTGAGACATGGGACGGCCTGGAACTCAATTACCGGGTCTGGGAGGGCGAGGGCGTCCCGGTCGTCCTGCAGCACGGGGTGGTCGCGGACACCAACGCGAACTGGATGAGCACCGGCGTGGTCGGAGCCCTGCAAGCCGCCGGGCACACCGTGGTCTCCCTGGACGCGCGGGGCCACGGTCGTTCCGGCAAGCCGCACGAGGCGGCGCGGTACTCGTGGCAGGCCATGGCGCGGGACGTGCGCGCGCTCTACGACGAGCTGGGCTTCGACGAAGTCGCGCAGGTCGGATACTCGATGGGCGGAGTGATCTCGCTGATGGTGGCCGCGAGCGACCATCGAGTGCGGCGGCTGGCCGTCGGCGGCATCGGTTCGGGTGTGCTGGACTGCGGCGGCGTCGACCGCCGCGTGATCGACCTGCCCGACCTGCAGGCCGCGATGACCGGCGACGGCGCGGGCGCGTCACCGACCGCGAGGATGTTCCGGGTGCTGGCCGACGCGGTGGGGGCCGACGTGGACGCCATCCACGCGGTGGCGACGGGTCTCGACGACCGTCCCATCGAGACTCTGGCCGACATCACCGTGCCCGCACTGGTGCTGGCGGGCGCCGACGACCCGTTCGCCGCCGAACCCGAGCGCCTCGCCGCGGCGCTGCCGAACGGCGCGCTCGCCGTGGTGCCCGGCGATCACCTGATGGCGGTGGTGAACCCCGCGTTCCACACCGCTCTCGTGGATTTCCTGCGCTGAGCCGGAACTAGAAGACCAGCCGCAGCACGTAGTCGCTGTGCACCTGGTTGCCGACGGTGAATGTCCTGGTGCCCACCTCGGCGAAGCCGTGCTTCGCGTAGAAGCGCCGGGCGCGCGCGTTCTCCTGGTTGACGCCGAGCCAGACGCCGGGATGACCCTCGGCGCGCGCCAAGTCCAGCGCGGCCGTCATCAGCGCGGTGGAGACCCCCGTGCCGTGGTGGCCGGGTAGCACGTACATCTTGCTGATCTCCACCATCGGGTGCGGCCCGGCCGATTCCGCCACCGCCGGGTCGGCCGGGCCGCCCGTGACCAGCATCGCGTACCCGACGATCTCGTCGTCCGCGACGGCTTTGAGCACGATCCTGGCCGGGTCGCTGAGGTATTCGCCGAAGCGTTCGCCCGACAGCGCTTCGCCGACGAAGACATCGATGTCCTCGGGCGTCGCCTCGGGCGGGCACGCGAGCGGAAAGGCCGCCGCCGCGACGTCGCTGAGCGCTTCGGCATCCCACAGCCCGGCCCGGTCGACGATGACTGGGAGGTTGCTCATACTTCCATCAGAGCACATGACCAGATGAGAATGTCATTTCTTAAAATGTGGTCTATATTCTCGTTCGAATCCCGGCACCCTGGTGCTCTCCAGCGGCTCCTCGTCCACGGAAGCCGAAGCGCGCGGGGTCAATCCACACATCAAACTGGTGGATATGGGCGACGCCGCGGTGCGCATCGAAACGGGCTGGTGCGTCCGCGCCATCGCCGACTACGAAATCCGATTCGAGGACCAGCCGTCCCAGGCGGCCGCGGCGGTCGAGGCGATTCCTGCCGTGGCGGTCGGCGTGACCGTGCGGCCGGGAGCTCGACCAAGCCGACCCGGCTGCCGTCGGTGCAGCGTGCCCAGCCGTGGAGTCGGCCGGGCAACCCGTCCGTGGTGTCGCCCGTGCCGCTGGTCGGCGCCACCGCTTCGATCAGCGCCGACGACGGCCCCGGCCTATCCCGCGGACTCGGTGGGCTGGTCCAGCGTCTCCGGGCGGGGAGCGGTAGGCGCGCTCGCGACGCGCTGGGAGTGGAAGACGCGGGACAGGGCGATCAAAGCTACGGCGAACAGCAGCGGGATCACGAAGCCCGCGCGGTGCCCGGCACTCGCCGCGACCGCACCGACGACGCCGCCGCCCAGCAGGGTTCCCGCATAGTTGAACAGGTTGAGACGCGCGATCAGTGCGTCGAGTTCCCGCCCCGTCGCCAGTTGCCCGGCCGCGCTGAAGCACAACGGTGCGATTACGGGCAGCCCGGCGCCCGCCACGAGGAAGCCCGCGATCGCGACGGCCGGACTCGGCGCGGCCACCACGAGCGCCAGGCCGAAAGCCCCCGTGCCCGCCGCGGTCCGCACCACCTTGCGCGGGCCGAAACGGCGCACCAGCGCATCGCCCGCGACCCTGGCGACCAGCGACGTCCCCTGATACGCGGCGAAGGCGAGTGCCGCGGTCGCCGAACCGGCGAGCAGGTCATCGGTGAGGTACAGGGCCGACCAGTTGCCCACCGCCAGGTCGACGGCGAAGACGAACGCCGCCGCGATCCCGAGTGCGAGATACGCGCGCAGCGCGACGGCCGGCCCGGGTGCGGCGGTCTCGATGGGACTGCTCTCCGCGTCCCGCGCGCCGAGCAACCCCGGCCCGAGCGCCCAGCCGAGCAGCAGCACGATCGCCGCGGCCACCAGCAGCGATTCCCGCAGCGTCACCTCCAGCGCCTCGCACCCCGAGACGAACAGCGCCCCGGCGATGGTTCCGGCGCTCCACGCGGCGTAGAACGACGACAGGATGAACGTGCCGTACCCGTGCTGGATGAACACCGCCTGCATGTTGGTGCCCGCGTCGACGATCCCCACCGCGGTCCCGTAGCAGCCGAGCGCTGCCACCAGCAGGGCCGTGTTCGGGGCGAACGCCGCCGCCGAGCCGGTGACGGCCACGAGCAGCAGCCCGATCCGCATCGCCGCGCGGCTGGACCAGCGCAGCGCCAGCCGCTCCGCCAGCACACTGCCGCCGCCCGCCAGCAACGAGATCAGCACCACCGAAACGGCGATCACCCCGTCCGAAAGGCCGAAATGCTCCTTCTGCTGCGGCAATTCGGTCAGCACGACGGCGAGGAAGAAGCCCTGCGAACCGAACGCGAACGAGTTCGCGATCCGGGCGCGCCGCAGGACGGGCGCGATCGAACTCATGGGCGCAGGGTAGCCGGGCAGTGGCGACGGCGCGCGGCGGCCCCGGCCGGGGCGATCGGCCACGGTGATCGGACGGCACGTCCGGGCGCACGGCCTGGCCGCCGCCGGTGATCGGTGTCACTATCGAAGGGCCGCAACAACACTCGCGAACCGAGGGGAACCGACCGGATGAGAGAGCTGCCCGCGGACTTCTTTCACACCCCGCATGCCTTCTATCAGCAGTTGCGCGCCGAGGGACCGGTGCACCGGATCCGCTTGCGTACCGGCGTTCGTGCCTGGCTGGTGGTCGACTACGACACCGCCAAGCAGGTGCTGCGCCATCCCGACGTCCGCAAGGATCCGCGCACTCCGGTGGGCGCCCACGCACGGCGATCAGCCTCGGGCGACAGCGGCGTCACCGCGGTCAACCAGCGCCTGAGCCACCATCTGCTCAACGCCGACCCGCCGCGGCACTCGCGGCTGCGCAAACTCGTCACCCCGGCCTTCGCACCCGCGCGAACCGAGGCACTCGCGGCACGGATCGTGGCGATCGCGGAGGATTTGCTCGACGCGATGGATCGCACCGCGGGGGCGGGGCCCGTCGACCTGCTCGCGGAGTACGCCTTCCCGCTGCCCATCACCGTGATCTGCGAACTGCTCGGCGTGCCGGTCGAGGACCGCGCGCGGTTCCGGGAGTGGTCGGCGGCCGTGGTGGACAGTCCCATGTCCACCCCGGAGAGTATGCGCACCGCGACCGACGCCATCGTCGACTACTTCGATGGGCTGATCGCCCGACGGCGCGCGGAGGGTCTGGGCGAGGATCTGATCTCGCAACTGCTGATGGTCACCGAGGAGGGGGACCGGCTCAGCCACGACGAGCTGATCTCCATGGCCTTCCTGATCCTGGTGGCCGGTCACGAGACCACGGTGAATCTGATCGGCAACAGCGTGCTGGAACTTCTGGCCGATCCGTCCCGCTATCAGGCCCTGCGCGAGGACCCCGCGGGCGTCGCACCGCTGGTGGAGGAGATGCTGCGCTACAACGGACCGGTCAATGTGGCCACCCTGCGGTACACCACCGCGCCGGTGCGGCTGGGTGACAGCGTCATCCCGGCTGGGGAGCTGGTGCTGGTCTCGGTGGCCTCGGCCAATCACGACGAGCAGCACTTCACCGCGCCCGGGGCATTCGACCCGGATCGCGGCGCGAACGGTCACCTGGCCTTCGGCCACGGCATCCACTACTGCCTCGGGGCAGGTCTGGCCCGGCTCGAGGCCCGCGTCGCGCTGACCAGTCTGGTGCGGCGCTATCCGCTGCTGCGGCCCGCCTTCGATGACGCGGACCTGCGGTGGCGGGAGAGCATCCTGATCCGCGGGCTGCTCGAGCTTCCCGTCGTTGCGGCGAATGCGCCCGCAGGACGCTGAAGAGCGGATTCGGTCGACCGACTTTGCTGCGCGCCGCAGGCGACGTAGTCTCCTGCGCATGACAAGCGGAAGCCGCATCGGGATCGTCGGTGCGGGTATCGCAGGTCTCGCCTGCGCGAAAGTGCTGAAACAGGAGGGTTTTCCGGTCGAGATTTTCGACCGCGCACCCGATATCGGTGGCGTGTGGAGCGCGACCCGGCGATACCCGGGACTGCAAACGCAGAACTCCAAGGACACGTATCACTTCTCCGACTTCCCCATGCCCGCCGATTACCCGCGGGTCCTCGACGGACCGCAGATGCAGGCCTACCTGGCCGCCTACGCCGAGCACTTCGGGCTGACCGAGCACCTGCGGTTGCGCACCGAGGTGGTGGCCGCCGATCCGGTGGACAGCGGCTGGTTGCTGGAAATTCGCGACGAGAGCGGAATTCATCGGGCCTCATGTGACCACCTGGTGATCGCCAACGGCATCTTCAGCGACCCGGCGATGCCGGAGTATCGCGGCGCGGACTGGTTCCGCGCGGCGGGCGGGCGCCTGTGCCACTCCTCGGAGTTCACCGACCTGGAGTCGGTGCGCGGCAAGTCGGTCGTCGTGGTGGGTTACGGCAAGTCCGCCTGCGACATCGCCACCGCGGTCAGCGAGGTCGCGGCCTCCACCTCGGTGGTGGCCCGGCGACTGCTGTGGAAGATGCCGCGCAGGCTGGCCCGGGTGATCGACTACGAACGGCTGATGCTGACTCGCTTCGGTGAGGCGCACTTCCATTACCTGCGGCCGCGCTGGATGGACCGGTTCCTGGACGGACCGGGGGAATCGGTGCGAATCAGCAACTTCGACCTGATCCAGGAGTTGGTCACCAAGCACTCCCACCTGCGCGAACTCGGTCTGGTGCCCGGCGGGCGGTTCGAGGAGATCGCCGACAGCACCGTCGGCCTGGTGAGCGAGGGCTTCTACGAGCAGGTGGCCAACGGACGCATCACGGTGCACCGGGACACGACGATCACCGAGATGGGCGGCGGTCCGAAGGCGGCGCCCGGGATCCGGCTGTCCACCGGGCAGGTGCTCCAGGCCGACGTCGTGATCTGCGCGACCGGATTCCAGCAGCGCGTGCCCTTCCTCACGCCGTATATCCAGCGCAGGCTCACCGACGAGCACGGCAACTTCCGCCTGCACCGCCAGATCCTGCCGCTCGAGGTCCCGAACCTGACCTTCGCCGGCTACAACTCCTCGGTCATCAGCACGCTGAACGCCGAGGTCGCCGCGCACTGGACCGCCGCGCTGCTCACCGGCAGGCTCGATCTGCCGCCCGCCGAGAAACTCGACGAGCAGATCGACGCCCGCCTGCGCTGGATGGAGGAACGCACGCCCGGCCACCACGCACACGGCACGGCGGTCGTCCCGTTCTCCATCCAGAACATCGACGAGATGCTCGGCGACCTGAAGTTCCGTCTGCCCCTGCACACGCGTCTGGCGCAGGTGTTCCGCCGGATCAAGCCGGAGTCCTACCGGGGACTGGCCACCCGCCGCAAGCCGGGGCGGGGACCGGTGGCACCGCCGACCACCCCGATCGAGGCGGAACTGCTTCCCTACGAGGGCGGCGGCGGCCGGGTCAGCCACTAGGCCTTCGTTGCCGCCCCGGCCAGGCGGCGATCCGCCCTGGGGTGGGGTATGCGGCGCGCGGAGTGATCCGGCGCGCCGGTTCCGGTTCTATCGTGCGACGCGGTAGGCGGCGGGCAGGTCGGCAGCGACTCCTTGCCGGTCGCCGGTCAGCGGAGGGGTGTGTGTGCACAATTGCATCGACTGCCGAACTCGGGGTCGCCCGGCGAAATCGTGCCGGGGCGTCCGCCAAGCCGCGGGGCTCGGTGCGAACAGCCGTTTCCGACGTCGTCGCCCGAGCGGCCCATAGCCGACGTGCGTAGGGCATATCCGGAGGTCATCGGGCACATGAACACGAGGGACGGCGTGATGGCGTGCTCGATCGTGGACGATTTGGCCGACGACTGTCCGTATTTACCGCCGGGGTGCGACTCGCCCCCGCTTGTCGCCCGCGCAATACCGGGGCCCGCTGTTTGCGTTGGCGATAATCCAAGGGTGGAAGCGCTGGACATGAATCTCCTCGTGGCCCTCGACGCACTGCTGGACACCCATAGCGTCACCCTGGCCGCGCAGCGCCTCCATACCTCGCCGCCCGCGATGAGCCGGACGCTGGCCAGATTGCGCGGCGTGCTCGGCGACCCGTTGCTCGTACGCGCGGGTCGCAACCTGGTGCCGACACCACGGGCACTGGAATTGCGCTACGAGGTCAGCACGCTGGTCGAGCAGGGACGCGCGCTGCTGACACCGCGCGACGACCTCGACCCGGCGGCGCTGCGCCGGACGTTCGCCGTGCAGGCGGGCGACATGGTGCTCACCGAACTGGCCGGGCCCCTGCTGTCGGCCGTACGCGCTCAGGCGCCGGGCGTCACGCTGCGCTTCCTGTCCGACACCCTGGAGGGCACCGCCGCGTTGCGCGACGGACGTGTCGATCTCGAAGTCGGAGTGATCGACCACACCGACCCGGAGACCACCGTGCGCAGAGTGCTCACCGACCGCGTGATCGGCGTCGCCGCCGCCGACCACCCCTTGGTCACCGATCGCGTCACCGTCGCCGCCTACGCCGCCGCACCGCATCTGAGCATTTCGCGCAACGGCCGTTCGCACGGCCCGATCGACGACCGTCTCGCCCTGCACGGCCGCACCCGGCGAGTGGTCGCCACCGTGCCGACACTGACCAGCGCGCTGTTCGCGGTGCGCGGCAGCGACCTGGTCTGCTCCGCACCCGCCATGCTGAGCGCCGCCACGCTACCGGCGATCGGATTGGGCGCGTTCGAGATACCGCTGCCGCTGCCGGAGGCCGCGATCGGGATGGCGTGGCATCCGCGCAACACCGCCGACGGAGGGCATCGCTGGCTGCGCGATCTCGTCCAGGAGATCCTGCTGCGTTCGGCGGGCGCGGCGCGTGCGCCGAAACGGCGGCGCGTCAGAGTGGCTCAGGACACCGGCGGCGGGCTGGAGAGCCGGTAGTCGGCCGGCCTGCGCTGCGCTTCGGTGCGCTCGGAGGGATAGCCGTTCGAGGTCGAGTCGAACAGGTCGGCGCGTCCCAGCGGGGCCGCGGCCGTGCGCTTGAGCTCGTCCAGCATGGCTTGCAGCTTGTCCACGTGGGTGTTCTCGACCGCTGTCCGGTCGTCCTCACCGGCGCGGTGCGCACCGGTGAGTCCGGTGCCCGGTGTCGCCCCGTTCCCCGATCCGCTGTGCTGCGTGCTCGGGGTGGACGCGACGATGCTCTCGTACGCGGCGTTCTCGGTGGGGGAGTAGGAGGCCGTCGAGGTGGCGGGTTCGCGCGTCTCCCGCTGACCGGTACTCGGATCGCGCGGCGCCGGCGGGGTGAAAGGCGACACGGGTTCCCGCGGCGTCGGCGTGGTGAAAGCGGGCTCACGCGAGGGCGGCGCGGTGAAGTTCGACGCCGGTTCGCGGGGTGCGGTGAAGCTCTGGCCGGAGGAGACGTTCGGATCCAGCGCGGTGAGCGTGGGTTCGCGCGGCGGTGTGAAACCCGTCTGCGCGGCGGAATTCGGTTCGGCCGCCGCGTGCACCGGCTCCCTGGGTGTGCTCTGCGGTCGCGCGCCGTTGCGGGAACCGGCCGCTTCGCCGGTATCGCTCCTTCGCGCCGCGGGTTCGGCGGCGCCGTGCTCAGCCTTGCGTGCGTTCGCCCGTCCCGCGGCCGCCCGGGGAAGCGAGCCTGCCGGGCGCTGCGCCGCCGTCCGATCCTCCGGAGCCGGGTTGTCGCCGGATTCCAGGAGCTGCACCCTGGCATCGAGACCCGAGATATCCTGTGCGGCACGGAAAGCCCACGCCTCGAGTTCGGCCAACCGCCCCTCGGCGGTCGGTTCGCTCACCACGGTCTGCGCGCCATCGATCCGGGCCGCCACCGCGTCCAGCTTCTCGCTGACCTCTCGGAGAGCCGACGCGATACTCGACAACATCGCGCCGATCGACTCGCCGGTCTGCTGACCGTGCTCCATCCAGTACCTACTTCCCCGTATCGGCCCAGCTCGCACTCGGCCGGACGATTCTATCCGCCCAGTTGGACATCCGCGGCTCGCGAAGTATCGGCGGCGCACCGATCCATGACCTGATCGAAGCAGCCTAGGCCCCCGGAATTACCCCCCTGCAGGCGGATTACGCGGCGAGCCGGTTTGTCCGGAAACAGCCAGACGCATCTGGTCGGTCATTATCCGCCCGATCCGCGCCCTCCGCGACTCCGCGCTCCGGACCGCCACGGTGAGCTGCGTTACGCAGGCCGCGAGTTCGCCCGGATGCCGGGCGGCCGGCGCGCCATGGGCTGGCGGCAACTGTCAATTCGCCGATACCGGAACTGACCGGTGCGGGCCCGTGGCATGATGAAAATCCTTGTGCCACACAGAGCAACGCCAATTCCGCTGATCGGTCACCTGCGCGGCACACCCGAGCGCGGGGTGAACGGGGCTGGCGAGGTAGCCGAGTCTGACGCACTCTTGATCTATGGCGTAGGTCGCCGGGCCTGCGGTGGTTTGTGCAGGGGAGTGGTCGCGTGAGAACGAAGCAGCGGGCGGAGATCGCCTGCGGGCGCCGGGCGATGCTCGCCGAGTTGGGTATCGGAGAGGCTTCCGGCCGTACGCGTGGGTCGAAAGCCGGTTACGCCTGCGGGTGCCCGGAATGTGCCGCCGCCCAGTGGGATATGCGGCGGCTCAAGTATTGGTTGTGCGGCAGGCTGCTCGCCTACGGGGCCGACGAAGCCGAGGTGGATCGGCGCATCGGCACATTGCCGGTGGACGTGTACTGGCGCAAGGGCGACCGGGTGTACGCGATCGAGGTGCGCAGTGGCCCGCTGGAGCGGGGCCTCGCTCAGGAGCACACCGAGAGGCTGCGCGCCGCCGGCTGCACGGATGTGCTGTGGCTGTGCCCGCCCGGCTACTGGGTGCCGTACCTGCACGCTCTCGGCATCGCCGACTTCGCGCCCGCCGCCTGCGATTACCGCGCGGTCACCGGTGTGCTGGATACCGAGCACGCCATGGCGGCGCCACGGCGGGAGCCGGTCGAACTGCGCGAATTCATCGCGGGCTGGGTACGCGGCGAGTACGTCTGGGGTTATCGGGACGAGAGAACAGGAGGCTGGGCTACCGTGACCGACTGGGAATACCACACGAAGACGCAGGCCATGGTCATCGCCCGGCAGCGCCAGGAACTGGTCAACCAGCGCACGGCGCTGGCGGTGACTCGCAAATCATTGCGCGACAGGCAGAAGCACCTGCTGAAGCTGACCACGCGACTGGAACGCGCGGAGCTGGCCGCCCAGAAACAGGCCGACGCCCTCGCTACCGCCCAGCGCACGATCGCCGATCACGATCGACTCGACAAGGCGTTGCGCAACACGATCGCCAATCTCGAGGTGACCATAGGCCGCTGGCAGCTGATCACGATCTGCGCGATGCTGCTGATCGTCACGTTCCTGGCGGCGGCGATGGTGGTGCGCTGAGTCGGAAGGGCGCCCGTTCCCACCGCCATTCGTGGCGCAGCACCAGCGCGAGGAAGTCCAGCAGTTCCAGGCCGGTCTTCGCACGCACCTCGCGGAGCGCGGCCCAGTGCACGGTGCCGCGCTCGACCAGGTCGCACAGCATCCGCTCGCTGGTGGCGTCGACGGGGCGTGCGCGCAGATCGGGAAGGCCGATGCGGCTGCCGGTCCAGACCAGCCAGCCCCAGCCGTTGGCGTGCGCGTGTGCTCGACCGGCGGCGGCCTTCACCCGGTTGACGTGGAAGCCGACGTGCCCGAGCGCGGCGACGTCGATCAAGACCGTGCGGCCGTCGGTGAGCCGGGCGACGATGCTGGGATAGTGCACTCGTTCCGCGCCGTCGAGGTCGTAGACAACCCCCGCGGGTTGCTCCTGAAAAGTCTCGACCAGATCGCTGGCGTTGAGTATCCAGAGCAGCCTGGCCTCCAAACCGGAGTCGAACGGCACGTCGCGACCGACCTTGTCCAGGTAGAAGCGCCCGCGGCCGTCGTCGTCGCTGTCCACGGTGCGCGCGGAGACGGTGGGAACCGCTGCCGCGGAGCCTGCGCGAGGCCAATCGACCTGGCTCAGCCAAGGATTCAGTTGACTCGTCGCCCGCGGCTCGGCATCGTGCAGCTTCGCCAGGCGCCGGTTGGTCTTCTTCTGCCAGGCGGCGATGCGCTGAGTGACGAACCCGGCGATCCGCTTGGCGTCCTCGGCCGCGTGCCCGGCCAGCCGCAGCTTCAGGTACGACAGCTCGGTCGCGGCGATGTCGGTATCGGTCGCGTACGTCTCCACCAGGAGCGCGCGCACCAGCTGCCGGTCCCTGGCGTCGAGCGGATAGCGCGCGGACAGGACCGCGGCGGCGTGATGGCCGGACAGTTGCGCCATCCGGATCATCTGCCCGACCGCTTTGGTGTGCAGTTGCCGCACCCGGTCGCGGGAGAGGTCGTAGCGAGCGCCGATCCGGGCCAGCGTCTCCGGTTTCTCCCCGCCCACCCCGAGCCGAGCCGTGAGCAGGTCGCCGTCCTTGGCCTTGTGGTCGGCGCGCAAAGCGATCAACTCGCCGAGCACCTCGTTGACCTCTTCGAGTTCGAACGAGATGTCATCTCGCAGATCGAGCGATTCGGGATCGTCGTCGTCCGGCGCCGCTCCTTGCGCGACCTCCGCACTGATCGTCACGCGACAACCCCCTGACTCGGCTCCGGCACTGTGCGCCACAGCGTATCCCCACCCACCGACACCGGACCGCCGCCGCGAGCAGCCGCAAGGATGTTCTCGCCACGGCGTCAGCACGATTGTGGCGATTCTCCAGCGCCCGCGTCGCCGACCGTGCCCGGATGGAACCTCATTCGCCGGCGGCGTAGCGGCGCGCAGTGGCCGTGCCGGCCGGTTCAGGGGTTCGGTGCGCGTTCGGGGCATTGCCATGGCACGGTCTCGATTCGGGGGTTGTCCTCGGCGATCCTTTTGAAGGCACTCGATCGTGAGACGCTGACGACGGAGGAGTCGGCAGGAACCAAGACGGCGAATCCGTTGTCTCGGGACCATTTCGCGGGCACGAGTACCCACAGGTCGCTGCGCACTACGAGGGTGCGGAGACATTGGTAGCGAAATCTCGGTGGCTCCTGCGGTTGGACCTCGACCAACGTCTCCGCGACCAGATTTCTCGGCACGTCCAATCGTTCGTCCGTTACGACGGAGACGACGGACTCCCTCGTCCATAGTTCGTGGGCTGCGGATTGAGCGGCGTTCTCGCCGAGCCGGGTGGCGAAGGAGTTCATTACTGCGAAGAGAGCTACGAGGCTGACCACGATCGCGATGGTTTGGCTCACTCGCGTGGTCGGTGTCGGTTCAGATGTATCGGGCCCGCTCATCGAGGTGGACAGGACCCAGTAGCCGAGCACAACGAGAAGGCCACTCGATCCGAGCGTGGTGGCCGAGAACGCCCAGGCGATGACAGGGGATCGCGGAATGAGCCAGGGCACCACTACTCCGGTGATGCCGGTGACGATGAAGACCGCTCCGAGCGTGAGGATGGTTCGGCCGATGGTGCGAACCAGGCGTGGTCGCTGCCCGCTGCGGATGAAGCGTTCTGCGTAGGTGCCTACCCAGGCGGCCGAGAACCACCCGACCAGCAGTAGCAGCAGCGGTGCGTACAGCACGCTGACACTCCCCACGACATAGTCGCTGGAAGCGAAGCCGAGAGCGTCGCAGTCGACACCGAAATAGGCGAGTTTCTTGCGGGTGTAGACGTATCCGAAGTAGTAGCACAGCGCGGTGATGATCGTGGTCGGAGCGACAACCGCCCCGATGACACCGACCCATCGGTGGAGCATCGTCGGGGATGCTGGCGCGGCCGACCGGTCGGTCATCTCACGGACCCTCTGGCGTGCCGTTGCGATCGGGCCTCGGTCCATCCGGTGTGTTCTGCGCAGTCGGCGGAGTACCCGTTTCGAGCGGACCCGGTGCCTGGCCCGGTGACACCGTGCGCGGCGGTACCTGCTGAGGAACGGAAGGGCGGACGTTTCCTCCTGGAGTAGGTGGTCGAGCACCCGGTACACGAGTTCCGAACGATTCCGCAGTCGGGAACGAATTGCCCTCCGGTACCCGCGGTGGCAGCGGGGGAGACGCAGGGACTGATTCTGCGGGCGAAACCGTCTCCCCTCGCGGTGACGCAGCCGACGTCGATGTCACGGCGGGTGACGACGCGGACGTTATCGGACGTGAGGGCGACCCGGGTGGTGTTGGGCCACCATTGCCTGCGCAAGCGATGAGGACGGCCGCTGAGAATCCGAGCGTCGTCATCTTCGCGGCGAACCAAGCGGGTTCCGCAACTCCAGCACCATGGTTTCTTGAAGATCGCATCGGGACTCCCAATCGACTACTCGTGCCCAGGAAGAACGATGCCAGCAGGTATTGGGTTGCTCACGGGTAGCCAACTACTTGTTCTCCGGATCGATGGACGAAGATTCCGGCGAACGCGCCGATCTGCGGACGCGGGCGTGCGGCACACTGTGGACCAGCACCGTCAGAGGCAGGAATATCGAGTTCGCCCGACTGCTGGACGTGGGCTCGATGTCTCGTCGGACAGGGAAAGCTTCACCGTCGTCGAGGTCGACAGCACGGCCGGGCACAAAACGAGAACAGGCCCGGTGAAAACCGGGCCTGACCTCGTGAGACGGTGGTGCGCGATACTGGGATTGAACCAGTGACCTCTTCCGTGTCAGGGAAGCGCTCTCCCGCTGAGCTAATCGCGCGAGGTGGAGACGGGAATCGAACCCGTGTGCACGGCTTTGCAGGCCGTTGCCTCACCACTCGGCCACTCCACCGCGCAAAGGGGGACGGCGTTATGTTGCCTGGCCCTACCTCTCGAGCGGATGACGGGATTCGAACCCGCGACCCTCACCTTGGCAAGGTGATGCGCTACCAGCTGCGCTACATCCGCATTCTGCCTCCCCGGGGCTCGTTTCCGGCCTCCGTGGTGCGAGACAGAACATTAGCGGACGCTCGGTGAAAGGTACAAATCCGCTGGTAGAACGACGGAAATCCAGAAGTTGAATGCTGTGACGCCGGGGGCGCATGTGGTGGATGAGGGAGGGGGGGCTCCGGTCGTCGCTTCCGGCGGTGCGGACGTCGAGCCGTCGACCGGTCGTGACGGCATAGAGGCGAGTGTGCGGCTGGGCCGAAAAGGGCCGCCAGGTGAGTGGAGGGTTCCGCCGAACCGTCCCTGTCCGGAGGGTGATTTGGTGAACCGCCGGTGGCGCGTGCTAATGTTTCGTCTCGTCCGGAGGGTATCCCCGAGCCGCCGGAAAAATGTCAGGTCTCATAGCTCAGCGGGAGAGCGTCCGCCTCACACGCGGAAGGTCGCTGGTTCGATCCCAGCTGGGACCACTCCCATATGCGAGACCGGTGCACTTGATGCCCGGTCTTCTTTCTTCTCCGCGCCAGGTGTTGCTACTGGGTTGGCGCGCGGGCAGGTACCTCTCGAACACTCGGCCTCGGAACCAGCCCTCTGTTGCGCTGTGACCTGAGTCACATTATGGTAGCGGTTGCCGCCATCGCGACCGGAAACCTTTTCACACGCTTTGGGAAGTCTTTACTATTGTCGCGACCGCCGTGTCAGGGGTCGTGCTCCACCGACGGGGACGGCCCGAGCTTCGCCCGCCGCTCGCCTTCGATGCCAAGAACATGTTTGACCGATGAACCGGGACCACCACCCGGCGAAGGAGAAAATATGTCCACCGACACCGATTCCGCACCCCGGACGTCGCCGCACGCGCACATGGCCGATCGGCTGACCCGGATCGCCCGTAACGATCTACCCGCTTCGATCGTGGTTTTCCTTGTCGCCCTTCCCCTTTCGCTCGGCGTGGCGGTTGCCGCCGGCGCTCCGGTCGCCGCGGGCCTGATCGCGGCCGTGGTCGGCGGCGTGGTGGCGGGACTGCTCGGCGGTTCCTCGATCCAGGTCAGCGGGCCCACCGCGAGCCTCACCGTGGTCGTCGCCGAGAGCGTGCACCATTTCGGCTGGGCCGCAACGTGCTTCATCACCGTCGGCGCGGGCGTGCTGCAGATACTCTTCGGGCTGAGCCGGGTCGCGCGCGCCGCGCTGGCCATCGCCCCGGTGGTCGTGCACGGCATGCTGGCGGGCATCGGTGTGGTGATCGCGCTGCAACAGGTGCACGTGCTGCTCGGCGGGAACTCGCTGAGTTCGTCGTTCGCCGCGCTGGCCGCCCTACCGCAACAGTTGACGTCGGTGCGCGCGGGCGACCTGTGCGTCGGGCTCGTCGTGATCGTCATCCTGATCGCCTGGCGATTCGTGCCACCGCGGGTGCGCCTGGTCCCCGGGCCGCTCGTCGCCGTGGTCACCGCCACGCTGCTGGCGCTCGTCCTGCCCACGCACGTCGAGCGGATCGTGCTGAACGGCTCGTTGCTGGACTCCCTGGGCCTGCCCGCCGTACCCTCCGGCGGCACGGCCGCCGTCATCACCACGATGGTGACGATCGCGCTCATCGCCAGCGTCGAGAGCCTGCTGTCGGCCGTCGCGGTGGACAAGATGCGGCCGGGGCACCGCACCGACTTCGACCGGGAGCTGATCGGGCAGGGGTCGGCCAACGTCGTGTCCGGCCTGCTCGGCGGCCTGCCGATCGCGGCCGTCATCGTGCGCAGCATCACCAACGCGAACGCGGGCGCCCGCAGCCGGGCGTCGACCGTGCTGCACGGGGTCTGGATCCTGCTGTTCGCGGTGGCGCTGGCCGGGCTCGTACGGCAGATCCCGACCGCCGCGCTGGCCGGGCTGCTCATCTTCGTAGGCGTGCAACTGATCAAACTCGCGCATATCCGGCTGGCCAGACGGGCGGGCGAGGTGTACGTCTACCTGGCGACGGTGCTGGGCGTGGTGTTCCTGAATCTGTTGCAGGGCATGGTGATCGGTCTGGTGTTGGCGTTCGCGCTGCTGCTGTGGCGGGTGGTGCGCGTGACGATCGTGGCGGCCCCCGTCCCCGGCGCGCGACGGTGGGTGGTCAGCATCGATGGCACGTGCACCTTCTTGGCCTTGCCGAAGCTGACCGCGGAACTGGCGAAGGTTCCGGCCGGCGCGGACGTGACCGTCGAGATGACCGTCGATTTCCTGGACCATGCCACGCACGAGTTCCTCACCGAATGGGCTCGGGAGCGTGAATCCTGCTCCACGACCGTGGAATTCGCCGAACTGGGCAGCGCGCGGATGGCCACCGCCTTGGCCGGACCGCCCGAGCGCAGGCACGTGCGCCAGGTCATCGACCAGGTGATCGGGCCGTGGCGGCGCGCGGGCAACGGGGAGGACCGCATCGCGGCGGGCATCGCCGCCTATCACCGCGGCCACGCCCACGTGCTGCGCCCGCATCTGGACAAGCTGCGCCATCGGCACGACGCCGACTCGTTCTTCCTGACCTGCGCGGACGCGCGGATCGTGCCGAACGTCATCACCAACAGCGGACCGGGCGACCTGTTCACCGTGCGCAACGTGGGCAACCTGGTGCCGGTGCGCGGCGGGGACGTCTCGGTGGAGGCGGCCCTGATCTACGCGTTGGAGCGGCTGGACGTGCGCGCGGTCGTGGTATGCGGTCATTCCGGCTGCGGTGCGATGGAGGCGCTGCACCGCGAGCCGGTCGCCGGGACCGGTCTCGGCGACTGGCTCGCGCATGCGCGCCCGAGCCTGGAGCGCTACCGGCTGGGGCATCCGGTAGCCGCCGCCGCGGCCGTCGCGGGGTTCGGCGAGGTGGACCAGCTGGGCATGGTGAACGTCGCGGTGCAGCTGGAGACGCTGCACGCGCACCCGGTCGTGCGCCGGGGGATCGAGGAGCGGGGCGTAGCGGTGTCGGGGTTGTTCTTCGATCTCGCCACGGCTCGCGTGATCGAGGTCATGGTCGACGGCATCGCGGAGTTCGGCGACCGGGAACGGCGGATCGCGGCGGAGCCGGTCTGACCAGGCGATGTGCGGTGCGTCACGGTGATAACGACGAGAGGACAGTGGGGAACTACACACAATCGGCGAACTTCTCAGGCTTTGCTAAGTCTTTACCAATACACTTGTCCGTGTTTACATCTCGACTCATCGCTGTGTCGGGACTGCTTCACCGCGAGATGCCGGTTCGCGGTCTTGTGCCCTGCTGGACATGTTGATCGTCAACCGACCTCGGCGAATCAGCCGAGTCGGCGAAGGAGAGTCATGGCTATCGATCACGATTTAGCCCCGCCACCGTCCGTACCCGCACCGGCGGACCCGGGCCGCAGTTCCGGACCACTGTCCGACCGCTTCAGCGAGATCCTCCGCCACGATGTACCCGCCTCGATCGTGGTTTTCCTTGTCGCGCTGCCACTTTCGCTGGGCATCGCGATCGCCTCCGGAGCCCCCGTCGCCGCCGGGCTCATCGCCGCCGTGATCGGCGGTATCGTCGCCGGAACGCTCGGCGGGTCGGTCCTTCAGGTGAGCGGCCCCGCCGCGGGCCTCACCGTGGTCGTCGCCGAGACGATCAATCAATTCGGCTGGCGCACCACGTGTTTCATCGTCTTCGCGGCCGGTGTGCTGCAGATCCTGCTCGGCCTCAGCCGGGTGGCCAGAGCGGCGCTCGCCGTGGCGCCCGTGGTGGTGCACGCGATGCTCGCCGGCATCGGCATCACGATCGCGCTGCAACAGATCCATGTGCTGCTCGGCGGTTCCTCGCACAGCTCGGCTTGGCGCAACATCACCGAGCTGCCCGGGCAGCTGTTGTCACTGCACAGCGGCGGCACGCTGATCGGCGCGGTCGTGATCGCCATCATGCTCGGCTGGAAATACCTGCCCGCCAGGGTGCGCGTGGTGCCGGGCCCATTGGTCGCGGTGCTCGTGGGCACGGCGTTGTCGCTGGTGTTGCCGCTGAATGCCGAGCGCATCGTGCTCAACGGCTCGCTGTTCGACGCGATCGGCCTGCCCGCGCTGCCCAGCGGCGATTGGTCGGGTCTGGCTCTGGCCGTCCTCACCATCGCCCTGATCGCCAGCGTGGAGAGCCTGCTGTCCGCGGTGGCCGTGGACAAGATGCACTCGCGCAAGCGCACCGACTTCGATCGCGAGCTGATCGGCCAGGGTTCGGCGAATGTGCTGTCCGGCCTGCTCGGCGGACTGCCGGTCACCGGCGTGATCGTGCGGAGCGCCACCAACGTGCAGGCGGGAGCGCACAGCCGCGCCTCCGCGATCCTGCACGGCGTCTGGCTGCTGGTGTTCTCCGTGGCGCTGGTATCCGTGGTGGAGCAGATTCCGAAGGCCGCGCTGGCCGGTCTGCTCATCGTGATCGGCACCCAGCTGGTCAAGCTGGCCCACATCAAACTGGCCCGGCGCACCGGTGACCTGCTGGTCTACGCCGTCACGGTGCTCGGTGTGGTGTTCCTGAACCTGCTCGAGGGCGTGCTGATCGGCCTCGGCCTGGCCTTCGGGCTGTTGCTGTGGCGGGTCGTCCGGGTGGCGGTCAGGGCCGAGCAGTTCCCAGGTACGCAGCGCTGGCTCTTCGCCATCGACGGCTCGGCCACCTTCCTCGCACTGCCGAAGCTGTCGGCGCAGTTCGCGAAGATCCCCCCGGGAGCCGACGTCACGGTGGAGATGACCGTCGACTTCCTCGATCACGCGGCCTTCGAGGCCATCGAGGAGTTCGCCCGCCAGCAGGTGAACAGCGGAGGCAGTGTCGATTTCGTGGAGATCGGCGGAGCCAGGATGGCCCACGCAGGCGCGCAACCGCCCGCGCGGAGCTTCGCGCGCTCGGTCTGGGACGACATCCTCGGCCCCTGGCGACGCGACGAGCGGCACGAGAATCCGGTCGCGGCGGGCGTCGCGGCCTATCACCGCAGCCACGCGCACGTGGTCCGGCCGCACCTGGACGAGCTGCGCGACAAGCAGGACCCGGATTCGTTCTTCCTGACCTGCTCGGACTCGCGGATCGTGCCGAACATCATCACCAACAGCGGACCGGGCGACCTGTTCACCGTGCGCAACGTGGGCAACCTCGCGCCCGCCGAGGGCGACGCGTCGGTCGAGGCGGCACTGGTGTTCGCGCTCGAGCAGTTGAACGTCCGCTCGATCGTGGTCTGCGGGCATTCCTCCTGCGGCGCGATGAACGCGCTGCACACCGGCGCCGAGGTACCCGGTGTGGACGCCTGGCTCGCGCATGCGCGCCCGAGCCTGGAGCGATACCGCGCGGGCCATCCGGTAGCGGCCGCGGCGCAGGAGGCCGGTTTCGGCGAGGTCGATCAGCTGGCCATGGTGAACGTCGCGGTGCAGCTCGAGTTGCTGCACCGGCACCCGGCGGTGCGCAAGGCGATCGCCGAGCGCGGCGTCACGGTGTCGGGCCTGTTCTTCGACATCGCCAGTGCCCGGGTCGTCGAGGTGACCGAGAACGGCATCGCGCACATCGATGACGCGGGCCATCAGCACACGCCCGAACTCGTGTGATCGACGGGGATGGGTGATCCCGCCCGGGCGCGCCGCCCGGGCGGGATCGCTGTATCCGGACGGTCGAGAGCGAGATTCGGTCTGCCGGACTGCTCGTACCCTGGGAACGTGACCGCAGACCTGGAAACGAGCTCCGACGATCCGACCCGCTGGCGCGCCTTCCGCGCCGGCCTCGAACGACGGCCTAGGCTCTATCTCGCCTACCGGATCGTCGTCGCGGTCGTCGGTGTCGCCGTGCTCGCGGTCGGCGTGCTCGCGATCCCCTATCCCGGTCCCGGCTGGGCGATCGTGTTCGCCGGACTCGGCATTCTCGCCACCGAATTCGCTTGGGCGCGTAGCGCATTGGCCTGGTTACGGGACCGGTACCGGCAATTGATGGACTGGTACCGCAAGCAGGGCAGGCCCGTGCAGGCGGTCGGGGCGATCGGCACCGCCGCGTTGGTCGTGGCGACGCTGTGGATATTGGGAACCTTCGGGCTCGTGGGTAGTTGGATCGGAGTCGAATGGGAATGGCTGCGCAGCCCCCTGCAACGGTGACCACCGTTCCGGGGCGCGTGCTCACCGAACCGGAATGGCTGGCCGCGCGCATCGCGGAGATGGGCCATTCCTGGGGGACCACGTCGCCGCGCATCGCGGGCACGCTCTGGTGGTGCATGGTCGCCTCCGCTCTGGTGGAGCAGCTCGCGCGGGCCTACGCGGACGACGCGGACGCCCCCGTCCCCGCGCTGGACCGGCTGGAGTGCGAGGTGCGCCCGGACGGTGGCGTCGAGCGGGTGCGCGTGCCTGCGCACGATGTTCCCTCCGTCAGCGGCGCGACGGCGCTGCGCGACACGCTCGGCGTCGTGATCCCGCCGGTCGCCGAGGTGTCCGGCGCGGGAGTCCCCGCGCTGTGGGCGATCGCCGCCGACGCGATCGGCAACCGCGCGCTCGACGCCGGTTCGCCGGAAGCCGGGGCGCGGCTGGCGGCCGACATCGCGGGCAAACTCCCGGTGCCGCGGTTCGTGGAGATCGGCGGACGCACCTTCGTCCGGCGCATCTCCTGCTGCCTGGTGTTCGAGGTGCCGGGTTGCCAGATGTGCACCAGCTGCCCGAAGCGGCCCGCGGCCGAACGGACCGCACTGCTCGCGGACCTGGCCGCCGAAAACTGAGCAGAGCAACCTGCGCGAGGCGCAAGTGGTTTCCCGCGCCACCCGACCGGTACGGCCAAAGGCCCGAAGCGGCAGGACAGCGGCGGGACAGTAGCATGGTCGCGCCGGACGAACTCGCGATCGGCCACCATCCAGCGGGCCCCGCCCGCACACGAGAACGCCAAGGAGAGCGCAGCCGTGACCACCTCAGCCCCCATCAGCCCAGCCACCCTCGTCCGGGTGCCGGGCGGGACGACGGCGGGCGCCGCGGTGCGCGAGGCGGGCCTGCCGACCAAGGGGCCGGAAACCGTCGTGGTCGTCCGGGTGGACGGTGAGCTCAAGGACCTCTCCTGGACCCCGGCCGACGACGTGGACGTGGAGCCGGTCGCGGCGAACACCGCCGAGGGCCGCAACGTCATCCGGCACTCCGCCGCGCATGTGCTCGCCCAAGCCGTGCAGCAGGAGTTCCCCGGGGCCAAGCTGGGCATCGGTCCCTACATCAAGGACGGGTTCTACTACGACTTCCGCGTCGAACGGCCGTTCACCCCGGAGGATCTGGCCAAGCTGGAATCCCGGATGAAGAAGATCGTCAAAGGCGCGCAGCGGTTCTCCCGCCGGGTGGTCGAGATCGAGGACGCCAGGGCCGAACTGGCCGGTGAGCCGTTCAAACTGGAGCTGATCAGCGACAAGTCCGGCATCGACGATCCGGAGGTCATGGAGGTCGGCGGCAAAGAGCTGACCATCTACGACAATCTGGATCCGCGCACCGGCGAGCGGATCTGGGGCGACCTGTGCCGCGGTCCGCACATTCCGACCACGAAGTTCATCCCGGCCTTCAAGCTGACCCGCAGCTCCGCCGCCTACTGGCGCGGCGACCAGAGCCGCGAGGACCTGCAGCGCATCTACGGCACCGCGTGGGAATCGCAGGAGGCGCTCGACGAGCACCTGCACCTGCTCGCCGAGGCCGAGCGCCGCGACCACCGCAAGCTCGGCCTGGAGCTGGACCTGTTCAGCTTCCCCGACGAACTCGGCTCCGGCCTGCCGGTGTTCCACCCGAAGGGCGGGATCATCCGCAAGGAGCTGGAGGAGTACTCGCGCCGCAGGCACGTCGCGGCGGGCTACGAGTTCGTCAACACCCCGCACATCACCAAGGGCCACCTGTTCGAGGTCTCCGGCCACCTGGACTGGTACCGCGACGGCATGTTCCCGGCCATGCACCTGGACGCCGAGCTCAACGAGGACGGAACCGTCCGCAAGCCCGGCCAGGACTACTACGTCAAGCCGATGAACTGCCCGATGCACAACCTGATCTTCCGCGCCCGCGGCCGGTCCTACCGGGAGCTGCCGCTGCGCCTGTTCGAGTTCGGCTCGGTCTACCGGTACGAGAAGTCCGGCGTGGTGCACGGCCTGACCCGGGTGCGCGGCATGACGCAGGACGACGCGCACATCTACTGCACCAAAGAGCAGATGCACAGCGAACTGACCGACACGCTGCGGTTCGTGCTGGATCTGCTGAAGGACTACGGCCTCGACGACTTCTACCTCGAGCTGTCCACCAAGGACCCGAAGAAGTTCGTCGGTTCCGACGAGATCTGGGAGGAGGCCACCGAGACCCTGTCCAAGGTCGCCTCCGCCTCCGGCCTGGAGTTGGTGCCCGATCCGGGTGGCGCCGCCTTCTACGGCCCCAAGATCTCGGTGCAGGCCAAGGACGCGCTGGGCCGCACCTGGCAGATGTCGACCATCCAGCTGGACTTCAACCTGCCCGAGCGCTTCGACCTGGAATACACCGCCTCCGACGGCACCAAGCAGCGGCCGGTCATGATCCACCGTGCGCTGTTCGGCTCGATCGAGCGATTCTTCGGTGTGCTCACCGAGCATTACGCGGGCGCGTTCCCGGCCTGGCTCTCGCCGGTGCAGGTCGTCGGCATCCCGGTCGCCGAAACCTTTGCCCCGCATCTGGATCGGGTGATCGAACGGTTGCAGGACGAGGGCATCCGGGCACTGGTGGATCGCAGCGACGATCGCATGCAGAAGAAGATCTTCAACAACACCGCGCAGAAGGTGCCGTTCATGCTGCTGGCCGGTGAGCGCGAC
Organism: Nocardia exalbida NBRC 100660; assembly: GCF_000308575.1. Taxonomy (GTDB): domain Bacteria; phylum Actinomycetota; class Actinomycetes; order Mycobacteriales; family Mycobacteriaceae; genus Nocardia; species Nocardia exalbida. The sequence continues at coordinate 24,262 of NZ_BAFZ01000076.1, read as the reverse complement.
GTGACCGCGAACGCCGTGAGCTTCCGCTTCCGCGACGGCACCCAGGTCAACGGCGTACCGGTCGACGACGCGGTGGCCACCATCGTCGCGTGGATCGCCCAGCGGCAGAACGCGTCGCCGACGGCCGACGGTTTCGAGATCAAGGGCACGGCATGACCGAGCGGACGGTGCCGGACGGGCTCGCGGATCTGGACGGAACCGCGACCCCGGAGGAGCCGGGCAGCATCGTGGACAGCGGCGCGGGCGAACCGGATCGGCTGCTGCGGCTGTGGACGCCGTATCGCATGTCCTATATCGCGGAGGCGGCCACCGGGCCGAAGGATTCCACCGGCCATCCCTTCACCGACATCCCGAAGATGGCCGATGAGGACGGACTGGTCGTCGCGCGGGGTGAGCTGGTGTACGCCGTGCTCAACCTGTACCCGTACAACCCGGGGCACATGATGGTCGTGCCGTACCGCAAGGTGGCGAACCTGGAGGACCTCACCGAGGCGGAAAGCGCCGAACTGATGGCCTTCACCCAGCAGGCGATCCGGGTGATGAAGAAGGTGTCCCGGCCGCACGGGTTCAACGTCGGGCTGAATCTCGGCGGGGTGGCCGGTGGGTCGCTGGCCGATCACCTGCACCAGCACATCGTGCCGCGCTGGGGCGGAGACGCGAACTTCATCACCGTCATCGGCGGTGCGAAGGTGATGCCGCAATTGCTGCGGGAGACCAGGGCGCTGCTGTCGGCGGCCTGGAAGGAGGCCTAGAGATGAGCGAGCGGGTGGATCGGCCGTGCTGAGCTTCTTCGGCCGCGAGACGTTCGCCAAGGCGACGGCTCCGCTGGGCCGGGCGCTGGTCGGCACGGGGCTCACACCCGACGCCGTGACGCTGATCGGTACCACCGCATCCATCGTCGCCGCGGTCACGCTGTTCCCCACCGGACACCTGTTCTGGGGAACCATGGTGATCTGGTTGTTCGTCATGTTCGACATGCTCGACGGGGCGATGGCCAGGGCGCGCGGCGGCGGCACGAAATACGGCGCGGTGCTGGACGCCACCTGTGACCGGCTGGCCGACGGCGCCATCTTCGCCGGGCTGGCCTGGTGGGCGGTCTTCCACGAACAGCACCGGCCGCTGTTCGCCGCGACGCTGGTCGTTCTGGTGACCTCGCAGGTGATCTCCTATGCCAAGGCGCGCGCGGAGGCCAGCGGGCTGTCCGCGGACGGCGGCATCATCGAGCGGCCGGATCGGCTGATCATCGTGCTGGTGGGCGCCGGATTCACCGGCATCGCCGGCTACTGGGGGATCGAGTGGCTCACCTACGCCGTGCACGCGGCCATGTGGATTCTCGCCGTGCTCAGTATCGTCACCGTCGTGCAGCGGGTGCTGGCCGTGCGCAACTCACCGGGGGCGCGCACCGTGATCCCGGCCGCGCGGCCGCAGAGCCCGAGCGCGGGAACCGCCGACACCCCGGGACTTCCGTCGTGATCTCACGCCGTGCGGGACGCAGGCCGATCGACGGCGGCGTCCGGGTATTCGCGACGATGGACAGCGGACCTGCGGTGCGGGAGTGCGGATGACGATAGGGGAGCAGCTCGGCGCCGCCGGATACGCGGCGGGCTGGCGGCTGGTGCGCGCACTGCCGGAGTCGACGGCCCGGCGACTGTTCGAGTGGGGCGGGGACCGGGTCGCCCGTCGCGCCAATCGGGAGTTCCACGCGGGCGGCGCGCCGAACCAGTTGCGGCGCAACCTGGCGCGGGTGCTCGGCGTACTGCCCACCGACGTGCCGGACGAGCTGATCAGCGCCAGCATGCGGTCGTACGCGCGATATTGGCGGGAAGCGTTCCGGCTGCCCGGGATGGACCATGCGGCGATCGACTACTTCGTCGCGGGGCTGCAATACCTGGACGCCGCACTCGCACAGGGCCGCGGCGTGATCTTCGTGCTGCCGCACTCCGGCAATTGGGACATGGCGGGCGTCTGGCTGGTGCAGCACTACGGCAGCCTCTCCACCGTGGCCGAGCGGTTGAAGCCGGAATCGCTGTTCGAGCGGTTCGTCGCCTACCGGGAGAGCCTGGGCTTCGAAGTGTTCCCGCTGACCGGTGGCGAACAACCGCCGTTCGACCGGTTGGCGGCCCGCCTGCGGCAGAACAGGATCGTGTGCCTGTTGGGCGAACGCGACCTCACCGGTAAGGGCGTTCCGGTCCAGTTCTTCGGTGAGCGCACCTGGATGCCCGCGGGCTCGGCGAAACTGGCCATCGAGACCGGCGCGGCGCTGCTGCCGGTGCATGCGTGGTTCGAGGTCGAGGCCGACGGCCGCGAGAACTGGGGCCTGAAAGTCGAGGCGCCGGTAGATGTTTCCGGTGGCGTAGCCGCGGCCACGCAGGCGCTGGCGGATCGCTTCGCGGCGAATATCGCCGAGCATCCGGCCGACTGGCACATGCTGCAACCATTGTGGGAGAGCGATCTCTCGCCCAGTCGGCGCGCGATGATCGACACCGCACAGGCGAGCCTCGGGTCCGAGCAGGGAGACGTATCGCCATGAAGATCGGCATGGTCTGCCCCTATTCGTTCGACGTCCCCGGTGGGGTGCAGGCACATGTAGTCGAGCTGGCGCGGGTGTTCATCGAGCGGGGGCACAAGGTGAGCGTGCTCGCGCCCGCGTCGGAGGACACTCCGCTTCCGGAGTTCGTGGTGTCGGCGGGCCGGGCGGTGGCCATCCCGTACAACGGGTCGGTGGCCAGGCTGTCGTTCGGGCCCATGGCCTACACCAGGATTCGCCGGTGGATCGACGGCAACGACTTCGACGTCCTGCACATCCACGAACCGAACGCGCCGAGCCTGTCCATGCTCGCGTTGAAGATCGCCGAGGGTCCGATCGTCGCGACCTTCCACACCTCGACGACGAAGTCCTTGGTGCTGAGCACTTTCCAGGGCGTGCTGCGGCCGTATCACGAGAAGATCTCCGGCCGTATCGCGGTCTCCGAGCTGGCGCGCCGCTGGCAGGTCGAGGCGCTGGGCTCGGACGCGGTGGAGATCCCCAACGGGGTCGACGTCCCGGCGTTCGCCCGCGCGCCGATGCTGCCCGGCTATCCACGCTCCGGTGGCACGGTGCTGTTCCTTGGACGCTACGACGAGCCGCGTAAGGGCATGGAGGTACTGCTCGGCGCGCTGCCCGATCTGGTGCGCAGGCATCCCGACGTCGAGATCCTGATCGTCGGCCGCGGCGAGGAGGACCGGTTGCGCCGCGAAGCGGGCAAGCTGGCAGGCCACCTGCGTTTCCTCGGCCAGGTGTCCGACGAGGAGAAGGCTTCGGCGATGCGCAGCGCGGACGTGTACGTGGCGCCCAACCTGGGCGGGGAGAGCTTCGGCATCATCCTCATCGAGGCGATGGCGGCAGGCACCGCGGTGGTGGCCAGTGAGCTGGACGCCTTCCGCCGGGTACTGCGGGACGGTACGGCGGGCATGCTGGTCCCGATCGGGGATTCGGCGGCCCTGGCCGCCGCGCTGCACACCGTGCTCACCGACGAGGTGCGCAGAGAGGCGCTGGTGCGCACCGCGACACAGGTGGTCGGCGAGTACGACTGGCCGGTGGTGGCCGAACAGATCCTGCGCGTCTACGAGACGGTGACCGTCGGCGACACCCGAGTGCGGGCCGCCGGATGATCACGTTTTCCGCCACGACCGTTCTCGTCCTCGCGCTGATCGCGGCGATCGTCGTCGCGGTCGGTCTGTGGGCGTACTCCACCGCCAACCGGCTCGACCGGCTGCACGTGCGCTCCGACCAGTCCTGGCAGGCGCTGGACGCGGCGCTGGCCCGGCGGGCGGTGGTGGCCCGGTCGGTCGCCATGGCGATCGCGGGCCCGGTGTCCGATCCGGCCATGGCGGAGCAGGCCAGACAACTCTCGGCCCTGGCCGACCGGGCCGAGCGCGCCGGGCGCGCCGAACGGGAGACGGTGGAGAACCGACTGTCCTCCGCGTTGTCGGCGGTGGACATCGGCACGCTGCGCCCGCAACTGGTCGCCGAACTGGCCGACGCCGAGGCCCGGGTACTGATCGCCCGCCGCTTCCACAACGACGCCGTGCGCGACACGCTGGCGCTGCGCACCCGCCGTCCGGTCCGGATCCTGCACCTCGGCGGTACCGCCCCGCTGCCTTCCTACTTCGAGATCACCGAGCGCGCCACTCCGGCGGCGTCCACCGGCCTGGCGGTCGACACCATCCGCACCACGGCGCGGGTCGTGCTGTTCGACGAGAACGACCGGACGTTGCTGATGCGCGGCAACGACCCGAAGACGCCGGAGGTGTCGTTCTGGTTCACCGTCGGCGGCGGCGTGGAGCCGGGGGAGAGCCTGCGCGCGGCGGCCGTGCGGGAACTGTACGAGGAGACCGGCCACCGCGCGGATCCGGCCGACCTGCGCGGCCCGATCTGGCGGCGGGTCGCGGTGTTCCCCTTCGACGGTGAGCTGATCCGGTCGGAGGAACTGTTCTTCGCGCTGCGGGCGCGTGGATTCGAACCGCACGCGGCGAATCGGACCCTGATCGAGCGTCGCTCGATTACCGGGCACAAATGGTGCACCGCGGCCGATATCGTCGCGCTGGACCGCTCCGGCGAAACCGTCTACCCGTATCACCTGGACGAACTACTCGGCGAAGCCGCCGAGGCGGCATCGGGCACCGCAGACCCGGAGGTCCGCTCCATCCGCTGACCGGCCCGAACGCATGTGATGTGTTTCACGATCGTGATAGCGTCGCGATGATTCGGCGCGCCGGAGGGTACTGCTGTCAGGGACGCATGTCAGTCCGGTGTCGTGGTCCTGCCGTCGGCGGGGCCGTTCCAGCTCGGTTGTGGAGGTAGTTCGTTCATGTCGTACCTGCTGTTCGATTTCCTGTTGCCGCTGATCGGCCCCGCGGCCGCGGAGTACTGGGCGACGTTGCTGGTGGTCGGCCCCCTGTGAGCCGGGGCCCGGCAACGGCCGGGCAGCCGGGACGGCGCGCTCGCCGAGGTCTCCCGGCCCAGGGCGCATAACCGAGATCACACCAGGCCAGTGCCCTCCAACTGGCTATCAAGTGGCCTTTTGCCACCGGCTTAGAATCGTGGCGTTCGCATCCGAGCGACCGATTGGCGCACATGCTGGAGGAATTAGCCGTGACCACCCCCGAGACCACCCAGACCGTCGGCACCGCCCGCGTGAAGCGCGGCATGGCCGAGATGCTCAAGGGCGGGGTGATCATGGATGTCGTCACGCCGGAGCAGGCCAAGATCGCCGAGGACGCAGGCGCGGTCGCGGTGATGGCGCTGGAGCGAGTGCCCGCGGACATTCGTGCCCAGGGCGGCGTGTCCCGGATGAGCGACCCGGACATGATCGACGGCATCATTGCCGCGGTCTCCATTCCGGTCATGGCGAAGGCCCGTATCGGCCACTTCGTGGAGGCACAGATCCTGCAGAGCCTCGGCGTCGACTACATCGATGAGTCCGAGGTGCTCACCCCGGCCGACTACGCCAACCACATCGACAAGTGGAACTTCACCGTGCCGTTCGTCTGCGGCGCCACCAATCTCGGCGAGGCTCTGCGCCGAATCACCGAGGGCGCGGCCATGATTCGCTCCAAGGGCGAGGCGGGCACCGGTGACGTGTCCAACGCGACCACGCACATGCGCAAGATCCGGCAGGAGATCCGCCGCCTGTCGTCGCTGCCCGAGGACGAGTTGTTCGTCGCGGCCAAGGAGCTGCAGGCGCCCTACGAGCTGGTCCGTGAGATCGCCGAGACCGGGAAGCTGCCGGTGGTGCTGTTCACCGCGGGCGGCATCGCCACCCCCGCCGACGCCGCGATGATGATGCAGCTCGGTGCCGAGGGCGTGTTCGTGGGTTCGGGCATCTTCAAATCCGGCAACCCGGCCCAGCGCGCCGCCGCCATCGTCAAAGCCACCACCTTCTACGACGATCCGGACGTGCTGGCCAAGGTGTCGCGCGGTCTCGGTGAGGCCATGGTCGGCATCAACGTCGAGGACATCGCCCAGCCGCACCGCTTGGCCGAGCGCGGCTGGTGATCCCGGGCCGGTAGCGTCTGCCGCGTGGAGTTGCGGCAGTTGCGGTACTTCGTGGTCCTGGCGGAGGAGTTGCACTTTCGCCGGGCCGCGGAGCGATTGTTCATCTCGACGCCCACGCTCAGCCAGCAGATCAAGGTGCTGGAGCGGGAGCTGGGCGGCCCACTGCTGATCCGTGAGCCGCGGGTGGAGCTGACGCCCGCGGGCGCGGTGCTGCTGCGCTCCGGCAAGACCGTGCTGCGCGCGATGGACGAAGCGGTCAGGCAGACCAGGCGCGCTGCGGTCTCCGGCGCCCCGGTGCTGCGCCTCGGGTTGCTCAACGGCGTCCCACCCTGGCTGCCGACGCGCATCGGGAGTCTGCTCACCGCCGCGTTGCCCGGCGCCCGGATGGTGCTCACCGGCGGGACCACCGCCGATCAGGTGCGTTTCCTCGATGACGACGAGGTCGACCTCGCGCTCGTCCGCACCCCGGTTGACCTGCCCGAACGCTTCGCGCAACGGGCCGTGGCCCGCGAGGAGCTCGGCGTGCTGATGTCGCAGCGGCATCCGCTCGCCGGCGAGGCACTGCTCGATCCGGTCGAGCTCAGCGGTCAGGAGCTGATCTTGTTCGCGCGCGAGTCGGCCGCGGGCTTGCACGATTCGCTGTTGCGCGCCCTCGCCGACCACGGCGCGCGGGTGCGGCTCAGTGCCAGCGCGATGGGGCACGCGCAGATGCTCGCCGTGCTGCCCGCCCGGCCCGACGTGATCGGGCTCAGCTCCTCGCGCGCGGACGGACTGCCCGGTCTGGTCTGGCGGCCGCTCCGTGGCGCGCCCCTGATGGTGACCTACGCGGTCGCCTGGCGCGCGGCGGTGCGCGACCCGGCCGTCGCGGCGCTGATCGCCGCCCTCACGGCCGACCTGTCGGCGGAATGAGCCGCGCGGACCGCTTCCGGTGCTAGGTTCAACTCTTACGGCGGCCAGAAGGTCGTCTCATGGTTCCCATAATCACGCTCAGTAGCTTCGCCATTCGATGGCCGTCCAAGGCCATTTCGCGCCCTCTCACCGGATCGATCCGAGCGCAAAGGACGAACAGTTGAAGCTTCCCAAGACCGGACGCACCGCAGTAGCGGGTTTGGCCCTCGTGGCCGCCCTCGGCCTCGCCGCCTGCGGCAGTGACGACAAGAGCGACTCACCCAAGTCGACCCGCACCACAGCGGCCGCCTCGGCGACCGTGACCACCCCCGCCGCGCCCACCGTCGACGAACTCAACGCCCTGTTGCAGAAGGCCCTCGATCCCGCGGTGCCGAACGAAGACAAACTCGATCTCGTACAGGGCATCGAAGCCGACCCCGGCCTGCCCAACCGTCTGGCCGAGGCGTTCCGGCAGGCGAACGCCACTGCGGTGGTCACCGGAGTGACCGCCTTCGGTGACAGCGTGACCGCGCAGGCGAAGTTCACCATCAACGGGCAGGAAAACCAGGTCGATGTCCCGTTCGTGCTGGACGGCGGCAAGTGGAAGGTCCAGAAGACGTGGGCGTGCCAGGCACTGGCCAACCTGAACCAGCAATCACCGGCCTGCACCCCCTGAGAGCCGGCCGGGCGCACGGGAGGTGCGGTACGTCGCCCCGTGCGCTCCCGGAACGGTCCTCGGCCTGCGGCGTTAGTCTGCGACTAAGGCGTGTTCGACAGTGCGACATGGACACTCGACCGCGCCGATGGTCGGCTGGAGCCATGACAGCAAGCAGCACAACACCCGAACATGTCGTCATCGTGGGCGGCAGCTCCGGCATGGGACTGGCGCTGGCGGCCGCGCTGGTCGCCGAGGGCGCGGAGGTCACCATCGCGGGCCGTTCCGCCGACCGGCTCGCCGCGGCGCAGCGCGGCCTGCCCGCGGGGCCGGGCTCGGTGCGCTCGGTCGTCGCGGACATCACCCGCGAAGCCGATCTCGAGCGTCTGTTCGCCGAGTCGGAACCGGTCGATCATGTCGTCACCACCGCGGCCGACATCACCGGCGCCTATCAGACACTGGCCGAGTTCGACGCCGACCTGGCCCGGAATCTGTTCTCGTCCAAGCTGATCGGCCCCGCTCTGCTGGCCAAGCACGCCCGGGTGGTCCCGGGCGGTTCGGTGACCTTCACCTCCGGCGTGGCGGCGTATCGGCCCGCGCCGGGCGGCGCCATGGTGGCGGCGGTCAACGGCGCGCTCGCCTCACTGGCCTACGCCTTGGCCCTCGAGCTCGGCCCGGTCCGCGTCAACGTGGTCTCACCCGGGTGGGTCGACACCCCGATCTGGGACACCATCGCGGGGCCCGCGAAGACCGAACGTCACCGGCAGCTCGCCGCGCGCCTGCCGGTCGGGCGCATCGGCCGTCCGTCCGATATCGCGCAGGCGATGCTCGGTGTGATGCGCAATCCCTTCATCACCGGCACCGTCCTGCACGTGGACGGCGGGCACCGGTTGGTGTGAGTGGTGAGGGAGCGTTCGGCAAGTCCGGCCGTGCGACGGGATCGGGCGAGCGCGCCGAGGGTGAGGTCGGAGGACGTGGACCAGCGGACCGCCGAGAAGGAAACACATGTGGATACGTGGTTATGCGCATCTGATTATTGGTGCCAGCAGTCCGATATCGGCAGAGACGGACGCTAGTTCGCTCGGTGCTCGTCGACTCGAAGCGCCGGACGCTCGGGATGATCCCACCGCACGAAGAAGGTTGGCGTGTAGGGGTTCTCGGCGTCGTGCCGCAGCAGAGCGGGGATGGTCCACTGCGCGTCGGCCGCGGTGCGGCGGCGGAGCGCGGGTTCGGACAGGTCCAGCCGGAGGGTCAGGTCGGCGTCGAGGTGGCGTCCGGCGAGCATCGGGCCCGCGAGGACGATCGTCGTCGCCGGCGGGGCCGTGCGGATCGCGGCGCGTGCGGAGCGGTCGGCGGCTTCGTCCCAGAGCGAGGGCAGCCACCGGCCGTGCCGGCGGAGCGCGTCGATCACTTCCCGGCGCAGCGCGGCGTAGTCGAACCACGTGGTGCGATAGGACATCTCGTCGTTGCGACCGAACTCCATGCGCAGTGAGGCGGGACGTACGTAGTCGTGCAGGGAGACCACGTCGGCCCACCGGCCTGCCTCGCGCAGCGCCTCGACGATCCGCCGGGCGAGCGCCACCGGCTGGGCGGCGTCCGCGCCGTCGACGGCGATCACCATGTGTGAGGCCGCGGTCAGGACGGGTTCGATCACCTGCTCGACGAGTCCGTCCGGAGTGATGGGCAGAAAGCGGGGCACCCGTCCATCTCAGCAAATCGCGACGGCCGGTGGAGGCATGGGCGTTGCCGGACGTTCTCTGGCAGCCGAGCGGCGACATCGTGAGCGGCCGGGATAATCTCTGCCCATGGCGACAATCGAAGAGGCGCTGGAGATAGAGCGGCTGGAGCGGGACATCTTCCGTGGCGCGTCCACCAAGACCCAGCTTCCGCGCACGTTCGGCGGCCAGGTTGCCGGCCAGGCGCTCGTGTCCGCGGTCCGGACGGTGGAACCGCGATTCCAAGTGCACTCGCTGCACGGCTACTTCCTGCGTCCGGGCAATCCGCAGGAACCGACGGTCTACCAGGTCGAGCGCATCCGGGACGGCCGGTCGTTCTGCACGCGGCGGGTGACCGGCATCCAGGACGGCGCGGCGATCTTCACCATGTCGGCGTCGTTCCATGTCGGTGACCAGGGCCCCGAGCATCAGGACATCATGCCCGGCGTTCCGATGCCGGAGGATCTGCCCGACGCGAGTACCACGATGACTCCGGAACGATTGTGGGCGATGCGCGAGTGGGAACACTGGGACATTCGCATGGTCCCGCCGGAGAACGTGTCCCGCCGCGACGGCGTGGTCTCCCAGCAGCAGGTGTGGTTCCGCTACCGGCACCTGCTACCCGACGATCCGCTGGTGCATGTGTGCACCCTCGCCTACATGAGCGATATGACGCTGCTGGGTTCTTCGAAGGTCGTCCATCCCGACGAGCCGACCCAGAACGCGTCGCTCGATCACGCGATGTGGTTCCTGCGCCCGTTCCGGGCCGACGAATGGCTGCTCTACGACCAGTCCTCGCCCTCGGCGGCTTTCGGCCGGGGCCTGACCGGCGGCAAGATCTTCACCCGGGAGGGCACGCTGGTCGCGGCCGTGGTTCAGGAAGGCCTCATCCGCACGCTGCGCGAAGAGTGATCCGGGCGGTTGCGGCGATGTGCGTGTGGCAGCCGACCGTGAGCGCGCCCACATCGGCACGGCTCGTAAGCTTTCCGGCGTGAACGCTACCTCGGTCACCGCCCCCGCCGCCGACACCGGACAGACGCCGTCCCGTCCCGTGATCGGCGTGCTCGCGTTGCAAGGCGACGTCCGAGAGCACGTCGCCGCGCTCGCCAGCTGCGGCGCCGAGCCCGTGCTGGTCCGGCGCGAGTCGGAGCTCGCGGCGGTGGACGCGCTCGTGCTGCCCGGCGGCGAGTCGACCGCGATCAGCAAGCTGCTGGCGGCCTTCGAACTGCTGGAGCCGCTGCGCGCGCGGCTGCGCGACGGCCTGCCCGCGTTCGGTTCCTGCGCGGGCATGATCCTGCTCGCCTCGGAGGTGCTCGACACCCGCCCGGACGCCGAGCATCTGTCCGGCATCGATATGACGGTGCGGCGCAACGCGTTCGGCCGTCAGGTCGACTCGTTCGAAACCGATCTGCCGTTCGCGGGCCTGCCCGGTGGCCCCGTGCGAGCGGTGTTCATCCGAGCGCCCTGGGTCGAGCGGGCAGGCGAGGGCGTCGAGGTCCTTGCCACCGTGCCGGACGGCCCCGCCGCAGGTCGGATCGTCGCGGTGCGGCAGGGGAAGGTCCTGGCGACCTCGTTCCATCCCGAGGTGACCGGCGATCTGCGGGTGCACCGGATGTTCGTGGAGCTGGTCCGCTCGGCTTGACGGGTGCGCTCGGGACGGAGCCCGCGAAGAGGAGTGGGTGCGAAGCCGGGGCCGCTTTGCAGGGCCGTAGTGGACGCCCGAGTAGGCTGGGGAAGCTGTCCGCCCGGCCGTGCCGGTACCGTACACACGACCGAACGTGCCATCGACCTGAAGGAAGTAGGGAATGAGCGGCCACTCCAAATGGGCCACCACCAAGCACAAGAAGGCTGCGATCGACGCGAAGCGCGGCAAGCTGTTCGCGAAGTTGATCAAGAACATCGAGGTGGCGGCCCGTACCGGTGGCGGTGACCCGGATGGCAACCCGACGCTGTTCGACGCCATCCAGAAGGCGAAGAAGTCGTCGGTCCCCAACGACAACATCGAGCGCGCCCGCAAGCGCGGCGGCGGCGAGGAAGCCGGCGGCGCCGACTGGCAGACGATCATGTACGAGGGCTACGGACCCAACGGCGTCGCCGTGCTGATCGAGTGCCTCACCGACAACCGCAACCGGGCGGCGGGCGAGGTCCGGGTCGCGATGACGCGCAACGGCGGCAACATGGCCGACCCGGGCTCGGTGGCCTACCTCTTCCATCGCAAGGGCGTCGTCACCCTGGAGAAGAACGGCCTGTCCGAGGACGACGTGTTGATGGCGGTGCTGGACGCGGGCGCCGAGGAGGTCAACGACCTCGGTGAGTCGTTCGAGATCATCAGCGACCCCAGCGATCTGATCGCGGTGCGCACCGCGCTGCAGGGCGCCGGTATCGACTACGACTCCGCCGAGTCCGGTTTCCAACCCTCGGTGTCGGTCGCGGTGGACGCCGACGGCGCACGCAAGGTGATCAAACTCGTGGACGCCCTCGAGGACAGCGACGACGTGCAGAACGTCTATACCAACGTCGACATCTCGGACGAGGTGCTCGCTCAGCTCGACGACTGAATCGAGCTACCGCGGGTAATACTGCGCGAAATCGGGGCGGCCGGTCTCCTGACGGCCGCCCCGAAGCGTGTCCGGACAGTCCCTCCCGTCGCGGTCGATGCGGCACCCGGGCGATCTCTCCGAGTCCGCTGACGTCAGGTGCCGCGGCCCTGGTCACCAGCACGGCGCGAGCCGGAGTCCGGTACATCCCGGGTGCGTCCGGATGGTGGCTGGAAGCAGGCGCTCAACTAGGTGAGCGTCGATGGCGCACGGAGAACGCAGACGCGGGCGGCTGATCGCGTAATGCCCGGTGATCTCCCCGGCGGCGCGCCGGGTGCCGACGTCACCGTCGCCGGGGAGGGAAGCCGGTATTACTCCGCGATCTTGGTGCGCTCGCACCATTCGTACACGCGCAGTCGCCCTTCGGGGGTGTCCTGCTCCCGCTGGGTGACCTTGAAGTGCTCGTATCCGCCGCGGAACGGCACCTTCAATTCCACTCCGGGCGGGGTGATGGGGACGATGCGCGCGGGCAGATCTTGCGGCCCGCCTTCGAGGACAGCTTTTGCACCAATGCTCATCCTCGGATGGTAGAAGCGGGAACGGCCTGATCGTGGCACATTCAGGGCACGGTCAGTACCAATTTGCCGACGGTTCGCCCCGTATCGCCCGACGCGTGCGCTTCCACCGCCTTCGAGAGGGGGAACGACGCGGCGATCGTCGGGCGCAGGGCGCCGGATGCGGCGCGAGCCGAGCGGGTTGCCGAGGGTTCAGCCGGTGGCGGGAACCGGCAGACCCACGCGGGCGGTGACCCACGGCAAGGACGAGGCGAACGCGGCCGCAGCGAATTGCCAGGTGTGTCCGCCCTCGGTGGTGTAGACGGTGCAGTCGATGCCCACCGCGTGTCCGGCGGTGCAGAGTTTGCCGGCAGCCGGAACAGCCACCACCGCCTGGTTCGCCGAGTGACGGCGACCAGCAGGACCACCCCGGCGAGCAGTTCGACGGTCGGCGGCAGCCAGCCGTGCAGCAGTGAGATCCCGTGGTGCAACGCGTGCTGCTGGTTCAGCGCCGGACTCGCCGGAGGAAGGCGCGGTGGCGCCGGAGTCAGGGGAGCGGCGAGTACTGGCACGTCCGGCATTGTCGCGGCCGTTCCTCGAGGCAGGCTGTGAATCGGCTTCGGCACTGCTGGGTGACCGGGCCTTCGGTGTGCTCGATGCGCCGTGGGTGCGCGAGGCAGAATGCGAGCATGGTCGAACTGGTGCTGGTGCGCGGCGACATCACCGAACAGGAGGTCGACGCGGTGGTGAACGCGGCGAATTCGTCGCTGCTCGGCGGCGGGGGAGTCGACGGCGCGATCCACCGGCGCGGCGGCCCGGAGATCCTGGCGGAATGCCGCAGGCTGCGTGCGTCCCACTACGGCTCGGGACTGCCGACCGGTGCCGCGGTCTCGACCACGGCCGGTCGCCTGCCCGCGCGCTGGGTGATCCACACGGTCGGTCCCGTGTGGTCGTCCACCGAGGACCGCTCGGCCTCGCTGGCCTCGTGTTATCGGGAATCTCTGCGCGTCGCGGACGAACTGGGGGCGCGGACGGTCGCGTTCCCGGCGATCTCCACCGGCGTCTACGGCTGGCCGATGGAGGACGGAGCCCGGATCGCGGTCGACACGGTTCGCGCGACTCCCACGGCCGTGTCGGAAGTCCGTTTCGTCCTCTTCGACGAGCGCGCTCACGCTGTGTTCGCGAGACAGGTCGCCAGGGCCTGAGACCGGCCGCCCCGCCGAGATCTTCTCGGTGCGAACCATCTCGAGCCCTGAGGTTTGTCGGTGGCGGCTGGCATAGTTCGGCGCGTGTCGTTCAGTACCCGTATCGAAGTCCGGGTGTCCGACTTGGACCCGCAAATGCATGTCACCGGTGCGGCTTACCACCAGTTCGCCGACCACGCGCGATTCGCGTGCGTCCGAGCGGCGGGCGTCTCGGTCGACGAGCTGCTCGCCTCCGGCCTCGGGCCGGTCAACCTGGAGACCGTGCTGCGCTTCCGGCGGGAACTACGCGGCGGCGACACCGTCGACGTGTCGTGCGCTTGGCAGTGGGGTGCGGGCAAGACCTATCGGGTCGAGCACACGCTGACGCGCGCCGACGGCGTGGTCGCCGCGACGGTGACCCACGTCAGCGGCTTACTGGACCTCGGGGCACGGCGCCTGGTCGCCGATCCCGCGCACCAGTGGGCGGTGCGTGCGAGTCGTCCGGAGGTGCTCGGCCTGCCGGGCGCGTCGCGGGAAGCCGGTGACGTCGGCGGATAGCCGGGCCGTGTCGCGGGGCGGCGAAAGACCAAGCCTCCGCTAGACTCTCGAACAGTTGTTCGTGTCCGGGAGAGGGGTTGTCGTGCGGGTGATGGGCGTCGACCCCGGACTCACCCGATGCGGCCTCAGCATCGTCGACGGCGGGCCGGGGCGGAAGGTCACCGCCGTGGACGTCGACGTGGTCCGCACTCCCGGCGATATGGATCTGGCCCATCGCCTGCTGGCGGTCGCGGACGCCGCCGAACGCTGGATGGACACCCACAAGCCCGGGGCCGTTGCCATCGAACGCGTCTTCGCCCAGCACAATGTCCGTACCGCCATGGGCACCGCGCAGGCGGGCGGAGTGATCGCGCTGGCCGCCGCGCGCCGGGGGATCCCGGTCGCGTTCCACACACCCAGCGAGGTGAAGGCCGCGGTCACCGGCAGCGGCACCGCGGACAAGAAGCAGGTGACGGCCATGGTCACCCGGATCCTCGGCCTGCCCGTCGCGCCGAAACCGGCGGACGCGGCGGATGCGCTGGCGCTGGCGATCTGCCATTGTTGGCGGGCGCCGCTGCTGGAGCGGATGGCGGCGGCGGAGGCCAAGGCGGCCGCGGCACAGCGCCGGTACATCGAACGGCTGGCCGAACAACGGAAGGCGGTGCACGGGTGATCGCGTCGGTACGCGGTGAAGTGCTGGAAATCGCCCTCGACCACGCGGTGATCGAGGCGGCGGGCGTCGGCTACCGGCTCAACGCCACCCCGTCCACCCTGGCCGGGCTCACCCGCGGCGAGGAAACCCGGCTCTACACCGCGATGATCGTCCGCGAGGACTCGATGACCCTCTACGGGTTCGCCGACACCGAGGCGCGCGACCTGTTCGGCCTGCTGCAAACCGCCTCCGGCGTCGGACCCCGCCTCGCCATGGCGGTGCTGGCCGTCCTCGAGCCCGAGGCGCTGCGCAAAGCGCTGGCCGAGAGCAACGTCGCGGCGCTGACCAGGGTGCCCGGCATCGGCAAGCGCGGCGCCGAACGCATGGTGGTGGAACTGCGGGACAAGGTGAACCTCGTTCCGGTGCCCTCCGGCCCGCCCGGATCGACACCCGCGGCGGCCACGCCGGTGCGTGATCAGGTCACCGAGGCGCTCGTCGGCCTCGGTTTCGCCGCCAAGCAGGCCGAACAGGCGATCGATGCGGTGCTGGCCGAACAGCCGGGCGTCGGCACCTCCGCCGCCCTGCGGGCCGCGCTCGGCCTGCTCGGCAAGAACCGGTAAGGCGCGTCATGGACCACCACGAGGAACCTACCGAATCCCAGGTCAGCGCAAGCTATCTGAGGTCCGACGGCGAGATCGAGGCGAGTCTGCGCCCGCAGTCGCTGGACGACTTCATCGGCCAGCCCCGTGTGCGCGAACAGCTCGCGCTGGTATTGCGCGGAGCCAAACAACGCGGCGGCACTCCGGACCACGTCCTGCTGTCCGGGCCGCCGGGTCTCGGCAAGACCAGCATGGCGATGATCATCGCCGCCGAACTCGGCACCGCTTTGCGGATCACGTCCGGTCCCGCGCTGGAGCGGGCGGGCGATCTGGCCGCCATGCTCAGCAACCTGGTCGAGGGCGACGTGCTGTTCATCGACGAGATCCACCGGATGGCGCGTCCCGCGGAGGAGATGCTCTACCTGGCGATGGAGGACTTCCGGGTGGACGTGGTCGTCGGCAAGGGGCCCGGCGCGACCTCCATTCCCCTGGACATCGCGCCGTTCACCCTGGTCGGTGCCACCACCAGGTCCGGAGCGCTGACCGGCCCGCTGCGCGACCGTTTCGGTTTCACCGGGCACATGGACTTCTACGAGCCCGGCGAACTGCTGCGCATCCTGAAGCGCTCGGCGCACATCCTCGGTGTCGTGATCGAGGAGGAGGCGGCGGCCGAGATCGCGGGGCGCTCGCGCGGCACGCCCCGTATCGCCAACCGCCTGCTGCGCCGCGTCCGCGACTACGCCGAGGTGCGTGCCGACGGCCGCATCACCCGCGCGATCGCCCACGCCGCGCTCGAGGTCTACGACGTGGACGTACTCGGCCTCGACCGGCTCGACCGCGCGGTCCTCGGCGCCCTAGTCCGTAGTTTCGGCGGCGGCCCGGTGGGGGTGTCCACCTTGGCCGTGGCGGTCGGAGAAGAGGCCGCTACCGTGGAGGAGGTATGCGAACCGTTCCTGGTGCGCGCGGGCATGGTCGCGCGCACACCGCGCGGCCGGGTCGCCACCGCGGCCGCCTGGGAGCACCTCGGTCTCGTCCCGCCGCCCGACCTCGTGTTCGGCTCCATCGAAGTGCGCGGTCGCGAGCCACACCCCACGCTCGATCTCTTCGAATGAATCGCCCGTCCGGGTGACCGACCGCGGTCAGCGGCGATCGCGCAGTGCGGCGGCGACCAGGTCGAGGAAGGCGTCGACCTCGTCGCGTTGATAGCCGCGGGTGCCGAGGCGGGCCTCGGTGAAACGGACGGCCTCGACATCGGCGATGGTGAGACTGCCCGGCCCGCCGTGCACGAGGGTCGCGGCGACCAGGTCGAGGAAAGCGCCGACCTCTTCCTCGTTGTATCCGCGCCGCCCCACCGCGGCTTGGCTGAATCGCATGCGCCGCACGTCATCCGGAGTGAGGATGGCGTGGCCGTTGCCGTTCGCGGCCGGGACCGGCCGGACGCCGCGCTGACGGAACTCCAGTTCGACGCGCAACTGGTCGAGATATTCGTCGACCTGGTCGGCGCGGTAACCGCGCTGGCCGAGCCGTGGCGCGCCGAAACCGACATGCCGTAGATCGTCGGCGGCCAGCGCGCCCTCCCCGGCCAGGGTCGCGGCGACGAGTTCGAGGAAGGCATCCACCTCGTCCGCGTGGTAGCCACGGTGCCCGAGCGTGGGGGTCGCGAAACGGGTGCGGCGCACGTCCTCGGGAGTCACGGGCGACATTCTGTCAGGCGCGGTGCGCCGGGCCGATCGGAAGGGAAATTTCGTGTTTCCCTGGCCTTTTGCGAACAAGGGCCGTCCCCCTGGCGAAAGCGTCGGATCAGTGCGCCTCACCCTAGCGCCGGTGGCGGTGTCAGGGGGATTGCCGAGCCGCTCAGTCCTTGCGAACGCCGTCCACGAGCAGGCGGCGGATCGCCTGGGTCAGCCCGGCGATCGAAGCTTCGTCCGGTTCGCGCAGCGAGTAGACGATGCCCGCGATCAACATGCCGGTCACCGCTCGCGCGGTGTTCATGGTGTCCAGGTCGGCGCGCAGATAGCCCTGCTCGACGCCGTGGTCGAGATAGCCCGCGGTCAGCGCGTCGGCCGTATCGAGCAGCCCGTACAGCCGCTGGGTGAGCTCGTCATCGATGCCGGTGGCGTGGAACAGCAGCAGCTGGGCCACCCGGCGATCGGCCAGCAGGATCTCGGTGAGGGCCACGCCGATGCGGTCGATCTGGGCGCGGTACTCGTCGAGGGAGGCGGCGGCGTCCGGGGCGTTCTCGGTGCCGAGGGCGGCGATGATGCGCGCGGCCAAGTCGTCGATGACGTGGTCGATGATGTCGCGCTTGTTGCTGAAGTACCGGTAGAAGGTGCCGTGACCGATGCCCAGCTGTCCCGCGATGTCGGCGATGCCGGTGGTGTGATAGCCCTTCTCCGCGAAGCAGACGAACGCGGTGTCGATGATCTCCTGACGCAGTTCGGCTTTCCGTCGCTCGGCACGCGTGGATGGCTTCGTCACCTTGCCGATGATACAGTCATCACAAACGGAATGATGTGTCATTCCGTGATATGTGGTTCAGCTAGCAGGAGGTTCGGTGTGGCGCCTCAATACGACGCGGTCGTAGTCGGTGCGGGGTTCGGGGGCATGGGAGCGGGGATTCAGCTCGATCGGCTCGGCCTGAGCAATTACGTCATCCTCGAACGCGAGGACGATCTCGGTGGCACCTGGCACGTCAACCACTACCCGGGTCTGGCGGTCGACATCGCCTCGGTCACCTACTCCTACTCCTTCGAACCGAATCCGCACTGGTCGCGGCTGTTCGCGCCGGGCGAGGAGCTGAAGAAGTACGCCGAACACGTCGCGGACAAGTACGGCCTGCGCCGCCGCATGCGCTTCGGCACCGTCGTCGACGGCGCGCGCTGGGACGAAGAGCGGCAGCACTGGGTGGTCTCGATCGCGGGCGGGCAGACGGTCACCGGCCGCTATCTGCTGACCGCGACCGGATTCCTGTCCCAGCCCTACACGCCGCCGTTCCCCGGTATCGACTCGTTCGCAGGCAAGATCATCCACACCACCGCCTGGGAGGACGGCTTCGATCTCACCGGCCGCAGGGCCGCGATCATCGGCACCGGCGCCACGGCCGTGCAGCTGGTACCGGAGGTCGCCGAGAAGGCGCGAGCGCTCACGGTGTTCCAGCGCACCCCGATCTGGGTGGTCCCGAAGATCGACACCGCGATCCCCGCGCCGGTGCGGAAGCTGTTCGAGCGGGTCCCCGCCACGCAGAAGGCCGCGCGACTGGTCAACACCAGCCTGCTGGAGGCGCTGATGGTGGTCGGGGTGCTGCACTTCAAGCAGGCCAGGCTGCTGAACAAGGGCGCGGGCGCGCTGGCCAAGGCGCATCTGCGGGCGTCCGTGCGGGACAAGGAGACCCGCAGGCGGCTGACCCCGGACTACGACTTCGGGTGCAAGCGGCCGACCTTCTCCAACCACTACTTCACCACGTTCAACCAGCCGCACGTGCGGCTGGAGACGAACTCGATCGACCACATCGAGCCGGACGGCATCGTTACCGCGGACGGGCACAAGACCGAGATCGACACGCTGATCCTGGCCACCGGCTTCAACCTGTGGGACGTGAACTTCCCGGCCATCGAGATCATCGGCCGCGACGGGGTGAATCTCGGAAAGTTCTGGCGGGACAACCGGTTCCAGGCCTACGAGGGCATCACGGTGCCGAAGTTCCCCAACTTCCTCAGCCTCAACAGCCCGTACTCCTACAGTGGCCTGTCCTACTTCACCACCATCGAAGCGCAGATGAAGCACATGGGCCGCCTGTTCGGCGAGCTGCGCCGCCGGGGCGAGACGACCTTCGAGGTCACCGAGCAGGCCAACGCGGCGTTCCTGGACCGGGTCACCGCCAAGCTGGGCTCCTCGGTCTTCTACGGCGGCGACTGCGCCACCGCGCGCAGCTATTACTTCAACCAGCACGGCGAGGCGGCCCTGCTGCGGCCCACCAGCACGCTCAACGCGCATCGCGAGGCGGTCGCCTTCCCGCTGGAGGACTACGCCTACGGCAGGACCGCCTGAGGTCGGCGCCCGCCTCGCCCGCCGGAGTGTCGTTCGCCGGGCGAGGCGGTGCGCGGTGAGAACGTTGTAGCTGCCCAGCGGGTGTGCGGGTGTGGCACTCGCGCGGTGAACTGGCAGACTGTGTGGGTACTTGTCCATCCCACCCACGACACTAGGGACTGACTTCGACGATGGAACTGCTGTTTCCGCTGCTACTGGTAGCCCTGCTCGTGCCGATGTTCCTCGGTGTCCGCCGTCAGAAGCGGGAAGCCGAGAAGGTCGCAGGCATGCAGGACAACCTGAAGGTCGGCGATCAGGTCGTCACCACGTCGGGTCTGTACGGCACCGTGGTCGACCTCGATGACACCACGGTCGATCTCGAGATCGCCGAGGACGTGGTCACCACGTGGCTGCGCCAGGCCATCCGTGAGGTGCGCACCGAAGAGGTGGGCGCCGAGGAGACCGCCACGGAGACCGGCGGCTCGGACGCGACCGACGCCGTCGAGGAATCCGCCGAGCAGACCGAGACCCGCCTGACCAAGGACTGATCGTTCCGGTTGTGCCCCGGCTCGCCGGATGTCGCCGCGGCCGTTGGTCCGCGCACCCGGCGCCGCTGGCGCACGCCCGCTGTTCCATCCTCGACTTCCCGCCTAGGAGATGACGTACTGTGCCACCTTCCCAGGGATCGGCGCACCCGCTGCGGTTGCTCGGTGTCTATGCCGCGCTGCTGGCCGTGGTCTATGCGCTGGTGTTCTTCACCGGTGACAAGTCCCCGACACCCAAGCTCGGTATCGATTTGCAGGGCGGCACCCGCGTCACGCTGTCCGCGCGCACGCCGGACGGCAGCAAGCCGAGCCAGGACAGCCTGAAGAAGGCGCAGGACATCATCGAGAACCGGGTCAACGGGCTCGGTGTCGGCGGCTCCGAGGTCGTCATCGACGGCGACAACATCGTGATCACCGTGCCCGGCGACGACGGGCAGCAGGCGCGCGCGCTCGCGACCACCGCCAAGCTCTACATCCGGCCCGTATTGCAGGCCGTGCCCGCGACGGGACGGGGCGCCACCCCGCAGACGACGCCGGGCACCCAGCCCGCGCCGGCCGCGCAGCCGGAGACGACGCAACCCGCGACACCGGAGACCACCGAGCCCGCCCCGGCTCCGCAGCAGCGCGTGTTCCCCGCTCAGCAGCCGACGCAGCCTCCCGCCGATCCCAGCCTGACGCCCACCGAAGAGGCGACGAAGGAGATCCAGGCGGCCAGGGCGCTGCGGCAGAGTTCCGACCCGTCCGTGCAGCAGACCGCGCTGGCCACCATGGACTGCGGAAAGTCCGATCCACTCGCGGGCAACGACGACCCGGCTCTTCCGCTGGTGACCTGCTCGACCGACGGCACCGAGGTCTTCCTGCTGGACAAGAGCCGCATCGACGGCCAGGAGATCAAGGACGCCACCTCGGGGCTGAACCAGCAACAGGCCAGGCACGAGGTCTATCTGGACTTCAAGTCCGGTGGCAGCGACGCGTGGGCGACGCTGACCGGCGAGTACGTCTACAAGCGGGTCGCCTTCGTGCTCGACTCGAAGGTGGTCAGCGCACCGGTCGTGCAGCAGGGCCCGCAGCAGGGCGGCCGCACCCAGATCTCGGGCAACTTCACCGCGACATCGGCGAAGGAACTGGCGAACACGCTGAAGTACGGCTCGCTGCCGCTGTCGTTCCAGACCTCCGAGGCCGAGACGGTCTCCGCGACGCTGGGCCTGTCCTCGTTGAAGGCGGGCCTGCTCGCCGGGGCGGTCGGCTTGGTCGTGGTGTTGCTCTACTGCCTCACCTACTACCGGATGCTGGGTTTCGTCACCGGTTTGTCACTGGTGGCCTCCGGCTTCGCGGTGTACGGCATCATGGTGCTGCTCGGGCGCTGGATCGGCTTCACACTCGACCTCGCCGGTATCGCCGGTCTGATCATCGGTATCGGTATGACCGCCGACTCGTTCGTGGTGTTCTTCGAACGCATCAAGGACGAGATGCGCGAAGGACGCAGCTTCCGTTCCGCGGCTCCCCGCGGCTGGCAGCGCGCCCGCCGGACCATTCTGTCCGGCAACGCCGTCAGCTTCATCGCCGCGGCGGTGCTGTACATCCTGGCCGTCGGCCAGGTGAAGGGCTTCGCGTTCACCCTCGGTCTCACCACGATCCTCGACGTCGTCGTGGTGTTCCTGGTCACGTCGCCGCTGGTGCTGCTGGCTTCACGGACGGCGTTCTGGTCCAAGCCCTCGGTGAACGGCCTGGGCGCGATCCAGCAGATCGCCCGCGAGCGGAAGGCGGCCGAGGCCGCCCTCGGGAAGGCGTGAGGACGCGATGACCAACAGCCACACCACCCCCTCGCTCGACAAGACGAGCGCCACCGAGATCACCGACGTGTTCGCGGCGGTCGGCGAGCCGCAGCCGCCCAAGCACGGCTTCCTCAACCGCCTCTACACCGGTACCGGCGCGATCGACGTCATCGGCAAGCGCCGGATGTGGTATCTCATCACCGCCGCGATCGTGCTCGTCTCGCTGGGCAGCATCCTCTTCCGCGGCTTCAACTTCGGCATCGACTTCGAGGGTGGTTCCCGCATCCAGTTCCCCGCGGGGAACGCGACCACCAGCGCGGCGGAGGACGTCTACCGCGGCGCCATCGGCACCGACCCGGTCTCGGTGCAGACCGTCGGCACCGGCGGATCGGCCACCATGCTGATCCGGTCAGAGGCGCTGAACCAGCAGCAGGTGGAGGCGCTGAACAACGCGCTGTTCGCGAAATTCCAGCCGAAGGACAAGTCCGGCAACCCGAGCCGGGCCGCGATCAGCACCTCCGACGTCAGCGAGACCTGGGGCAGCCAGATCACCCGCAAGGCGCTCATCGCGCTCGCGGTGTTCCTCGTGCTCGTGGCGGTCTACATCGCGGTCCGATTCGAACCGCACATGGCCATCGCGGCGCTGGCGGCGCTGGCCTTCGACGTCACGGTCACCGCGGGCGTGTACTCGCTCGTCGGCTTCGAGGTCACCCCGGCCACGGTGATCGGCATCCTGACGATCCTCGGCTTCTCGCTCTACGACTCGGTCGTGGTGTTCGACAAGGTCGAGGAGAACACCCACGGCATCCTGCACCTGACCAGGCGCACCTACGGCGAGCAGGCGAACCTCGCGGTGAACCAGACGCTGATGCGCTCGATCAACACCGCCTTGATCGGTATCCTGCCGATCGTCGGCTTGATGGTGATCGCGGTCTGGATGCTGGGCGTGGGCACCCTCAAGGACTTGGCGCTGGTGCAGCTGGTCGGTCTGCTGGTCGGCACCTACTCCTCGATCTTCTTCGCGACTCCGCTGCTGGTCTCGATCAAAGAGCGCTGGGGGCCGGTGGCGGCGCACACCAAGAAGGTCCTGGCCAAGCGGGCCGGTGCGGCAGGGGCACGGGCAGGCGTCGCGGCCGAGCGCCGGGCGAGTATGGCAGCGGGCCGGGATTTCGACGAGACGCCGCGCGGACAGCGCGCGGCGGGGCAGACACCGCGACCCGGTGCGCGCCCGAGCGGTAAACGGCACAAAAGGCGGAACTGACACCAGACAGGGGTTTCATGCGACAGCCACGCGGTGCGGTACGACTGATCGGAGCGCTCGCTGCGGGCACGCTGGCCGCCGGGTTGATGGTCGGCTGCTCCAGTAAGAACCAGGTTCCCTCCATCGGCTACGCGACCGATGCCACCATCGCCACCTATAACGGCGGTAGCACGCTCGGAGCGAGTTCCGGGTCGTCGGCGGTGTTCTCCCGGGTGCTCACCGGCTTCTTCTACACCGGTCCGGACGGCCAGCAGGTCGCCGACACCGACTTCGGCACCGCCAAGGAGGTGCCGGGGGAGTCGCAGACCATCCAGTACCGCCTCAACCCCGACGGCGTGTACTCCGACGGTGTGCCGACCTCGTGTGACGACTTGGTGCTGGCCTGGGCCGCCCGTAGCGGGCGGTACACCAAACCCGGTGACCGCGGCGCGGTTCCGCTCTTCGACGCCGCGAGCACCAGCGGCTACGACGACATCGAGCGTGTCGACTGCCAGCCCGGTTCGCGGGATGCCACGGTGGTGTTCCGGCCCGGTCGGCGTTACCTGCCGTGGCGCACTCTGTTCACGGCGGGCGAGCTGGTACCCGCGCACGTCGCGGCCCGCGTCGCGAACGTGCCCAATGTCGTGTCGGCGTTGCAGACCGGTGACCCGAACGCGCTCGGCAGGATCGCGGAATTCTGGAACACCGGATGGGTCATCCCGGCCGACGGCCGGCTGGACCTGTCGCGCTTCCCTTCGTCGGGGCCGTACCGCGTCGAGTCGTTCGGCAGCGAGGACGGCTTGGTGCTGGTCGCCAACGAACGGTGGTGGGGCAACAAACCGGCGACCGGGCGAATCGTCGTCTGGCCCAAGACCTTCGACCTGAAGCAGAAGGTCGGCGACAACGCCGTCGGCGTGCTCGACATCGGTGCGCATTCGGTGAAAGACCTGAATCTGAACGGCTTCTCGGTGCAGACCATGCCGGGCCGGGGCGCCGAGCAACTGGTCCTGGCGACCGGCGGCGTATTCGCCTCGGTCGAGGCGCGCCGCGCGTTCGCGTTGTGCCTGCCACGTCAGACGCTGTTCGACAAGCTCGGCAAGGCACCGGACGCACCGAAGACCGGGCTCGGCTCCGGCCCGCTCGACGCGCACGTCGTGCAGCAGGACTCCCTGTTCTATCCGGCGGTCATCGGCGCGGCGAACAAGTACTCCGGTGGCGACGTGGCGAACGCGACCAGGGCGGTCGCGGCCTCCGGTGCACCGAACCCCACCGTCCGGATCGGCTATCAAGGTCCGGACGATCGCCGCGCGCAGACCGT
>NZ_BAFZ01000077.1 GCF_000308575.1 Nocardia exalbida NBRC 100660 | reverse complement strand
CACGGTGGATGTCGCTCTGGTCGTCTCCGCCAAGGAGACCGCGCCCGCGCAGTCGCGCCGGGAGCCCAAGGCGCAGAACGCGGCGCCCCGGCGACCGGCCCGCGGCCGCGGCCAGTCCGGCGCTCGGCGGGCCGAAGCTGCGCAGCCGCAGGCGGCTCCGGTCGCCGCGCACGACCGTCTCGGCGCCCCGCCCGCCCTGCCCGAGAACGGCCTGCGCGTGTTCGCCCTCGGCGGCATCGGCGAAATCGGCCGCAACATGACGGTCTTCGAGTACGGCGGCAAACTGCTGATCGTCGACTGCGGTGTGCTGTTCCCGGAGGACCAGCAGCCGGGCGTCGACCTGATCCTGCCGGACTTCCGCCCCATCGAGGGCCGGATCGACGACGTGGTCGCCGTCGTGCTCACCCACGGTCACGAGGACCACATCGGCGCGGTGCCGTTCCTGCTGCGGCTGCGGCCCGACATCCCGGTGGTCGGCTCGAAGTTCACCCTCGCGCTGGTCGCCGCGAAATGCCGGGAGCATCGCCTGCACCCGAAGCTGGTCGAAGTGACCGAGGGGCAGCACACCACGCACGGCCCGTTCGGCTGCGAGTACTTCGCGGTCAACCACTCCATTCCCGACGCGCTCGCCGTCGCCATCCGCACGCCGGCCGGCGTAGCGCTGCACACCGGTGACATCAAGCTCGACCAGCTCCCGCTGGACGGGCGGCTCACCGATCTGGCCGGCTTCTCCAGGCTCGGTGACGAGGGCGTCGACCTGTTCCTGGTGGACTCCACCAACGCCGAGGTCCCCGGCTTCGTCACGCCGGAACGCGAGATCGGCGGCGTGCTGGACTCGGTCATCGGCAAGGCCCGCGGCCGGGTCATCGTCGCGTCCTTCGCCAGTCACGTGCACCGCATCCAGCAGGTCGTCGATGTGGCCCAGCAGTACGGGCGGCGGGTGTGCTTCGTCGGGCGCTCGATGGTCCGCAATATGCAGATCGCTCAGGATCTGGGCTTTCTCACCGTGCCCGACGGCGTGGTCGTCGACCTCGACGCCGCCGCGACCCTGCCCAGCCACCGCCTGGTGCTAATCTCCACGGGTTCGCAGGGCGAGCCGCTGTCGGCGCTGTCGCGGATGGCGCGCGGCGACCACCGGCAGATCAACATCCGTCCCGACGACCTGGTGGTGCTGGCCTCCTCGCTGATCCCCGGCAACGAGAACTCGGTGTTCGCGGTGGTCAACGGCCTGGCCCGGCTCGGAGCCACGGTGGTCACCCAGCAGAACGCCAAGGTGCATGTCTCCGGGCACGCCTCGGCGGGAGAGCTGCTGTACCTTTACAACGCGGTACGTCCGACCAACGCGATGCCGGTGCACGGCGAGTGGCGCCACCTGCGCGCGAACGCGGCGCTGGCGGTCGCGACCGGCGTGCCGGAGGAGCGGGTGGTGCTCGCCGAGGACGGCGTGGTGGTCGACTTGGTCGACGGCATCGCCTCGGTCGTCGGCCGGGTCCCGGTGGGCCACGTATACGTCGACGGGCTGTCGGTGGGCGATGTCGGGGAGTCGACGTTGTCCGACCGGCTGGTGCTCGGTGAGGGCGGTTTCATCGCGATCACCGTGGCCATCGACGAGACCACCGGCAAGGCGGTGAGCACACCGGAGATCAGCGGACGCGGCTTCTCCGACGATCCCGCCGCCCTGCTCGGCGCGGCGGAACTGGTGGAAGCCGAACTGCTGCGGCTGGCGGGCGAGGGTGTGACCGACATCCACCGGATCGCACAGGGTGTGCGCCGCGTAGTGGGCCGCTGGGTGGCCGACACCTATCGTCGTCGGCCGATGATCGTGCCGACCGTCATCGGCGTCTGATCTTCCGGAAATCGAAAAGCGCCGGACAGCTCGGCTGTCCGGCGCTTTTCGCTGGTTCGGGACCGGTTACTCCTGGCAGGCGGCGGATTCGATCTTCGCGCTCTTGACGATGTTGCAGGCGAAGGTGTGATCGACCTTCCATTGGCCGCCCTCGGACACGAACTGGATGAACGCGTCGTCCACCGGGGTGCCGTCGATGGTGACCTTGGCGTCGGCCTTGAGCTTGTTGTCCTTCGGGTCGCCCACGTTGGTGACCTCGACGGCGACCTTCTGCTTCTTCGCGGCCTCGACGAGGTTGGCGACCAGATAGGGATCCTGCTCGGCGGCCTGGATCCAGCTGATCTTCTCCTCGTTGGGCACATTCGGGTCGAACGCCTTCTGCAGCCGCTCGTTCAATTGCTGCACGGAGGGCTTGGGCAGTGCGGGTGAGGACGGCGTAGTCGGCGCGGAGCCGGCCTCCTTGTCGCCCTTGTCCGAGCCACCCTCCAATTCACCCGCCGCGTGGCTGGGGTTGGCGCTGGTGCTCGGGGACGAGGAGTCGTCATTGGAGGCGCAGGCGGTCAGCGAGCAGGCGACTGCGGTGAGGACGACGGCCACGGTGGTCCGGAAAATGCGGTGCTTCACGATGTTTCCTTCGACTCGAAGTCCGGGCGTCAGCCGTGGTTGGACGTGCAGTTCCAGTGCACGATGTAGGCGTCGGAATCGTTGCGCGCCAAGGCTTGGCCCTGCGCGCTGCGGCGCGACGACGCGTACCCCCAACTCCAGGTGCCGGTGTCACCGGAGTACGCCACGGCACCGCAGCCGTTGCGGAACCAGACCACCGACTGGCAGTCCGCTGCGCCGCAGGAGCTCACGGCGCGCTGCTGTGCGGCAGCCGAGTTCGGGTAGTCGTAGGAGTACCCGATCAAACCGGTGGAGGTGGACAGCGCGATCGCGCCGTAGTTGTTGGTGTAGGCGTTCGCGGCGGGCGCGCTGACAGCCAGCGCGGCACCTACCGCCGCGAGCGCGGCCACACCGGTAGCAAACTTCTTCACGAGGATTTGCCCCTTCTTGTCATAAGGCCCACGACCCGATGGGCCGAGTGACAAGGTACAGAGCCGACTCTCATTGCGCTAGCCGGAGATTTCCCGGCATAGGGAGCCGTGCACCCGCGCCGCGCCGCGCGGCGGTGCCGCAGGGTGGTCGGTATGTTCGGGGTGTGACTATGGCACAGCGGGAACGCCGGGGACTCGTCGAAGCGATGGAGGCGGCGGGGCCGGACGCGCGCACGCTCTGCGGCGCGTGGACGGTGCGGGACCTGGCCGCGCACTTGGTGGTTCGTGAACGGCGGCCCGACGCCGCTCCGGGCATACTGGTGAAGCCGCTCGCGGGGTATCTCGACCGTGTGCAGGCGAAGGCGGCGAACAAGCCGTTTCCCGAGCTGCTGGAGCAGGTGCGGACCGGTCCGCCGTGGTGGTCGCCGCTGCGTCCGCTCGACGCGGTGGCCAATTTGTCGGAGATGTTCGTGCATCACGAGGACGTGCGCCGCGCCGAGCCCGGTTGGCAGCCACGCGAACTGCCCGCCGCCGACGAGGACCGGCTGTGGTCGATGCTGCGCAAGACGGCCAGGATGGCCTACCGTAAGGCGCCGGTCACGGTCGAGCTGGCGACGCCGGACGGCAGGCGCACGGTGGTGCGGTCCGCGTCCGAGGACGTCGTCACGCTGACCGGTAGGCCCTCGGAACTGGTGCTGCACGCCTTCGGGCGGGACGAGGTCCGGCTGGAGACCGCCGGATCCCCGGAGGCCGTCCGGGCGGTGCTCGAGGCAGATCGATCGGTCTGATTCGAGCGTCGGCGCTTGGTCGCGGAGGCCGCGGCGACCGGCGGAAAGCGGCGCGCGGCGCGACGGTACCAGTGTTGCGGATGGTCCGGATGGGGCGATTGCGGCTAGCCTGGGGCCATGGCAGGTAAGTCCCGCAGCACCCCGACGACTCGGGCGCGGGCGGGATCGGCGCGGGGGAGGACCACCACGGCACGGTCTCGCGCGGCGACGCCCCGCGCGGCCACGCCCAGAACGACCGCAGCGCCCCGCAGGCGTAGCTCCGCGGCCCGGCGTCCGGCGCGCCGCCCGTCGAACACGGCTCCCCTCGCGGTGCTCACGCGCGGTATCGGCAGCGGCTGGACCATGCTGGCCCGCGGGCTCGGCGCGACCACGCGCACGCTGAGCCGCGCGGGCGAGATCGAACACGGACATCGGCGCGACGGCGCGGCGCTGGCGCTGATCGCACTGAGCGCGGTGATCGCGGCGGCGGTCTGGTTGTCGGCGGGCGGTCCGATCGGCCACTGGGTGGAGGACGTGATCCGCGCGATCGCCGGATCGGCCTCCGCCGCATTGCCGTTCGTCGCCTCCGGGATCGCGGTGGTCCTGATGCGTACCGAACCGCGCCCCGAGATCCGCCCGCGGCTGGTGCTCGGCGGCTTGCTGATCGGCTTGCCGCTCCTGGGGCTGTGGCATATCGCCGCGGGTGCGCCCACCGACGCGCACGGGCGTTCCCGTGCCGCCGGCTTCGTCGGTTTCGTCACCGGCGGGCCACTGACCAACGGCCTCACCGCCTGGCTCTCGGTCCCGATCCTGTTGCTGGCCATCGTCTTCGGCGCGCTGCTGGTGACCGGGACGACGGTGCGCGAGGTGCCGGAGAAGCTGCGGCGATACTTCGGCACCGACACCGGTGGCGACGACTACGGCGAATTCGATGGCGAATACCGGGATTACGACCCGGCCGACTACGACGCCGACGGCTTCCCGGTGCATCGCACCACCGCCAAGCGGCGCGGTCGCACGCCCGCGGAGAACTACCCGCCCGACGAGTTCGGCGACCCCGACGCGGTCACCGAGGCGCTCGGCGAACCACCGCTGCGCGACGCCAAGCAGATTCCGGTCGAGGAACCCACGCCGAAACCGAAGCCTAGGAAACAGCGTCCCGCCGCGGTGGTGGAGGATCAGACGCCACCGCCGCCGCAGCCGCAGCAACTGGAGTTCGTCCCCGATCGCGAGGTCGAAGGCGATTACACCCTGCCGCCGTTGTCGTTGCTGACCGACGGGGATCCGCCCAAGAAGCGCAGCGCCGCCAACGAATCGATGATCGAGGCGATCACCGAGGTGCTGGTGCAGTTCAAGATCGACGCCGCCGTCACCGGGTTCGTCCGCGGCCCCACGGTCACGCGCTACGAGGTAGAGCTCGGGCCCGGCGTGAAGGTCGAGAAGATCACCGCGCTGGCGCGCAATATCGCCTACGCCGTCGCGACGGAGAACGTCCGGCTGCTCGCGCCGATCCCCGGCAAGTCCGCCGTCGGCATCGAGGTGCCGAACGCCGACCGCGAGCTGGTCCGGCTGGCCGACGTGCTGAAAGCGCCCAGCACCCGCACCGACCACCACCCGCTGGTGATCGGTCTGGGCAAGAACATCGAGGGCGAGTTCGTCTCGGCGAACCTGGCCAAGATGCCGCACCTGCTGGTCGCGGGCTCCACCGGTTCGGGTAAATCGAGCTTCGTGAACTCGATGCTGGTGTCGCTGCTGCAGCGGGCGACGCCCGACGAGGTCCGCATGATCCTGATCGACCCGAAGATGGTGGAACTGACGCCCTACGAGGGCATCCCGCACCTGATCACGCCGATCATCACCCAGCCGAAGAAGGCCGCGGCCGCGCTGGCCTGGCTGGTGGAGGAGATGGAGCAGCGCTACCAGGACATGCAGGCCAACAAGGTGCGCCACATCGACGACTTCAACAAGAAGGTGAAGTCGGGAGCGATCACCGCGCCGCTGGGTAGCGAACGGGTGTACCGGCCCTACCCGTACGTCCTGGCCATCGTCGACGAGCTGGCCGATCTGATGATGACCGCTCCGCGCGACGTGGAGGACGCCATCGTCCGCATCACCCAGAAGGCCCGTGCGGCGGGCATTCACCTCGTGCTGGCCACGCAGCGGCCGTCGGTGGACGTGGTGACGGGTCTGATCAAGACCAACGTGCCCTCCCGGCTGGCCTTCGCCACCTCGTCGCTGACCGACTCCCGCGTCATCCTCGACCAGCCGGGTGCGGAGAAGCTGATCGGCATGGGTGACGGCCTGTTCCTGCCGATGGGCGCGGGCAAGCCCACCCGGTTGCAGGGTGCGTTCATCAGCGACGAGGAGATCCACGCCGTCGTCGAGTTCACCAAGAACCAGGCCGAGCCGGAATACCAAGAGGGCGTGACCGCCGCGAAGGCCGGGGAGAAGAAGGACGTCGACCCCGACATCGGCGACGATCTCGACGTCTTCCTGCAGGCGGTGGAACTCGTGGTCACTTCGCAGTTCGGGTCCACCTCCATGCTGCAGCGCAAGCTGCGCGTCGGTTTCGCCAAGGCGGGGCGGCTGATGGACCTCATGGAGACCCGCGGCGTGGTCGGTCCGAGCGAGGGTTCCAAGGCGCGTGACGTGCTCGTGAAACCCGATGAGCTGGAAGGGTTGCTGTGGTCGATCCGCGGCGGCGGGGACGACGGCGACGCGGAGCCGCCGGAGTGATCCGGCTGGTTCCCTCGGCGAGATTCGAACTCGCATCTCCCGGAATCTAGGTCCGGCGCCTCTACCTATTGGGCTACGAGGGATAGATCGGAATTCCGACCTGGGGGGATGGCACGGACGGAGGGACTCGAACCCCGGTCCGCGGTTTTGGGGACCGCTGCTCTACCGGCTGAGCTACGTCCGTTCGCACGAAAAAGGGGCCACTCCTCGGCGGCCGGCCGCGGAGTGACCCCTTCGTACGGGTCTGCGAAAGACACGTTCAGGGGCGGCTCCGCGCGCTCATCCGCCACGCGGATGGGGCCGATAGCACGGCGCGGGCAGACGACCGGCGGGCACCGCTCGGCAGCCACTGCCGCCGCTCCGTCCCGGTCATCGTCTCGCCTTCCTGTGGTCTGATCTTCGCCGCTCAGAAACTAACATCGGATGCCGTTGTCGGGAACCGATTTTGCTTCGCCGACGACCCTACCTGGTTCAGTTCTCCCGGGCCCGAGTGGTATAGCTCGACGGCCGGTGTCTCCGGGTGCCGGGTCAGCCGCCTTCGCCGTCCGGGCCCGCTGGAATCAGGCCGGGCAACACCGGTCCTCGGGGTGACGAACCCGCGCAAGCGAGAGCGTGTCGCTGCCCATGTGGCATCGCAGGTGTCCACCGCGCAGTCCGTCGACGTCGCCGACGCAGGGTGCGGATCGAAGTGCGCCACGGCGCCGAAGACGGGCGGGTCCGTGACGACGCGACGCATCGCCTGGTCGGCAAATCCTGCGTGTGCGGGCGCGCGTTCGTCCCGGCCCGCGCGGTTCAGGGTGCGGTTCGTCGGTCACGCTGGAGGACTGCGGCACGAAACGTCGACTGAACGCATGTGGAATTATGGGCGGCAATCACCCCGCTACCGAGCCTTACCGGACAAAGCGGGCATTATGGACATCATGATCTTCGCTACCGATCGGCATGCCGCATGCACGTAACCGCACTCGAATGGGCCATCACCGTCGTGGTGATCCTCGGATTGTTCGTCTTCGACTTCTTCGCCCACGTCCGTACCCCGCACGAGCCGTCGTTCCGCGAATCCGGATTCTGGTCCGCGGTCTACATCGGGCTGGCGCTGCTGTTCGGCGGCGTGGTCGCCTGGCGGTGGGGCTCCACCTACGCCGGGGAGTACTACGCGGGCTTCGTCACCGAGAAGGCGCTCTCGGTGGACAACCTGTTCGTGTTCCTGATCATCATGTCCACCTTCGCCGTGCCGCGGATCTACCAGCAGAAGGTTCTGCTGATCGGCATCGTGCTCGCCCTGGCCATGCGCGGTGCGTTCATCGCCGTCGGCGCGGCCGCGATCAGCGCGTTCAGCTGGGTCTTCTACCTGTTCGGGATCTTCCTCGTCTACACAGCGGTCAAGCTGCTGCGCGAAAGCGGCCACGAGGTCGAAGTCGAGGAGAAACGCGACAGCCGGATCGTCGCGCTGGCCAAGCGCGTGCTGCCGACCACCGACGAATACGACGGCGACAAGCTGGTGACCAGGATCGACGGACGCCGGGCGGTCACGCCGCTGTTGCTGGCGTTGCTGGCGATCGGGTTCACCGATCTGCTCTTCGCGCTGGACTCGATCCCGGCCATCTACGGCCTGACCGAGCAGCCCTACCTCGTCTTCACCGCGAACGCGTTCGCGCTCATGGGCTTGCGACAGCTGTACTTCCTGATCGGCGGGCTGCTCGACCGGCTGGTCTACCTGTCCTACGGACTGGCCGCGATCCTCGCGTTCATCGGCGTGAAGCTGGTGCTGCACGCCCTGCACGAGAACACGCTGCCGTTCGTCAACGGCGGCGAGCACGTCGCGGTCCCGGAGATCTCCACGCCCGTCTCGCTGGGCGTCATCCTGGGCATCCTGGTGGTCGCGACGGTCGCGAGCCTGCTGCGGACGCGCGTGCGCGCCGACCGTTAGCCGGTCAGGACGCGAAGGCGCCGAAGACCGGGGCCCACTCCACGGCGCGGACGTCGTCGATCAGGTTCTCCCTGGCGAACGGATCCCGGGCGAGCAGGTCCTTCAACTGCCCCGCGTCCTGCGAGCGGAAGATCAGCAGCGCTCCGGACCCGTCCGGGTACGGACCGCTGCTGAGCAGGGCGCCCGACTCGAGCAGGCCGGCCAGCCAGGCCCGGTGCTCGGGACGGTGCGCGTCCCGGCCTGCGATGGTGGAGTCGGAGTAGACGTAGTGGACGGCGAAGATCGGCACGGGTATCGCTTTCCTGTGGGGACGGACTCAGAGCGTCAGCAGCATCCGAGTATTGCCGAGAGTGTTCGGCTTCACATAGCTCAGATCGAGGAACTCGGCCACGCCGGTGTCGTAGGAGCGGCACATCTCGGCGTACACCTCGGCGGTGACCGGTGTGCCGTCGATCTCCACGAAGCCGTGCCTGCCGAAGAACTCAACCTCGAAGGTCAGCACGAACAGCCGCTGCAACTCGAGTTCGCGGGCCACCGCGACCAGTCGCTGCACGATGAGCTTGCCCACACCGGAGCCCTTGACGTCGGGGTGTACCGCCACCGTGCGCACCTCCCCGAGGTCGGCCCACAGCACGTGCAGCGCGCCGCAGCCGACGACGCGGCCGTCCAATTCGGCGACCCAGAACTCCTGCACCGCCTCGTAGAGGGTGACCAGGTTCTTCTCCAGCAGGATCCGGCCCGCGTAGACGTCGATGAGGCGCTTGATCTCTGGTACATCGGAGGTTCGCGCGCGTCGGACGACCGGGAGGGAACTCTGCGCGGCAGAAGCCGCGCCCGGATACGCGTCGCTGGTCGAACCACCTAATGGTCCCCGAGAGGTCATGGGGTGCACAGTAGTCGGCCCGGCTACCGATACTCTGAACGTGTGCCGCGGATCAACTCGTTCAGCTCATCGCATCGCGCCGAGTGGCGCGCCGCGATGACGAGGCGGCCGTGACCGAGCCTGTCGCCGGTGAGGCGAAGGCATGAGCGTACAACCCGACGAGACGGACCGCCCCTGGAGCGCGCCCGCTCCGCTCCGTCCCGGCTTCGCACCGGCGCAGGCCGAGACCGGGCCGCCGCTGCTGAACATCGCGAACGTGCTCACCATGCTGCGCATCGCGATCGTGCCGCTGTTCGTCGCGGCGCTGTTCGTCGGGGATGGCCACGAGACCGGCTGGCGAATCGCCGCCGCGGCGCTGTTCGGCCTCGCCGCGATCACCGACCGGTTCGACGGGCAATTGGCCCGCAAATACGGCTTGGTGACCGATTTCGGCAAACTGGCCGACCCTATCGCGGACAAGGCGCTGATCGGGTCGGCGGTGATCGGGCTGTCCCTGCTCGGTGATCTGGCCTGGTGGATCACCCTGGTGATCTGCGGACGTGAGATCGGCGTCACACTGCTGCGTTTGATCGTGGTGCGGCGCGGAGTGATCCCGGCCGGACGCGGCGGCAAGCTCAAGACGCTGGTCCAGTCCCTGGCGATCGCCATGGTGCTGTTGCCGCTGTCC
This sequence comes from Nocardia exalbida NBRC 100660, assembly GCF_000308575.1. GTDB lineage: Bacteria > Actinomycetota > Actinomycetes > Mycobacteriales > Mycobacteriaceae > Nocardia > Nocardia exalbida. Next base: position 124,008 of record NZ_BAFZ01000077.1, on the reverse strand, counting down.
GGCTGGTCGGCCGGAATCGGCATGCCACTGATGTACCTGGCGGTCGCGCTGACCGTGGGCACCGGACTGGACTACGTCGGTCAGGCGGCCCGCGTGTGGTTCGCGGGCGGCCCGGGGCGGACGCGCGGCGTATGAGCGATCCGCTGATCGCCGACGTGCCCGCCATCGATCTCGTGCGTGCACTGGTGACCGTGCGGCAAACCGTGGCCACCGCCGAATCCCTGACCGCGGGCCTGCTCGCGGCGACCATCGCCGGGGTGCCCGGCGCCAGCGCGGTGCTGCGCGGCGGTCTGGTGGTGTACGCCACGGACCTCAAGCACAGCCTCGCCGGTGTCGACGCGGAGGTCCTCGCGAGCGAGGGACCGGTGGCGGCGAGCACCGCCGAACAGCTCGCCGTCGGCGCCCGCACGCGCTGCGGCGCGGACTGGGGGGTCGGCCTGACCGGCGTCGCGGGCCCCGATTCGCAAGACGGGCATCCGGTCGGCACGGTCTTCCTCGGAGTGGCCGGTCCCGGGCATACCGAAGTGATGCGGTTGAAACTCCCCGGCGACCGGTGGACGATCAGAATCGGTGCGACGCGCACGGCGGTGTCGGAATTGCTGCGGTGTGTGCGGGAGGCGGGCTCGGGCCCGGCCGACCGCGTCGGGCGGAGCGGCTGAGGTGTCCCGGACGGGAACCAACCGCCCCGGCTCCGACGTTGTGCCAGAAAGAACGGCATGCGTGGGGTCGAGAATCGTGTCGGCCCGGCGACCGGGAGCGAAGGAGAAAGAGATGACGCTGCTGCGAGAGGCCATCGGGGACAGTCTGCGGCGTGCGCGTCTCGCCCAGAACCGGACCTTGCGCGAGGTGTCGACCTCGGCGCGGGTCAGCTTGGGCTATCTCTCCGAAGTCGAGCGCGGTCGCAAGGAGGCCTCCAGCGAACTGCTGGCCGCCATCTGCGAAGCGCTGGACGTCCCGCTGTCACGGGTGCTGTGGGATGTGAGCACGCTCATGGCGGGGGCCGACGGGCCGACGGCCGGTGCGCCCGCGGACGACGCGGCGGCCGCGGCCGCCGTCGAGTCGGAGCGGACGGCGGCCGAGCCCGCGGCGCAGGAGGAATCCGCGCCCGCTCCGGCGACGGCGAGCATGTCGGCGGCCGACGCGGCCGCGCGGCCGCTGCCGCTGGCGGAGGACACGCGGATCGTCATCCCCGCTCCGCGATCGGACATGCTGGTCCTGGTGAAGGGCGTGTGACGCGCTACGAGACGTGGCCACGGCGGCAACGCTGCGGGCCGCCGCGGAAAGCGGATAGATTCTCCCTCAGCGTCGGTTGGGCCGGGTTCGCCCGGCCCGGGTGCCGCATGATGGAGGATAGGCACATATCGGGTGCGTGACGGTCGCGCACTGGAGTCGCGCCGGAGCGCGGCATGTCAGATGGAGGCGGGATCAATCGATGGCTAGTCCGTTCGTCAAGGCCTGGAAATACCTGATGGCCCTCTTCGATTCGAAGATCGAGGAGCACGCGGATCCGAAGGTCCAGATTCAGCAGGCTATCGAGGAAGCCCAGCGGCAGCACCAGGCCCTCTCCCAGCAGGCCGCGTCGGTCATCGGCAACCAGCGTCAGCTGGAGATGAAGCTGAACCGGCAACTGGACGAAGTCGAGAAGCTCAACGCCAACGCGCGCCAGGCCGTCCTGCTGGCCGATCAGGCCACCGCGGCGGGTGACACCGAGAAGGCGATCCAGTACACCAACGCCGCCGAGGCGTTCGCCGCGCAGTTGGTCACCGCCGAGCAGTCCGTCGAGGACCTGAAGGTCCTGCACGACCAGTCGCTGCAGGCGGCGGCTCAGGCGAAGAAGGCCGTGGAGCAGAACGCGATGCTGCTGCAGCAGAAGGTCGCCGAGCGCACCAAGCTGCTCAGCCAGCTGGAACAGGCGAAGATGCAGGAGCAGGTCTCGGCCTCGCTGCAGCAGATGGATTCGACGCTGTCGGCGCCGGGCAGCACGCCGAGCCTGGACGCGGTCCGCGAGAAGATCGAGCGCCGCTACGCCAACGCGCTGGGTGCCGCCGAACTCGCGCAGAACTCGGTGCAGGGACGGATGCTCGAGGTGCAGCAGGCCAGCATCCAGATGGCCGGGCACAGCAAGCTGGAGCAGATCCGCGCCTCCATGCGCGGCGACCAGCTGCCGGCCGGTGGCGCCCAGCCCGCCATCAGTCCGGCGCAGGCGAATTCGGCACAACCGCAGATGAACAAGGGGCAGGCCGCGCAGCAGTAACCGCCGCGACCGGGCGTTCGGCCAACGGGTGTCGGTGGGGGCTGGTTCACTGGAAGACAAGGCGTGGGGACCCGACCGGCCGGCCGTCGGCCGAGTCGGGTCTCGGTCTGTCCGATGTGTGCAACCGGTGGGAGAGAAGGTATGAGCGGCAGTGTATTTCGCGAGCGGCAGCTCGACGCGCGGCGCCTGCGCGAGTCGGCGATGATCCGGGCACAAGCCGCGCTCGCGCCACAGCCGGGCAGCCTGCCGGACAGCCTTCGCGAAGTCGGTGAGAACGCGCTCGTCGCCGTGCGGCGCTGGGCCGATCCGCGGGAGCGTGAGTTGCGCCGCCGCCGCAGGGCTCGCAGGCGCAGCTTCCAGCTGGGCACCGTGTCCGGCCTCACCACGGCGGGAACCGTTGGCCTCGTTGTCGTTTCCGCGCCGGTGTGGGCCGTGGTCATGGTCGGCGGCGGCGCGGTCGCGCTGGTCACCGGTGCGGCGCTGAGCACTCGCCGCTATCTGCGGCTGCGGGGCGCACCACTGCCGCAGGCGGCGTTCGTTCCGCGCAAGCAGCCGCCGTTGTGGTCGATCGCGCGCCCGTCGATCGCCCGTCTGGTGCGCGCGGAGAAGGCCTTGCACGGGATGGGCGTTCAGATCGCTCGCTCGCACCGGCTGCCCCCCGACGAACTGGCCGACATGCTCGAGACGGCCGCCTCGGGCGCGGCGGCGCTGCACGCGCTGGCCGCCGACATCACGGCGATGGAACAGGGCCTCGGCGCCATGGGAAGCGCGAATTCGCCCGCGGCGGTGGCACTCACCGAGAACCTGCGGCTGACCTCGGCCAGGCTCGACGGGGGCGTCGCGGAGTACGAGCAGGTCGTCGCCGCGGCGGCCCGGATTCTCGCGGTTCCGGAGAACACCGTGGTGCGCCACCACTTCGACACCATTGTCGCGGATCTGCGCCACGCCTCCGACCGGCTGGACGGGTGGGCCCAGGCCCTCATCGAGGTGGCCGACAAATCGGTGCCCGCGTCGCCGCGGCCACCGATCTGAGCGGTTCCGTTTCAGTTCTGCCGGTCCCGGCGGCGGAGTTCCTCGGCCCGGGCGCGAAACGCAGCGCCCATCAGTTCCCGGCTCTCGGCCATGAGATCGAGCACCTCCCAGGACGCCTTACGGGCGGCCGACCCGACGATCCCCGCGATCGCCGAACCGTGCCGCCGTGCCGCGGCCGCGAGTTCCTGCGCCAGCTCGTTCGTGTTTTCCATCGAGTCGCGGCCGTTACCTGAGATTCGGTGCATGACTGTGTGCTGATTGGGGTGTCTGCGTCATTCGATCATCCCTTCCCTGTTGTCGCGCAACGCCACTGTGCGTTCGAGATCAGAGTACATCCGTGCACTGAAATGGCGTACTAGCCGGTTTGTGACAGCGCCGACAGCGTCCGCGAACACCTGAGCGCGCGGCCTCGGGCGCAGCGGTCGCCCGGACGCAGCGCCCGCGCGGTCGGTAGGCTGCAGCGATGCGGTTTCTCTCGACTCGCGGGCGCGACGGTGGGGTGGTCGGACTGACGGGCAGCCTGGATCGCTGGCTGGTCGGCCGCAGTGCGCGCGTGCGGCCGACCCCGGCGGACCGGGTGCTGAAGGCGTTGAGCACCTCCGCCGACAAGAATCGCTTGTGGATCGCGCTCGGGGCGGTCCTGTTCGTGGCCGGGGATCGCTCGACCCGGCGCGGCGCGGTGCGCGGGCTGCTCGCGCTGAGCATTGCCAGCGGCGTGGCCAACGGCGTGGCCAAGCCGTTGTTTCCGCGCCGCCGTCCGCCCGACGAGTCCGTCCCGTTCGTGCGCAGGCTGGTCGCACCGCCGGTCTCGTCGTCGTTCCCGTCCGGGCATTCGGCTTCCGCGGCCGCCTTCGCGACGGGCTTGGCGCTGGAATCTCCCGTGGCGGCCGCCGCGGTGGCCCCGGTCGCCGCCGCGGTCGGCTATTCGCGCGTGCACATCGGCGTGCACTGGCCGTCCGACGTGGTCGCGGGGGCACTGTTCGGCGGTGCGGTCGCGCTGGCCACCCGGCGGTGGTGGGCGGTGCGCGACGACGGGCCCGCCACCCTGGGACCGGTCGAGCACGTGGATCCGCTGCCGGGCGGCGCGGGGCTGCTGCTGATCGGCAATCCGCACGCGGGATCGGGCGGTGGCGACGACGCGCTCGCCGCCCTGCGTGACCGGCTGCCCGCCGCCGAGGTGCTCGAACTCGGCGGCGACGAGGATGTCGAGGCGCGGGCCGGTGAACTGCTGCGGCGCGACGACATCGTCGCGCTCGGCGTCGTGGGCGGAGACGGGACGGTGTCCGCGGTCGCGGAGTACGCGGTGCGCCACCGGATGCCGCTGGCGGTCTTCGCGGGCGGCACGCTCAACCACTTCGCCAGGGATGCCGGCGTGGAGGACGCCGAGGTGACCATCGCCGGGCTGGAAACGGGCGAAGCGGTCCGCGTCGACGTGGCCGAGGTGTGCTTCGACGACGCCGAGCGGCGCGTCTTCGTCAACACCGCCAGTCTCGGCGGTTATCCCGACTTCGTGCGCGTCCGCGAGCGCTGGGAGCGCCGGATCGGTAAATGGCCCGCCGCGGGAATGGCCATGGTGCGCGTGCTGTTCCGGGCCCAGCCGCTGCACGTCACCATCGACGGCGCCCGCGCCGCGCTGTGGATGCTGTTCGTCGGCAACGGCACCTACCACCCCGCCGACCAGATCCCGATGTCGCGCCCAGAGCTGCACGGCGGCACCCTCGACGTCCGCTACCTGCGCGCCGACGTCCCCTTCTCGCGGCTGCGGCTGGTCTTGGCGACGTTCACCGGCACGCTGGCGTATTCGCCCACCTACCGGCACCGCCGGGTCTCCCGCGTGGACGTGCGGGTGGCCGAGCAGCCGGTCTCCTTGGCCACCGACGGCGAGGTGGACCACCGCGGCAAGGACTTCCGGTTCACCAGCGGGCCCTCGGCGCTGATGCTGCTCAAGGGCGCTTCCGATGCCGCGCGGCGCGGGCTGCGGTGATCGTCTAGATAGCTGTTTGATTGCTATATCGCCGCGTGGGTCGCGTCGAGGCGGCAGATTGCGGCTTGTCCTGTTTGATCGTGGCACTCGGGGGTAGTTGCCACCCTGTAGCTGATCTCTTCCGGCTTCGTCTGGGGCCGGGAACATGCACTACTGGGCAGGAGCACGTCATGCTTGATGTTTCCTACCGTCGATCGCTGCTCGACCAGGACACGCAGCGGCTGGATGTCAGCCGGTATCTGTCGTGTGAGACCGCCGAGGACCCGGTGCGGCTGTCGCGCAGAGCGCAGCGCGTCGCAGGCCCCGACGTCACCGATCGACCCATAAGCGATTGAACCCTTTTCTCAGCACGTGCGGTGGTCGGCCGCGTTCTGTCGGGCTGCCCGTCGCACGGACGAACTGCGGAGGAACCCATGACTGAAATGCTGGAAACGCTCATCGGAAGCTCGGTGTACGGTCTCGAAGGCGAGAAGATCGGCAAGGTCAAGCGGGTCTACGTCGACAACAATTCCGGATCACCCACCTGGATCGCGGTGTCCACCGGCCTGTTCAGTGCCGACGCCCTTGTCCCGCTGGCCGGGGCCGAGCACCGCCCCGAGTCGGCCACGTTGCAGGTGCGGGTCGGCAAGGACGCGGTGAAGGCCTCGCCCCAGCTCGACCACAACGGGCAGATCAGCCCGCAGGCCGAGCAGGAACTGTTCGATCACTACCAGATCGACCCGGAGCAGGCCGCCTGGGACGTCTACGGCAGGCAGCCGGTGCCGCAGCCGCAGCGAGCCCGCCCCGAGATGACTCGCCCGCCGGAGGAGCGCGCCGGACAACCGGGAGACGCCGCCCCGGCCCGGACGCGGACCTACCCGGGAAGCGAGGAGGAGACGCTGCGGATGCCGCCCGCGGGCGAACGGGCGCGCGTGGGACGCGAGCCGATGATCGACTCCTACGCCGTCGACACGGCAGATCTCGGAATGCGGGAGCGGGACGGCATGGCGCACGACGACCCCCTGACCGGAGACCTCCCGGACGCCGAGCGCCGACGGGGCTGATCGGGCGGGTGGGACCCGGTCGCGCCGATGGCGTGGCCGGGTCCGGCTTCGTTCGTCTACGTGACATGTCGGGAGAAAACCCCGATCGGCGCACCGCAGGCGAGCGACCAGGGTCCGGGGGAACCCTGATTTCCACCCCCATATCCCGTCTCACCTGGTGATTCACGCTCATTCGGATGCCATGCTCGAAGCGTAAACGGACTTCGAAAGGCATCGAAATGTTGTGGAAGATCATCGGTATCGTCGCGGTCGTCTGGATCGCGCTGGCGGTCATCGGCGCGCTGATCAAGGGCCTGTTCCCCATCTTGGTGATCAGCGCCGTCGTGTTCGGGCTGTACCTGCTGTACAAGGCGGTGTCGGGCTCGGACAACTCGACGGTGAGCAAGCTGTAGCGGGAGAGGCGGCGGCGCCTTCGGGTCCGCGCCGCCGCGACGCGGGTGTGATCGGCTCGCACGTGGGTGTGGCAGGCTAGGCGGATGCGAGTAGCCGTTGTCGCAGGGCCCGATCCCGGTCACGCGTTTCCCGCTATCGCGTTGTGCCTGCGGTTCTTGGCGGCCGGTGACGAGCCTGTCTTGTTCACCGGTCCGCGCTGGTTCGACGCCGCCCTCGCCGCGGGCATCGGCGTGCGCAGACTCAAAGGCCTGGCGCCGCGGCCGGTGGACGACGACGCCGACGCGGGACAGCGCATCCACGAGCGGGCCGCGCACATCTCCACCGAGATCCTGCCCGAGCTGAGCGCCATGCTGCCCGAACTGGTGGTCTCCGACGTGCTGACCGCGGGCGGCGGGATGGCCGCGGAGCGGCTCGGCGTCCCGTGGGTGGAACTGTCCCCGCACCCGCTGTATCTGCCGTCGAAGGGGTTGCCGCCCATCGGAAGCGGGCTCGCCCCCGGCACGGGTCTGCGCGGGCGGATGCGCGACGGTGTACTGCGTGGCATGACCGCGCGGGCCCTCCGGAACGGGCGCCGCCAGCGCGAGCGGGCCCGCGAGAGCGTCGGTCTACCGGCCGTCGACCCCGGTCCCGCCGCTCGCCTGATCGCCACCCTGCCCGCACTCGAGGTACCGCGCCCCGACTGGCCGGAATCCACCCACGTGATCGGCCCGCTGCTGTGGGAGCCGACCGACGCGGTTCTGGACCTTCCGCCCGGTGACGGACCGCTGGTCATGGTCGCCCCATCGACCGCGCACACGGGCGTGGCGGGCATGGCGGAGACCGTGCTCGAGGCTCTGGACGGAACCGGTGTCCGCGTGGCGATTTCGATGCTGGACGCGCCGCCCGCCGACCTGCCGCCGTGGGCCTCGGCGGGGCTGGGGCGGCAAGACGAACTGCTGACCCACGCGTCCGTCGTCGTGGGCGGCGGCGGACACGGCCTGCTCGCCAAGACGCTGTCCGCGGGCGTCCCGATCGTCACCGTTCCCGGCGGCGGCGACCAGTGGGAGCTGGCCAATCGTGCTGCGCGGCAAGGCAGTTCGATCGTCGTCCGACCGCTGTCGTCCGATGGCGTCCGCGCCGCGGTCCAAGAGATCCTCGCCGACCCCCGCTACACCGCGGCGGCCGGGCGCGCCGCGGCCACGACCGAGTTCCCGGATCCTGTCGGCCTGTGCCACCAGGTCCGCCACGCCGTGCACTACTGATCGAGTCGGGTGCCGGGTGTGCCACTGACCTGGCGGCGCGCGGAATGGGAGTAAGTTCGGGACGGTGCGGTTGACCGAGTTCCAGGAACTGTTGCACACCGAGTTCGGTGTGGCCCGGGGCGACGCCCTGCTGACCGACCATGTGATCCCCAAGCTGGGCGGGCGCACCGGCGCCGACGCCATCGAGGCCGGGATCGATCCCCGCGACGTGTGGCGCGCCCTGTGCGCCGAATTCGACGTGCCCAGGGCGCGCTGGTGAGCGCCCCGGGGCAGGTGGAGCGGGACGAGCCGCTGTACCGGTTCGACGAGCGGCAGCGGATGATCCCGCACGACCCGCAGCGCCTGGCCGCCCGGGTGGCGCAGGCCCGCCCCGGCGACTTCGCCGGCTACCGGCAGACCGGCATCGAGCTGATGTTGCTCGGCCGCTACGACGAGGCGCTCGACCACCTCGATCGCGCGCTGGAACTGGTGGACACCGAGCGGCGCAGGATCAGTGTCTGGATCAACCTGGGTGACGTCTACCGCTACCGCGGCGAGGTCGGCACCGCCGAGACGTTGTACCGCCGCGCCGTGGCGCACGCGCGAGCGGCCGCTCCGGAAGTGCTCTCCTTCGCCGTGCAGCACCTGGGCAAGGCGCTCGCCGAGCGCAATCACCTGACCGAGGCGCGCGCGCTGCTGACCGAGGCGATGCGGCTGCGCGTCGCCGAAGGCGATCCCGAGGAGATCGAAGCCACCCGCGCCGCGCTGGACACGCTGGGCGAGCTGCCGATCCCGTTGCCGCCTACCGTCGCGGCGCTGTTCGGCGAGGCGTCGAGCTGGTCGGACGAACACGAGGGCCTCAGCGGTGGGGTGGTGTCGGTCGACGGCGCCTACTGGCTCAAACGCGGACCGAAGGCGGTCGCCGAGTACGAGCGGCTCACCTGGTTGCGCGAGCACGGGATCGTTGTACCGGAGGTCGCGGCGTTCGAAGACGACGTCCTGGTGCTCACGGACGCGGGCGCGCCCAGCTTGGCGGCGCGAGCGAACTCCGGCAGCGCGCACGCGGCGTCGATCGGCGCCGTGCTGGGCGGGCTACTGCGGCGGCTGCACAGTATTCCGGTCACCGAGTGCCCGTTCGACGGCCGCCTCGACGTCGTTCTGGCACAGGCGCGCCGCAACGTCGTCGAAGGGCTCGTGGACGCGGAGGAGTTCGACGAAGACAACCGCGGAACCACCCCGGCGGACGTGCTCACCCGGCTGCTCCGGCGGCGGCCGACGGGGGAGGACCTGGTGGTGGCGCACGGTGATTTCACCCCGCCGAACGTGCTGGAGAACGAGATCCTGCTCGACGTGGGCGCACTCGGCGTGGCCGACCGCTACCGCGATCTGGCACTCGCCGTCCGCGATCTGCGCGCGGACTTCGGCGACGCGGAAGTCACGGCCTTCCTCGCGGCCTATGGGCTGGACGAGCCGGACGAGAGCCGCTTGGAGTACTACCGGCTGCTCGACGAATTGTTCTGACCTTCACCCTTTGCGCGCGTAGTGGCGGGCCGCTTTGGTGCGGTTGCCGCAGGTGGCCATGGAGTGCCAGCGGCGGGTTCCGTTCTTCGACGTGTCGTAGAAGAACAACACACACTCCGGGTGCGCGCACTGACGGATCCGATCGGGCGCGGCGCGCAACAGTTCCAGCAGGTTGTCGGCGGCCAGCCAGGCGGGCAGCCAGGCTTGTCCCGGCACGTCCGCCAGGTCGGCGGGTCCGGTCTCGGTGAGTGCGCGGCGGATGCGGCCGTGTGCCAGCACGTCGTTGAGCCCGGCGGGGGAGGCGTGCACCACCACGTCGTAGATGGCTGTGCGCGCGGCCAGTACGGCGTGCAAGGTGGCCTCGTCGGCGGTCGCGCGATCGGTGAGGCCGGCGGTCGCCAGCCAGGTGCGTAGGCCGGCGACCTCGGTGAGCAGGTCCTGTGGTCCGTGCTCGATCCATCTCGTGTTCAGCAGATCGAGCGCCAGCGGTTCACCGAGGTGGGGGCGTGGATCGGGCATGCCCGAGGGTATCGAGTGCGCGTCGAAGTCCAGGGCGGCCACCTCCTGTCTAACTGATCAAACCATCTTCGATGGTTGACGCACGCAGTGTCGGACAGTATGTTCTAACTATCAAAACAGTATTGAACGGTTAATCATTCCGAGGAGGAACTTATGACCGCGGTCGCCGCACCTCAGCTCGCCACCGGGCACATCGGCCTGAACGTCTCCGATCTGGATCGTTCGGTGGACTTCTATCGCCGGGCCCTCGGCTTCGAGCAGCTCGCCGCCAGCGCCGACGACCAGCGCCGCTGGGCCTTCCTCGGTGCGGACGGCAAGCTGGTCGTCACGCTGTGGGAACAGAGCGATGGCGCCTTCTCCACCGAAACGCCCGGCCTGCACCACCTTTCCTTCCAGGTCGACACCATCGACCAGGTACGCGCGGTGGAGCGGGTGCTGCGTGAGCTGTCGGTGGCCTTCGCGCACGACGGGGTGGTGGCGCACGGCGAGGGCGTCGCCTCGGGCGGGATCTTCTTCACCGATCCCGACGGCATTCGCCTGGAGGTCTACGCGCCCAGCGGCGCGGAATCCGCGCCCGCACCCAGCGGCGCCGCCCCGACCTGCGGCTTCTTCTGATCCGGTTCGTACGCGTAGCGAAGGGAACATCGTGCCTGAGCCGTTTCATCGCGGAGAGGTCGCCGTCCAGCGCCGGATGGGCCAGGGGGACATCGCCGAACGGGTCGGCCGCATGATCCGTCCCGATATCCCCGCGGTCGCCGCGGGGTTCCTGGCCGAACAGCGGATGGTCGTGCTCGCCGCCGCCGACACGGCGGGCAGGCTGTGGGCGAGCGAGCTGGTCGGGCAGCCGGGTTTCGTCCGGGCGGTGGACGACCGGACGATAGCGGTCGGCGTCCGGCCCGCGGCCACCGATCCGTTGCACGAAGCGCTGACCCATCGCTGCGGCGTCGGCATGATCGCCCTGCAACCGCAGCGGCGCAGGCGGATGCGAGTCAACGGCAGATCGACGCCGGAGGGCGCGGGCCTGCGCATCGTCACCGACCAGGTGTACGCGAACTGTCCCAAGTACATCTCCCGGCGCGAGGTCGAGAGCTATACGCCCGCTGCCGAGGCGCCGGTGGTGCGTCACAGTATCGAACTCGATGCCGACCAGCGGGCCGCGGTAGCGGCGGCCGACACCTTCTTCGTCGCGACCGCGGACGCCGACGGCAACGCCGACGCCTCGCATCGTGGCGGGAATCCAGGCTTCCTCCAAGTGTTTTCGCCCACGCGGCTGCGCTGGCCGGATTACCGGGGCAATTCGATGTTCATGACGCTCGGCAACATCGAGGTCAACCCCCGGTGCGGGATCCTGATCCCCGATTGGTCCACGGGCGCCACATTGCAAGTCACCGGCACCGCCGAGTTGATCTGGGCTCCCGAGACTTTCGCGGCAGGCGCACAATGCTCCCTCGACTTCACCGTCGAGGAGGTACTCGAGCGGCCCGGGGGAGCGCTGCGGTGGGGGCCTGCCGAGCTGTCGCCCGTCAACCCCTGAACCTCACGAGAAAGGAGCCGTCCCATGCGACCTCCCCTGCCGCCGTTCGACGCGGAATCAGCGAACGCCAAAGTGCGGGCCGCCGAGAACGCCTGGAACACCCGCGATCCGGAGCGGGTCGCCGCCGCTTACACCGAGGACTCGGTGTGGCGCAATCGTGCGGAATTCTTCACCGGCCGCGCCGCCATCGTCGAGTTCCTCACCAGGAAGTGGTCCATCGAGAACGGTTACGCGCTGCGCAAGGATCTGTGGGCCTTCGAAGGCAACCGAATCGCGGTGCGCTTCCAGTACGAATGGCACGACGAGTCCGGCCGGTGGTTCCGCAGCTACGGCAACGAGCAGTGGGAGTTCGCGCCGGACGGGCTGATGTCGCGGCGGGAGGCCAGCATCAACGACGTCCGCATCGAGGAATCCGAGCGGCGCATCTTCGGGCCGCGCGATCCGGGTGACGAGACGGTGCTGCCCCAGCACTGAGGAAGTCCTCCGGACCACGCGGGCACAGGAGACGGCGGCGCCTACGCGACGCCGCCGTCTCGTCGTCTCGGAATGTGGTCAGGCGGCGACGGCCTGCCGCTGGGCTTCGGATGGCTCGGCGTTCGCGCGCTGCCGGTGGAACAGGGCGAAGGCGACCAGCCCGAATCCGACGCCCACCGCGGCCGCGACGCCGAACGCCGCGTCGAGCCCGGCGACGAAGTGCGACAACGTCATCGGCTGCTCGCCGGTCGCCACACCGCGGAACACCGTGCCGAGCACCGCGACGCCGAGGGCCAAACCCAGTTGCCGCGCGGTGTTCACCGCCCCCGCGGCCGTGCCGGCCTGCTCCGGGGCGACGGCCGCCATGCCGACCGACACCAGCGCGGGCGCGTTGACGCCGATCCCGAGGCCGATCACCACGAATCCGGGGATCAATGCGAGCCAGGAGGACTCGGGGCCGACGAGCATGAGCAGCCAGGCGCCCAGGCCGACCACCACCAGCCCCGCTCCGATGGTCCACTTCGGTGCGACATCGTGCAGCAGCCGCCCGAACGCGCCCGCCACCACGAACGCGGTGGCGGCCATCGGAAGCATCGCCAGGCCCGCGTGCAGTGGTGACATGTGCAGTTGCTGCTGCAGCCACAGCGAGATCAGGGGACTGCTCGCGAACGCGGCGAACGTCTGTCCGGACGCGCCGAACAGGGTCGCGGCGAAGTCGCGGTTGCGCAGCAGCGCCAAGGGGAACATCGGGGCGGCACCGCGCGCCTCGACGAAACCGAAGACCAGTGCCGCCGCGGCGCCTACGGCGAACGCGATCACCGCGGCCGTGTCGGTCCAGCCGTGCTCGCCACCGCGGATGACGCCGTAGGTGACCGCCGTCGCGGCGGTCGCGAACGACAGCATGCCCCGCACATCCACCACGCGGTCGATCCGCCGCGGGGAGGGTGGGAACACCGTGGCGGTCAGGCCGATCGCCAGCACGGCGATGGGCAGGTTGACGAAGAAGATCCAACGCCACGACAGCGCCTCGGTGAGGACCCCGCCGAGCACCACGCCGATTCCCGCCGCCGCTCCGGACACCGCGCCCCAGACGCCGAAGGCGACGCCCCGGTCGCGGCCGGTGTAGGTGGCGTGCAGCAGGGACAGCGTGGTGGCGAACATGGCCGCGCCGCCGACGCCTTGCAGTGCCCGCGCCGCGACGAGGACCGCCGCGGACCCGGCGACGCCGCAGCCGAGCGACGCGACCGCGAAGACGACCAGTCCGGCCAGGTACGCGCGCTTCGCACCTGCCCGGTCGGCGAGCGAGCCCAGCACCAGCAGCAATGCCGCCAATGCCAAGGCATAGCCGTCCACCACCCACTGCAAGCCGGACAATCCGGTGTCCAGATCGGCGGCGATGTCGGGCAGGGCGACGTTCACGATGGTGACGTCGATCAGCAGCATCAGCGTGCCGAGGCACGCGGCGAACAAGGGGAGCCATTTCCTCACGGGAGCCTCCACGGCGGATTCGAATGATTTTCGACGCCAAGCGTGCGGTATTCAGAGAGATCCCCCTAGCCATCCGGCTCCAGGCGTTAGATTCTTCCAGTGCTCGGCGAAACATCAATGGAATCCTCCGAATTGGATGTCCTGGACAAACAGATCATGCAGGCGCTGGTGCATGATGCCCGGATCCCGTTCGCCCGGCTCGGCGGCATCCTCGGGGTCTCCGAGCAGACGGTGGCGCGGCGCTACCGCGCGCTGCGTCAGCGCGGCATCCTGCACGTGTCCGGGCAGGTGAACGCGGTACCGCTCGGACAAGCGCGCTGGGTGCTGCGCCTGAGATCGACGCCGGACAAAGCGCTGCGGCTGGCCGAAGCGCTGGCGCGGTTCCCGGACCTGAGCTGGGTGACACTGCTGTCCACCGGTTCCGAGGTGACCTGTGTGGGCAGGCCGCGTTCGATCCAGCGGCGCGACGCGCTGCTGCTGCACATCCTGCCGCGCGCACCGCAAGTGCTGGAACTGACCGCGCACGAGGTCATCCACCGTTTTCCGCTCGACGAGGAGTGGCCGCGCCATCGGCACCTGCTGACCGCCGCCCAGCTCGACGAGCTCGGCGCCGCCCGGTCTAGGCCCGCGGACGCGGGGCCGGAGACGCCGGTCGATTTGTCCGCGGCCGACGAGGCGATGCTCGCGCTGCTCGGCCGGGACGGGCGCGCTCCGTACGCTCAACTCGCCGCCGAAACCGGGTGGACCGCGCCGCGGGTCGCGCGGCGGATGGCCGAGCTGACGGCGGCGGGCGTGCTGTACTTCGACGTCGATTTCGCGATCGAGCGGATGGGCTACGGGGTGCGCGGCGCGCTGTGGCTGCGCGTGCGTCCCGCCGATCTGGACGCGGTGGGGCACGCGATGGCGACGCATCCGGAGATCGTCTTCGTCGCCGCCACCACCGGACCGTCCAATATGTTCGCCTCGATCATCTGCCGCGACACCGCGGACCTCTACCGGTACGTGACCGGGCGGCTCGGCGCGCTGGACGGGATCACCGGCCTCGAGGTGACGCCGTCGCTACGCGTACTCAAACAGGCGCAGACGCTGCTGGACACCGACCGGATCGCGCTGATGCCCTGATCGCACGGCGTTTGCCGAGGACGGCGCCGGCGGTGCGGAGGGCGCCGGGCGCGTCACTTGACTCGAACACCTGTTCGTCTAGTCTGGTCGCCAGAACTTGTCGGTGCCGGGCTCTACTGTAGGCGCCAACCACAGAACGAGACTCACCCGTCGAAAAGGGGATCAGGACATGGCACCACAGGCGTACGACCGGGACAAAGCGCTCGAACTCGCGCTGGCCCAGGTGGAGAAGAGCTTCGGCAAGGGCGCCGTCATGCGCCTGGGCGAGGAGGCGCGCCAGCCCATCTCGGTGATCCCCACCGGCTCCATCGCGCTCGACGTGGCGCTGGGCATCGGCGGCCTGCCGCGCGGCCGCGTCGTCGAGATCTACGGTCCGGAATCCTCGGGTAAGACCACCGTGGCGCTGCACGCGGTGGCCAACGCGCAGGCGGCGGGCGGGGTGGCGGCGTTCATCGACGCCGAGCACGCGCTCGATCCGGACTACGCCCGCAAGCTGGGCGTCGACACCGACGCGCTGCTGGTCTCCCAGCCCGACACCGGTGAGCAGGCGCTGGAGATCGCCGACATGCTGGTGCGCTCCGGCGCCATCGACATCATCGTCATCGACTCGGTGGCCGCGTTGGTGCCGCGCGCCGAGATCGAGGGCGAGATGGGCGACAGCCACGTCGGTCTGCAGGCCCGTCTGATGAGCCAGGCGCTGCGCAAGATGACCAGCGCGCTGAACAATTCCGGCACCACCGCGATCTTCATCAACCAGCTGCGCGAGAAGA
Organism: Nocardia exalbida NBRC 100660; assembly: GCF_000308575.1. Taxonomy (GTDB): domain Bacteria; phylum Actinomycetota; class Actinomycetes; order Mycobacteriales; family Mycobacteriaceae; genus Nocardia; species Nocardia exalbida. Next base: position 108,654 of record NZ_BAFZ01000077.1, on the reverse strand, counting down.
TCGGCGTGATGTTCGGTTCGCCGGAGACCACCACCGGCGGTAAGGCGCTGAAGTTCTACGCGTCGGTGCGCCTGGATGTGCGCCGCATCGAGACGCTCAAGGACGGCAGCGACGCGGTGGGCAACCGCACCCGCGTGAAGGTCGTGAAGAACAAGGTCTCCCCGCCGTTCAAGCAGGCCGAGTTCGACATCCTCTACGGGCACGGCATCTCCAAGGAGGGCTCGCTCATCGACATGGGCGTCGAGCAGGGCTTCATCCGCAAGTCCGGCTCCTGGTACACCTACGAGGGCGATCAGCTCGGTCAGGGCAAGGAGAACGCCCGCAAGTTCCTGCTGGAGAACATCGACGTCCGCGACGAGATCGAGAAGAAGATCAAGGAGAAGCTCGGCATCGGCGCCGACGTGACGGCCGACGCGGCCGCGGAGGTGCCCGCCGATTTCTGAGCCGACGAACCGCCGCCGCTCACCCGGGGCGTCTTCGGCCGACCCCGGGGCCGACGTCGTGCAGGACATGCGGCGCCGGTTGGAAGAACTCCTGTCCGCCTCCGGCTCGCCGAACGGTGGCCGGCCGCGCGGACAGGATTCCGAGCTCGTCCGGAGTACCGAAGGTGGTTCGGTTGCGCCGGACACCATGGGAACTCGGCCGGACGCGTCCGATCCGCAGCGGGCGCGTCCGGCTGGGTCCCGTCGCGGTCACCGCGGCATGCGGGGGCGTGCCGACTCGTCCTCGACCGACTCCGACCGGCCCGAGGGCCGATCGGCCGATCCGGTGGCGGCCGGATCCGAGGGCGGGACGGTCGAGCAGGCGAAGGAGGCGTGTCTCCGCTTGCTCGCCGTCCGCGCCCGCAGTCGTGCCGAACTGGCCCAGCGTCTCGCCGCCAAGGGGTATTCGCCCGAGGTGAGCGAACGGGCGCTCGATCGCCTCACCGAAGTGGGCCTCATCGATGATGCCGCTTTCGCCGAGCAATGGGTGCACTCCCGCCACGCCTTCTCCGGTAAAGGCAAGCAGGCGCTCGCTCAGGAACTCCGGCGCAAGGGCGTCGCGCAGTCGGATGCCGCCGCCGCCCTCGACGCCATCACCACCGACGACGAGGAGGCACGGGCCGGTGAGCTGGTCCGCCGCAAATTACGCTCCTTGCCGCGAGACCTGGACCGGGACAAGATGATTCGTCGTCTCGTCGGCATGCTCGCCCGGCGTGGATACAGCCAGGCCACGGCCTATCGGGTGGTCAAAGCCGAATTGATCGATCGAGGGGTCGAGGGCGACCTCGACGAGCCTGTCGACTGAGCTTCCGGCCTTGGCCGCTGGCGGTGATGGCGCGCCACGCTTCACCGCTCGATAAGACAGCGGCTCGGCCCCGATCGCGCGAAGCCGTATCCCGCTCATAACTGCGTTCCACGCCGGTCGGATACGCGGGATACCGATGGTAGGTGCGGCTACCGGCTCGGTGCCTGCGGCTAGCGGAATCTGGGGCGGCTGCGGCGTTTTCGATCACTTCGCTGATTGTCGCTGCTCGGACAGCCGATCGGGGCGCGGCCCGCGGCGGTCGAGGTCAGCACCCTTCGTACCGCCGCCGCGGAGGTGCACCGCTGCGTGGGTTTCGGCTGCGGCATCGCCGGTCTACCCCTCTCCGGTGTCGGCGGATAGACCGGCGGCCTCGATACCCGCTCCGGCGGCGCGTTCGTCCTCCGAGGATGTGGCGGTGCCGGTCACTCCGACCACGCCGCGGATCCCACCGGCCGTGTGCCGGATGAAGACACCGACCCGCGCGGGGCCAGCGCGGCGCAGTTCGCCAGGGAAGGGTAACGACTCGTCGAACAGTAGGTCGGAGGTACGGCTGGTCATCGATCATCAACTCCCGCAGGTACGAAGCACTGATGACCGTCCCACCGGTCGAATACCGGGGATCGGCTTATGCCTACGAGATTGGCGGGACGCCGCCGAGTGCACGAGTGTTGCGCTCAGCTCGAGCGCAACACCCCGGCGCCTCCATCGGTGCCGCCCGGTATTGCCGCGCAGTAACCAGTTCGCTTGCGCGGCAACGACTCCGCCGGTCGGCTCAGGGCTTCTTGCCGATGTCGAAGCCGGGTGCGGCGTCGGTGATGATCGAGTCCGCAGCGACGACGGCGCCGCCGCCCTTGCCACGTTTGCGCGCCCGCAGCCGTCGCTCGAGCCTGGTGGCAACGAGCGTCAACGCGCTGTTGAGGGCGATCATGATGATCGCGATGATGATCAGCGCCGGAATCGTGTTCTGTTCGGCCGCGCCGAGTTGCTGGCCCGAGCGCACCACCTCGACGTAGGTGATCTGGTAGCCCAGCGCCGAGTCCTTCAGCGCGACCACCATCTGCGAGATCAGCGCGGGCAGCATCGCCGTGACCGCCTGCGGCAGCAGGATCAATCGCATCAGCTGGTTCTTGCGCATGCCGAGCGCGACCGCCGCCTCGGTTTGTCCTTTCGGCAGCGAGCGGATGCCCGCTCGCACGATCTCCGCGATGACCGAGGCGTTGTAGATGGTCAAGGCGGTGACCACCGCCGCGAGCGCGAGATCATCGGACTTGAACACGTCGTACTCGGAGTACACGGCGAACAGGAAGATCATCAGAATCAGCACCGGGATGGCACGCGCCACCTCCACGATCGCCCCCGCGACCCAGCGCACGATGCGATGATCCGACAGCCGCAGGACGCCGAATACCATGCCGAGGAGCAACGCGCACACGATGGACAGCAGCGCGGCCACGATCGTGCCGCGCAGACCGGGCAGCAGATAGGTCGACCAGACCTCGGCTTCCAGGAACGGCTTCCACTTCTCCGCGGTGAACTGCCCCTTGTCGGCGAAACCGCGGTAGAGCAGCCAGCCTGCCGCGGCCACCACGGCCAGTACCAGCACCGAGTAGATATTGTTGCGCAGTCTCGCCTTCGGGCCCGGCGCGTCGAACAGGACCGAAGCGCCCGCGCTCATACCCGCGCCTCGCTGACGCTCATCGAGCCACCTCGTACTTCTTGGCCAGCCAGCCGAAGAACAGGCCGGTCGGCAGGGTCAGGATCACGAAGCCGAGCGCGAAGATCGCGCCGATCGCCAGGACCGCGGCTTCGGTCTCGGTCATTTCCGCCATCAGCGTCGCCGCTTCGGCGACACCGATGGCCGAGGCGATGGTGGAGTTCTTGGTCAGCGCGATCAGGACGCTGCCCAGCGGGGCGATGACAGAACGGAATGCCTGCGGCAGCACGACCAGCCGCAGGTTCTGCAGGAATCCGAGGCCGAGCGAGCGCCCCGCCTCGGACTGGCCCATCGGTACGGTGTTGATGCCCGCACGCAGCGACTCGCAGACGAAGGCGGCGGTGTAGATGCTCAAGCCGACGACTGCGAAGCGGAAGTTGTTCTGCGCCAGAGAGTCCGGCCCCTCACCTGCGAGGCGCCAGCCCATCGTCGTGTAGAGGCCGAGCGACATGAACACGATGATCAGCGTGAGCGGGGTGTTGCGGAAGATGGTGACGTAGGCCGTGCCGACCCAGCGGGCGACGGGCACGGGAGACACGCGCAAGCCCGCGACGACAGTGCCCAGGATCAGCGCGCCGACCGCGGAGAGCGCGGTCAGTTGGATTGTCACCCAGAATGCTTCGAGGATTTGGTCGTCATACCTCGAGATCAGGTCGAACACGGCGGACGCGTCCCTCCGATCAGGTCTCGATGGTCAGGGAAGTGCGGCGGGTGGCCCGCGCCGGGCCGGGGCCGGGCCACCCGTCCGTATGCGGGGAGGTCAGTACCGATTCACGGTCGGCGGCTGCGGGGCCTGGTAGCCGGACGCGCCGACGGTCGAATCGAAGGCCTTCTTCCAGGAACCGTCGGCGATCATCGCCTCGATGGCATCGTTGATCTTGTCCCGCAGTTCCTTGTCGCCCTTCTTCAACCCGATGCCGTAGTTCTCCGTGGTGAACGGCTTGCCGACCACCTTGAACGCGCCGCTGCTCTGCGCGGCGTAACCGGCCAGGATGATGTCGTCGGTGGTCACCGCGTCCCAGGACCCGGCGCGCAGGCCCTCGAGGCAGAGCGAGTAGGTGTCGTTGGTCTGCAGCTGGGTGTCGGGGAAGTTCTTCTCGATGTTCTGGGCCGGCGTGGAGCCCTTCACCGAGCAGACCTTCTTGCCCTTGAGGTTGTCCGGGCCGTTGATGTCGGCGTTGTCGGCCCGCACCAGCAGCGATTGCCCGGCGATGTAGTACGGACCGGCGAAGTCGACCTTGTCCTTGCGCTTGTCGTTGATCGAGTAGGTGGCGACGATGTAGTCGACCTGCCCGTTCTCGATCAGCGTCTCGCGCTGCGGCGACGGCGCCTCCTTGAACGTGATCTGGTCCGGTTGCACGCCCAGTTTCCCTGCGACGTACTTGGCCACCTCGACATCGAAGCCGCTGTAGGACCCGTCCTTGTTCCGCAGGCCCAGACCGGGCTGATCGAACTTGATGCCGATGGTGAGTTTGCCGTCCTTGGCGTTGTCCAGGGCGGACTTGTCGCCGCCGCCGCCGCATGCGGTGGCTGTCGCGGCGGCGAGTGTCAGGGCGATCGCTCCGACGCCGATGCGCAGAGCGCGATTGATCCTCATCGAGTTCCTTCTCCCTATCCGTGGGTGCTGGCCGCTGTCCGGCAGATCAGTGGCTCAAAATCTTGCCCAGGAAGTCTCTGGCCCGCTCCGATTTCGGGGCGGTGAAGAACGCCTCCGGCGGCGCGTCCTCCACCACCTGGCCGTCGGCCATGAAGAGCACCCGGTTCCCGGCGCGGCGCGCGAAGCCCATCTCGTGGGTGACGACCAGCATCGTCATCCCCTCCTTGGCCAGCGACACCATCACCTCGAGCACTTCGTTGACCATCTCCGGGTCCAGCGCGGAGGTCGGCTCGTCGAACAGCATCACCTTCGGGTTCATCGCCAGCGCCCGGGCGATGGCGACGCGTTGCTGCTGCCCGCCCGACAGCTGTGCGGGGTACTTGTCGGCCTGATCGGCGATGCCGACCCGGTCGAGCAGTTGCATCGCGCGGGCGCGGGCGTCGTCCTTCTTCACCTTGCGGACCTTGACCGGCGCGAGCATGACGTTCTCGACGATCGTCTTGTGCGCGAAAAGGTTGAACGACTGGAAGACCATGCCTACGTCGGCGCGCAGGGCGGCCAGCGCGCGGCCCTCGGCGGGCAGGGCGACACCATCGATGGCGATGTCCCCGGAGTCGATCGGTTCCAGCCGGTTGATGGTGCGGCACAGCGTCGATTTACCGGAGCCCGACGGGCCCAGAACGATGACGACCTGCCCTTTCGGGACCTCCAGGGTGATGTCCTTGAGTACGTGCAGGTCGCCGAAGTGCTTGTCCACATTGTGCATCGAGATCATCGGCGGCGCGCTGGTGGCGGCGCTGACGTCCCCGGCAGAGGCGTCCCCGGTCGTCCCGGGAGCGGCGGCGTCGTCGGTCATGGTCATGACCTTAGGCAAAAATCGGGGATTTGCCCGGCTTTCCGCGACACACCGTCTCGCCGCGCCGATTCGACATGTGCGCGTAACCTCACAGTCCCGTCGGCGTCGGCGGTAGACGCCCCGGAGCCTGCGCCGATGCGCGCGAAAACCCCCGGAGGCCGCCCCGTACCCTGGATGGGTGGATTCGATCGGACAGGCACTGTCGGCTCCCTCCGAGGGCACAGCACGCAGTTACGAGGTCCGCACCTTCGGCTGCCAGATGAACGTGCACGATTCCGAACGCTTGTCGGGTTTGCTGGAGGACGCGGGATATGTGAAGGCCGCGCCCGGCGCGACGGCCGACCTCGTCGTCTTCAACACCTGCGCGGTGCGCGAGAACGCCGACAACAAGCTCTACGGCACGCTCGGTCACCTGGCGCCGACCAAGGCGAGCCGTCCGGGCATGCAGATCGCCGTCGGCGGCTGCCTGGCGCAGAAGGATCGCGACGTCGTGGTGCGCAAGGCGCCGTGGGTGGACGTGGTCTTCGGCACCCACAACATCGGCTCGCTGCCGGTGCTGCTGGAGCGGGCCCGGCACAACCGGGAAGCCCAGGTGGAGATCCTGGAGTCGCTGGAGGCGTTCCCGTCCTCGCTGCCCGCCAAGCGCGAATCCGCCTACGCGGGCTGGGTTTCCATCTCGGTCGGCTGCAACAACACCTGCACCTTCTGCATCGTGCCCGCCCTGCGCGGCAAGGAGGTCGACCGCCGCCCCGGTGACGTGCTCGCCGAGGTGCGGGCGCTGGTGGACCAAGGGGTGCTCGAGGTGACGCTGCTCGGCCAGAACGTGAACTCCTACGGGGCGTCGTTCGCCGACCCGAGCGAGCCGCGCGACCGCGGCGCGTTCGCCAAGCTGCTGCGCGCGTGCGGGCACATCGACGGTCTGGAGCGGGTGCGCTTCACCTCGCCGCACCCGGCCGAGTTCACCGACGACGTGATCGAGGCCATGGCCGAGACCCCGAACATCTGCCCGCAGCTGCACATGCCGCTGCAGTCCGGTTCGGATCGGGTGCTCAAGGCGATGCGCCGCTCCTACCGTAAGGCCCGCTACCTCGGGATCATCGACAAGGTCCGCGCCGCGATGCCGCACGCCGCGATCACCACCGACATCATCGTGGGCTTCCCCGGCGAGACCGAAGAGGATTTCCAGGAGACCCTCGATGTCGTGCGGCAGGCGCGTTTCACCAGCGCCTACACCTTCCAGTACTCCAAGCGGCCCGGTACGCCCGCCGCGGACATGCCCGGCCAGCTGCCCAAGGCCGTCGTGCAGGAGCGCTACGACCGCCTCATCGCGCTGCAGGAGGAGATCTCCTTGGCCGCCAACCGGGAACTGATCGGCGCCGAGGTGGAGTTGCTCGTGGCCGAGGGCGCGGGCAAGAAGAACGCCGCGACCGCGCGCATGAGCGGCCGCGCCCGCGACGGCAGGCTGGTGCACTTCCGGCCGGGCGGCACCGCCGAGCCGATTCGCCCCGGCGACCTGGTCACGGTCGACATCACCGCCGCGGCGCCGCACCACCTCGTCGCCGATGCCGCGATCAAGACGCACCGCCGCACCCGCGCCGGTGACGCGCACGAACGCGGTGTCACGCCGAAGACCGCGCCGATCGGCGTTGGACTCGGGCTGCCCCGCATCGGCGCGCCGACGCCGGAACCCGCGGCCGCGGGCTGCTCGACCGGCTGCGGCGCATGACCACCGGCCCGGACGACGACGCCACCCGTGATGGCGACGGGGCGGTTCCCCCGCCCGGTGACGACGCGTTCGCGGCGCGGCACCGGCCCGGCAGCCGCGACGCAGACGAACGAAACGAGGACTCAGTGAGCTCGGTCGAGAGCACCGGCGATTTCGAACAGTTCCGCGACGATCTCGACGCCGTCGAGCGCAAGATCGCCGGTGAGATCGATCCCGGCATCCGCGCCATGGTTGTGGCGGGTGCGGTGTTCCTGCTGCTGGCCTCGCTGGTCCTGCCGCACGCGGGCGCCGCGCGCGGCTTCGACGTGCTGTTGAACACCGACGTCGCGCGGGCCGAGCACATCGGGCTTCCCTCGCGGGTCTTCGTCTGGTTCCTCGTGGTCTTCGGCATCGGGTTCTCGATGCTGGCGCTGATGACCCGCCGCTGGGTGCTGGCCTGGATCGCCGTCGCGGGCAGCGCCGTGGCAAGCGTGTTCGGCGTGCTCTCGATCTGGCACCGCCAGACCCCCGGCGTGGGCAACTACATCGGCGCGGGCCCCGGCATCGGGCTGATCCTGGGCGCGATCGTGACCGTCGTGCTCACCTTCCACTGGGTCCGCGTGGTGTGGAGCCGCACCACGCTGCACCTGGCCGCCGAGGAGCAGCGCCGCAACGCCGCCGCGGCCGCGGAGGAACGCGACCGGCGTCGCCTCATGGGCGACTCCTGAGCTGATCGCGCACACGAGCGGCCCTTCCCGATGGGAAGGGCCGCAATCGTCGATCGAGCGAACTCAGCGGTTGCTGACGGCGCCTTCGGCGGCCTCGGCCCACTCCCGCCACTGCTTGGCCTGCTCCAGCGCCTTCTCCGCGTCGCGCGCGTTGCCCGCGGCCTGCGCTTTCGCCGCCTGCTCCTCGAACTGCGCCACGCGCTCGCGGAACTGGGCGGCGCGGGCCATCGCCTCGGGGTCGGTGCGCCGCCACTGCGCGTCCACGGCGTCGCGCACGCGCTTCTCGATCGCCCGCAGCTTGCCTTCCAGTTCCTGCATGCGCTCGCGCGGCACCTTGCCGATGGCGTCCCACTTCTCCTGGAGCTCGCGCAGCGCACTGCGGGCCACTTCCAGATCGGCGGACGGATCGATGAAGGCGTAGGCGCTCAGCAGTTCCTCTTTGGCGGTCGCGTTCTGTTCGAACTCGGCGTCGCGCTCGGAGACGGCGGCGTTGCGGGCGGCGAAGAAGACATCCTGCGCGCTCTTGAAGCGCCGCCACAGCGCCTCGTCGGCCTCGCGTGGCGCGCGCCCGGCGGCCTTCCACTCGGCGAGCAGATCGCGGAAGACGCCCGCGGTGGCCACCCATTCGGTGGAACCGGACAGTTCCTCGGCCTGCACGCACAGCTCTTCCTTGCGCGACTTCGCGGCGGCGCGTTCGCGATCCAGCTCGGCGAAGTGCGCGCCGCGGCGGCGGTTGAACGCCTCACGGGCCTTGGAGTAGCGCTTCCACAACGCGTCGTCCACCTTGCGGTCCACGCCCCGGATGGACTTCCACTCGTCGAGGATCTCGCGCAGCCGATCGCCCGCGGCCTTCCACTGGGTGGACTCGGCGGCGATCTTCTCCGCCTCCGCGGCCAGCGCCTCCTTGCGCTCGGTGTGCTCGTGCCGGGCGCGTTCCTTCTCTTCCTTGGCGTGCGCGGCGGCTTCTTCGGAATGCTCGGCGATGGCCTGCAAGCGCCGGCCCAGCCCCTCGATGTCCCCGATCACCGCGGCGGTCGGCAGCGACTCGGCCAGCGCCACGGCGGCGGCCTTGGTCTTGCGCGCGTCCGCACCCGCGGCCAGCCGCGCCTCCAGCAGGGCGACCTCGGTGGCCAGGTCGTCGAACCGGCGGCCGAAGTGGGCCAGACCCTCCGTGGCGTCACCGGCCTGCCACGAGCCGACCTGGCGTTCGCCCTCGGGGGTCTTCACCCAGGCGGTGCCGTCCTCGTCGACCCGGCCCCACCGGCTCGGATCGGAGACGCTGGGGACCACGACGGGATGGGGATGCTGCTGGGCGGGGCCCGGGGCGGGTTTGACCGCGTGCGGCTTCGGCGGTGGAATCGAGCGGCCCGGTTTCGGGGCACCGGAAGAACGGGGCATCTTGCCGGGGCCGGCTTTCGCGGTTCCGTTGCTGTCGGTCATCTTTCCTCGTCCCTGCCGCGCGTCACGGCTGCCTGGTTACGCCCTAGCTCATCCCATTCAACCCGGTCCGAGCCCTTGTGACCATCGACCCATGCCTTCCCGAGGAGGAATCCCGGGGGTTTCCAACCCCTGATGACCTGGGTTGTAGCTCCTCGAACACTATCAATCCCGGCGGTATTTCCGGCAGAGACACTCGAAGCCGGGCGGTACCGGTGGTCCCGGCAACGACTACGGTTACGACGTGTTCTCCGTCGCCGTTCTCGTTCCGTCGCCACCCGTGCTGGTCCCCGAGCTCTGCGGCGGCGTGGCGGACGCGGTGGGAGCGGGCGATCCGGACCCGCGCGCGGTGCTGCGGTCCGCTGTGGTCGACGCCGTACGCGCCTTCGCCGCCGTGGCGCAGCGCTGGACGGTGCTCGGCGTCGGCGCAGGTGAGAGCACGTTCGGTCCGGAGACCGCGGGCACGTTCCGCGGATTCGGCGCCGACGTGCGCGTCGGGCTCTCCGGCGCTGCGGTCGCCGCGGCGCGGCGGGCCGATGCCGGCCTGCCGTTGGCCGTGCTGATCGGGGGATGGCTACGCGGGCAGGTCGCCCCCAGCGCAACCGCCGAGGCGCGCATCGTCCCCGCGGACGCGACGGCGGAGCACTGCCGCGAGGCCGGGGCGAAGCTGCGCGCCGATCTGGACGGCGATGCCGCGCCGCGCGGTGTGCTGGTCGTCGCGGACGGCGCCGCGACACTGTCCACCAAGGCGCCCGGTTACCTCGACGAACGGGCCCGGCCGGTGCAGGACCGGCTGGACCACGCCCTGAGCACGGGGGATCGCGCCGCGCTGCGGGCACTCGATCCCGGCCTGTGCGCCGAACTGAGCCTCTCGGGACGCGCCGCCTACCAGGTGCTGGCCGGGCTGTTCCTGGCCGACCCGGTGGTCGAGACGCGGTACTGCGATGCCCCGTTCGGGGTCGGTTACCACGTGAGCATCTGGCGGCCCGCGGAGGGCGAGGCGCCGTGACCGATTCCGGTATCACTCCGATCGCGGTGGTCGGTCCCACCGCCACCGGCAAATCCGATCTCGCCCTCGATCTGGCCGAACGGCTCGGCGGCGAGATCGTGAACATCGACGCCATGCAGCTCTACCGCGGCATGGACATCGGCACCGCGAAGCTGCCGCTCGCGCAGCGTCGGGGCATTCCGCATCATCAGCTCGACGTGCTCGACGTGACGGATACCGCGTCCGTGGCCGCCTATCAGGCGGCGGCGAGCGCGGACGTCGTCGCGATCATGGGGCGCGGCCGGGTGCCCGTCATCGTGGGCGGTTCGATGATGTACGTCCAGGCGCTGCTGGATGAGTGGGAGTTCCCGGCCACCGATCCGGCCGTCCGGGCGCGCTGGGAGGCGATGCTCGCCGAGCGGGGTGTCGCGGCCGTGCACGCGGCGCTGCGCGCGGCCGATCCGGCGGCCGCGGCCACCATTCTGCCCACCGACGGCCGTCGCATGGTGCGGGCGCTCGAGGTCGTCGAACTCACCGGACGGCCGTTCGCCGCCTCGGCGCCGACTATCGGGCCGCCCCGCTGGGGCACCGTCATCATCGGTGTGGACCGGGAGACCGCGGCCTTGGACGAGCGCATCGAGCGGCGCACCGCGGCGATGTTCGAGGGCGGGCTGGTCGAGGAGGTGCGCGGCCTCATCGAGCACGGCCTGCGCGAGGGCGTCACGGCGCGGCGTGCCATCGGCTACGCACAAGTCCTGGCCTATCTGGACAACGAATACGACCTGAGCCACGCTCAGGAACGCACCCTGATCGGTACCCGGCGCTACGTGCGCAGGCAACGCTCCTGGTTCCGGCGCGATCCTCGGGTGCGGTGGGTGGACGGCGCCGCGCCGGAACCGGCCGCGATGGCGCTGGCCCTGCTCGAAGAGAAAGAACGGACTCCGCAGTGACCCGACGTGTGAGCACACGCAACGCCTCCGTCCAGGTGTGGCAGGCATATCTCAACAACCGCACCAAGCGTCATCGCGACGGTCGTTTCCTGGTGCAGGGGGTGCGTCCGATCACGCAGGCCGTGGCCAACGACTGGCCGCTGGAGACGTTGTTGTACCGCCTGGGCGGCCCGGAGCTGTCGGGCTGGGCGCGTGAAGTGCTGGACACCAGCAGCGTGCCGCAGGTCGGCCTGGTGCCCGAGCTGATGGCCGAACTCGGCGAGAAGTCCGGGGGGATACCGGAACTCGTGGCGGTCGCGGAGTCGCGGCAGCCCGAGCTGGAGACCTTCGAACCGGGTGAGCCCGGGGAGGACGCGCCGGTGGTCGTGGTGTTCGACCGGCCCAACTCACCGGGCAATCTCGGTACCCTCATCCGCTCGGCCGACGCGTTCGGGGCCTGCGGCGTCATCGTCACCGGGCACGGCGCCGACCAGTACGACCCGCAGGCCGTACGGGCCTCGACCGGTTCGCTGTTCGCCGTGCCGGTGATCCGCGCCGCCGGGCCCCCGCAGGTGCTGGAGTTCCGCAACCGGCAGGTGCGCCGTGGCATTCCGACCCGCATCGTGGGGACCGACGAGCACGCCACGCACGCCGCCTACGACTACGACTTCACCGACGCGACCATCCTGGTCGTCGGCAACGAGACCAGCGGGATGAGCGCCGCCTGGCAATCGGCCTGCGACGACATGGTGTACATCCCGATGGGCGGGACGGCCAGCTCGCTGGGGGCGCCCTCGGCGGCCGCGGTGGCGCTCTACGAAATTTCCCGGCAGCGCCGGACGTTTGCCAAGTGACGACGAGTAGGGAGACATCGCCCGTGCCGGATATCGAGTTCACCAAGGGTCACGGCACCCAGAACGATTTCGTGGTGCTGCCGGACCAGGGGGCCGACCTGGCGCTGACGGCCGCACGGGTCGGCGCGCTGTGCGATCGCCGCCGCGGGCTCGGCGCGGACGGCGTGCTGCGGGTCGCGCGCGCCGGTGCGCTGCTGGCCGCCGGGGTACTCGCGGAGATCCCGGAAGGCATCGGCGCCGACGACTGGTTCATGGATTACCGCAACGCCGACGGTTCGATCGCCGAGATGTGCGGCAACGGCGTGCGCGTGTTCGCCCACTACCTGAACGTGTCGGGACTGGAGACCCGCGACAGTTTCGTCGTCGGCAGCCGCGCAGGCGCGCGCCCGGTGACGGTGCATGCCGGGGACTCGGTCACCGGCGACGTCACCGTCGGTATGGGGCCTGTGCGCGAACTCGGCGCGTCCACCGCGACCCTCGCGGGCTGGGCGCTGCCCGGCATCGGCATCGACGTCGGCAATCCGCATCTGGCCTGCGTCGATCCGGGGATGTCCGCGGACGCGCTCGGGAAGCTCGACCTGACCGTGGCGCCCGGCTTCGATCCGGACCTCTTCCCGCACGGGGTCAACGTCGAGATCGTCACCGCCTTGGACGCCGATGGTTCGGTCGACATGCGGGTCTACGAGCGCGGTGTGGGCGAAACCCGTTCCTGCGGAACGGGAACCGTCGCCGCGGCCGCCGCGGCGCTGGCCGCCGACGGCTTCCGGATCGCCGCGGACACCGGCCGGGTGACGGTCCGGGTGCCCGGCGGTGAGCTGACCGTCGGGCTGGAGCGCGGCTCGGCGTGGCTGCGCGGGCCGTCGGTTCTGGTGGCCGCGGGCCGCCTCGGCGGATCGTGGTGGGACGGGCTGTGAGCGCCGCCCTCCGATAACCGCGTGCGTGCTGCGGTGATGTCGTGGCAGCATGGATGGTGTATGAGGAAATCAGAGACGTATGAATTCACTCCGGCGGACGCGAACGATCGCGCTGCCGAGGCGCCCGACGACGCCGTGACCGGCGACGATGCGGTGACCGGCGACGTGGTCGCCGAGCACGCCGCGCGGATGCACCGGTCCGGCTGGTCGGCCGATCCCACCGTCGGCGAGCTGCAACTCGAGGACCGCAGCTCGCTGCGGCGTGTGGCGGGCCTGTCCACCGAGCTCGCCGACATCACCGAGGTCGAGTACCGGCAGCTGCGCCTGGAGCGCGTCGTGCTGGTCGGTGTCTGGACCGCGGGTACCGCCGCGCAGGCCGAGGCGAGCATGGCCGAGCTGGCGGCGCTCGCCGAGACCGCGGGCTCCGAGGTGCTCGAAGCGCTGATCCAGCGCCGCGACCGGCCGGATCCGGCCACCTACATCGGCTCCGGAAAGGCCGAGGAGTTGCGCTCGGTCGTACTGGAGACCGGCGCCGACACCGTCATCTGCGACGGCGAGCTCACTCCGGCGCAGCTGACCGCCCTGGAGAAGGTGGTCAAGGTCAAGGTGGTCGACCGGACCGCGTTGATCCTGGACATCTTCGCCCAGCACGCCACCTCCCGGGAGGGCAAGGCGCAGGTCTCGCTGGCCCAGATGGAGTACATGCTGCCCAGGCTGCGCGGTTGGGGCGAGTCGATGTCCCGGCAGGCCGGTGGCCGCGCGGGCAGCAACGGCGGCGTGGGTCTGCGTGGTCCCGGTGAGACCAAGATCGAAACCGACCGTCGCCGGATCCGCGAGCGCATGGCCAAGCTGCGCCGGGAGATCCGGGAGATGAAGACCGCGCGCGACACGATGCGGGCGCGCCGCAACTCCAGCGGCATCCCGTCCGTCGCGATCGTCGGCTACACCAACGCGGGCAAGTCGAGCCTGATGAACAAGCTCACCGGCGCGGGCCTGCTGGTTCAGGACGCGCTGTTCGCCACCCTCGACCCGACCACCCGCCGGGCGGAGCTGGACGACGGGCGCGAGGTCGTCTTCACCGACACCGTCGGTTTCGTGCGGCATCTGCCCACGCAACTGGTCGAGGCGTTCCGTTCCACCTTGGAGGAGGTGACCGGCGCCGATCTGCTGCTGCACGTGGTGGACGGTTCCGACGCACTGCCCGCCGAGCAGATCAAGGCCGTCCGCGAGGTGATCACGGACGTGATCAAGGAATCCGGCACGCCCGCCCCGCCGGAACTGCTGGTGGTGAACAAGACCGACGCGATGGGGCCGACCGAGCTCACCAACCTGCGCGCGCTGCTGCCGGACGCGTCGTTCGTGTCCGCGCACACCGGTCGTGGCATCGACGCGCTGCGCGAGCGGCTCGCCGAAATGCTCGGCGGGCTGGACGTGGAGATCAGCGTGCTGCTGCCGTACACGCGCGGCGACCTGCTCGCCCGCATCCACGCCGACGGCCGCATCTTCGACTCCCACCATGAGGAGGGCGGAACCCGCGTTCACGCGCGCGTTCCGCACGCCTTGGCGGCCGCCCTGTCGGAGTACGCGCACGCGGGCACGGGGGAGTCAGGCGACTAGGCCACTTCGTGCGGGCACGCGGCCCAGCGCCACCGGGCGGCGGTGGGCGCGCTGGTGGTCGCCTGTGCTTCGTCACGTGTGCGCACGTCAGCCTGGGGCGCTCCGGCAGTTGTGCGCGGGTCGATCCGCTGACTCCCGCCTTGCCGGCGCTGTAGGCCGCCTGAGGTAGCCCGGCTGGCTGCCATATGGCTTCCCTCGGTGGAGTGGGCCTCGGTATGGGCGCCTCGGCGGGGCGATGACTTGCGAGTTCGCGACGGGCTTGCCGGAACGGCTGAACGAGCTGGTCGCTCGACCAAATGGGCGTGTCGCGATAGGACGCGCACATCCGGTGCGACGCAGTCGATTTCGTTGCGCTATCGTCATCGAATCGACACCAGGAGGGTTCATGTCGGACGCCCGTTCCGATTCCCGCACCCGGCGCTCCGGCGCCGCGAGCAGCGCCGATCCGGCGCTCACCGACGGTGCGCCGCTGTCGGTCGCGCTGACCGACACCGATCTGCGGGTGATCGACACCCTGCTCGCGCCGCTGCGCGCGTGGACCAGCCCGCGTTTCTACGGCCTGGAGAACATCCCCGCCGACGGCCCGGTGCTGCTGGTCGGTAACCACAACCTGCTTGGCGGCATCGACGCGCCGATGCTGCTGCCCGAGGTGCTGCGCCGCCGCGGCCGCCTGATCCGCGGTCTCGCCGAGAACGTGCTGATCAATGTCCCCGGTATACGTCACCTGCTGCACCACTACGGCGCGGTGCGCGGGACTCGGTCCAACTGCCTGGCCCTGCTGCGGCGCGGTGAAGCCGTGATGGTATTCCCCGGCGGCGGCCGGGAGGCGGTGCGCCGCAAGAACGAGAAGTACCTGCTGAAGTGGGAAGGGCGCAGCGGCTTCGCGCGTATGGCCATCGAAGCGGGCGCGCCCATCGTCCCGGTCGCGATGATCGGCGTCGACGACGCCTACGACATCGTGGTGGACGGCGACCATCCGATCCTGCGCCCGCTGCGCTGGACCGTGGAAGCGCTCGGCCTCAGCCGCGATCTCACCCCGCCGCTCATCCGCGGAGTCGGTCCCACCGTGATCCCGCGGCCGGAGCGCTTCTATTTCTCCGCGGGCGCGCCCATCGACCCGGCGCCATGGCGCGACGCGGCCGACATGCACGCCGCCGCGGTCGAGTTCCGTGACGTGGTGCGCAAGGCGCTGGAGGAGGAGATGAACTTCCTCTTCGCCGAACGGGCGCGGGATCAAGGCCGCACCCTGGTGGGTCGTGTGCGGGGTTGGCTGAACCTCTGACGGTTCGCCTGCCACCCCGGCTCTCGATCCGGTGGCTACCGATCCGACCGAGCGGGGTATGGGGTCGCTCCGGTGTAGTCGCCGCCGAGCGGGGACGAAGTCGACGGCGGATGCACTCCGAGTCCGGTCGGCACAACCGGTTCGCGGCGCCGAAGCCATAAGTGCAGCGAGCTCGATCGGCAGGTCGGCCCGTCGGACGCACCTGGATGTGATTGCGCCGCGTGATGGCGCCGGAGTGGGGTTGGTCCGCGCCTCCGTGATGCACCAGTTGTCGCGGGTCGCGTGGCACAGAAGGCGGCGGTGAAGGCTGGGTGGCCGTGGTGAACCGGTTGCGCATCAGAGCGCTCACCCACGTAGGTCTTCCGCATGGGTGGGCTGGCTCGAGCGTTCGCCGCCGACCGGCGCGGGTTCTGGCACTACCAGCGGAAAGGGCCGGTAGCGGACAGGCTCGAGCTGCCCGGTAGTGGCCACCGGACCGGCGATCGGCCGACCTCGCCGAAGAATCGGGGTGGAATCCAGCGATGCCCGGCGTTGTCGTCCCTGTCCGTTCCCAAGTCTCCGATCGTTTGCGGGGAATCTCGCCTGCTGATCCGGACCCGTGCCGCCGCTCCTGGTGAGACCATGGTTCTGGCCCCAGAAGTGAACACGGATTCTCCTTCCGGGTACGGTATGGGCAACGACTGGTCGGTGTGGACCGGCCGGTGTGGTCACTAGGAGGTTGGCGTGGAACGCACACTTTTCGAACCCGAACACGAACTGTTCCGGGAGTCGTTCCGCAAGTTTCTCGATCAGCACGTCGCGCCGAATCACGCGAAGTGGGAGGAGCAGGGCATCGTCGACCGGGAGGTCTGGCTCGAGGCGGGCAAGCAGGGCTTCCTCGGCATGGCCATGCCGGAGCAGTACGGCGGCGGCGGGGTGAAGGATTTCCGCTACAACGCCATCGTCTCGGAGGAGTCGGTGCGCGGCCAGTACTCCGGTCTCGGCTTCTCGCTGCACAACGATGTGATCGCGCCTTACCTGCTCGAGCTGGCCAACGAGGAGCAGAAGCAGCGCTGGTTGCCCGGATTCTGCGCGGGCGAGATCATCACCGCGATCGCGATGACCGAACCGGGCACCGGTTCGGATCTGCAGGGCATCAAGACCCGCGCGGTGCGCGACGGGGACGACTGGATCCTCAACGGCGCCAAGACCTTCATCACCAACGGCATCAACTCCGACATCGTCATCGTGGTGGCGCAGACCGACCCGGAGAAGGGCGCGATGGGCTTCAGCCTGTTCGTGGTCGAGCGCGGCATGCCCGGCTTCGAGCGCGGCCGCAACCTGGACAAGCTCGGCCTCAAGGCCCAGGACACCGCCGAGCTGAGCTTCACCGACGTGCGCGTGCCGGGCAAGAACCTGCTCGGCACCGAGGGTATGGGCTTCATCCACCTCATGCAGAACCTGCCGCAGGAGCGGCTGTCGATCGCCGTCATGGCGGCCGCGGCCATGGAGTCCTGCCTGGACATGACCGTCCAGTACGTCCGCGACCGCAAGGCGTTCGGCAAGCCGATCGGCGCGCTGCAGAACACCCGCTTCGTGCTCGCCGAACTGGCCACCAAGACCACCGCCGTGCGCCTGATGGTGGACAAGTTCATCGAACTGCTCAACGAGAACAAGCTGACCGCCGAGGACGCGGCGATGGCCAAGTGGTGGAGCACCGAGGAGCAGCTCGACCTGATCAACCGCTGCCTGCAACTGCACGGCGGATACGGCTACATGAAGGAATACCCGATCGCGAAGGCCTACATGGACGCGCGCATCCAGACCATCTACGGTGGCACCACCGAGATCATGAAGGAGATCATCGGGCGGAGCCTGAAACTCTCCTGACAGCGCGCGGGTTTCCGCTCGGGCCGCCGTCCACCGTCGGCCCGGGCATCGCCTGGGGCACAATCGCCTCCCGAGGTGCCGACGGACTCGACGTCCGTCCATCTCCCGAGGCGGAGGAGATGCGATGCCGAGTCTGGCCAACCAGGTCGTGCGCGGATATTTGAAGGTGACGCGCGCCAATCGGGTCTTCGTCGACGTCGGTGCGGCGCGGGAGCGGGTCCGCGATCTGAGCCTGCGGCCCCGGCGCTACGGTCCGCCGCGCCGGCTGCGCGCGGATGTGGCGATCACGGTGGACCGTCGCGGCGGCTGGCCGGTCTACACGCTGACTCCGCGCGGGCAGCGGCCCCAAGGGAATGTGGTGTACGCGCACGGTGGCGGCTGGGTGCACGAGATCGCACCGCAGCATTGGGCACTGTGCGCGGACGTCGCCGCGGAAACCGGTGCGGCCGTGACTGTCGCGATCTACCCGCTGATTCCGTTCGGGACGGCCGCGCAAGTCGTCCAGGGCTTCGTCGACCTGGTGCTCGCGAACCGCGAAACCTACGAGAACGTTTGCCTGGCAGGGGATTCCGCCGGTGGGCAGATCGCTCTGTCGGCCGCGGTGGTGTTGCGGGACGAGCATCGCGTGCGGCTGCCGGGCACCGTGCTGATCGCACCCGCCCTCGATCTCTCGCTGAGCAATCCGGAGATACCGATCGTGCAGCCCCGCGACCCGTGGCTGGGCGTCGCGGGGACCCGGGTGCTCATCGAGCACTGGCGGGGCGAGCTCGAGCTCGCCGACCCTCGGGTCAGCCCGCTCGCCGCCGACCTGCGCGGGCTCGGTCCGCTGACGATCTTCTGCGGCACCGACGACATCCTGCACCCGGACACGCGCCTGCTGGTGGACGCGGCACGTCGCGCCGGAGTCACCGTGGACTACCACGCCGGGCAGGGGCTGCCGCATGTCTATCCGCTGACGCCGACCCCCGAAGGGCGGGCCGCCCGCAGGATCGTCATCGAACGTTTGGGCAGCGCACTCGGCGGTTGAGCGAATCCGAGGCGATATCGCCGCTGACAGCGGCGCGGTGGTCAGACGCGAAGGGGCAGGGTTACGACGAAGCAGGCGCCGCCGGCCGTGCCGTCGATGACCCGGATGGTGCCCCCGTGGCGTTCGACGACATCGCGGACGATGGCCAGGCCCAGACCCGCGCCGCCTTCGTCGCGGCTGCGCGCGTCGTCCAAGCGGACGAACCGCTGGAAGATGCGCTCGCGATCGGCGGGCGGCACACCCGGGCCGTCGTCGCCGACCCACAACGTCGCTCGCCCGTCGGCGTTGCGCTGCACGGCTACCCGCACGACGCTCGCGGCATGCCGCTGGCCGTTGTCGACGAGGTTGCCCAGGACGCGCGCGAGCTGGGTACGGCTGCCGGTGACCGCGACGGCGTCCTCCGGTGTCGCGATCTCCACGGCCACCCGGTCGCCCGCACGGTGCTCCAGTTCGTCGCGAACCAGGACCGTCAGGTCCACGCGATCCGCACGCGGTTGCTCGCCCGCGTCGAGCCGGGCCAAGAGCAGCAGGTCGGCCGCGAGGTGTTCCAGCCGGATGGTGTCGCCGATCAGGCCGTCGAGTTCCAGCAGGTCGGGGTGCGCCTGGGCGACCTCGAGCTGGGTGCGCAGGCTGGCGATGGGGCTGCGCAATTCGTGGGCGGCGTCGGCGATGAACCGGCGCTGGCGCTCCCCGGATTCCTCCAGCGCGGCGAGCGTGGCGTTGGTGGTGGTCGCCAGCCTGCCGATCTCGTCGCGGGAGCCCGGTTCGGGCACGCGCCGGGACAGATCGCCGTCCATGATCTCGGCGAGCTGCCTGCGGATCGCCTCCACCGGGCGCAGGGCGCGCCTGGTGACCAGCCAGGTCACCAGGGCCACCAGGGCGAGCAGCGGCGGCAGGCCGATCAGCATCGCTTGCCGCGCGTCCGCCACCGCGCTGTCGGCGGTCTCCAGCGAGGAGCCCGCGTAGACGGTGGCGGGCTGCCCGCCGGGGGTGGTCACCGCGAGGGCGGCGACCCGGAACGGGTGCGGGCCGTCCTCGGTGTCCACCGTCAGCCGTATGTCGCCGAATTCCGCGTCGGCCGTCGTGGGGTCCGCGCTCGGGGAGGGGCTTTCGTCGTCGTCCGATTCCCCCTCGTCCTCGTCCTCGTGGTCTGCGTCGTCCTCGTCGTCTCGGTCCTCGGAGGCCTTCGCGAGGGGCCCGAAATCGGCCATCGGAGGTTTCCCCGCGAGTTCGTCGGCGGCCGCGAGGACTCGGCGGTCGATCGAAACGATCTGCACCGGTCGATCTTCGGCGTCCGGAAGCGACAATCGCGCGAGGTCGGTGCCCGAGGCGAGCTGGGTCGCCACGTCGCGCGCGGTGGTCTCCGCCTGCAATTCGGCGCTGTGCACCAGGTTGTGCCGCAGCACCGCCAGCACCGTGAGCCCGGCGGCCGTCAGCGCCACCGCGACGACCGCCGTCGCCGCGACCGTGGTGCGCGTGCGGACCGATCGCCACCACGCACGCCTGCTGCGCTCAGGCACGGTCGGCTGCCAGCCGGTATCCGGCGCCGCGGACGGTGGTGATCGTCCGGCGCCCGAACGGCGCGTCGATCTTACGGCGCAACGTGCTGATGTAGACCTCGACGATGTTCGGATCGCCGTCGTAGGCGAAATCCCAGACGTGGTGCAGGATATCGGCTTTGGACACCACCTCCCCTGCGCGGACGGCCAGGTGCTCGAGCACGGCGAACTCCTTGGCGGTGAGCGTCACGTCCTGCGAGCCGCGGCGACAGGTCCGGGTGCCCGGATCCACGATCAGGTCGCCGACGCGCAGCACCCGTGCGCCGCCGCGGGTTCGGCGGCGCAACAGGGCGCGAATGCGAGCCAGCAGCACGAGGTAGGAGAACGGCTTGCTGAGGTAGTCGTCGGCTCCGGTGTCCAGCCCCTCGGCCTCGTCGTATTCGCCGTCTTTCGCGGTCAGCATGAGCACCGGTGTCTCGTGGCCCCCGGCGCGCAGCGCGGCGCAGACCCGGTAACCGTTCATGCCGGGCAGCATGATGTCGAGGATGATCAGGTCGTAGTCGGTGGTGGTCGCCAGGTGCAGTCCCTCGGCGCCGTCGTGCACCACATCCACGGCAAATCCCTCGGCCGACAAGCCTTTTGCCAGTGTGAGAGCCAGACGTTTCTCGTCCTCCACGATCAGCAGACGCATCCACCAAGAGTGGCAGACCGATCCTGAAACCGTCTTCAGGTGGCTTCAGCTCGCCTTCAGTTCCGTGCGTCACCGTAGTCGCATTCGAATCAGCACTCCCGCAGGAGGTTTCGCATGACAACCGTTTTCCGCCGTGCCTACGCCGGTCTTCGCTGGCTCCTCGTCGGCACGGCCGTCGCGGCCGTCGTCGTCGGTCTCAGCGCGGCCCTGGCCGCTGTCGCCACCGGCGGGCCGGACGATCACACCGTCGCCTTCCGCTCGTCCGCGGGGGACTGGTCGCTGGTGGCCGACACCGGGATCAGCAGGCAGCAGGCGATCGAGGCGGCGGTGCGGGCCGTGCCCGGCGGGCGGGTCCGGTCCACCGAACTCGACTCCGATCGCGGCACCCCGGTCTGGGAGGTGGAGCTCACCACGCCCGCGGGCGTGCGGTACGACGTGACGATCGATGCGAACAGTGGCGCGGTCCACAGCGCGGTCGACCACGACTGGGCTTCCGCGGCGGCGCAGGTGTGACGGGGCGGTCCTCGGGTAAGCACGAGGTGTTTGCTGCCGGGCGGCAGGGATCCGGAGGGGGATCCCGGCCGTGGCTTCACCGAGAGCAGCTAGCGGCAGGCGTCGTGCGTAACGCCATGGAGATGCGTTCGCCGAGCATCATGGATTTGGTCCGCACCGCGTTTGCCCGGGAGTAGCCTCAAGGTTGTCCGCTCGAGGAATCGAGGTCGCGATGCACGAGATGGCCATCACGCAGAGCGTTATCGACGCCGTCTGCGAGCACGCGGCGGGCCGGCGGGTGCACTCCGTCACCGTCGAGGTCGGCGCGCTGTGCGCCGTCGTGCCCGAGGCGATGCGGTTCTGTTTCGAAGTCGCGGCCGAGGCGACGGTAGCCGAGGACGCGCAGCTGGTCCTGGTGGAGATCCCCGGCGTAGGGGCGTGCCGGACCTGCGGAGCCGAGTTCCGGCTGCCGGACCCGATCCTGCTGTGTCCCTGCGGCAGCGCCGATGTCGAGATCCGCTCCGGGCGCGAGCTGCGTATCCGATCCATGGAGGTGAGTGAGGCATGTGCGCAACCTGCGGTTGCGGCGACGACTCCGCCGCGCTGATTCGCGTCCCGCACGACCACCAGCACTCCGAGGCGCACGACCACGCCCATGAGCACCCCCATCCCCATGAGCACACGCACGGCCCGGACGCCGACCACGTCCACGTGCCCGCCACCGAGACCGTCAGCCTGGAGCTGAAGGTGCTGGCCAAGAACGACGAACTGGCACAGCGCAACCGGGCCTGGCTGGCCGAGCGCGACATCGTCGCGCTCAACATGACCAGCTCGCCGGGCGCGGGCAAGACCAGTCTGCTGGAACGCACCATCCGCGAGTCCGGCCGGACTCCGATCGCGGTGATCGAGGGCGACCAGGCGACATTGCTCGACGCCGAACGGATCCAGGCCACGGGGTGCCGGGTCGTGCAGGTCAACACCGGCGCGGGATGTCACCTGGACGCCGAGATGATGTATCGCGCGCTGGAGAAGCTCGACCCGGCGCCCGGCACACTGCTGTTCGTCGAGAACGTCGGCAATCTGGTCTGCCCGGCGCTGTTCGACCTGGGGGAGCGGGAGAAGGTGGTCGTCATCTCGGTGACCGAGGGAACCGACAAACCGCTGAAGTATCCGCACATGTTCCAGGCGGCAGGACTGGTGCTGGTGAACAAGACCGATCTGCTGCCGTATGTCGATTTCGATCTGGACCGATGCCGGGAGTACATCCATTCGATACATCCCGGCGTCGAGGTCCTTCCGCTGTCCGTCAGCAGCGGTGCAGGCCTGTCTACCTGGTATGACCGGCTGGCCGAGCGGTGTCGCGCGGCCGGTTCGGCGGCTCTTGAGGAAGCCGCCGGGCGCGCTTAAGGTGAAGTGATCAGGATCACATCGACGGGTGACCCCTTCTTCGAGAAAGGCGAGATTCGGCCCCCGGTGGTCCGCTGCGGAAGGTGGCGAGACATGCCCACTCAGGAAGCAGTACGAGCCGAAGAAACGCTGATCCACGTTCTCTGGATCAACGCCGGACTCAGTTGTGACGGTGACTCGGTCGCCTTGACGGCGGCCACGCAGCCGAGCATCGAGGAAATCGCTCTCGGCGCCCTGCCCGGTCTGCCCAAGATCGCCGTGCACTGGCCGCTCATCGACTTCGAGTGCGGCCCGAACGGCGGCGCCGATGATTTCCTGGAGTGGTTCTTCAAGGCCGATCGCGGGGAACTCGAGCCGTTCGTTCTGGTGGTCGAGGGCTCGATCCCGAACGAGCAACTCAAGGAAGAGGGCTACTGGTGCGGGTTCGGCAACAATCCCGCCACCGGACAGCCCATGACGACCAGCGAATGGCTGGATCGTCTCGCGCCGAAGGCCACGGCCATCGTGGCGGCGGGCACCTGCGCGACCTACGGCGGCATCCACGCGATGGCGGGCAACCCGACCGGCGCGATGGGCGTGCCGGACTACCTCGGCTGGGACTGGAAGAGCAAGGCGGGTATTCCGATCGTGTGCGTGCCGGGCTGCCCGATCCAGCCGGACAACATGTCGGAGACGCTCACCTATCTGCTCTACATGGCGACCGGACAGGCGCCGATGATCCCACTCGACGAGGCGTTGCGGCCCAAGTGGCTGTTCGGGGCGACCGTGCACGAGGGCTGCGACCGGGCGGGCTACTACGAGCAGGGTGAGTTCGCCACCGAGTACGGCTCGCCGAAATGCATTGTGAAGCTCGGCTGCTGGGGGCCCGTGGTCAAGTGCAACGTCCCCAAGCGCGGCTGGATCAACGGCCTGGGTGGCTGCCCGAACGTCGGCGGTATCTGCATCGGCTGCACCATGCCGGGCTTCCCGGACAAGTTCATGCCGTTCATGGACGAACCACCCGGCGGGAAGTTCTCGTCCAGCGCATCGGGGCTCTACGGATCGGTGATCCGCAGCCTCCGTCACATCACCGGACGCACCGTCGACAAGGAGCCGCACTGGCGGCACCGGGGCCGGAAGCTGGAGACCGGCGCGACCCGCACTTGGTAGGAGGATCTCTGATGACACAGATCATCCCGGAGCCGTCGCACCGGACGATCGAGCCGGACCGTCTCGTCGAGATGGCGTGGGACCCGATCACCCGCATCGTCGGCAGCCTCGGCATCTACACCAAAATCGACTTCGAGAACCGGGAAGTGGTCGAGTGCCACAGCACCTCGTCCATCTTCCGCGGCTATTCGATCTTCATGAAGGGCAAGGACCCGCGCGACGCGCACTTCATCACCAGCCGCATCTGCGGCATCTGCGGTGACAATCACGCCACCTGTTCGTGCTACTGCCAGAACATGGCCTACGGCGTGCGCCCGCCGCACCTCGGCGAGTGGGTCGTGAACCTGGGCGAAGCCGCCGAATACATGTTCGACCACAACATCTTCCAGGAGAACCTGGTCGGCGTGGACTACTGCGAGAAGATGGTCTCCGAGACCAACCCGGGCGTGCTGGCCAGGGCGGAGAACACCGAGGCGCCGCACGCGGGTGACCACGGGTATCGCACGATCGCCGACATCATGCGGGCGCTCAACCCGTTCACCGGTGAGTTCTACCGGGAGGCGCTACAGGTCAGCCGGATCACCAGGGAGATGTTCTGCCTGATGGAAGGCAGGCACGTCCACCCGTCCACGCTGTATCCCGGCGGACCCGGCACGGTCGCGACGATCCAGTTGATGACCGATTACCTGTCCCGGCTGATGCGCTATGTGGAGTTCATGAAGAAGGTCGTGCCGATGCACGACGACCTGTTCGACTTCTTCTACGAGGCGCTGCCGGGCTACGAGAAAGTCGGTCTGCGGCGCACGCTGCTGGGTTGCTGGGGCTCGTTCCAGGACCCGGAGTTCTGCAATTTCGAGTACAAGGACATGGTCGACTGGGGCCGCAAGATGTTCGTCACCCCCGGCGTCGTGGTCGACGGCAAACTGCTGACCACTTCCCTGGTCGACATCAACTTGGGCCTGCGGATCCTGCTGGGCAGTTCGTACTACGAGGACTGGACCGATCAGGAGATGTTCGTGAAGACCGATCCGCTGGGCAACCCGGTGGACCGGCGCCATCCCTGGAACCAGCACACCAACCCCCGGCCGCAGAAGCGAGACCTGGACGAGAAGTACAGCTGGGTGATGTCGCCACGCTGGTTCGACGGCACCGACCACCTCTCGCTGGACACCGGAGGCGGCCCGCTGGCCCGGCTGTGGGCTACGGCGCTGGCCAACCTGGTCGACATCGGGTACGTGAAGTCGACCGGGAACAGCGTGCAGATCAACCTGCCCAAGACCGCGCTCAAAGGCCCGGTCACGCTGGAGTGGAAGATCCCGGTGCACGGCAGCAACACCCTCGAGCGCAACCGCGCGCGCACCTATTTCCAGGCGTACGCGGCGGCCTGCGCGCTGCACTTCGCGGAGAAGGCGATGGCGGAGATTCGGGCCGGCCACACCAAGACCTGGGAGAAGTTCGAGGTCCCCGAGGAAGGCATCGGCTGCGGTTTCACCGAGGCGGTGCGCGGCGTGCTGTCGCATCACATGGTGATCCGGGACGGCAAGATCGCCAACTACCACCCGTATCCGCCGACGCCGTGGAATGCCAGCCCGCGCGACAGCTATGGCACGCCCGGACCCTACGAGGACGCGGTGCAGGGCCAGCCGATCTTCGAGGAGAACGACCGCGAGCACTTCAAGGGCATCGACGTCATGCGCACGGTACGCAGTTTCGATCCGTGCCTGCCGTGCGGCGTGCACATGTACCTCGGCAACGGAAAGTCGCTGGAGAAACTGCACTCACCGACGCAGACGCTCACCCCCGAGTGAGTCCGCGTCGGGCGAAACGACCGGAGGTGACGGTGGAGGATCGCCCGGACGACCAGGACGACACGACATTCGGTGAGGCCCGGTGGCGGGAAGCCGGCGATCGCATCGAGACCTTGCTCGAGGCGAGTTCGGCGAGCGGCGCGCTCGCCCGCGAGCGCGCCGAGCAACTGGTGCGCGAACTGGTCGGACTCTACGGCGCGGGGCTGACCCGCGTGGTCGCGCTGCTCGACGCGGACGCGGTCGAGCGGTTGGCCCGCGACGATCTGGTCGCCAGCCTGCTGCTGGTGCACGAGTTGCATCCGCACGATGTGTCCACCCGGGTGCGCACCGCGCTGGACAGCGTGCGCCCCTACCTCGGTTCGCACGGCGGCGACGTCCACCTGGTCGACATCGTCGACGGGGTGGTCCGCTTGGAACTGGCGGGTAGCTGCAAGAGCTGTCCGTCCTCGTCGGTGACGCTCGAACTGGCCGTCGAGGACGCGGTGCGGGCGGCAGCGCCGGAAATCGAGTCCATCGAAGTCGTGGCCGCGCAGACGGAGTCGGCGGGGGTGATCTCCGCCGACTCGCTGTTCTCCCGCGTGCGCGCGGACGGCGCACGCTCCGGCAACTGGGTCGCGGTCCCCGAACTGGCCGAGTTGAGCGCGGGCGAGGTGGGCGGCTTCGACGTCGCCGGGCTGACCGTGCTGGCCTGCCGGGTGGGCGAGGAGCTGTACGCCTACCGGGACCACTGTCCCGGGTGCGACGGCTCCCTCGCGGGCGCGGTGCTGGAACGGCGCGTGGGATTCCCGGCCGGTGACGCGGTGCTGCGGTGCCCCACCTGCCGGGCGCACTACGACGTGGTGCACGCGGGCGCCCGGGTCGACGGCGACGGGCACCTCGAGCCGCTTCCCGTGCTCGTGCGATCCGGCGAACTGTCGGTGGCGGTGCCGGTGGGGGTGCACGGGTGAGCACACCGTTTCGCGCCCTCCAGCGAATCGCCGCCGACCGCGGGCCCGCTCCCCGGCCCGGCGAACGGTGCGAGATGTGCGCGGAGCCGATCGCCGAGCAGCACGGGCACGTCGTGAACGTCGAAGGCAGACAGCTGATGTGCGTGTGCCGCGGCTGCTATCTGCTGTTCGTCGACCAGGACGCGGCACTGCGCTATCGAGCGGTGCCGGATCGGTATCTCGCGTTCCCCGATTTCACGATCAGCCGGGCGGAGTGGGACGCGCTGGAGATCCCGGTGAGCCTGGCGTTCTTCTTCCGCAATTCCGCGCTGGAGCGGACGGTGGCGTTCTATCCCGGGCCCGCGGGCGCGACGGAATCGGAATTGCCGCTGGAGCAATGGAACGCGATCCTGCACCGGCATCCCGAGCTGGATGTGCTCGCTCCGGACGTGGAAGCGCTGCTCATCCGGGTGCCCGACCGCCGCGCCGAACAGGCGGCCTGCCTGCTGCTGCCGATCGACGCCTGCTACGAGTTCGTCGGCCGGATGCGGCTGCTGTGGCACGGCTTCGACGGCGGTCAGGACGTGCACCGGTATCTGGAACAGTTCTTCGCCGAGACGTCGGCACGCGCTCGAGCCGGGGGTGCGGCATGAGCCCGGTGTACTCGACGACGTTCGCCGTGCTCGAGATGAAACCCGAGCCGTACGCCGTCGCGCCGATCCTGTCCGCGCGCGTCGGCATCGCCGCGCTAGCGGAGGAACCCGTGCACGCCATCGCCCTGCGCGCGCAGGTGCGCATCGAGCCGTTCCGCCGCGGCTACTCCGACGAGGAGGCCGCGGGCCTGGTCGATCTGTTCGGTCCGCGCGAACGGTGGCACGAAACCCAGCGTTCGTTTCTCTGGATGCACTGCGCCACCATGATCCCGAGCTTCACCGGCGGCGCCGAAGTGGATCTGCCGATGCCGTGCACCTACGACTTCGAGGTGACCGGGTCGAAGTATCTGCACGCGTTGCGCGACGGTGTGGTTCCGCTGCTCTTCCTGTTCAGCGGAACCGTATTCATCCGGGGCAGCACCGGATTCGCCATTCAGCAGATCCCGTGGGACCGCGAGGACAAGTTCGAAATGCCCGTGGCGGTGTGGCAGAACCTGATGGCCGCGTACTTCCCGAATTCCGGGTGGGTGCGGCTACACAACGACACCCTCCGTGCGCTGGCCGCCTACAAGTCCGGCCACGGCCTGCCCGGTTTCGACGACGCGGTGACCCGCCTGCTGACCAGCACCGAGGAGACGCCGTGACGACCGCCGACGCCCGCGCCCGCGCTCGTGCCGTTGCCGACGCGGTGCTCTACGAGGGCTACTTGCTCTACCCCTACCGGGCCGACGCGCGCAAGAACCAGTCGCGATGGCAGTTCGGCGTGCTGGGACCGCGCGGAGCCGCCGCCGCAGGGCTCGGTGAGGAGCAGGCACTGTCGGCGCAGTGCCTGGTCGCCCCCGGCGAGCATCCGGAGATCACCCTGACCGTCCGGTTCCTCCAGCTCCAGCGCCGCCAAGTGATGGACGCCGGCGGCGCGTCCGTCGCCGAGTGGTCCGACGGCGAGCGGTCGTGGCTGTCCTGGGACGAGGCGGTCGAGCAGGAGATCGTCATCGGTCCGGTCCCGCCGGGCCGCCTCGTCCGGCCGCTGGACATCCCGGGCGGCCGGGACACCGAGGAGATCGCCACGGCCGCAGCCCCCGGGCGAGGCACGCTCGTGCGGACCCGGCTGCCGCTGGCGGGTGAGCTGGAACTCGCGGCCGACCGGGACGACGGCTTCGCGCGGCTGACCGTCATCCTGCGCAATGTGGGCGAACCCGCCACCGACCAACGCGACGCCATCGCCCGCTCGCTGATCGGCGCGCACGTCATCGCGGAGATCACCGGCGGCGAGTTCGTCTCGCTGCTGGAACCGCCGCCGGACGCGGTGGCCGCGGCCGCCCGCTGCGATCGGTACCGCTGCTTCCCGGTGCTCGCGGGGCCGCCCGGCGACTACAGCATGCTGCTGATCTCGCCGATCATCCTCTACGACCACCCGGAGATCGCGGAGCAGAGCGAAGGCGCGCTGTTCGACTCCACCGAGATCGACGAGATCCTCACGCTGCGGATCCTCACGATGACCGACGCGGAGAAGGCGCGGGCGCGGGCCACCGATCCGCGCGCGGCGGAGATCATCGACCGCTGCGAAGCCATGTCACCCGACGCGATGCGGCAGCTGCACGGGGTGCTGCGCGACCCCCACGCCGAGGGTCCTGGACTGATCCCGGAGATCCCCGAAGGTCTCGATTGGTGGGACCCGTCGGCCGACCAGGCCGTACGCCCCGACCTCGACGCGGTGCCGGTCGCGGGCGTGCTCGTGCGCAAGGGCAGCAGGGTCCTGTTGCATCCGTCGCGGCGGGCCGACGCCCAGGACCTGTTCTTCGACGGCCGGTGCGCCCGGGTCGTCTCGGTCCACGAGGACGTGGACGGACAGGCGCACGTCGGGGTCGTGCTGGACGACGACCCGGCGGCCGAGTTGCACGAATGGTACGGCCGCTACCTGTATTTCGCCCCCGACGAAGTGGAGCCGCTCGACGGCACCGAGAAGTGAAAGGAAGTCCGCTATGGAAACCGTGGGAGTGGTGTCGACAACCGTCGTCGCCGTGCTGGTGGCGGCGGGAGTGTATCTCGGCGTGCGCTCGATCCCGGATCTGCGGCGATACCTCAAGATCCGGCACATGTAGCGGCCGACCGGAAAGGAGCATCATGGCTGAGCATCGCGAAGAGCCGCAATCGGCACGGGGCGCGCCGGGTTCGCGCGACACCGGCGCCGACGTCGCGGCCGGAGGGCCGGCGGATCGGGAGCCGGGGCACATCGATCACGAGGAGATGACCTCCGCGCACTCCGACGACGTCAAGAAGGGCACCGAGTTCACCTCGCAAGCCCCGCCCGGCACCGAATCGGCGGCGCCTCCCTACGACGAGCGCAAGAAGACCGCCAACGCCCCCTCCGAGACGGCGACCGGAAAGGTCGACGACGCGCGGGTGGGCGGCGCGACAACGCCGACCGAGGAAGAGGGGTGAATCCACGGGCGCGGTGCTGATCGCCGGGATCGGCAACATCTTCCTCGGCGACGACGGATTCGGACCCGAGGTGGTGCGGCGGCTGCCGCGCCACCCCGACCCGGGCGTGCGCGCGGTGGACTACGGCATCCGGGGCATGCACCTCGCCTACGACCTGCTCGACCCCTGGGCCGCGCTGGTGCTGATCGACGCGCTGCCCGATCGCGGCGCACCCGGCCGGATCGAGGTGTTCGCCGCCGCACCGGAGGACACCGGCGCCGCGCATCTCGACGCGCACGCGATGAGCCCGGAGGCGGTCTTCGCCGGAGTGCGCGCCCTGGGCGGTGCGCTCCCACCCACC
Organism: Nocardia exalbida NBRC 100660; assembly: GCF_000308575.1. Lineage (GTDB taxonomy): Bacteria > Actinomycetota > Actinomycetes > Mycobacteriales > Mycobacteriaceae > Nocardia > Nocardia exalbida. The sequence continues at coordinate 78,443 of NZ_BAFZ01000077.1, read as the reverse complement.
GTGGTGATCGGCTGCCAGGTCGCCTGCGTGGCGGAGGGCATCGGCCTGTCCGAGCCGGTCGCCGCGGCGGTGGACGAGGCGGTGGCGGCCGTGGGCGGTGTGCTCGCCGAGTTGCTGTCCGCCGGTGCACCCGATGATTCCGAGCCGCTACGGCGGGCCACGGCGCGACAGGAGGACTGACGATGTGTCTGGGCATCCCGGGACGCGTGCTGGCGATCCCCGACGGCTACCACGGCCAGATCGCTCTGGTCGAGGTGTCCGGCGAGCAGCGGAAGGTGAACATCGGGCTGCTCGACGAGGATCCCGCCCGGCCGGGTGACTGGGTGATCATCCACATGGGCTTCGCGGTGGAGAAGACCGACGAGGCCGGGGCCACGGCGGCGCTGGACGGGTTGCGCCTGCTGCAACGCGGAGACCTGCCATGACCACCCGGCGGCTACGGCGTCGTCTGCTGGTGCGCGGCGTGGTCCAAGGTGTCGGGTTCCGCCCCTTCGTCTACACCACCGCCGCCGAGCTGTCCCTGTCCGGCAGCGTCGGCAACGACAGCAGCGGCGTCGTCATCGAAATCGAGGGCGCGCCGCCGGATCTGGACCGGTTCGCCGAGCGGCTGCGGCTGCGCCCGCCGCCGCTGGCGTTGATCGAGTCGGTCGAGCAGGCCGACATCCCGATGCGCGGCGGCACCGGGTTCCACATCGCGGGTACCACCCGCGACGGCGGTGGCCGCACGCTGGCCTCTCCCGACGTCGCGATCTGCGCGGACTGCGAACGCGAGTTGCGCGATCCCGGGGACCGCCGCTTTCGCCATCCGTTCGTCAACTGCACCAATTGCGGTCCGCGTTTCACCATCATCGCGAGTCTGCCCTACGACCGCGAGCGGACCTCGATGGCCGACTTCGCCATGTGCGACCGGTGCGCGCGGGAATACGCCGATCCCGCCGACCGCCGCTTCCACGCGCAGCCGATCGCCTGCCCCGACTGCGGTCCCACGCTCGCGTACACCGGACCGGGAGCCGGTGCGCCGCTGACGGCCGCGCGGCAGCTGCTGCGCGCGGGCGGCATCCTGGCGGTCAAAGGCATCGGCGGATACCACCTGGCCTGCGACGCCACCGACGAAACGGCCGTGGCGCAGCTGCGTGGACGCAAACGCCGCGGAGACAAGCCGTTCGCCGTGATGGTGCCGGATCTCGCGACGGCAAGAGCCATCGTCGCCGTCGACGCCGCCGCCGCGACGCTGCTGACCAGCCCGGCTCGCCCGATAGTGCTGCTCGCTCGCCGAGGGGAATCCTCCTCGTCCGCAGCCGATTCGGCCCGCTCCGCTGGGCCGGGTGAAGACACCGCGTCGGTGGGCGCGGCGCGGGCGTGCCACCCCATCCCGGCTCCCTCGGTGGCGCCCGGCAACCCGGATCTGGGCGTCATGCTCGCTTACACCCCGCTGCATCTGTTGCTGTTCGGTCTGCCCGGCGACCCGCCCGGCCCGCAGGTGCTGGTGATGACCTCCGGCAACCTCGGCGGCGAGCCGATCTGCTACCAGGACGAGGACGCCCGCACCCGGCTGGCCGGGCTGGCCGACGGCTGGCTGACGCACAACCGGCGCATCCTGGTGCCCTGTGACGACTCGGTGGTGCGTTCGCTCGACGGCCGCGAACTGCCCGTCCGGCGCTCGCGCGGGTACGCGCCGCTACCGCTGCTGCTGCCGGTCCCGCTGCCGCCGACGCTCGCCGTCGGCGCCGACCTCAAGAACACCTGCGCGGTGGCCGACGGCCGATACGCCTGGCTGAGCCAGCACATCGGCGACATGGACGATCTGGCGACGCTGCGCTCCTTCGACGCGGCCCAGCGCCACCTCGCGGAACTCACCGGGGTGCGGCCCGCTCAACTGGTCGCCGACGCGCATCCCGGCTACCGCTCCACCGCATGGGCGCGCAGGCACGCGGGTGAGCGAGCCGTGTACACCGTCCAGCACCACCACGCGCACATCGCCGCCGTCATGGGCGAGCACGGACTCGGCGCGAGCGACCAGGTGGTCGGCATCGCCTTCGACGGCACCGGATACGGACCGGACGCGGCGGTGTGGGGCGGTGAGGTGCTGCTCGCGGGTTACAAGGGCTACCGCCGCCTGGCCCATCTGAAATACGTGCCGCTGGCCGGCGGCGATCTCGCGGTGCGCAGGCCCTACCGCATGGCGCTGGCGCATCTGTGGTCGGCCGGGATCGAGTGGACCGAGGACATTCCTGCGGTCGCGGCATGTCCGCCCGCCGAGCGTTCGGTGCTGGCCCACCAGTTCCGGACCGGTTGGGGCTGCGCTCCCACGTCGAGCATGGGCCGGCTGTTCGACGCGGTGTCCTCGCTGTGCGGTGTGCGGCACGTCGTCGACTACGAAGCGCAGGCGGCCATCGAGCTGGAGGGGTTGTCCCGGGCGGGCGCCGAAGGTGCTACCGCATACCGGTTCCCACTGGTCGATGATGATCCCGCCCTGATCGATCCGGCACCGGTGCTCGCGGATGTGGTCGCCGACGTGCGCGCGGGCGCACCCGCGCAGGTGGTGGGCGCCCGGTTCCACGCCGCCGTCGCCCGGCTGGTGCTCGAGCTCGCGGCTCGCTACGCCGCCCCGGCGACGGTCGTCGCCCTGTCCGGCGGCGTTTTCCAGAACGCCCTGCTGCTCGCGCGATCGTGTGCGCTGCTGCGCGACAACGGCTTCACCGTGATCACTCACCACCGACTGCCGCCCAACGACGGCGGCCTCGCGTTCGGGCAACTCCTCGCGTGCAGCGAGGGATGAGCGAAGGAGAGCAACGATGTGTCTTGCGGTACCAGGCAAAGTGCTCAGCCTGCACGAGCGGGACGGCACGCTGATGTCGGTCGTCGACTTCGGCGGCGTGCACAAGGATGTGTGCCTGCAATACATCCCGGACGCGGCGGTCGGTGACTACGTCGTGGTCCACGTCGGTTTCGCGATCCAGCGACTGGACGAGGAGTCCGCGTTGCGGACCCTGGCCGAGTTCGAGCACCTCGGCGTACTGAACGAGGAATTCGGCGACGGTTTCGCCATCGCCGCGAAGCAGGCGGGCATGGACAATCCAGCCGCCGAGCAATCACGCGAGGAACCGGAGGCCCGGTCATGAAATACCTGGACGAATTCAGCAATCCCGAGCTGGCCCAGCGCCTGCTCGATCGGATCCGCGCCGAGACCAGCCGCCGCTGGGCGATCATGGAAGTCTGCGGCGGGCAAACTCATTCGATCATCCGCCACGGCATCGACCAACTGCTGCCCGACCAGATCGAGATGATCCACGGTCCCGGCTGCCCGGTCTGCGTCACCCCGCTCGAGGTGATCGACAAGGCGCTGGAGATCGCCGCGCAGCCGGGCGTGATCTTCTGCTCGTTCGGCGACATGCTGCGCGTGCCCGGCAGCGCCAAGGACCTGTTCCGGGTCAAGAGCGAAGGCGGTGACGTCCGGGTGGTGTACTCGCCGCTGGACGCGCTGAACCTGGCCAAGGAGAATCCCGACCGGGAAGTCGTGTTCTTCGGCATCGGCTTCGAGACCACCGCTCCGGCCAACGCGATGACGGTGTACCAGGCCGAGCGCTTGGGCATCCGGAACTTCTCGCTGCTGGTGTCGCACGTGCTGGTCCCACCTGCCATCGCCGCGATCATGGAGTCGCCGACCTGCCGGGTGCAGGGGTTCCTCGCCGCCGGGCACGTCTGCACCGTGATGGGCACCGACGAGTATCCGCCGCTGGCCGAGCAGTACAAGGTGCCGATGGTGGTCACCGGGTTCGAGCCGCTGGACATCCTGGAGGGCATCCGCCGCACCGTGCTGCAACTGGAGTCGGGCAGGCACGAACTGGAGAACGCCTACCCGCGCGCGGTGTCCGCGGCGGGCAATCCCGCGGCGAAGGCCATGCTGCAGGACGTCTTCGAGGTCACCGACCGAGCCTGGCGGGGCATCGGCGTGATCCCGCGCAGCGGCTGGCGGCTGTCGGATCGCTATCGCGAGTTCGACGCCGAACACCGCTTCGCCGTGGGCGACCTGCACACCGCCGAATCGACCATCTGCCGTTCCGGTGAGGTGCTGCAAGGGTTGATCAAACCCAACGAGTGCGCCGCCTTCGGCAAGCAGTGCACGCCGCGTAACCCGCTGGGCGCCACCATGGTGTCCTCCGAAGGCGCGTGCGCCGCCTACTACCTGTACCGGCGGCTCGATCTGCCCGCGGAGGTGGCCCATGCGTGAGGACGGCGCCGCGCCCGTGGCGATCGACGTGGAGGGCTGGGTCTGCCCGATGCCGCTGCGGGACGCGCCGAACATCGTGATGGGCCACGGCGGCGGCGGAGCGATGTCCGGCGAACTGATCGAGCATCTGTTCCTGCCCGCGTTCGGCCCGGCCGCGCACGCCGACCTCGGCGACTCCGCGGTGGTCACGCTCGACGGCGCGCGGCTGGCCTTCTCCACCGACTCGTTCGTGGTGAAGCCGATCGTGTTCCCCGGCGGCACGATCGGTGAGCTCGCGGTCAACGGCACCGTGAACGATCTGGCCATGTCCGGTGCGCGCCCGATGGTGCTGTCCACCGCGTTCATCCTGGAGGAGGGCACCGCGCTGGCCGACATCGCGCGCATCGCGCAGGCGGTCGGCACCGCCGCGCTGGCGGCGGAAGTCCAGCTGGTCACCGGCGACACCAAGGTCGTGGACGCCGGACACGGAGACGGGATCTACCTCAACACCGCGGGAATCGGCGTGGTGGCCCCCGAGGTCGACATCCGGCCGCAGCGCGCAAGGCCGGGCGACGTCGTGCTGGTCAGCGGTGACATCGGCGTGCACGGTGTCGCGGTGCTCAGCTGTCGCGAAGGACTGGAATTCGGCACCACCGTGCTCAGCGACACCGCGCCGCTGCACGGCTTGGTCGCGGCCATGCTGGCCACCGGCGCCGACGTGCACGTGCTGCGCGACCCCACCCGCGGCGGCGTCGCGGCCTCGCTCAACGAGATCGCCCGCGCCGCGGGGGTCGGGGTATCCCTGGACGAGCGGCAGCTGCCGGTGCCCGACGGCGTGCGCGATGCGTGCGGGCTGCTCGGCCTGGACCCGATGTACGTGGCCAACGAGGGCAAGCTGCTGGCGTTCGTCGCGCCCGAGGACGCCGATCGCGTGCTCGCGGCGATGCGGGAGCACCCGCTGGGTGCGCAGGCCGTGGCGATCGGCCGGTGCGTCGCCGAACATCCCGGCATGGTGGTGGCCCGCACCGCGCTCGGCGGGACCCGGGTGGTCGACCTGCCCGCGGGCGAGCAATTGCCGCGGATCTGCTGACGGCGGACGCAACGGTCCGGAGCCAGAAGGCGAGGTGTGGATCATCGTTCGGATCGCCGATAGCCCCTCGGCGGCGCCCCGTCCACTGGACGGACGGCAGCGGCGCGGCGTCGCGGGGATGGCGGCGGTCGTCGTCACCCTGCACGTCCTCGGGTGGTCGGCACTGCTGCTGGTCGTGGTCCCCGGCGGGTACGTCGTGGACGGTGCGGTGTTCGGCGTCGGTCTCGGCGTCACCGCGTACACGCTCGGGATGCGGCACGCCTTCGACGCCGACCACATCGCCGCCATCGACAACACCACCCGCAAGCTGGTCGCCGACGGGCGCAAGCCGCTGTCGGTGGGGTTCTGGTTCTCCCTCGGCCACTCCACCATCGTCTTCGTCCTCGTCGCGCTACTGGCGTTCGGCGTCAAGGCGCTGGCGGGAAACCTGCGGGACGAGGAGTCCGGGCTGCACCGCTGGACCGGGGTCTTCGGCACCGGCGTCTCGGGAACCTTCCTGCTCGCCATCGGGCTGTTGAACCTGGTCTCCTTGATCGGGATCTGGCGGGTGTTCCGCGGCATGCGTCGCGGGACCTACGACGAGGCCGCGTTGCGGCAGCAGCTGGACGCCCGCGGCGCCTTGCAGCGGGTGATCGGCCCGCTGACCCGCGCGGTGCGCGCGCCGTGGCAGATGTACCCGGTCGGACTGCTGTTCGGCCTCGGCTTCGACACCGTCACCGAGGTGAGCCTCCTGGTGATCGCGGGCGGCGCGGCGGCGACCGCCCTGCCGTGGTACGCGATCCTGGTGCTGCCGGTGTTGTTCTCGGCGGGAATGACGCTGTTCGACGCCCTGGACGGCGCGTTCATGAACTACGCCTACGGGTGGGCGTTCGCGGGGCCGCTGCGCAGCGTCTACTACAACATCGTCGTCACGGGCCTGTCGGTCGTGGTGGCCCTGCTGATCGGCGCGCAGGAGATGATCTCGGTGCTGGCCGACGAATTCGGCATCGCCGACGGTCCGGTGGCCTGGGTCGGCGGGCTGGATCTCGGCGCCATGGGCTTGCTGATCGCCGGACTGTTCGTGCTCACCTGGGCGGTGGCGGTGGCGGTGTGGCGATTCGGCAGGCTCGAACAGCGCTGGTCCGTCGAGCGCGCCGGTGGAAGGCCCTGCCGATGACGGGCGGCGGCGCGGAGATGTTCGCCCGGTACGCCTACGCGCCCAACCGGCTCGGCTACTGCGGGCCGCCCGACGCGGCCGCGTTGCGGGACGGCTCGGAAGAACAGGTGCGCGCGGTGGCGCGCCGGTTCACCGGCGCGTGGCCCTACCTGCGGGTGATGGCCCGGATGACCGGCATCGCCGATCCGCTGGACCGCAGGCTCGTCGAATCCTATTGGCTGGGCGGTGGAGTCGGCGCGAGCCTGGACCCCCGTGAGTTCACCGCGGAACTGCTGCGTCTGCTCGGCCCGGTCGCGGGCGGGTACTGGACGCACCTGACCCCGCGGTTGGCCGAGGAGGCCGCGGCCAACCATTGTTTCCACGTCTTCGGTGTGTACCCGTGGTCGCGGTTGCTCCGGCACGGCAACGCACATCCCCTGCACGTCCTCGACAGCTGCCGGATCACCTGGGGAACGGTCCTCGACCGCAGCGGCGGCGAGGTCTCGCTGCGCTGCCGCAGGCTCCGTTGGGACGGAGAACGCCTCACGCTGTCGGCGGAAACGTCCGAGTCCGTGCCGATCCGGGTGGACGGGTACGCGGCGCTGCCGGATGTGGCGGCGGGGGAGCGGGTCGCGGTGCATTGGGGGCGGCTGTGCGGGCGACTGGACGACGCCGGGGTGCGGGCTCTGGAGGCGGGCACGGTGCGTCAGCTGGAGGTCACCAATCGGCGGCTGGCCGCGCGGCGGAGCCCGGCGAGCTGACGAACTCCGTCCCGCGCCGCCGATCACGAACGCCGAATTCGTGGCGGCGGGCTTCATCGGTCCGACAAGCTCGCCGTCGTCGTCCGACGCCTATGGCGATGTTCCATTCGGACGCAAAGATCCCATCGGTGGAAATGCGCAGCCCTCGACGGTTCGGCGAATTCGTAAGGCGCGACGACGTTTTTCGGCAACCGTGCTCGGAGTAGAATGTACACAGCTGTCGATCTCGACCGCGAGGAGTGCCGCGTGAATTCGCCAATGGTCGCCCGGGCGGAAAATTCATCGCAACCCAGGAATTGTTTCCCGGTGATTATCACGGCGTGTGACCGCGTTTCCTCACCTTCGAGTCCGATGAGCCGACCTGCTTCTAGAGTCCTGTTGAAGGGAGGTGAACTACCGTGATGGATCAGATGATGGGGATGGCACGCGACTGGTGGAATCGCATGTTCCCCGGCATGCAGATGCCGACGTTGCCAATGATGCCGATGATGTAGTGGCCGTTCCGCAGACGGAAAGTCGAATGATGTCGCGGTGTGGCGTGCGTGTGTTTCGGTCACCGTACCGGTGCGACAAAAACAGCGCGTCACGCGCTGAGTATTCGACGGCCGAGAATCGACCCCGGGGTCGATTGTGGTCGACCCGAGTGTGGTGTGAATGTCCCGCGCGGCGGGTAAGACTATTTTCGTCATCGACCTGATCGGCCTCGGCGGAGGTATGCGATGAGCGGCGATCCACGGCAGGGAAAGCGGCCGGTGAGTGCGGTGCTGGCCGGTCCGTACGGGCATCCGTTCCATCCGATACTGGTCACCGTCCCGATCGGCGCGTGGGTCGCCAGTTTCGTGTTCGACATCGCCTCCCGCCTCGTTGACCATCCGGACTTCCTGGTCGAAGGATCGTCCTGGTTGATCGCGATCGGCGTGCTGGGCGCCTTGATCGCCGCGACGATCGGGTTCCTCGATCTGCTCGCGATCCCGACCGGCACGCCCGCCTTCCGTACCGGCTTGCTGCACATGACGCTCAACTTGCTGGTGACCGTCGCCTACGCGCTGGGTTTCGTGTGGCGGCGGGGTGCGGACCTCGCGGTCGCGGTCCCGGCCGGTCCGCTGGCGCTGTCGGCGGTGAGCCTGGTGACGCTGGCGATTTCCGGGTATCTCGGCGGCAAGCTGGCTTATCGCTATGGCGTGCGGGTCGCCGACGAAACCACCCAAGCCGGTGGCTTCACCCACTGAATCCCTTCGCATCCCCCAGGAGGCACACCATGGGCATCGCCGCACTGGTTTCTTGGCTGCTCACCGCGGGCGGCGGTTTCTTCATGCTCGGCACGTGGATCGCCCGGGGCGGGACGCGGCAGCCGAGTTCCACCCAGCTGCCCGTGCCGGTCGTGTTCGGTCACTTCACGCTCGCCGTGGCCGGACTGATCTGCTGGATCCTGTACCTCGTCCTCGACACGGACGCACTGGCGTGGGTCGCGTTCGCACTGCTGATCCCCGTCGCGCTGCTCGGATTCGCGATGCTGCTGCGCTGGCTGCCCACCTACCGTGCCCGTTCGGCGGGTACGGCAGAACCTCCCGAAGGGCACTTTCCCGTCGCCGTCGTCGCGGGCCACGGCGTGCTGGCCGTGCTCACCGTCGTGCTGGTGCTGCTGACCGCACTCGGTGTGGGCACGAGCTGACACCCCGTCGTCTCCGGCTCCGATCCTCGGCCGCCACCGGAACGCGCCATCACCAGTGGTGCACGGCGGTGACACTGCCGGGTCTGCCCGATCACTTCGCGCAGACCCTTCCGGGTGCATCGGCGCAGGCCGGCGCGGTGAGGTCGTAGACGGCGACATTGCCGATGTGTACCGCCGTGTAGTGCGCGGATACCCACTCGGCGATGTCTTCGTGCCCGGCCGGGCGCCACCATCCGTTGTCCGGAACCGGCGCGGCGGGCGCCTCGGCCTGGCCGCGCACACGCCACGAATCGGGCAGCCGCACCTCTTGCGCGAGGTAGTACGTCACCTGATGCGTGCGGACCATGGTCTGGAATTCGTCGAGGGTGGGGACCGGGTCGTCGGAGGTGAAACCGCCGATGGCGACGACCGGGGTGTGGCTGGCGAGCTCGAGCGACGCGGCGACCGAGGAGCGGTCCACCGCGGCCGACCAGGTCGTGGAGGTGTCGCGCAACAGCGCGGAAAGTCGAGGTTCGACCTCTCCGTTCACGAATGAGGTCACCTCGCGGCGCACGTCGTTCATCCGATCCGGAGCCGCGGCCTCGGCGGGGCCGACGGTCGGGCTGCCCCCGGTATGCGCCTGCGGCAGGGTGGCCGCGGCGTACGCCGTCGATCCGCCGATGCCTGCGAGCACGCCCGAGACGACGAGCATCGAGACGGCTCCGGCCCGCACCCGCCGCACCCCGCCGGGGAACGCCGCGGCGACCAGTGCGAGCGCCGCCGCTGCCGAGACCACCGCGAGCGTCCAACGCAGGGGCGGCAGCCACTCGGGGTTGCGGTCGAGCAGGACGAACGCCCACAGACCCGACGTGAGCACCAGTGCGGCGGCGCCGACTCGGCCGAACGCCGCGGACCGCCGCCGCCACATCTCGGCCACCCCGATCGCGAACATCCCGGCCACGGCGGGCCCGATCGCCAGCGTGTAGTAGGCATGCATGCCGCCGCGCATCACGGTGAACGCGACGCCGTCGACGATCAGCCACAACCCGAAAGCCAATGCGGCCGCACGGATCGGGTCGGTGCGAGGCGCCCGCCCGCGGGAGACGAGCACCAGCACGAAGGCGAGCAGGGCAGCAGGAAGCAGCCAGGAGATCTCGAATCCGATCTCGCCGCTGAACAGGCGAGCCGGACTCGGTCCGCTCGATCCGGCGAACCCGCCACCGGGATGACTGGCGGCCGGTGGCATCTCGTATCCGGGCGGCAGCGCGAACCGGTCGCCGCCACGGTGATTGTGCCCCAGGAAACGAGCGAACCCGTTGTAGCCCAGCACCAGATCCATGAAGGTGTTGTTCGTCGAGCCCGCCAGGTAGGGCCGCGCGGTGGCGGGCCACAGGACCGTCAGCAGGACATACCAGCCCGAGGAGACGATCAGTGCCGCCGCGGCGGCCGACAAGTGCAGCAGGCGCTTTCGCGCCGAGGTCGGCGCGACGATCAGATAGGTGAGCGCCAAGGCGGGCAGCACCATGAGCCCTTCGAGCATCTTCGCCAGGAACGCGAATCCGAGCGCGACGCCCGCCAGTATCAGCCAGCGCGGGCTCGCCTGCCGCGCCGCCCGGAGCGTGCAGTACGCGCCCGCGGTCATCAGCAGCACCATCACGGCATCCGGGTTGTTGAATCGAAACATCAGCGCCACCACCGGGGTTGCCGCCAGAACGGCTCCGGCCAGCAGACCGGCGGCCCGGTTGGCGGTCGCCTCGGTGACCATCGCGTACAGCAATGCCACCGCGGCCACGGCCATCAGCGCCTGCGGCACCAGCATGCTCGCGCTGCCGAATCCGAACAGCTGCCCGGATACGCCCATTACCCATTGCGACACCGGCGGCTTGTCCACGGTGATGAAGTTGCCCGGATCAAGGGAACCGAACAGCACCGCCTTCCAGTTCCGTGCACCGGACCAGGCTGCCGCGGCATAGAAGTCGTTGCCCATCCCGTTGACCGTGATGTGCCACAGATACGCGACCGCGGTCCCGATCAGCAGGAGGGACAGCCCCGCGCGCTCCCACCCGCGCGCGGGCGGTAAGCCGGCCGATCCGGCGCGGGTGGCAATCGGATTCGCATCGGGCACCGCGGCCGCGGCGGGGATCGCTGTCACCGCTGGAGCTTTGCAAGCGTCCTGGTGAATCGCCTGCGCGTCAGCTGGCAATCAGCTGTGAGTGCCGCGCCTCGTGCTGTTCGGCGAACGCCGACAGCGCGCATCAGCGCACAGTCGGCGTTCGTCGTTCCTATGGAACCGTCAGATCTTGCGGATGACCGTGACGACCTTGCCGAGAATCTGGGCGTCGTTACCGGGAATCGGCTCGAAGACGGGGTTGTGCGGCATCAGCCAGACGTCCTTGCCGGTGCGCTTGAAGGTCTTCACCGTGGCCTCCCCGTCGATCATCGCCGCGACGATGTCGCCGTTGTCGGCGACGTTCTGCTGTCGCACGACCACCCAGTCGCCGTCGCAGATCGCCGCGTCGATCATGGACTGCCCGACCACCTTCAGCAGGAACAGCGAACCGTCGCCGACCAGCTCGCGCGGCAGCGGGAAGACGTCCTCCACGGCCTGCTCGGCCAGGATCGGGCCACCGGCGGCGATGCGACCGAGCACCGGGACGAACGTGGGGACGGGACGATCGACGTCGACGGTGATCTCACCGTCGTCGACCGCCGCGGCGGGCAGGCTGGTCACCGACCGCACCACCTCGTCCAGACCCCGGACGTCCACGGCGCGTGGCCGATTCGGATCGCGGCGCAGGTAGCCCTTGCGCTCCAGGGCGCGCAGCTGATGGGCGACCGACGAGGTGGACGTGAGGCCGACGGCGTCACCGATCTCCCGGATGCTCGGCGGGTAGCCGCGCTCGCTCACCGAGGAGCGGATCACCTCCAGCACTTTGCGCTGACGCACGGTGAGATCCGCTCCGCTACTCGCCGCGTCGGCGCCGCTCTCGTCACCCGTGTCGTCCGTCTGCCTCACCGCAACCGCCCTTTCCTGCTGTGCCAGGCCGGTCGGTGCCCGGCATGTGTCCTCATGGCCTGTCCGTGTCTTCGGTTCTTCGAATCTAGTCCGGTCACGCCGCTGGATCAAACATCTGTTCGACGTATGTCGGGTGTTCCTGCTGACTTTGTCGGCGACGCGTGGTAGAAATCGAACACCAGTTCTTCGAACACATGAGCGAATAACAGCTGAACACGTGTTCGAACAGCTCGAACGCCGACGGAGCACCTACCACGGAGGTTTGTCCGATGAGCACTGCGATCAGCGATGTCACCCCTTCTCTCGGCTCGGCGGTCGCGCAACCCGAGCGCCCCGCCGATCCCGATCGGGACGATCTCGGCTACGAGACCGCCCGGCGCTTGCTGTGTGATGGTGCGCGTGCCCGCGCGCTGACGCCTGCGCACCGATCCGCGGCCGATCGGCGCCCGCCCGGCGCCCGTCCCCGCGCCGGTGCGGTCGCCTACGACCGGGGTTCGCGGCCGCTCGCGCGGGGGCGTGCTCATGGTGAACACCCGATGCGCCGGGTCGAGCAAGCGCAGATCGGGTTCGCCGTCCTCGCCGTCACCGCGCTGGTCACCGCCTTGGTGGTGGCGGGGCTGATCGCCCTGGCGCATGTACGGGCGGGCGGGTGGGGCGGTGATGCCGGTCGGCCGGTACCGGCGGTGGTGGACGGCCCGGGTGCGCCGGTGGGCGGCATTTCGCGCTGAGCGGAAGGGAATTCGGCCACGCTGGGCGGCCGGAATTGTTGATCGACAAACTAGAACGTGTTGCTACCGTGCTGAAAACGTGATCCGGGCAATACCGCCCGAACGATGTCGGGACTTTTCAGCACATGACACTCCTCAGCGCAGGCCGCTCGGTTCGCGTCTTGCTCCGCGCGGCCGCCTTGTCCCTCTGTCTGGTCCTCGGACTCGGCGCAGCATCGATCGCCCGGGCGGAACCCGCGTACGCGCCTTATCTGGACCTGCCCTCCGTCAACGCTGACGGTGCGGGGGCGGGCGGACTCGGTCCCGCTCTGCCACTGCACGAATCGGATCTGGCCGAGGCGTTGCGGCAGGCCCGGGCCGACGGTGTGGCGCCGCGCCGCTACGCGACACTGCTGCACCAGTACTGGCTGGTGATCGCCGCCGGGAACGCCGATATCGATCTGGCGGCCTGGGATCCCGGGCAGGGCCCGCGCGCGAACGAACGCACGTTCAACCAGGTCTACGTCAACTATCTGCGGCTGGCCACCCGCCACCCGGAGTTCTACTGGGCGGGGCTGGCCGGCATCGCGGGCGGATCGTTCGCCTCCGGATTCTTCGACATGGGCGATGTGGGCGTGGTCCTGGACGTGCCCGGCATCCATCGGCTCGGCGACGCGGTCGCCGATCTGCTGAGCGCGACCCCGCCGGAATTGACGCGGGCGCTGCCGGAGGACATCCGGCTGCTCGCCACCGAGGGCTCCCGCCTGAGCGCCGCGGACGTCGCGTGGTATCAGACCCGCCTGATGATCATGCAGAAGCACATCTTCACGGATCTGGTGCCGATGCACGAAGCCTACGTCGCGCTGGGCATGCGCGGGATCGACGAGATGTACGCGGCGGGTGTGCTCGACGACGACATCCACACCGCGTGGCAGTCGATCGCCTCGGGCACCAGGGACGGTTACATCGACGCGCTGATCCGGATGACCGATCGGGAACAGAACCACGTCGTCGCCGACCAGTGGGACGAGACGTCGGCGGGCCGGGCGCCGATCGGCCGCGTGCTCACCTATGTCAGCACCATCGCGGGCAAACCCGGAGTGCCGGGCGTCCGCGCGCCCGGCGTGTTCGCCCCCACGGTCGTCGGCGCCGAGGTAGGTGGCCGCAGCGTCACGCTCCGTGTGCCGTTGCCCGGCTTCAACTGGGCCGACCGCGAGACGCGCTGGCACTACATCACCGGTGACCTGGTGCCCCGCCATATCGATATGGAGACCGACCCCGCCGTGGCCGGCGCCGTCCTCGGCGAGGCGTTCTGGGGCAAGCTGGCCCGTGGCCGCCTCGCCGCCCGATTGCCGGACCTCCTCGCCGACTTGACCGCGCACTGGCAGATCGCCGGATGAGGAAGCCGCGTCCGGCAGCGGGGGTGAGTGCGGCAAATCGGGAACCCGGCCGGGTATCCTCGAAGTGTTATGCAGGTATTCCGCGTGTCGCACGAGGAATGTCTGGTGCCGGGGTATAGACCTCTGTACACGGGCTCGCCGGACCGATCGCCCGATCGGTGCCCGGTCCGGACGCGAGCACGCGCATCGACGAAGGATTTCTCGGATGCATTGCCCGTACTGCCGACACCCCGACTCCCGGGTGGTGGACTCGCGCGAGGCCGACGAAGGCGCGGCCATCCGCCGGCGTCGCGCCTGCCCGCAGTGTGGGCGGCGGTTCACCACCGTGGAGACCGCCATCCTGTCGGTGGTCAAGCGGAGCGGCGTCACCGAGCCGTTCAGTCGCGAAAAGGTCATCCGGGGTGTGCGCCGGGCCTGCCAAGGTCGTGAAGTCGACGACGACGCGCTGAACCTGCTGGCGCAGCAAGTGGAGGACGCGGTGCGCGCCAAGGGATCTCCCGAGGTGCCCAGTCACGAGGTGGGGCTGGCCATCCTGGGCCCGCTGCGCGATCTCGACGAGGTGGCCTACCTGCGGTTCGCTTCGGTCTACCGGTCGTTCACCTCGGCCGAGGACTTCGAACGCGAGATCCGGGAGATGCGCCAGGCGCGCGCCGAAGCGCTGTCGGCCGCCGACTGACTCAGCGCCGCACCGCGGCGATCGCCTTCTCGATCCGCTTGGCCGACACCGGGAACGGGGTACCGAGCTTCTGCGCGAACAGGCTGACGCGGAATTCCTCGATCATCCACCAGATCTCGGTGACCGCGGGCGCATGCCTGCGGCTCTGCGGGAGCGACGCTACCAAGCGGTCATAGGCGGCGAGCACCCGATCGAGTTCGGCCATGCCTTGCCGATCGCGAACGGCCGAGCCGGGCAACGCCTCCAGTCGCGCCACCGCCGCCTGGAGGTAGCGCGGCAGCTCACGCAGCCTGGCCGCGCCCGTTTCGGACACGAAGCCGCGGAACACCAGATCGTCGAGCTGATGACGGACGTCTTCGGCGATGTCGCGCTCGCTCGTTCGCGCCAGCGCCACCGAAACCTGGTGGGCGCCCGCGAGCACCGGCACGACCAGGCGCACGTAACGAGCGACGGTGGCGGCGAAATCCGGACGGATCCGGGCGACGAGCGCGTCGAACTCCGCCGGGTCGTGCACCGGCCCGCCGGCGGCCACGAGCAGTTCGTCGGCGGCAGCCGCGCGGCAGTCGTCGAGCAGCGCCTCCAGCGAGCCGTACGGATTCTGGCTCAGCGCAAGGCGATCCGCGGGCGACAGGCCCGCGGTGGAGCTACGGGCCGAAGCGGGCAGCGTGTGCAGCAGCAGCGCTCTGGTGCCGAGGCGCATGGCGGCGGCCTGCTCCGCGGGGGAGCTGAGCACCCGGACCGCCACGCCGTCGCCTTCGGCGACGAGCGCCGGGTATCCGGTGACGGTCTGCCCCGCCACCTCGCGCCGCACCGTCGGCGCGAGGGTGCCGAGCGATTCGGAGGTCCACACCGTGGCAGGCGGGCGTTCGGCTCCCGCGGTGGCCCGGGCGACGGAGGCGGAAACCTGCTCGGCCAGGCGGGTTTTCAGCGCGGCGAGACTCTTGTCCCGGGCGAGCACGGCGCCGTCGTCGCCGATGGCCGCGAAAGTCATGCGCAGGTGGTCGGGCAGTGCGGAGACGTCGAAGTCGGTGGGGGCGATCGACACCGAACCCAGCCGGGACAACTCGCGCGCCAGCCCGGCCCGCAGCGGCTCCGCCCGCGGGGTCAGCGCCGCCAGGGCGGCGGCCGCGAAGTCGGGTGCGGGGACGACGCTGCGTCGCAATGTCTTCGGCAACGTCTTGATCAGAGCGGCGGCCAGTTCGTCGCGCATGCCCGGCACCAGCCAATCGAAGCCGACGGCGCGGACGTGGGCGAGCTGTTCCACCGGGATCCGTACGGTGACGCCGTCTTCCTCGTTGCCCGGCTCGAACTGGTAGGAGAGCGGGAAGGCGAGTTCGCCTTGGCGCCAGGAGTCCGGGAAAGCCGCCGGGTCCAGTGCGGCCGCGCCTTCGTTGACCACGGTGGAGGTGGAGAAATCCAGCAGCTCGGGGTCTGTCCGGCGTGCGGTGCGCCACCAGCTGTCGAAATGACGCACCGAGACGATGTCGGCGGGCAGGCGTTCGTCGTAGAACGCGAACAGCACCTCGTCGTCGACCAGGATGTCCCGGCGGCGGGCACGATGCTCCAGGTCGGCCACATCGTCGAGCAGCGCGCGATTACGGTGGAAGAACTCGTGGCGGGTCTGCCACTCGCCCTGCACCAGGGCGTGCCGGATGAACAACTCCCGCGACAACTCCGGGTCGATCCGGCCGTAGTCCACCGGCCTGCCGGTGACCAGCGGAATCCCATACAGCGTGACACGTTCGTAGGCGCGCGCCGCGCCCCGCTTGGCCGACCAGTGCGGCTCGGAGTAGACGCGTTTGACGAGGTCGCCCGCGAGCCGCTCGGCCCATTCGGGCTCGATCTTCGCGGCCATCCGGCCCCACAGCCGTGAGGTCTCGACCAGTTCGGCGGCCATCACCCAGCGCGGCGGCTTCTTCGCCAGCGACGAGCCGGGGAAGATCATGAACTTGGCGTTGCGCGCGCCGAGGAATTCCCGGGATTCCGCTTCCCTGACGCCGATGTGCGACAGCATGCCCGCCAGCAGCGCTTGGTGGATGGCGGTGGAATCCCAGGGGAGTCCGTCGTTGTCCGCGACGATCGCCGCGGTGGCGCCCCGGCCACGTTCGGCGCCGGGGCGCCCGTCGCCCCCGCGCGTGGACCGGCTGCGGCGTGATCGGTTGCCCTGCTTGCCGTCCGGTGCGGCCGCCTCGGTTCGGTCCGGTTCCGCCGGGCTCGCCGAGTCCTGTGCCCGCGCCGACCATCCGAGGCCCTTGGTGATCGTGCGCAGCTGCCCGTGCAGGTCCTGCCACTCCCGGATCCGCAGGTAGTGCAGGAACTCCTCCCGGCACAGCCGCCGGAACTGATTGGACGACAACGATTTGCGCTGGCCGCCGAGGTAGTCCCACAGCCGCAGGTAGGCCAGGAAGTCGGAACCCTCGACCGTGAAGCGCGCGTGTTTGGTGTCGGCTGCCTGCTGCTGCTCGGCGGGCCGTTCCCGGACATCCTGGATCGACAGCGCCGCGACGATGACCAGCACGTCGGCCAGGCAACCGGTGTGTTGGGCCTCCACCAGCATCCGCGCCATGCGGGGGTCGACCGGCAGCTGCGCCATGTCGCGGCCGATCGGGGTCAGCGTCAGGGCGGTCGCGCCGTCGCCGTCCGTCCGGGACTTTCCGTCCCGGCGCGCGAGGGCGCCGAGCTCTTCGAGCAGGGCGATGCCGTCGCGGATGGCGCGGCGGTCCGGTGGCTCCACGAACGGGAAGTTCTCGATGTCGCCGAGGCCGAGCGCGGTCATCTGCAGGATGACCGCGGCCAGGTTCGTACGCAGGATCTCCGGATCGGTGAAGACGGGCCGGGATTCGAAGTCGTCCTCCGAATACAGCCGGATGCAGATGCCGTCGGCGACGCGACCGCACCGCCCGGAGCGCTGCCGCGCCGATGCCTGGGACACCGGTTCGATCGGCAACCGCTGCACTTTGGTCCGCATGGAATAGCGCGAGATCCGCGCCGTGCCCGGGTCGACGACATACCGGATGCCCGGCACTGTGAGCGAAGTCTCCGCGACATTCGTCGCCAGCACCACCCGGCGCCCGGTGTGCGGGGCGAACACGCGGTGCTGCTCGGCGGCCGACAGCCGGGCGTACAGCGGGAGGATCTCGGTGCGCGGCAGCTTCAGATCACGCAGCGCGTCCGCGGTGTCGCGGATCTCGCGTTCACCGGACAAGAACACCAGCACGTCGCCGTCACCCGCGGCGAACAGCTCCGTCACCGCGTCGCCGATCGCGTCCACCGGGTCCCGGTCGACGATGCGGGTGTCCTCGTCGTCCTCGTCTCCGGCGGCGCCCGGAAGTTCCAGCGAGAGCGGCCGGTAGCGGATCTCCACCGGATACGAGCGTCCGGAGACTTCGACGATCGGTGCGGGAGTGCCTTCCTCGTCCGCGAAATGCCGGGCGAACAGCTCGGGATCGATGGTCGCCGAGGTGATGATCACCTTGAGATCGGGCCTGCGCGGCAGCAGTTGCTTCAGGTAGCCGAGCAGGAAGTCGATATTGAGGCTGCGTTCGTGCGCCTCGTCGATGATGATCGTGTCGTAGCGGCGCAGCAGCCGGTCGCGCTGGATCTCGGCGAGCAGGATGCCGTCGGTCATCAGCTTGATCAGGGTGTGCTCGGAGGCGTGGTCGGTGAACCGCACCGTGTAGCCGACGACGTCACCGAGTTCGGTGCCCAGCTCCTCGGCGATCCGCTCGGCGACGGTGCGCGCGGCGAGCCTGCGGGGCTGGGTGTGGCCGATCGTGCCGCGGATGCCGCGGCCGAGTTCGAGGCAGATCTTCGGGATCTGGGTGGTCTTGCCGGAGCCGGTCTCGCCCGCGACGATCACCACCTGGTGCTCGGCGATGGCGGCGGCGATGTCCTCGCGGCGGGCGGTGACCGGTAGCTGCTCCGGATAGCGGATCTCCGGCACCGCCGCGCGCCGCGCTTCGACCCGCAGTTCGGCGGCCGCGATCTCGGCTTCCACCCCGCCCAGGTCGCCGCCGCGCGCTTTGTCGAGCCTGCGCCGCAACCGGTGTTCGTCGCGAAGGGAGAGGTTCGCCAAGCGGGTGCGAAGTTCGCGGGAGTCGGTGGCGGCTGTCCTGGTCATTGCATCGACCAGCCTAGCGAAATCCGCCAGCGGATTTTTCCACCAGGCACCGCGGCCGGTAGCCGAGTGCGAACCGAAGCCCCGTCCCCGGCCGGTGACATGCGCCGATACGCGGGACCGGACGAGGACCGAGGATGCGGGCCCGGCATCGCCGGTGGTCGTTCGTCACGGTCGACGGGCTGCGGCGGCGTCCCGGATCGGCGCCGTCTTGCGCTGTGCACGGCGCCCTGGCGGCCGGGAGTGGACCACGCCAGGGGAACCGGTAAAGGTGGAGACATGAACGCGCTATGGCATGGCTTTGCCGACATGGGCGCCGTCGAGCGGGACGGAGCGTTCGTGGTCGCTCGCGGAGACGGCGTCTACGTCTTCGATCAGGCGGGCAATCGGTACCTAGACGCGACCGCGGGCCTGTGGTTCGCCAACGTGGGACACGGGCGCGGCGAGATCGCCGACGCGGTGGCCGCCCAGCTGCGCACGATCGCGCACTACTCCAATTTCGGCGACATCACCGAGCCCGCCACCCAGGAACTCGCCGAGCGGCTCGCCGGCCTCGCCCCGGTGCCGGGCAGCAAGATCTTCTTCACCTCGGGTGGCTCCGACTCCGTCGACACCGCGACCAAGCTCGCCCGCCGCTACTGGCACGAACTCGGGCAGCCGGGTAAGACGATCGTGGTCGGGCGGCGAATGGCCTATCACGGCATGCACGTGGCGGGTACGGCGCTCGCGGGTCTCCCTGGCAATCGGGAGGGCTACGGCGAACTGATGCCCGCGGCGCGGACCGTCGAGTGGGACGACGCGAAAGCCCTGCTCGCGCTGATCGAGGAGGTCGGCGCCGAACGGATCGCCGCGTTCTTCTGCGAACCGGTCATCGGCGCGGGCGGTGTGTATCCGCCGCCTGCGGGCTATCTCGCCGAAGTCCGGCGCATCTGCCGCGACCACGACATCCTGTTCGTCGCCGACGAGGTGGTGACCGGTTTCGGCCGCATCGGCGGAGCGTGGTTCGCCTCGTCCCGGTTCGGGCTCGAACCCGACCTGATGACCACCGCGAAGGGACTGACCTCCGGCTATCTCCCGATGGGCGCGGTCTTCGCCGCCCCGCGCGTGGCGGAGCCGTTCTTCGGTGGCGGCGTCTGGTGGCGGCACGGCTACACCTACGGCGGTCACGCGGGCGCGGCGGCCGCCGCGCTGGCGAATCTCGACATCATCGAGCGCGAAGGCCTGCTCGAGGCCGCCCTGCGCGTGGAAGCGAGCCTGCACGAGCAGCTGTCGGTGCTCGCCGGACATCCCAGGGTCGCCGAGGTGCGCAGCGGGTTCGGCGCCGTCGCGGCCATCCAGCTGGCCGACCCCACCGAAGGGTTGCCGCTGGTCGGGACACTGCGCGCGCACGGGATCTCCAGTCGCGCCGCGGGGCAGGGGGCCATGCAGATCTCCCCGGCGTTCATCATGACCGACGACCAGATCGCCGCACTCGTCGACGGATTCACCCGCGCGTTGAACGATGGGTGATTCGCCCGCGTCGGTGATCGGAGCCTTGCATCGGACCCGATCTCAGAGCGCGCGGGTCATGAAGACGCTGTGCGGATCGGGACGGTAGTCGCCGAACGGCGGGCAGTGGCCGAAGCCGTGGGCGGTGTACAGGCGGCGGGCGGGCCGGAAGAAGTCCCGCGCGCCTGTTTCGAGGCTGAGACGCCGGTAGCGGCGCGCGGTGGCCTCGGTGATGACATGGCGCAGCAAGGTGGTAGCGATGCCGCGACCTCGATGGGTCGACGCGGTGCGCATGGACTTGATCTCGGCGTGGCCGTCGTCGAGGTGCTTCAGCGCGGCGCACCCGGCCAGGGCCGCACCGTCCCACCCGGTCCAGAACGTGATATCCGGATGACGCAGTGCCGTGATGTCCAACGCGTGCACGCTCTCGATCGGCGAGTGGGCGGCCATGTCGGCGAGATGCTCGGTGAGTAGCGCCGCGATCGCCGAGCCGGTCGGGTCGTCGACGACGATGCGCAAACCATCGCGCCCGATCGTGGCAGCGCACTGATCGGTCTGGTCGTACATGAGTCCATCCTCGCGGGTGGCCGGGCACGCTCGCGCTGCCCCGGTCGTGGTGCATGCGAGCCTCCTCAGGAACGTCCACCGGGCCGTGCCTCGAAGTGATCGCCTCATCTCGTCGCCGTAACGGACTGCGGCCCATGCTGTCTCGGCCGGGCGCTGCCGGAAGTATCGCTCTCGGTGCGGAATACTGGTCGATTGCCGCAGCGGCGGCCGTCAGCGAGGGGGGCGAATCGAAACGGGGCACCTCCACCCCTTCGGGATGCGAGCATGGGAGGGCGACGACCGTGGTCGCCGTGCTGAGAGGTGGTGGGGTGTGGCGGAGTTCGTGCAGGAGTATGCCGCGTTGCGGTGGGCGGCGGTGGCGGCGTTCGTGGTCGCCGCGGTGATCGTGCTGTCGCGGGTGGCGGCGCCTGCGGTGCCGTCCGCCGATCCCGTCGACGCGTCGCCGGATTCTTCCTCCGCCCGGGATGCCGCAGCCGGGCATTCCGAGTCCGACGCGGCCCATCTGGTGATGTGCCTGGTCATGCTCGGCATGCTGGTGTTCCCCTCGGGCGCGAGCCCGCACGCGTTGCGCGGCGTGCTGACGGCGATGGCCGTGGTCTTCGCCGGGCTGTTGATGCTGCGCGCCGCCGAGCACGCCACCCAGGGGCGGGCGCTGCCGATCGACCGCTTGGTCCCGCTCGGCTACCACATCGCCGCCGCCGCGGCGATGCTCTACGCGATGTCCGGGCACACCGCCTCCGGCCACGCGGGCGGCCCGGCCGTGGGGCCCGCGCTCGGTCTTGCCGCGCTGTTCCTCCTCGACGCACTCCTGGTCGCGGTCGCCGCCTGCATCGGCTGGGCGCATGCGCGGCCGTCGGGCCCGCTGAGGTTGCTCGCGCGTTCCGGCGGTTGCGTCGCCGCCCTCACCGGACCCGCGAAACCGTGGGCGGCGGTGCCGCACGTGGTGATGGACGCCGGCACCGCTTACATGCTGGTGGCCGTGATCATTCGGTGACCGCGACCAATCCGGGTCCACCCGCATACCGAACCCCTGTGCATGCAGGCACGGGATTCGGCGATGAGCAACGAACACGGTTCTGCTTCACCCCACCGATCGGGCGCCGCGGCCCACGCGAAAGAGGATGCCGATGGGCCGGAGTTCGCGTGCCCGCTGCCGACCGGTTACGACCGATCCGAGGCCACCCGGGCGAACCGTGAGCTCGCGGCGCTGCTCGCCGCTACCGGCACCGGCGATCGTGCCGCGTTCACCGAGTTCTATCAGGTCACCAGCCCGCGGGTGTTCGGGCTGACCGTGCGGATCCTGCGCAGTCACGCCGCCGCCGAGGAGGTTACCCAGGAGGTCTACCTGCAGGTGTGGTCGATGGCCGACCGCTACGACGCCTCGCTGGCCAGTCCGGTCGGCTGGCTGATGATGCTGGCTCATCGCCGAGCGGTGGATCGGGTCCGCGCGGAGAGTTCGGCCACCAGCCGGGACCTGGTCTACGCGCACGAGCATCTGGGCCGCGACCACGACGTCGTCGCGGAATCGGTCACCCAGCGCATCGAAGAGCAACAGGTGGCAGGCTGCTTGCAGAACCTGACTCCCACCCAGCGTGAGGCGATCGCGCTGGCGTATTACAGCGGGTGGACGTATCGGGAGGTCGCCGATCACCTCTCGGTGCCGTTGCCCACGATCAAGACCCGCATCCGCGACGGGCTGAAGAGATTGGAGAAGTGTTTGTCCGGGGAACGCACCGATGGTTGACGCCTCGCCACGGTCGGAGGCCGACCTCATCGACCTCGCCTACCCGTGCGCGCTGGACGCGGTCGCCGATATCGAGCGCAGGCATATCGATGCCCGCCTCGCGGCCGCGGACCCGGACGTGCGGCGGGCATTCTCCGACACCGTCTGGCAGGTGCGCGACGTCATGGGGCGGCTCGCCGTGCTCGACGAGTTCGCGCCGCCGCCGGAGCTGGAGCGCCGCATCCTGGCCGCGCTGCCCGACGAGCCCCCCGGGCCCTCCACCACGCGTCTCTCCGCGTGGCGGCGGCGGCCGCTGCGCTGGGCGGTGCCGATCGCGGCCGTCGCGAGCCTGGTGTTCGGTGCAAGCATGCTGACCGCGCAGTTCATCGGCTCGCCGTCCGATCCGGCCGCCGCCGACCAGGTACAGGTGCACCCGGGTGTGCGGACGGTGAACGGCTCGTTCGCCGGTGGCGGTGTGCTCGTCGTCGACGCCTCGCCCGAACTCGGGCGTGCGGTCGTCGTGTTCGACCGGGTCGCGCCGCCGCCTTCGGGCCGGGTGTATCAGATGTGGTTGGTCGGCTCCGATGGGCAAGCCCGCTCGGCCGGGGTGCTGAGCGACCTGCCCTCGACCGATCGGCCGTTCGTCACCGGCTTCCGCTCCGGCGAGATCCTCGCGGTGAGCGTCGAACCCGACGGTGGTTCCGACGTACCGAGCGGCGACCCGATCGTGGGCGTCACGCTGCCCTGAGTGGGATCTAGATCTCCACCGGTTGGTCGCCGACGACTCGGCCACCCAGGTGCACCCAGCCGTCGGAGTCCCACCGGGTGAACAATTGCGAGCCTTTGCCCTGGGTGATGATCAGGCCTTTGCGCAGCAACGCCGTCAACGCGACGGCCGCCGCTCCGGTCGCCTCGTCCTCGGAGATCCCCATGGTCGGCGCGAACATACGCGAGCGCAGGACGGCGCGATGTTCGTCGGTCCATGCCCACAGGTAGTGCGGGCCGCCGGGAAACTCCTCCGGGCGCAGGGTGGCCAGCACCTCGGCGTCCTCCAGCTGATGGAAGGTGAACGGGGGAGCCCACTCGCCGCGAGCGGTGATCCAGGTCAATCCCTCGGTGAGTTCCACCGCCACCGGGCCCGCGGGCACAGCCAGGGTCCGCACGGGGATGCCCTGGGACGCGAACCACCACGCGGTCCCCACCGAGGGGTGTCCCGCGAACGGGAGCTCCACCGTGGGGGTGTAGATCCGCACCGCGACCGTGCCGTCGACCGGCTCCTCGACCACCACGGTCTCGCTGTAGCCGGCTTTGGCCGCCAGCGCCTGCCGATCGGCCGCGGCCACGTCGGCCGCCCGCGCGATACCAAGCTCGTTGCCGAAGCGCCCGGCCGCGTCGGTGAACACTCGCACCACATCAACCTGTGTGCTCATGGTCGACGAGCCTACCCGTGTGCCCCCGCGGGAGGCTGTCGGCCGGACCACATCGGGAACGCGAAAGAGGCCCCCGTCGCAGGACAGGGACCTCTTTTCGAGCGAAATCAGATCGCGGCCGTGCTGAGCGACTCGGTCGATTGCACCGCCTGGCCGACACCGGCCACGATGGCGGCGGCGCGCAGCGATTCGAAGATCACCTCGCGCGAGACGCCCGCTTCGCGCAGAGTGTGCTCGTGCGCCTCGAGGCAGTGCGCGCAACCGTTGATCGAGGAGACCGCGAACGACCAGAGTTCGAAGTCGGCCTTGTCGACGCCGGGCGCACCGATGATCTGCATGCGCAGTCCTGCCCGCAGGTCGTCGTAGCGGCCGCCGAGGAACGCCTTGCCCCGGTAGAACACGTTGTTCATCCCCATGATCGAGGCGGCGCCGAGTGCGGCGTTGTACGCCTCCGCCGACAGCACGTCGGCGGCTTCCTCGGCGATCTCGCGCAGCGTGGTCGTCGACCGGGTCGCGGCCGCCGACGCCAGCAGGGTGCCCCACAGCTGCTGCTCGTTCAGCACGGTGGTGCGCGCGATGGATGACAAGTTGAGCTTGAGGTCCTTGGCGTACTCGGGAAGGGAGTTCTTCAGGTTCTCAATGCTCATTCGGCGATTCCTCTACTCGATGCGGCCCCGTACGGGGACCGGGTCGTTTCTCGGTGATGTGGGCGGGCGTACCCGAAATCCCGGGTGCGAAGGGGTATTTCAGACGCTGGCGGCCAGAAGTTCACCGGCGTTGATGGTCGGATCGCCCTTCTTCCAGTTGCAGGCGCACAGCTCGTCGGACTGCAGAGCGTCCAGCACGCGCAGCACCTCGTCGACGTTGCGGCCCACGGAACCCGCGGTGACGGAGACGAACTGGATCTCGTTGTTCGGGTCGATGATGAAGGTGGCGCGGTCGGCGACGCCGTCGGCGTTGAGCACGCCGGTGGCGGTGGCCAGTTCACGCTTGAGGTCCGAGAGCATGGGGAAGGGGAGGGTCTTGAGATCCTCGTGCTGAGCGCGCCACTGGAAGTGCACGAACTCGTTGTCCACCGAGGCGCCGAGCACCTGCGCGTCCCGGTCCTCGAATTCGTCGTTGAGCTTGCCGAACGCGGCGATCTCGGTCGGGCACACGAAGGTGAAGTCCTTGGGCCAGAAGAAGACGATCCGCCACTTGCCCGCGTGGTCGTCGCTGGTGATCCGGGTGAAGTAGTCGTCAGGCTGCTGAGCGTCGACCTTCGACAGATCACCGCCGATGACCGCGGTGAGGTTGTATGCCGGGAATTGGTCGCCGATGGTCAGCAGGGCCATGCTCGTCTCCTCGTCAGGTTGGTTGCCAACTGTGTTCTGCGGTATTGCGGGGCCGTTGCGGTTACACGAGCCACCGCCTCGGGCCCGGCACTCACACCGCCGGTGGAAAAGCTCACCGGCGATCTTGCCCAAGGGCGCGTAAAAGGTAAAGGTGATCAGTCGCACTACACTGATAGGCGTGACTGATCAGACTTATCAGCCCACCCTGTCACAGCTGCGTGCGTTCGTGGCGATCGCGGAATACCGCCATTTCGGCACCGCGGCCGCGCGCCTCGGTGTGAGTCAGCCCACGTTATCGCAGGCGCTCGCCGCTCTGGAACATGGGCTCGGGCTCCAGTTGATCGAACGGAGCACCCGCCGGGTGCTGGTGACCGCCGCGGGGATGCGCTTGCTGCCCAAGGCGATGGCGACGCTGGAGGCCGCCGACCGCTTCGTCGCCTCGGCCACCGGCGACGGACTCGGCGGCACGCTGCGGATGGGCATCATCCCGACGGTCGCCCCTTATGTGCTGCCCGGGTTGCTGCCGGAACTGCGCAAGCGGCTACCCGAGCTGCGTCCGCAGATCGTCGAGGATCAGACCGCCCGGTTGCTGGACGGCCTGCGCACCGGTGTGCTGGACGTCGCGCTGCTGGCGGTGCCCACCGAGATGCCGGGCCTGGTCGAGATCCCGCTCTACACCGAGGAATTCGTGCTGGTCACGCCGCGCGGTCACGAGCTGGCCGGGCGCACCGATCTCGCGGCGGAGGTGCTGGACGCCCAGCCGCTGCTGTTGCTTGACGAGGGGCACTGCCTGCGCGACCAGACATTGGAGGCCTGCCGCTCGGCCGACGTGCACCCTGCCGCCGTCGGTGATACCCGGGCCGCGTCCCTGTCCACGGTGGTGCAGTGCGTCGCCGGTGGACTCGGCGTGACGCTGATCCCGCAGATGGCCGTCGCGGCGGAAACCGCGCGCGGCACATTGGATGTCGCGCACTTCGGCGCCCCCGCCCCCGGCCGTACCATCGGCCTGGTCTTCCGTACTTCCACTGCTCGGGCCGATGATTACGAATATCTGGCCGCCATCGTCCGCGCTCAGCGGCCGATGTAGCCGCGCCGTCCGTGGGAGCGCGTCGAGCCGGGTGAGAGGAGGTGTGAAGTGGCATCGGCGGCGTGGGGCGACGGGCGGCTGGGCCGCCTGTCCGGACGGGATGACGCGCTGTTCGTCTACGGCACGCTGCAGTTTCCCGAAGTGCTGAAGACGCTGCTCGGACGAGTCCCGCCGAGCGAACCGGCCGAGCTGACCGGTTGGCGCGCCGCCGCGCTGCCGCGGCGGATCTACCCGGGGCTGGTCGCCGCACCCCTCGGACGCACCCGCGGTGCGGTGCTGAGCGGTCTCACCGCGGCGGAGTGGACGATCCTCGACGCGTTCGAGGACGACGAGTACGACCTGCGCCGAGTGCGCGTCGAGCACCGGAAAGTTCCGGTGTGGACCTATGTCTGGACGGTGGCGGCGGATCCGGCGGACTGGCAGCGGGAGCGGTTCGCCGCCGAGCATCTCGCGCATTTCGCCGCTCGCTCCGCGCGGTGGCGCCGAGACCCGGCGAGTTTCCCGGATCCGGCCGGGCCGGGATGGCCGGGGCCCTCGGCGTGAGGCGCACGGCCGCTGTCTCTTGCCATTCCAAGACGACCGGTCGTATATTCAACGCATGGCACGACCTCGGCGCAGCGAAGACACTCGGCGGCTTCTGGTCGAAGAGGGTGCCGCGGGTTTCCTGACCAGCGGCTATCACGGCACCGGGATCAAACAGATCCTCGACCGGGTCGGGGTGCCGAAGGGTTCGTTCTACAACTACTTCGACAGCAAGGAGAGTTTCGGGCGCGCGATCATCGAGCATCACTCCCTCTGTGTCCAACGCAACCTGACCGAGGCGTTCGCCGGCGCGCCGGACCCGGTGAGCGGTTTGCGGGCGTTCTTCGGGCGGCTGATGGACGACTTCGTCGCGTCCGATTTCACCGGCGGCTGCCTCCTCGCGAACCTGGGCGGTGAACTGGAAGGCAGTGAGCTGCTGCGGGAAGCGCTGTCGAAGGCATGGGCCGCGTGGCGCGACCGTATCGCCGAGCAACTCGCGCAAGGGCAACGCCTGGGCATGATCCGCGCCGACATCGAGGCGGGCGAACTGGCGGATCTGCTGCTCGAATCCTGGGAGGGGGCGGTGATCAGGATGAAGATCGATCGCACCCTCGGCCCACTGCGCAAGTGCCTGGATCGCCTGCTGGGCGACTACTTCCTGCCCTGATCAGAGCGTCACACCGATCCGGGGTCTTCGGTCCATCATTCGAAGACGACCGGTCGTATATATGAAAGGACAAGCGATGGCGAAGACGGTCATCGTGACCGGTTCCTCCAGTGGGATCGGCCGCGATATCGCACGGGCATTCGTGGAACGCGGCGACAACGTCGTGCTCAACGGGCGAGACGAGGCGAAGCTGATGGAGGTGGCCGCCGCGCTCGGCGCGCCGGAGCGAGTGGCCACGGTGGCGGGCGATATCGGCGCGGCCGCTACCGGAGAGACCCTGGTCGGCGTCGCCGTCGAGCGTTTCGGCGGCGTGGACGTGCTGGTCAACAACGCGGGCATCTTCGGAGCCAAACCGTTCGTCGAGGTCACCGAGGCAGACCTGGACGGCTATCTGAACGGAAACCTCAAAGGCACCTACTTCACCACGCAGGCCGTGGTGCGGCGATTCCTGACGCAAGCGAGAGGCGGCAGCATCGTCAATATCGGCACCGTTCTGATCGACCATGCCCTCGCCGGGCTGCCCGCTACGGCTGCTTTGGTCAGCAAGGGCGGCGTGCACGCGCTGACCACCAGCCTGGCCGCCGAACTCGCCGCCGACGGCATCCGGGTCAACGCGGTCGCCCCCGGCATCATCCGCACGCCGCTGTTCGGCGACGGCGACGAACCGGCCTCCGCCGGGCTCGCACTGCTCAACCGCATCGGCGAAGTCGCCGAAACGACGGCCGCTGTGCTGTATCTCGCCGATGCGGAATTCACGACCGGACATATCCTCCCCGTCGACGGCGGGTTCATCGCTGGAAGGGCGGCCTGAAATGCCGTACGTGAACATCAAGGTCACCGACGAAGGCGTGACCCGCAAACAGAAGGCGCGGCTGATCGAGGGCGTCACCGATCTGCTGTACGACGTGCTCGGCAAGGCGCCCGCGAGCACCTACGTCGTGATCGATGAAGTCTCCCTGTCGAATTGGGGTGTCGGCGGGGTCGATGTAGAGCGGTGGCGCGAGCAGCAGCGCTCCTGAACCACGAATTCCCTGCCGAACAGGTGGTTCGGGCGTTCATCAGGCCGCGTGCGAGCGATGGCACCCGAACTCGTCACCAGGAAGTCGCACCGGAACCGTTACGTTCCCCTCTGCCGCGCGAGATCTCGATACGGCCTCTACAGCTCGATGGAGGAGAACTGCGGTGCCAACTTTCGCTACCGAACGCCGAATGCGCCGGTCTCGATCGGGACCGGCGCATTCGGGTACCTCGGCCTAGACCCGCAGCGCGTGCGGTTCGATCGCGCCGCGCACCAGCGCCCGCGCGTCGATGGTCTCGGGCCGGTAGGGCAACCGCGCCAGACGATCGGTCATCCCGCCGACCGGATCGTCGACCGTGTCCACCAGCCCGAACAGGAACGACCACTCGTGCTCGTCGCTGCCGTAGTGCACGACGGTGCCGAACTGCTCGTGGAAACGCTCCCAGGACCGCTTCAGCGTCTCGTTGCGCCACATGGTCGCGCAGCCGGCCTGTGCGCACAGCACCCCGCCGGGCGCGAGCAGCGCACGACATCGGGACAGGAACTCCGCCTCGTAGAGCCGGTTGTGCTGCGCGTCCTCGACGCGCTCGTCCGGCAGGTCGATCACGATGACGTCGTAGCGGGTGCCCGCCTGCGCGGCCGTGGCCAGGAAGTCCCAGCCGTCGGCGTAATGCACCTTGATCGGTCCATCGCCCTCGACGGCGGCGGCCAGCTCGTCGCTGGAGTAGCCGTAGGGCAGGTGCCGGGCGCACAGCTCCACCTCGAGCTGGTCGATATCGACGTGGTCGACGTGGGTGGCGCCCGCGGCGACCGACATCTGACTGGCGACACCCTCGCCGGAGCCGATGATCAGCACTTTGTCCAGCTTCTCGGCCAGCACGAAGGCGGGGACCATCATCGCCTCGTGGTAGGTGAGCTGGGAGAACTCGGTGGACTGCCGGTCGTCGTCGGAGAACAGGCTGATGCCCTGCTCGGTCCGCGCGATGACCATGTGCTGGAACGGGGTGTGCGTGTCGACGATCACCTCGTGCAGGTCCCAGATGCGGGTCAGGCCCGCGCCCACCGGTTCCTCGATCCGCTGGCTGCCGTGTCCCCTGCGGATGACCTGCATGCGAACATCCTTGGGAGCCAACGCGTCCCGCAGTAGCTCGACCGCTTTCGACGCGCCGGCGCCGATGCTGCCGCAGGTGAACACGTCGACGAAGATGTCGCCGGACTCCGGATAAGTGTGAATCGAGGCGTGGGACTCCGACAACAGCGCGAGGACGGTCACCCCCTGCGGTTCGAACTTCTTGTGTACGACATCGCAGATGGTGACGCCCGCCGCGATCAGAGACTCACGCAACGCCGATTCGAGTCGTTCGAGATCGTCGCAGAGGTCTGCGTCGACACCACCGAACTCGGCCAGCACATGCCAACCGGTGAATTCCGCCGTCATGGGCAAACTCACTCTCGCTCAGCGCCCGAGACATGAACGGTCAAGGGCGGAAAACCATTGAATGACACCGACGAATAGCTCGCGGTATAGGCACCGGTGTCGAGGATTCGAACGCGATCACCGGCTCGCAACGTGGTCGGTAGGAGGACTCGCGTGCGTTGATACAGTACATCGTCGCCGTCGCAGGTCGGACCGGCCACCACCGCCTCGTCGACGGGGTCGCCGTCCCGGTCGGTGACGAACCGGTAGGCGATGTACTCGTTCTCCGTCTCGGCCATTCCGTTGTAGCGGCCGATGTCGAGATACACCCAGCGCCGTCCGTCCGGCGCGGTGCGGACGCCGACGACCTCGGCGTGAATCGTGCCCGCCGAACCGACCAGTGCCCGGCCCGGTTCGACGACCAATCCGGTATCCCCGGAAAGGAATTCGGCTGCGGCGTGCTTGACCACAGCGGCGATCTCGCCCAGCCCGGGCGCGGGGTCGGCGTAGGAAATCGGCAACCCGCCGCCGATGTTCACCGAACCGACCGCGATGTCCTTGTCGGCCAGCGCCTCGGCGATCCGGCCCGCCTGCTCGATGCCGATCCGCCAGGCGGCGGGGTCCAGTTGCTGGGAGCCGACGTGGAAGTACGGCCCCGCGACCACGAGCCCGAGGTCGCGGGCCCGGACCAGCAGCCGCAACGCCTCACCCGGGCTGCACCCGAACTTCGTGCCGAACGGTGTGCGCGACTCCGGCGCCGAGGCGAGGAACCGGCACTCCACCTCGGAGCCGGGCGCGTGCTCGGCTATGCGCAGCAGGTCGTCCTCGGTGTCGAAGGCGAAGCGGCGCACGCCCGAGGCGTAGGCCCGGGCGATATGCGCGGCCTTCTTGATCGGATTGCCGTAGCACAGCCGCTGCGGCGCCACCCCCAGCCCGAGGCAGAGGTCGATCTCGCCGATACTGGCGACATCGAATTCCGCGCCTTCCTCATCGAGCAGGCGCACGATCGCCGGCACCGGGCTCGCCTTCACGGCGAAACGGATCCTCGTCGCGGCGCCCGTGTCCGCGGACAGGGCGGCGTCGAGCGCGCGGAAATTCTGGCGGACACGCTCGGGATGGATGACAAGGTAGGGCGATTCGGGCATAGTTGATCTTTCGCTTGGGCAGCGGGGGAGAGAGTATCAGCGGCCCTTACCCAGAAACGAATCCGTCGAAACCTGGGTTCGCCACATGGTCGCGCACCTCCGTCCTCCTGGCGCGACGGAGCTGCTGACCTGCGTGGACATGGGGCCGATGGGTGATGCGGGCTCAGCCGGCGGACACGGTGACGTCATCGAAGACGACTTCGCCCGCGGCGTCGGACTCGGCGAGATCGACCACCGCGTCGATCGACCAGCCGTGCTCGCCCGCCGGGTCGTCCAGCACCTGGCGCACCTGCCAGAATCCGGGTCTTCGTTCCACCTGGAACAGTTGCGGACCTCGGGCGTCGGGGCCCGTGCCGATCCGCTCGTACTCCGCGTAGTAGTCCGCGAGCGCCTCGGCCCAATCCGGTCCGGGGCTCAGTTCGGCCAGGTCGTCCCAGCGTCGCAACGCGGCCAGTTCGACGCGGCGGAACATCGCGTTACGGACCATGACCCGGAAGGCGCGCTCGTTGGCGGTGATCGGGCGCACCGTTTCCGCGCCGAAGGCGAGCTGGTCGGCGTCGGTCTCCGCACCCGGGTTGGTCAGTTGCTCCCACTCGTCGAGCAGACTCGAATCCACTTGGCGCACAAGCTCTCCGAGCCATTCGGTGATGTCGTCGAGTTCCTCGGTGCGTGCCGACTCCGGCACGGTGCGCCGCAGCGCGCGGTAGGCGTCGGCGAGGTAGCGCAGCACCACGCCCTCGGAGCGGGCCAGCTCGTAGAAGGAGATCAGCTCCGCGAAGGTCATGGCGCGTTCGATCATGTCGCGCACCACCGACTTGGGTGCGGGCGCGAATTCCGACACCCACGGGTGGCCTGCGCGATAGGTCTCGTACGCCGGTTCGATCAGCTCGGCCAGCGGTTTGGGCCAGGTCACCTCTTCGAGCAGTTCCATCCGCTCGTCGTAGTCGATGCCGTCGGCCTTCATCTCCGCGATGGCCTCGCCGCGAGCCTTGTGCTGCTGGGCCATCAGCAGCTGGCGCGGATCCTCCAAGGTGGATTCGATGAGCGACACCACGTCGAGGGTATAACTCGGAGACTGTTTGTCCAGCAGGTCCAGCGCGGCCAGCGCGAACGGCGACAGCGGCTGGTCGAGGGCGAAATCGCGCTGCAGGTCGACGGTCAGGCGGGCGCGGCGGCCGTGGGCATCCGGTTCCGGCAGTTGCTGCACCACCCCGGCGTCGCGCAGCGCGCGATACAGCCGGATGGCGCGCAGGATGTGCCTGCGCTGGGCGGGACGCGGCTCGTGGTTGTCCTCGAGCAGGTGACGCATGGCGGTGAAGCAGTTGCCCGGCCTGGCGATCACGTTCAGCAGCATGGCGTTGGTCACCGTGAAACGCGACACCATCGGCTCGGGCTGCGCGGCAACCAAGCGGTCGAAGGTCTCCTCGCTCCAGGACACGAAGCCTTCCGGCGGTTTGCGCCGCTGTACCTTGCGCTGTTTCTTGGGATCGTCGCCCGCCTTGGCCAGCAGCCGGGTGTTCTCCACCTCGTGTTCGGGTGCCTGCACGACCACGGTGCCCATGGTGTCGTAACCGGCCCGGCCCGCACGGCCCGCGATCTGATGGAACTCCCGTGCCTTGAGCCTGCGGGTGCGTACGCCGTCGAACTTGGTCAGCCCGGTGAGCAGCACCGTGCGGATGGGCACGTTGATGCCGACGCCGAGGGTGTCGGTGCCGCACACCACCTTCAGCAGACCGTCCTGGGCGAGACGTTCCACCAGGCGCCGGTACTTCGGCAGCATGCCTGCGTGATGCACGCCGATGCCGTGCCGGATCAGCCGCGACAGGGTCTTGCCGAAGCCCGCGGCGAACCGGAACTCGCCCAGCGCGCCGGCGATCGCGTCCTTCTCGGCGCGCGTCGCGAAATTCACGCTGGTCAGCGCCTGAGCGCGCTCCAGCGCGGCGGCCTGGGTGAAGTGCACGACGTACACCGGAGCCTGGTGGGTGGTGACGAGTTCCTCGAGGGTCTCGGTGATCGGGGTGCGGGCGTAGGAGAATCTCAGCGGCACCGGCCGCTCGGTACCCGCGACGATCGCGGTGGAGCGGCCGGTCCGGCGCTCCAGGTCGCGGGCGAAGAAGTCGACCTCGCCGAGCGTGGCCGACATGAGCAGGAATTGAGCGCGGGGCAGTTCCAGCAACGGAACCTGCCAGGCCCACCCCCGGTCGGGGTCGGAATAGAAGTGGAACTCGTCCATCACGACTTGGCCGACGGCGGCGTCCGCGCCCTCGCGCAGCGCCAGGTTGGCCAGGATCTCCGCGGTCGCGCAGATGATCGGCGCCTCCGGATTCACCGCGGCGTCGCCGGTGACCATGCCGACGCGTTCGGCGCCGAACACCTCGCAGAGAGCGAAGAATTTCTCGCTCACCAGAGCCTTGATCGGGGCGGTGTAGTAGGTGCGCAGCCCCTGGGTGAGGGCGAAGAGATGCGCGCCGACCGCGACGAGCGATTTCCCGGATCCGGTTGGGGTGGCGAGGATGACGTTGGATCCGGATGCCAGCTCGAGCAGCGCCTCGTCCTGCGCCGGGTAGAGCGGGGTGCCCTGCTCGGCGGCCCACGTCCCGAACGACTCGTAGAGCGCGTCGGCGTCGGTCCCCGGGATGTCGAGCAGTTCGGTCAGATCCACTCCGACCACCCTACGGCCTCGCCGGCGGGCGGCCGTGCAGGGGCGACAGGGACTCGGCTGCCGCGCGGCTCAGTCCTGCTCGCCCTCGTCCTCGCCCTTGTCGCGGCTCTGCTCGGCGAGGAACCGCTCGAACTCCGCGCCCAGTTCGTCGCCGCTCGGCAACTCGCCGTCGCCGACCAGCAGGCTCGACTGCCGCTCCTGCGCGGTGACGAAGCTGTCGTACTGCCGTTCCAGGGCGTGCACCACCGTCTCCACCTCGGCGTTGCCCGCGATGTGCTCGTTGACCTGTTCACGCACCCGTGCGGCGGCCTCGCCCAGCGCGGCCAGCGGGAATTCCAGGCCAGCGTTGTCGGCGACGTTCTCCAGCAGCGTCTGCGCGGCCTCCGGGTAGGCGGTCTGCGCCAGGTAGTGCGGCACGTGCACGGAGAAGCCGACCGACTCGTGCCCGTGCTGCGCCATCCGGAATTCCAGCAGCGACGACGCGCTGCCCGGCACCTGCAACTCGCCGGGCCACCGCTGGTGGTCGGAGATCAGGTCGCGATCGGAGGAATGCGCGGTCACACCGAGTGGGCGGGTGTGCGGAATGGCCATCGGGATGGCGCTGAGACCGATGCTGCGGCGCACGCCGAGCTGTTCGGCGAGCAGTCGCACCGCGGTGGTGAACTTCTCCCAGCGTAGGTCCGGTTCCAGGCCCGCGAGCAACAGGAACGGGGTGCCCGCGGTGTCCCGCAGAGCCCAGAGGTTGAGTTCCGGCTCGGCGTAATCGGAGAAATGATCGGTCTTGAACGTCATGAGCGGACGGCGCGACCGGTAGTCCAGCAACTCGTCCACGTCGAACGAGGCGACCAGTTCGCTTTCGAGGCTCTCGCGCAGGTGCGTGGTCGCCAGCCGTACCGCGTGCCCGGCGTCGGTGAAACCCTCCAGCCCGTGCACCAGGACCGGGCCCGCGCCGTCGGCGGACGACAGCTGCGGAGCGGGGAACTCCAGTTCGTACATTCGCGACTCGTAGTCCATCGCGTACTCCTTCCTGCGCGGCTCCTGCGGCCCGGACGCGTACCTCACGCGCCAGTGTGGTTGCCTGCCCGATCGTTCGCCACCCTTGCTGGTGGTGCGAGACGAGCAGTCGTCCGGACCGGGGACCGCTGTCCATTGTCCCCCATGTCGTGGCGGTCATCGCGCACGGCCGGACACCGACCCGTACTCCGAGGCAACAGCATCGGTGGCTCGCGCATTCCCGGCCCGGCGGCGTGGCATCGCCGGCTGGACACCAGGAGTTTGGCACAGTGGGGGTGTGACCGTGGCGGATTCGAGGCGCATGCGGCCGGGCTGGGTGGCGCCCGTCGTCTGCGCGGTGCTGCTCGCAGGATGCGGGTCGACGGTACCGGGGCGCCCGGTCTCGTCGGTGCCCGCCACCGTGACCCGGCACGTGAGCGCCGAACTACCGACGCTGTTGCCGGATGCGAACCAGTTCCCCCCGCCCTATACGGCGGTGGTGCTGCCGCAGGAAGCCGTGGCCCAGGCGGCGGGCGATCTGGACGGCATGGGCCGCGGTGCGAATGTCCAGCCCAGCCGCTGTGCGCCGCCGAATCAGGACTTCGGCCCGGAGCACACCGCCATGGCGGTCGGCACGGACGACGCCACGCGTGCCACGCTGACCGTCGAATTGACGCGCACCGGCGAACCGTTGGCGGCCGTGCGCGCCCGGCTGGAGCAGTGCGGATCGGTGCGGGTGCAGCGAGCGGGCGCCGCCACAACGGTGACGACCGAGCAGGCTTGGCCACCGCCGATCGACGCCGACGACGCCCTTTCGCTGCGCAGGACCGTGCGGCCGGAGGCGGGAGGCACCCGGATGATCCAGTCCATGCGCACCCACGTCGCGCAGACCGGAGATGTGCGTGTCTCGGTGACGTATATGTCCTTCGCCGATGACCAACCGGATACCGCGGCATTGGATGCGCTGTTCGCCACCGCGGTGCGCAAAGTACGCGAGAGATAGCGGGCAGAGCCGGCACCGTAGCAGGCACCACCCACACGAATTCCGATACATCCGTCGTGCCGGTCGAGTCGTGCACAGTGTGAAGCGAATCCCCAGGGCGGCGGAATCGCCAGGTCGGCGGCGCGGGCCGGATAAAGCCGGGCCGCATGGTCGAAGCATGACCAATTCCGCGACCCCGTTTCCCGCTCCCGAACATGCCGATGCCGGCTATGCGGGCAAGGACGACACCTTCCGGCCGGGAACCGGCAGTCACCGTTCGTCGCCCTCCATCGTTTCTTCCGAGGCCGAGGTGTGCGTCTCTCCCGCCACCATGGTTACGCCGCACTCCTATTCGCATACCGCGCAGAGCGGAACAAGCGCAGGGGACCCCGGTGGCGCGGCCGGCGATGCCCGATGCCGTGATGAACCTCCGCCGTTCCGGGATACGCCCGATCACGTTGTGTGCGTGGACGACCCGGCGGAGTTGATCGCCGGGGTGCCCGCCATGCTGGGCTTCACCCCGGAACGATCGGTGGTCGTGCTCGTCCTCCGGCACGGGACGGCGGGTGGTGCGATAGTCGACGCGGTGGTGCGGTTCGATCTGGACTCGCCCAGCGGGCGGCGGGTACGGGGCGCGACATTGGCGGCGGCGATCGCGCGGATCTGCGCGCACGACGAGGCGGCCGAGGTCCTGGCCGTCGTCGTGGACGAACGCGCCGTGGAACCGGAGGCGGGCGCCGACCGGCCCGGCTGCGCGACCGGACGATTCGACGTGCTGGTCGGCTCGCTCGGCAGGAGGTTGGCGGCGTGCGACATCTCGCTCGGCGGAGTGTGGGCGGTGCGTGCGATCGCCGCCGGGCAGCGCTGGTGGACGTTGGCGGGGCCGCAGCGGCGCGGGGTGCTCCGGGATCCGGCGGCCTCGCTGGTGACGCTGACCCACGTGCTGGACGGCAGGCCGATCCGCGGTTCGCGTTCCGAACTCACCGCACTGGTCGCGCGGGACCCGCTCGCCCATGCCGAAGTGGCCGCGCATCTACCGGACGCGCTCGCCCGCGCCCGTGAACGCTATGCGCGGGCCGCGCGTCGCGGCGATCCGATCGGATACAGCAGGCAAGCGCTCGACCATGTGCTGTGGCAGATCGCCAACACCGCCTCGGGCGCCGCGCTGATGGCGCCCGAGCTCGCGAAAATAGCGGCAGCCCTGCGCGACAGGGCGGTGCGGGATTCGATGTTCGCCTTGGCCGTCGGTGACAACGCCGACGCGGCCGAGGCGGTGTGGGCCGCGCTGACCCGCTCGCTGTCCGGCGCCGATCGCGCCGAGGCCGCCGCTCTGCTCGGCTACAGCGCCTACGTCCGTGGCGACGGACCGCTGGCGGGCATCGCGTTGGAGGCAGCGTTGGAGGCGGACCCCGGACACCCGATGGCGATGCTGCTCGATACCTCGCTGCGCCTGGGCATGCGCCCGGAACAGTTGCGCAGGCTCGCGCACAGTGGCTACCGAACCGCCGCCGGTCTCGGTATCGACCTGGGCGCGCCGACATCGTGAAACCCGTTGTCCCACTTGTGGTCGACGAGTCCGCGATGCGTAGTCCGGCGAGCCGGGTGCCGAAGTGTTCCGACGACTCCGCGGTGCTTCGTCCGCATGCGCGGCGTCACAGCGGTCCGGGCTCGGGCATGGTGCCACGATCGTGACAGCCCGAGTCGGCGCCGGCCCGGCCCGGGCGGTGGGGGAGCGGTTATTTCGCGCTGTGCGCGCGGGGGCCGAGCGACTGGAGGAAAGCCCAGGCGTCGGTGACGATCTCGTCGAGATCGTTGTGTTCGGGACGCCAGCCGAGCTCGGTGACGGCACGTTCGCTGGACGCGATGAGCGTCGCCGGGTCGCCCGGGCGGCGGGGCGCGTCCTGCGCGGTGATCGGCAGGCCGGTGACGCGCTCGCAGGCCGAGATCACCTCGCGAACGGAGAATCCGGTGCCGCTGCCGAGGTTGTAGATCCGATGGGTCCCCGCTTCGGCGGTCGCCAAAGCCAGCAGATGGGCCTGAGCGAGGTCGCGGATGTGGATGTAATCGCGGACCGCGGTGCCGTCGGGGGTGGGCCAATCGGTGCCGAAGACCGAGATCGCCTTGCGATGCCCCGCCGCGACCTGCAACACCAGGGGGATGAGATGCGTTTCCACCACCCGGTTCTCGCCGAGGCCACCGTAGGCGCCGGCCACATTGAAGTACCGCAGGCTGGTCGCCGCCAGCCCGTGCGCGACCGCGTAGGAGGTGATGGCGTGGTCGATCGCCAGCTTCGACGCGCCGTACGGATTGGTCGGGCGGGTCGGAGCGTCCTCGGTGATCGGGACCTGCTCCGGTTCCCCGTAGACCGCCGCGGTGGAGGAGAAGACCAGCCGCGGCGTTCCCGCGCGCCGCATCGCCTCCAGCAGTTCGAACGTCTTCACCACATTGCCGTGCCAGTATTTCTCCGGCTGCTGCACCGACTCGCCGACCAGCGACTGCGCCGCGAAATGCAGGACTCCGTCGAAGGGTTCGGCGGTCAGCAGCCGGGGCGCGGCGACCGCGACGTCACCCTCGACGAATCGGGCCGCGGAAGGGACGCCGTCGGCATTGCCGGTGGACAGATCATCGACGACGACCACGTCGTGGCCGGCTTCCAGCAGGACCTGGGCGCAGACGCCGCCGACGTAGCCCGCGCCACCTGTGACGAGAAGTTTCACGCCTCAGGCCAGCTTCACCTGGACGGCGTGCGCCATCTCGTCGGGCAGTTCGAAGCCGTCGTGGCCGGGCACGGTGATGACCACCGACCCCTGTTTCGTCTCCACCGTGACGCGCGCGTCGGGGACCACGCCCGCCTCGCGCAGCCGGCCGATGACCTCCGGGTCGGTCTGGATGTGCTCGGCGAGCCTGCGCACGACGACGGCGTGCAGCTGGCCGTGCGGCAGATCGGACAGGCGCAGCAGCGTCTCCTCGGCGGAGGCAGGCGGGATGATGCCCAGCTCGTCCAGGCCGGGAATGGGGTTGCCGTACGGGGAGGTGGTGGGGTGGTTGAGCACCTCGACCAGGCGGCGCTCGACGTCTTCGCTCATCACATGCTCCCAGCGACAGGCCTCCGCGTGCACGTTCTGCCAGTCGAGGCCGATGATGTCGACGAGCAGCCGTTCGGCCAGCCGGTGCTTGCGCATGACCGCGACGGCCATGCTGCGCCCCTTGTCGGTCAGTTCGAGATGACGGTCCCCGGCAACCAGCAGCAAACCGTCACGTTCCATCCGCGCGACGGTCTGGCTCACGGTGGGACCACTCTGTTCGAGGCGCTCGGCGATCCGGGCGCGCAGGGGCACCACGCCCTCCTCCTCGAGGTCGTAGATGGTACGGAGATACATCTCCGTGGTGTCGACCAGATCCTTCACCTGTTACCCCTTCGTCGGCACGAATTCTACCCACGCACGACGGCACCCCCGTGTGCCGGATCGTGTCGCTCCACGCCGCGCACGACATTCCGGCGGCATTGCGGCAACCCGATCGGCGCACGGCAGGCGGCCATGAGCGTCTTTCTTGTATTTGTACTGCATAGGAACGTTTCGCGGGGTTCCTTGCTTCCCGCTAGCGTTGCGATCATGGCCACTGCACCGCGCGGCGAACCTCAGGCGCCGACCTCACCCGGGACGAGCCGGTCCGGAACCGTCGTCTGGAGCGAGCGGTTCCTGGATTACACCTGGACTCCGGAGCATCCGATGCAGCCGGCGCGCCTGAAGTTCACCATGGCGCTGGCCGGAAGTCTCGGATTGCTCGAGGGTGTCGAGCTGCTCGAACCCGCCACCGCCGGACGGCCGGACCTGCTGCGTATCCACACGCCCGACTACCTCGACGCGGTCGAACGCGCCGTGCCGCCGGTCGGTTCGCCGACCGCGCCGCCCTACGGGCTCGGTTCCCCGGACAATCCGGTGTTTCCCCGTATGCACGAGGCCGCGTCCACGATCGTCGGCGGCACCCTGGCCGCGGCCAGGGAGATCGCCGAGGGCCGAACCAAACGGGCGGTGAGCATCGGCGGTGGCATGCATCACGCGATGCCCGACTCGGCGGCCGGTTTCTGCGTGTACAACGACCCGGCGGTGGCCATCTCCTGGCTGCTGGATCACGGTTTCGACCGGATCGCCTACATCGACGTGGACGTGCACCACGGCGACGGCGTGCAGCGGGCCTTCTACGCCGACCCCCGCGTGCTGACCATCTCGCTGCACCAGCATCCGGCGACCCTGTGGCCCAACACCGGCTGGCCGGAGGAGACCGGCGCGGGTGCGGCGGAAGGCACCTCGATCAATCTGCCGCTGTTGCCCGGCACGCGGGATGCACAGTGGCTGCGTGGTTTCCACGCGGTGGTTCCCGGCGCGGTGGCGGCGTTCGGTCCGCAGATCGTGGTCAGCCAGTGCGGTGTGGACACGCATCGCGAAGACCCTCTGGCCGACTTGGAACTCACCGTCGACGGGCAGCGCGCGGCCTTCCGCGCCATGCGCGAACTCGCCGACCGCTATGCCGAAGGACGATGGCTGGCCGTCGGCGGCGGTGGATACGGTCTGGTCCGGGTGGTGCCGCGGGCGTGGACCCACTTGCTGGCCACCGCGTTGGACCGCACCGTCGACCCGGCGACGCCGATTCCGCAGGACTGGATCAATTCGGTCCGCGCGGCGGCGCCGCGAGCGGAGCCGCCGCGCACCATGGGCGACGGCGGCGACGTCGCCTACCGTCCGTGGGACGGCCCCGGCGGCACCGGTGAGACCGGTGACGCGCGGGCCGACCGTGCCCAACGTGCCGTCGACATGGCCGTGCTGGCCACCCGCCGAGCGACTTTCGGGTTGCTAGGTCTGGACCCGGAGGACCCTCGTGACTGATTTCCCCGATACCTCGGACACTCCCGCCACCCCGCCCCCGCCGCCGCAGCACTGGTTCGCCGACGTGCTGGCCTCCGACGGCGGCGTCGTCCGACTGCGCCCGATCACTCCCGGCGACGCCGAGCGGCTGCAGGAGTTCCACGGCGCACTGTCGGATCGCACCAGGTACCTGCGGTATTTCGGCCCGTACCCGCGAATCTCGCCGAGAGACCTGTACCGCACCACGCATGTCGACTATCACGACCGGGTCGGGCTGGTTCTCGAACTGGGCGAGGCGATCGTCGCGGTGGGCCGCTACGAGCTGCTGGAACGGGACGGGCCGCGGGCGGCGGAAGTCGCGTTCGTGGTCGCCGACGGGCATCAGGGACGCGGGTTGGGCTCGATCCTGCTGGAGCATCTGGCGGGTGCCGCCGCCGAGAACAAGATCGAGACCTTCGTCGCCGAGGTGCTCGCCGAGAACACCGTGATGGTGACGGTTTTCCGCGACGCGGGCTACCAGGTCGAGCGCAGCAGGGACGGGTCGGTCCTGCACCTCGAGTTCGCCATCGACCCCAGCGAAGCGCTGCTCTCGGTACGCGATTCGCGCGAACGCGCTTCGGAGGCCCGTAGCGTGGGCAATCTGCTCGCGCCACGGTCGATCGCCGTGATCGGGGCAACCCCCGCGCCTGGGCGAGTCGGCGGTGCGGTGCTGGCGAATCTGCTGTCGGGTGTGTTCCAAGGACCGGTGTTCCCGGTGAACCCGAACCGCAGATCGGTGCGCGGGGTGCGGGCGTACGCCACGGTCCGGGAAATCCCCGACGAGGTCGATCTCGCCGTGGTCGCGGTGCCGCCCGCGGCGATCGGATCGGTGCTCGACGACTGCATGGCCAAGGGGGTCAAGGGTCTCGTGGTGCTGACCGCGGGCTTCGCCGAGACCGGCGAAGGGGGTCTGGCAGCCGAACGCGAACTCGTGGCCGCGGCCCGCGGTCACGGCATGCGCGTGGTCGGGCCGAGCGCCCTCGGCATCGCGAACACCGACCCGGCGATCGGCATGAACGCGACCCTCGCCACGGTGTTGCCCGGGCGCGGACGGATCGGATTCTTCTGCCAGTCCGGGCCCTTGGGCGCGGCCATCCTGGGCGAGGCGGCGGCGCGCAATCTCGGTTTGTCGACGTTCGTATCGGCGGGCAACCGCGCCGACGTCTCGGGCAACGACCTACTGCAGTACTGGGACAGCGACCCGGCCACCGATGTGGTGCTGCTGTATCTGGAGAGCTTCGGCAATCCGCGCAAGT
Organism: Nocardia exalbida NBRC 100660; assembly: GCF_000308575.1. Taxonomy (GTDB): domain Bacteria; phylum Actinomycetota; class Actinomycetes; order Mycobacteriales; family Mycobacteriaceae; genus Nocardia; species Nocardia exalbida. Next base: position 36,485 of record NZ_BAFZ01000077.1, on the reverse strand, counting down.
TCTCCCGGATCGCGCGCCGGGTGGCCCGCACCAAACCGATCGTCGCCGTGAGCAGCGGCCGTTCGGTCGCGCAGCCCGCGGGGGTCATGGACCGTTCGATCGTGCGGGATCTGTTCGCGCAAGCGGGCATCGTCCAGGTCGACTCGATCTCCGAATTGTTCGACTGCGCCGCGCTGCTGGGCTATCAGCCGCTGCCGCGCGGCTCGCGTCTCGCGGTCGTCGGCAACAGCACGGCGCTCAACTGGCTGGCCGTCGACGCGGCGCGGGGCGAGGGCCTGCAGGTCGGCGAGCCGGTCAACCTCGGCCCGCAGGCGACGCCGGGCGCGTACCTGGACGCACTGGTCGCGGCCCTGCGGTCGAATGAGACAGACTCCGTGATCGTGGTTTTCGCGCCCCCGGTGCCACTGCCGACCGCCGGTTTCGCCGACGCGATCCGGGCGGCGGCGGCCGCGGTGCCCGAGTCGGGCAAACCGATTCTCACGACGTTCGTCGCCGAGCAAGGAATCCCGAACCTGCTCGCGGTGCGCGGTCCGGGCGCGACGGCGGCGCACGGGTCGATCCCGTCGTATCCCGATCCCGAGCGCGCCGCGCGGGCCCTGGCGCGGGTGCGGCGATACGCTGAGTGGCGGACCAGGCCCGTGTCGCCGGTGGTGCAGCCGCAGGGTATCGACACCGACCGCGCGCGCCGATTGGTGGCCGACTGGATGGCCGGGTCGGGCGGTCGGTGGCTCACCGATCTGGAGACGGTGGAACTGCTGGCCTGCTACGGCATTTCGGTTGTGCAATTCCGTGAGGTACGCAGCGCCGAGGAGGCGGTGGCGGCCGCCGAGGAACTCGGCTATCCGGTGGCGGCCAAGGCGACCGGTGAATTGTGGCGGCGCAGGCCGGATCTCACGGGCGTCCGGCTCGATCTGTGGCGACCGGAAGCGGTGCGGCAGGGATACGCGGATCTGGCGGAGTTGTGCGGTGATCCCGTACTGCACATCCAGAAGATGGCGACGAAGGGAGTCGGCTGCATTCTGCGCGTGCAGGACGATCCCTCGTTCGGCTCGGTGATCGAGTTCGGCCTGTCCGGCCTGATCATCGAATTGCTCGGCGACCGCGCCTATCGGGCGCTGCCGTTGACCGCCGACGAAGCCACTGCCCTGATCGACGCGCCGCGGGCCGCACCTCTGCTGTCGGGCACTCCTGCGAGCCCGCGAGTGGACAAAGCAGCGTTGGCCGAGTTGGCCCAGCGCATTTCGGCCCTGTTCGACGATCTGCCGGAGATGCGGGAACTGTCCTTCGACCCGGTGCTGGCCTCGCCGACCTCGGCGGAGATCCTCTATGCGCGCGGTCGTATCGGCCCGGAGCCGAGTCGTTTCGATACCGGTCCGCGGCGGCTCGGCTGAGCAGGACGAGCCACCCCGGGTGAGCTGTCCCGGCGGAGTGGCGCGGCTGAGACGTCGGCTCACACAGGTCACCAGCGAGATGTCCGATAACGGACGATCCCTCGCACCGCGATGTGGGGATGCCATATTCGTCCTGAGAAAGGCCCAGCTCGCCATGAAGATTCGCAGCCTTGCCCTGTTGTCGTTGCTCGTGACGGCGCTGACCGCGTGTTCGGTCAGCATCGGTACGCCGAAAGTCGAAGAGGCCGATCTGGAGAGGTCGGTGAAGGATTCGCTCACCGAGAAGGTCGGGCAGGAACCCGACGCCATCGACTGCCCCGGCGATCTCACCGGCAAGGAAGGAACGACCATGCGCTGCACGCTGACCGCGGGCGGGGACACCCTCGGTGTGATGCTGACGGTGACCTCGGTCGACGGTGACACCGTGAAGTACGACATCGCGGTGGATCAGAGCTGAGCCCACCGGGCCGACTTGGGGGAAGTACGACACCGCCGACCGGTTCGCGCGACACCCGGAGGGGACGGGCACGCGCGCTTACCGGTCGGCGCGGAGAGGTGACCAGGGCGCAAACGGTCACCGAGCCGAACGCCGGCGCTGTCTCGACGCAGCCGGCGCCCGGGATGATCAGCTGGCGTAGGCGCGGAGCCGATCGGCCCGCTCGCCCTTGCGCAGCTTCGCCATGACTTCACGCTCGATCTGGCGCACCCGCTCGCGGGAGAGGCCGAAGAGCTTGCCGATCTGGTCCAGCGTGCGCGGCTGGCCGTCGTCCAACCCGAATCGCAGCCGGATGACCTGCTGTTCGCGCTCGTCCAAGGTGGCGAGCACGCTGCGCACATCGTGGTGCAGCAGGCCTGCGATGACCGCCGACTCGGCCGAGGTGGCCTCGGAATCCTCGATGAAATCGCCCAGCGGGGCCTCTTCGTCGTTACCGACCGGCATGTCCAGGCTCACCGGGTCACGGCTGTGGTCGAGCAGATCGGAGATCTTGTCGACCGGGATGCCGGATTCGCGGGCCAGTTCCTCGTCGGTGGCCTCGCGCCCCAGTTGCTGGTGCAGTTCGCGCTTGATCCTGGCCAGCTTGTTCACCTGCTCGACGAGGTGGACGGGCAGGCGGATGGTGCGGCTCTGGTCGGCCATACCGCGGGTGATGGCCTGCCGGATCCACCAGGTGGCGTAGGTGGAGAATTTGAAGCCCTTGGCATAGTCGAACTTCTCCATGGCACGGATCAACCCGAGGTTGCCCTCCTGGATCAGGTCGAGCAGCGGCATGCCGCGGCCGGTGTACCGCTTGGCGAGCGAGACAACAAGGCGCAGGTTGGCTTCCAGCAGATGAGACCGGGCGGCCTGACCGTCGCGCACGATGATCGCGAGATCACGCTTGCGGGTCGCCGACAGTCGCTTGCCGGTTTCCAGCAGATTCTGCGCGTAGAGGCCCGCCTCGATGCGCTTGGCCAGCTCGACCTCGTCGGCAGCGGTGAGCAGCGCGGTGCGGCCGATCCCGTTCAGGTACACGCGTACCAGGTCGGCGGCAGGGCTCTGAGCGTCGAGGTCCGAATCGCTGATGCGCACACGAGTGGTGGCGGGGCTTGTCATGACTTGCCTCCTGTCGGTGGTGTCTCACTCCGATAAACGGACCCGACAGAAAGAAAGTTCCCCGTTACGGCTGGCATAAACCGCTCTGAGCAGCGGTTTTCGCGCTTCTCGTCTGAGAAGTTCCTGAGAAGCACCGCAGCGCGGGGACAATCTCCCGCCAGGACCCGCACCGACCGGCGCGCGGTCGCCGTGTGATCACACGGGCCTGATCAATCCGTGCCGTACCAATCCGGTGACCACGGACAACGCGTCGGCCGCGAACTCGGCGCTCACCTGCTCGGATCCGTGCGCGAGCGCCAGCAGCTCGATCAGCTCGTACAACGGCAGGCCGTCGGCGTGCATTCCCGCCAGCAGTGCGATCGTGGCCTCATCCACTTCGTGCTGCCAGCGGGGCCCATCGCCGCGGTGCAACCGCGCCACCTCCGGCGCCCAGCCCTCGGCGCCCCGCAGATACACCCGTTCCAGCGCTGTCGCCGGGTCCACGGCGAAACGCGAAGACCAGGCGAGACTTTCGTCACGGGCGACAGCACGCAACCAGGCCGAGCGCTCGAAATACCGGACGGCCTCCTCGCCGAGCGGATCGTCGAAGCCGTGGGTGAGATCCTCGGCGAGCAGTTCGGTCGGCCCGTCGATGCTGCGCAGGTAGACGAAACCGAACCCGATTCCTTCGACGTCGGCGGCCTCGAAAGCGTCCAGCCAGCGCTCCGCGCGAGCCTGCGCGGCCGGATCTCGCGGATCCGCTCCCGCGTCCCGCAACCAGGTGCCCACATACAGGGCGGGATCGGCGACGTCACGTTGCACCACCCAGGCGTCCACGCCGTGCGCGGGCAACCAGGAGGAGACCCGCCCGCGCCAGTCCTCGTTCTCGGCATGGACCCATGCGGCGAGCATCGCGGCGGTGCCACCGGGGGCGAGCAGATCGGCGGCCTGCGCGATCACCAATTCGCTCGCGCCGTCGAGCGCGAGGCCGGAATCGCGATAGGTGTGCTCGACGCGCCCGGGACCCACCACGAAGGGCGGATTGGCCACCACCTGGTCGAAGCGCCTGCCCCGCACCGGTTCGAACCAGGAACCCTCCAGCAGTTCGATGTCCAGCTCGTTGAGCGCCGCGGTGGCCTCGGCCAGCCACAGCGCCCGGGGATTGACATCGGTGGCGGTCACGCGCCGCGCGTACGACGCGGCGTGCACCGCCTGTACCCCGCAGCCGGTGCCGAGATCGAGCACCGTGCCGACCGGCCGGGTGGGTGTGGCGCGCAGCAGCGAGAGAGAGGCGTGGCCGACACCGAGGACGTGCTCCTCGGTCAGGGTGCGCCGGTGCATCGAATCGTCGAGGTCGGACAGGACCCATCGGGTGCCCGCGCCCGCGTCCAGCGGCCGCAGGTCCAGCGCCGCCCGCACCTGGTCACCATCGCGGTCGAGCAGGCCCGCGGCGACCGCGCGGTCGATCGCCACGGGCGCGAGCGCCCCGGCCACCTCCCGTTCGGGCAGCGCGTCGCCGAGCAGCAGAAGGCGGATCAGCGTGCCCAGCTCTCCGGCCCGGCGTGCCGCGCGGCGCACCGGCACCGGCTCCGACCGGCCCAGCGCGGCGTGCGCGTCGCCGAGTACCTCCAGCAGGGTGTCGGCGTCGTAGCCCACCCTGGTCAGCGCGGTCCGCAGGTCCGGGCACAGCGCGGTGAGCAGCGATCCGGTGGTCGTCGATCGGTTCGTAGACACACCGGTACTCTGCCACCGCGACCACCGGGCGCGGATCGAGCGCCCACTGTGTCACGGGACCTCGACGTGGTGGACGTCCCCGTGACGGGCCTGTGGGATTGTCGTCCGTGCCGCTGTGCCGCTGTGCCGCTGTGCCGCTGTGCCGCTGTGCCGCTGTGCCGCTGTGCCGCTGTGCCGCTGTGCCGCTGTGCCGCTGTGCCGCTGTGCCGCTGTGCCGCTGTGCCGCTGGCCGATCAGACTCCGCTGGGATCGCGTCCGGTGACGCAGTACAGCGCGTCGGCCGGATCGCTCAGGACGATCCAGTGCTCATGACGCTCCACCACGGTCGCGCCGAGCGACTCGTGCCATGCGGCGGTGGCTTCGATGTCGCTCGCGGCCAGGTCGACATGCGCGCTGGTCGGGCGGTTCTCACCGAGGCGCTGCAACAGCAGCTGCACCGGTAACTGCTGTTCCTCGGAGCGCAGGCGGGCGAATTCCGGCCGCCTGCCGGGCTGGAAAGCCCACCCGGTCAGCAGCTTCCAGAAGCGGGTCTCCACCTCGTGGTCGAGTGGGCCGATGTCGAGGCACACCTGGTCGAGGCGCGAGAACGTGCCGTCCGCGGCCCGGACGGCGGGTGCGGGCGTGCTCCTCGCGCGGCCGCTGGGCGTCAGGCAGAACGTCTGGCCGCCGGGGGAGCGCAGCACGGCGTAGTCCGGATGGTTGGCGACCAGTTCCGCCCCGAGGTCCAGGGCGGTGCGGACGGCGGAGGGTATGTGGTCGACGTCCAGATCGAGGTGCACACCGCCCAGGCCGGTCACCGCTTGCATCTTGACGCTCGCCGCGGCGAACAGCGCGGGGTCGGGCAACAAGGTGAGGAACTCGTCGTTCGCACCGCGCCGAGGGGAGAGTTCGGTGCCGGTGACCGTGGACCAGAACTTCGCGCAGTCGTCGAAACGCTGTGCCGGGCGGTCCAGGAAGACCCAGATCCACCGAATCATGTGCACTCCTGTCTTGTCGCCCGCAACATCGGTGATCATGGTGCGCGAGGTCCCATGAGACCCTAGGTACGCGTGCGCGCCTTGTCGAGAAGATACCGGCGCGCCCGCGATTGGCACGAATTCGATGGTATGTGGCATTTCCGCCACTCGATGCGTGAACATGATTCCGGCAAGCTCATCGGGTGACCGAACTGCGGACGCCGCCCCTGGTTTCTCTCGACACCGCGCCGCGCCGGCGCTTGCATCCGGCATGGCTTGTCGCGGGCGTCGGTTTCATCGCGCTGCTGGGCGCGGCCGGATTCCGGTCGGTGCCCGGCGTGCTGATGGACCCGCTGCACGAGGAGTTCGGCTGGTCACACGCGACCATCGGGACCGCCGTTTCGCTGAATCTGCTGCTCTACGGTCTGATCTCACCGTTCGCCGCCGCGCTGATGGACCGTTTCGGCATCCGCAGGGTGGTGGCCTGCGCGCTGCTGCTGGTCGCGGCGGGCAGCGGGCTGACGGTGTTCATGTCCCGGCCGTGGCACCTGGTGCTGACCTGGGGACTGCTGGTCGGGGTGGGCGTGGGGTCGATGTCGATGCCGTTCGTCGCGACGATCACCGGCCGGTGGTTCGTGCGTCAGCGCGGTCTGGTCACCGGGGTGCTCACCGCCGCGGGCGCGACCGGACAGCTGGTCTTCCTTCCGCTGGTTTCGGCGCTGGCACACGCGCACGGCTGGCGGGTGCCGTCGCTGATCGTCGCGGCCGCGGCACTGGCCGTGGCGCCGCTGGTGCTGCTGTTCATCCGGGACTATCCGAGTGACCTGGGCGTGCGAGCCTACGGCGCCGAGCCGGACAGCGCGGTGGGCCTTCGGGTACCCGCCGCCGGTGGCGCGTCCCGGGCGCTCACGGTGCTCGCCACCATCGCCCGCCGTCCCGGCTTCTGGTTGCTCGCGGGCGGGTTCGCGGTCTGTGGCGCGTCGACCAACGGGTTGGTCGGTACCCATTTCGTCACCGCCGCGCACGACCACGGCATGCCACCGACCACCGCCGCGAGTCTGCTGGCCGTGGTCGGCATCTTCGACGTGGCAGGCACCATCGCCTCGGGCTGGCTGACCGACCGGATGGACCCGCGTTACCTGTTGATCGGCTACTACACGCTGCGCGGTCTGTCGCTGCTTATCCTGCCCGCGCTGCTCGGTCCGGACACCCAGCCGAGCCTGTGGGTGTTCATCATCTTCTACGGCCTGGACTGGGTGGCCACGGTGCCGCCGACGGTCGTGCTGTGCCGCGAGCTGTTCGGCGCCGATGGTCCGGTCGCGTTCGGCTGGGTGTTCGCCGCCCACCAGATCGGCTCTGCGGTGGCGGCCACTGGTGCCGGTGTCATCCGCGACCTCCAGGGCAGCTACGACCTCGCCTGGTATCTGGCGGGCGGTCTGTGCGGGGCCGCCGCGGTGATGTCGGCGGTCATCCGCCGGGCTCCGGCCCCCGGCGCGGCGTTCGGCTCGCGATGAGGGGTTGCCGCGGAGAACTCAGCCGTCGATGGCGTTGTGCGGACGCGACTCGATGGCGGTGCGGGGACGGTCCCAGCGACTGGGCTCGTCCTTGCGGCGGGGTGGGCGATCGTTGGCGATCAGCACCGCGATCCAGGGCAGCGGGATCGACGCGACGATGATCAGGATGGACAGCAGCGGATTGCCGAACGTGCTGTAGGCGATCGCGGCGAGAACCAGGCACGGTATGCGGAACGCCATGATGATCGTGTACCGGCGCACTCTGGCCCGGTGCTGGTCTTCGAGAGAGGGCGCCGCCTCGGTGATCAGTACCGGGTGTTTGTCGTCATTACCTGGAAAATATCCGGGGGAACGGCGGGGCTGCGTCGGCATCGTCACGTCGGGGTGCTCTTCGCGGTCGCGGCCGTCGGCGGATGAGGAATCGCCGTTCTGCTGCATACCCCGAGTCTTCCACTCGCGCTCGATCCGCGCACATACGGTCGTCTTCTGCTCCGAGATCGTGGGGCACAACCGATGCGATCCCGTGATCGGCCTCCGCTCCGAGAACAAGGTCACCGCTGATGCGGCACCGTGTTCGGCCAGGTACCGCGCGATGCGGCATCATGGAATGCGTGAGCACCGACACCATGGTTCGCCCGGATACGACGACCGACGAGACGACGGGCGACGACACCCCGAAGTTCTTCCACTATGTGAAGAAGGACAGGATCGCCGAGAGCGCCGTCATGGGCACCCACGTGGTCGCGCTGTGCGGAGAGGTCTTCCCGGTGACCCGCTCGCCCAAGCCCGGCTCTCCGGTGTGCCCGGAGTGCAAGAAGGTCTACGACGGCCTACGCAAGGGCGAGTGAGACTACAACTCGCCGGACGAGGACCCCGCTCCGCGTAGACCGAACATGACGTGCGAGCCGTCGGGCCCGGCCTCGTCCGGGCTCGCGGCGGCCTCGTTCCGGTCTGCCGTGTCCTCGTCGGCTCCGCCCTCTCCCTCTCCGCGCACCTGGCTGGCGATCCACTCCTTCACCTGCTCCATACGCGTCGCCCGGGCGGGCCAGAACTCCTGTACCGCCGCGTTGAACTCCGCGCCCAGGATCACCGCGAAGCCCAGGAAGAACGTGAACAGCAGGAACGCGATCGGCGTCGCCAGCGCACCGTAGGTGACGCCGGTGCGGGTGACCCAGGACAGGTAGCGGCGCAGCACGTCGCTGGCCGCCATGAAGAAGACCCCGGCCACCAGGGCCCCGCCGAAGAGCCGGTGCCAGGGCAGCGAAGTGTGCAGCGCCAGCTTGTACAGCGTGGTCAGTCCGACGATCAGCAGCAGGCCGACGCCCGGGTAGTAGAAGAAATCCAGCAGTCCGAGTCCGGTCGCCCGCCACGCGGTGGGCAGCACCCGTCCGATCAGCGTCGGCCCCAGCGCTACCAGCGGCAGGATGAACACCGACGCCACCAGGAACAGCACATACAGCAACAGGGCGAAGATGCGCTGCCACACCGGGTGCCGCGCGTCCTGCTGGTCGTGCGCCTCCACGATCGAGTCGACGAAGGTCGCCATCGCCGACGACCCGGCCCACAGCGACAGCACGAAGCCGACCGACACCACCGCGCCGCGCCCGCGCCCGAGGACGTCCTGCACCGTTGGCTCGATGAGGTCGGAGACCACGTTCGCGCTGAACAGGTCCTGGCTGAACGCGATGATCTTGGTCTCGACGATCTGCACCGTGTCCGGGCCGAACCAGCCGCCCACGTAACCGAGGCTGCCGAGTACCCCGAGCAACAGCGGCGCCAGGGACAGCGTCTGCCAGAACGCCGCCGCGGCCGACTTGGCGAAAATGGAATCCGCCCAGGCCTTCCGCGCCACCCGCATGATCAGCGCGGCGGCGCGCCTGCTCACCACCGCCGCCCGCGCGCCGGCGCGGTCGGTCCAGGTGCGCGCGCGCACGGCGGCGGCGCGGGGCGACGGTGCGTCGGTCCGCGGCGGATCGCCCGGGAGGGCGCGGTGCTCGGTCATCGTGCTTACAGCATCGCGCACTTCGGCGATCGGCATCGGACTGTGCGCGGGACGTGTCGATGCGCATCGGGTGAACTGCCGGCGTCCTGGCTGGTGGCCGTGTGACGCCCGTCGCGCCCGCCGCGTCGGTTTGGCGACACACCGTGGCGGGCCGCTAGGGTCGTCTGCGTGACTGGGTCGGGTGCCGCTGTGGCGGGAGAAGCGGAGACGCCGGGCGAGTCGACAGCGGCGAGTACCGTCGTCGGTGGCTCGCTCCGCGCCTGGCAGCGACGGGCGCTGACGAAGTACCTGGCCACCGGGCCGCGGGACTTCCTCGCCGTGGCCACCCCGGGCGCGGGTAAGACCACCTTCGCGCTGCGGGTGGCCGCCGAGTTGCTGGCCGACCGCACCGTGGACCAGATCACCGTGGTGGCGCCGACCGAGCACCTCAAGCATCAGTGGGCGCAGTCCGCCGCGCGCGCCGGGATCGCGCTGGACTCGCGGTTCTCCAACTCCACCGGCGGCACCTCGGGTGACTATCACGGCGTCGTGGTCACCTACGCGCAGGTCGCCGCGCATCCCTTCCGCCACCGCGTGCGCACCGAAAACCGCAGGACGCTCGTCGTTCTCGACGAGATCCACCATGCCGGAGACGCCAAGAGCTGGGGCGACGCGACCGCCGAGGCGTTCGGCGACGCCACCCGCCGCCTCGCGCTGACCGGTACACCGTTCCGCAGCGACGACAGCCAGATCCCGTTCGTCGTCTACGAACCCGACGAGTCCGGGTTCCCGAAGTCCCGTGCCGACCACACCTACGGCTATGCCGAGGCCCTCGCCGACGGCGTGGTGCGGCCGGTGGTCTTCCTGGCCTATTCCGGCGAGGCGCACTGGCGCGACAGCGCGGGAGAGGAGTATTCCGCGCGTCTCGGCGAGCCGCTGAACGCCGAACAGACCGCCCGCGCCTGGCGGACCGCGCTGGACCCGGCGGGCGACTGGATCTCCGCCGTGCTGCGCGCCGCCGACATCCGGCTGCGCCAGAAGCGCGCCTCCGGTATGCCGGACGCGGGCGGTCTGGTGATCGCCACCGACCAGGACCGTGCCCGCGACTACGCGGAACTGCTCGAGCACATCTCGGGTGAGAAGCCCGCGCTGGTGCTCTCCGACGACCCGGCCTCCTCCAACCGCATCGCCGAATTCGGCAAGAGCACCCAGCCCTGGATGGTCGCGGTCCGTATGGTGTCCGAGGGCGTCGACGTCCCGCGCCTGGCCGTCGGGGTGTACGCGACCAGCGCCTCCACCCCGTTGTACTTCGCGCAAGCGATCGGGCGGTTCGTGCGTGCCCGCAAGCCCGGTGAGACCGCGACCGTGTTCCTGCCGTCGGTGCCGGTGTTGCTGGATCTGGCCGCACAGCTGGAGTTGCAGCGCGACCACGTCATCGGCAAGCCGCACCGGGAGAAGAACGCTCTCGACGACGACCTGCTGATCGAAGCGAACAAGCAGCAGGACGAGCCGGGCGAGCAGGAGAAGTCCTTCGTCGCGCTGGCCGCCGACGCCGAACTCGACCAGGTGATCTACGACGGATCCTCCTTCGGTACCGCGACTTTCGCAGGCAGCGACGAGGAGGCCGATTACCTGGGGATTCCGGGCCTGCTGGACGCCGAGCAGATGCGCGCGCTGCTGCGCGAGCGGCAGGCCAAACAGGTTTCCGAGCGCAGTGCGCCCGCACCTGTCGCCGATCCCGGCGCGCAGGTGGCCGGAGCCGCGGAGCGGGTCGCCACCGCCGATCGGCTGGGCGAGCTGCGACGTGAACTCAACAGCCTGGTGGCGATGCACCACCATCGCACCGGGAAACCGCACGGGGTGATCCACGGCGAGTTGCGCCGCGAGTGCGGTGGGCCGCCGACCGCGCTGGCCTCCGCCGAGCAACTCGGTGAGCGCATCGCCGCGCTGCGCCGGAAATAGCCCGCATCAGCCGGCGGGCCAGGCGGTCATGGCGCAGTCGATGGAGGCGGTGAGCTCCGCCGCCGACGCTCCGTCGCGTGCCTGGATGGACAGGCCGTAGAGGACCGTGGTGTAGAAACCGGCCAGTGCCGCGGTATCGGTGCCTTCCGGTAGGTCGCCCTCGGCGAGGCCGCGATCGAGCCGCCCCCGGAGGTCTTCGATGGTCTCGCGGCGCTTGTCGACGAGGAAGTCGCGGATGCCGGTGTCGCGGGTGGTGTAGGTGGATCCCGCCAGCACGACCATGCACCCGTGCGGCTTGTTCTCCTCGGTGTAAGCCCTCGCGTTGTCCCGCAGCATCGCCTCGACAGCCGCCCGCGCGGTCGGCTCCTCCCGCAACGCGCGGGCGGTGTAGCCGCCGTCGGTGTGCCCGTAGAGCTCCACGGCCGCGCGGAACAGCGCCTCCTTGCTTCCGAACGCGGCGTACAGGCTGGGGGAGTTGATCCCCATCGCGGTGGTGAGGTCGCTCATCGAGGCGCCCTCGTAGCCGTGCTCCCAGAACACTTCCATGGCACAGCGCAGCGCCTCGGCGCGATCGAAGGCGCGCGGTCGTCCCCGTTCAGCCATGCCGGACCTTTCTGTGTCGATCGTTAAATATACCCCTTGACACCCGCCTGGACGATGCGCTTGGCTATTTATGTATTGATCGACACAAAAATTGGAGGAGTACCTATGCCGGACCTCACGGGCAAGGTCGCGCTGGTCACCGGGGGCAGTCGCGGGATAGGGGCGGCGATCGCGCGCCGCCTCGCCGCGGCGGGCGCGGACGTCGCGCTGACCTACCAGCACGCCGAAGGCCAGGCGAAGACGGTAGTCGGCGATCTGCGGGCGCTCGGCCGCCGAGCCGTCGCGCCGATGCCACGGCCGTGCGCGCGGCGGTGGATCGCGCCGCGGCCGAACTCGGCGGGCTGGACATCCTGGTCAACAACGCGGGGATCTTCCCGGCGAAGCCGTTCGAGGAGTTCACCCTCGCGGAGATCGACAATGCGCTCGGCGTGCACGCCCGTGCCGCGTTCGTCGGTGCGCAGGCCGCGGGTCGCGCACATGACCGACGGCGGCCGGATCATCAGCATCGGCACCAACCTCACCGATCACGCGCCGTTCGACGGTTTGACGCTCTACAACCTCAGCAAGTCGGCGCTCAGCGGCTTCACCAAGGCGCTGGCGCGCGAACTGGGCCCGCGCGCAATCACGGTGAACCTCGTCCAGCCGGGCTCCACCGACACCGACATGAACCCCGGCGACGGCGCGCACGCGCAGCGGCAGCGTGACCTCACCGCGCTGGGCCGCTTCGGCGCCGCCGACGATGTCGCGGACGCGGTGGCCTACCTGGCCGGGCCGTCCGGCCGCAGCGTGACCGGCGCGTTCCTCACCGTGGACAGCGGCACCAACGCCTGATCAGCCGGAGAAATACCGTCCCGGCGGGATTCCGACTGCCCGCCGGAACGCCGCGACGTAAGCGCTCGGCGTCCCGTAGCCGACCCGGCCCGCGATCCGGGCGACCGGCAGGCCCGCGGCGAGCAGCGGCAGCGAAGCGGCCAGCCTTGCCTGCGTGCGCCACTGGCCGAAGCCGAGACCGGTCTGCGACACGAACAACCGGGCCAGCGTGCGCGGGCTGGTGGCGACGTGGACGGCGAACTCGGCGAGCGTGCGCGGGTCGGCCGGATCGGCCGTGAGCGCGTCGGCCACCTGCCGTGCCCGGGGATCGGTGGGCCAGCGCGCACCGATCGGAATCACCGGGACGGGTTCGAGCAAATCGAACACGACCGCTTCGGCGCGCGCTCGCTGCTCCCGGCCGGTGTCTGTCGTGGTGAGCAGGTCGAACAGCTCGTGCAGGAGCCGGGTCACGCGCAACATGGTCGGCGCGGCGAACTCGACCGGACAGCGGCCGGGGTCGAGGAAGATGCCGCGCATCGCGGCGCCGTCGGAGGTGCCGGTTCGGTGCGCGACGCCCGCGGGGATCCACAGCGCCCTGGTCGGCGGTAGCACCCAGCGGTTGTCGTCCACCTCGACCGCGAGGACGCCGCGCGAGGCCCAGGCGATCTGGTGTTGCGGATGCTCGTGCCACTCGAACCAGTGCCTGGCGGGCAGCACTCCGACCCCGAACACCATGGCGGTCGCGCCCGCCGGAGCGGGATGGACTACGGCATGGCCGTTCTGCGACACAACTTGTCACCGTAGCCTGTCGTGCCCGGCGCGATCCGTTCCTAGCGTCACAGGCATGGCGATGAACATATTTCACCGATTGCTGTGCCGCTCGTCGGTGTGGGAGAAGACCAGCGCGACGCGCATCGTGCCGTGGGCGCTGTCCGGCCTCGACCTGGGCGCCGACACCGTGGAGATCGGTCCCGGCTACGGCGCCAACGTCTCCGCGTTACTGGCCCGGACGTCGGCGCTCACCGGTGTCGAAATCGATCCGGCGCTGGCGACCCGGCTACGCGAGCGGCACGGCGAGGCGATGACGGTGATCGACGGCGACGGCGCCGACATGCCCCTGCCGCCGGGGCGATTCGACTCCGTGGTCTGCTTCACCATGCTGCACCACGTGCCGACACCCGGCAGGCAGGACGCGCTGTTCGCCGAAGCCCTGCGGGTCCTGCGCCCCGGCGGGGTGTTCGCGGGCAGCGACGGGCTCGACGGCCGCCTGTTCCGGCTCATGCACCTCGGCGACACCTGCGTGCCCGTGCCGCCGGAAACCGCGGCCGACCGGCTGAGCCGGATCGGCTTCACCGATGTGCGGATCGACACCGGCGCTTCGAGTTTCCGCTTCCGGGCCAGACGGCCCGAGTGAGGTCCGCGCCCGGGAGCGGCCGGTACGAGCGGGCCGCGGGCACCTCCCCCTCGGTGCCCTGCGGGGAAGGTCGGGGTGCGGAACCAACGGGACGGTGGCTCCGGTCCGGGATCGCAGGAAAGCCGAAATCGAGGCGCGCCGGTTGGCTGGTCTGCGCTGCGCCGACCACGCCGGCTCACGGCTATGTTCGCTCTTGCCGGTGGCCCGCACCCTGGCGGCAGGGACGCGCCAGCTGTCGCCCGCCCGTTCAGCCGGTCGTCGTTGTGAAGAATCGCCGGGGGTCCAGCGCACTGATCGGCGTCCACCGCGCCTCCGGTGCGGGCTCGTCCGAATCCGTCGGCGCGGCAGCGAAATAGTCCTGGATCGCCAAGGCGAGGCGCGGATCCTCGTCCACTCGACGCGCCATCTCGTAGTAGACGGCCAAGACGTGGACGCACCGGGCCTTGCGCGCCGTGCACGAGCAGTCGGTGCCCGCGAGCTGTGGTCCGAGTGCGATTCCGGCCGCGCTGATCGCGCGGTGGGTGTCGTCGGTCAGCAGGGTCGGGTCCGGCGCGATCGCGGCTATCGCGGTGATTGTCTGCCGGGACAGCGGCGCCACCTCCACGTGGGTCAGCGACGCCTCGCCGCCGCGGTGGATCGTGGCCCGCACCACCCGGCCCTCGATGGTGGCTCGCACGCCGTTGTTGCGGGCGATACTGCGCGCGCGGGGCAGCAGCGGATCTGGCCGGGTCTGGCGCAGCGGCTCGGCCAGCCGCACCCAGTCCATGCCCCACGCCGTGTAGCCGAACTCGTTGTCCGCCATCAACTCTCCCTCTTGCGCCGCAGCATCTCGATCAGCCGGTCGTCGTCCAGGGCGGCCAGGGCCGCGATGCCCGCCGCGTCGCCCAGGTCGCGCAGCGCGGCCTTGCGGTCGTGCATGCCCGCTATGTGCTCCTCCACGGTCGTGGCCGAGGTGAGCGTGGTGACGGTGACCGTGCGGGTCTGGCCGATCCGGTGGACCCGGTCGGAGGCCTGGGCCTCCACGGCGGGGTTCCACCAGCGATCGAAGTGGACGACGTCGGCGGCGCGGGTCAGCGTGAGCCCGGTGCCCGCCGCCCGCAGGCTGAGCACCAGCACCGGCGGTCCGTCCGCGGCTTGGAACCGCGTGACGATCTCGGCGCGCTCGGCCTGGGAGAGCCCGCCGTGGAAGAACGGCGCCCGCACTCCGAACTGTTCGGCGAGGTGCCGCACCAGCAGCTCACCGGCCTGGCGGTACTGGGTGAAGACAAGTGTCGGACTGCCGGTTTCGAGATTGGCGGCGACGATGTCGGTGCACAGGTCGAGTTTTCCGGAGCGGCCGGCGAGTTCGTGGAGTTCGCCGGTGATCAGCCCGGGATGATTGCACACCTGCTTGAGCGCGGTCAGCGCAGCGAGCACGCGACCGTGACGCTCGATGCCCGCGCCGAATCCGTCCTCGACGGCTTTGTCGAGCAGCTGGTCGTAGAGCCGCTCCTGTTCGTCGGTGAGGTCGCAGAGCAGGTCGCTGTGGATCTTCGCGGGCAGTGCGGCGGCGACCTGGCTCTTCGTGCGGGCCAGCACCACGGGTTCGATGGCGTCGCGCAGACGCGCCGCGGCGGCCGCTGAACCCTCGTGGATCGGCCGCACGAAACGACGACGGAACTGCGTCCGGTGCCCGAACAGCCGGGGCGCCACCAGGTGCAGCAGGGCCCACAGCTCCTCGAGGTGGTTCTCGACCGGTGTGCCGGTCAGCGCGACGGTCGCGGCCGCGTCGATCGCGCGCGCGGCCTTCGCGACCTGGGTGCGAGGATTCTTCAGCGCCTGCGCCTCGTCGAAGACGGCCGTCGCCCAGGCGCGCTGCGTCAGCAGCCGTCCGTGCAGCCGCAAGGTCGGATAGCCCGTGACGACGACGGTGGCGGGGTCGGCGTCGAGGGCGCCGCCGCGCCAGACGGCCACCCGCAGCCCCGGCGCGAACCGGCCGATCTCGTGTGCCCAGTTGCCGACCAGTGAGGTCGGGCACACCACCAGCTGGGGACCGCTCCCGGCCCGATCGAGCAGGAAGCCGATGGCCTGCACGGTCTTGCCGAGTCCCATCTCGTCGGCGAGCACCGCGCCGCCGTGCGCGGCCACGGTCTCGCGTAGCCAGCCGATTCCGCGTGCCTGGTAGGGGCGCAGGCGCGCTTTCAGCGTCGCCCGCAGGTCCGCGGCGACGGCCTCGGTGTCGAGCAGTACGCGCTGCGCGCGGTGCGCGGAAACGATCGCCGTGCCGGACGCGTCGGGGACGGCGTACGCCGCGATGGGCAGCGCAGCGGTATCCGTGCCGGGCGGCTCTCCGGCCAGTGCTGCGCGCACGATGCGCTGCCAGGCCGAGACGGACTCTCCGGAGTGCTCGAGCGTCGAGTCGGCGAAGGTCACGGGGTCCACCAAGACGGCGTCGACGTCGGTGACTTCCAAGGTTTCGTCCGCGGCGGCCGGGACGGCCAGCGCGAGGGTCTCGCGGTCACCCGGACCCGCCGGGGCCGGACCCGGGGCGTGTCCCGCCCAGGTCCAGAGGGCGAACATGTGCCGATCCGGCAGGTAAGTGGCATGTGTGCTGGGCAGGACGCACCCCTTGAATCAACGTATGGCGTACGGAGTAATGTGACAACGTACACCGTACCGAGTTTGTTCCGAGGAGCCGGTGAACGACGACATCACACCCGACCAGGCGAGGCAGCTGATGGGCTTGCTCTGGCGGCACGAACTTCCCCCGCGTCCGGTGGGGCGTGGTCCGAAGCAGACGGTCACCGTCGACGCGGTGGTCGCGGCGGCGGTCGCGCTCGCCGACCGGGAGGGCTACGAGAAGGTATCCATTCGCACGGTCGCCGCCGAGCTGGGGCTGCGGCCGATGAGTTTGTACACGTACGTGCCGAGCAAGGACGCCCTGGCGGTCCTCATGGCCGACGCGGTGGCCGACGAGGACCCGCCGATACCGGCGGATCTACCGCCGCGTGAGCGCTTGGCCGCGGTGGCCCGTCGGGTCCGTGCGGAGTTCGTGGCGCACCCCTGGCTGCTCGAAGTGCCGCCCTGGCGGCTCGTGCTCGGGCCGGGACGGATGCGCCGCTATGAGCGGCAGCTCGCCGCGATCGAGGGGCTCGGCATGCCGGACGTGGTGATGGACCGGGTGATCGCCGTGCTGTCGGAGTTCGCCGCCGGGAACGCGCGCATGGCGGTGGCCGCTGCCCGCGAGACCGGGCGGATGAGCGACGCGGAGTGGTGGGAGGTGCACGGGCCGCTGCTGGCCGAGGTCATGCCGCCGAGCCGGTTCCCGCTCTCGTCGCGCGTCGGAGCGACGGTCGGCGAGCTGTACCAGGCGCCCGCCGACCCGGACGGCGCGTTCGAATACGGCCTGGCCAGGCTGTTGGACGGCATCCTCGCCGGAGTGTCCGGCGACTGATCGCCGCCCGGACACGCCGGCAGCGGGCGACCTGTGGGTCGCCCGCTGCCGGTGGAAACGGTGTTCTGTTGTCCGATGCTGTTGTGTCAGGACGCGAGGAGCAGGTCAGAGTGCGGGAGCGGACTCCGTGTCGATCACGGCGTCCAGCTCACGCAGCCGATCCATGTGTTCGTTCGCGTGGTGCTGGCAGAAGAGCAACTCTCCACCTGCGGGCAGTACGGCACGCACTCGGGCAGCCGCCCCGCAGCGGTCGCAACGATCGACCGCGGTCAGTGGGGTGCTTGTCAGGGTTCCTGGCATGACTCCTCCGTCCTGGCTCCCGGTCCCGACGACCGTTCACCTGGTGTGGGGCCCGTGGTCACTCACCACGAGCTCGCTACCGCTACTTCCCAGCAGGGGTATGACTACTCTGTCAGACGTTCGGGACGGGGGACTTTGTTCCCGCGTATGAAGCAGTGTGTTTTCGATAACACGACCAGGGATTTCGCTACAGGCGAACGCCACAGGTCCTGTCGCCGATGTGCACTGCGTCACACCCTCGATCGACCGATCCAGTTGTCTACCGGGAGATTACCCGTGACCTATGACACTCACACGCTTGTTCACCTATGCACTTCGGAGGAATGGCTTTCCGCTCGGCAAACGGGGGAGTACCGTGCGCCCTCGCTCGCCGAGGCGGGATTCATCCACCTCTCGTCGCCGCAGCAGGTGCACCTGCCCGCGAATCGGTTGTTCCGAGGCCGCCGCGATCTGGTGTTGTTGCGTATCCATCCCGGTCGGGTCGGGTCGCCGATCGCATGGGAGCCGGGCGTGCCGACCGATCCGGAAGCGATGCTCTTCCCGCACCTGTACGGGCCTCTGCCGGTGGCAGCGGTCACGGGCGTCGAGGAGTACCTGCCCGAGGCGGACGGGACATTCGCGCCCCGTGCGGAGTGACTATCGTTCCCGGATCTCGCGCGCGACGATGGCGGCTTGAACCCGCGACCGCACACCCAGTTTCGTCAGCACCCGGGAGACATGCGTCTTGACGGTCGTTTCGCCGATGAACAGCCGACCCGCGATCTGCGCGTTGGACAGGCCGTCGCCGAGACAATCGAGCACTTCGCGTTCCCGGTCGGTGAGTTCGCCGAGCCCGGCGGGAGCCGGTTGGGCGGCAGCCTGATTCGACGAGGCGAATGCCGAGATCACCGCTCGCGTCACTTCCGGAGCGAGCACGCCGTCACCCGCCGCCACCGCGCGCACCGCCTCGACCAGCGCCCGACCCGACGTGGATTTCAGCACGAATCCCGAGGCGCCCGCGCGCAGTGTGCGAAAGACGTACTCGTCCACGTCGAATGTGGTCAGGATGAGCACCTTCGCCAGGCCGTCTGCGGTGATCCGCTCGGTGGCGGCGATCCCGTCCACCCCGGGCATCCGCACGTCCATCAGCACCACCTGCGGCCGTAGCGCTTTGGCCTGTGCCACCGCGACATCGCCGTCGGCCGCCTCGCCGACCACCTCGATGTCGTCCTCGACGTCCAGGATCATCCGCAGGCCTGCTCGGATCGCGGCGTGGTCGTCGGCGATCACCACCCGAATCGTCATGCGGCACCGGCCGAGCCGAGCGGCAGTCGGGCCACAACTTCCCAATGGCCGGAATCCGTTCCGGCGCACAGGCTTCCGCCGAGCGCTCCGGCTCGCTCGCGCATGTTCGGCAGACCGCGGCGCGTGTCTGCGGCCGCCGGCTGCGGCCGCGCCGATACCGTCCGGTTGCGGACGGATATCCTCAGCATCTCGTCTTCGGTCCGCACGTCGATGCGGATCTCCTGTCCCGGTGCGTGTTTCATAGCGTTGGTCAAAGCCTCCTGCACGATGCGATAGGCGGTCTGGTCGACCGCGCTGGGCAGCGACGCACCGTCGAGTGCTTCGCGCACTCGCACCGAGATGCCCGCCGCGCGTGCGGCGTCCACCAGGATCGGCAACTGGGCGAGGGTGCGCGGTGCGGCGACCTCCGCCGCGGTGTCGTCGCTGCGCAGCAACCCGATCATGGTGCGCATCTCCTCCAGCGCGCTGACGCTGTTGGAACGGATGGAGCGCATGATTCCGGTCACCGCGGGGTCGGCGTCGCGGCGGGCCAGCACCCCGAGCGCCGCCTCCGAGTGCAGCGCGATGGCCGACAGATGCCCGGCGATCACGTCGTGCAGGTCGCGCGCCATCGTGGTGCGCTCGTCGGCGATGGCCGCGCGGCGGTCGAGTTCGGCGACCAGGGTGAGCGCCTGGGCCCGGCTGCGCTCGGCATGCGCGACCTCCTTGTGCGTGCGCACCGAACTCGCCCACCAGATCGGCGTCGCGACGAAACCGAACGCCCCGACCAACGCCAACGCGACCGCGCGCAGGTCGCCGGTCAGCACGAGGGCCGACGCCACGACGATGCCGCAGAGCATCGACCAGGACAGCGCCGTGATCCGTGATGCCCGGCGCCCGCCGTAGAGCACAGCCGCGTAGATCAGGTCGGCGTAGATGATCCACACCGACACCGTGGCACCGAGCCGGATGTCCACCGCCAGGGGCAGGAGCCCACCCAGCATGGCCGCGACCGGCCTCCGGCGCCGGGCGAAGGTCGCCAGGCACAGCGCGGCGAGCACGCCGAAACGCACCCACAGCGACACCTGCTCGCCCCGCTCGGTCATCGTGGACAGATCGGCGAGGTACAGCGCCGCGCCCCCGGCGAACGCGATCACCGCGCCCAGCGCATCCCGCGTCCGCTCCGGCACCTCCGACCAACGCCGCACGCCTCCATCACAGCACAGCGCCCGCGACGCGCCATCGGCCGAAGTGATGACCGATCGGGCCGCGGGCCGGGTGATCCGGTTAGTCTGGAGGGTGTGAACGTCGACGTCACCGCACTACCCGGGATCGGTGTCCGCAAGGACTTCGAAGTGCGCTCCGGTCGCCGAATCGGCGTGGTCGCCCACCGCGACGGTGATATCGACCTGATCGTCTCCAAGCTCGAGGACCCCGACGCCTGTGCCGCCCAGATCCCGCTGACCACCGATGAAGCGGCGGTCCTGGCCAACCTGCTCGGCGCGCCGCAACTGGTCGCCAAACTCAACGACGACCACCGGGACCTGCCCGGGATCACCACACGCCAGCTGCCGATCGGGGACAACTCCCCGTACGACGGCCGCACCCTGGGCGAGACCGAGATGCGCACCCGCACGAAGGTCTCCATCGTCGCCGTCATGCGGGCCGGGCAGCTGCATCCCTCGCCCGGTCCCGATTTCACCTTCACCGCGGGCGATCTGCTCGTGGTCGTCGGCACGCCGGAGGGATTGGATGCCGCCGCGAAGATCTTGACGCACGGCTGAGCCGTGACGGACACCGCGCTCGCCCTGATCGAGCTCGGAGCGGTTCTTTTCGTTCTCGGCATGCTGGGGCGTATCGCGGGCCGAGTCGGCATGTCGCCCATCCCGCTGTACCTGCTCGGCGGTCTCGCCTTCGGCCAGGGCGGTCTCGTCGAACTCCGGGCCGCCTACGACTTCGGCCACGTCGCGGGCGAGATCGGCGTGGTGCTGCTGCTGTTGCTGCTCGGCCTGGAGTACACGGCCGTGGAGTTGGTGACCGGGCTGCGACGTTCCTGGCCGGCCGGTCTGATGGACATCGTGGTCAACGCGTCCCCCGGTGCGGTGGTGGCACTGATGCTGGGCTGGGGCCTCAACGGCGCGATCACGATGGCGGGGGTCACCTACATCTCGTCCTCGGGCATCGTGGCGAAAGTCCTCGACGACCTCGGGCGCCTCGGCAACCGGGAGACACCGGTCATCCTGTCCATCCTCGTGTTCGAGGACTTGGCGATGGCGGTCTACCTGCCGATCCTCACCACGGTGCTGGCCGGGCTGAGCTGGGTCAGCGGGCTGCGCGCGCTGGCGGTGGCGCTGGTCACCATCACGTTGGTCCTCGTGGTGGCCCTGCGCTACGGACGGTACGTGTCGGCGATCGTGGACAGCGCCGATCGGGAGGTCTTCCTGCTCACCCTGCTCGGCGCGGCGCTGCTGGTGGCGGGCGCCTCCTCGGCGCTGAGCGTGTCGGCGGCAGTCGGAGCGTTCCTGCTCGGCATCGCGATCTCCGGCTCGACCGCGCGCGCGGCGGTGAAGATGCTCGAACCGCTACGCGACCTGTTCGCGGCCATCTTCTTCGTGGCGTTCGGCTTGAGCACCGACCTTCGATCTCTCCCCCGGTATTGGGGTGGGCAATCGTGCTCGCCGCGGTCAGTGTCGTAACGAAGGTGGCGACCGGTTGGTGGGCCGCGGCGCGGGAGGGCATCCGGCACCTCGGCCGTGCCCGTGCGGGCGCGGCCCTGGTCGCCCGGGGGGAATTCTCCATAGTCATCGCGGGACTGGCGGTGAGCGCGGGCGCGATGGACGGTCAGCTCACCGCGCTCGCCTCGACCTACGTCCTGCTGATGGCGGTGCTGGGTCCGATCGCGGCACGTGTGGTCGAGCCGATGGTCGGGCTGTTGCGCAACCGCGGCCGTCCCGAGCCTTCGGTGTCCTGATCAGCTCCGCGCCCGGGGAGCCTTGCGCGCGGCCGTCCGTTCCAGCCGGTGCCAGAACAGGCTCGCGATCGCGCCGACCGCCAGCCCGATCACGGCGGCGCACAGATGGCCGTAGTCGGTGAAGGTCGGTTCCACCCACAGCGCCGCACCGAGCGCCACGAGGATCGTCCCGGCCCACACCGCTCGCACCCTGCCACGGAACCGGAACGCCAGCGCCGCGAGCACGGCCGAGAACCCGTAGCTGGTGCCGACATCCGCGGCGACGGCCACCCGCAAGGGAATGACGCCGCGATCGATGGCATGGTCGATGCCGGTGACGGTCAGCAGCGTCGCCCCGATGTGGCCGGTCGCGAACAGCAGAATCCAGCGCCCGGTGCCCAGCCAGCGCTCCGCATAGGCCATGACGACGAGGAAACCGGCGATGGTCGCCCAGGGAAAACCGCCTTCGGTCCAGAACGCCGAGGCGACCAGCACCTGAACCGGGTTGTGCCGCATGTTGTACAGGTTGGTCGACGCCGAGAAGATCAGCCTGCGCTCGACCGAGTCCCCGACCCCGCGCAACGTCCACCATGTGACGAACAGCGTGAACGCGTACGCGGTGCTCGCGGGCGCGGCGCCAAGATGCCCCCGGATCGCGGGCAGGATCCGGCGCGGCGATTCGGGGCGGCGCAGCCACACCCAGGTGTCACGCAGTTCGGCGCGCAGGTCGGCGGTCTGCGTCCACGGCGACCGCGGTACGGGCGAAGTCGAGGGCGGGGCAACCACCCCGCAAGTCTGCCGTGCCGGGCGTACGCCTGCCGTGAGGCCCCGTGTGCGCTGCGTCACGGCCCGAGCGAGGGTTCGTCCGTGCGAACGCGGCGGGAGTCGCCCCACGATCGGTCCACGGGCCGCAGACACGGATCCGGAATCCGATCGAGCGCTCACACCAGCGACCCGGGTCACCCGAAGCGCGACACCCGCATCCGCCGGCCGCTGGAGGAATTCGAGCGGCGCGACGAATACGGGCGTCGAGGCTGTGCGACCTAGTCGAGGTAGTCGCGCAGGACCTGGGAGCGGCTGGGGTGGCGCAGCTTGCTCATGGTCTTGGACTCGATCTGGCGGATGCGTTCACGGGTGACCCCGTAGACTTGGCCGATCTCGTCGAGAGTGCGGGGCTGACCGTCGGTGAGCCCGAAGCGCAGCCGGACAACGCCCGCCTCGCGCTCCGACAGCGTCTCCAGCACCGACTGGAGCTGATCCTGCAGCAGCGTGAAGCTCACCGCGTCCACGGCGACCACGGCTTCGGAGTCCTCGATGAAGTCGCCGAGCTGGCTGTCGCCCTCGTCGCCGATGGTCTGGTCCAGCGAGATGGGTTCACGCGCGTACTGCTGGATCTCCAGCACCTTCTCCGGCGTGATGTCCATTTCCTTGGCCAGTTCCTCCGGCGTCGGCTCGCGGCCGAGATCCTGGAGCAGCTCACGCTGGATGCGGCCGAGCTTGTTGATGACCTCCACCATGTGCACCGGGATGCGGATGGTGCGGGCCTGGTCGGCCATGGCGCGGGTGATGGCCTGCCGGATCCACCAGGTGGCGTACGTGGAGAACTTGTAGCCCTTGGTGTAGTCGAACTTCTCCACCGCGCGGATCAGACCCAGGTTGCCCTCCTGGATCAGGTCGAGGAACGCCATGCCGCGGCCGGTGTAGCGCTTGGCCAGCGAGACGACCAGGCGCAGGTTGGCCTCGAGCAGGTGGTTCTTGGCCCGGTTGCCGTCGCGGACGATCCAGTTGTAGTCGCGGCGCATCGCGACCGGCAGCTTCTCGCCCTGCTCGGCGAACTCGCGCACCTTCTCCGCGGCGTAGAGGCCCGCCTCGATCCGCTTGGCGAGTTCGACCTCCTCCTCGGCGTTGAGCAGCGCGACCTTGCCGATCTGCTTGAGGTAGGCGCGGACCGAGTCGGCCGAGGCGGTGAGCTCGGCGTCCTTGCGGGCCTGCCGCAGCGCCTCGGACTCCTCCTCGTCCCAGACGAAGTCGCCGGAGGCCTTGTCCGCGGGCGTCGGTTCCTCGGCTTCCTCGGTCTCCGCCTCCTCGGCCACGTCGACCAGCTCGTCGCCCTCGGTGAGGTCCTCTTCGGAGACTTCCAGATCGCCGAGATCGTCGAGATCGAGCGACTCGTCCTCGATCGCCTCGTCGGTGCCGGGCTCGCCGTCCGGGCCCGCCTTTTTGGTGGTGGCCTTCTTCGCCGGAGCCTTGGTCGCCTTCGCGGCCTTCTTGGCAGGCGCCTTCTTGGCGGCGGCCTTCTTCGCCGGAGCCTTCTTCGCGGCAGCCTTACGGACCGGCCGTGCTGCGTTTACATCTGCGGAGTCGGCATCGGCCGAGTCGGCGGTCTGACGGGTATTCGTGGCTACCACGTACGCCCTTTCGTGACGGTCTCGTGCGGCGTCACGCCAGAGTAGTGTTCCGGCGGAGCGATCTGTCGGGTTTCACCGGCGGAGGGCCGGTCGGGGTTTCTCCGGCTCAGCCGGGCACGTTCCATTGTAACGATCTAACCAGGGTACCTACGGCACGATGCCGGTGGCGGCATCCTCGCCGTTCCCGCGCGCCTCACGGCGCGACTCCTCCCGCGATCGCCATGGCGGCGCCGACGATGCCCGCGGTGTTGCGCAGGCGGGCCGGGATCACGGGGGTCCGATTGGTGAGCAGCGGGATCCACTGCTCGGCGTCGCGGCTGATGCCCCCGCCCGCGACGAAGACGACGGGGAAGAACAGGTCCTCCATCGTGGTCAGCACCAGGCTGACCCGCGCTGCCCACTGCTCGTAGCTCAGGCCGTCGCGTTCCTTGACCGAGGCCGCCGCGCGCTGCTCGCTCTCCATGCCCTGGACCTCCAGGTGGCCGAGCTCGGTGTTGGGCAGCAGCGTGCCGTGGTAGAGAAACGCGGAACCGATGCCGGTGCCGAAGGTCAGCAGCAGCACCAGACCGGCGAAATCGCTTGCCGCGCCGTAGCGGTCCTCGGCCATGCCCGCCGCGTCCGCGTCGTTGAGCACGGTGACCGGACGGCCGCCGAGCGCGGTGGAGAACAGCGCCCGCGCGTCGGTCCCGATCCAGGATTTGTCGATGTTCGCCGCGGTGCGCGCCACTCCGCCGATCACCACCGCGGGCAGCGTGAGGCCGACCGGTCCGGTCCACTCGGCCGCGGCGACCAGTTCGGCCACCGCCTCCGCCACGGCACCCGGTGTCGCCGGGTGCGGCGTCGCGATCTTGATCCGCTCGTGGACCAACTCGCCGGTGGCCAGATCGACCGCGGCGCCTTTGACACCGCTGCCGCCGATGTCGATACCGAATGCGTGCCCCCGAGCGGACATGACTAACCCCTCGTTCCCTGTGCTGGCCGGTGTGATGACAGCGCTGCACGGGGCCCACGACGCCACTGCGGGCGCTGCGAATGGGATGCCCGACGACGGCGCTGTGTCGTGCACGACAAGAGTAATGGGACCACGGGGCTGGGCGTTCGGCGAGGATGTGTGATGCGATGGAGGGCGTGCCGGAAACCTCATCGCCAGTGTCCGACTACACCCCCGACTCCTTCGTCTCGATCGTCGCGCGTGGCGACGAAGCCGACCTGCGTCGCGTCGCGGTCGACATCGCCGAGACGGCCGCCGCCCATGTCCGTGCCCGTCGCCCCGAGGTGTTCGGGCCCGCGGGCGCGCACGCCGAAGGGGCCGTGCAGTCCAAGAGCCACGAGACCGACCCGGTGACCATCGTGGACACCGAGACCGAAGATCTGATCCGAAAACTGCTCGCCGAACAGCGCCCCGGCGACCCGATCCTCGGCGAGGAGGGCGGCGGCAGCCTCGACGACGCGAGTGCCGACACCGTCCACTGGGTGGTGGATCCGATCGACGGCACCGTCAACTTCCTCTACGGAGTCCCCGGCTACGCCGTGTCGGTGGCCGCGCTGCGTGGCGGGCGACCGGTCGCGGGCGCCGTGGTGGACGTCGCGCGGGCGGCCACCTACAGCGCCGGGCTCGGGCTCGGTGCGCTGCGGGTCGACGCCGAGGGCGTGGTGGAGCACCTGAGTTGCACGCCCGTCGAATCGGTCGCGATGTCGTTGGTGGCCACCGGATTCGCCTACGGCAGGCAGCGCAGGACCAGGCAGGCCGAGCTGGTCGCGCAGGTGCTGCCGCACGTGCGCGACATCCGCCGGTTCGGCGCGGCGGCGCTGGATCTGTGTCATGTCGCGGCGGGCCGGGTGGACGCCTATTACGAGCACGGATTGAACGCCTGGGACTGGGGCGCGGGCGCGTTGATCGCCGCGGAGGCGGGCGCGCGGCTGACGCTTCCGCCGGCGACGGCGCCGGGCACCGACGGCGACCTGGTGGTGGCCGCCGCGCCCGGCATCGCCGAGGAATTGGGCGAACTGCTGGCCCGGGTGGGTGCTACCGAGCCGATTCCGGACCGCTGATCAGCAGCGGGCCTGCCGCGCGGCGTCGAGCAACTTGACATCGATGGATGTGGAGTTGCCCGGCGCCGGGTTCTTGAGCGAACGCAGCACTTCCTCCGCGTCGTTGCTGGGCCGGATGTCCCGGAACAGGGAGCCGAGCACCAGATCCACGGTGTCGTCGCCGCGCTGATCCTCGATCAGCTCGGCACACGGCGCGACCAACTGCACGGCGGCGGCGGCCGGACGGCCGTTGACGCCGAAGCGGACCTGCCCGGTGCATTCCAGGTCGCCGTTGACGTATACCGAATCGTTGCCGTATTGCGTTCCGGGTGCGCTCGCGAAGCCGAGGTCGCCGAGCTGGGCGGCGACGTGCGCGGCCTGGCCGCGCTGGTTGTTCGCGTTGAGCACGCGCACCTTGCTCGCCGCCAGCGGGGCTGGTTCCACGTCCTGCAGCCGGCCGGAGCCGACCCGCTGGCCGAGCGGAGCCGGTTGCGGCGCACCGGAATCCGACGCGGGGCTGGGCGAGTTGCACGCCATCGCGGTGTGGTCGGCGTCGTGCGTCGTGAGGGCTTTGACCCAGACGATCCCGCAGATCAGAGCGAGAACGCCGAGCATGATGAGCCAGGGCTGGGGGCGGCGACGCAGGAACGGCCGCCCATGCGGATCCGTCGAGGTACCTTCGGTGATCAGTGAAACCACCAGCACACTCTACGAAAATCTGACGGCGACCCGGCGCAAGGTCTCGGTGCGTTCCCCAGATGGTGTCGATTGGCCCTCATTTTCGACTCGGCTGTGTTTTGATTGCGACTTTTCCTCCGGGGTCCGCTATTGTCTGGCGGCCCAGATCGAATCGCCGGTGCGGAAATCAGTGGTCGGTCGCGGGAACAAGAAGGGCATGTCCTGCGTTTACCCAGCGCTATCGGGAGTGGATCGACACGATCCGCCCTGATAGGCGACCGGTGTACGTGTGACGTGCACCACCGGCGGGGCGGTACCGGTCGCGCCGATTCCGGCAGGAATCGGGTGTGAGCGGACCGGTCCGGGATATACGGAGTTAGGACGAGGGGAAGACGACATGGCAACCGACTATGACGCACCGAGGCGCACCGAAACCGACGACGTGTCGGAGGATTCGCTGGAGGAGCTGAAGGCTCGTCGTAACGAGGCACAGTCCGCCGTCGTGGATATCGACGAATCCGATACCGCGGAGTCGTTCGAGCTTCCCGGCGCCGACCTGTCCGAGGAAGTGCTGACGGTTCGGGTGATCCCGAAGCAGGCCGACGAGTTCACCTGTTCCAGCTGTTTCCTGGTTCATCACCGGAGCAGGCTGGCCAGTGAGAAGGGCGGCCAGATGATCTGCATGGATTGCGCCGCCTGAGCTCGACGAGATCGGGCAGAGTGTCAGCCCGCGCTCGGTAGACCGAGCGCGGCAAGGACCCGTTCGGGCCGCCGCGTACTGACCAGCCAGTACGGCGTCGGATCGTCCGGGTCGTCGAGCACGAGCAACACCATCGGCCCGATCCAGGGGCGATGCTGGACATAAGCGGCGGGGTCGAGCTGGCGACCCAGCGCCGCGCTTTTCGCGGTGGGGGCGACGGCGGCCGCGCGGGCAACGAAGTTCACCGGTAGATGGGCGCGATCGGCGCGCAGCTCCGGTGTGCCGTTCGCGTCCGGCGCCACTTCGACGCGGTGCCGACTCAGCCACAGCAGCACCCAGACCGGCACCGGGAACAGCAGCACGTAGGGCAGCCACGCCCGCAGACCCGGCGCGCCCATGTGGATCTCCGCCGCGAGCAATCCGGTGACGGCGAACGCCACCGGCCACCACCACAGCGGCACCCACAGGCGCTCCCGGTAGTGCTGCGCGGGCTGCTTTTTCTCGTCCATGGTCATGGGATTGGGCTGGTCCGACACGAGTCAACACTAAGTCACGAGGGCAAACAGCTTACGCGTAGGCTCGTCCAACGTGAGCGCACTTTCACCCATACCCTTGCTGCGGCTGGACCCCGGCATCCCCGTGCCCACGCGCGCCCATGCGGGCGACGCGGGCGTGGATCTGTGCACCACGCAAGACGTCATCCTGGAGCCGGGGGAGCGGGTGCTGGTCGGCACCGGTGTCGCCGTCGCGCTACCGGTCGGCACGGTCGGCCTGATCCATCCGCGCTCGGGTCTGGCGGCCAAGACCGGGTTGTCGGTGGTGAACACCCCGGGCACGGTCGACGCGGGGTACCGGGGCGAGATCAAGGTGTGCCTGATCAACCACGACCCGCGCACGCCGATCGAGTTGCGTCGCGGCGACCGGATCGCGCAACTGCTGGTGCAGCGAGTGGAACTGGTGGATTTCATGGAGGTCGACACGCTCGACGAGACGACCAGGGGGGCGGGCGGGCACGGCTCCAGCGGTGGTCACGCGAGCCTGACCGCACCGGCGAACGGGGCGGGCCGGACGACCGGCAAGGAGGCATGACGGGAATGTTCGGGAAGAGAAAGAACGCGAGCCGGGCCGCGGACGACCGGTACGACGAGGCGGACGACTACGCCGACTACGAGTCCGACTACGCCGACGAGTACGACGACGAGTTCTACGACGACACCCCCACCGACGAGCGCTCCTACGAGGGCGTGGATCTGAACGCCGACCGGCCGCACGGCCGACCGGGCCCGTACGACTACGACGAGGTCGCCGAACTGCTGGACGAGGTGTCCGAGCAGCGGCTGGATCTCGGGTCGGTGCTGTTGCCGGTCCCGCCGGGCGGTCAGTTGCAGGTCGAGATGACGCCGGAGGGGCAACCGCAAGCGGTGCACCTGGCCACCGAGCACGGCCGGATCACCGTCGCGGCCTATGCCGCGCCGAAGACCACGGGCCAATGGCGGCTGGTCGCCGCGGATCTGGCCGACTCGCTGCGCAAGGACGGCGCCCGGGTGTCGGTCGAGAGCGGCCCGTGGGGCCGGGAATTGCTGGCGCTGACCGAAGGCGCGGACCTGCGTTTCATCGGTGTGGACGGCTATCGCTGGATGGTGCGGCTGGTCGCGGCGGGCCCCTCGGGCGCGGCGAACGACGGCACCCCGCTGGTCAAGGCGGCGCGGGCCATCCTGAGCGAGACGGTCGTGCGGCGTGGCGAGGACCCGCTGCCGGTGCGGGAGCCGCTGCCGGTGGTGCTGCCCCAGCAGCTGGCCGAGCAGCTGGCCGCGGCCCATCAGCAGCAGGTGGAAGCTCAGCAGCAGGCGATGGCCGCGCAGGTGGCGGCGCAGACCGGCGCGCAGCCCGCGGTGCCGCGGATGCCGCAGGGCCCGCGGCGCGGCGCGGACGGGTCGGCCATGCAGCAGCTCGGCCTGAACTGATCCGGCGAACTCACCAGAAGGCGCCGATACCCGCATGTCCGAGGATCGCGGGGTCGGCGCCGAGTTCGTCCAGGGTGATCCGGTGCAGCCGCGAGCGCGAGGCCAGTGCCGCCCACTCCTCGGCGACGGCGTGCGGATGCACCGGGTCGTCGACCGCGGTGACCACCGCGAGCGGCGGCTCGAACGTGGCAAGCAACTCGGCGGCGGGCCACTTGTAGTCGGCGGCCTCTTCCAGCGCCCGCGGAAGATCCGGCCACTGCGCGCGCCACGACTGGGTCAGCGCGTCGGCCAGCCACCGCGGGCTGCTCTCGCGCATGCGGTCGGTCACCGCGGCCAGACCGTCGGTGCGCAGTTGTGCGGCGGTGGCCGCCGCGCTCAGTGCTGCCGGGCAGGCGGCAGTATCGGGTCCGGTCCAGGCGGGCAGCGCCGCCACGACTCCCACGACGCGATCCGGGTGCTCGGCGGCCCATTCCAGTGCGATCGCCGCACCGAGCGAGATGCCCGCGACCAGCACCGGGCCGGAGCCGGACGCCGCCTCCAATGCGGCAAGGCAGCTCGCCACCACCCGGCGGGGGTCCGGTTCCACCGCGACGAAATCCCAGCCGCGTGCGGCGCAGGCGGGCCCGAATGCGCGCCGGGCGAAATCGGCGTCGGATCCGGTGCCGGGCAGCGCCACGACGCGAGCGGGGTGTGGGGAGTCGAACATCGGTCCGAGCGTAGCGGGGGTGGCCCCGCCCATCTACAGTGGCGTTGTACGGCCGCAGCGGGTCGTGCGGATCGGATCCCTCACGATGGTGTGCGACCCACGCCATCTGCTCTATGCAGGAGAGCGTGCACAATGTCATCCGCAGCCTCAGGGTATTTTCGACGTCTGGGCCGCAGGCTGACCCAGGACCTCGATCAGCTGGACGCCGAAGAACTGGCCGAGACCTCCGAGGCCTCGGGCGCGTCGCGCGCGTCGGAGTGTCGGCGCGGGGACGAGGCCACCATGCTCGGTAGGCTTCGCAGTGTCGAAGCATGTCCCAAGTCTGCGGGCGCCAGCGTCCAGGCCGAGTTCTTCGACGGCACCGACGCGATCACACTGGTCTGGATCGGGCGCAGGCGCATTCCCGGCATCGAGCCGGGGCGGCGCATCCTCGTCCGTGGCCGGGTCGGCGACCGTGACGGCCGCAAAGTGATCTTCAACCCCTACTACGAATTGCGCGGGAACAGCTGACGTATGCCATTGAGCGACGACAACGCAGGATCGGACGACCGCACCGGGCTGAATGTGCCCGATCGTGACGAGGAACGTGCCGAACAGACCCTCCTCGAACAACTCGGCGGCTTCAGCGGCCTGATCTACTCGACGCTTCCGGTTGTCGTGTTCGTTCCCGTGAACAGCCTCGCCGGGCTGACCGCGGCGATCTGGGCGGCTCTCGGCGTGGCCGCCGCCATCCTCGTCTGGCGCCTGGTGCGGCACGATCCCATCCAGCCCGCCATCTCCGGCTTCTTCGGCGTCGGCATCTGCGCCTTCATCGCCTACCGGATGGGCGAGGCCAAGGGTTTCTTCCTCTTCGGCATCTACACCAGCCTCGTGTACGCCGCGGTGTTCCTCGCGTCCATCCTGGTCCGGAGGCCGTTGGTCGGCGTGATCTGGGGCGTGCTGAACGGGCACGGCTCCGACTGGCGGTCCGATCCGCGCTCCGTGCGCCTCTACGACCTGGCCACCGCTACCTGGATCGTGGTGTTCGGGGCCCGCTACCTGGTGCAGTCGCAGCTCTACGACACCGACCGCACCGGCTGGCTCGCCTTCGCCCGCATCGCGATGGGCTGGCCGCTGACCGCGGTGGCACTGGGCGTCACCGTCTGGGCGGTGCGGCGGGCCGGCCACCTGCCCACCAAGTCGGTGGTCGCGGCCGGACCGGCTTGAGCTGTTAACCCTCCACTGCCGCCAGGCGAAATGCACAGGGGTGGGATAAGTCCCACCGCCCAGGTGGGTGCTTCCCCACCCTGGGGTGCCTGGTCGCCGCTGCGAGTTTCCCAGACGATCTATGCGTACCGAAAAACACGCACTGATCGGCAAGAAAGGACTCGGACGTGGCTACCGAGCACAACACCGCGGCGCTGCCCAAGAACCACCACCCCGCTCTCTCGGAGAGCCGGCGGGTATCGGCCGAGCTGGACAAGCTGATCGGGCCTGCGGCGGCGGGCGATCGCCGGGCGGTCGCGGAGATCATCCGGATCGTGCATCCGCTGGTGCGGCGCTACTGCGGCGCGCGCCTGGGCAATACGGCGCACCTGCAGGTCACCGCCGACGACGTGGTGCAGGAGATCCTGCTGGCCACCGTCAACGCCATCCCGCGCTACCGCGACCAGGGCAAGTCGTTCCTGGCCTTCGTCTACGGCATCTCGGCCAACAAGGTCGCCGACGCGTTCCGCCGCTCGCAGCAGCACCCCGCCTACCCGATGGCCGATGTGCCGGACTACGCGTCCTCCGCCGCAGGGCCGGAGGAGTGGGCGCTGGCCTCCGAACGGCGGGCCGCCACAAAAGAACTCATGAAGGTGCTGGCCCCCGCGCACCGCGAGGTGCTGGTGATGCGCATCATGCTCGGCTGGTCGGCGGCGCAGACCGCCGAGGCCATCGGGACCAGCCCGGGCGTGGTCCGGGTGATGCAGCACCGCGCGCTGAACAAGCTGCGCGCGCAGCTGAAACCGGCCGCATAGCTCTCCGGCGGTGCTTCGCCGCGAACCCGCGTCCGGCCGTATTCCGGGGAGTTATGGCCTGATGCCGTGGTTGGCGAGTTCCAGCCGGAGGTCTTCCTCGGCCTCCACCGAGGTCACGAACAGCAGCTCGTCGTCGCCTTCCAGTGCGTCGTCGGGCTGCGGCACGATCACGCGACCGCCGCGCAGGATGGTCACCAGGGCGGCGTCGCGCGGCAGGGTGAGCGTGCGCACGGGTTTGCCCGCCAGCGCGGTGTCCGCGGGCAGCGTCATCTCGACCAGATTCGCCTGCCCCTGGCGCAGCGTCATCAGGCGCACCAGATCACCGACCGACACCGCCTCCTCGACCAGGGAGGCGAGCAGCCGGGGTGTGGACACCGCGACGTCCACGCCCCAGGAACCGTCGAAGAGCCACTCGTTGCGCGGGTCGTTCACGCGCGCCACCACCCGGCGCACGCCGAACTCGGTCTTGGCCAGCAGGCTGTGCACCAGGTTCGTCTTGTCGTCACCGGTGGCCGCGATGACCACCTCGTAGGTCTCCAGCCCGGCCTGCTCCAGCAGGGCCAGTTCGCACGCGTCGGCGTGCACCCAGACCGCGTCCGGGATCGCGACGGAATCGATGTGCTCGACTTCGCGCTCCAGCAGCATGACCCGGTGGCCGCCACGTAGGAGCTCCCTGGCGATCGATCGGCCGACGGCGCCTGCTCCGGCGATGGCCACTTTCATATTCAGTCCTCGCTCGCTGGGGGCTTCGTCGCCAAGGCGACGGCTTCGCCAACGGCGCCGGATGCGGCGGCCACATAGACGATGTCGTCGGCCTGGATGATGGTCTTGCTGTCGGGAAGCAGCGCCTGGCCGAACCGGATGATGAACGCGACCCTGGCCGCGACGGTCTGCTCCAGGTCGCGCACGGTGCGGCCGTACCACTCCTCGTGCAGCGTCAGCTGGGTCACGGCAACCGTTCCGGTCGGGTCGCGCCAAGTGGTGGTGCCGGTATCGCCGATCAGCGCGCGCAAGAAGCGGTCGGTGGTCCACGGGACCGTGGCGATGGTCGGGATGCCGAGCCGCTCGTAGACCGCGGCGCGCTTGGCGTCGTAGATGCGGGCGACCACGCGCTCCACCCCGAACATCTCCCGGGCGACCCGGGCGGAGATGATGTTCGAATTGTCGCCGGAGGAGACCGCCGCGAACGCGTTCGCCCGCTCGATTCCCGCCTTTATCAGCACATCTCGATCGAATCCGACACCCGTGACCTGCTCACCCGGGAAATCGGATCCCAGGCGCAGGAAGGAACTGGAATCCCGGTCGATCACGGTGACTTCGTGACCTACGCGGACCAGGGCCTGGGCGAGCGACGAGCCGACGCGCCCGCACCCCATGATCACTACGTACACCGTGCAACCTCGTTCCTGGAACCATGGTGTTCGGTCTGGTTTGCTGTTCGGTCGAACGCTACCCGTCGAATGATTCCACCGGCCACGTTCCCCCTCCAGCCGGCGGGCAAACCTGCGAGCCACGCGCGCGATCCACCGTGCGGGGGCCTATGCTCGCTCCAGTGTCCAAGTTGACGACGGCAGCGAAGCGAGTGCTGCTGGGCAGGCCTTTCCGTAGCGACTCGCTGGGCCATACGCTACTGCCGAAGCGAATCGCCCTCCCGGTGTTCGCCTCCGATGCCATGTCATCGGTGGCCTATGCCCCGGAAGAGATCTTCCTCGTGCTGTCGGCCGCCGGAGTGACGGCGTACGTGTACGCGCCGTGGGTCGGATTGGCGGTCGCCTTCGTCATGGCGGTGGTGGTGGCCAGCTACCGGCAGAACGTGCACGCCTACCCGTCCGGCGGTGGCGACTACGAGGTGGCCACCACCAACCTGGGGCCGACCGCGGGCCTGACCGTGGGCAGCGCGCTGCTGGTCGACTACGTGCTCACCGTCGCGGTGTCGATCTCCTCGGCCGCGTCCAACATCGGCTCGGCCATTCCCTTCGTCGCCACCCACAAGGTGCTGTTCGCCGTCGTGGCCATCGCCCTGCTCACCGCGATGAACCTGCGCGGTGTGCGGGAATCGGGCACCACGTTCGCCATTCCGACCTACGCGTTCATCGCGGGCATGTTCGTCATGCTCGGCTGGGGCCTGTTCCGGATCTTCGTGCTGGGGGAGGAGTTGCGGGCCGAGTCGGCGGGCTTCGGATTGAACGCCGAGCAAGAGCACCTCTACGGGTTGGCGTTCGCCTTCCTCGTCGCGCGGGCGTTCTCCTCCGGCTGCGCCGCGCTGACCGGTGTCGAGGCGATCAGCAACGGTGTGCCCGCGTTCCGCAAACCCAAGTCGCGCAATGCCGCCACCACTCTGCTGCTGCTGGGGACGATCGCGATCGTGCTGCTGATGGGCATCATCATCCTCGCCCAGAAGATCGGAGTCGTGTACGCGCACAACGTCGCCGACCTGACCGGCGCGCCGTCCGACTACCACCAGAAGACGCTGATCGCGCAGCTCGCCGAGACGGTGTTCGAGGGATTCCCGGTGGGCTTCTTCTTCATCACGACGGTGACGGCGCTGATTCTCGTGCTCGCCGCGAACACCGCCTTCAACGGGTTCCCCGTGCTCGGCTCGATCCTGGCGCAGGACCGCTACCTGCCGCGCCAGCTGCACACCAGAGGCGATCGGCTGGCGTTCAGCAACGGCATCCTGTTCCTGTCCGGCGCGGCCATCGCGTTCGTGGTGCTCTTCGGCGCCGAGGTGACCAAGCTGATCCAGCTGTACATCGTCGGTGTGTTCGTGTCGTTCGTGCTGAGCCAGACCGGCATGCTGCGGCACTGGACCCGCCTGTTGCGCACCGAGACCGACCCGGCGCAGCGCGCGCGGATGAAACGATCGCGGGTGATCAACGCGGTCGGTCTCAGCGCGACCGGAGCGGTGCTGGTGATCGTGCTGATCACCAAGTTCTTCGCGGGCGCCTACATCGCCATCTTCACCATGGTCGCGATCTTCATCGTGATGAAGCTGATTCGCAGGCATTACGACTCCGTCGCGCGGGAGTTGGAAGAGCAGGAGTGGGATGGTGTGCTGCCCAGCCGCTCGCATTCCATCGTTCTGGTCTCCCGGCTGCATCTGCCGACCCGCCGTGCCCTCGCC
Organism: Nocardia exalbida NBRC 100660; assembly: GCF_000308575.1. Classification (GTDB taxonomy): domain Bacteria; phylum Actinomycetota; class Actinomycetes; order Mycobacteriales; family Mycobacteriaceae; genus Nocardia; species Nocardia exalbida. The sequence continues at coordinate 990 of NZ_BAFZ01000077.1, read as the reverse complement.
TACGCGCGCGCCAGCCGCCCCGACACGCTGGAGGCGGTGACGGTGAACGTCGACGAGGCCGACACCAGGGCGCTGGTGCGGGAATGGGAGAACAGCGATATCACGGTGCCGCTCAAAGTGATCGAATCGCCCTACCGTGAGATCACCAAGCCGGTGCTCGATTATGTGAAGCGCGTACGCAAGGACGCCCCGCGCGACGTGGTCACCGTGTTCATCCCCGAATACGTGGTGGGCCGTTGGTGGGAGCAGGTACTGCACAACCAGAGCGCGCTGCGGTTGAAGGGCAGGCTGCTGTTCGAACCGGGCGTGATGGTGACCAGCGTGCCGTGGCAACTCAGTTCGTCGGCGCGATTGAAGACGCCCGGGGTGGTGAACGCGCCGGGCGCGTTCCGGCGCGGGTACGAGGACCGGACATGACGCCAGTGGAGCATTCGGGATGAGCGATCGGCGGACCGGCACGTTCGAGGTGCGGCTCGGGCCGCCGGGGCACGGCGGCTTCTGTGTCGCACGCCACGAGGGACGTGTGGTGTTCGTCCGGCACGGACTGCCCGGTGAACTGGTGCGGGTTCGGGTCACCGAGGATCGCGGCGGCTCGTTCTGCCGCGCCGACGCGGTCGAGGTGCTCGAGGCGTCCCCGGACCGGGTGCAGGCCACCTGTCCCGTCTCCGGTCCCGGTGGAGCGGGATGCTGCGATTTCTCCTTCGCCACGCCGGTCGCCCAGCGCGCACTGAAGGCCACGGTGGTGGCCGAACAGTTACGGCGGCTGGCCGGGATCGAGCGCGACGTGCTGGTGGAGCCGATCGGGTCCGGTGACGCGATCGGCGGGTGGCGCACACGTGTGCGGCTCGCGGTCGACGCCCACGGACGCGCGGGCGTGCACCGGTATCGCAGCACCGACGTGATCGCGGACCTGCGGTGCCCGCAACCGGTCGCGGGGGCGTTGGACGGCATCGCGGCCCGGCAGTGGACGCCCGGCGCCGACTTGGTGAT
>NZ_BAFZ01000078.1 GCF_000308575.1 Nocardia exalbida NBRC 100660 | reverse complement strand
TGCGGTGCCGTACCAGGGGAGTGAAATTTACCCGGTCGATCAGCTCAGTGCGGCGGAGGCCGAAAGCTGGCAGCGTGCTTTCACCGCGGCCATCGACATCATCGACACCTGTTTGCCCCGCTACGCTCCCGGCCTGCGCGCGGGATTGCGTACGGTGCTGCCACTGCAGTCCGATGGCAAGCTCTCGCGAAGTGCGTCGACACGTCTGGCCTTCGGCGCCGTGGGCCTGGCTCCAGCGCGACTGGACGGCGCGTCACTCGCCGAACTGTTGGTTCATGAGTTCCAGCATGTCAAGATGGGCGCGATACTCGACATGTTCGAGCTGTACGACCTTTCCGACACCGAACCGCGTTACCACCCATTGTGTTTCGTGCATCCTCGTCCGATCGAGGGGCTGCTGCAGGGTGCTTATGCGCATATCGGGGTGACCGATTATTGGCGGGTGCGGCGGACGCTGGTCGACGGTGCCGACCGGGTGGAGGCGGAGAGGCAGTTCGCTCGCTGGCGGATGATGACCGCTGAGGCGATCGGTCAGTTGCGGGATTCCGGATCGTTGACGGGGTTGGGTGAGCGGTTTGTGCAGGCGATGGGGGAGACGGTGTTGCCGTGGTCGAGTGAGCCGGTGGATCCCGCCGCCGAAGCCGCCGCCCGCGAAGTGGCCGAGGAACACCGCGAGCGTGAGGCCCGACTGAGGACAGCCGGGCAGCGCAAGCCGTGATCCGAGCCGGTGAGTCCAGGCAGGAGATCCGCCGGCGGGCGGTTGCCGCTGCCGTGGCGGTCGCTCGGCGGCACGGTGTCACGGTCACCGCACCCGAGGTTCTCAAGGACGTGAGCAACGTGGTGATTCATCTGCGGCCCGCTCCGTTCGTCGCGCGAGTCACCACCACCACCTTGTTGCGCCCGAACCTTCCGTCCTGGTTGCGACGCGAAGTCGCGGTTGTCCGTTACCTCGCCGACCATGGCGGAGCCGTCGTGCCACCCAGCGACGAGCTGCCGCCCGGACCGCATCATCACGAGGGAATGTGGCTGACTTGCTGGCAGTACATCGAACACGACCCGGAGTATGTTCCGGGTATCGCGGAATTGACCGATTCACTTGCCGAGCTGCATCGCGTGCTGCGCGGCTATCCCGGTGACCTTCCGTATATGGGCGTAGTGCTGGATGAGATACCCACCATGATCGACACCCTCGAGCGCCTGGAAATCGTTCCGGCGCATCTCATTGTCGCGTTCCGGGCGGAGTTCCGGCGATTGGCGCCGATCTTGATGGCCGACCGCGAGACTGCCCAGCCATTGCACGGCGACGCACATGCCGCCAATGTCCTCGCGACGGTGAACGGGCTGCTCTGGAACGACTTCGAGGACACCTGCGCCGGCCCGGCGAAATGGGACTATGCCACGGTGCTGCACCGTGACCAGCAGTGGAAACCGGTCCTGGGAGAGCTGCACCCATATTGCGCCGCGAGGTCATTGGAGGGCTGTGTCTGGACTCTGTTGCTGGCACATCGCTTTCCCGATCAGCAACACGTCGCCGACACATACCTCGACCGCTGGCGCCGGTCCCTCACACAGGGTCCGTAACGCGAGGAGCGCCCCGACCCGACCCCATCGCACTCGCTTCTTCTGATCTCCTCGCCTGTGGTCGGCTATCGGTGGAGTTGTGACCGGCCCGCTTGTCGCGGAGTGTTTCGTCGGATTCACTCGAGTTGTCGCGAGCCTGTCGCGATCTGAATGTGCGTGCCTTCGTACAATGCGGGTACGGGTAAGTGAACCCGCGGGGGAGGAGCAGGACAGGTGTTACTTGCGGGCTGCTGAATATACTTTTCCGGACGGAGGAATCGGCGACGAGGTCACATCCGTCGCCATCGTCGGCACTGTGGTTGCGGAGGGATGAGTCTGGTCCAGAAGTCGTGGCGTACGGCGTCCCACAACGTGTTGAGTTCCGGAAAGAGTTCTCGCGCTCGAACGAGGTCCGGTAGATCGTCGGGACCGAAGGATGCGATTGTCGTGGCGTCAGATGCATCGTGGACGGCGACGATAGAGATGAGTTGGTCCTGAAACACCCGCCAGGTCGCTCGCAATCCGGCTGCTTCAGTTCGTCGAGTATGATCCATGATTTTTCTTTCACATCCCGCTGTGTTCCACACCTTTGTCGACACCGAACGTGCGCGGACATTTCACTGTATTCAGCTCGAGGGATACCTAGTCGTGCGAAAATCTGCGATTGGGAGCAACCCGCGGCGCTGTCCGGTGGGACGAAGCAATCCGCGGCGGCGGCGATGGTGGACGAGCATCGACTGGCGTACTTCCGGACCCGCTCGACCGCGTTCTACTCATTTGCGGTATGTGCGGGCGACCAACGCCGAACGCAGGCGCCACAGCCCGCTCGCCTGGGCGGGATCGAAACCTGTGAGCTGACCGATCCGCTTGAGCCGGTAATCCACGGTGTTGGTGTGTACGTGCAGTAGCCGCGCAGTGCGCCGGCGGTTCAGGTTGTGCGCTATATGGATTTGCAGAGTCTCCAGCAGTTCCGGATATTCATCCAGTGGATCGAGCAGCGACCCGAGCTGTTCGCGGGCGGGGCCGGGTCGGGTGAGCTGGTATTCCAGAGCCAGCTCGTCGAAGTGATATAGGCCCGGCACCGACCCGAGCCGGGTGACCATGTCGAGCAGTTCGTGGGCTTGATCCGCGGCGGTGGGCACGGCGTCGGTAGCGGCGGTTACCTCGGTCGCGGTGATGTGTACGCGGGCCGCCCGCGACATATGCCCGACCATCTCCTTCAAAGTGCCCCTGGTGATGTGATCGGCGGGGATGAGCAGGGTGCCGCCGTCGACCGAAAGCAGCGACAGCACGGTGTCGTCGCAGCGGGTGGCCAATTCCGCCTGCACACGCCGGAGTTTGCGGCGGGCAACGACTTTCGCGTCCAGCATCGGGTTGGACTCGTCCGGGTGAGACGGAATGGCGAGGGCTATGACGCGATATCGGTCGGAGATGTCGATGCCGCACTCGCGGGCCATGGTGGAGGTGGGGTGCCCCCCGAGCAGCGCAGAGGTGAGCGTGTGCACCGCGGTGTGGTGCTCTGACACGACCGCGCGCAGTTCGCGCACATAGGCCACCGAGACTGCCGTGGTCATGGTGTCGAGCATTTCGACGACGAGTTTGGCGCCGTGGAGGATGCTTTGATAATCGGCCGTGCTGACGCTGAGCATCGGCTCGGTGTCAGCCGAACCGGAGGCACGCTGCTCGGCCAAGGCTGTGGACACCACCAGGTCGAAGCCGATCTTGAAGCCCTCGTGGATTGCGTGGTGAATGGTACCGATGGGCACACCTTCACGAGCCCATTGCGCCGCAGCCTCCTCGAGTTGCCCGGTCTTCTCCGAAATGTTGCTGCCGTCCAGCATGCTGACTGCCAGCTCCAAGCACACACGGGTGATGATGGTGATGTCGCCATGGATCGCGTCACCAGGCAAGGTGCCACAGGGGGCTACGGTTTCGACAAAATGCCCGACCATCTGCCGCGACAAGGCGCGCACGTCTTTCAGCGGCAGCGACATGGGCCGCCCGGATACAGTGAGTCCTTGCCGTCCGGCGAAGGTGAGAGACATGGTGGAGCTTCCTTCCACCCCCGTTAACTGCGCTATTGCACCAGCGTAGCTAGCGCAAGAAGGCAGAGAACGGGTTACTCCGAGTAACGTGAATTTAGGGAAGGGCGGTCGGCAGGCGATAGTGAAACGTCACAATGACAGTCTGCGAGACCGACCTGACCTGCCGAGGGCTACCTCGGCTCGCGTGCGCCGGTGAGTGCGTGGCTCGGGTAGATCACCCATAGGCGATCTTCTCCAGTAGATCCAGCGCTTCATGCACCTTGCTCCGTTCGTCGGGTGGCAAGCTCTCCGATAGGAGACGCGCGGGAGTATTGTTCAACGACCCCCAATGCAATGCGCAGGCGCGCCGCTGTGGTGGCCAGTGCTGTCGGGTCCGCGACATCAACGGCCAACATGCGACTCCTGACTCTCACCCCGCCGGAAGCGAATTGTGGGTGACGTTCTGCCTCGACTCCCCATGCCGGGTGCTTGGTCACGTCGAAAGCCGATGCGCCGCCCGGGGAGCTCCCATCGCGCTCGGTGACCGGGCCGGTGTGCGGGGCTGTTCGCCCGATCCCGGTGCCGACCTCAGCTCTTTCACCGCCCGATCAGCGAGGGATTGTGTCCAACGCGGGCGGTCTTCGGTGTGCCTTGCCTGGCGTCGCTCCGCCGACGGCCATGTTGCGCAGGCTGCGCGGCGGTGACGGCTTCGAACTGGGAAGCGCGCCGTTGCGCTCACCCTGGACCGTGTCGGCACCGCCGCGTGCCACTCGAGCTAGCCGATAGGCAGGCAGAAGGTGTTCTCGGCCGAGCCAAGGGGGATGGGAATACACAATTCCACCGAGCCCGTGACGGGGGTGGCCGAGGACGCATCCGCCGAGGCCGTGCCGACACTGAGGGCGGTGGCCGATAGTGCGAATGCGGCCACGGCGAGCGGGCGGATAATTCTCGAGTTCATACAGTCATCCTCAGTCGTGTTCATGGGGAATTTCCCGGGTTCGGGACGGAACGATCAGATCACGAACTCGAGGGCCCTTGCAGGTCCTTTTCTGGAATTTGGATTTCTAGATCAACTCTTTCCGAAATCGTCGTAGATCATCACAGTAATCAGTGGCATCAACACTAACTGTGACCCGAATACACACGATAGTTCTGCTCATTGCTTGTGGCATTTCGGCCCCGGTGTCGAATATGCGGACGTCGACCATGAGTGCCTGTCGTGCTACATCCGGTCCCTGCCCTGTCGGGTGAAACCTCCGCACAGCGGCGTACCCGCCGTCGCGGGAAACTCATTTCGGAAGAAATTTTTCCGGAGGTGCGTTGTGATGCCGACGAAGATGCTGCCTCTCGGAATAGTGCCGGTCACAAACATTCGTTCGTCCGGCTTTTCACTGCGCTTTTGCCAGTACGTTGATCTTGGAAACTCCCATGCCGAGAGGTTGCGGGCACTGATTGCCCGGAATCGTCCCGCGGCTGATTGCGATGCCTGGAGAACATGTTCGACCGTGCTGAACGCGCACGGTGACGACTCTGTCGTCGGCGTGATCGTGCGCAGCTCCACCAACGTGGCCGCCGGTGCACGCACCCAGGCCTCGGCGATTCTGCACGGCGCGTGGATCCTGGTGTTCTCCATCGCGCTCGTCGGCGTCGTACAGCAGGTCCCGAAGTCGGCGCTGGCCGGGTTGCTCGTCGTGGTGGGTGTCCAGCTGGTGAAACTGGCGCACATCCAGCTCGCCCATCGCACCGGCGACCTGGCGGTATACGCGGTGACCATGGTCAGCGTGGTGTTTTTGAATCTGCTCGAGGGGGTGCTGATCGACCTGGCCGTGGCGTTCGCGATGTTGCTGCGGCGAGTGGTTAAGGTATCGGTGCAGGTCGCGCCGGAGACGGGCATCGATCGCTGGGTCGTCCGCGTCGAGGGCACGTGCACCTTCCTGGCACTGCCGAAGCTGGCCACGGTGCCGACCGGTACCGACGTACTGGTCGAGCTGACCGTCGACTTCCTCGGCCACGCCGGCTACGAGGCCAGCCACGATTGGGCCCGGCAGCACGAAAGTGCCGCAGGTTATGACGAAACCGCCCAGCTGAGCATGGTCAACGTCGCCGTTCAGCTCGAGACCCTGCGACGCCACCCGGTGATCCGTCGGGCCGCCGATGCCCGCGGCCTGACGGTATCGGGCCTGTTCTTCGACATCTCCACCGCCTGCATGCTCGAGGTCACCACCGACGGCGTCAGCGAATTCGACGTCTCCGCAGTGCGGTGAAGACCCGGTCAGCGGCGAGATGGTCCGGGCAGTCGCTCGGCTCGCCACCGTGCCGTTGCCCGCCCGATATCAGTTGCCGGCGGCTCGCCGTAGAGCCACTCGCGGGCCAGCCGATGCCAATTGTTGCTTGTCTCGAGCTGGCCGAGTGCGGCGAAGGTGAACAACTCCGCCCGCCTGGAGAACACATGCTCCGCCGGAAGCAGTTGATGCCGCATACCCCGGAACTCGTCCGCCCTCGGGTCGACGGCGAGGACTACCGCCGCGGTGGCGAGTTCGGGAGTGATCGTGATCTCCTCATCGAGCAGATGCCAACCCGACGCCGCCCACACGTATTCCAGGCATTCCTGTGGTGTGACGCCCGCGGCCGGGTCGATGATGCCGCGGCCGACCCACGCCTGGTACAGATCCACGGCCCGGTGTTCCGCAGCCGCCAGCAGGGACGCACGCTCGAACTCGGCGTCCGCGGGATCCATCCGGTAATACAGTCCGAAATCCACGAACGCGACGCGACCGCCTTTGTCCAGAAGGATGTTGCCGGGATGCGGGTCCCCGCAGAACTCGTAGTCGGAGAACAGTGAACCGATGTAGAAGCGGTAGATCAGCTCACCGATCCGATCTCGGTCGGTCACGGGCAGAGCCCGCATCTCCTGGAAGGACTTCCCTTCGACGAACTCTGTCACCAGAACGTGGTGCGTGCTGTGTTGTTCGATGCTGTCGGGGACGGTGATGAAGGGATGTTCGTGGAAGCGAGCGGCGACTTCATGCTGAGTCCGTGCTTCGCGCAGGTAGTCGAGTTCACCGCCGATGTTACGTGCGATCTCGTCCAGGACGGCGGCGTCGGCCGCGCTCGGCAGCACCGATCTCCACAGCTTGGCGAACAACTGCAAGTTACGCATGTCCGCCTGGACGGCCTCGTCCACACCGGGGTATTTCACCTTCACCGCGACCATTCGTCCGTCACGCAATCTTGCCCGGTACACCTGTCCGATCGAGGCGGCGGCCACCGGCGTCTCCTCGAAATCGGCGAATACTCGGGACATCGGCCCGAGATCACCCTCGAGGACCTTCCGCATCGCCCTGAACGGAACCTCCGGCGCGCGGTCTCGAAGCTCGGCGAGCTTCACTCGAAACAGTTCACGGTGGGATTCGGGGACGAGGTCGACATCGAGAACCGACAGCATCTGGCCCAGCTTCATCGCCGCACCCTTCATGCCGCCGAGCACTGTGACCATTTGCTGCGCGGCTTGCAGAGTGGACCGCTCGGCGAGTATCCGCCGGGCTTCCTCAGGCCGGCCGACCATGGACAGCCGAGTCCCGACTCCACGCACAGCTTGGCCCGCGACCAGTCGGCCCAGGCGGCTGCTCCGCAGCAGTCTGCCTCTGGGCAGCTGACCGGCCGCCATCAGCACCTCCGTTGGTCGGCCCATGATTTATCTCGCGCGCCGTGGGCGTCGGCCGTTCCCTCGACGTCGGCCGTCGATTGAACGGTCTAACAACATACAGCAAGCGGCAGTGACACTAGACAGCTGAAGCTGAAGTGAGCAAAGCTCACTCTTCGGCCACGAGACAGGGAACTGTGATGCCGCAGAAGGCTGCCCGGCAGCGCCGTCGCCCGAGCCAGCAGTGCGCGAAGGAAACGAGGGAGCAGATACTCGACACCGCGGCTCGGTTGTTCGGTGAGTGCGGAATCGCTGAAACCTCGACGAACCGAATCGGGCATTCCGCCCCGATCGCGCACGGCGACGGGCGTCCACGGCTGGATCCAGCGGCAGCAAAACGCGCGATTTTCGACCGATGTTCGTTGCGCGCTCGACCTGTGAGCGCTACCGCAAAAAGTGAGCAACCGTTTCACGCAACGAGCTGGATATCTCTTCGAACGTCGTGCGAACGATCTTCCGCCGCATGTTGCCGCCGTGATCCACCGCCGGTAATGGGTTGCCGAAGAAGAGTGGAAAGTGAGTTCGGGATCCTCTTATCGTTGGACCACGACCGATCAGGCCACAGGTCGAAAGCGATCGCCGTGGGAGTTCGGCCGCCTGGCACGGCTGCTGACCGCACCATCGGCCGGTAGAACCGCAGCAACTGGGCGGAAGGGAGTCGACGATGACAGCCAACGGGGCACTTCGGCGTGGATCGACCGTCTCGGGCGAACCGATGCCATTCCCCGCACAAGGCGTGCAGCAGTTGGTCGGGCAGTCTGTCGACAACGTGATGGCCCGCGCCGTGCTGCCCGGTGACGACGTCGCCCGGGTCTGCCTCGAGCTGTCGGTCAGCATGCTGGACGGGCAGGATATTCCGGCGAAGACCGCCCGGCTGGCCGATGCGGCAACTGACTGGGCCCGCGAAGGCATGCCGATCGACATGGTCCTGCACTCCATCCATGAAGGATTGAAGCTCGGTATGGATCTCGTCTTCTCGAACGGGACGGTGCGGGACTACGCCGATCTTGTAAACAGCATGAAACTGGTCGTGGAAAGGCTCGACATCATGTGCGCCACCGTCGCACGCGCGTATGTCCGTGAGCACAAGGCGGCGGTCGGTGAGCGCCACACTGCCGTCCACGCTCTGACCTCCGCTCTGCTGGGGGGATATTCCACCGCACTAACGGCGCGCGCGGACGGAATCGGCATCGCCGAGGAGTATTCGATTCTGGCACTGCATGTTCCGAAACATCCGGACGAGGAGCATCCGATGCTCGACGGCAAGGTCGTAGCCCGCCGCAAACTGCGCCGCCTGCAGGCCGAACTCGCCAGCCGCTGCGGCGAGAGCGCACTCGCGCTGCTGAGTGTGGACGGCGGGACGATCCTGATCCCGACCGCGACGCTGAGTGACGAGCGCCTCGACGAACTGCTCGCCCAGCTGTCAGCGGCCGCGCGCGTACCGGTGACAGCGGTGGTTGTCACCGCGTCGGCCGCGTTGGTGCCCGGCGCAGCCGACCGCGCTCACGAACTGCTCGACACGGTGCGTCGGCTGCAATACGCCCCCGGTCTGCACCGTTTCGCCGATATGGCGCTGGAATACCAGTTGACCCGGCCGGGTCCGGGTCGTGAAGCTCTCGGGTCGCTGCTGAACCCCCTCGACGAGTATCCCGAGCTGCTCCAGACCTTGCGAAGCTTTATCAGCAACAACCTCAATCGCCAACGCACCGCCCGCTCGTTGCAGATCCACCCCAACACCGTCGACTATCGGCTCAGGCGCATCAGCCAGGTCACCGGACTCGACCCCACCACCACGTCGGGAGTGTGGCAGCTGCGTTCGGCGCTTATCGCCCGCACGTTCAGCAAGCACAGCCAACCCGATTCCCGGGTCGGCACCGTGTGAATCGCCGGGCGCAGGGTGGTCATCCCAGGTCCGACGATGCCGCGGTTTCCGCTTCGGCCCCTGCCGCGATCAGGCGGGCGGTCATGGCGATGACTTCCCGGCGCTCGCCGGTGTCATCATCGAGCAAAGCGGCGCGGACTGCCGCCGCGAAACCGACGTTCATCAGAACGAAGGCCATCGCGTCGTGGCTCTGGTCATTGCCGGGGCCGAGCACCCGGATCAGCAGGACTTTCAGCAGCGCGCGCAGGCGTGGTTCGAATTCCGGGAGACCACTCTTGTAGTAGGCCAACCCTCCTGCCAACGCTCGCACCAGCCCAGCGTTGGCCGCCAGTTCGTCGGTGATGGCCTCGAGGATAGTGACGGCCAGTTCCAGAACGGGTCTGCCGACGGAATCGGACACGCTGCGAATGAGGTGCCGTTCGATATCTTCCAGCAGCCTTTCCAGCAATTCGTCCACCATGACCGCACGGTCGGCGAAGTATCGATAGACGGTATTGACGCTCACCCCGGCCTGGGCAGCGATCCGGTTGGTCGAGGTATTGGCGATCCCGTGTTCCCCGAACAGGCATGCGGCGGTATCGAGGATGTGCTCCCTGGTGGCCTTCGCGCGTTCCTGTGTCGGACGACGAGTCGCCTTCTTCGGCGGGGTCACGTACTCGCTCCTGTCTGCCGGCCCGGGAGGCGGGGTTGTGCGACCTGACGGTGCGCCGATTGTTCCGCATCGACTGCGTCATACCGAGTGCTGCGTGCGTTCGGATTCGATCCACGCCGCGACGGCCCGCGCGGTGACGGTGAGGGCCTGTCTGCGTTGTTGGTTGTCGATCTCGAGCGCCGACGCGCGGAGCGCTGCCGCGATCCCGGTGTTGACCAGCACGATGCTCATGATGTCGTATTTGTGGTCGTCGCCCGGGCCGAGCAGTTGGATGACGAGCACCTTGGCGAACAGACGCAGACGGAGTTCCAGATCGGGGATGCCGGTGTCATAGAACGAGACCCCGACCGCGAGCGCACGTATCAACGGAGCATTGGCCACCAACTCGTCGGTGACAACTTCGAGGATGGACGCCACGAGCTCTGCGGTGGTTTGCTCCACGAGACCGAAAACACGTTCGGTGAAGCGTTGTTCGGCATCTTCGACCAGCCGATCGATGAGCTTGTCCACCATGACCGTACGGTCGGAGAAGTAGCGATAGACCGTGCCGACGCTCACTCCGGCCTCGGCGGCGATCCGGTTGGTCGAAGTGCCGGCGATCCCGTGTTCCCCGAACAGGCGTGCGGCACTGTCGAGAATAAGCTCACGTGTCGCCTTCGCACGCTCCGGCGTCGAACGACGGGTCGCACTGTTCGGCGGCATAAGAACCTCCTGCCTGCTGTCGCTGGGAACGGCCATCGTCGCCAACCCTACGGTCCAGGAAAGCGGCGAAGTAGCGCCCGGTGACCCACGGCCCGCGTATCGGGGACAGTCCGGCGCCGAGCATCCCGGGAATGGGCCTCGGATTCTTCCGCGGCGAGGCGGGAAGTCACCGGGTGATCGTCCGCAGCGGCGCGTTCGGAGTGTGCGTGGATGGAGACGCGGCGTCGAACCAGTCGGGCCAATCGAAGGCGTCCGCGAAAAGCAAGGCCACGGCGCAGTAGGCGAAGGTGGCCCATGCCACGGCGGCAGCCGCCCTCGGCACCCAGCCGAAGGCGAGTGCCGCGACCGCTGTCACCGACCAGACGGCGGGTAGATACACCAGCGCCGCACCGGTCATTCGCAGTGGCTGGACGGCGTCGGAGATCGTCAAGCCGTAGGTCAGCCCGACACCGAATCCGCCGAGGGCCAACACCGCAGCACCGCCGGCCAGTGCGACAGTGAGGTGACTCGCCAGTAATCCTCGATGTCTCGACCGGCGTGCGCCTTCACCGCATCACCTCGCCACTGCGAAGGTCATCGTCGGTGTGGACGGTTCGGACGGGTCGTGGGCCGCTGTCCGGTGGGCGGCGCAGTTCGCGGCCGAACGTGGACGCGAACTCGAGATCCTGCACGGCATGGATCTGGTGGGCACCGGTTGGGTGCTGGGTGACTACGAAGTCGTCATTCCCTCGGTGATCGATGCAATACGCGAACAAGGCGAAGACGTGGTTGCGCGGGCCTGCCGCCGCGCCGGAATCGTCCGGACGGCACCGGGTATCTGCCGTTCGGGACTTTCGGCCCTGTCCGTCCGGTGTGACCAGAAGAGGCAGTGGGACGGCCGAATTCAGGACGGGGGAGGGGCAATCCGGCGCTATCGCAGTCATCGGATGAACGGGTACACGGTCCCTGGTTCTCGGGGCGTTCGACCCTGTGCGCCGTTCGAGGGGCAGTGGTGGTGTGTATGCCGACCGATTCGAAGCACCGAAAAGAGAGGCAGGCAACAGCATTGGCACGTGACCTGACGCAGCGCGAGATTCTGGCCGAACTGGAACCGATCGCCGAGGACTGCGTGCACCGGCACCTGTCGATGGCCAAGGACTGGCACCCCCACGACTACGTGCCCTGGGACGAGGGGCGAAACTTCGCCATGCTCGGTGGCGCCGACTGGTCTCCCGAGCAGTCCTCCCTCACCGACGTGGCGAAAGCCGCGATGGTCACCAATCTGCTCACCGAGGACAATCTGCCTTCCTACCATCGCGAGATCTCCGAGAACTTCTCCCGTGACGGCGCCTGGGGTACCTGGGTCGGCCGCTGGACGGCCGAGGAGATGCGGCACAGCACGGTGATCCGCGACTACCTGGTGGTCACCCGCAGCGTGGACCCCGTTGCTCTCGAAGCGGCCCGGATGGCCCACATGACCAATGGATTCTCCTCCGGCGCAAGTGAAAACGACGTCGCCAGCGGCGCCGGATTCCTGCACTCGGTCGCCTACGTCAGCTTCCAGGAACTGGCCACGCGGGTCACCCACCGCAACACCGGTCGGGTGTGCGACGACCCGATCGCCGACCGAATGCTGCAGCGCATCGCCGCCGACGAGAACCTGCACATGATCTTCTACCGCACCATCTGCGGCGCCGCCCTGGACCTGGCGCCCGATCAGGCGATGGAGGCTATCGACACCATCGTGGAGAACTTCCGGATGCCGGGCGCGGGCATGGCCGACTTCCGCCGCAACGGCGTGCTGATGGCCAAGCACGGCGTCTACGACCTGCGCCAGCACTTGGAGGAAGTGCTGCTTCCGGTGGTCAGGCAGTGGAACATCATGGACCGCGACGACTTCGGAGCACGCGGCGAGCAAGCGCGCGACAGACTCGCCGCATTCCTCGACGACCTGCAACAGGTGCGAATCCCGCGCTTCGAACAACAACGCGCCCGTGCCTTGGAGCGCGAACGTGCCCGCGTGGCACAGTAGCGCCCGGTCGAGGTCGTACAGCGCGACGTCGAGGGATGCGTGTCGGCTGGCGGCACCCTGCCGAGGCTTCGAGGTGCTTTCTGCCGATTGACTGTCAGCCCGAGAAGCGGGCTATCTGTGGGATCGCCTCGACGGGATGTTGTGCACCGATGGCCTCGCCGATCGGCTGGAACTGCCAGGCTGTTTGCGCGCGAGACACTTTGCCGACCACCAGGCCGGTATGTAAGTGGATCGCGCTGAGGTCGTGGTGGGCGATCTCGGTAGCGGACACGGTGTCCACCGCGCGACAGAACGCGTTGTCGATTTGGTCGAAGGTTTGGCCGGTGTAAGAGGTGACGAGGAGGACGATGGTGGTGGTGGTGACCTGAGCGGGTATGCGAGTCAGGTCGATGGTGATGACCTCGTTGTCGCCTTTGCCTTCGCCGGTGGTGCTGTCCCCGAGGTCGCGCACGGAGCCGTCTCGTGAGCTGACCTGCTGGTGGTAAACGACGTCTGCGATGTGGTCATCGGCGAACAACACTGCCGAGACGTTCAGATCGATGTCTTTCGCGTCGAAGCCGAAGCGGCTCCGCCGGCGGGATCCCATCCCAGCGCTCCGCGCAGGTGCTCGAGCTGTGTCCGGTGAGGGTCAGTGGCTGTCATGTAATGCTTCCTTCTGATTCGATCTCGGACGAGCTCTCAGCGATGTTCGTCGGAGCGGCTCTGGGAGCGGAAAGCTCTTGGTCTCAACGGGATCGCGAATGCGGCGAGTAGACGGCGGACTTTCGTGGATCGGCAGCGTCAAACCTTCCGGGGAGGTCCGAGGGTGGGAGCGCCGCCGGTTGGTTGGGAACCCCGGCCGCGACTTCGGCAGTTGCCGGCGCAGGCAGAGTAGGGGTTCCGCGATCTGTGACTGCCCCGCATCGCCGTAGTGTCTGAGCACCGGCGCCTCCTGATCGTCGGACGGCCCGATCTCGGCAGGGAGGATCGGGTGGCCGACCAGACTTCCCGGCGCACCATCAGTTCCCGCAGCGGTTGGCGCGGCGAATCAGCAGGGCGACGTGCCACCGCGATCCCTCCCCGGGCGAGCATCGCGTGCACCCGGGGCGACCATAAGTCCCGCCGGAGCTGGTATGGATATCGACGATCTCGGGCAGCAGCTGTTCGTCGGCGATCTGCCGCGCCGACGGCGCCTGCAGACGTTTGCGCCACCAGTAGTAGGTCGACGAGGCGATGCCGAGCACCCGCAATACGAGCTCGACCGGGTGCCGGCTGTCTTCGACGAAGCGCACGATCACCTCAGAACGCAAGATGTCATTGACCCGTTCCAGCTCGGCGACCTGTTTGCGCAGCCGCTTGTTCTCCTCGACCAGATCGACATCCACGGGTTCGGGGCGTTGGCCGGCATCAGCTCGGCGGATCCAGTTCCGCAACGCCGCGTGATGGACTCCCAATTGCTGGGCCAGCTTCCGGACCGTCGGTTTCGGGTCCGAGTCCTGATACAACCGGACCGCTCGGGCCTTCAATTCGTCCGGGTACTTCTTCGGTGCTGCCACGCGGGGCTCCTTCCTTGCCATGCCCCGCGATGGATCGGCTTCGGCCCCGCGCGGGTCGGTTACGGGTCGTTGCGGCGGTGGACCTTCGATCGTGCGACCAGTTCGGTGGTCACCGCGACGGCGGATGCTTGGGCCAGCAGCAGACCGGTGAGCACCAGCATCTGTACTGCGGCGGCCTGTAGGGCGGAGCCGCTGGCGAGCAGTACGCCGACGAAAGCGCCGGGCAGCGTGACCAATCCGACTGTGCGGGTCTGATCGACGCCCGGCAGCAGCGCATCCCCGGCGCTCGGGCGGACGACCTCGAGCCGTGCTTCGCGTTCGGTTAAGCCCAGACTCATCGCCGCCTCCACTTCACCCCACCGTTGTTCGACCGTGTCGAGGGCTCGACGGGCGGCGAGCGATG
>NZ_BAFZ01000079.1 GCF_000308575.1 Nocardia exalbida NBRC 100660 | reverse complement strand
AGACGCCGAGCCAGGATCACCACCGCGGCGGTCAGGGCCACCCGCACCGGCACGGTCCTTCCAGATCGGGCGTCCTTTCCTGGATGTCGTAGATCGCGTTGGTCGCGCGCATGAACGCGCCGATGTAGGCCGACGCCGTCCACAGCGCCGACGCCAACCCGAGCAACGCCAACGGGCCTGCCGGGGCTTGCGCTTCCTGGATCTCGTTCACCGCGTCGACGAGTAGATCCGTTCCGCTACCCGGCCCGACCTCGCGGATGGTGTCGACCAGTGCCCGCGTGTCGTTGCGTCCGAGCATGCCGAGCCCGGCGGTCATGACGATCAGCCCCGGAAACAGCGACAGCACACTGTAATACGTCAGCGCCGCGGCCCAGTCGGTCAGATTGTCCCGCTGGAACTCGCCGACCGACCGCTTGATCACGCCCCACCACGACCGTCCCGGCAGATCCGCAGGCCCGCGCAGCCTGCGTCGCGCGGCGGACCCCTTCTTCAAGTCTTGCACCACCCTCACCACCTCCCGCTGGCGCGCGGATACCCGCCGTACCGGCCGCGAAACCGCCTCCACGCCGGAGGTGTTCGCGGCGCCCGCCTCGCTCCCGGGGCGGCACGCAGTGCCCGCGACGCCGGTAAATCCGTTGTTTCCGGCACGGCGGGACCGTAACGTCGCTTCCGTTTGCCCACCGATCGATCGAAGGAGATTCCATCGTGGAACCCGTCACCGAACGCGACATCAGGTCGTCGTTCGTCAACTGTTCGAAAGGAGAAGCCAAGCGGTTGCCCGTGCCCAGGGACCTGGACGAGCGGCCCTGGGCGGATCTGGACTTCCTGGGCTGGAGCGATCCGTCCTTTCCCGGGCGCGGCTACCTGGTCGTCCCGCAGGACGACCGCCTCGTCGGCGTCGCCCTGCGGCATGCCACCGGCGGCACCGGACGCGCGCAGATGTGCGCGATCTGCCTGACCACCCACACCGGCGGCGGGGTCTCGCTGATGACCGCGCACAAAGCAGGTGAGTCGGGGCGCCGGGGCAACTCGGTCGGCACCTACATGTGCACCGATCTCGCCTGCTCGCTGTACGCGCGGAACAAGAAGCGCCCCGCGCTCGGAAGCAGGTACCGCGAGGACCTCACTCCCGAGGAAAAGGTCGAGCGAGTCCGCGACAACCTGAACACGTTCCTCGCGAAGCTCTACGCCTGATCCTTTGCCCATCCCGGCAGCCGACGCGCTGCCCGTCCGAACGGAGGTAGATGCCATGTGCCGACACTCGAGGACCGCACGCTGGAGCCACCCGAACCAGCCCACAGCGCAACGGATCTCGGGATGTCCGTGACTCCTCGCCGGTCGAGTCGGCCCGGATCGGCCGGACCGTCCCGTCCGGCGAGGAATCACGGCTTCGGGTACCGAGCCCGCTAGCCGGTCGAGTCGTGGTCCGTGGGTTCCAACACCGCACGCAGGCTGGGTGCGCCGGGGACCAGGTCGGGCAGGTCGGGTACCGCTTCGGCTTCGGCGACGAGCGGGGCGATGATCGCCGCGTGCCGGTCTCGGGCCAGCCGCGCCGCCTGCCTGCCCGCCTCGGTGACCGAACGGCCGAGCTGTTCCGGTGTGCTCCGCAGCGCTGCCGGGGCGAAGCGCACATCGACCAGGACGCCCGCCGCGTCCACGGTCACCTCCACCATTTTGTCCGCCGACTCGGCCGTGCAGCGCACGGCGGCCAGCTTCTCGCGCACCTCCGACAGGTGGGTGCGCTGCTCGGCGAGCGCGTCCAGAATGTGGTCGACCTGGTTGCGGATTCCGCTGTTGGCGGAGCGCAGCCCGTCTCGTTCCCAGCGATCCACCGGCACCGACCTCCCTCGGGTTCACCTCTCTCCCGAACCGCGGCTCCGCGATCCGAGCCGTCACCGGGACGACGCGCGGCCGGGAACGAGGCAAGGAATTGTCCGGCACTCCGGTCGCCACCGCCGCGCGCGCATCCCCGTGCTGGGAATGGTCAAGCAGGTGTGGACTCGGTTTCGTGCACCGTCAGCCAGCGAACGCCACCGGGATCCTGGGTCGTCAGCACGGCGGTCACGCGGCGATGCGTGGTGTCGCCGGCCGCCCGGTGGGTCTCCAGGAACCGCACGACCGCGATGCCGCCGGACCGCTGGAGTTCTTCGACCTCGGACACCTCGATGGTGAGGCCGGGCACGGCGTTGCGCGCGCCGCGCAGACCCGCGAGCAACGCGTCGCGCCCCAGCACTTCACCACCTGTGGTGACCATGCTGAACCGCTCGTGCTGCGCCGCCGCGAACCGCTCGAACACCTCGTCCGGCGCCGCCGAGCCGAGCCACGCCGCGAGGTCGGCATGCAAGCGCTCGACCACATCGGCCAGATCCACACCCATTCGTGCATCGTAGGCATCCTGCGATCGCCGCTCTGCGAGCCGCATCGCGCTCCGCGGGTCGACCGGTGCACGAGCCGTCGGCGAAGCCCGGTCGCGCGGCCGACATCGGTGGGCTCGGACCGCCGCGAGCGGTAGCGTCGGCGGAATGAAGATTCGTGGAGCGGTCCTGGAGCGGATCGCGGCGCCCGCGCCGTTCGCCGAGTCGGCGCCCATCACGGTGTGTGATCTGGAGTTGCGCGAGCCGGGACCGGGAGAGCTGCTGGTCCGGATCGAGGCGGCGGGACTGTGTCATTCGGACTTGTCGGTGGTGGACGGCAACAGGGTCCGCCCGGTGCCCATGCTGCTGGGCCACGAGGCCGCCGGGAAGGTGGAAGCGATCGGTCCCGGCGACGGCGATATCACGGTTGGGCAGCGCGTGGTCATGACCTTCCTGCCGCGGTGTGGCGAATGCGCCGGGTGCGCGACCGACGGCCGCACGCCCTGTGTGCCCGGCAGCGTCGCCAACAACGCGGGCGAGCTGCTCAACGGCGGGCGGCGATTGTCCCGCGACGGCGCCGAGGTGCACCACCACCTGGGTGTCTCCGCATTCGCCACGCACGCGGTGGTGGATCGCAGGTCGGTGGTGCCGGTCGATGACGACGTGCCTGCCGAGGTCGCCGCCGTCCTCGGCTGCGCGGTGCTGACCGGCGGTGGCGCCCTGCTGAATTCGGCGCGACCGGGTACCGGGGACCGGATCATGGTCGTCGGTCTGGGCGGCGTCGGGATGGCGGCGGTGCTGGTCGCGGTGTCGCTCGCCGCGGAAGGGCACGAGGTGATCGCGGTCGACACCGTGCCGGACAAGCTCGCTCTCGCCCGGGAGCTGGGTGCGCACGCGGCCTATACCCCGGCCGAGATCGCCGAACTCGGTGTGCAGGCCGAGGTGGTGGTGGAGGCGGCGGGCAACGTCCGCGCCTTCGAGACCGCCGTCGCCGCGACCGCGCCCGGTGGCACGACAGTCACCGTCGGGCTGCCCGCCCCGGACGCCCGCGCCGCCATTTCTCCGCTGGCCTTGGTCGCCCAGGGCCGTTCCATCGTCGGCAGCTACCTCGGCTCCGCGGTGCCGTCCCGGGACATTCCCGAGTACGTCCGCATGTGGCGGGCGGGACGCCTGCCGGTGGAGCGGCTCGTCTCGGCGCATGTCGGGCTCGACGAAATCAACCGCGCCATGGACGAACTCGCGGCGGGGCACGCCTTGCGCCAGGTCATCGTCTTCGACTGACCCGGCCTGCTGCCGCACGGCGATCGTTCAGCCGACGGGCCGGTCCATCGCGTCGACGAATCGTTCGAGCAGACGGGCGAAGTCGGCGCGCTCCTCGGGCGTCCAGTCCGCCATGGCGGCGGCCATGGTCGTGCGCCTGCCCTTTCTGGCTTCGGCCACGGCCCGGTTACCGGCGGCGGTGAGGCGAAGGACCGAACGCCGTCCGTCGCGCTGATCGGCGACGCGTTCCAGCAGGCCGGCGGAAACCGCCTGCGCCACCAGGCGACTCGCCCTGGGCTGATCGACGCCGAGCGCCGGAGCGAGTGCGCCCACCGTGTCGGCCGAGCCGTCGGCGACGGCGTCCAGCACACGGAACACGGCGACGGGAATCGCGCCGTCGCTCAGCGCACCGCGCGTCTGCCTGCGCCGGATCCGGACCATCGCCGCTTCCACGGCGACGGTGATCGCGTCGTGGTCGTCCATCACTCCACTCTGTCATGCGCGGAATTCATATGTACAATTACATCTAATTGTCTTTATGCATACAAAGGAGTGGTGATGGCCATCCAGCGCGGTATCGGTTACTGGCTCGTGGAGCTCGATCGGTTGATCAACCAGCGCTTCGACGAAGACCTCGCATCGGGCGGGTTGAGTCGCAGACGCTGGCAGAGCCTGCATTCGCTGGCCGGCGGACCGCAGCGCGCCGACGACGTCCGCGACGCGCTCGACACCTTCTGGGCCGACGATTCCGAATGGCCCACCGAATTGGCGCAACTCGTGGACGCCGGACTGGTCTCCGACGACGCGGGTGTGCTGTCACTGACCGAGCGGGGCCGCGTCACGCACGAGGCGGCCTTCGTCCGGATCGGCCGGCGCAGGCGGCAGATGGCGGAGGGCATCACCGACGAGCAATTCGCCGAGGTGCTGCGGTTGCTGCAAAGGATGGCCGTGAATCTCGCGGGTCCGCCGAGCCGGGAGGCCGGTGAACCGCAGGCGGTGCGATGAACGCCGGGCGGCGGAGGGATCGCGCTCGACCGGGCCCATTAGGCTGATCCCGACCGGGAACGGAACGAGGAGGTGCGGTGACCATTCGGGTCGGAGTGCTCGGAGCGCGCGGCAAAGTCGGACAGGCGATCTGCGCGGCGGTGACGGCGGCGCAGGACCTGGAACTGGTCGCCGCCGTCGACAAGGACGATTCGCTCGAGGCGTTCACCGCGGCGGACACGCAGGTGGTCGTCGACTTCACCCATCCGGACGTGGTGATGGGGAATCTGGAGTTCCTGGTGGCCAACGGCATCCACGCGGTGGTCGGCACCACCGGGTTCGACGAGGCCCGGTTGACGCAGGTGCGCCGGCTGGCTGGCCGCCCGCCCTGATGTCGGTGTGCTGATCGCGCCGAACTTCGCCATCGGCGCGGTGCTGTCCATGCGATTCGCCGAGCAGGCCGCCCGCTTCTTCGAATCGGTGGAGGTCATCGAACTGCACCATCCCAACAAGGCGGACGCGCCCTCCGGCACCGCCTACCGCACGGCAGGCCTGATCGCCGCCGCACGGGACAAGGCGGGCCTCAACCGCAGTCCCGACGCGACGACGACCGAACTGGAGGGCGCGCGCGGCGCCGACGTGGACGGAGTGCGGGTGCACTCGGTGCGCCTGGCCGGTCTGGTCGCCCACCAGGAGGTGCTGTTCGGCACCCAGGGCGAGACGCTCACCATCCGGCACGACTCCATCGACCGCTCGTCATTCGCTCCCGGCGTGCTGCTCGGCGTGCGGGAGATCGCCGCCCGCCCCGGCCTCACCGTCGGACTCGACCCGTTCCTGGACCTGTGATCGCACGTCGACACGCGCGGCGGGCGCGCACGGCGCCCGTCGGAGCGCGATCGTGAGCGGCTCGGATCAGGCCGACCGGAAGAGCGGCGGGGAAGTCCTCAAGGTCGTCGCGCTGCTCGCGGCCCTCATCCTGGTGCTCGGTTTCTACTTCCTGCTGCTCGGCCGGATCGCGTTCGGCTTGATCGGCTCCGGCGACGTGGCGGCGATCGTGATCGGCGTCGGCGTGCTGATCCTGCCGCTGCTGGGCGTCTGGATCGTCGTGGCCACCGTGCGCGCGGCCCTGGCGCATCAGCACCTGGCGCGGCGCATCCACGACGAGGGCCTCGAGCTCGACACCACCGATCTGCCGCGCCTGCCCTCCGGCCGCATCGAACGGTCGGCGGCCGACGCGCTGTTCGCCACGGTCAAGGCGGAGTGGGAGGCCGACCCGGACAACTGGCGCGTCTCCTACCGCCTCGCGCGCGCCTACGACTACGCGGGCGACCGCACCAGGGCCCGCGAGACCATGCGCCGCGCGGTCGCCCTGGAACGGCACGAGCGCGACACCGCCTGACCGCCGCGCGGGCCGATACCATCGCAGGGTGGCCCGGTTGCTGATCATCCATCACACGCCGTCCCCGCATATGCAGGCGATGTTCGAGGCCGTCGTCTCCGGGGCCACCGACCCCGAGATCGAAGGCGTGGAGGTCGTGCGCCGCGCCGCGCTGGCCGTCACCGCCTCCGACGTGCTCGCCGCCGACGGCTACCTGCTGGGCAGTCCGGCGAACCTCGGATACATGAGCGGCGCGCTCAAGCACGCGTTCGACACGTTCTACTATCCGTGCCTCGATTCCACGCGCGGTCGTCCGTACGGCATGTACCTGCACGGCAATGAAGGCACCGAAGGCGCCGAGCGCGGGGTGGTGAGCATTACGACCGGGCTGGGCTGGGAACAGGCCGCCGCCGCGGTGGTGATCTCCGGTCCGCCCGCCAAAGAAGACCTACAGCGGTGCTGGGAGCTGGGGGCCACCCTCGCGGCCGGGCTCATGGCCTGAGCACCCCCGAATTCTGGTGTCTGACCACGGCGCACCATCGACCGGCATACTGTCTGCGGTTGTTGTCGCGGTGGGGATGTGAACGAGTAGCTCGGGATGGGAGAGCCAGGTGACCTGGGCCGAAGGGAACGAGAACGCCCCGCGCCGAATCGGATTGGTCGAGGACCACGAATCGGTCGCCATCGGTCTCGCCGCGATGCTCGCGCCGGAAACCGATCTCGATCTGGTGCTGACCGCCGGCACGGTGCCGGAACTGCTCGCCGCCGCCGACGGCGCGCCGAAGCTGGACCTGGTGGTGCTCGACCTGCGGCTGGCCGACGGGTCCTCGCCCGAGGACAACGTGCGCGCCCTGCGTAACCGCGGTATCGAGGTGCTGGTCTTCACCGGCGCGGACAACGCCTTCCTGGTGCGCGCCGCCGCGCGCGCGGGGGTGCTGGGCGTGGTGCGCAAATCCGAGGACGTGCCGACCGTCGTCGCCGCCGTGCGCCGCGCGGCCGGCGGTGAGCAGGTGGTGACCACCGACTGGGCTGCCGCCATCGACGGCGATCCGCAACTGTCCCATGTGGGCCTGAGCCCGCGTCAGGAGGAAGTGCTCACCCTGTACGCGTCCGGGGAGAAAGCCTCCCGGGTCGCGCGGTTGACCGGTCTGTCCGAGCAGACGGTCAACGACTATCTCGGCCGTATCCGCCAGAAGTACGCGGACGCCGGTCGTCCCGCGCCGACCAAGACCGACCTGTACAAGCGAGCGGTCGAGGACGGCTGGCTGCCGGTTCCCGAGCGGCATCCGCGCGGATGATCGCGTCCAGCATGCTGGACACCGACTCGCGCTCTCGCTCCCTCCCGCTCGACCGGTTCCGGGTGAACCGCTGGCGACGCGGAGTCGTCGCGCTGTCCAGGGAGAAGGCCTCCGAGGGCGCCGCCGACCGGATCTTGCGCAGATTCGCCCTGGCCATCGGCATCGCCGGGGTGATCGCCGCGGTCGTCGAGTTGCCCGAGATCGCCGACCAGAGCCGCTTCGTGCCGGTCCGGTGGACGGTGGTCGAGGTGGTGCTGGCGTTCGGGCTGTTCCCGGTGCTCGCGATCGTCTCGGTCGGCATGAGCAGGCGGATGATCCAGCGGGTCGCCGGCGCGGCGGCGGTGAGTTTCCTCGCGGCCATGGCGGTGGTTCCGCTGGCGTATGCGGTGCCGGATGCCGAAGGGGCGGCGTCGGTGTGGTTGTACCGGGTGCTGGCGCTGGGCGTCCTCGCGGCGGTGCTCGCCTGGCGTCCGCCGCTCGCCGTGGCGTACCTGGTGGTGGGCGCGGCGTTCAGCGCGCTGGCGAATCTGGTCGTGCTGCGGGAGACCACCGCGCTCGCGCTGCTCGGCGACTTCGCCAGGGCCGCCGGATTGAGCGCGCTGTTCCTGTGGTGCGTGATCTATGCCAGGGCGGCGGCAGCGCGAGTGGATCGCGAGTCGGCGATCGAGAGCAGCCGGGCGGCGGCGGTCGCGGGCGCGGCGGCCCGGGAGCGGGAGCGGGCGCGCTTCGCCGCGCTGATCCACGACGCGGTGCTGTCCACCTTGCTGGACGCCTCGCGAGCGGGGACCGAATCACCGGTACTGCGCCGCCAGGCCGAACGGACCCTGGAGCAGCTCGACGAGTGCCGGGTGGCCGGGTACGAACCCGACCGCCTGGACGCGCAATCCGCGATCGGGTTCCTCCGCTCCGCCGTGCACGAGGTGAACCCCGGCATCCGGTTCACCACGCGACGCTGGCCCGGGTTCGACGATCTGCATCTGCCGGTGGACGCCGCGAGCACGATCGCGGCCGCACTCGCCGAGGCCGTGCGCAACAGTCTGCGGCACGCCACTGTCGCCGGGCGCGAAGTGCGCCGGACCGTCACAGTGACGATCAGCGCGGGTGGGATTCGCGTGGTGTTCCGGGATGACGGAGCGGGTTTCGACCCGAGTGAGGTGCCGGTCGATCGGCTCGGCATTTCGGTGAGCATCCTCGGCCGCATGCGTCAGCTGACCGGCGGCGCGGGTTTCGTCGAATCGGAGCCCAGTGAGGGCACGACAGTGACGCTGGTGTGGGGCGGAAATGGCTGAGCGGGAAACCGAATTCGGGCTACGGGATCTGCTCGGACTGCGCGACCGCGCGGCCTGGCTGTTCCTGGTCGTTCTCGAAGCGACCATCGTGCTGTACATGATCCGGAACTTTTCCGAATCGCCGGTCGCCGCCGCCGTGGCGGCACTGGTCGTGCTCGCGCTGGCCGGCGTCGTGGTGCTGGTGGCGCCGACCGATCCGCTGCCCTGGCCCGCGACCGTGTTCGTCGCCGCCTCCGGGCCGCTGGCCACGATCCTGACCTCGTTCGATGTCGAACACGGCTGGTCGAAGCAGGTCTGGACGGCGTTCGCCGCCTCCTATGTGCTCGCCGTGCTGGTGCTGCGCGGACGTTCGGCCGCGGCCTGGCTCGGCGTCGCGGGCATCGGCGTGGTGATCGCCGTGGTCGGTGTGGTGGCAGGCCTGCGGGTGGGCGTCGTCGTCGGCTCGATCGTGCCGGTCGCCACGGTCGCGGGGGTCTCCCTGTTCGCGGCGATCATGCGGCCCACCCAGCGTTCGCTGCGGCTGCTGCGCGAGGAGGCGGCCATGCGTGCCGCCGCCGAGGCCTCGATGGCCGCGGAGAACTCCGAACGCACCCGTCAGCTGGCTCGGCTGGACGCGGTGGCGCGCCCGATCTTGGAACGCATCGCCGACGGGGAGGAACTCACCGCCGCGGAGCGGGAACAGTGCAGGCTCCTGGAAGCCGAACTGCGCGACGGTCTGCGGGCCCCGCAGCTGGCCACCGACCAGCTCAGCAGCGCCGCCCGCGGGGCCCGCTCCCGCGGCGTCGAGGTGATCCTGCTCGATGACGGCGGTTTCACCGGCGTCCCGCATCGGGTGCGCAGGCAAGTGATCGACGCCGCCACCCGGGAACTGGACGCCGCGAACGACGGTTCGGTCACCGTCCGCATCCTCCCGACCGGCCGCCGCATCCTGGCCACCGTCCTGGCCACCGCGTCGGACCGGGACCGCCGCACCGAGATCGACACCACCGGCGCGGTGACCGTCTCGACCTGACGGCGCGATCCTGTCGGTGCCTCGTGGCATGGTTGCCGGTCATGCGGAAGATGGGTGCGGCGGCGGCGCGGCGAACGGCGTTGGCGGCGCAGGGTTTCGGGGCGCGCCGGCCCGGGCGGGCGACGCGGCGGACGGTGCTCGGGGTCTTGGACAGGACCCAGCTGCTCCAACTGGACTCGGTGTCGGCGGTGGTGCGGGCGCATTACGCGCCGGTGTTCAGCCGGATCGGGCCCTACGATCGCACCCTGCTGGATCAGGCCGCGTGGAGCAACGGCGCGCGGCGGCCACGGGCACTCGTCGAGTACTGGGCGCACGAGGCCGCGCTCATCCCGGTCGAGGACTGGCCGCTGTTGCGCTGGCGGATGCGGCGCTACGAGCACGGGCGTTGGTCCGGCATGCGCAAGGTGGTCGAGCGCAATCCGACCCTGGGCAAAGACATCCTGGACGTGATCACCGCGGTGGGCCCGGCCACCGCGGGAGAGGTGGAGCGCCACCTGGAGTTGGACAAGCCGCGGCCGAAGGGCACGTGGTGGAACCTCAGCGATACGAAGATGATCTGCGAGCAACTGTTCGCGGCGGGCGCGCTGTCGGTAGGGACCCGGGTGGGCTTCGCCAGGCACTACGACCTGACCGAGCGGGTGCTGCCCGCCGAAGTGCTGGCGCGCGAGGTCGCCGAACCGGACGCCGTCCGTGAGCTGGTGCTTCGCGCGGCCACCGCGCACGGCATCGGCACGGAAGCGGACCTGCGCGACTATTACCGTCTTCAGCGCACCCAGACCGAACCCGCCATCGCCGACCTGGTCGACGCGGGCGAGCTGATCCCGGTGGAGGTACCGGGCTGGGGGAAACCGGCCTATCTGCGGGCGGGCGCCGCGACACCGCGGCGTGTCGAAGGCGCCGCGCTGCTGTGCCCGTTCGACCCGCTGATCTTCTTCCGCGCCCGCACGGAACGGATTTTCGACTTCCACTACCGCATCGAGATCTACACCCCGGAACACAAACGGGTGCACGGCTATTACGTCTTCCCGTTCCTGCTCGACGGTGAACTCGTCGGTCGGGTCGATCTGCGCGCGGAACGCGCGAACGGACGGTTGTCGGTGCCCGCCGCGTTCGCCGAACCCGGATACGACACCGCGGCCACCGCGCACGCCCTCGGTGGTGCGCTGCGGGAACTGGCCGAGTGGCTCGAACTGGACGAGGTCGCCATCGGCGACCGCGGCAACCTGGCCGCGTTGCTGTAGCGCGACTGGGTCAGATGTCGCGTTTGGGCCCGTAGCCGCGCATCTGGTCGCGCAAGGCCCCGTGCACAGCGCTGGACAGCCACGAGTTCAGGGACTGACCGCTCTGTGCGGCAGCCTCTTCCGCGCGCGCTTTCATCTGCTCCACCAGCCGCAGCGTGACCCGGCTGATGTCCCCGGTCATCTCCTCGAAGGTGGGGTGCTCGTCGCCCACCGTGCTCTTGCGCACATCGATGGAAGCGTCCGTGCCGTCGATCGACACGTGCACCGTCCGGTCACCCAGCGCGGCGCTGACCTCGGCGGCAAGGTCCGACAGCGCGGCGAGCAGGACCAAGCGGGCCGGGCCCTCCGTAGCCGCGGCCAGGGCTGCCGCCGTGGCCTGCGTCTTCTCGTCGCCGAGCGCCGCGGCGGCGATCAGGTCCTCGCGCAGCCGACTGGTGTACTTGTTCAAATCCATGACATCAGTGTGACGTCATATGTGATGTCGAGCAAGGGCTGGTATGACATCAGGGCGGCGCCGTCGATATGGATTCGCGTCTGTGTTGCGGCCTGATCGCCGACGACGGTGTCGAGGGCGTGTCCCAGACCGGGTAGCCTTTCTGACCATGACGAACGGTGAATCGACGCCAACGGAGCTGCGTGCGTCCGGCACGGTAGGTGTCGCGATGGTGACCCCCTTCAGCGCCGACGGCAAGCTCGACGTCGATGCCGGGGTCGCGCTCGCGGCCCGCCTGATCGACCGTGGTGTCGACCTGCTCGCGATCTCGGGAACCACCGGTGAATCGCCGACCACCACCGAATCGGAGAAAGCGGATCTGCTGCGCGCCGTCGTCGATGCTGTGGGCGAGCGCGCGACCGTGATCGCGGGTGCGGGCACCTACGACACCGCGCACTCGATCGAGCTCGCGCGCAACGCGCAGCGCGCGGGTGCGCACGGTTTGCTCGTGGTGACGCCGTACTACTCCCGGCCCTCCCAGGAGGGGCTGATCGCCCATTTCACCGCCGTCGCGGATGCCACCGACCTGCCGGTGACCTTGTACGACATCCCCGGGCGATCGGTGGTGCCGATCGCCAGTGACACCATCCGCAAGCTGGCCGAGCATCCGCGCATCGTCGCGGTCAAGGACGCCAAGGGCGACCTGAACATGGGCGCCGAACTCATCGCGAGCACCGGCCTGACCTTCTACTCCGGCGACGACGCGCTCAACCTGCCGTGGCTGTCGGTCGGCGCGGCCGGATTCATCAGCGTTATCGGTCATCTCGCGCCCGAACGGTTGCGCGCCCTACTGGAAGCGTATACGGCGGGCGAGGTCGTGCGCGCCCGCGAGATCAACACCACGCTGCTGCCGTTGCACGCCGCGATGGCCAGGCTGGGCGGTGTCGCGATGAGCAAGGGCGGCCTGCGGCTGCTCGGCGTGGAGGTCGGGGAGCCGCGGTTGCCCCAGCTGATGCCGACCGGTGAGCAATTGGAAGCGCTCGCCGCCGACCTGCGCTCGGCGGGGGTGCTCTCGTGAGCGAGTCCCTACCCCGTCGCCGCCGCAGCGCCTCCCGCCCCGCCGGAGCGCCCGCCCCCTCCGCGGCACCGGCCGCGCAGCCGACGCCTGCCGCGTC
>NZ_BAFZ01000080.1 GCF_000308575.1 Nocardia exalbida NBRC 100660 | reverse complement strand
GCCCCGGTGGCGCCGGTGCGGGTCGTCCCGGCGGTGGCGGCGGCGGTGGCTACCGCGGTGGCGGCGGCGGCGCCCCTGGTGCGGGTGCCGGTGCGCCCGGTGCCGGTGGCGGCGCGGCTGGCGGTTTCCGCGGTCGTCCCGGTGGCGGCGGTGGCGGCGGTCGTCCGGGTGGTCCCGGTGGCCGCGGTGGTGCCGCAGGCGCGTTCGGCCGTCCCGGTGGCGCTCCCCGTCGTGGCCGCAAGTCGAAGCGGCAGAAGCGGCAAGAGTACGACTCGATGCAGGCGCCCGCCGTCGGCGGCGTGCGGCTGCCGCGCGGCAACGGCGAGATCATCCGGCTCGCCCGCGGCGCGTCGCTGTCGGACTTCGCGGAGAAGATCGACGCGAACCCGGCCGCGCTGGTCCAGGCCCTGTTCAACCTCGGTGAGATGGTCACCGCGACCCAGTCGGTGAACGACGAGACCCTCGAGCTGCTCGGCGGCGAGATGAACTACGTCGTCCACGTGGTCAGCCCCGAGGACGAGGACCGCGAGCTGCTGGAGTCGTTCGACCTCACCTACGGCGAGGACGAGGGCGGCGAGGAAGACCTCGAACAGCGTCCGCCGGTGGTGACCGTCATGGGTCACGTCGACCACGGTAAGACCCGACTGCTGGACACCATCCGCAAGGCGAACGTCCGCGAGGGCGAGGCCGGTGGCATCACCCAGCACATCGGCGCCTACCAGGTGCTCACTCATCTGGGCGACGAGGACCGGCTCATCACCTTCATCGACACCCCCGGTCACGAGGCGTTCACCGCCATGCGTGCCCGCGGTGCGAAGGCCACCGACATCGCGATCCTGGTGGTCGCCGCCGACGACGGCGTCATGCCGCAGACGGTGGAGGCGATCAACCACGCGCAGGCGGCCGACGTGCCGATCGTCGTGGCGGTCAACAAGATCGACAAGGAAGGCGCGAACCCGCAGAAGGTTCGTCAGCAGCTCACCGAGTACGGCCTGGTCGCCGAGGAATACGGCGGCGAGACCATGTTCGTCGACATCTCCGCCAGGCAGAACATCAACATCGATGCGCTGCTCGAGGCGGTCCTGCTGACCGCGGACGCGGCGCTGGACCTGCGGGCCAACCCGGACATGGACGCGCAGGGTGTTGCCATCGAGGCGCACCTCGACCGCGGCCGGGGCCCGGTGGCGACCGTGCTGATCCAGCGCGGCACCTTGCGGGTCGGCGACTCGATCGTGGCGGGAGACGCCTACGGCCGCGTGCGCCGGATGGTCGACGAGCACGGCGACGACGTCGAGGCGGCACTGCCGTCGCGGCCCGTCCAGGTGGTCGGCTTCACGTCGGTGCCCGGCGCCGGTGACAACTTGCTCGTGGTCGACGAGGACCGGATCGCCCGGCAGATCGCCGACCGGCGCAATGCGCGCAAGCGCAACGCGCTGGCCGCACGCAGCCGCAAGCGGATCAGCCTGGAAGATCTGGATGCCGCGCTGAAGGAGACCAGCGAGCTGAACCTGATCCTCAAGGGCGACAACTCGGGTACGGTCGAGGCCCTCGAGGAGGCGCTGCTCCAGATCCAGGTGGGCGACGAGGTGCGTCTGCGGGTGATCGACCGCGGCGTCGGTGGCGTCACCGAGACCAATGTCAACCTGGCTTCGGCGTCGAACGCGATCATCATCGGATTCAACGTCCGCGCCGAGGGCAAGGCCACCGAGCTGGCCAACCGCGAGGGTGTCGACATCCGGTACTACTCGGTGATCTACCAGGCCATCGACGAGATCGAGAAGGCCCTCAAGGGCATGCTCAAGCCGATCTACGAAGAGGTCGAGCTGGGCCGGGCCGAGATCAGGGCGATCTTCCGTTCGTCGAAGATCGGCAACATCGCCGGCTGCATGGTCACGTCGGGTTCGGTCAAGCGCAACGCCAAGGCGCGCCTGCTCCGCGACAACGTGGTGATCGCCGAGACGACGACGATCTCGTCGCTGCGCCGGGAGAAGGACGACGTCACCGAGGTCCGCGAGGGCTTCGAATGCGGTATGACGGTCACCTACTCCGATATCAAGGAAGGCGACATCATCGAGGCCTACGAGCTGCGCGAGAAGCCGCGCGACTGATAGACCGAGACGAAATCCGGACGCCGCGCGACGTGCGCGGCGTCCGGCCGGTCTTCCTGACAGTGGAGGGTGTGGGTGTACCTGGGTGCACTGGAGTTCGACCTGCTGCTCGGCGATGTGCATTCACTGAAACAGAAGCGCTCGGTGATCCGGCCGATTCTGGCCGAATTGCAGCGCTTCGGTGTGAGTGCCGCCGAAGGTGGGGAACACGATCTATACCGTCGCTCGCTACTGGGCGTGGCCATGGTCAGCGCAGGCATGGATCACCTGACCGAGGTGCTGGACAAATGTGAACGGCACGTCGCGTCGCGTCCGGAGTTACAGTTGCTGGCGGTGCGCCGCCGAATCTTCGGGCCCGAAGACTGACCGGCGCAGCGACGGCGCGGAGGACGGAGCTCCGGTGGCGACACCGGTCCGCGCTCCGACCGCCATCGAACAGAGTTGATAGTGAGGAGGAAACGGCCATGGTGGACCAAGCCAGGGCACGCCGACTCGCCAAGCGGATCTCCTCGATCGTCGCGACCGCGATCGAATACGAGGTGAAGGACCCGCGGCTGCGTTTCGTGACCATCACCGACGCCAAGGTCACCGGCGATCTCCGGGAGGCGACGGTGTACTACACCGTGATGGGCGAAACCCTCGACGCCGAGCCCGATTACGAAGGTGCGGCGATCGGCCTGGAGAAGGCCAAGGGCGTCCTGCGCTCCAAGGTGGGCGCGGGAACGGGGGTCAAGTTCACCCCGACGCTGGCATTCGTACTGGACACCGTGCCCGACGCGGCACGGCAGATGGAGGAACTGCTCGCCAGGGCGCGGGCCGCGGACGACGAGGTCGCCAAGGTGGCCGCCACGGCCAGGCCCGCGGGTGACGCCGACCCCTACAAGGTCGAACGCGACACCGACGAGTGACATGCGGTAGTCGATGACGACGATGCGGGAAACGGCCGATCTGGATGTGGCCGTGGCGGCGTTGGACGCCGCGCGCTCGGTGACCGTCGTCTGCCATGTGCAGCCCGATGCGGACACCGTGGGAAGTGGTCTCGCGCTGGCGCTGGTGCTGCACCGGCGCGGGATCCCGGTGCAGGTGTCCTTCGCCGAACCGGCGGAGTTACCCGTGTCGATGCGCTCGCTGCCCGGCGTGCGGCACCTGGTGGCGCCCGCCGACGTGCGTGCCGAGGTGGACCTGCTGATCGCGGTCGACTGCGGCAGCGCGACCCGGTTGGGCGCGCTCGCCGACCGATTACCCGGCGCCGCAACGACAATGGTGATCGATCATCATCGGTCCAACACCTCCTTCGGCGCGATCAACGTGGTCGATCCCGGCGCCGAGTCCACCACGAGCCTCGTCGCGCGGGTGCTCGACGCGTGGGGCGTGCCGATCGACGCGGATGTCGCGCACTGCCTCTATGCCGGTCTGGTCACCGACACCGGGTCGTTCCGGTGGGTGCGGCCGGGTACCCACGAACTCGCGGAACGGCTGCTGGCCACCGGAATCGACGGCGCGGACATCGCTCGCACCTTGATGGACACCCACCCGTTCGGGTGGTTGCCCATGTTGTCGCGGGTGCTGGGCACGGCGCAGCTCGTTCCGGAGGTCCGCGGCGGTGTGGGGCTGGTGTACGCGTTCGTGCGTCGCGACGACATCGACGACGTGCGGTCGGAGGAAATCGAGAGCGTGATCGACATCGTGCGCACGACAGCCGAAGCCGGAATCGCCGCGGTATTCAAGCAGTCCCGCGTCGTGCCGGACCGGTGGACGGTGTCGCTGCGCTCGCGCGACAGCGGATCGTTCGCGGGCGACGGGGTGGACGTCGCGGAGGTGGCGACAGCGCTGGGCGGCGGCGGCCACCGTTTCGCCGCCGGATACACCGCGTACGGCACGCCCGGCGATCTGGTCGGTGCGCTGCTGGCCGCCCTCGGATGAGGCGTGGCCGTCGGTAGCGGCGCCGTGGCGGGGCGCCCGCTCGGTGGCCGTGACGTCGTCGGGGCGTCGCCCCGCCCGTCCGGAAGCGCGGGTCGGGCGAGGCTTGCCGCGCGCTGCCGTGGTTGTCGGCGGTGCGTGCGAAGGTGGAGCGCGAGCGGAACGACGGTGGTCCCGGGGAGGTGTTCGTGAACGCGCAGGGTTGCAGTGGGGCGGAGATCGGTGACCCGGCTTCGCTCGGTGGCGGGACGGAGCCCGCGCGCGCGGACCGTGCCGCCGCTGCCGGACCGAAGCGCATTCTCGGCATCGCGTTGCCGACCCTCGGTGTGCTGGTGGCCGAGCCCATCTACCTGCTGTTCGATCTGGCCGTGGTCGGCAGGCTCGGGGCGCTCGCGCTGGCCGGTCTGGCCGTCGGCGGGCTGATTCTGGCGCAGACGAGTTCGCAGCTGACCTTCCTGTCCTACGGCACCACCGCGCGTTCGGCACGTCGCCACGGCGCGGGCGACCACCGGGGAGCCGTCGCTGAGGGTGTGCAGGCCAGCTGGATCGCGGTCGCCGTCGGCGTCGCGATCCTCGTGCTGGTCCAGGCGTTCGCCGTACCGGTGACCAGCGCCATCGCGGGTGGTGGGGAGATCGCGGAAGAAGCGCTGGGCTGGGTGCGGATCGCCCTGTTCGGCGTGCCGCTGATCCTGCTGTCCATGGCCGGGAACGGGTGGATGCGTGGCGTCCAGGAGACGCGCAGGCCGTTGGTCTTCGTGGTCGCCGGGCTCGTGGTGTCGGGCGTGCTGTGCCCCGCGCTGGTGCACGGACTGCTCGGCGCGCCGCACCTGGGCCTGCCCGGCTCGGCGGTGGCGAACGTGGCGGGGCAGATCGTCACCGCCGTCCTGTTCCTCGACGCGTTGATCCGCGAACGGGTTCCGCTCGCCCCGCACTGGTCGGTCATGCGGGCCCAACTCGTGCTCGGGCGCGACCTCATCGCCCGCAGTTTCGCCTTCCAGGCGTGCTTCGTCTCGGCGGCGGCGGTCGCCGCGCGTTTCGGCGCCGCGTCGGTAGCGGCCCACCAGTTGGTGCTGCAACTGTGGAACTTCCTGGCGCTGGCCCTGGACGCGCTGGCCATCGCCGCGCAGACGCTCACCGGCGCCGCTCTGGGCGCGGGTGACGCCACCGGCGCCCGCGGGATCGCGCGGCGCGTGACCCGCTGGTCGGAGATCTTCAGCCTCGGGCTCGCCGCCTGCTTCGCGGCGGGATCGGTGGCGATTCCGGCGCTGTTCACCGAAGACGCCGAAGTGCTCGAGCGCACCCACGTGGTGTGGTGGTTCTTCGTCGCGCTCATTCCGGTGGCGGGCATCGTCTTCGCCCTCGACGGCGTGCTGCTCGGTGCGGGCGACGCGGCGTATCTGCGTACCACCACGCTCGGTGCGGCGATGCTCGGTTTCCTGCCCGCCATCTGGATGTCGCTGGCCTTCGACTGGGGCGTCGCCGGAATCTGGTCCGGTCTCGCGGCGTTCATGGTGTTGCGGCTGATCGCCGTCGCGTGGCGGGCGCTGTCGGGCCGGTGGGCCTCGGTCGGCGCCGAGATGCCGAGGTGACCGACACCCGGCTCGGCCGGTGCGCGCGAATCCGGACGGATGTGCCAAGGTAGGTGTGGTGATACCCAAGTTGATGGCGGTGAGCGACATTCATGTCGGGCACCAGGGGAATCGGCCGGTCGTCGAGCAGATCAAGGCGGACTCGCCGGAGGACTGGCTCATCGTGGCCGGCGACGTGGGGGAGAAGACCGAGGACATCCGGTGGGCGCTGGAGCTGCTGCGCCGCCGGTTCGCCAAGGTGATCTGGGTGCCGGGCAATCACGAGCTGTGGACGACGGCCAAGGACCCGGTGCAGATGTCCGGGGTGGCACGCTACGACTACTTGGTGTCGATGTGCCGTGACCTGGACGTTCTCACGCCGGAGGACCCGTTTCCGGTATGGCGGGGCGCGGGCGCCGAGGAGCACGGCGGTGCGATCACGCTGGCGCCGATGTTCCTGCTGTACGACTACTCGTTCCTGCCGGAGGGAGCCACCACCAAGGCGGAGGGTCTGGCGATCGCCCGCGAGCGAAACGTGGTGGCGACCGACGAATTCCTGCTCTCGCCGGAGCCGTATCTGACCAGGGACGCGTGGTGCCACGCCCGGGTGCAGGTGACCAAGCGCAAGCTCGACGCGCTCGCCCCCGGTACCCCGGTCGTCCTGATCAACCACTTCCCTTTGGTCCGGCAGCCGACCGACGTGCTGTTCTACCCCGAGTTCGCGCTGTGGTGCGGCACCGAGCTGACCGCGGACTGGCACACCCGCTACAACGTGGTCTGCTCGGTCTACGGCCACCTGCACATCCCGCGCACCTCGCACTACGACGGCGTCCGGTTCGAGGAGGTCTCGCTGGGCTACCCGCGCGAATGGCAGCGCCGCGGCCTGCCCGATCGGTTGCTGCGCCAGATCCTGCCGACCCCGCAGTACCCGCCGGGTACGCTGAACAAGTGGGGCGGGCACTTCCAGGTGACTCCCGAGATGGAAGCCGCCGCCGCGGAGATGCGCAGCAAAGCGCAGCAGCGGCGCGGGCTGGCATAGTCGCGCGGCACATGGCGCTGCGATCCCGTCCGGTGGGGCTCGACTACGCTCGTCGGTGATGATCGAGAACATTCTGCCCACGGGTGTGGCCTCGGCCGAACTGCTGGCGTACCCGGAGGATCTGCGGCCGCATCCGGCGGAGGAGCATCTCATCGCCAAATCGGTGGAGAAGCGGCGCCGTGACTTCATCGGCGCGCGGCACTGCGCCCGGCTGGCGCTCACGCAGCTCGGCGAGCCGCCGGTCGCCATCGGCAAAGGCGAGCGCGGCGCTCCGGTCTTTCCGCGCGGGATCGTCGGCAGCTTGACCCACTGTGACGGCTACCAGGCCGCCGCCCTGGGCCACAAGCTGCGGTTCCGTTCCATCGGCATCGACGCCGAGCCGCACGCCACGTTGCCGGACGGTGTGCTGGACTCGGTCAGTCTGCCCCAGGAGCGGGAATGGCTGAAGACCATCGACTCCGAGCTGCATTTGGACCGGTTGCTGTTCTGCGCCAAGGAGGCCACCTACAAGGCGTGGTTCCCCCTGACGGTGCGCTGGCTGGGCTTCGAGGACGCGCATATCACCTTCGAGATCGAGGACAGCTTCGCCGATTCCGGGCGCGGCAGTTTCCGGACCGAATTGCTGGTGCCGGGGCAGACCACCGACGGCGGGCCGCCGCTGCACTCGTTCGACGGCCGTTGGCTGATCACCGACGGGTACATCCTGACCGCGATCGCGCACGTCTGATGGACGGACTCGGCGGGCTGCTCGTCATCGACAAGGCCGGTGGCTGGACCAGCCACGACGTCGTCGCGAAATGCCGGAAGCTGCTGCGCACCAAGAAGATCGGCCACGCAGGCACTCTCGATCCGATGGCGACCGGTGTGCTCGTGCTCGGTGTGGAGCGCGCGACCAAACTGCTCGGCCTGCTCACCCTGACGACCAAGGCGTACACCGCGACCATCCGGCTCGGGCAAGCGACCAGCACCGACGACGCCGAGGGCGAGGTGCTCACGACCACCTCGTCCGTTCACCTCACCGACGACGACATCGCCGCGCGCACAGCCGAACTCACCGGGAACATCGACCAGGTGCCCGCCACCGTGAGCGCGATCAAGGTGAACGGTGAGCGCGCCTATGCCCGTCACCGCGCGGGCGAAGACGTGCAGCTGGCCGCCCGCCCGGTCACGGTGTCGCGGTTCGACGTGCTCGCCCGGCGCGATATCGGCGATTTCGCCGAC
The DNA here is from genome assembly GCF_000308575.1 of Nocardia exalbida NBRC 100660. Taxonomy (GTDB): domain Bacteria; phylum Actinomycetota; class Actinomycetes; order Mycobacteriales; family Mycobacteriaceae; genus Nocardia; species Nocardia exalbida. Next base: position 26,172 of record NZ_BAFZ01000080.1, on the reverse strand, counting down.
CTGGACGTGGTGGTCGAATGCTCTTCGGGCACCTATGTGCGTGCGCTGGCCCGTGATCTCGGCGCAGCGCTTGGCGTGGGCGGCCACCTGACCGCGTTGCGCCGGACCAGGGTCGGGCCGTTCACCCTCGAGCACGCCCGCACCCTGGACGAGCTGGCCGCCGCCGCGGAATCGGGCGCGCCGCCGCTGAGCCTCGACATGGACGCCGCGGTACGGACCGCCTTCCCGCACCGGGACATCGACGATACGCAAGCCGACGACCTGCGCAACGGCCGCTGGCTCGCCCCGGCCGGGCTTTCCGGCGTCTATGCCGCCATCGACCCGGCAGGCCGCGCCATCGCCCTGCTGCGGGAGTCCGGTAATCGCGCGTCCTCGGTGATGGTCGTCCGTCCGGCCAACCTTTGATCCATGCCGGTGTCGTATCGACCGATCCCGGCGCAGTTCCGGTAAGCCTTGTCGCTCAGGAGAATCCGTACAGTGTGGGGTGGTCGCCTGCGGCGGCCGTGGTCGGGCAACGGTGGCGAAGGTGGCGGGCGTGAGTGAGGGACGGGTGGATACGTTCGAGCTGTGGGACAGCGACGGGGACGGGCTCGTCTCGGTGCGGGACATCACGGCGGGTATCCGGGCGCTCGGTCTGGAGGTGGACGACGCGGCGGTGGAACGGCTGGTGGCGGCCGCCGACACCGACGGCGACTTCCTGGTCTCCCGAGCCGAGTTCGACGCCGCGCTGGCGGGCGGGCGCATCGAGGTGACCGACGCCGACGCCGCGTTCAAGGTCTTCGACGTCAACGGCGACGGCCGCATCTCCGTCGAGGAACTCGAATCACTGATCCGTCACTGCGGCGCGGGCCGGATCGAAGAACCGGCGGACGCCTTGCTGGCCGCCGCCGACACCGATGGCGACGGCTATCTCTCGCTGCCGGAATTCCGCGCGCTGCTGGAATTTCTCTCCCGATAGCGGCACGGGAGCCGGAGCCGCGTGGGCCGCGCAGCCGGACGCAGGTCCGTCGAACCGGTCGGCGCGGCAGAGCGAAGGCGCGGCAGCCGAGTCGAACTGGCCCGCGCCAACCGAGCGAGGGCGCGGCGGCCGGGCCTAGCCGCCGATCTGGTGGCGCAGGCGCTGCACGGCGTCGTCCATGTGCTCCACGAGCAGGGCGCGGGCGCGCGTGGGGTCGGCGGTGCCGATCGCCTCGCGCAGCTCGACGTGTTCACGGGCCTGTTCCCGCAGGTCCGGGTAGGTGGTCTGCAAGGCGCCAAGGCACATTCGCGTCTCGATCAGCAAGGTGCGGGCCGCGCGTACCAGCCGCGGACTGGCTGCGCTCTCCACCAGCGCTTCGTGGAAGGCCTGGTCGGCCTCGGATACCCCCACGGCGTCACCGCGTTCGGCGCAGGTGACCATCTCCTCGACGCTGGGCCCGAGCGCCTCGTAGGCGATCGGGCGGTGGCCGTCGAGGATCAGATCCAGCGCGCCGCCCTCCAGCGCCGTCCTGGCGCGGTAGATGTCGACGACGTCGTCGAGGCTCAGTTCGATGACGAAGATGCCGCGGTGGCGGATGCTGTGCAGCAGACCCTCGGACACCAAGCGCTGCATAGCCTCGCGCACCGGCCCGCGGGAGACCGCGAATCGCGCGGCCAGGTCGGCTTCGCCGAGCTGCGAGCCGGGCGCGAGACTGCCGCGCATGATCGCCTCGCGGAGCCGGTCGGCGATCATCTCCGCGGTCGACTGCCGGTTCACCGGCTCGAAATCAACGACGGACATCGATCTGCCTTTCCGCGAACAACGTGCCGAGACCGGGAACGACCGGCTCGGCGCCGGCCAGCCGCAGACCCGCCCAGATGGTGACCTGATTGGCTGTGAGCACCGGTTTGCCCAGCGTAGCCTCCAGGTCCGGCAGCGCCGCCATGGTGTGCATCGCGGTGTCGGGGATGAGCAGTGCCTGTGCATCGGGGTGGTCGTTGTCCGCCGCCAGCCGCAGCACCTGGGCCGGGGTGAGGGTGCCGACCTCGGCGGCGGTGTCGATGCCGGCGCTGGACATCGAGACGACGTCGATCCCCGCGTCGGCGAGGAATTCCACGAACAGCCGGGCGACTTCGTCGGGATAGCTGGCGGCGATGGCGACGGTGCGCAGTCCGAGCGCGTGCACGGCGTCGGCGAACGCGATGCTGGTGCTGGTCGCGGGCACGCCCGCGACTTCGGCCAGCGCGCGCACCTGGTCGCGGGCGCCCTCGGGCCCGTAGACGAAACTGCCTGACGTGCAGGCCCACACGATCGCGTCGGGGCGGTGCCGGGCGAGCAAGGAGGCGCCGAGGCGCAGTTTCCCGGGGCTGCCCAGCTCGAGCAGTTCGGGCACGGCGTGCAGATCGGTGCCGTAGATGTGGGCCACCGGAAGGTGCGCGCCGATCGCCGCCGCCGCGAGCGGGTAGTCGTCCTCGGCGGCGTGGTCGGGGTAGATGAAACCGACGGTGGGTGCGTCCATGCGATGTTCTTCCTTCAGAAAACGTTGAGCAGCCACTTGCCGGGGCCCATCATCGGCAGCTTCATCCGGCCGAGACAGGCCCACATGGTGAGCTGGTTGGCGGTGAGCACCGGTTTGCCGAGGGCCTTCTCCAGCGGCTCTATCACGTCGTAGGTCGGCAGGTTGGTGCAGCTGACGAAGACGGCCTGGGCCTCGGGATCGTCGGCGCCGACGATGCGTTCGGCGATCGTGCGGTAGCTGACCTTCCAGATGCCGCCGCCGAGCCCGAGGTGGTCGGAGCGCACCACCGAACACCCGGCCTCGGCGAGGAATTCGTGCAGCCGGTGGGTCAGGATCTCGTCGTAGGGGGTGAGCACCGAGATGCGGGTGAGGTCCAGATGGCGGATCGCTTCGAGCAACGCGCCCGAGGTGGTGACCGCGTCCTGCGCCCCGGCCCGGCAGATGGTGTCGCGCAGCGATTTCTCGTAGGCGAGACCTTTGATGAAACTGCCCGACGTGCACAGATACGCCACGACTTCGGGTTCCACGTGCAGCACGTTGTGCGTGGCCGCGGTGAGATGCGCCGCGTCGGACACCAATTCGGCCATCTCCAGCGAAACCGGGACCGGCTCGTAGGGGGTGCGCGCGAGGTGCAGACTCACATCCAGTGGCGCCCAGCGCCAGAGCTCTCGTTCGAGTGCGAGATCGAACGGTGCGATGATCCCGATGCCTCGTTGGGCAACGGGCCCCTCGAGGTCGGGAAAGCTCAGATCCACTACGGCCCCTCTCGCGCTCAGCCGGGACGACCTCCGAACACGATCGGATTGTTGACAATCATACGATGTGATCTTAGTGTGTCAATGTGGAACAGGGCCCGATTGTCGTCGTCCTGCACAGTGACAGTGTGCCCGACGCCGAGCGAATGGACCGAGTAGCAGGCCGCGCCACCATCAGGTACACCGAGGCGCCCGGATTGGCGGACGCCCTGCGCGGAGCGGAGGTCTTGTTCGTCTACGACTTCCGTACGCGCGCGTTGCCCGGCGCCTGGCACGCCGCCGACCGCTTGCGATGGGTGCACATGGGCTCGACCGGCGTCGACCCGGCGATGTTTCCCGAGCTGCGCGCGAGTGACGTGGTGGTGACCAACACCCGAGGCGTCTTCGACGCCGCGATCGCCGAATACGTGCTCGGCCAGATCCTCGGCTTCGCCAAGGACCTGTCCGGCTCGCTGCTGCTGCAACAGCGGCACGAGTGGCGGCATCGGGAATCCGAACGAGTCGCGGGGGCGACGGCGCTGATCGTCGGCACCGGCTCGATCGGACGCCATATCGCCCGGTTGCTGAGCGCGGTCGGGATGACCGTGCGCGCGGTGGGCAGGCGCGAGCGCGCTGCGGATCCGGATTTCGGCGAGATCGCCACCGATCTGCACGCCGAGCTGGCCGGTGCCGATTACGTCGTCGCGATCGCCCCGCTCACCGAGCAGACCAGGAACATGTTCGACGCCGCCGCCTTCGCCGCCATGAAACCGCACGCCAGGTTTGTCAACGTCGGCCGTGGGGAACTCGTTGTGACCGACGATCTCGTTGCCGCGCTGCGCACCGGATCGATCGCCGCGGCGGCGCTCGATGTGGTGGACCCCGAGCCGCTCCCCGCCGATCACCCCCTGTGGGAACTGCCGAATGTCCGGATCACCCCGCACAACTCCGGTGATTTCATCGGATGGCGCACCGAGATCGTCGACGCGTTCACCGAGAACTTCGACAACTGGATCGCCGGACGTCCGCTGGACAACGTGGTCGACAAAAGGCTGGGATACGTGCCCGGCTGAAGGAGCCCATCCATGAGCTACCCCGACAAGAACCAACCCACCGACCCGACCGCCATGACCGCGGTCGAGCTGGTCTCCGCCTACGCGGCGGGCGCGTTGTCGCCCGTGGAGGCGACCGAGGCGATCCTGCGCGCGATCGCCGACCGCGACGGCGCGCTCAACGCCTTCTGTCTCGTCGACCCCGATCGCGCCCTGGTGCAGGCGAAGGATTCCGAGGCCCGCTGGCAATCCGGTCACGCCCGCGGCCTGCTCGACGGTGTGCCGATCTCGATCAAAGACGTGTTCCTGACCGAGGGCTGGCCCACCCGCCGCGGGTCGACGTCGATCGATCCGGCCGGACCGTGGCCGGTGGACAGCCCGGTGGCCGCGCGGCTGCGCGAAGACGGCATGGTCTTCCTCGGCAAGACCACCACCCCGGAGATCGCCTGGAAGGCGGTCACCGACAGCCCGCTGGCGGGTGTCACCCGCAATCCGGCCGATCCGTCCACCACGGCGGGCGGCTCCTCCGGCGGTAGCGCCGCGGCCGTCGCCGCGGGCATGGGCCCGGTCTCGGTGGGCACGGACGGCGGTGGCAGCGTGCGCATCCCGGCCGCCTTCTGCGGCATCGTCGGGTTCAAGCCCACCTACGGCCGGATTCCGCTGTTCCCGGCCAGCCCGTTCGGTCCGCTGGCGCACGCGGGCCCGATGACGCGCACCGTCGAGGACGCGGCGCTGCTGATGGACATCCTGTCGCTGCCGGATCCGCGCGACCCCACCGCACTGGCTCCCACGCTCACCGCGTTTCGCGCGGAGATGCAGCGCGACGTGCGGGGATTGCGCGTCGCGTACTCCCCGACTCTCGGCTACGCCGAGGTGGACGCAGAGGTCGCCGCGATCGTGGACGCGGCGGTGGCTCGCCTGGCCGAGGCCGAGCTCACGGTCGGCGCCGCCGATCCGGGCTTCGAGGATCCGCGCGAGGCGTTCGAACTGCTGTGGGCGGCCGGCGCGGCCACCATGCTGTCCGGCTTCCCGGAAGGCACGCGCGACCGGGTGGACCCCGGGTTGCGTGCGGTCTGGGAGCGCGGTGAGACCGTCACCGCCGTCGACTATCTCGCCGCGCGCAACGTGGCGGCCGGAATCGGCATCGCGATGGGCGCCTTCCACACCGACTACGACGTCCTGATCACCCCGACGGTGCCGATTCCCGCGTTCGAAGCGGGACACGACGTGCCGCCCGGCAGCGGCCTGCGCAGCTGGCCCGAATGGACCCCGTTCACCTACCCGTTCAATCTCACCCAGCAGCCCGCGATCAGCATCCCCGCGGGCACCACGCGCGCGGGCCTGCCGGTCGGGCTACAGATCGTCGGTCCGCGTCACTCGGACGATCTGGTCCTGGCGGTGGCCCGCTACGCCGAATTCGTGCTGGCTTCCTGAACCCGAGTGGCCCCGCGGCATGCCGCGGGGCCACCGTATGTGCCGACAGAGCGGACCGGCTCAGGCGGTGAGCCAGATGGCCTCGGCGGCGGGGCGCCCGAGGTCCGTCTGCGAGTCGGTGGCACCGATGCGGATGGCGATGGTGCCCGCGAAGTCGCGGCGTTCCACGACCGTGATGGCGGTGTCCAGCGCGATGCCGACGGAGTCGAAGTAGCGCAGCATGTCGGGGTCGGCGTCGGAGATGCGCGCGACCCGGCCGGTCTCGCCCGCGTGGAAGTCGCTGAGCTGGCGCGCGGGCGGGGTCGGCACCGCGCCGTCCACCGAGGGGATCGGATCGCCGTGCGGGTCGCGATCGGGGTATCCGAGCTTGGCGTCGATCCGGGCCATCAGCAGTTCGGAGACCGCGTGCTCGAGCACCTCGGCCTCGTCGTGCACCTCGTCCCAGCCGTAACCGAGCTCGTTCACCAGGAACGTCTCGATGAGCCGGTGTCTGCGCACCATCGCGACGGCGGCGCGGCGGCCCTCGGGGGTGAGGGCGATCGCCCCGTAGCGGGCATGCTCGACCAACCCCTGGTCGGCGAGTTTGCGGACGGCTTCGGACACCGTGGAGGCCGACACGCCGATCCGCTCGGCGAGCAATTTGGTGGTCACCTTCTCCTGCGACCACTCCTGCGCGGTCCAGATGACCTTCAGGTAGTCCTGGGCGACCGACGAGAGCACAGGCGCGATCGTCGCGGTACCGCCGTGCGCATCGCCCGGCGCCGGGGCGTCGGCCAACTCGCGTCGAGTGGCGATATCTCGTTTACCTGGCACACCCCGAGCTTAGGCACTGGCGTGCCGATACACACATCCTCGACCCCGCCGTCGCCCGATCGCGAACGAAACGCGATTCGCCGTTCACTCTCCGGTGTGCGCCGCGAGGCCTCGCTCGGCCGTGCCGTCCGCGGCAGACGATTACACGGTTCCCGAGAGATCCAGCGCCCGGCGATGCGCGGCCACGCCGTCGAATCGCGCACCGGTCAGCCGGGCCGTCGCCGATGGGCCGATCATCGCACCGGACAGTTCGTAGAACGTCGCCGTGGCGAATCCGGCGAACCGGTCGCCGGTCACGTCGAGTTCGAACGCGACGATTCCCTTGCGCACGACAGAGGGGTCGGCTCGATCCACGGTGAACTCCAGGAACGCGCCGGTGACGCGAGAGCCGTCGGCTCGCCAGCTGCCCATGCCGTTGCTGTCGCTGGTGGCACGGTTGCCGTGATCGGGGTTCGACTGCAGCATCGTGCCGCCCGGGTGGAACTGCATGACGTGGTAGCCGAACGGAGCGCCGTCGGCGACGACCTCCCACGTGCCCAGTATCGGATGTCGATCGCTCATGACGTGCCCGGTGTCGGCGTGCGTGGGGCCCTGCGTGGTCATGCCGCGCCTCCGCAGACGGTCCCGAGCAGCGCGATGCCCCGGTCGATGTCGTCGCGCGGCACGTTCGCGAAGCTCAAGCGCATCGTGTTGCGGTGGCCGGCGACGTCGTCGGCGTAGAAAGCGCTTCCCGGCAGGAACGCGACCCCCAGCCGCAGGGCCTCCGTCAGGGCCGCGTCGGCATCGAAACCCGGCGGGCCCTCGACCCACAGGAACATCCCGCCCTCGGGTTCGGTCCACCGGAACCCGGCCGGGAGATGCCGCCCGACCGCGGCGGTCAAGGCGTCCAACTTGGCCGAGTAGGCGCCGACGACGTGCGCGAGGTGCGTGGTGCCGGCCGGACTGGCGAGGAATTCGGCGGCAATCGCCTGGCAGTACGTCGATGTCTGCATATCGATGCCCTGCTTCAACGCGAGCACGGTTTCCAGCAGATCCGCGGGCATAACGGTGATCCCGACACGAATCGCCGGAGCGAGAGTTTTCGACAGGGACGTGATGTAGACCGAGTTGTCCGGCGCGAAAGACGACAGCGCGGGCGGTGCGACGCCGCGGTAACGCAGGTCGGTGTAGACGTCGTCCTCGACAATCAGCGTGCCGTGCCGGACGACAATCTCCGCTATTCGTTCACGCCGCTGGGCAGGCATCGTCCGCCCGGTCGGATTCTGGAACGTGGGCAGCAGGTAGACGAAAGTCGCGTCGTATCGGGACAGAGCCTCCTCGAGCGCTTCCGGCACGATGCCGAATTCGTCGCACGGCACCGCGACGATGGTCGCGCCGTGGCTGCGGAATTCCTTCACGGCCGGGCCGTAGGTCGGTGTTTCGACGAGCACCACGTCCAGCGGATCGAGCAGCGCCAAACACACGTTGTGCAAAGCGCCGGATCCGCCGGTCGAGATATGCAAGCGATCGTGCGGGCACCGAATATCGCGACTGCGCAGAAGGTTTCGCGCTTCGTCCAGGAGTGGGGCGAAGCCTCGGGTCATGCCGTACTGGAGGACGGCGCTGCCGTATCGGTCGATGACGTTCTGCGAGAGCGTCGCGACGAGCTCGCCCGGGAGCAGGGTGGGATCGGGTGCTCCGACGGCGAACGAGACGACCTCGGGGCGGCGGGCCAGCGCCGCGAAGATGTCGTCGATAGGTCCGCTGCGCACCGCGGCCGCGCCGCGGCTGCGTAGGCGGGGCGCCACGTCAGGAACCGACCGGGTCGCGGCGCCGGAGGCGGGCAACGACTTCGGGCACCTGGGCGTCGTATTCCGGCGTCAGCACCACGTCGTCGTTGAAAAGGGGATCGGTCCGCATTTCCACCGCGACCAGGTCCTCGGTCTCGTCGAGGTTCACCGCCACGTGCACCACGCCGTCCGGGATGTAGATGAACTCGCCCGGACCGTGGAAATGCGGAATCAGCTCCGGCCCGATCAGGGTGACCGCCCGCCCGCGCAGGCAGACGACGACGATCTCGCTGTGCGCGTGATAATGCGCCTTGGACACGGCGCCGGGGTTCATGTTTACCATGCCCGCCGAGATGCCGGTGGCGCCACACGTTTCGGTGGTGACGCAGGGGATGAGGCGTTGTCGTTGCCGCCCGATTGTTTCGGCCGCATCGGACGGTTTGATCACACGCACGTGCTTGACTGCACTTTTCATGGCTACTCCGGGGGCACTCCGTCACAGACGGATTGGACGCTAGACCATTCCCGCTGTTGGCGAGAGGAGCTCGGAAGCCCGCGGAAAACCACGGATGTATCGGCTCTTTCACCAAAACGTCGGATTCGTTTCCGGCGGGCGAAGTTTTCGCGGAGATGTCGGCGAACCCGACGTCCCGGCACGGTGGCACGTAAGCGTACGGGTAGCCGGGCCATCTCCCCGCTACGCCGGGGACGTGCCTTTCCGCCGCCGGCGGCGAGCGGCTCGGTCACGATCACGACCCGCCCGGCCGCACCGCAGAGCAGGCAGACGGCGTCCGTGTCGTATCCGTCCTGGTGACGTGCGGCCTATTCGCGCCCGCCGCACCTCGAGCGCTCGAAGCCTGCCGTCGGCTCACGGCAGCGGAACCGTTGTGTGAGATCGGCACGCCCGAATACTGTTCGCTACCTGATTTGCGTAGGCTGCGCACTGTGCAGAGATGGCGAAGTCTCGACGAGGTGCCCGCGGACTGGGGGCGCTGTGTCCTCACGATCGGTGTGTTCGACGGTGTGCACCGCGGCCACGCGCAATTGATCAGCCGGGCCGTGAAGTCGGCCGCCGCGCGCGGTGTGCCCGCCGTGCTGATGACGTTCGATCCGCACCCGATGGAAGTGGTCCGCCCCGGCTCGCACCCCGCGCAGCTGACCACCCTCACCCGCCGCGCCGAATTGGCCGAGGAACTGGGCGTGGACGTGTTCTGCGTCATGCCCTTCACCCATGAGTTCATGAAGCTGACTCCCGCGCGTTATGTGCACGACCTGCTGGTGGAGCGGTTGCACGTGGTCGAGGTCGTGGTCGGTGACAACTTCACCTTCGGTAAGAAGGCCACGGGCACCGTCGAGACCATGCGCGAGCTCGGCAAGCGCTTCGGTTTCGAGGTCGACGGCGTGACGCTGCTCGCCGAACACGCCGTGACCTTCTCCTCGACCTACATCCGCGCGTGCGTCGACGCAGGGGACATGGCGGCCGCGGCCGAGGCGCTGGGACGTCCCCATCGGGTGGAGGGCGTCGTCGTGCACGGTGACGGCCGGGGCAAGCAACTCGGTTTTCCCACCGCGAACGTCGCGCCGCCGATGCACGCCGCGATTCCGGCCGACGGCGTGTACGCCGGATGGTTCACCGTGCTCGGCCCCGGACCCACCATCGGGACCGTCACCCCGGGCGAGCGGGCCATGGCCGCCATCTCGGTGGGCACCAACCCGACCTTCTCCGGCCGCGCCCGCACCGTCGAGGCGTATGTGCTCGACGGCGAGGCCGATCTCTACGGTCAGCACGTCGCGGTGGACTTCGTCGAGCACATCCGCGGCCAGCGCAAGTTCGAGTCGGTGGAGGAGCTCGTCGAGTGCATGGGCCGCGACGTGGAGACCGCGCGCAAGATCCTCATCGCCGTCGACGCCGGGTGAGCGTCAGGACTTCATGAAGTCGAGCAGGTCGTCGTTGAGCTGCGCGGCATGCGTGATGTACAGGCCGTGCCCGGCGGTGGGGTACTCCTTGTAGACGCAGTCCGGAACGAGTTCCGCGGTGCGCCTGCTGCTGGCGTCGATCGGGATGGACTGATCCGGCACGCCGTGCACGACCAGAGCGGGTATGGGCAGATTCCGCAGGGTCTCACGGTGGTCGGACGGGAAGGTCGACTCCCAGACCGCGATGGTGGCCCACGGCGCGGCGGACAGGCAGCGGCGCGTCTCGTGCTCGATCAGCGCGGGGGAGACGTCGTTGCCGAGGTGGGTGGCGAAGTAGCCTTGCGCGCGGTCGGCGAACCATTTGGGCCGGTCGGTGCGCCACTGCGCGACGGAGGCCAGGGCCGCCTCGTCCGGTAGGCCATAGGGATTGTCCTCGGTCTGTCGCAGGAACGGCAGTGTGGTGGCGAACAGCGCGAGGCGCGCGACCCGCGCGGTGCCGTGCCTGGCGAGGTAGCGCGCGACTTCCGCGCCGCCCGCGGAGTGGGCGACCAGGGTGAGCTCGCGCAGGTCCAGGTGTTCGATCAGCTCGGCCACGTCGTCGGCGCGGGTGTCCAGGTCGTATCCGGTCGACGGCCGGTCGGAGCGGCCGTGCCCGCGCCGGTCGAGCAGCACGCAGCGGTAACCCCGCTCGACGAAGAACGGGACCTGGTACTCCCACATCTCCGTGTTCAGCGCCCACCCGGCGATGAATACGATCGGTGCTCCGGTTCCGTAGTCCTCGTAGGCCAGGCGGGTGCCGTCGGTGGTCTCCAGGTAGGGCATCGTCTTCTCCTCGTATTCGGCGGTACGACAAGAAGATTCGCAGCCGGACCGCGCGGAGTCGATTACCCGGAAGGTAATGCCGGCGCTTCCCTGTGGCGCGCGGCCGGAACCGGGGGCGAGATCCGCGGGCGGCGATTTCGGCGTGCGGCGTCCGGTCCGGTAGGGTGGTCCCTCGGGTTTGCTGCGGTCCGCGGTGGCGCCCATACCCGGGTAACCGGACCTTCGAGCGCGGAACTGAGAAACAGGAGTGGATGCCCCATGGCGCTGACCACCGAGCAGAAGTCGGCGATTCTCGCCGAGTACGGCCTGCACGAGAAGGACACCGGTTCGCCGGAGGCGCAGATCGCGCTGCTGTCCAAGCGGATCGCCGACATCACCGAGCACCTGAAGAAGCACAAGCACGACCACCACACCCGGCACGGTCTGATGGCGCTGATCGGTCGTCGCAAGCGGCTGTCGAAGTACCTGCAGGACAACGACATCAACCGCTACCGTTCGCTGATCGAGCGCCTCGGGCTTCGTCGGTAGTTCTTTCCGGCGCCCTCGGCGCCGAGGTTCGCGGGCGCTCATGGCTCGCGTCCGAGCAACCGCTGCCGGCGACTTCGTCGCGGACGCAGTGATCCCTCGACGCGAGCCGGGCCGCGAACGGCGCGCAACCCTGCGGCGGTTATAGCTGCCGTGGTCGACTTGCGCGCTCCAGTGTGTGGGGGTGAGCTCGGATCCGCCCGCCGGGTCAGGGCGTGCCCGGCCCGGTGTGCCGATGGCAGGGGGCCGTTCGGCGGCCGCGAGGGCCGATCGGTTCGGTCGACTCCCAGGAGTCGGGTCCGGGCGCTCGTGGACCGCGGTGGTGGTGACAGGCGGTCCGACATGGAGTGCCCGAGGCGGTCGCTGGTTCAGCCGACGGGGAGACGTACAATCGCTCCGTTGGCTATTTGTGTATAGGGGTGGATCGCCCCCCTGCGCACGACAACATTGCACAGCCGTATGCACCCGCCCGCGTGGCGTCGGTCTTCGGTAGTGGCCTATCGGCAGCGAGTTGACGCCGTCGGGCTTCGATCGATGACCGCCTCCGCGTCGCCGTCTCCAAGGGGATTCGGCCGGGTGCGCGCGTCGCAGCCAGGAGGGTTGCCGCGCGTCCGTACCCGGTACGGCTGACGACAGCCGGATCGCGCCACCGTGCGCTCGAGCCGGCGAAGACGAGAGGTTGAGAGAGAAGAATGACCGAAACAACTGAACGCAAGAGCACCGCCGTCGAGGTCGAACCGGGCGTGTACGAATCCGTCGCGCTGATCGACAACGGCAGCTACGGCACCCGCACCGTCCGGTTCGAGACCGGACGCCTCGCCCGGCAGGCCGCCGGCTCGGTCGCCGCCTACCTGGACGACGAGACCATGCTGCTGTCGGCCACCACCGCGGGCAAGCAGCCCAAGGACCAGTTCGACTTCTTCCCGCTGACGGTCGACGTCGAGGAGCGGATGTACGCCGCGGGTCGCATCCCGGGATCGTTCTTCCGCCGTGAGGGCCGTCCCTCCACCGACGCGATCCTGACCTGCCGCCTGATCGACCGGCCGCTGCGCCCGTCGTTCGTCGACGGCCTGCGTAACGAGATCCAGGTCGTGGTCACGGTGCTGAGCCTGGACCCGAAGGACCTCTACGACGTGGTGGCGATCAACGCCGCGTCCGCGTCCACCCAGATCTCGGGCCTGCCCTTCTCCGGGCCGGTCGGCGGCGTGCGCGTCGCGCTGATCGAGGGTCAGTGGGTCGCCTTCCCGACCACCGAGCAGCTCGAGGGCGCCGTGTTCGACATGGTCGTCGCGGGCCGCGTGGTCGACTCCGGCGATGTCGCGATCATGATGGTCGAGGCGGAGGCGACGGAGAACGTCATCGCGCTGGTCGAGGGCGGTGCGCAGGCGCCGACCGAGGCCGTCGTCGCGGAGGGCCTGGAGGCCGCCAAGCCGTTCATCGCCCGCCTGTGCCGTGCCCAGCAGGACCTGGCCGAGCTGGCCGCCAAGCCCACCGAGGAGTTCCCGCTCTTCCCGCCGTACGGGCAGGACGTGTACGAGGCCGTCGAGGGCACCGCCAAGCGTGAGCTGAGCGAGGCGCTGAGCATCTCCGGCAAGCAGGAGCGCGAGGAGAAGATCGACCAGATCAAGCTCGCCGTGCTCGAGCGGCTCGTCGACGACTTCGCCGGACGCGAGAAGGAATTGGGCGCGGCGTTCCGCTCGGTCACCAAGAAGCTGGTGCGTCAGCGGATCCTGTCCGACGGCTTCCGCATCGACGGCCGCGGCCTGGCCGACATCCGCGCGCTGTCCGCCGAGGTCGCGGTGGTGCCCCGGGCGCACGGCTCGGCCCTGTTCGAGCGTGGCGAGACCCAGATCCTGGGCGTCACCACCCTGGACATGGTGAAGATGGCCCAGCAGGTCGACTCGCTCGGCCCGGAGACCAGCAAGCGCTACATGCACCACTACAACTTCCCGCCGTTCTCCACCGGTGAGACCGGCCGCGTCGGTTCGCCCAAGCGCCGCGAGATCGGCCACGGCGCGCTGGCCGAGCGGGCGCTGATCCCGGTGCTGCCCAGCCAGGAGGAGTTCCCCTACGCCATCCGCCAGGTCTCGGAGGCGCTGAGTTCCAACGGCTCCACCTCGATGGGCTCGGTGTGCGCCTCCACCCTGTCGCTGCTGAACGCGGGCGTGCCGCTGAAGGCGCCGGTCGCCGGTATCGCGATGGGCCTGGTCTCGGACACCATCACCAACGATCAGGGTGAGGAAGAGGTCCGCTACGTCGCGCTGACCGACATCCTCGGCGCCGAGGACGCCTTCGGCGACATGGACTTCAAGGTCGCGGGCACCCCCCAGTTCGTCACCGCGCTGCAGCTGGACACCAAGCTGGACGGCATCCCCTCGCAGGTGCTGGCCGGCGCGCTGAGCCAGGCCCACGACGCGCGCGCCACGATCCTGGACGTGATGGCCGAGGCCATCGCCACCCCGGACGAGATGAGCCCGTACGCGCCGCGCGTCACCGCGATCAAGATCCCGGTCGACAAGATCGGCGAGGTGATCGGCCCCAAGGGCAAGGTGATCAACCAGATCACCGAGGAGACCGGCGCCAACATCTCCATCGAGGACGACGGCACCGTGTTCGTCGGCGCGACCGACGGCCCGTCGGCGCAGGCCGCGATCGACGCGATCAACGCTATCGCCAACCCGCAGCTGCCGAAGGTCGGCGAGCGCTTCCTCGGCACGGTCGTCAAGACCACCGCCTTCGGCGCGTTCGTCTCGCTGCTGCCGGGCCGCGACGGTCTGGTGCACATCTCCAAGCTGGGTAATGGCAAGCGGGTAGCCAAGGTCGAGGACGTGGTGAACGTCGGCGACAAGCTGCGGGTGGAGATCGCCGACATCGACAACCGCGGCAAGATCTCGCTCGTGCCGGTCGAGGAGAACACCGAGGAGCCCGGCGACGACGCGGCCGATGCGGGTTCGGCCGGGACCGAGTAGTACTTGTCCCTGTGACGAAGAAGAAGACGACAACCCCTCTGCTCAGCACCGGGCAGGGGGGTTCGTCACTAGAGCTGCGGGCGGACTCGGACAGCGGAGTACGGCGCACCGTGCTGCCCGGCGGATTGCGCGTGGTCACCGAGCATTTGCCCGGGGTCCGCTCGGCCTCTGTCGGCGTCTGGGTGGGCGTCGGGTCGCGCGACGAAGGCCCCACCGTCGCGGGCGCCGCGCATTTCCTGGAGCACCTGCTGTTCAAGGCGACGCCGACGCGCTCGGCCCTGGACATCGCCGAGGCGATGGACGCGGTCGGCGGCGAACTCAACGCGTTCACCGCGAAGGAGCAGACCTGCTACTACGCGCATGTCCTGGACGAGGACCTGCCCCTGGCCGTCGATCTGGTCTCGGACGTGGTGCTCAACGGTCTGTGCCGGGCGTCGGACGTGGACGTGGAGCGGCAGGTGGTGCTCGAGGAGATCGCCATGCGCGACGACGATCCCGAGGACCTGGTCGGCGATTCCTTCCTGGCCGCGCTGTTCGGTGATCATCCGATCGGGCGCCCGGTGATCGGTTCCGTCGAATCCATCGAGGGGATGCGGGCCGCGCAATTGCGGTCGTTCCACCTGCGGCGTTACCGGCCGGACCGGATGGTGATCGCGGTCGCGGGCAACGTGGAGCACGACCACACCGTGGAATTGGTGCACCGTGCTTTCGAGAACCGGCTCGAACCCGCGGCGACGCCCGCACCGCGGCGCGAGGGCCGGTTCCGGCCGCACGGCGCTCCGCAGCTGCACTGGAGTCATCGCGACAGTGAGCAGGCGCATCTGGCGTTCGGCGTGCGCGCCTTCGGGCGGCACGAAGGGGAGCGGCGCTGGCCGCTGTCGGTGCTGAACACCGTGGTCGGCGGCGGGCTGAGTTCGCGTCTGTTCCAACGCATCCGGGAAGAACGCGGGCTGGCCTACTCGGTGTATTCCAGTGTCGACACCTTCGCCGACACCGGCGCGTTCTCGGTCTACATCGGCTGCCAGCCGGAGAACCTGGGTGAGGTGGCGGCACTGGCCCGCGGCGTCCTGGAGGAAGTCGCCGCCGACGGCATCAGCGACGCCGAGTGCGCCCGCGCCAAAGGCTCGTTGCGCGGTGGGCTCGTGCTCGGCCTGGAGGACTCCGCCTCGCGCATGAATCGTCTGGGGCGCAGCGAACTCAGCTACGGCAACCATCGCAGCGTGTCGGAGACTCTGGCCCGCATCGACGCCGTCACCACCGAGGAGGTGTCCGCCGTCGCGCGCACGCTGCTGGCGCGGCCCTTCGCCGCCTCGGTCGCCGGGCCGTACAAGCGCACCCGTGAGCTACCTGCCACCGTCCGGCGGTTGGTGCCGAGCTGATCGTCGCGAGCGAGGGGGCCGCGGCTCGGCGGGGAATCCGTTACCGCGATACTGTTTCGGCCGCCCGGCCCTCGGTCCCCGTTGGAGGGCGCTGAACTCGATTGTCCGGGTATGGGATCCGGCGATCTCTGGCAAGGAGTCGAGATGAACCGAACGAATCGTGCCCTTCGCGCGCTGGTAACGGTATCGCTGCCCGTCCTCGTGCTGTCCGGGTGCGGCGGAACGGACGCGGAGGCGGGCAAGGCGGGCGAGCCGACCGAGTCCGCCCTGCGCGCGGAAGCCACGAAGATGACCGACGCGCTGGCCAGTCACGACTACGCCGCCGCGTACCGGTTCCGTTCCGCGCGGTGCAAGCTCACGCTCAACGAGGACGACTACGTGGCGTCCATGGCGCAGGTCTACGACGGCCGTGACCTGAAGTCCAAGCCCGCGCGGATCACCGTCACCACCTCCGGCTCGACCGGCACGGTCACGGTCGAACATTCCGACGCCCGCGCGGGGCAGGACGACACGAAGCCGAAGACCTGGACGTTCATCGACGGGCAGTGGCGCTTCGACAACTGCTGAGCGCGCACTGCCTCGGCAGGGTCAGTCCCCGCGGGCGCGATTGGCGGCCGCGACGATCGTCGGCACCAGCCCCGGCAGGGCGGCCTCGAGGTCGTCGATGCGCAGGCGCTGGCAGGTGTGACCGTCGATGATCAGGCGCTCGATCACACCCGCGTCACGCAGGATCTTGAAATGGTGGGTGGCGGTCGATTTGTTGATCACCTCGTAGAGCGCGCCGCAGCGGACCGCCGTTCCCGCGTTGCCGAGCCGGCGCACCATCTCCAGGCGCACCGGGTCCTGCAGCGCGCTGAGCACCGCGGGCAACGCCGCCACCGGGGGCGCCTGCTGGTCCGCGTCTCGCGCATCGGGCATGATCCGGCTCACTCTCAGGTTTGATGATCGTCGTACTGGATGTATCGTCGACTGCGGTTCGATCATCATCAAACTTACCTGATCGGAGTTCCGATGGCAGCGACAACGGCGGTGGCCGTCGAGGAGCAGGCCGCGCAGCCCTGGGCCTATGCCCTGGTCCTTGCGGCCAGTGGCGTAGCGCTGGGGGTTTCGGGCGTTCCGGCGCCGCTCTACGGCATCTATCAGAAGCAGTGGCATCTCTCGCCGCTCACCACGACCATCGTGTTCGCGGTGTACGCGGTGGCCGCCCTGGGCGCGGTGCTGGTGTCCGGGCGGATTTCCGACGTGGTCGGCCGGAAACCGGTGCTGCTCGGCGCTTTCGCCACGATGGTCGCCGGGCTGCTGGTGTTCGTGCTCGCCGACAGCGTGCCGATGCTGCTGCTGGCGCGTGCGCTGCACGGCATCGCGGTCGGCTCGACCGTGGTCGCGGGCGCCGCCGCGCTGCTGGATCTCCGTCCGCACCGCGGCGCGCGATCCGGGCAACTCAGCGGTGTCGCCTTCAATGTGGGGATGGCGGTGGCGATCCTGGGCTCGGCGCTGCTGGCGCAGTACGCACCGCATCCGCTGCGCACGCCTTACGTCGTGATCACCGTCGTCTGCCTGGCGATCGGCGCCGGTGTGCTCGCGCTGCGCGAACCGCACTCGGCCCGGGTGGCCGGACGTATCAGGATCGCGAAACCCGCCGTACCGCAGGAGATTCGCGGCGACTTCTGGTTCTCCGCCATCGGCGTGATGGCGGCCTGGTCGGTGCTGGGCGTGCTGCTGTCGCTGTACCCCTCGCTGGCCACGCAGCAGACCGGCATCCACAACCTGGTCTTCGGCGGCGCCGTCGTCGCCTCGACCGCGCTCTCCGGCGCCACGGTGCAACTGTTCGCGACCGGCGTGCCCGCCCGGTGGGCCGCGATCCTCGGCGACACCGGCATGGCGCTGGCGCTGCTGCTGACGGTGCCCGCGCTGGCCACGCACAACTGGATCGCCGTGCTCGCCGCGGGCGTCGCGCTGGGTGCGACCTTCGGCCTCGGCTTCGGCGGATCGCTGCGTCACCTGTCGGAGGTCGTGCCGCAGCACAAGCGCGGCGAGACGATGTCGGCGTACTACTTGCTCGCCTACTCGGCGATGGCCCTGCCCACCATCCTGGCCGGTTGGGCGGCCACCACCTGGGGTCTGAGCACCGTGTTCCCGTGGTTCGTCGGAGTGGTCGCCCTCGCCTGCCTGCTCGCGGCCGGTCTCGGCCTGCGCCGCGACCGGGCGGAGGTCCAGCGGGCATGAGCGGCGATTGGCTTTTTGCCATGAGTGTCCGCTAATGTTCTGTGTCGCATCACGGGCACCGCGATGCGAATGCGGATGTAGCGCAGCTGGTAGCGCATCACCTTGCCAAGGTGAGGGTCGCGGGTTCGAATCCCGTCATCCGCTCCACGAAATCTCCCGACCCGCTTCCGGGTGTCACCCGGAACGGGCAGGTCATTCCAGTTTCCGGTGTCATTCGAGCGCATCCGGCTCGCTCGCCGTTTCGGTATTCCCGTCCAGAGTTCGACCGCGGTAGTGCAGTGGGCAATGAGTGCGGTCCGGTATCGCGCCCCGAAAAGGGGCGCACCCATAGCTTGCTCCGGAACCGCGTCATGCCGAAGCCGGGAATTACCGGCATCGTCGGGCGGCCGACATGCGGCGGGTGGTCTGGCGCCGCTTCTTCGCCGGTCGTCCCGCGAACGAGAAAGTTTCCTACCGCGACCTCTTGCGCTCATTTCTGGACAGTGCTATAAGAAATCTATCTGAATCGACACAGGTTATCTCGGTACCACGAGGTAGATGGAGTGAGTTGGAGGTGGCGACCATGTTGATGCGTACCGACCCGTTCCGCGATCTGGAGCGGTTCACGCAACAGGTGCTCGGCACGGCAGCACACCCGGCCGTCATGCCGATCGACGCTTGGCGCGAGGGCGAGGAATTCGTGGTCGAGCTCGACCTACCCGGTATCGATCCCGGCTCCCTGGACCTGGACATGGAACGCAATGTCCTCACCGTGCGCGCACAGCGCCCCGAATTGGACGCCGGCCGGGAGATGATCGCCGCGGAGCGCACCCGCGGAGTGTTCAGCCGTCAGATATTCCTCGGAGAGGGACTCGACACCGAGCGCATCGGCGCCGACTACACCGATGGCGTACTCCGGCTGCGAATCCCGGTCGCCGAACGGGCGAAACCCCGCAAGATCGAGGTCGCCCGCGGTAACGGCCACCAGGTGATCGACGCCTGATCGCCGCGGGGCCCAGCACGTTCCGGCAGGAGGTGAAGGGTCGTGACCATGCTCGACACGTGGGATGACGTCTGCGAGTCACCGCTGCTGGATGCCGAACTCGAGGTGTTGTTCGCCGAGGTGGACGAGATCCTTTGTGAGGCTCTGGCTCCCGCGCGATGTCCGCCGGCGCCGCCGCGCCTGGCTTCTGCCCACGAGAGGGTGACCGGGGTGCGGCGCTCCTCGGAAGTGGCCGCCCTGCGCGGCCGAATCCCCGCGCACCGTCCGCACCCGCGCGAGCGCGGACCTCCGCGGGCGAAGAGGCATCCGGTCGGTGTCAACGGAAAGACGAGCACAGCGAAAGGCAGGTGATGCCCGGACCGATCGAACCGTCACGTCACTCTCTTCCGACGCGGGCCCGGTACCCGGTGTCCCGGGCCCGCAGCCCCCCCATCCCCGCGACACGCTTTCCCATGACAATCACCACGCATGCCCCGGTTCGATCCCGGCCGCCACGCGGGCATCGCGAGACCGTCGTTCCCGCCACGGCCACCGAATGGCGCTACGGCACCGTCGCCTGGTTCGACACCGAGAAGGGCTTCGGCTACCTCGAGCCCGATGACCGCACCAGCCCGGTGTTCGTCGACTTCCGCGCCATCGACACCCGCGGATACAAAACCCTCGGCCCTGGGCAAACCGTCGTTTTCACCACCACGATCACCGACCGCGGACCCGAAGCGGCGACGGTACGTCCCTACCCACGCCCCGGTACGTCCGGGCGGTAGTTCCGCCGCACCGGGACTTCGCGTCCGTCGTCTCCGGATTCGTTCGAGCCCAGCCGATGGCAATGCCGGAAGCTGTGCGCAGATCAGCGCAGTTCAGGGGGCGATTCGGGCGGTATTTCGGCTCAGCATGTTTCGTCCCGATCGGTCCGGGCATGTCAGCACCTGCGGGCTTCGCCGTGAGGCCCCGATCGGTTACTGCTAATCGACCCAGTCGTCCGCGGCGAACGGAGCCGGCAGTGAAGATCGCCATGGTGATCGAGCACGCAGGCCCGCTGAGCGTGGCCGCAGCGACAGGGGCGGATATCGCTCGGCCACAGTCCGGAACAGGCGGCGGACGGTGCCCGGGGTCGGAAGACGCGTTGGAGCGGGATTGATGGCGGCGGCCGATCCGCTCGTCGTGATCGGCGACGCGCTGCTCGACATCGACGTCGACGGTCGCGCCGACCGGTGCAGCCCGAATTCCGCGGCTCCTGTAGTTGACGTCGAACACCGGACGTTCCGTCCCGGTGGGGCGGGACTGGCAGCCCGGCTCGCCGCGACGGGAGAGCGGGAAGTCGTTCTCATCGCCGGCTTCGCCTCCGACGAGGCGGCTGCCCGGCTGCGCGGACTGCTGGACGGCCACGTCCGGGTCATCGCGCTGCCCCTGCGCGGTTCGACGGTCTGCAAGCAGCGGGTGCGGGCGATCGGTCCGTGGGCCGCCCCGAACGGGCACGCCAGGACCAAGGAGCCCCGGCGGCCGGTCCTGATCACCAGGATCGATTCCGGTACGGGACGACTCGGCACCGATCTGCTGCCCGAGGCGGCGCACGCCGTGCTCGCGGCGGCGCATGCCGTGGTGGTCTCGGACTACGGTCGCGGCATCGCGACCCACCCGCAGATCCGCGCGCTGCTGCGCGCCCACGCCGCTCACGTCCCGGTCGTCTGGGATCCCCATCCGCGCGGATCCGTCCCGATCCCGGGTGCGGCTCTGGTCACCCCGAGTCGCGCGGAAGCGCTCGCCCTGCTGTCCGGTCGGCTCGATGACGGACCGGACCTGTGGAAACTCGCCAAAGGGTGGGCCGTGCAGGCGATCGCGGTGACCCTCGGATCGGAGGGCGCCCTGATGTGCCTGCGCGCGTCGGGTAAACGCCTGCGCATCCCGCTTCCGGCCGCGGCCAAGGCTCCCGACGGCAGCGACGCCTGCGGCGCGGGCGACAGTTTCGCCATCGCCGCGGCAGCCCAGTTGGGCCAGGGCAGCGGACCCGAAAGCGCGGTGCGCCGCGCTGTACTCGCGGCGGCCGAGTTCGTCGGCTCCGGTGCCGCCGCGGCGTTCTCGGAATCGGAACCGGCCACGGTTTGCGGAGTGCCTGCCGCCTGGGGCGATCCGGGGACGTGACATTCGCCTCGCTACCCGGGTTCGGGATCTGCGGGACACCGCGCATCCGGCGCGACGGCTCGGATCGCGCACCTGGTGAATCGGGAGTCACGCTGTGCGAAAGCTCTGGATGCCAAGCGGTTACCGCGGATTACGAATTCCTGGGTGGGCTCGTTTGCCGGGCTTATCGCACCCGGGCGGGACATGGATGACATACTGGCTCTTGGGTCCCCGGTTGCCGCCACGATGTGCGCGTGCGCCGGCCGTTGAGTCAACAGCGGATTCTCGGCCCGACGCGTCCGCGTCCGCGTGATCCCGTCGAGGGATGGCGTCGACCCGCGGACCCGTTGCGGCCGCAAGCCCCTTGTACCTCGGAGAGGCACTGCATCCATGACTCGGCATATGGAGCCCCGCACGTCCGTCTTGACCCCCACCGGTTCGGCACCGGAGCCCCCTGCGGTCGGAAGCTTCCGCTTCTGGTTCGCCACCCGTCGGTGGGAATGGTCCGCGGAGGTCTATCGCATGCACGGCTACCGGCCCGGCGAGATCGAGCCCACCACAGAGCTGCTGCTCGCACACAAACACCCCGACGACCGCACACACGTGGCCGAGACCATCACACGCGCCATCGATCACGGCGAAACCTTCTCCAGCAGGCATCGGTTCATCGACCTGTCCGGCCAGGAACACACCGTGCTCGTCGTCGCCGACCGGATCCTGGACGACACGGGCACCGCGGTCGGGACCTCCGGCTTCTACGTCGACCTCTCCGACACCCTCGCCGAGGCGCACGAAGCTATGCTGGCCGCGACGCTGCCCGGACTCTACGAGAACCGCGCCGTGATCGAGCAGGCCAAAGGCGTGCTCATGCGCATCTATCAGATCAGCGCCGAGCAAGCGTTCCAGGTCCTGCGCTGGCGGTCGCAGGAAACCAACACCAAGCTGCGGGCGCTCGCCCAGCAGTTGATCACGGAGTTGCTCCAGGTGCCGCCGCCACCGCCGGACCTGGTCGCCGCCTTCGACCACATCCTGCTCACCGTCCACCACCGCATACCCCGCGACTGATGACCGAGCGACAGGCAGCCGGAACGCCGCGGGGCATTTCGTTTTTCGGACCGATGCCCCGGCAGACTTCGTCCATCGCACTGACACCACCGGCGCTCACCGCCAGGCTCGAAGTTGCGGTCTTGTGCCGATACCGGCCGCGGGGGAGGTGCGCATGACCTGTCAGAACGGCGTCGAAGGCGTCCGAACCGGCGACGGCCTGATCCTCGTCACACACGGTGAACTCGATGCGGCGACGGCCGAGGGATGCCTCACGTCGATGACCGAAATCGTCGAAAAATACTGCGGCACAACGCCGAACCCTCTTCCGGTGCTCATCGACCTGTGCGAGGTGCGTTTTCTGTCCTGTGCGGGCGTGCGCGTGGTGCTGGGGCTGGCGGAATGGGGTGCGCGAGCGGGCGTACCGGTCGGCATGACCGTGCCGGACGAGGTGCCCGTGCGGCGCATCCTGGACCTGCTGGCGGTGCGGCAGAGCGTGCCGGTCATGGCGTGCCCGGTGCCTGCGATGCACGGCGGCGACCAGCCGCGCGTGTGCCGGTCATCCGCGGCCGCCCGTGCGGACGAGACGGCGGGGCGGGCGGACGAGGAGCAGCGGCCGCATCCCCCGAACGCACATGCACACCGCTCGGCCGTCCGAAATACGAACAAGACCGCCCACGAGCGCTTGACGCAACGGTAGGGCGGTACTCGGCGACCGTCGCCTCGTCGGCCATCGCACGAGCGCGTCGACCGCTGGAAAAGGGGAATCGAGGAAGCTCATGTCACTGGCGACCGCGAACCACAGGACCGCCACGCCCCGCCGGGCCCGGCGAGGAACCGACAGCTACGACGGAATCGAACCGTGGCTCGCGAAATTGCACGCGATGGCCGAGAACGACCCCGGACGTCCGCGGCTGCGGGAAGAGATCATGCGCCGGTGCCTGCCGCTGGCCGAGCATATCGCCCGTCGCTTCGTCGGTCGCGGAGAGAATTACGACGATCTGTACCAGATCGCCGCTGTGGGATTGGTGCTCGCGGTCGACCGCTTCGACCCGGGACGGGGACCGTCGTTCCTGTCGTTCGCGGTCCCCACGATCATGGGGGAGGTGCGCCGCCACTTCCGGGACCACAGCTGGGCGGTGCGGGTCCCGCGCCGGATCAAGGAGATCCAGCTGACCATCGGCCCGGCCGTGGAGCGGCTGTCCCAACGTCTGGGACGAATGCCCACCGCGCTCGAGATCGCCGTGGAGCTGGACATCGACCTGACCGAGGTCACGCAAGCGCTGCTGGCGGGTAACGCCTACTCCACGAACTCCATCGATGCCGTCATCGATGACGACGACACCGGCAGCGCCGCCGTTCGGGTCGCGGAGACGTTCGGCGAGGAGGACCCCTCCTACGACCTGACCGACGAAGCGCTCGCGGTCGCCCCATTGCTGGCCGAACTGCCCGAACGCGAGCGGCGCGTACTGCGCATGCGTTTCTTCGAAGGATGTACGCAAGCCCAGATCGCCGCCGCGCTCGGCGTCTCGCAGATGCACATCTCGCGCGTCTTGTCGCGGACGCTCGCCGAACTCCGAGCGCGCGCTCTGCGCGACTGATCGCGACCGCCCCCGCGCCGCGCTCGGCCGGGATCGCCGCAGGCCAAGGTGCGCGGGATCACGCTTGGAGCGTCGTATGGGGGAATCGGCCGTACGCGTCGCGGTAGGCGGTCGCGAATCGTCCCGGATGGGCGAAGCCCCATTCCGCGGCGATCGAGGTCACGGTGTGGCCGTCCTCGGGTGAGCAGTCGCGCAGCTGTTCGTGCGCCCCGCGTAGCCGAAGGCGGCGCAGGTACGCCATGGGTGTGCTGTCGAGATGGCGACGGAACGCCAGTTGCAGCGCGCGGACGGTGACGTAGGCGGCCGCGGCGATGTCGGCGACGGTGATGTCGTCGCGGACGTGCGATTCGAGGTACGCCAGCGCGCGCCGCACCGTCTCGGGATGGGCGTCGTTGCGGTCGCGCGCGGTCGGATCGGTGTGTGCCGTGCTGGGGAGGGTGTGCAGCACGCTGGCGGCGAGGTACTGCGCGGCAGTGGAGGCGACCAGCGGTTGTTCACTCACCGTGCGGTCGAGGGCGAGACCGCGCATGTGCTCGAGCACATTCGACAGGTGCCGCGCGGCGGCCGGGGACACCGGCCGATGACCTGTCAGCCGGATCGGTTCCAGGTCGCGGTCCGTTGCCGAGGCCGCGACCCGGGTCAGCAGAGCGGGATCGAACATCGTGATGCTGTAACGGGCGTGGTGGACCACCCCGGAATACGGCAGGTCCGGTGGTGTGAGCAGCCCGACGTCGCCCGCCTGGAAGAAGTCGGTGGTGCCGTCGATGTAGTTCTCTTCGATCGTCCCCATGGCCACCTGGCACAGGCATATCTTGCCCAGCGGCTGGGCGTCGTACTTCATGTCGAAGCTCAACTCGAGCTCGTCCAGGCTGACCGGACCGAGCAGTTTCCGGGTGATGTTCGTCCGGACCGGTACCCCCGTGCTGTTGCCGATCCGCATCTTGGTGTAGTTCAGATTGAGGAAGTCCTCGGTCGCACTCAGACTGTCGCTGTGGAAGGTGAGTGATTCCATCGATGCGACGCTCCTGCTCTCTCGAATACGGCATCCCGTCCGGCACGTCGTAAGGGGTTTGTCGAGCCCCTTTGCTCGGCGTACGGACTGGTCACGACCGTTTCACTCGGTGGCAGGGCATCGGCCGCGGTCGTTACCGCAGAGGCGAAAGCCGATCCGGACATACCGCTACGGCGTATACCCGCTTCGTCGAGGTTCAATCGTCGGAGCATCTTCCACTCTACGGCGCGCGATCGCGGCGAGCCGGGTCCAGCGCCGCATGCGGCGTCCGCCACCGGCCCGCACGAGTGTCGGAAGTGTTTCGTCCGTGCCCGAGCGGCCACCCTGAACACGAGGGGCTCGGTTCGCCCCTGCACTGGAAACCGTCCGAAGAGACGAGGAGGTCCTATGGTTTCGCGGGACACGATCGCGCAATTGCGTCAAGACATCACCACCGCCGAGGACACCGGCGACGAAGCCAACGCCGAGCGTCTGCGTGGCGAACTCGCCGAAGCGATCCGGGAAGCGGGCAAGGACACCGAGACCGATCAGCGGTGACGAATCCGCGTCCGCGCGGGCCTGCGGCGCACGGTGCCGCAGGCCCGCGCGCCGGTCACCCGGCGCTCTCCCGGTTCTCCAGCCCGACGGCCTCGGCGAGTTCCCTGCGGTGACGCAGCAGTTCGGGATGATCGGCGCTCAGCTCGCTCATGAGGTCGGCCGGTCCGTCGGCGATCGCGTTGAGTTTCTGCTGGATGGCGGCGTCGGAGCGGGACGAAGAATCCCGCCTTGGAGGCCACCGCGCCGGCCGTCGTCGCGAAACGGTCGAAGACCGACAACTTGCCGGTGACCTCCGAGGGCATGGTCGGTGTTTGTCCTGCGCCGGAGTGTTCAGCACGTTGAGCCATCCGAAGTCCTCTCGAATCTGTTGCCGCCGTTCGTCATTCGTCGGGATCGTCGCGTGGCGGCAGATAGGGTTCGGCGTCTGCCGGATGGCCGTGGGCGATGTTGCGCGCCCGGGCCAGTTCGGCATCGAGCTCCGCGCCCAGCAGGACCGCGATGTTCGAGATCCACAGCCACACGAGGAAGACCACGACGCCACCCAGGGAGCCGTAGACCCTGTTGTAGGAACCGAAGTGGCCGACGTAGAACGCGAATCCCCAGGACGCCCCCGCCCACAGCAGGACGGCCAGCGCGCTGCCGGGGGTCAGCCACCGGAATCCCGGCTGCCGCACATTCGGCGCCGCCCAGTACAGCAGGGCGAAGACCAGGCTGATCAGTGCCATCATCACCGGCCACTTGACGATGCCCCAGACGGCGAT
>NZ_BAFZ01000081.1 GCF_000308575.1 Nocardia exalbida NBRC 100660 | reverse complement strand
ACCACCGCGGTGACGGCGGGTACTGGAATGTAGGTGTAGGCGACGCCGCTGCTGGTTCCGCCCGGGGTGGTGACGGTGAGCTGCACGGTGCCGGTTCCCGCTGGTGCGACGGCGGTGATCTGGGTGGCGGAGTTGACGGTGAACGAGGTCGCCGGTGTGGCGCCGAAGTTCACCGCGGTGGTTCCGGTCAGTCCCGTTCCGGTGATGACGACCGTCGTGCCGCCTACTTCCACGCCCGCGTTCGGCACCACCGCGGTGACGGTGGGCAGTGCGACGTAGGTGTAGGCGACGCCGTTACTGGTTCCGCCCCCGGTGGTGACGGTCACTCCCACGGTCCCCGTTCCCGCCGGTGCGACGGCGACGACTTGGGTGTCGGAGACGACGACGAACGAGGTCGCCGGTGTCGCACCGAAGTTCACCGCGGTCGCTCCGGTGAAGCCGGTTCCGGTGATGACGACCGTTGTTCCGCCGATGACCGGTCCTACGCTCGGAACCACCGTGGTGATGGCGGGCACCGCGACGTAGGTGTAGGCGACGCCGTTACTGGTTCCGCCCGCGGTCGTGACGGTGACCAGCACCGTCCCGGTCCCCGCCGGTGCGACGGCGGTGATCTGGGTGTCGGAGACGACGGTGAACGAGGCTGCCGGTGTGGCACCGAAGTTCACCGCGGTCGCTCCGGTGAGCCCGGTTCCGGTGATGACGACCGTTGTCCCGCCGGTGACCGGTCCTATGTTCGGGACCACCGTGGTCAGTGCTGGGACCGGGATGTAGATGTAGGCGAGGCCGTTGCTTGTTCCGCCGGGTGTCGTGACGGTGACCTGCACGGTCCCGGTCCCGGCCGGTGCGACCGCCGTGATCTGGGTAGCCGAGTTGACGGTGAACGAGCTCGCCGGTGTGCCACCGAAACTGACCGCCGTCGCGCCCGTCAGATTCGTTCCCGTGATGACGACCGTCGTCCCCCCGGTGACCGGACCGGTGTTGGGCACCAACGTGGTGATCGCGGGCACCGCGACGTAGGTGAAGGGGAGGCCGTTGCTGGTTCCGCCGGGTGTCGTGACGGTGACCTGCACGGTCCCCGTTCCGGCCGGTGCGACGGCGGTGATCTGGGTATCGGAGTTGACGGTGAACGAGGTCGCCGGTGTGCCACCGAAACTGACCGAAGTGGCAGTCGACAGGCCCGTTCCGGTGATGACGACCGTGGTTCCGCCGGTTGTCGGTCCGGTGTTGGGTGCGAGGCTGGTCAGCGCGGGAACTCCGGCGTAGGTGTAGGTGACGCCGTTGCTGGTTCCGCCCGAGCCGGTGACCGTCACCTGCACGCTGCCCGTTCCGGGCGGTGCGACGGCGGTGATCTGAGTGGGGGAATTGACCGTGAAGATGGTTGCGGTATTGCCGAACCGGACAGTCAACGGGCCGGTGAACCCGGTGCCGGTGATCGTGACGGTGTTGCCGCCCGAGGCGGGCCCGGCGGTCGGCGAGATGGCGGTGATGGTCGGTACGACGACGTAGATGAACGGCACCGCACCGCTGGTGCCACCCGGGCCGGTCACCGTGACCGGCACGATCCCCGTTCCGGCAGGTGCGACGGCCGTGATCTGCGTGTCGGAGTTGACGGTGAACGAAGTCGCCGGTGTGCTACCGAAGTTGACCGCGGTGGCGCCCGTGAAGCCCGAGCCGGTGAGGGTGACCGTCGTACCGCCCCCGGTGGAACCCTGATTGGGATTGATGCTGTTCAGCGCGGGGACCGGTACATAGGTGTAGGCGACCCCATTGCTCGTTCCGCCAGAGCTGGTCACGGTGACCTGCACCGTACCCACCGATCCGGCGGGAGCTATCGCCGTGATCTGCGTAGGGGAGTTGATGGTGAAAGTGGTCGCGGTGCTACCGAACCGGACGGTCATGGGGCCGGTGAATCCGGTACCCGTGATCGTGACGTTGGTACCCCCCGTGGTCGGTCCTGAAGTCGGGGAGAGGGAAGTGATGGTAGGCATGACGCTGCCTCCTTGTCGCCGTGGTGATAATTCCTCTGCACCGGGGGGCGCCCGCCGCTGTTCAGCAGCCCGGCTATCTCCATTAACTCCTTTGAATCGGTGCCTGGCAACGTGTCTGACGATCCGATTTGGTCCGTTTTCGGATTGGCAACGGCGCGGCACGTTGTGACGTGAACGCCCTGGCAGGCGTTGTGGCACCGTTGTTTTCGGCAGGGCTTCGCCACCGCATTCGGAGGACGCGCCGACGGTGAGCCCACCGAGAGACGCGGTGCTGGCGAACGATTGGCGACCAACCGGAACGTCCGTCAGCGTTCCGCTCGAAAAGCGGGTTCTCGCGTTACAGGAACAGCTCCGGGGGGTCGTCGAATTCGATGCCGGCCTGCCGTGCCCGGGTTACCATCTTCCGATCCCACTCGCGGTGCACCCGCAGCGCCATGCGGAACTCGCCCATCTGCTCGGACATCTGCTGGGTCTGCGAAATGGCGAGGTCGCTCAAGACTTTCGCCGCGTCGGCCTTCGTCTTCGTCATGTGAGCGTCGACGTCGCCGCGCTTGAACCACGCGGTGACCGCCGCCGACAGCACCGACGAGCTGGCGATGAGCACCAGTGCCGCGAAGATCGGCGACTGCTGGATGATGTTCATGGCGCCTCCCGGATCTTCACCAGGCGCAGCGCCCGGACGTCCTGCAGTACCTGTCGGCGCTTCCACAGGAACGCGATGCCCAACGCGATGGGCAGCGGACCTCCGAGAACCGTGGCCGGACCGATGGTTCGGTGCTGGATCTGCAACAACAGCAGTTGCGCACCGAAGGCCACCAGTGACCAGCCGAGCGCCCCGAGGCCGACCTGCTCGACCAGATAGCCCCAGACGCGCCGGGCGAACAGACCGACCAGCGTCGCGACGCAGCCGATCAACATGAGGACGAGCCACAGCGTGCGGAATCCGGAGGGCATGGCCGTGGTCGCCGATGCAGGCGGCGGGCCGTAGATGCACTGCAACAGCATCGAGACACCGAACACGGCGCACAGCACCACCTCGAAGGGGTCGTGGCGCGTCCTTTCCTTCGGGGTCCTCATGCTGGTTCACCGCTGTCCGGTGGCGCCGGGCTGACCCGGTGGCGCGCCGACTCGACCGCGGGCAGGCCCAGAGCCGCCGCGACGATGGCGAGGACGAAACCCGAGAGGTCCGACGAGAGGACGCCCTTGGTGACCCCGTAGCCGATCAGCGCCGCCAGCAGCGGGTACAGCAAGGCGCGGACGGGCTCACTGTGCAGGATGGTGATTACTTTGTTCATCGGTTCTTCCCTTTCTTTCTTGTTGTGACACCGACGGTGCCGTCGGCCGATCGCGGGACTCCGCCGACCGAAAGCTGTGCGTTCGTGAGGTTGGTCGGATTCCGGCGATCCGAAAGTTCGGATCGCGTCGTCGCAGGCCCACCCGCGCTGCGGGATCTAGTTGAACCCGTGTGCGGTGGAGGAGGGTTCGTGGTGCGGCGCTGCGGCTCGTGCCGGAGCGGTGCCGTCCATTGGAATGCCGGTTGTCGCCGTCCCGCGGGGACCCCGTGAGTTCTGTCCCGATGACGGGGAGAGGAATGTAGGCATAACGCTGCCTCTCTGTTTGCTGGTTCCTCCGTGCCGCGGGTGGCCGACGGTCGTCGTAAACCGGTTAACTCCGTTATGCCCCAGGATCTGCGGGTCGGCAACGCGTCGGATGATCCGTTTTTGTCCGTTTTCCAGATCGTTGCCAGGTGTTGACCAGCGCTGCGGCTCCAGCGCGATCGCATCGTGCGGCCCTGCCGCAGCGCGGATCTCGTCGGTGTGGCCGGGCGGGGTGGTGGGCTGCGACTTCGGCTGTCTCGTACTCGAGCGAAATGCTCTCGCGTGCAACGCTTGTCGCCGTATCTCCGGCCAGCTACTCGGCGGCGGATCGTGTTCGCTCCTCGCGCCGGGGTGAGGAGAGCCCCGTATGATGCTGGTCGGTCTGTTCAAATCGGACTCGGGAGGGTTTCGGAGCCGATCGGAGCCACTCGGACTCAACGCGATTGGGCCGCCGCCGGAACCCCGGCGACGGCCCGTGAGCTGTCTCGATCAGACGTAGGTGTAGGTCAGGCCGTTACTCGTGCCGCCGGAGCCGGTGACGGTCACCTGAACGTCCCCGGCCGCGTGGGCCGGGGCGATGGCGGTGATCTGCGTCGGCGAGTCGATCGTGAATGTCGTCGCGGTGCTGCCGAACCGTACCGTCAGCGGACCGGTGAACCCGGTGCCGGAGATCGTGACGCTGTTCCCGCCCGAGGTGGGGCCCGAAGCCGGGGCGATCGCCGTAATGGTGGGCACCACGACGTAGATGAAGGAAACCCCGTTGCTGGTGCCACCCGGAGCGGTGACGGTGACCGCCACGATCCCCGTACCCGCCGGGGCGACGGCCGTGATCTGCGTGTCCGAGTCGACGGTGAACGAAGTCGCCGGTGTGGTACCGAAAGTGACCGCGGTGGCCCCCGTCAGTCCCGAGCCGGTGAGGGTGACCGACGTCCCAGCGGCCCCTTGGCCGGGTGCGATGGAGTTCAAGGCCGGCACAGCGAGATAGGTGTAGGTGGCTCCGTTGCTGGTACCGCTCGAGTCGGAGACCGTCACCTGTACCGGTCCGGCCGACCCCGCGGGCGCGACGGCCGTGATCTGGATCGCGGAGTCGACGGTGAAAGTCGTTGCGGTGGAGCCGAAGCGCACCGTCAGCGGGCCGGTGAATCCTGTACCGGCAATCGTGACGCTGGTGCCGCCCGTAGTGGGGCCCGAGGTCGGGGTGATAGCAGTGATAGTGGGCACGGCGATGCCTCCTGGTTTCCGTGGAGATCGATTCTCTGTACCGGGCGGTGCCCCGACTCACCAGATGGCCCGGCACTTTCCATTAGCGCCCCGCTACGGTTGATTCGGCAATGAGTCACCCACTCTGTTTTTGTCCGTTTTCGTCGCTGTGCCAGATGTTCTCGTGGCAGGGTGTGGCTCGGCGCGTGCCCTCCGGGGCGGACCGCCGGACTTCAAGGCCTGTTCGAGAGCGGATACTGTGGAGCCGGTCGTAGAGCACTGCGCCTGAGGGGGATTCATTGACCGATCGAGACGGTGCCGGAATCGGTAAGCCGGGCAGTCCAAGCGGGCTTCGCCGGTCTTCCACCGATGCACGAGTAGGTGGTGCTCGTCGAGCCGCTCGTGCGGGAATCCACGCGTGAACGGACGGCCTCCACCGCTCCCGGCCGGTCCGGGTCCGGTGCTCGACGCCAAGTCGATCCTGGACGGAACCGTCGCTATGCGCACCTACCAACGCAAGCACTTGATCATCTACGCGCAGCCCCGGCGGGGTCTCGCCTGGGACTCCGGCCTGCTGAAAGCCAACCACCACGGAACTCTGTCGACCCTGACATCCTGCATCGAATGGTTGGACATGTACTTCGGCTGGGAGGTTGTGAGCGTCTTCACCCGCCAGGTCGACAAGTACTACATCCACCACGCGATGCTCCGGCGTCGAGCCGCGAATCAGCAGGTCTGAATTCGCTTCACCGATCGGGTGCGCTGTCCGGTGACAATGGCCGGTCGAAGATCGTTTGGGCCATTTCGCTCGGGCAGTACTTCCGGTTGTCGAGAGCGCGCGGACGGGGGGTTGTTCCGGTGGTTCCAGCGGAAGATGCTAGGAAGGTGCCACGAGCGCGTTGTCGTTCCACGCGCCATGCGAGAGCGATCAGCCCTTCAACGTACGGATCATGTGCACCAGTGCTTGCGCGCCCTCTCGTGTCGGTTTGTCATCTCGCGTCGTTTGATCTTCGGTGGCTCTGAAGTGGAGTTCACCCTTCCAGTCGTCGATCGTGGCGGTGAGGTCGACGTCGAGCAGAGTGGTGGCGTGATCGCCCCCCTTGGGCAGTGGCTCGGTAGCTACCTTGACGGTCGCGCCGTCCACAGTCAGGACCTTGGCCGGGTAGTTCTCTGTCGTCGCGGGAGGTGTGGACAGGGTGTTACCACTGGTGACGCGAAACAGGGATACGTATCCGAGGTAGGGCCACGCGGACCCGTCGGCCTTCTCATAGGCGCACCCGTTGCCACCGCCGATCTCATCGGTCAGCGCTTTTCCACCAGCACCGGGGCTGATCTTCAGATTTTCGGTACCAGCGCGGGTGACGAAAAACTGTTTCGTAGAGTCGCATAAGTCCTGGATGGTGTGGCTGCTCGTCGGTATCTCATAACTTTCGGGTTTAGTGCGCGAAAACAGATTGCAAGCCGAAAGCATTACTACCAGCGCGGAAATCGCCAGCAGCTTTCGCAGGTTCATGTCGCCTGCCATTCAGGGCTGGGAGAGTTGGTATTGAAGTCGTCGAAAGCGCTGCGCGGCCACCGGTTGCCATGGAACCCTTTCTGATTTTCTGTCGACTCCCGTATCTTGTTGATGCTCTGCGCTTGTAAAAGTATGGCATCGAGAAGCTTGTTCGTGTGCTCGACGGCGCTGCTGATTGCTTTTCCGATGATATCAATCGTATCGGATATTACCATTGGAGCGGCGACGAACGTGACGATCTTGGCAAGAGCTGTCCCGAGTTTTATGAGCAGGTCCGCGATATCCGTGACGATCTTGGAATAAAAGTCCCAAGCGATGTCCGATACTTTGGCAAGCGCTTCGGTCATCTTATCGCAGGTTGATTTTGCGGAATCCATTGCGGTGTCCTGGAGTGTGCGCGCCGCTGTGTACTTGAGTGCCGCCGCTCCTGTCCAGTAGCCGATGACGTTCCCGTTGTTCACCTCGTTGTTCTGCGCGCCGCCGATCTTCCCCTTCAGCGTCGTCCATGCCTCGCTCGTCTGGAGGAAGGCGATGGGTGCCTTCAAACTGTCGACTGCGCCCTGCAGTTTGTCCAAGAGTTCCTGGATCTTCTTCTTGATCTCTTCCTTATGGTCCTGCATGTAACCGGTGAAGTCGTCCTCGGTCATCGCGCCGTAGACGGCACCTGCCACCGCACCCGCCATTCCGAAGAATGTCGCTGCCTCGACCTCGGCGGCGGCGATGGCCGCCTTCCGGAACGCGTCATCCACCTTGGCGGGTTGGCTCCTGATCTCCGCGATCTGGTCCGAGAACCTATCGAGTACCGTGTTGATCTCGTCCAGAGACTTGGTGGCACCCATCAGTAATCCGCTTCCAGCTCGATCAGAACGTTCGCGAAGTTCTGGTCCTGCTCCTGATATACCTTGGCAACATGGTCCAGAACCCTGGCGATGGAATCGGTTTCATCTCTTCCTTCGACCAGTCTGTCGTACATATACCGCGCGGCCGCCATCTGGGCATCCCAAGTCTCTCGAAAAAGCCCCCAGGCGACGTCCTGATGACTGAAGTGGATGCTCTGTGCCTCGGTAGCGGCGACGGTGAGGGCGTCTGACGCGTGATCCCAGGCTCTGGCAGCCTTGACCAGTTGGTTCAGATCCGCTGAGAAATTGACCATTACGAGTTCCTCATCAGGTAGCGTTTGTATTCCGCTAGTTCGTGCTCGAGCTCATCGTCGGTGCGCTCGGCCCATGTCCCGTCTTCGTGGAACCGTGGGCGCTGTTGCCGAATCCGATTCGCGCAGTCGAGGATGTCGTGTGCAATGTAGGACGGGCTGGCCGTGGCCGCCCACTGCGGATCGATCTCGATGCTGCCGATGCGCGAGATGTTCGCGACCACAGTTATGGAGGGCACTCCGAAGTCGGTCACCGGACCTCGCCCTACGAATTCATCACTCAGCCCCAATGATCGTTCGACCGTCTCGTATTCGGCGAGCGATCGAGTGTCGAGAAGCGTGATCAGTTCCGTGCGACGAGAGGGGGATACGGTCAATTCGGTCCATCTGCCCGATGCGATGACCGGTGCGTCATGCCGCCACAGCGCCACATAATAGCCGGTCATCGCCGCTGCGGAGAGGTCCGGTGGATCAAGGCGGTCATGGATATTCCGGCTCACATCCACATCTATCGGAAGGCGGCCTTCGTCGAGATTCATTGTGATCAGGCCGACCCCGATCAAGCCAGTCGCCACTCTACCCCCTTCTGTTTCCACTGCAGTGGGATTGTCCCGCCGAAGGGCCGCTATTGAATCAGGCGCATACGGCTGCAATTCAATGCGGACCCGCAAGTCACCAGCCCCCTTGCGGCCAGTCGTGGTGCACCAGCAGCCCAGTGGTTTGTCACCTCAGGCTGTTGCGGGACAAACTCTACCGTTCTATTTGTCACCCCAGCAAGGGCGAGGTCACGGCTCGGGCGGTCGGTCCTGTCGCAGCGTGCTTCGACGTGAAAACCACACCCTCGCAATGCATCGCCCCGGCGAAGGTAACTGAGGAGGGCGCTCGGTCGCGCGCGGACGAACCGCCGCTGGATCCGGGTTGCCCGCGCGGTCGGTACACGGACTCACGCCTACCAGGTTTCGGGGTGGGTGGCTGCGAGGCGTTCGAGGGCTTGGGTGATCCAGGTGGTGAAGTGGGTTGTCAGGTCGGTGGGGGTGGTGGGGCGGACGGTTATGTGGTCGGTGCGGTGTTCGGTGTAGCGGCCGTCATCGGAGATGTCGTGCCATTGGAGGACTTTGGTGGGTTTTGTGCGGGTGTGTAGGGGAGCGGTGAGGAGGACGGCGGTGCCGCCGCCGTCGACGGGGCGACCGAGGAGGCGCTGGTATTGCTCGCGGGGAGTGTTGCGGGCGTTGTCCTGGAGGTAGGTGTCGCGGCGGGGGGTCAGGTCGTGGGGGTGGAAGGTGGCCGGTCGCTCGGCTCCGGGGGTGCAGGGAGGGATGGCGTTCACGAGGCGGGCCGGGAGTTGGTCGGCGGGGAACATGCGTGCGCGGATGGGGCCGTGCTCGGTTTGATTGCCCGCTTGGCTCAGGACGACGGCGCGGTAGCTGTCGCGTGCGCCGAGGATCCGGTACTCGCGGATGTCGTCGGGGCCGGTGCTGTTCTTGTGCTTGCAGGTGCCGCCGAGGATCTCGATGCGGAGGTCGGAGTGGCCCAAGGTGTGGAAGGCAGCGGCGATCTCGTCGCGTTCGTCGGCGGAATAGCGCTGCCACACGGCGGTGCGGTGGGCGGCGAAGTCGTCGCGGAAAGCGAAACGACTGGTGTAGCGCAAGGGGCCGGGGATGCGATCGTGGGCGTCGCCGTACCAGAGGGCGGCGAAGTCGTCGGGATCCCAGGTCCATTCAGCCATGTGAGGTCCAATCCGGCCGCGTGAAGACGGCCAATGTCCACGCGCGCACGCCCGCCGCCGACTGGCGATGCGGGCGCGCGCGAAGTCGAGATGGGGTGTGGCCCGATCAGTCGGGCGTGCCGCCGATGACGCCGCCGGGCAGCGTTCTCGGGACTTCGCCGAGCAGCTCGTCGGTGTTCTCCTGGGTGATCAGGTAGTCCGGTGTCTTGTGCTCGGATTCGTCGTCCTTGCCGCCGCGAGCGCCGGGGGCCATCATGCCCGGCGTACCGCTCGTGCCACGGACCGAGGTGTTCGTTGTCGCGGCCGGATTCACCGATGTGCTCGGCGTGCCCGGTGCGCCCGGTGCGCCCGCGATGCTGCGCCCCGGTTGTGGCTGGTTCGTGGTGCCGGGAGTTCCGGGACTGCCCGGGGAGCCCGGGCTGTGCGGAGTCGGGGTGCCGGCCGGCACGGTTTTGGTCGGGTCCGTGGTACTGGCGGGAGTCGTCGACGTGGGGTCCACGCCCGCGGGTGTGGTCGAGGTGTCCGTCATTGTCGTATCGGAGGACTGTTCGTCCTGCGTCGATTCGTCGGTGGACTGCGGCTCCTCGGTGCTCGTCTCGTCGGGCTTGCCGTCGCCGTCCTTGTCGCCGGGAGTGCCGGTGTCGGTAGGGCTGGTGCCCGGGTCGTTCGTCGTGGGCCCGCCGCTGTCGTCGCTGTGGTATCCACCCGGCGGGGGCGCAGGAATGTCCACCGATGCGGTCGGGCCGACCGGAGTGGGCAGCACCGGGATCTTGCCGTCCATCTCGCTGAACGGCTGTACGTAGAACTCTTGCATCGCGGCCCGCGCGTCCTGCTCGGCCAGGTATCTCTCGCTGTTCAGGTTCCAGCGCCGCGGGTTGAAAAGGCGCTCGCCGAAGGAGAATTCGACGGCTTCCGGGAGAGCGTTCTTCGTATTGGAGATCGCGGTGGCGGCGTCGCTGACGCGATTGTACAGCTCCTCCAGGGAAGTCGTCAGGTTCTGCGCATCACCAGTGTATTTGGCGATCGCGCTCTTGGACTGTTCCGCAGCGGGGCCTGACCAGGCTTGGGCGATAGAGCTCTGGATGGATCGGGCGAAGGTCTCTACGCCCTGCTCCCACTGGATGCGAGCCTGCCAATATTTGTTCGCCTGGTTGACCGCGTCGGTCGGGTTGAGAGGCTCGAACGTGTTGTTGATCTTCGAGTGTTCCCAACTATCAGGGTGTTCGCCCCCGTTAGGAATACGGGGATTCTCGTAGCCGCTCATTTGCCTGTCCCAACCGGGAGGTAGGTCGGTGCGTATGGGAGCTGGACGGGTGGACGCTCGGGAAGGTCCGTATTCAAGCGGCTGAATTCTGCGGCGAAATCACTGTCCGCCTGCATCATTCGATCACGTACGATCCTGTAGGTCTCTTGGATGTCCTCGACGATGCGGTAGTGATCTTCCAGGATTTGATAGACGCTGTTGCCATCCGTTGCCCCGTTTGCCTTCGTACGGAACCGCTCGACCACGGTGCTGGCCGAAACCATACCTTCGGACTTCTCGCCGAGGCCCCATCGTTCCGCTCGCGCGATATCGGCCACTGTTGTCTGTATGTCGCGGATGGCGTCCTTGAAAAAATTGCAGTCGCGGTCTATGTAGACGAAGTCCTCAGCGTTCATATCGACCGCTAACTGCCCCTCCCGGGCCGCGCTGAGCATGTTCGCCATCGGCCGCGGCGCGTTGTCGTCGCTCATTTCATCCCTCCCGACGAGTTCTGAGATTATGCGTTGCTAGGTATGGTTGGCACGATCTTCTCGGCCAGCGCCCGAGCAAGTTGGCACGAATCGACAGACCCGGTATCGCGGTTCGAGGCCGGATTGAGCAGATTGATGTCAAGGCTGCCGCCCTGCATAGCCACATTCACGGTGCACGCGTCCTTGATGTTCGGGCCATCGAACTGACGGGTCGAGATCGCCTGGCGTCCGCCGACGGTGAACTCGGTCGCCTCGGGGAAGTGCTTGGCTCGAGTCATCTCAACTGTGAGGTTCGAGGTGGTGATGGTGGCGAAGTAGCCGTCAGTGCGTCCATATCGACACCCTCGCCACTTGATACCGCCGCTGGCATCCGAATCGGCTTCGTTGCGACGACGGAGTTTCTCCGAGTCCAGGACGCTCTGCGGTATGTCCTTGCAAGTGTCGTAACCGGTGGGTGTCTCAGCAGCAACGCTTTGACCAGCCGTCGAACTTGCAGGCGGAGCGTCATCGCGGGCGGTCGAGGAGTCGCAGCCTGTCAGAGCGAGCGCGGCACCGGCAAAGAGGATGGCCAGTCGCCGAAAATTCCACCCTGATGTCATCGTTCCCCTTGCACACCGGTTAGTGTCCTGGCTCTTCGAGGCCGGACCGGCTTCCCCGCCCCCCGCAGCGAATGTCGACGCTACCGGCGGGTTTCGTCGGGTGCAAGCGGTCTGGTGAGCAAGTTGACGGCTCGAGAGTGTCGGGCCGGGCGCGCGGGCCCGGAACCCTTGGCGAGGGAGGTTCCGGGGTCGCGAATAGAAGCTTCCTCAGGACTCCGACCGATGTCGTCCTGCGCTTGTCACGCGAGTCGTGAAGGAATGCCACTCGCCCGTTGTGAATACGAGTGCTGGACCGGCGGGGTTCTTCGAGTCTCGTACCCCGACCAAGCCTTCGTGCAGGAACGCGACCTCCACGCAGTCTCTGTCCGCGCTGCTGTAGCTGCTCTTGAACCAGGTGGCGTCGGATAGGCTGGCGCTCATTCGGCATACTCCTCGGCGATCTTGCGGATGAGGGCTCGGCTTCTCTCCTGGTCGAGGGCCGTTCGGAAGAGGTCGGCGAACGCCTGGCGGTGAGCCCGGACCTCCTCAGGCTTCTCAAGATACAGGTCACCGGTGAATCCCTGCACGTAGACAACCGGTGGCTCGGTGAGATGGGCTATCGGGTGCTGCGGGAAGTCGAGAATCACGAACGAGCCGACGTTCAGCCCGGCGTACGCCTCTGCGGCAAGGGGCACCACACGCACCGAAACATTCGGTTGTTCACCGACTCGCACGAGGTGTTCGAGCTGGCCCTCCATGACCGCGGGACCACCGATCGCCCGGCGCAGTGCGGATTCATCGATGACGGCTTCGAAACGTACCGGGTCAGAGTCATTGTCCAAGCGCGATTTCCGTTGCCTGAAAGCCTCCATCTTTCGCTCGACCTCCGCCCCGGACATCGCCGCGAAGCGGACCCAGATCAAGGCACGCCGATACTCGTCGGTTTGCAGCAGTCCGGGGAGGAGGGTTGATTGATAGGAGCCGATGCGTTTGGCTGTCGCCTCCAACTCCACGAAGAGGTTGAAGTCCTCGAGGATGGTGTCATTGAACGCATGCCACCATCCGCTGCGCTTGGTCTCCTCGACCAGGTTGAGCAGGATGGCGGTGCGTTCTTCGGACGCCCCGTATAGCTTGCACAGCCCCTCCACGAACAGGGGATGGAGCCGGACCGGCTGCCCGGTCTCCATCCGCCACAGTGTTTGTTTGCTGACGTCGATCGCGTCGCGGGCGTACTCCGCGCCGATGCCCGCGCTGATCCGCATCGCCCGCAGCTGCCGCCCCAACATCCGACGGGGCAGGGTGGAACCTGTTGAAGTCACGACGAATCCCTTTCGTAGCCGAACTATCGGCCGGGTACCTAACTGGAACCGAATGGCGGGGGGCCTTGGAACCTGGGCGGATTCCGCCCGATTCCACCACTGAGAACATTCCCGCCCAGCAATATCCGGTGCTTCACTGAACGCGCCCGGACCCAATCGAAGAAGTGCTGAAACCTTAACCGCGCCAACGGTTCCAGGTCCAGCGTCCGGGATTTCTCGCCTACCGAACTATGTGAATCGAGGCTGGTGCATGAATCATGCGGCATTCGCGGACACTCCCGCGTCTCGCTGTGCGTTTTACCGCCGCACTTGTGGGCTGCCCGCCGGGATACATCCGGAGATCGGCCGCATCGTCGTGAAGGCGGGTGTGGTGGGCGGGATCACGATGCCTGACGGGCTGGGGCAGTGTGTGCGCGACGACATGCTGTTCCGTGGCCAGGCGGTCGGCCCGGTGGTCGCGCATATTCGTTCTCGCCGATGGACTTTCTTGTGCCGGCCGGATGTACCCGACGACGTGCGGCTGTTCGCCGCGTTGTTCCGGATCGACGTTTCGATCGTGCCTTTCGGCAGCGAAATCGCGTTGCCCTCACCCGGCGACGCGAACGGAGGATTTCGTCGATGGGTGGTGCCGCCGAGGGATACGTTCCGTCCCTCCGGGATGGTGATCGTGAACTGCGTGCTGGCCCGCGCGGGCAGGAGAGGCGCGGTATGAGCGACGGACTGCCGACGCGAAGTCAACTGCTGCACGCCTGCCGGGAGGATGCGCCGCTGGCGGGACATCCGGTGCTACTGCGGGCGCGCACCCTGGCCGACCTGCATTTCCGCCGCATCCGCATGGATCGGGGATGTCGCTGTGGCGCCGATGGGCAGCGGGACCGATTGATCAGGGACATCGATCGTTGGATCGGGGTTCGTCTGCCCACGGCGCGCGGCGGAGCCTATCTGCACACCGAATCGTTCGGGTCGGTGGTCGACCGCCTGGCGCGGCTCAGCGCATGCGCGTACGCGGCCATGGCCGACGATCAGGAGTGGGATCTGTGGTTCGCGTGGGAGCGGCTGGCCGAAGCGGCGGTCGCCTACGAGGATCTGGTCAGCGAGCTGAGCAGTGGGCGGCGCCGGTTGCCGAGCGCTTTCTAGTGCGGTTCAGTCGCGCAGCAGGGTGGCGGCGAGGTGATGTTGCAGTGGTTCGCCGACCGCCGCCATCCGCAATGTGTAGTCGATGGTGTCGCCGGACAGGCGCAGCGATCGCCCGAGGGCCGTGACGAGTTTCGCGGTGCTGCTGCGACCGATGGCGGTGGAGTCCAATTCCATGCGCAGCGTGCCGTCCTCGACGGCGAGCGAGCCCTCACAGATTTCGGTGATACCGGTGGGATGGGCGAGGATCAATTCGACGCGGTCCGGGCGTGGGCAACGCAGATAGCCGGTCTCGGCGTGCAGCGGCCGGCCGTCGTCTGCGGCGCGGGTCTTCTGCCGGTAGGTGAGGAAGGGGCGGCCGAGATGGCCGAACCGGATTTCCTCGACATAACCGAACGGCTGAATGGTCGGGTATTCCCCCTGCCCGTTGCCGCGCCAGGTGCCGAGCAGCGGAGCGAGTGGAGCGATATCGGGATGGAGAGCAATAGGAGGCTGGGGTTCGACCACGGCGAACAGCCTAACCCGTCCTCGTTGAACCGTTCGGGTACTCCCGAATTTGCTCCACGCTAAGGTTAGCTTCGCCTTATCACCAATGTGGTGTGGTCGGAAAGGAACAAGAAGTTGAACGGACGTTGGAATGAGTCGCACCGTGGCGGTCTGCCTCGGTCGCGGACCCGGAGTGGTCTGCTGCGCGCGTCGGCGCTCGGTGTCGCGTTGATCGTGGCGGCGGGCTGCTCGGACTCGAAGTCGGACGACGTGCCCGCGCTCGACGGCAACAAATACGTCCAGACCAATCTCGCGGCCAACAACGCGGAGTACAAGGCGCAGTTCACTTTTCCCGACCTGGTGAACGCCTGGGGGCTGGCCGACCGGCCCAAGGGCGCCGGTGGGCACTTCTGGGTCGGTGCGGGCGGTAAATCGTTCCAGTTCGTCGGCGATGTGACCAGGTCCTCGGACGGGAAGGTGCAGAAGCTCTTCCAGGACGATTTGAAGATCGTCACCATTCCCGGCGCCGATGCCGACACTTCGGACAAGAGCGCGGGCAAGACCACCGGCGTGGTGTTCAATCCGGCGCCGATCACCTCCGATCTGTTCGTCGTGCACGATCAGCCGGTGGAGGCGGAAGGCGGGCCGCTGAACGGTTCGGCGCGGTTCATCTTCGCCACCGACTCCGGCAAGATCTCCGCTTGGACCGAGCTGGGACTCGAGGGCCGGATCGTGCGCCACGACGGGCCCGCCAACCTGGTCTTCGACGGCCAGCCGCAGGGGATGCAGTTCTTCGGCCTCGCGCTCGCCCCGTCCGGTGACAAGCTGCTGGCCGCCGACTTCGGCGCCGACCCGCAGGTCCGGACGTTCGACCGCAACTGGCAGCTGATCCCGACCGCCGGCTTCGCCAACCCGTTCGCCACCGGCGACGCGATCGACCCGGCCGCGCCGGAGAAGGGCAAGAAGGCCAAGCCCGGTGACCCGGCGCCGTTCAACGTCTCGACCATCGGTAACCGCGTGTTCGTCGCCTACGCCACCACGCAGCCGGACGAGAAGGACGCGACCGGGTTCGACGCCGGCGAGGAGGATTCGCTGGACAAGGACGAAGAGCAGGACGCGGGCGGCAAGCCGGACA
The DNA here is from genome assembly GCF_000308575.1 of Nocardia exalbida NBRC 100660. Lineage (GTDB taxonomy): Bacteria > Actinomycetota > Actinomycetes > Mycobacteriales > Mycobacteriaceae > Nocardia > Nocardia exalbida. Next base: position 51,765 of record NZ_BAFZ01000081.1, on the reverse strand, counting down.
AGGGCAAGCTCGCCGAGTTCGACGCCAACGGCAAGCTGGTGCGCATCATCGACGACGGCAAGCGCCTCAACGCGCCATGGGCGGTGACGATCGCGCCGGACGGGTTCGGGCCGCTCAGCGGCAAACTGCTGGTCGGCAACTTCGGCGGCGCCGGGCACGTGCTGGCCTACGACGACACCACCGGCAAGTTCGCCGATTACCTGCGCGATGCCGACGGCAAGCCGGTCGCGATCGAGGGACTGTGGGCGTTGATGTTCGGCAACGGCGAGAGCCTCGGTGACGCGGACTCGCTGTACTTCACAGCCGGGCCCGACGACGAGAAGGACGGTCTGTTCGGCAAGCTGCGCTTGAAGTAGGCCCGTTCCCGAGCAGCCCGCACCGGATCGGTGCGGGCTGCTCGCGCGTTATCGGCCCCCGGTCGGCGCCGAGTCCCGGCGTTCGGTGCGCCGTTCGCGGATCGCCGACTCGACTTCGTCGACCGCCGTTCGGATCGTCGCCCCGTAGCCGTCGTCGGCGAGCGTGTGCAGATACGCGCGGGCGGCGTCGATTTCGCGCTGCGCGGCGTCGAACGAGCCGAGCCTGCGGTAGTCGTCGGCGAGGTTGAGGTGCAGCGAGGGGTAGAACGCGGCCACCTGTAGCGATCCGTCGTAGTTCCGCGCGCGATCGTCGGTAAGGCTGTCGGCGGCGTCCAGCGCGCGGATATCCCAGGTGAGCGCTTCGGCGGCGTCGTCGTACAGGTCGGCGAGATAGTGGGCGAGCGTGCATCGGTGCAGCGGGTCGCCTTGCGGGCCGAGCGAGGCCCACGCGGTGAGCAGAGCGTTGCGCGCGTCGTCCGGACGGCCCTCGCGGCCGAGCGCGACAGCGCTGGTGATGGCGTCCATGGTGGGGTCGGTTGCCGAGTTCATGCGGGTCTCCTTCGGGCAGTGTGCATGGATGAGGTGGTGCTCGTGGGCGCATCCGGACGGCCGACTCGAGTGCGGGGTGGACGGCAATCGAAGTCGATGACGTGCGGCTGCGAATTGGGCGCTTGCGGTCGCTCGACCGAGGGGCCGGGGCTGACGATCAGCGGTAACTGTGCCGGGCACCGCGAGGTGGGAAGACGGATTGCGGCGCCGGTTGACAAGAGGTGGCGCGGTTGGGCGTGGGCCGACTGGGGGATGCGTGCTCGATGGTCGTCCGCGCGTCTATCACCGGGTGTTGTGGTCGAAGGGACGGACCGGCATAGCCAGGGTGGTCAGGTCTCCGTCGGTCGCGGAGCGCAGGATCACCGGCTGATCGGCCGCGATGATGTCGAGCATGAGATCGGGACCGAGCGCGTTCTGGACGGCGGGCAGCAGTGTCGCTGGGTCGAACGACAGGGTGACGGCGCAGCCGGTGACCGTCGCGGGCAGGCGATGAGCTTCGCCGGGTGGGGACGCCAAGATTCCGGTCGGGTTGATCACGAATTCTACTGGCGTATCCAATCTTTCGAGCAAGCCAAGCATCCCGTCCCGTGCGACCATCGCCCTGGTGCGGACCGCTCCCAGTCCCGACAGCACGGCGCGGTGATCCGGAAAGGATTCGTCGATGACACCGAACCGGTGTGTGACGGCGGCTCCGGTCAGAATCAGTTCGTCGTCGGCCGGTGCGGCGACGACCTCGTCCATGTCGCGCAGCCGCTCGGTGATCGACTCGAGTCCGTTCGGATCGAGCACCACGGACCATTCGCCGCCGTGCTGCCGCTTCGCCACCACCGTGCGGGTGGATAGGCGGTAGCGGTCGGTCGCCGTGAGGGTGACGGCGTTCGCGCCCGCTTCCAGCAGAATGCCCGCCAGCACGGGAATCTCCCGGGTCCGGGCAGCGGCGGTGCGGACCTGCTCGAGCGCCTGCGCCAGCGCCGCCGCGTCGACCGCCACGTGAGTGCCGAGCGACTGTTTGACTGCCGCGGCGACGTGCGCGGCTTCACGCGCTCTGCGCGTCAGTTCCGCCACGTGACGATCGAGCAGGTGGTGCGCGCGCTCGGCGTCACCGGCGAGAATCTCCGCGATCGCCTCCAGCGGCAACTCGATCGCCCGCAGCTGCCGGATGAGCGTCGCGCGTTCCCGCTGCGCCTCGGCGTAATAGCGGTATCCGGTCAGCGGGTCGACCCGGGCCGGAACGAGCAGTCCACAGTCGTCGTAGAACCGCAGCGCGCTCGCCGTGAGCCCACTGGCCCGCGCGAGCACACCGATCGTGATCAACCCTGCGGGCTCCGAACTCGTCACCCGGCCATCATGGAGTCTCAACCAACTCGAAGGTCAACCCCGCCCTCCCGGCGCGACTCACCAGCTCACACACTTCGCCGAAAAGTCTCGGGCTCGGATGCGGAGCGCGGCAAGCTCCGCTGATTCGACCAGCGGGGACGTTGCGCAGGCACAGGGCGGAGCCGATCAGTCGGTACCGGCGTCGGTGGGAGTCATCCGCCAGCGGCGCGACCAGTCCCAGACCGGCCCCAACGCCGTGCCGAGTTCGATGCCCGCGGTGGTCAATTCATACGACTTGTCGGGATTCTTCGCGATCAGACCTGCGGACTGCAAGTGCTGCAACCGCACCGACAGCATGCTGGAGGAGCAATTGCCCATGCGTCTGCGCAGTTCGAGGAAGCCGAGGCGATCGGGTTCCAGTTCCCACAGGATGCGCATGATCCAGCGCTGGCCGAGCATGTCCATGGTGGCCAGCAGCGGCGCGTTCGCCGGGTCGTCGCGGCCGCGCGGCGGCTTGGGTTCGTTTGCGCTTCTCATTTAGAACCAGCATAGTGATTCTGAAATAGAAGCACCGGCCCGGGCCGCCGGGCGGACCGAGAGGGTGACAGTGGACGACACGACCGGACGGCGAATCGTTCTGATCACGGGCGCCTCCCGCGGTATCGGCGCGGAGACCGCTCGGGTGCTCGCGGCACGGGGTGACCACGTGGTGATCAACTACCGGGAGAAGGCCAAGCGGGCCGACACGCTGGCGGAGGCGATCCGGCAAGCGGGCGGCAGTGCGTCCACGGCGGGCGCCGACATCGCCGACGCGGATTCGGCAGGCGCCCTAGTGGCCGGGGTCGTCGAGGAGTTCGGCCGGTTGGATGTGCTGATCCTCAACGCCTCCGGCGGGCTGGAGCGCAACGCCTCGCCCGGTTACGCGATGGCCCTCAACCGTGACGCGCAGGAACGGCTCGTTCGACTCGCCGTGCCGCATATGCCTTCCGGTTCGCGGATCGTGTTCGTGACCAGCCATCAGGCCCACTTCCACGGCCGCAAACCGGTGCCCGCCGACTACGAACCCATCGCCGCCAGCAAGCGCGCGGGCGAGGACGCGCTACGCGCCATGATCCCGGAACTCTCCGCCGAGGGCATCGCCTTGCACGTCGTCTCCGGCGACATGATCGACGGCACGATCATCGTCCAGCTGCTGGAGCGCCGAAACCCCGACGCGGTCGCCGCGCGCCGCGGCCAGGGCACGTTGCCCACCGTCGCGGAGTTCGCCACCGCCGTCGCCCTGGCCACCACCGCTTCCGCAGATCCGGGCCACACCACATACATCGGCGGCCAGGACTACCTCGACACCTGCGAGGCCACCTCTTGAGCCTTCGTGCGAAGACGAAGAATTCGTTGGCGGGTCGCGGGTAAGGCTCGGACGATGCCTTCGCCTGCGCGCTCGCCGACCACTGGGCCGCGGCCTGCCGGAAGCCGGGGCCGCCGCGTTCGCCCTGTTTGCGACAGCATCAATCGGCGTTTGCCCCGCTCGCTCGCGAGTGGCTGGCGTGTCGGGCCGGATGGCGATAGTCGCAGAAAAGATGGCTCTATCCACGAAAAACGCAAGGTCACTGGATGTTTGCCACGGCAGAGGGGCTGGGCCGGGACCGGAAAATCGGGGTGATGGGCGTGTCGCGTGAGCGGAACTCGCCGAATCCGAGGCGGCAGACGCGACTCTCGGTCACGCTAGGCACATGTGGATGTTCGGGCAGTGCCGGGACACCGGCGAGGCAAGGCATCGAGGACGTGGCCGAGACGCGTCCATCCTGGTCGGAAGGGAAGTTCCGGAAATGGACCTGGCATCCGAGGCTCGGGTGATTCCCGGCAAAGAACTGCTGCTGGCCGCCTTCCGTGGGTTGCCGCACATGGATCATCCGATGCTGGACGCCGCCGGCGAACTGGCTCAGCTGCACCAGACGCGCGAACGCACGCCAGCGAACCGATGCGACAAACTCGACCGGCGCCGGGCACAACTCGTGCGCGGCATCGACCGCTGGGTCACCCTGGCGACACCGATCCCGCCGCCCGCCGCTCCCGAGCACGCCGAGACCGTGGGCCGCATGGTGGACCGGCTGGCCATGCTGGCCGCCCAGGCGTTCGTCGCGCTCGCGCACGCGCCGGAATCGGTCTTCTACGACGCGTGGGTCCGAATCGACGAATTGGCCGACGGATATCAGGATCTCGTCGAGGATCTGCGCGCCGGGGCGAGGCGACTACCCGAGGGGCGCTACGACCGCTGGTAGCTATCGGTTGCGCCCGAACAGCCGGAACGACCGTTTGCGCCGACGCGGCAGGGTCGAATACACCATGGTCATGTCGGCGAAGACCTCGGCTTCCCGCTCGCGATCGACGCCGAAATCGGCACGGCCGAGTACGTGTTCGATCGAATGCGGTGAGATCGAGGGCAGGATGACGGCCAAGGAGGGCGGCAACGGATCGCCACGTTCCTGATCTTTGTGGTGACCCAGCAGCATGTGACCGATCTCGTGCAGGATGACGTGATCGGCGTTGCGTCCGGTCGCCGCGGCGTCGTAGACGATGATGTCGTCGTGCTTGCGTGCCACCCACAGGCCGCCTCCGCCGCAGCCCGTGTCGGCCAACATCGCCTTGGGCACGGGGTGCAGGCTGATAGAACGTCCGCGATGGGCCGCCACCGCAGCCAGATAAGCGGTGAGATTCCACGGGTTGGGGAGGGGCACGGTCCGGGTGGCATCCCCGAAACGGGCTTCCATGCTGGTCATCGGCGCCCACCTTACCTATCGGGCGGCGACTAGTCATCTACGGAATTCCGGCACACCGAGGGAGGTGATCCGCAGCGGCACAAGCCGATCGGTCACTCCGCGGGGGGCCCGCTGTCCAAGGGTTGCGCCCGCATGGCGCGGATGGCCAGGTAGTTCAGGCCCCACAGCGCGATTCCGATGGCCAGCAGCACACCGGCGATGGCGTATTGCGCCGGGTTGCGGTCGGTGAACGGTGTGACCAGAAAGCCACAGCTGAGCGCACCCAGCACGGGCAGCGGCGTCGGCGTCTTGAAGTGTTTGTGCGGCACCGGGTCTCGGCGCAGCACCAGCACGGCGACGTTGACCACGGTGAACACCGCGAGCAGCAGCAGCGCCGTGGTACCGCCGAGTTCGGGCACTTCACCGACGAGCAGGATCAGCCCGAGCGCGAGCAGCGTGGTGAAGATGATGGCGTTGTAGGGTGTCCGGCGCCGCTCGTGTACTCGGCCGAACGGCCGGGGCAAGACCCCTTGCCGGGCCATGCCGTAGATCAGGCGGCTGGCCATCAGCATGTTGATCAGCGCCGAATTGGCGACGGCGAACATGGTGATATAGGCGAAGACGTGGGTCGGGAAGCTCGGCGCGCCGACCTCGACCACCTTCAGCAGGGGCGTGTCACCTTCGCCGAGCTGGTCGGCGGGGACGAGCGCGACCGCGCTGATCGACACCAGAACATAGATCAGCCCGGTGATGAGCAGTCCGGCGAGCAGGACCTTCGGGAAGATGCGGGTGGGCTCCTTGCACTCCTCGGCCATGTTCACCGAGTCCTCGAAACCGACCATCGCGTAGAACGCGAGCGTGGTGGCCACGATGACGCCGCCCACCGCGTTGCGCTCCCCGGTATCGAACTCGACGATGCGCGAGAAGTCGCCGTCACCGACGCCCAAGGCCCAGCAGCCGATCGCGATGACGATCAGCAGACCGGTCAGCTCCACACAGGTGAGCACCACGTTGAGCTTCACGCCCTCGCTCACGCCGCGCAGGTTGATCGCCGCCACGACGGCCATGAACAGCAGCGCGATCACCGTCACCGCGGCCCCGCTGCCGAGTTCCAGGTCGAAGGCTTCGGCGAAGTTGGCCGCGAAGGCCCGCGAGGCGGTGGAAGCGGAGGTGATCCCCGAACTCATCACCGCGAACGCGACCATGAAGGTGAGGAAGTGGATGCCGAACGCCTTGTGCGTGTACAGGGCCGCGCCCGCGGCGTGCGGATATTTGGTGACCAGCTCGAGATAGCTCAAACCGGTGATCAGCGCGACCAGGAACGCCACGAGGAACGGCACCCACACGGCCCCGCCGACCTCGTTGGCCACCTTGCCGGTGAGCGCGTAGATGCCGGTGCCGAGGATGTCGCCGACCACGAACAGCAAGAGCAGCCCCGGCCCCATCACCCGGTTGAGTTCCGGCCCCGATTCCGATGTCGGATTCGCGGTGACTTCGGACATGCGTCCTCCCCTCGGCAGTAAGGGCGAGGGTACCCATTCGGCCGCGGAATAGTCGTTCAGCCGGGCCGTGTTTCGCGGGGAGCGGACGCCCTACTCCATCCGGTCCATCCGGCGCGCGGCCTCCACGATCATGGCCGCGGAGTCGCGCGGGCTCAGCGCCATGGCCCGCAGCTGATCGAAAATGACGCCGAAACGGCGGATTTCGGTGTGGCCCTCGATCAGCTCGTCGCCCGCGATGCCCTCCACGTAGACCAGTTCGGGATCGGCGGGATCGGGGAAATCCAGCAGGGTGAAGGAGCCCGCCATGCCGGGGTGCGCGCCCGCGTCGAACGGCAGGATCTGCAGAATCACGTTCTTGCGCTTGATCTCTTGCATGAGCCGGTCGAGCTGGCCGCGCATCACGGCGGGTCCGCCGACGGTACGACGGATCGCGGCCTCGTCCATGACCACCCACAACTCGAGCGGATTCTCCTTGGTCAGGTTGACGGCGCGGTCCATCCTGGCCTTCGCCCTGCTCTCCATGACCGCCGCCTCCAGCTTCGGCATCGAGGTGTCGATCACCGCCGTCGCGTACTCATAGGTCTGCAAAAGCCCTGGGATGATGGAGGTTTGGTAGTGCCGGGCCGACAACGCCTCGGACTCGAAGTTGATGTAGGCGGCGTAGACCTCCGACACGCTGCCCTCGTAGGCGCGCGACATGCCGGGCTTCAGCGCGTCGGACAGCAGCTCCAGTGCATCCTCGCGCTGCTCGTCCGCGATGCGGTAGAGGTCGAGCATCGCCATGAGGGTGCGTCGCTGCGGACGGGCCTGGGCGGTCTCGATCCGGTACAGCGTGGTGACGTTGATGCCGGTCTTCGCGCTGACCTCTTCCTTGCTGAGCTGGGCATTCTCGCGCATCTCGTGCAGCATCGCGGCCAGCCGCCGCAACCGGACGGTCAGTACGGTGCGCTTGCCTGCCATCAGTACAACCCCTTCGGTCTACGCACTTGCTGGAACGTGTTATGACGTTCGCCCTCGAATGCGGCCTATGTGCAGCGGATCTGTGCCGAGGGTGGGCACAGCAACAGAGACTACCTCCAGTGATCCACGTTATGGTCAGTGTTTTCGCGGGCGCTGCGTTCGGCGGCCGAGATCGAGGGGTGAACCGAACCGGCTACTCGGTTGAGCCGGCGTGCGGATACTCGCGGACCCGCTCCGCGTCGGCATGCGGGCGGCGAGAAGGCCGTGCGGCCGGAAAGCGACCGCCGGATGCCATCCCATGCGTCCGCTTCGTCCGCCGGAGGGTGGAGTCGGCTGGTGCGCTGCCGTGCCGCAGGGCGGCGCTTGCGCGTGGATTCCGGCTCTCGAGCGTCACGAACCCGGTATTGCAGCTTAATTGCTAGAGGTTTCAGAGCTAATCAAAAGGGTTGTTCTATGCAGGTAGACAGATCTTTATGGAGTATGCGGAGAGTTTGCCACAATTTGATTTCATCTCGTGTTCCGGACCGTGGGCCGCGGACGCCGATGGATAATGGCCGCGTGACGAGGATGGATGACCTCGCGCTGAGAAGCGCCTCCGCGATAGCGAGCGTCATCGCGGGCACGCCGCAGAGCGTGGGCGGCTTCCGCTTCTGGTTCGAGGATCAGCGATGGGAATGGTCGGACGAAGCGGCCGCGATATACGGCTACGCCGAGGGGGAGGCGCAACCCAGTACGGAGTTGCTGCTGGCGCACAAGCACCCCGACGATCGCGCGCTGGTCGCCCAGTCCATCGCCACCGCGGTGCGAACCGGTGAGCCGTTCTGTGGCCGCCACCGCGTCATCGACACCGCCGGGCGAACCCACCACGTCATCGTCGTCGCCGATCGCCTGCTCGACGACCGGGGGCTGGTGGTCGGCACCGCGGGCTACTTCATCGACGTGTCCGGCACCCTCGAGGAGAACCGGCAGGAGATCCTCGACGACACCCTGCCCGAACTGGTCGAATCGCGGGCGGTGATCGAGCAGGCCAAGGGCGTGCTCATGGTGGTGTACGGCATCAACGCCGAACAGGCGTTCCGGGTTTTGCAGTGGCGTTCCCAGGAAACCAACATCAAGCTGCGGACGCTGGCGGGCCAACTGGTCGGCGAGGTCCCCGCGCTGGGCGGCGGCCCGGCCTCGCAACGAGCCTGCTTCGACCATCTGTTGCTGACCATGCACGACGTGCTCGCGTCGAAGTGAGTGCCGCGTTCGTGACCGTCAGCCGATAAATCGAGCGTAGGTCGCGCGCCGGAGGGCTCCGGTCGCTGCCGCGCGTCCGGAACCGGCCGCTTGCCTCCATGCGCCACCGCCACCTCCCGCCGTGGGCCGCACCCATCGTTTGCCGCGGCGTCGCCGTCGAATGCCCGGCGTCCCAACGCTATACGGGGCGAGGGTGTTGCGTGATCTTCGCCCTTCGACCGATCCCACTCCCGATAAGTCGGAGACAATTCATAGAAAGTAACCATAGTGGGAGGGAGTCCGTTGTGGTCAGTGAGTACACATCGGCACTCGAGCGGGAAATCCTCGACATGCGCGGGCAACACCAGGTGTTGCTGCAGGCAGGGCGGCAGTGGTCGTTGCGCGCGATGTTCGGCACACCCGACTGGGACATCGTCGATTACTGCCGCGACTTCCGGCCCAACCGGTTCGGCGAGCAAGCGTGCGCGGAGGTGGAACGTTTCTGCCGCGAGCACGGCATCTGGCTCGAGCGCGCGGGACCGCACTACAACAGCATGACGCCCTACCTGCACCCCGGCGCCGTCAGCGCCGAGCGGATGACGATCATCGGTCTCTACAACGCGATCCTGTTCTGGCTCAACGACACCGTCGGCCGGGAGAAGTTCGGGCACCTCCGCGACGACGAACAGCGCGAGGCGCGGGTGGCGATCGACCGGCTGTGCGTGCTCCTGCGCACCCGGTCGCTCCCCGAGGACGCCACCGCTCTGGAGACCTCGACGTCGGCGTTCCTCGCGATGCTGTCCGCCCTCGCGGACCCGGCCTGGCTCGACCGGTTCGTCGAATCCACCATCGAGCACCTGCGGCCCGCGATCCAGGACCAGAACGCCCGGGCTCGCGGCGGGTTGCTCGGCGTCGCGGAGTACATCGATCTGCGGGCGCAAGTATCCGGCATGTATCCGGCGATCGCGCTGTGCGAGTTCGGCCGGGACGACTACCTGTCGTGGGAGCGCATCCGGCACGCCGGGCTGGCCGAGGATCTGCACCGGTTGCGGATACTGACCGTCGAGATCGGCGCGCTGATGAATGACGTGTTCTCGTTCGAGAAGGAGTGCATCGTCGATCTGGCGGATTTCAATTTGATCCCGGCGGTTCTGCTGAACCATCCCGGATGGTCACTGGAGGACGCCGTGCAGGGCGCCACCGAGATCGTGCGCGCCCGGCTCGCCGAGTTCCGTGAGCTGGGCGCGGTAGCCGCCGAACGGTGCGACCGCCTGGCCGCGCAGGATGCCGCCTTGGCGGCCACGGTCTCGACGCATCTCGCCGATCTGGTCGCGTGCGTCCAGGCGACCTGGGTCTGGCAGGTCACAACCCTGCGGTACAAAGGCGCGTCGATCTTCAGGGAGAACGGGTTGCAATAATCCCGCTATCTCGCCATTGCTGGGAATGCTTCCAGGCGGCAGTACTCGACGGTCTCGAACATCTGTGGATACGATGCGTCGGGGGCTATCTCCGGCCTGAATGGTGAGGGGGTTGCGGTGGAACAGATCGAACTCGCCAGGATGGCGAACTTGTGGTGGCGCGCCCTGCAGGCCGTCGCCGGTGGGTCCGCGTCTGTACCGGACCCAGAGGTCGTGCTGCTCGGGATGGTCGAGGAGTTGGCTGCCGGCCTGGAGGCCGAACCCTTCGACGCGGGCGTCGGTCACCGCGTGGGCTCGGCGCTGGTCTCCGCGGGGCTGCTCGGCCCGGCCGTGCCCAGTACGTCCGCCCAGGTCCTGTACGAGCTGGCCGAACACCGGGCGGCTCCGGAGACCGGACGGCGGCTCGCGGCGCTGCTCGCGGCGGTCGGGCAGGGATACGAAGCTCAGGCGCGCGCGCACGAGGAGGCGGTGCGCGAGGCCCGCCGTTCCGACGACGCGCGGTTCCGCGTGGTCTTCGACAACGCCGCGATCGCGATCGCCATCGGCGACACCGACGGCACCTTGCTGGACGTCAACCGCGGCTTGGCGGAGATGATCGGGGTACCGGCGGAAGCCCTGCGCGGGGTGTCCGTCTACGACTTCGCGCACCCCAGCGACCGCGAGGGCATCCGCACGCTGGTGTACGAGAAGCTGGTCCCGGCCGGGCAAGGCACGGTGCGACTGGAACAGCGGATCCGCCGCGCCGACGACAGCTACGGGTGGGCGTCGTTCGCCATCACCTTCGTCAAGGGCGTCGACGGGCAGAGCGATTACCTGCTCGCGGTCGGTGAGGACGTCACCGAGCAGCACCGGATGCGCGAGGAGTTGCACCGGCAGGCCCGGCACGACCCGCTGACCGGGCTGCCGAACCGGCGTCATCTCATCGAACGGATCGACGCGATGATCGCCGACGCCCGCAACGGGGATCGCGCGGGATTGTGTTTCGTCGACATCGACCGCTTCAAGCACATCAACGATCGCTACGGCCACGGCACGGGTGACCAGATCTTGACCGCGGTCGCCGGGCGCCTGCAGGACAGTGTGCGCGAATCGGGGTGCCTGGTCGCCCGCATCGGCGGCGACGAGTTCGTCGCGCTGATCCCGCCGCCGGCCAGCGACCACCGAGTGGCCACCGTGGCGAACAGCCTGCTCGAAGCGCTTGTCGATCCCATCACGGCGGGCGACCGGCGACTACGCATGTCGATCAGCATCGGTGCCGTCGTCACCGCGGTCGCGGGCGCGGACGCCGAATCGCTGCTCGACGCCGCCGACACCGGCCTCTACCGGGCGAAGGCCGACGGTAAGGGGCGGTGGGTGTTGCACATCCTGGACACCGATACCTCACGCGGTCCGCAACCGGTGTTGTGAGCCGCGCGAACGATCCGTTGGCGTGATCCTCGCGCTGGGCGATTCCGGTCTGTGATGTGGCGTGACCGACGCCCCGTAGCCGGAGTGACGATTGTTCGCGCGGGCGTTCAGCGCGCCAGCAGCCTGTGCAGGAACCTCGGCGGGACCATCGGCCGCTCGTCGTCCCAGTGCCCTTCGCGCAGGTCGTAGTCCAAGCTGCGCAACAGCGACATGATCCAGGGCCCCTCGTCGAGTAACGGACGGATGAGCCCGGCGTCGGCGTACCGGATCACTACCGGGACCAATTCGTCCTTCGCCGATTCGGTCTTTCCCGCCGCCGCGAGGCAGGAGGCGAGCAGTAGTGACGCCTGAGCGGCGGCCCGGGGGCGCCGATCGGCGTCGATGGAATCTCGCAACTGCCGGGCACGCGCGGACGCGGCGGCGACCCTCTTGGCGGCTCCGGAACGCAGCAGCATCCGGATCGCGGAATCCTCGCGCATTTCCGCGGTCATCGTCGCGATACCGCTTTCCCCGGCCGGTGGCTCGGTGACGTAGGTGGCCGTCAGGCCGAGCCGGACCTGTTCGTTGGCGATGCGGGTGGCCAGCCGCGGCAGCTTCAGCGCGCGCGCCACCTCGGCGCCTTCGTCCAGTCGGCGCGCGGCGGCCGCCAGGTCACCGCGTAAGGCTTTGATCCGCGCGCCGGTGGCGTAGTTGGCCATCAGGAAGTCGACCGGCCCGCCCTCGGTGCCGAGCCGGCCCGCTTCGTCCAGCAGGCGCTCGGCGGCGGCGAGCTGGTCGCGTTCGTAGAGCAGCTCGCCGAGCATGGCGCCTGCCAGGCGAGCGGCGTAGGAGCGCGGACCCGATGACTTGGCGATGTCGAGCGCGGTCTGGAAGCTGCGTTCCGCCTCCCCCATGTCGAGCTGTTCGCGTGCCGCGACGCCGACCAGGCTGTGGCTGTACATCAAGATGAACGTGCTGCGGGTTTGCCGGTAGAACGGTGTTGCCCAGTCGTGCCATTCCCGGGCCCGATCGAAGTCGAACCGGCTGAACGCCGTGTACGCGGCCAGGTTCGCGGCTTCGCCCAGCACCCACGGCCCCAGCGTGTCGGCCCGGCTCAGGCATTTGCTCACCACGGCGTCCACACCTTCCGGATGGTCGGCGAACGCGCGCTCCACACACTCGATGAGGTCGGCTTCGAGTGCCAGATCGGGGTCGGGGGCCGGAGCCTTCTCCAGCCCGGCCCGCACCAGCCGTAACGCGGCGTGCGATTCGGTGGGCCTGCGCAGCACCGCGTGCGCCCAGGCGATCGCGATCTGCAGCCGAGGACGCGCGGCGGCGGCCGCGGGCGGAAGCTTGGCGACCAGTCCGAGAAACGTCGCGAGTTGCGCGTCTTCCACCAGCTCGCGGGATTTCGCCTCGAGGATGTCGACGGCCATCTCCCCGGCGTCGCCGGCCAGCGCGTGGTCGATGGCCTCGCTGAGCATCCCGTGATCGCCGAACCAGGCGGCCGCCGCGCGGTGGAGTCCCGGAACCTGCTCGGGATGGTCTCGTTCGAGTCGCCTGCGCAGGAACTCCGCGAACAGATGGTGGTAGCGGAACCAGTCGCCGCTCTCGTCGACGCGGCGCAAGAACAGATTGCGGCGTTCGAGGTTCTCCAGCAGGTCCTGCCCGTGCGGCCGCCCGGTCAGGACCGTGGCCAGGCTGCCCGAGACCCGTTGCGGCAGTGATGTTTTGAGCAGTACGTCGAGTAGCTCCGGTTCGACGGTGTCCAGCACGTTCTCGGCCAGGTATTCGGCGATAGCGTGGTCACGCCCGGACAGGTGGGCGATCAGCGAAGCCGGGTCGGGGTGCTCGCGCAGCGACAGCGACGCCAGTTGCAATGCCGCCGCCCAGCCCTCGGTGTAGTCGCGCAGCTCGGCGCTCTCGGTGTCCGCCAGGGTGAGCCCGGTCTGCTCGGCGAGGAACGTCCGCGCCTCCTCGGCGTCGAAACGCAATGCGGCTGCGTCGATTTCGACCAGCTGGTGGCGCACGCGCATGGTGCCGAGCGGCAGGCCCTGGAGCGATCGGCTGGTCAGGATGATCTGCAGGTGCTGCGGGCCCTCCTCGATCAGGTAGAGCAGGGCGTCGACGGCGGCCGGATCGGTGATCCGATCCCAGTCGTCGATCACCAAGGCGAACCGCTCGTCGCGTTTGTCGATGGCGTCGACCAGCGTGGTGAGCACGTAGCGCGCGGCAGCCGCGTCGCCCTCCTCCAGGACCGGTGCCAGGTCGGGCGCCAGCGCCGGGCTCACGCGGTTGAACGCCTCGATCAGATGCGTCAGCAACCAGACGACGTTGTTGTCGTCACGGTCGATGTTCAACCAGGCCACCACCACTTTCTCGGTCTCGGCGAGACGCCTGGCCCACTGGGCGGCCAGCGTGCTCTTCCCGAACCCGGCCGGGGCATGGATGACGGCCAGGCGCGGCCGCGGCTCGGTCTGCAACGCGTCGATCAGGCGCTCGCGCTGGACCAGCGGCCGGGTGGGCATCGCAGGGCGGAACTTGGTCTCGGGTGTCGGCGGTGTCTTGGGGTGCGGAGTGGAGAATCGCGCGGTGGCGGTCAACGGCCGCGTGCTGAGGTCTTCGGGCGCGGGCTGATCGCCTGCGGGCAGGGTCATGTGCTCGACCGGCATGTCGTTGCCGCGCTGGATATCGCGCAGGATCTCGCCGAACGCGGCGGCCGAGGCCGGACGGTCGGCGGGGTTGTGCGCCATGCTGACCTCGATGGCGGTGGCCACCTCGTCGGGGATGCCGTCGAGCCGCAGATTCGGCAGCGGTTCGGCGCTGATGCGCAGGAACTGGGCGACGATCTGCTCGCCGGAGCGGCGCTCGTACGCCGCGTGACCGGTGATCATGGCGAACAGCGTCGCGCCGAGTCCGTAGATGTCCGAGGCGACCGAGGGAACGCCGGAACGCAGCACCTCGGGCGCGGTGAACGCGGGGGAGCCGGCCACCACTCCCGTGGTGGTCTCGAATCCGCCTTCCACCCGGGCGATCCCGAAATCGGTGAGTTGCGGCTCGCCGTAATCGGTCAGCAGGACATTCCCCGGCTTGATGTCGCGGTGCAGGATTCCGGCACGGTGCGCGGTCTCCAGAGCGCCGGCCAATTTCACGGTGATCCCGATCGCCTCGGGCACGGGCAGAAAACCTTCCCGGCGGATACGGTCCTCCAGCGAACCGCGCGAGTGATACGGCATCACGAGGTAGGGCCGCCCGCTGCGGGTGGTGCCCACTTGCAGGATCGGCACGATATTCGGGTGACCGGACAGCGCGCCCATCGCCTGTTGCTCGCGTAGGAATCGTTCGACGTTCTCCGGTTCCAGCTCCGGCCGTGCGGTGAGGACCTTGACCGCGACGCTGCGATTCAACGCCCGCTGCCGGCAGCGGTAGACGACACCGAACCCGCCCTTGCCGATCACTTCGGGGTCGTCGAGGCCCACGCCCTCCAGTTCCCGCTCGATACCTGGAGGCCGATCGTGCTGTGTGGCGAACGGGTCCGAACCGGCCATGGTCCTGCCCTGCGTCGGATGGCTGTAGTCCTGCGGTAGATACCCAGTTTATGCCCAGCGAATCCCGCCCCCGGTTATTACGTTCGATATAGAACATAAGGTGGAGAGCCCGGAAAACCTCCCATAGCGGACGTCGGCGCAGGACTGTCGGGCAGCTATGACGTGTGTCAGAATCCGCGCATGACCATCGACGTCTGGGCGCAACATCCGACCCGGCGATTCCTCGCCCACGACATGTTCGCCTCGTTACGGCGGTGGACCGGAGCCGTGATACCGACCGACGAGATCCCGCTCGAGGTCACCCTCGACGCGATGGACGCCGCGGGCGTCGACCGAGCTCTCATCTCGGCGTGGCACGCGCCGGAAGGCATCCTCATCTCCAACGACGAGGTCGCGGCCTGGGTGGCCGAGGCGCCGGAGCGCCTGCTCGCGATCGCGTCGGTGGACCTGCGCAGGCCGATGGAGGCGGTCCGGGAACTGCGCCGCCGGGTCGAGCAGGGGTTCAAGGGCCTGCGGGTGCTTCCGTGGCTGTGGGAACTACCGCCGACCGATCGGCGCTTCTACCCGTTGTTCGCGGCCTGTGTGGAATTGGGTGTCCCGTTCTGCACCCAGGTGGGGCACACCGGTCCGCTGCGGCCGTCGGAGACCGGGCGCCCTATCCCGTACATCGATCAGGTGGCGCTCGACTTCCCAGAACTGACCATCGTCTGCGGGCACATCGGCTACCCGTGGACCGAGGAGATGATCGCCGTCGCGCGCAAGCACGAGAACGTCGTCATCGACACCTCGGCGTACACCACGAAACGCCTTCCGCCCGAACTGGTCTCCTATCTGAAGTCCCGTAGCGGTCGCCGCAAGGTGCTGTTCGGTACGAACTATCCGATGATCTTTCCGCAGCACGCGCTCGACGGCCTCGCCGCCCTCGGCCTGGACGACGAGACGCGCTCGCTGTACCTCGACGGCAATGCGCGGCGTGTTTTCGGACTGGCCGGTTGACCGAATCGTATGGCGGCGTGTCGGGTAGGTGCTGCGCGATGCTTCGGCCATAAGATTCCTCGGCACGCCGGAGTCGACCGGGCTGTCGCGCGGATCTCCGCGGGATCCATCGTCGGCGTCGCCGGTCGGCGCGCATCGTGAGGAGGTCGAATGCTCTGGGTGGTACAGGTGTTCGCCGCCGCAGCCGCCGTGCTCCATGTCGGCATCTTCGTCATGGAGTCGGTACGGTTCGGCGACCCGAAGGTCTACCAGGGGGTCTTCCGGATTTCCGAGGCCGAACTGCCCTCGGTGCGGCCATGGGCGTTCAATCAGGGCTTCTACAACCTGTTTCTCGCGGTGACGACACTGGTGGGCGTGGCGATCCTGCGGTCGGTGCCGGAAGCGGGATGGGCGCTGGTGCTCAGCGGCTGCGGGTCGATGCTGGCCGCCGCGGTGGTGCTGGTGGCGCACGACCGCCGGTTCGCCAGAGGCGCGGTGGTGCAGGGAACGCTACCGGTGTTGACGTTGCTGGCTGCGGCGACCCAGCTCTGAACGCGGCTCACGCACCGGGGATCGGTGCGCCGCATCGGTATCGGGTGATCGCGCGAAGGGTTCTCATCGCCTCGCCGGGGCCTGCGGGCACCATCGGCTCACCGGTGCCGACCGAAGGTTCGCGGTGGTGGCCGAATTTCGTACTCGCGGGCGGGTGAGCGGCCCGCGAAGGTGACCACGAGTCGGGAACGAGCGGCGATGCGCACCATCGCCGACGGGTGTGGAGTGGACTCGACCGGGGAGCCGAAAAGGGTTGCGGCCGGTCTGCTCTGGGCGTTCGCGCGCCGTCAGGAGCCCTTGACCGCAGAATGCGGACGCAATCTTGCGTTCTTGCATCTGTACGTGCATGATCCAGCTAGCCTAGTTGTGACAACCGATCCGATGGCCGGGATAACGGAATCGAGAGCCAATTATGTTGGTACAAAGAGCGTTGGTGTCGGGTGAACTCGGGGGGCGCCGATGAGCGCGCCGACGGTGGGCGTCTTACCGACCGCACCACAATTGCTGTGTGCTTTCCAGGGACGGCGTTTCCAGGACAGGGAACTACTGCGGTCCGCGCACGCACTCGCCGAGCTGCATCAGCACCGCGTGCAGGTGGTGGACGCCGCGCTCCTCGCCGAAATCGACTGTCGGCGCCGCGAACTCGTCGACGAGATCAACGACTGGGTCGCGCAGGAGATCCCGCAGCATCGCAACGGGGCCTCGCTGCACACCGAAAGCCTCGGCGCCGTAGTGGACCGGATGGCGCGTAGCTGGGTGAACGCGAATCGGGTCATTCACACCGAGGGCGCGCGCAGCGACAATACCCATAAACATTGGTATCAACTGGCCGAACTGGTGGACGGGTACACTGATCTGGTAACCGACGTGGCCGGTGGCCGCCGCCGTTTGCCCGAACAATGATTTCGTCGCGACGGTGGTCTCGTCCGCGGTAGTGACACTGCCCCGCAGCGTCACTCGTCCGAATGGCGACGTCCCGGTTCCGAGTCATCCGACCAGTGGCTTCGGCCGGGCGATTTTGTCGCCGGCACAGTGACGGCGGGCGCAATGGGGCGCCCCGCCCGGCGTGCCGCGTGGTCGACTGGCGCGGCACGCCCTGCCACCTATTCCGCTGCTGGCAATTATTCCGCGACTTGTACGCGGTCGCCCACGCGCGCTGCCCGGCGGGCGCGCCGCCGCCGGAGATAACGACGGATTCGGCT
Source organism: Nocardia exalbida NBRC 100660 (assembly GCF_000308575.1). GTDB lineage: Bacteria > Actinomycetota > Actinomycetes > Mycobacteriales > Mycobacteriaceae > Nocardia > Nocardia exalbida. The sequence goes on along the minus strand of NZ_BAFZ01000081.1, from coordinate 34,026 downwards.
CGCGCAGAAATACACCAGCGCCAGACCGAGGACGAGCAGAATCGCCGCGATCACCGCCGCGGCTACCGGGTGGAAAACGGCGAGGGAGACAACCCCGGCGACGGTCACGTCCTCGGCGGTGCTGACCACGATATTGCTGGCGGGCTCGGGGGAGGTGTTGACGGCCATCCGCGTTCCGGCTTTCACCAGGTGGCTCATCAGCGCGGCGGTGCCGCCGACCGCGCCCGCCGCGAGCTCCGGCAGCGATCCGTCCTGTCCGGCCAGCAGCGCGGCGACCACGGCTCCCGCGGTCGGCCGCACCACGGTGTGCACCGCGTCCCAGAACGAGTCGAGATAGGGGATCTTGTCCGCCACGGCCTCGATCAGGAACAACACCGCCGCCGCGATCAGGACGTCGGTGCGCTGCAACGCTTCCGGCACGGAATCGGTGAATCCGAACCGGCCGAAGAGCCCGAGCAACAGGACCACCGCGTAGGCGTTCACGCCACTGGCCCAGCCTGCGGTGAAGATCAGAGGTAGTACGGACACCTCGCCCATGGTATGGCGAGCGGGCGTTCGGTGCCGGAGGTGTGATGAGTCGGCACGGATGCGGGGCCGAGCGAGGGCTGTGGTCCGAGGACCCGCGTTCGGCGCGGCCTGCACGGCCGGGGGAGGGGAGAGCCCGAGCGGCGCATCCACGAGTCGTCGCCGAGCTGTCGGCCGGCGGCTAGTTCATGTCCGCGCGGCCCTGGGTCATGAAATCGTCCAACCATGCGCCGAGCCTGTTCGTGAACTCGACGAACGCGGTAGCGAGGGCTTCGCGGTCGCGGTCGCGTTCACCGGTAGCGGAGGGAGGTACGGCCGATGTCATGTACTTGTCGGTGAAGGGAACATAGTGCTGGTAAATCATTTCTCTGACCGTGTCCGGAAATCTGTTCAGTAGCTGGATCATGTCGTCGCTGGACGCCATGATCGCGACAGAAACGGCCGCTATGGAGTCGGTCATCCGCTGGCTGAAATCTCCCATCGCGGAGCGAAATCCCTCGAAGTTGTCCGCGCGAAGAAATCCGGCCATCCGGCCCACGTGTGCCGTGAGAGCGAACGCGCTCCGGAGGAAATCATAGTAGGCTTCCTTGCGATTTTTCTGTGCCACCTGTACCAATGCCAGCCTCTCTTCGCGGTCCGCCTTGTTGACCGTGACGTACACGGCCGCCGAGGCGGACACGAAGCTGGAAATGAGCGCGGCGCACAGAGCTGCTATGAGTGCGTAGCGTGCGCTGCGGGTGGTCGCATCGTCCTGGTGCGCGTGCTCATCCGGTTCTGCCGCCGAACCTGTCGCGGAGTTTCCCTGCGGCTGGCCCGGACCCATATCAGGCGTCGAAGCCGTTTCGTCCGAATGTGATCGAGAGGCTGGTTCGGTGGCCATCTCTACTCCCGCCCGAAGAGTAACTACAGGTCGACCGATTATCGCATGCGCTGATGCGTGTGCGAGCGGAGGCGCGAATTCCAGCGCCGGTAATTATTACGTATACCGGACCATTGTTCAGCTTTTATCGGTGTGAATGTGGTCACCGATCGCGGGGGCGATTATCGAAGAGTGCGTTCGAGAATAATCGATCGGTGTCACGGACGCGGAGGTCGTGGGCGGCGGCCACCGCCCCGCACAGAGCGATTCGAGGCCGAGGCGATGCGCGCCGGAGGGAACCGGACGGTGTCCCGCCCTGTTCCCGCTGGCCCTCGGCATCGGCGGGGTCGGTTGATTACGCTGTTCGCTATGTCTGTCCGTACTCGCAAGCCCCTCGTCCCCGGTACGTTGTCGCCCACCCGTGAAGTCCCGCGTGCCATCGAGCGCCCGGAATACGCGTGGAAGAAGACCGCCGACGAGGGACGCGAGCCCTGGGTGCAGACCGCGGAGACGATCGAGAAGATGCGCATCGCGGGCAAGATCGCCGCGCAGGCGCTGGAAGAGGCGGGCAAGGCGGTCGCGCCCGGTGTCACCACCGACGAGCTGGACCGCATCGCGCACGAGTACATGTGCGACCACGGCGCCTACCCGTCGACCCTGGGGTACAAGGGTTTCCCCAAGTCGTGCTGCACTTCGCTGAACGAGGTGATCTGCCACGGCATCCCGGACTCCACCGTGATCGAGGACGGCGACATCGTCAACATCGACGTCACCGCCTACATCGACGGCGTGCACGGCGACACCAACAAGACCTTCCTCGCCGGAGATGTCGACGAGGAGGTGCGCCTGCTGGTCGAGCGGACCGAGGAGGCCACCATGCGGGCGATCAAAGCCGTGCGGCCGGGCCGGGCGCTGAACGTGATCGGCCGCGTCATCGAGTCCTACGCCAACCGGTTCGGCTACGGCGTGGTGCGCGACTTCACCGGCCACGGTGTCGGCCCGACGTTCCACAGCGGGCTGGTCGTGCTGCACTACGACCAGCCCGCGGTGGAGACCGTTATCGAACCGGGCATGACGTTCACCATCGAGCCGATGATCAACCTCGGCGGCATCGACTACGAGATCTGGGACGACGGCTGGACCGTGGTCACCAAGGACCGCAAGTGGACCGCGCAGTTCGAGCACACCTTGGTGGTCACCGAGTCGGGGACCGAGATCCTGACCCTCCCGTGACCGGCCGCGATCCGGCCGCCCGGGTGGCCGCTCACCGGATGACCGGACGGCGATGAAGGGCGCGCTGCTCGTCGCGGGCACGACCTCGGATGCGGGCAAGAGCGTCGTCGTGGCCGGGATCTGCCGGATGCTGGCACGGCGCGGCGTGCGCGTCGCCCCGTTCAAAGCGCAGAACATGTCCAACAACTCCGTGGTCACGCTCGACGGCGGGGAGATCGGGCGGGCGCAGGCGTTGCAGGCTACGGCGTGCGGGCTGGAGCCCAGCGTGCGGTTCAATCCGGTCCTGCTCAAGCCGGGCAGTGACCGTCGTTCCCAGCTGGTCGTGCGGGGAAGGGCGATCGGCACCGTCGGCGCGGAAGACTACTTCCGGCATCGCCGGGAGCTGCGCGACGTGGTGGCCGCCGACCTCGCCGCGCTGCGCGCCGAATTCGACGTGGTCGTCTGCGAGGGCGCCGGTTCGCCCGCCGAGATCAACCTGCGCGCGACGGATCTGGCGAACATGGGGCTCGCGCGCGCCGCGGAACTGCCCGTGCTGCTCGTCGGAGACATCGATCGCGGTGGCGTGCTCGCCCACCTGTTCGGCACCGTCGCCATCCTCGAACCCGAGGATCAGCGCCTGATCTCGGGTTTCATCGTCAACAAGTTCCGCGGCGCGGTCGAGCTGCTGCGGCCGGGGCTGGAGCGTCTCACCGAACTCACCGGTCGCCCCACCCTCGGAGTGCTGCCGTACGCCGAGGACCTCTGGATCGATGCGGAGGACTCGCTGGGCACCCTCGCCGACGCACCGGTCGGGCGCCCTCGGCCTCCGCTGGGCGCCGACTGGCTGACCGTCGCCGCGATCCGGCTGCCGCGCATCTCCAACTCCACCGACGTCGAGGCGCTGGCCTGCGAACCCGGCGTGGCGGTGCGCTGGGTGACCGAGCCGTCCCGGCTTGCGGGCGCCGATCTGGTGGTCCTGCCCGGCAGCAAGGCGACGGTGTCGGATCTGCGGTGGCTGCGGCGTACCGGCCTCGCCGACGCCCTGCGGGCACGCGCCGCCGCCGGCGAGCCGATCCTGGGCGTCTGCGGCGGGTACCAGATGCTCGGCACTCGCATCCTGGACCGTGTCGAATCCGGCGCCGGCGAGGTCGACGGGCTGGGGTTGCTCGATCTGACCGTCGAGTTCGCCGAATCCAAGGTGTTGCGCCGTAGCGAAGGGCACGCCGCGGGAATCGCCGTGCGCGGCTACGAGATCCACCACGGGCGCGTCACGCACCGTGGCGACCCGGCATGGCTCACGGTCGAGGGCGAGCCGGAGGGCAGCGTTCGCGGCGCGGTGTGGGGCACCCATCTGCACGGGCTGCTCGAGTCCGACGAGTTGCGCCGCGCCTGGCTCCGCGCGGTCGCTACGGCGGCGAGCCGCACGGGTTTCGTTGTGGCCGAGAATGTCTCGGTGTCGGCGATGCGTGCCGCACAGCTCGATCTACTGGCCGATCTGATCGAGGAGCACCTCGACATCGCCGCGCTGGAGCGGTTGCTCTCCGAGGGCGCGCCCGCCGGGTTGCCCATCCTGGCCACCGACGCGGTGCTCGCGGGCGACCGTATCGGTTGACGCGGGCCACCCAGCGCCTTACCTTGCAGTAAGGAATTCGGCTCCAGGTAAGGCTTGGGGTCGGTCGGCACGGTCGGGTGTGAGGATGATGGCGGCGGACAAGAGGCCCAGCGGCCGAGGGACGAATGTGGTGTCGGCGACGGTGACCAGTAAGGGACAGATCACGATCCCGATCGATGTGCGCGTGGCGATGGGGTTGCGCGCGGGCGTGCGGGTCGCGTTCGTGCCCACGCCCAACGGCACCTATGAGCTGGTGCCCGAGACGCGCACGATCAAGTCGCTCAAAGGCATCCTCGGCTGGTCCGGCTCGCCCATCGGCCTCGCGGAGATGAACGAGGCGATCGCGGGCAACGTCGTGGAAGGCAAGCGCGGATGATCGGGCTGGACGCGAATGTGCTGATCCGCTACCTCACCCAGGACGACCCGGAGCAGTCCGCCCGGGCCAACCAGGTGATCGACGGGCTCAGCGAGAGCGAACCCGGCTACGTCACGATGATCGTGCTCGCCGAGATCCACTGGGTACTGCGCCGTGGCTACAAACAGGATCCCGAGGCCGTCACCGATGTGCTGCTCGGGCTGCTCGACTCGAGCGAAATCGTGGTGGAGCGCGCCGACACCGTGCGCCAAGCGCTGCGGCGAGCCGCAGACGGCGCGGACTTCGCCGACGCGCTGATCCAGCAGCTCGGCCAGGAGGCCGGTTGCGAACTGACCGTCACCTTCGATCACAACGCAGGTGAGCGGGCCGGGATGCGCCTGCTCGCCTGATTCCGCCACCCCCGACCTGCCGCCGTAATGCCCTGATCCGTGTAGCGTGATTCGGCATGGAATCTCGGCAGATCACGGTGGGTGACCGGGCGTGGACCGTGCGGATCGATGGGCCGGAATCCCGGCACAGCGTGCTGCTGCTGCCCGGCGCGGGTGATTCGGCGGACGTCTTCGATCAGGTGTGCGCCCGTCTGCACACCTCGGATCTGCGCACCTTCGCGGTGGAGTCGATCGAGGGTCTCGACGCGGCCGCCGTGACCGCGATCCTGGACGAACTCGGCCTGCCGTGGGTGAACGTGGCCGGTTGCGGCGCGGGCGCGGTGCTGGCGTGGCAGGCGTGCGCCCGCGGATTCGGCCGCTTCCAGAGCCTGGTCGTGGCCGATCGCGGCCACCCTGCCACGCCCGGGTCCGACGGAGCGGTGGCGGACGCGTCGACCGGCCCGGTCGAGGTGCCGACCACGCTGCTGGTCACCAAGAATCTGCCGCGCTCGGTGGCCGACGCGTCGGGACGGTTCGTCTACGGCGAGTTCCGGGTGGTCGAGGTCGACGTCACCGACGTGGCCACCGAAGCAGGCCACGAGCTGGCCACCGAGATCGTGCTACGCACCAGCCTCTGGTGACTTCGCGCCCTGGTAGCCCGCGAGCCATTCGAGCCAGTTGTCGAGTTCGCTGAAGGCCTGGGCCAGCGGTTCGGGGCCGGAGAGGAACACGTCGTGCTTGGCGCCGTCGATGGGCACCATGTTGGTGCGGTCGCCCAGGCAGCCCGACCAGCGCTGGATCTGCTTGACGTCGAGCACCGCGTCGGCCACGTCCACGGCGGGGCCGTACTCCTTGGCGAACTTCGTCATCCGGGAGCGCAGGATCAGTGAGGGCACACCGATGTCGAGGCCCTGGTGCAGCTGCGCGTGGCCGTTGCGGATCGCGCGCAGCCAGCCGAGCCGCACCGGGAAGCCGTGCAGCGGTTTCCAGTCCAGGTTGTAATCCCACTCGCCGGACGCGGAGCGGTGCAGGCTGTCGCCATAGGTGCTGATCTTGGCGCCGGGCAGCTGGACCATCCTCCGGAAGCGTCCGACCGCTTTGATGATCGGCGTTCCGACGGTCCGGTAGTACGCGGGACCCTGCAGGTCGAACCACGGGCTGTTGAGCACCACGCCGGTGATGCCCGCGGCGGCCGTACCCTGCGCGCGGTTGAGCCGGTCCAGCCACAGCGACACGACCAGGCCGCCGGTGGAGTGGGCGTTGACGACCACGGGGGCGCCGGTCTCGGCCCGGACGATCCGCAGCGACTCCGCGAGCTCGCGGTCGTAGAAAGCGAGATCCGTCACATAGTGCGGGGTGTGCCCCTCGCGCAGTGAGCGGCCGCATTTGCGCAGGTCGAGCGCGTAGAACTGGAATCCGCGCGCGGCGAAGTGCTCGGCGAGGTGTTCCTGGAAGAAGTAGTCGGTGAATCCGTGGACGTAGAGCACCGCGCCCGCGGTCTGCTCGACGGCGCCGGAGGGCACGTAGCGCACCAGCGTGGCGACCACCTCGCCTTCGCCGTCGGGATCGGGGCCGAGGGGCAGCGTGCGCTGCTGGTACTGCGGGCCCAGGACGTCGGGGCGCCAGCCTTCACCCTCCGGAGAAGTGCTGACCGGCGCGGCAAGCGACTGTTCGTTCGTCACGCGACCAATGTATTGGACGGTGTCACGCACCGACAGACCACGGCGGTCCATCGGCCGCCGAAGTGACGACGATCTCTGTCGCATTCCGCACATTCCGCAGGCTCGTTGCCGGGCGGCGGCGTGGTGAGGTGCACAATTGGGCTAGGTGAACGGCGGGTAACCTGACTCCCGCCACGCCGTTCGGAACCGGCGGACGCCGGAACCGAGCCACAACTACACCGTGCCCAGGCAGGTCCACCCGCCCGGTGGGCCCGCGCAGAAGGACAAGGAAGTCGATCTACCCGTGCCGAACGCTGCCATGACTGAAAAGACCGATGTAGTACTCATCGGTGCCGGCATCATGAGTGCCACTCTCGGCGCGCTGCTGCGGCAGCTGCAGCCGGAGTGGTCGATCTCCCTGTTCGAGCGGCTCGACGCCGCCGCGGCCGAGAGCAGCGATCCGTGGAACAACGCGGGTACCGGACACTCCGCGCTCTGCGAGCTGAACTACAGCCCGCAGCTACCCGACGGCTCGGTGGACATCACCAAGGCCGTCGATATCAACGAGCGGTTCCAGGTCTCCCGCCAGTTCTGGTCCTACGGCGTGGAGAACGGCATCCTGCGCGATCCGTCCACCTTCATCAACCCGATCCCGCACGTCAGCTTCGTGCACGGCGCCGACAATGTGGAATACCTGCGCAAGCGGTACGAAGCGCTGGCGCCGCACCCGCTGTTCGAGGGCATGGAGTTCATCGACAGTCCCGACGAGTTCACCCGGCGGTTGCCGTTGATGGCCCGCGGGCGGGACTTCTCCGACCCGGTCGCGCTGAACTGGAGCGACGGCGGCACCGATATCGACTTCGGCTCCCTCACCCAGGAACTGCTCGCCTACCTCGGCTCCTCCGGCGCGGACCTGGCCTTCGGGCACGAGGTACGCGACCTGTCCAAGCAGTCGGACGGATCCTGGCTGGTCACGGTGCGCAACCTGCGCACCCGCGAGACGCGCACGCTGATCAGCAAATTCGTCTTCGTCGGCGCGGGTGGCGGCGCGCTGCCGCTGCTGCAGAAGGCGGGTATCAAGGAGGCGAAGGGATTCGGCGGGTTCCCGGTCAGCGGCCAGTTCTTCCGCTGCGTCAACCCGGCGCTGATCAACCAGCACGAGGCCAAGGTGTACGGCAAGGCGGCGGTCGGTGCTCCGCCGATGTCGGTGCCGCATCTGGACACCCGTGTGATCAAGGGCAAGCCGGGCCTGTTGTTCGGCCCGTACGCGGGCTGGACACCGAAGTTCCTCAAGGACGGCAAGAACACCGACCTGTTCAAGTCGGTGCGGCCGAACAACATCTTCTCGCTGCTCGGCGTGGGCGTCACCGAGCTCGGTCTGACCAAGTACCTGGTCAGCGAGCTGCTGAAGTCGGAGGCTGGCAAGGTCATCACGCTGTCGGAGTTCATCCCGCGCGCCGAGGCCAAGGATTGGGAGCTGATCACCGCGGGCCAGCGCGTGCAGGTCATCCGACGTAAGGGCGCCGGCGGCGTGCTGGAGTTCGGCACCGCCGTGATCTCCGCGGAGGACGGCACCATCGCCGGTCTGCTCGGCGCGTCCCCGGGCGCCTCCACCTGCGTCACCGCAATGCTGGACGTCATGCAGCGGTGCTTCCCGCAGGAGTACGCCACGTGGACGCCGAAGCTGAAGGAGATGGTGCCCTCACTGGGCATCAAGCTGTCCGAGGACCCGGCGCTGTTCCACGAAGTGTGGGATTGGACCTCCAAGACGTTGAACCTCGTCGACGGCGGCGACAACACGCCGCGACATGCAGGGGTCGCGGCGAACGCCTAGGTTGTGATAGCAAGGCGCGATGATGTCAACGGTTGCTCTCAAACGCTCCTGGGCGCAGGATCTCGATACCGCGACGCTCTACCGGCTGTTGAAACTCCGCGTCGAAGTGTTCGTCGTCGAGCAGAAGTGCGCGTACCCCGAACTGGACGGCAACGACCTCCTCCCGGAGACCCGGCACTTCTGGCTCGATGACGAGGGCGAGGTCATCGCCACGCTGCGGCTGTGCGAGGAGCACCACGACGGAGTGAAGAGCTTCCGGATCGGCAGGCTCTGCACGGCGGCGCCCGCCCGCGGGCACGGCTACACCACGCGACTGCTGCAGGCGGCGCTGGCCGAGGCCGGTTCGGCGACGGTTCGCCTGAGCGCCCAGAGCTACCTGATCGACCTGTACACCAAACACGGCTTCAAGGTAGACGGGCCGGAATTCGAAGAAGACGGCATCCCGCACGTGCCCATGCGCAGAGGTTGATCTTCGTGTCCGAGCGGCCACCGTCGGCGACTTCGTCGCGGCGGCGACCGCTCGGACGCGAACGGCGCATACTCGGGCTCGCGTCGCTCGGAAACGTGGTGGAGGCGAGCGGGGCGCGCTGGTTCGCTCGAATCGGTGCCTCCTGCGCGGCACCCCTGCGGAGCCATGAGTGGATCGACGGTAGGTGCGGTTCAGGGGTGCGCGCATCGGTTCTGAATCGAAGGGCACTGTGGGGGCCGGTGCGGCCCCACGCTTAGAGTTGGGGGCGTGTCCGTCTCCCATGCCGAAACAGTGCCGACGTCCGACCAGCGCAGCCGGACGATGCCGGGTTCGGACGGTGAAGCGGGATTTCCCTTCTCGGCGGTGGTCGGTCAGGAACGGCTGCAGCTGGCGCTGATCCTCTGCGCGGTCCATCCCGGCATCGGCGGCGTCCTGGTGCGTGGTGAGAAGGGCACCGCGAAGTCGACCGTGGTGCGCGCGCTCGCGCAGCTGCTGCCGCCCGTGGTGGACGAGACCGGCGCGCGGCCCGCCCGCCTGGTGGAGCTGCCGGTGGGCGCGACGGAGGACCGCGTGGTCGGCTCGCTGGACCTGGAGCGTGTGCTGCGCGACGGGGAGCAGGCGTTCCGCCCGGGCCTGCTGGCAGCCGCCCATCACGGTGTGTTGTACGTCGACGAGGTCAACCTGCTGCACGACCATCTGGTGGACGTGCTGCTGGACGCCGCGGCGATGGGGCGGGTGCACATCGAACGCGACGGCGTCTCGCACTCGCATCCGGCGCGCTTCGTGCTGGTCGGCACCATGAATCCGGAGGAGGGCGAACTGCGTCCGCAGCTGCTGGACCGGTTCGGCCTGACCGTGGACGTGGCCGCCTCCCGGGACGTGGACGTGCGGATGGCGGTGGTGCGCCGCAGGCTGGACTACGAGGCCGACCCGGCCGGATTCGCCGCCCGGTACGCCGCGGCGGACCACGAGGTGGCCGAGCAGATCCTCGCCGCCCGCGACCGGCTGGGGCAGGTGGTGCTCGACGACGTGGAGCTGCGCCGCATCGCCGCGCTGTGCGCCGCGTTCGACGTGGACGGGATGCGGGCCGATCTGGTCGTCGCGCGCACCGCGACCGCGCATGCCGCCTGGCGCGGTGCCGACGCGGTGACCGAGGACGACGTGCGGGTGGCCGCCGAACTGGCGCTGCCGCACCGGCGCAGGCGCGATCCGTTCGACGAGCCCGGTATCAGCGAGCAGCAGCTCGACGACGCCATGCGCGACGCGGCCGAGCAGGCGCGGCCCGAGGAGGAGACCTCCACGCCGAGCGGGCCGGACGGCACGCCCCGGGATGCCGAGGAGCCGGGCGACGATCCGGACGGTGGCCCGGAAAACCCGTCGCCGCCCGAAGGTCCGGGCGGTGGGCAATCGCGTGAAGGGCGCAGTGGCGCACCGACTTCCGCCGGTTCGCGAACACCGCGCTGGGAGGTGCCCGGCGTCGGCGAAGGCGCTCCGGGGCGGCGCTCCCGCGCGGAATCACGGCACGGGCGGGTGGTGCGTCCGAGTGCCGACACGTCTTCGGGCCTGCATCTGCTCGGAACCGTCTTCGCGGCCGCCCCGCATCAGCGTTCCCGCGGCCGCGGGAACGGGCCGTTGCGGCTGGCCGCCGAAGACCTCCGCGGCGCGTATCGGGAAGGGCGCGAAGGGAATCTGGTCGTCTTCGTGGTCGACGCCTCCGGGTCCATGGCCGCCCGCGACCGGCTGTCCGCCGTCACCGGCGCGGTGGTGACATTGCTGCGGGACGCGTATCAGCGCCGCGACAAAGTCGCCGTCGTCAGCGTGCGCGGCGCGGAGGCCGAACTCGTCCTGCCGCCCACTTCGTCGGTCGACATCGCGGTGCGCCGGCTGTCCGGAATGCGCACGGGCGGGAAGACCCCGCTGGCGGCGGGCCTGCTGAAGGCCAGGGAAATCGTGCTGCGCGAGCGTGTGCGCGATCCGCGCCGCAGGCCGATGCTGGTGCTGCTGACCGACGGTCGCGCGACGGGCGGGACCGACCCGGTTCCCCGCGCCCGCGCCGCGGCCCGCTTACTCGCCAGGGACACGGTCACCTCGGTCGTCGTCGACTGCGAACGCGGCATGATCCGCCTCGGCCTCGCCGTGGATCTGGCCCGCGACCTGCGCGGCGGCTACCTGAGACTGGCCGAGCTGACCGGTGCGGCGGTCGCGGACGTCGTCCGCGCGAGTTCCGGGAACGGTAGTCCGGCGCGAGCGGCGTGAGCACGACTTCCGAACCGTGTGCCCGGTGGAGGCCGCGCGGCCGCCGCTTCGGAGACGGCGGGGAGACCCGGTGAGTCGGCGTCCAGCGGTGGTGGGCGGTTCGCGCGGCTTCCGGTCCGGACGCGGTGCACAGGTTCGGAGTGATCCGAGGACGAGCAAGGAGATTCGATGCCCAAGGGTGTTCCGGAGACAGTTCCCGACGACGGGCTGACCACACGGCAGCGGCGCAATCAGCCGGTGCTCGCGGTGCATACCGGGCCGGGCAAGGGGAAGTCGACGGCTGCGTTCGGGATGGCGCTGCGAGCGTGGAACCAAGGCTTCGACGTCGCGGTGTTCCAATTCGTGAAGAGCGCCAAGTGGAAGGTCGGGGAGGAAGCCGCCTTCCGCGCCCTCGGCGCACTGCACGAGCAGACCGGCGCGGGCGCGCCGGTCGAGTGGCACAAGATGGGCGAGGGCTGGTCCTGGACCCGCAAACAGGGCACCGAGCAGGACCACGCCGCCGCCGCGCTGGCCGGCTGGCAGGAGATCGCCCGCCGCCTGCGGGCCGAACAGCACCGCTTCTACGTCCTGGACGAGTTCACCTACCCCCTGAAATGGGGCTGGGTCGACGTGGACGAGGTGGTCGGCACCCTCAACGCCCGCCCCGGCAACCAGCACGTCGTCATCACCGGCCGCGACGCCCCCCAACCCCTCCTGGAAGCCGCCGACCTGGTCACCGAAATGACCAAACTCAAGCACCCCATGGACGCGGGCCGCAAAGGCCAACGAGGCATCGAATGGTGATCCCCGCGAGTGGCACATCGCTGCGGCGAATCGCGAGAGGGCCGCACGATGGTGTGCCACTCGCGGGGCGGGAGCGGCGATGAAGGCGGTGGTGGTGGCGGCACCGGCGTCGGGGAGCGGGAAGACGACGGTGGCGACCGGGCTGGTGGGGGCGTTGCGGAAGGTGGGGCATCGGGTGGCGCCGTTCAAGGTGGGGCCCGACTACATCGATCCGGGGTATCACGGGTTGGCGGCGGGGCGGCCGGGGAGAAACCTGGATCCTGTGCTGGTGGGGGTGGAGCGGGTTGTACCGCTGTTCCGGCACGGGGCGCGGGGGTGCGATCTCGCGGTGGTCGAGGGCGTGATGGGGTTGTTCGACGGGCGGATCGATGACGAGTACGCCGGTCCGGTGGCGGAGGGGTCGACGGCGCAGGTCGCGGCCTTGCTGGGAGCGCCGGTGGTGCTGGTGGTGGACGCGCGAGGACACAGCCAGAGCCTCGCGGCACTGCTGCACGGATTCGCGACCTTCGACAGCGGCGTCCGGCTCGGCGGGGTGATCCTGAACCGGGTCGGCAGCGAACGGCACGATCAGGTACTGCGCGCCGCCTGCGATCGAGTCGGGCTGGCGGTGCTCGGGTCGTTGCCGCGCCTGGCCGAACTCGAAGTCCCGTCCCGGCATCTCGGCCTGATCCCCGCCGTGGAACACGGCTCGGCCGCGACGGCGGCGGTGGCGGCGATGACGGATCTCGTCGCCGCGCACGTCGACCTGCACGCCATCGCGGCACTCGCTCGCTCGTCGGTCACCGGACCCGCGTGGGATCCCGCCGCCGCCGTGCGCGGTCTGGAAGCAGAAGAGGTGTCCACCGAGGAGTTTCCGGTCGCCGCCCGCTTCCCGGCCGATCGGGAGGGTCCGGTGATCGCCGTAGCCGGTGGCCCGGCATTCACGTTCGGCTACGCCGAGCATCGTGAGTTGCTGGTGGCCGCGGGGGCGCAGGTGGTCGTTTTCGACCCGCTGCACGACGAATTGCCCACCGGGACAGCGGCATTGGTGCTGCCAGGTGGGTTTCCCGAGGAACACGCCGCGGACCTGGCGGCCAATTCCATCCTGCTGCGGGCGGTGGCCGACGCCGCTCGGCACGGGATGCCGGTGCACGCCGAATGCGCCGGGCTGCTGTATCTGACCCGATCGCTGGACGGCCACCCGATGGCGGGGGTGGTGGATGCCGACGCCGCGTTCGGACCGCGTCTGACACTCGGCTACCGGGACGCCGTCGCACTGGCCGACTCGCCGCTGTGGCGGGTCGGCGAACGGGTCAGGGGGCACGAGTTCCACCGCACCCGTCTGGTGTCGGCGCCGCCGAATCCGGCTTGGGGCTGGCGCGGCGGCGCGGGAGAGGTCGTCCGGGAGGGGACGCTGAGCGGCAACGTGCACGCGTCGTACCTGCACACCCACCCGGCGGGGAATCCCGCGGCGGTGCGGCGATTCGTCACCGCGGCAATGCGCTTCGCGAGTTCCGGTGCCGTCGGCTGACGTCGTCGTCGGCATCGGACTACGGCCGGGCACATCGGCGGCCGCGATCCGCGCCGCGCTGCGCGAGGGCGTGGGTGGCTACCGGATAGCGTGCCTGGCCACCATCTCGCAGCGCTTCACCGAGCCCGGACTGCGCGCCGTCGCCGCGGAGTACCAGGTGCCGCTGCGGTCCTACTCCGCCGCGGAACTGGCGAACGTCGCCGTCCCCAACCCGGGAAGCCGCACACAGGCGGCCGTCGGCACGGCGAGCGTCGCGGAGGCCGCGGCGCTGCTCGCCGCCGGGGGCGGGCCGCTGGTGATACCGAAGCGCGTCGTGCAAGGCGTGGTGCTCGCGGCAGCGCAGCTCGAGCGGTAGAACCATCCACCGAACGCGGGCTCGGCCGCGAGCGCTGCGCTGTCCGCGACAATCGCGGTGTCGCACGATCGGCGACTGTCGCCACGCTGTAGCCGCCGCGCAACCGGCCCGGACCGCAGGCTCCGGATGCGCTGTTCGGCCCGGCCTGTGGCGGTATCCGAGCAGATCGCGAAGCTCCGATCACAGCTCGGGGCGGAGCCGTTCGGCTACGACGGCGGTGCGCCGTTGGCGCTGGCTCAGCTGCTGCTGGATGCGCCGTCGCTGCGCGTTGCGTCCGGGCACGCACGTCTACCGGGAACTGGTCACGGACACCCGTGTCGGCGGCGGTGCGGCGCCGGGTTCAGGGGGCGACCGAGCCCCAGTCGGCGAAGCCGGTGGGGTCGTGGCGGCCGATGCTGGCGTGTTCGAACAGCCCCCACCCCTCGGCATCGCCGCAGCGGGCACGCGCGACGTGGTCGGTCACCCCGTAGGGAGCGCGGGCGACGATCGCCGGATCGGTGAGGTCGTAGCGGCTGGAGGAAGACCAGTCGCGACCCTTCCACTGGCCGTGCTGCCAGTCGGGATCGCCGCCGTAGCCGCAGCCGACGTGCAGCGGGACGCCGATACCCGGCGTTATCTCGATCTCCAGTGGCTTGCCGTCCGGCGTGGTCAGCTCCAGTCGCGCACCGACGGGATGTCTTGTGCCGGAGCGATAGTCGATGGATATGCGGGGCCAGCCGAGCTGTTCGGTGCGCCCGTCCGGCCAGATCCGGGTCGCGTCGTTGAGCGTGCGCCTGCCGTCCGGCTCCTCCTGCACGATGATCACGACGGCGAAGTCCTCGAACCGCAGCGGCACGTACAGCCACCAGAACCCGCCCGAGGGCTCGGTGGCCGCGCGTCCGGGCGGCTCGGTCTCCCCGACCGGCCGGATGCCCCACGAGCGGTCCCTGGTCCCGGTCCACACCGCCGGGTCGACGGTGATGTCGTCGCCGTCCACGTGCAGCGTCCCCGCCCACGAGCCGACCTGCGCGAACCGGGACGCGTCGATGATCGGCCGGTTGCCCGCGAGAATCAGGTGCGGTTGTTCCTGGACGGCGGGAAAGGCGCCGCTCCAGGTCAGGTCGAAGCTCAGATCGTCGTGTTCGCAGACCACCCGCAGGCGCCGCAGCGGCTCCAGCACCTCGATGCGGTAGCCGCCGACGCGCTGGTCGAGGCCCCGGTCGCCGAGCGCGTCGGAGAAGCGCACCGCGCGCACCGCGTCGCCACGGCGGACGGCGGCGTAGGCGTCGGTCACCCCGAGGTTGGGATACACGCCGAAACCGGTGATCAGAAACGTGCCGCCGTCGCGGTCGTGGGCGTTGAAGTAGCTGCGGTCGTAGAAGTTCCGATCGCTGGAGGCCACCCGGGCCAGCGACAGCGGGGTCTGATGGATGGGGTACTCGTCCAAAGGCACAGGCATGGTCAGTCCCATTCGTAGGTTCCGTCGAGCAGCGCTTCCAGGCTTGCCCGGTGCATGACGTAGTCGTCGCGATCCGGCGTGTCGGTGTCCTCGCCGAAGTGGATCATCCTGCGCTTCACCCGCGCCATGACGATCGCGTGCCGCAACGCGGCGTAGACGATGTAGAAGTCGAGATCGCGCACCGAGTGACCGGTCAGCTCCTCGTATTTCGACACCACGTCGTCGCGGCGCAGGAAATCGGGCAGCCCGGGCTGCCCGAAGCGAGTGGCCAGATCCTGGAAGAACCGATGGATGAAGATCAGCCAGCCCAGATCCAGCTCGCGCGGCGCCAGCGCGGCCATCTCCCAGTCCAGCACCGCCACCGGGTCGAATTCGCGGTAGATGATGTTGCCCGGGCGGGCGTCGCCCCAGCTGAGCACGTCCGGGCCGGTCTCGGCGGGCCAGTGCTCGTCCAGCCACGCGAAACTCCGCTCGATCAGCGGGATCTCGAAGCCGTCGTCCGCGAGCGCCCACCGGTACCACGAGCGCTGGGCGGCGACGTGCCTGCGCAGCGCCTCGCCCGGTCCGCTCAGCATCGGGAACAGCGTCGCGGGATCGGGAATGCCGTGGATCTTGGCGATCACCTCGACGGTGTTGTGCGTGAGCCGCAGCCGCTCGGCCGGGTCGGCGTCGAACAGCCAGCCGACGAACACGTACGGCGGGTTGTCCGTCGGCACCCGGCCGTCGACGCGGCGCATCACGAAGAACGGTGCGCCGAGCGGCTTCTCGTCGTTCTCCAGCCAGCACAGGCCCGGCACCGGCACGTCGGTGGCCGCGGCCACGCCCGCCATCACCTGGTACTGGGTGGCGAGGTCGTAGGTCTCGAAGACCGGGAACGACCCGGCCTCCGGCGCCATCCGCGCGACGAACGATCCGCGCTGCGGCCGCCCTGCGGCGCTCCACTCGGCGTCGAACAGGATCGACGTGCTGGACATGCCGCCGGACTGTGGACGCGACAATTCGGAGATCCGCGGCAGATCGTCCGCGGCGACCTTCGCGTGCAGCCAGCGCGCCAAGTCGCCGGCGAGTGCGTCCAGGTCGCGTTCGCTGACGGTCAGCTGGTGTCGCTGTGCCGGGTCCGGATCGTCGGTCATCAATGTCCTCCTGACACGTGCGGCCTGGATGCACCGCCCGCGGTGCGCCGGGATACGCGACTGTAACGCGTTCTAGTTGTCGGCGGGCCGGAACCGGAGACGAATCCCGCTGAGCAGGGTGGGGCAGGCATGTAGGCCGAAAGAGGTACCCGGAAATCGGGGGTTTACCCGGAGGTCATCCCATGACCTGGTCGGATACGTTCGGCAAGCCAGAGTGTCGACCGGCGAGGGGAGCGGTGTGCGTACCGTCGAAACGGATGTGGTGGAGCCCCGCGGTGGCCGAACGCGGGCCGGTGACGAGCGTCGTCCATGGAGCCCGCAGGCGCGGATCGCGTTCCGCTTCGCCTTCGCCTACTTCGGGCTGTTCTGCGTGCTGTTCGCGCAGATCCTCTTCGTGTTCACCGGCATCCTGAGCAAGTGGCTGCCGGAGAACGCCGTCATCTGGCAGATGCGCGCGACGAGCCCGCTCGTCGGCTGGGTCGGCGACCACGCCTTCGGTGTGGACGCCGTCTTGCACGAGGATTCCGGCAGCGGCGACCAGGCCGCCATCTGGTTGCTGATCTTCTGCGAACTCGTCGCGGCGGCGCTGATCACGCTCGTCTGGTCGATCCTGGATAGACGCCGCCGGGACTACCTCACCCTGCGCGCCTGGTTCGTGCTGTTCGCCCGGCTGTGCCTGGGCGGCCAGATGCTCTTCTACGGTCTGGCCAAGGCGATTCCGTCACAGATGCCCGCGCCGTCGCTCACCGCGCTGCTGCAACCGTACGGGACGATGAGCCCGGCATCGGTGCTCTGGAACCAGGTCGGCGCCGCGCCCGTATACGAGGTCCTGCTCGGCACGGCGGAAGTGCTCGGCGGGCTGCTGCTGTTCGCGCCGCGCACCGCGACGGCGGGCGCGCTGGTCAGCCTGGTGAGCATGGCGCAGGTGTTCGTACTGAACATGACCTACGACGTGCCGGTGAAGATCCTCTCGTTCCACTTGCTGCTGCTGTCGCTGGTCGTGCTGGCGCCGCAGGCCGGGCGGTTGGCAAATGTGCTCATGCTCGAACGCCCGTCCGAACCGGCCACGCAACCCGCGCTGTTCGCTTCCCGCCGCGCGAACCGGGTGGCGGCGGCGCTGCAAGTGGCTCTGGGACTGTGGGTGCTGCTCGGTGGGGTGCACATCGGCTGGCAAACCTGGCGCGAGGCGGGCGACGGCGCGCCGAAACCTCCGCTCTACGGCATCTGGACCGTCGGCGAGTTCACCAGGGACGGGCAACCGGCGCCGCCGCTGATCACCGACGAGGGCCGCTGGCGTCGGCTGATCGTCGACCGCCGGGGTACGACGGTGCAGAAGATGGACGACTCGTTCCTGCCGGTCGTAGCCGTGGTCGACGAGGCCGCGCACACCATCGCGCTGTCCGCGGCTCCGCCGGACACACCGCCGAACCGCCTGGGCGCCTTCACCTTCACTCAGCCCACCCCGGACACGTTGCGGCTCACCGGTGAGTTGAACGGAACGCCGGTGAGCCTGTCGCTCAACCGGATGGACCCGAACTCCTTCCCGTTGCGCAACCGGGGCTTCCACTTCGTCCAGGAATACCCGTACTTCCGCTGACCCCCTGATCCGGTGGCAGCGGGTGATCCAGCCGAAACCCGCTACGGCCGCGGCGCTTTTCGATACCTTCGGTCTGCATCGACCGAACTGGAGGGACCGCCGTGACCGAAGCGATCCTCGATCGAACAGACACCGCGGACGCGGTGGGTTCCGATACCAGGCCTTGGCGCGGGGCGACCCGGGTGGCGTTCCGCTTCGGTTTCCTGTATTTCGGGCTGTTCTGCCTGGTGTATCCGTCGGTCGTCCCCGAGTTCCTCGGACTGGCGCGCGAGTGGTTGCCGGACTCGGTGAACTCCGGCGTCGCCCGTGCCCTGCGCCCGGTGATCGAGGGGACCGGAACACGGGTGTTCGGTACGTCCGTGGCGGCCAACACGGCTTCGATCAGTGGCGACCAGGCCTACTTCTGGGTGCTGGTGTTCGTCGTCCTCGTCGTCGCGGTGCTCGGCACACTGGTCTGGAGCATGCTGGATCGGAACCGGCCGCACTACCGGGCCGTGCTGCCCTGGTTCCTGTTGTTCGTGCGCCTGTGCCTGGCCGGGCAGATGATCGCCTACGGCATGGCCAAGGCCATCCCGACCCAGATGCCGCCGACACCGCTGAGCCGGTTGCTCGAGCCCTACGGGAATTTCAGTCCGATGGCGGTGCTCTGGAACCACATCGGAATATCGCCGCAGTACGAGATCCTGCTCGGCTGCGCGGAACTGCTCGGCGGCGTGCTGCTGTTCGTGCCGCGCACCGCGCTGGTGGGCGCGATGCTGAGCCTGGTGTGCACGACACAGGTGTTCGTGCTGGACATGACCTACGACGTACCCGCGAAGCTCCTGTCGTTCCACCTGATGCTGCTGTGCCTGGTGCTGCTCGCCCCGGAGGCCGGGCGTCTGGCGAACGTGCTCGTGCTGAACCGCCCGGCCGGACCATCGAGCACGCCGCCGCTGCTGCGCACGCCGCGAGCCGAGCGGATCGCGGCGGCGGCGCAGATCGCGCTCGGGGTGTGGTTGCTGTTCTCGAACGCGTACACGGGCTGGGAAAGGTGGACCGAGCAGGGCGCGGGGCGGCCGGAACCGCCGCTGTACGGCATCTGGGCGGTCACCGAATTCAGTGTCGGCGGCACACCGCTTCCGCCACTGACCACCGACGAACGGCGCTGGCAGCGCCTGGTCTTCGACCGGGACGGCGCCACCGTGCAGCGGATGGACGGCCGGTTGGTTCCGGTGCTCGCGATGGTCGATCCGGCGGCGCGCACCCTGGTCGTGGTCGCGCCGCCGCGAACGGAACCCTTGGGCAGCTTCGGCTTCGACCGGCCCGCGCCGGAGCGGCTGACCTTGACGGGCACGCTCGCCGGGCAGCCGGTCTCGGTCGCGCTGACCTCGGTCCCGGTCGACGAGTTCCCGTTGCGTAGCAGGGGATTCCATTGGGTGCAGGAGTATCCGTACTTCCGCTGAGCCGCCCGGCCGGGGCGGCGCAAGTTCATGCCTCGAGATCGTCGGCGACTCCGATGTCCTCGTGCCACAGCGCGGGATGCTCGGCGATGAACCGGGTCATCAGATCGACGCAGCGCCGGTCTTCCAGGACGGTGACGGCGACGCCGTGCCCGGCCAGCCACTCGTGCCCGCCGGAGAAGGTCCGCGATTCCCCGACCACCACCGAACCGATGCCGAACTGGCGGATCAGGCCGCTGCAATACCAGCACGGCGAGAGCGTGGTGACCATGACGGTGTCGCGATAGTCGCGCCGCCGCCCCGCCGCGCGGAAGGCGTCGGTCTCGGCGTGCATGCTGGGGTCGCCGGACTGCACCCGGCGGTTGTGCCCGCGACCGAGCAGCGTGCCGTCCGCGTCGAAGAGGGCGGCGCCGATGGGGATCCCCCCTTCGGCGAGCCCGCGCAGCGCCTCGTCGTAGGCCACGTCGAGCAGTCGTGCCGGTGTCAGCCGTTTCATCGGTCCGCCTTTCCGAACGAGAACGCCTGCACGGCAACCTACCGTCGCCGACGGTCGAAACGCTTGCTACCACTGGTCACAGTAGGTGTGGCGGGCGTCGCCCTGAGCGCGGCTCGGCGCAGGCCCGTGGTGATCGTCGCGCCTGCTCGCCGGAACGTGTATGGGCGGGCGCGCCGGGCGATTGCCGGTGCCGGAGGGCCACGCCGTAGGCTCGAAACTTGTGCCGAACACGTCAGACGCAACGCAAGACCAGCCCACCGGCGACCCGAACTACCTGGTAGGGCTCGATCTGCACGGACGGCGTGTCGTCGTGGTCGGCGGCGGATCGGTGGCGCAGCGCAGACTGGGACTGCTGATCGCCTCCGGCGCGGACGTCCACGTGGTGAGTCGCGCGGTGACCCCCGCGGTCGAGGGAATGGCCACCTCCGGACAGATCACCGTCACGCTGCGTGAATACGCCGACGGCGACCTCGACGGCGCCTGGTACGCGATCGCCTGCACCGACGAGCCCGAGACCAACGCGGCGGTGGTCGACGAGGCGACCCGGCGGCGGATCTTCTGCGTCCGCGCCGACACCGCACGGCTGGGCACCGCGGTCACCCCCGCCACCGCACGCTACGACGGGCTGACCCTCGGCGTGCTGGCGAGCGGGCAGCACCGTCGGTCGGCGGCCGTGCGCAACGCGTTGCTGGAGGCCCTGCAATCCGGTGTGGTGAGTGACGACTCGACCCCCATCGCGCCCGGTGTCGCATTGGTGGGCGGGGGGCCCGGCGATCCCGACCTGATCACCGTGCGCGGGCGGCGGTTGCTGGCCAGGGCGGATCTGGTCGTCGCCGACCGGCTCGCGCCGCCGGAACTGCTCGCCGAACTCGGGCCCGAGGTCGAGGTGGTCGACGCCGCCAAGATCCCGTACGGACGGGCCATGGCGCAGGAAGCGATCAACAACGCGCTGATCGAAGGCGCGAAAGCGGGCAAGTTCGTGGTGCGGCTCAAGGGCGGCGACCCGTACGTGTTCGGGCGCGGCTACGAAGAGGTGGAGGCCTGCGTCGCCGCCGGGGTTCCGGTCACGGTGGTGCCGGGTGTCACCAGTCCCATCTCGGTGCCCGCCGCGGCGGGCATCCCGGTCACCCATCGCGGTGTCACCCACGAGTTCGTCGTGGTGAGCGGGCACGTCGCGCCGGATCACCCGGATTCGCTGGTGGACTGGCCCGCGCTGGCGCGGCTGCGCGGCACCTTGGTGCTGATGATGGCGGTGGAGCGGATCGAGCAGTTCGCCACCGCGCTGCTGGAGGGCGGGCGACCGGCAGGCACACCCGCCACCGTCATCCAGGAGGGCACGCTGCGCACCCAGCGCGTGCTGCGCGCCGATCTCGGCACGGTGGCCGCCCGGGTGCGCGCCGAAGGCATCCGCCCACCCGCGATCGTGGTGATCGGCCCGACCGCCGGATTCTCCGCCGACTCGATCGTCCCGCACGCCGACTCCGCGGCCGGATGACGCTCGTGGCCACCGCGGCGATTCGAACCGAATCGCGCGGTGACGGCGGCGGCCCGGTCGACCAGGACGGCTGCTCGTCCTGAGTGGGGAAGGAGCACCGGCGATGGCCCACCACCTCGACCCGATACCGCTGATGGTGCGCGACGACACCCACCCGCGGGATCGGCGGGGCCGGTGCTCGTCGCGGGCCCGGCCGGATCGGTGGGCGGGCGAAGCGGGGCCCGGCATCAATTACAGTGACTCACTGTGCTTCGGAACCCCGCTGCGACGATGCAGTATCCAGTGACGCAGCGGGCCTTCGGGCTCGCGATCCTAGTCCTGAGCGGATTGCAGCTCATGGTCGTGCTCGACGGCACGGTGGTGATCTTCGCGCTGCCGCGGCTGCAAGAGGAGATGGGGTTGTCCAGCGCGGGTAGCGCGTGGACGGTGACCTCCTACGGACTCACCTTCGCCGGCCTGATGCTGCTCGGCGGCCGCCTCGGCGACGCATTCGGCCGCAAGCGCATGCTGGTCGTCGGTGTCGCGGTGTTCACCCTGGCCTCGCTGTTGTGCGGGCTCGCGCAGAATCAGGCGATGCTGCTCGCGGCGCGAGCCATCCAGGGTGCGGGCGCCGCGATCGCGGCGCCGACCGCTTTCGCGCTCGTGGCGACGACCTTCGCGCCGGGCAAGGCGCGCAACCAGGCGATCGCGATCCTCGGCTCGATGGTCGGCATCGGCTCCGTGGGCGGGCTCGTGGTCGGCGGCGCGCTGACCCAGCTGTCCTGGCGGTGGATCTTCCTGATCAACGTCCCGATCGGCGCGCTGATCATTCTCGGCGCGGCCTACAAACTGGCCGACACCGAACACCACCGCTCGGCGCTGGACCTCCCGGGCGCGGTGCTCGGCACCATCGCCTGCGCGGCGATCGTGTTCGGCGCGACCGAGGGGCCGGAGATCGGCTGGGGACACCCGGCGATCATCGGTTCGCTGATCGCGGGCGTGGTGCTGCTGATCGTCTTCATCGCGCTGGAACGACGGGTGGACGACCCGCTGCTGCCCTGGTCGCTGTTCGACAGCCGCGACCGCGTGGCCACCTTCCTGCTGATCTTCCTCGCCGGTGGGGTGCTGGGCGCGATGACCTTCTTCGTCGCCCAGTTCATGCAGAACGTCATCGGATACGGTCCGCTCAAGGCGGGTGTGGCGGCCATTCCGTTCACCGTCGGCATCGGCGTCGGCGGCGCGGTGGCTTCCAAGGCGGCGCTGTACATCGCGCCGCGCTGGCTGCTGGCGGGCTCAGCGGTGGTGCTCGGCGTCGGCCTGCTCTTCGGTTCGACCCTCGACGGCGAGGTGATGTACTTCGCGACGCTGCTGCCCCTGCTGGTGGTGATCGGCTTCGGCGTCGGTATCGCCATGGTGCTCTCGCCGCTGTGTGTGCTGGTCGGTGTGCCACCGGCGAATATCGGCCCGCTGGCCGCGGTCGGGCAGATGTTCATGAACCTCGCCACGCCCGTGGCCATCGGCCTGCTCACCCCGATCGCCGCCTCCCGCACGCTGTCGCTCGGCGGCCGCACCGAGAAGGTGGCCGGGATGACCTCCGCGGAGATCGCCGCACTGGGCGACGGCTACACCCTGGTGCTGTTCGTCTGCGCTCTGATCGCGTTCGCGGCCGGACTGGTCGCCCTGACATTGCGCTTCACTCCGCAGCAACTGGCCATGGCCCAGCACGCCCAGGAAGAAGCCCAGCAGGTGTGAGCCGCGCCTAGAAGCGGCCCACCACCCGCCGGGGTGTCACGCGCACGATGACCCGCGGTCCGTCGTCGACCGAGGCCGGGTTGAAATCCGCGTACTTCTGCCCGGTGTACTTCGCCGAGAGTTCGTCGGGCAGTGTCTTGTCCGGGTCCGGGGTGATCGTCGCGGTGCCACGGATCTCCGCGTAGACGTACGGGTTGTCCGGCGGGTTGATCAGCACGGTGATGCGCGGGTCGCGGGCGAGGTTCTTGCCCTGCTGACGGTCGGTCGTGGTGGAGAACAGCAGATCGTCGCCGTCGCGCTTCAGCCAGATCACGGTCAGGTGCGGTTGCCCGTTGGACCCGATCGTGGCCGCGGTGGCGAACACCTTCTCTTCGTCCAGGTACTTCTTGAGGGCATCGGAAAGCTCTGCGGTAGTGGTCACGTTCTGAGCGAACAACGTGGCCCGGCACGACATTCCCGCCGGTTCCTTCGCGGCGTACTCGATGGGCGCCGCCTATTTGTTCTGCGGGAAACCGAGATTCAGCCCGCCGTGGCTGGGATCGAGCCAGCGGGTGGTGACCGCCTTGGTGCGGGTGAAGAACCGCACGCCGTCGGCGCCGTGCGCGTGCGCGTCGCCGAACAGCGAGTTCTTCCAGCCGCCGAAGCTGTAGTACGACATGGGGACCGGGATCGGTACGTTGATGCCGACCATCCCGACTTCGACCTCGTTGTGGAAGCGGCGGGCGGCGCCGCCGTCGTTGGTGAACAGGGCGGTGCCGTTGCCGTAGGGATTGGCGTTGACCAGTGCCAGCGCGTCGTCGTAGCTGCCGACGCGCACCACCGACAGCACGGGTCCGAAGATCTCGTCGGTGTAGACGCTCATGTCGGTGGCGACATGGTCGAGAATCGTCGGCCCGAGCCAGAAGCCCTCGGCCGCGCCGTCGGCCTCGACGCCACGGCCGTCGAGAACCACGGTGGCCCCGGCGGATTCGCCCGCGGCGATGTACCCGGCGACTCGGTCGCGGTGCGCCCGGGTGACCAGCGGACCCATGTCGGCGCCCCGGGTGCCGTCGCCGGTCCGGATGGTCGCGGCCCGCTCGGCGATCTTGCCGACCAGCTCGTCAGCCGCCCCGCCCACCGCGACCACCACGCTGATCGCCATGCACCGCTCGCCCGCCGAGCCGAACCCGGCGTTCACCGCGGCGTCGGCGGCCAGGTCCAGGTCCGCGTCCGGCAGCACCACCATGTGATTCTTCGCGCCGCCGAGCGCCTGCACCCGCTTGCCCGCGGCGGTGCCGCGCTGGTAGACGTACCGGGCGATCGGCGTCGATCCGACGAAAGAGACCGCCTTGATGCCCGGGTTGTCGAGCAATTCGTCGACCGCGACCTTGTCGCCCTGCAGCACCGTGAAGACGCCCGCGGGCAGTTCGGCTTCGGCCCACAGCCGCGCCAGCCACAGCGACGCGGACGGATCCTTCTCGCTCGGTTTGAGTACCACCGTGTTGCCCGCGGCGATGGCGAGCGGGAAGAACCACATCGGCACCATGGCGGGGAAGTTGAACGGCGAGATGATCGCGACCGGGCCGAGCGGTTGGCGGACGGAGAAGATGTCGACCTTGGTCGAGGCGTTCTCGGTGTAGCCGCCCTGGAGCAGATGCGGTATGCCGCAGGCGAACTCGACGACTTCCAGGCCGCGGCCCACCTCGCCGGTCGCGTCGGCGAGCACCTTGCCGTGTTCGGCGGTGATCAGCCGGGCCAGCTCCTCTCTGCGCTCGTTCAGCAGCTCACGGAAGCGGAACAGGATCTGGGTGCGCCGGGTCAACGAGGTGTCCCGCCACGCCGGGAACGCCTTCGCGGCGGAGTCGATCGCCGCGCGGGCGTCGGCGACACCCGCGAGCGCGACCTGCCCGGTCACCGCGCCGGTCGCCGGGTTGGTCACCGGCGCCGTCGCTTCGCTGGTGCCCGCGAAGGCTTTGCCGTCGAGCCAGTGCGCGATGGTCTGCATGTCTCCTCGATTCGCTCGGTGAGCATCGGCGGTGCCGCGGGTTCCACCGCTTACGGTCGTGACATCGCGAGAACGCCGTCTGACCACCACTGTCCGGCATACACCTTTCCCGGTCTTCCGGCGATCGGTGCGGAATCGGGCACCCGAGCTGCCGATCCGTGATCCGACGGCGGGGCGGGCCAAGCCGTACTCGTTCCGGACACCCACCGCTCGCCGCCGCTACGAGACGGCGGCGCGCCGACCTCGATGCCGAGCCGGCGGCGCTCACCGCCGAACGGCCGGACGAAGTCAGGTGATGATCAGAAGCTCGGTAGGCGAGGCTATCTCGGCGCGCAGCCCGGCCTTGGCCGCCACTCGCGCGACACCGCGGACGTCGGCCGGTTCGGCTCTGGTGAGCACCAGGGCGCGGGCGAGCAGGCCCTTGTGGTGCTTGTTGAAATGACTCACCACCGTGCGCGACCCGTCCGGGTGCTCGGTGAGCACGTTGGCGGTGATCGCGCCGGGCACCCGGCCCAGCTGCTGGTAGGTGCCCGAGCGGAGGTCGACGACCGGCTCGCCCGCGGCCTCGGTGAGCAGCGCGGTGGCCAGCTCGTCGCGCCAGACGGCCGAGAGGGTCGGCAGTCCGGGCAGCTTGGCGCCGCCGGAGAGCCGGTAGGCGGGGATCGGATCGCAGGCGCGGACCGCGCCGAACAGGGCGGAGCCGATGCCGAGGCGGGCATACGCCTTGGCCCGCTGCGCCTTGGTGAACGAGCGGGCGTCGAGCGCGTCGTAGAGGACGCCGGTGTAGCGCTCCAGCGCGGGACGGGTCGGGGAGGTGCGCAGCGCGGCGTTGCGGGCGATCTCGCCGTCGGCCCCCTTGCCGAGCCCCAGGACGGTCCGGGAGCGTTCGGGGTCGGCCGCCAACCGCACGACTTCCTCGATCAGCCGTGCGCGGACCGCCGTGAGCTGCGGCATCGCCAGCGAGTCCAGGGTGAGCGGCGCCCCGGCGCCGCCATCGGACTTGGTTTCGGAAGGAGGCAGCAGCACCAGCACGAACGAATACGGTAATGCGCTGGGAACGGCGTCCGGCCAGCGACTACCCTGTGCTTCCGTGATCACCCGCCTCTCCCGCCTGTTCCTGCGAACCCTCCGCGACGATCCCGCCGACGCCGAGGTGCCGAGCCACAAACTCTTGGTCCGTGCCGGCTACGTGCGCCGCGTCGCCCCGGGTGTCTACTCGTGGCTGCCGCTGGGCCTGCGCGTGCTGCGCAAGGTCGAGGACGTGGTGCGCGCGGAGATGGACGCGATCGGCGGCCAGGAGATCTCGCTACCCGCGCTGCTGCCGCGCGAACCGTACGAGACCACCAACCGGTGGACCGAATACGGCGACGGCCTGTTCCGGCTGCGCGACCGCAAGGGCGCGGACTACCTGCTCGGCCCCACCCACGAGGAGCTCTTCGCCCTCACCGTGAAGGGCGAGTACAGCTCCTACAAGGACCTGCCGGTCACGCTGTATCAGATCCAGACCAAGTACCGCGACGAGGAGCGTCCCCGGGCGGGCATCCTGCGCGGGCGCGAGTTCGTGATGAAGGACTCCTACTCGTTCGACCTGGACGAGGACGGCCTCAAGGCCAGCTACGACGCGCACCGCCAGGCCTACCAGCGCATCTTCGATCGGCTGCGGGTCAAGTACGTCATCGTGGCCGCCACCTCGGGCGCGATGGGCGGCAGCGCGTCGGAGGAATTCCTGGCCGACAGCCCGGTCGGCGAGGACACCTACGTGCGCTGCCCGGAATCCGGCTACGCGGCCAATGTGGAGGCGGTGGTCACGCCCGCTCCCGAACCGCTGCCGATCGAAGGACAGCCGGAGGCCGTCGTGCACGACACCCCGGACACTCCGACCATCGCGACGCTGGTGGACTGGGCCAACGGCGCCGGTATCGCCGAGCGCTACGGTCGTCCGGTCACCGCGGCCGACACCTTGAAGAACGTCATGGTCAAGCTGCGTCACCCGGACGGGAAGACCGAAATCCTCGGCATTGGCATTCCCGGTGACCGCGAGGTCGACGACAAGCGCCTCGGCGCCTCGGTCGAACCGGCCGAGGTGGAGCTGCTCACCGAAGCCGACTTCGCCGAGAATCCGTTCCTGGTCAAGGGCTACATCGGCCCGAAGGCGCTGCAGGCCAACGGTGTTCGCTATCTGGTCGATCCGCGGGTCGGCACCGGCACCAGCTGGATCACCGGCGCCGACGAACCGGGTAAGCACGTCGTCGGCTTGGTCGCGGGCCGCGACTTCACGCCCGACGGCACCATCGAGGCCGCGGAGGTCCGCGACGGCGACCCCTCGCCCGACGGCCGGGGCACGCTGGTGGCGGCCCGCGGCATCGAGATCGGCCACATCTTCCAGCTCGGCAACAAGTACACCGACGCGTTCGAGGTGGACGTGCTCGGTGAGAACGGCAAGCCGGTGCGGCTGACCATGGGCTCCTACGGTGTCGGCGTCTCCCGCATGGTGGCGGTGATCGCCGAACAGCAGCACGACGACAAGGGGCTGCGCTGGCCCGCCGCGGTCGCGCCCTACGACGTGCACGTCGTCATCGCCAACAAGGACGACGCCGCTCGCGCGGGCGCCGAAGAGGTGGTATCGGGCCTGCACGCTCAGGGCCTGGACGTGCTCTTCGACGACCGCACCGCCTCGCCGGGGGTGAAGTTCAAGGACGCCGAACTGCTCGGCATGCCGCTGGTGCTGGTGATCGGCCGCGGCTGGGCCGAGGGCAAGGTCGAACTGCGCGACCGCTTCACCGGCGAGACCGAGGAACTGCCCGCCGCGTCCGCGGTGGACGCGGTGGTGGCCAGAGTCCGCGGCTGACCGACGTGAACGGCTCCCGGCGGAATCCGCCGGGGCCCGTTCCCTGTCGAGTAGCGAGGCCGAGGGGAAGGCGCTCGCAGCCCCGCGACCGGGCGGCGATTACTTACGCGACCGTAACCTGAATTCGCTGGTCACAGATCCGCGGACCGTGTCCTGACTGCTGTTACCCGCTGGTAAGTTAACCGGCATGACAAACACCGACGCGCGGTTGTTCAACCCCGCCAGCTATGACCCGCAGCAGTTCGACGCGGAGACGCGGCGTCTGCTGCGTGCCACCATCGAGTGGTTCGAGGGCCGGGGTAAACAGCGTCTGCTCGCCGACGACGCGAACGCGGTGTGGACGGCCGACTTCCTCGACTTCGTGAAGAAGGAGAAGCTGTTCGCCACCTTCCTGACCCCGGCGGCCTACGCCGACGGCGACCCGAATCGCCGCTGGGACGCCGCCCGCAACGCGGCGCTGTCGGAGATCTTCGGCTTCTACGGTCTGGCGTACTGGTACGCCGAGCAGGTGACCATTCTCGGCCTCGGCCCGATCTGGCAGAGCGACAACGAAGCGGCCAAGAAACGTGCCGCCGCCGACCTGCTCGCCGGTGAGGTGATGGCGTTCGGTCTGTCCGAGCAGACCCACGGCGCCGACATCTACAACACCGACCTGGTGCTGACCCCGACCGAACCGGGCAGCGCGGACGCGGAGGCGGGCATCCTGTTCCGCGCCAACGGCGAGAAGTACTACATCGGCAACGGCAACGTGGCCAGCATGGTGTCGGTGTTCTCCCGCCGCGCCGATCTCGAGGGCGCCGACGCGTACGTCTGGTTCGCCGCCGACTCCCGGCACGAGAACTACCGCCTGCTCGGCAACGTCGTGCACCAGCAGATGTATGTCAGCACCTTCCGCTTGGAGAACTACCCGGTGCGCGCCGAGGACATCCTGCACACGGGGCCCGAGGCATTCTCCGCGGCGCTCAACACCGTGAACGTGGGCAAGTTCAACCTCTGCCACGGCGGGATCGGCATGGTCGAGCACTCGTTCTACGAGGCGATCACGCACGCGGGCAATCGCATCCTCTACGGCAACCCGGTCACCGACTTCCCGCACGTGCGGGCGAACTTCGTCGACGCCTACGCGCGCATCCTCGCGATGAAGCTGTTCAGCGACCGCGCCGTCGACTACTTCCGCAGCGCGAGCCTGGAGGACCGCCGGTACCTGCTGTTCAACCCGATGACGAAGTCCAAGGTGACCTCCGAGGGCGAGACCGTCATGACGTTGCTGCTGGATGTGCTGGCCGCCAAGGGATTCGAGAAGAACACCTACTTCGCCGAGGTGCAGCGGCTGATCAGCACGCTGCCCCGGCTGGAGGGCACGGTGCACGTGAACGTCGGGCAGATCCTGAAGTTCATGCCCAACTACCTGTTCGACCCGCAGGACTACCCGGAGATCGGGACCCGGCAGGACGCGGCCGACGACGCGTTCTTCTGGCGGCAGGGCCCGGCGCGGGGCGCGGGCAAGGTGCGCTTCGCCGACTGGACGCCGATCTACGACAAGCATGCCGACATCCCGAACGTGGGCCGGTTCTACGAGCAGGCGCAGGCGCTGCGCACGCTGCTGACCACCGCGGCGCCGGACGCCGGGCAGCAGAAGGACCTGGACTTCATGCTGACCGTCGGCCACCTGTTCTCGCTGGTGGTCTACGGCCAGCTGATCCTGGAGCAGGCCGCGATCACCGGCCTGGATCGCGACCTGATCGACCAGATCTTCGACTTCCAGGTCCGCGATTTCAACGCCTACGCCACATCCCTGTACGGCAAGCCGTCGGCCAGCCCCGCCCAGCAGGGCTGGGCGGCCTCGGCGCTGCGGCCGCCGGTCGCCGACCGCCCGCGCTTCGACCGGGTGTGGGCCGAGGTGGCCTCCTACAACGGCGCCTACGAGATGCGGCCGTAGGTCGCGCGTCGAGCCGACGGCGGCCGGGCACCGCACCGGGCCGCCGTTCGCCGTTCGCCGTTCGCCGCGAGAATGCCCGCGGCGCTTCGGGTCGGCGCCGGATCAGGCCTTGCCGGGGAACGCGATGGTGGGCGGGTCGGCGCCGAGGATCGACTGCCACGTGGCCAGCCGGACGGCGGCTTCGGTGAGCGCGTCGACACCGGCGCGCCGGATCGCCATGGACGCACCGCGTTCGACCACCGACCGCCAGGCGACGGCGGTGTCGGACTCGACCGTGACGGCCAGCCGCGCGGCCGAGATCGGATCGGTGACCGGGAACGGGACCGTGTAGGCCGCGTCGGGCGGCGGCACCGTCGCGCCGCCCAACGTGAGGGTGTCCACGGTGGTGTCGCGCCTGGCGCGGTGCGCGGCGGTGTGCTCGGCAACCAGCCTGGCGCGCTCGGGTGAGGCGTAGGCGGCGATCACGCCGTAGGCGTACACCGCGCCGTATTCGGCGTTCAACGCGTCGGTGAGGGCCTGGCGTTCGTCTTCGGTCATCTCAGCAGCACCCCCGCCTGCACCGCGCAGGCCGCGCTGATCGAGGCGAGCAAGCCTGCCCGGTAGCCGTCCAGGGCGCGGGCCAGATCGGCGGCCGATTTCCGTGACTCGGTCAGCCGCGCCCGCAGCGTCTCGACGCTCGGCGGGGTGTTGGGCGGCACCGCGCTGCCCGAGGCCACGGCCGACGGGCCGGATTCGCTCGCGCGGGTGCGGTGCGCCGGTTTGGTGCCGTCGGCGTAAACGCCGATGACGCGGTCGATTTCGGAGCGCAAGGCGTCAGCGTGCGCGGTGCGCTCGGCCGCGATCGCCGTCAAGGCGGCGTGCCGGTCGGGTGCGACGGCGATGGCCGCGGTCGCCGCCGCGGCGTCGGCACGGGCCGCGACCTCCTGTGCGGCAAGGGGATCCGGTTCGTGGACCACGTCGTCGCCGGTGCAGCCCGCCGCGGCGCCGAGGGCGAGCACGCCCACCGTCGCACCGCCCGCGAGACGGATCGCGCTGCGACGATCCAGGGCGTCGGCGCGGGGCTCGTGCCGGTCGGAGGGCATGCCGGTAGTGCGCCCGGCACGCGGCGGGGCGGGAAGGCGGATGGGCACGGCACCATCGTGCCAGACTCACGGGGCGCCGCCGGACGAGCGGTGGTCGTGGCGTGCGTACTCCTCGACCACTGGTCCTTTACACTCTCGTGGCGCGTTACGCTAGACCTTTGGTAGAGAATTTTCCCACCGCGTCACAACTGAACCAGGAGCCGCCCACATGCCGATGCCGACCGAGGAAAGGGTGAGCCAGCTCTTAGCTGGTCTCGTCGAACGCCGAGGATTCGACCTCGAGGGCGTCGAGATCTCGACGGCGGGCACGCGCGTGGACGCGCAGGCTCGGGTGCAGGTGACCGTGGATCGCGACACCTCCGATCTGGACGCGCTCGCGAGTCTCAGCACGGAGCTGTCGGAGCTGCTGGACGACGCGGGGGAGTTCGGCGAGACGCCCTACCTGCTGGAAGTCACCACCCCCGGCATCGATCGCCCGCTGACCGCCGACCGGCACTGGCGGCGGGCGCGCGGCCGGAAGGTGCGCGTCACGCTGCGCGAAGGCGCGCAGCCGCCGGAGCGGTCGGCGACCTTTGAGGCCAGGGTCGGCGCGCTCACCGGTGACTCGGTGGCGCTGGTGCTCGGCGGCAAACGCGACCCGCACCGCGTGACGGTCCCGCTCGCCGACATCGCCACCGCCGTCGTCCAAGTCGAGTTCTCCCCGCCCGGCGCGCGGGAGCTGGAACTCGCCGGCGGAGTCGTTCCGGGGCGGCCCGCTCCGGGCCAGGAAGACGCGGTGGCGATCGACGACGCCGCGCAGCACCCAGGAACACCGAATGCACTGTCCGAATCCGTAACAGCGTCCGATTCGCCGACCGAAGGGATCGTGGAATGAACATCGAAATCGAAGCCCTGCGCGCGATCGTCGCCGACAAGGGGATCTCGATCGAGACCGTGATCTCCGCGATCGAGTCGGCGCTGCTCACCGCGTACCGCCACACCGAGGGCCACCAGCCCAACGCGCGCATCGACATCAACCAGCGGACCGGCGTGGTCCGGGTGATGGCGCGAGAACTGGACGCCGACGGCAACGTGATCTCCGAATGGGACGATACCCCGGAGGGGTTCGGCCGGATCGCGGCGACCACCGCCAGGCAGGTGGTGCTCCAGCGGCTGCGCGACGCCGAGAACGAGAAGTCCTTCGGCGAATTCTCCACCCACGAGGGCGACATCGTCGGCGGCGTGGTGCAGCGCGACGCGCGCGCCAACGCCCGCGGCACCGTCGTGGTGCGCATCGGCAGCGAGCTGCACGGCACGGAGGGACTGATCCCGCCCGCCGAGCAGGTGCCGGGCGAGACCTACGAGCACGGCGACCGGATCAAGTGCTACGTAGTCGGTGTCTCCCGTGGTCCGCGCGGGCCGCAGATCACGCTGTCGCGCACCCACCCGAATCTGGTGCGGCGCCTGTTCGCACTGGAGGTGCCGGAGATCGCCGACGGCTCGGTGGAGATCGTGGCCGTCGCGCGCGAGGCGGGTCACCGTTCCAAGATCGCCGTGCGCACCACGGTGCCCGGCGTCAACGCCAAGGGCGCCTGTATCGGGCCGATGGGGCAACGCGTGCGCAACGTGATGAGTGAACTGGCCGGCGAGAAGATCGACATCATCGACTACGCCGAGGATCCGGCGACCTTCGTGGGCAATGCCCTCTCGCCGTCGAAAGTGGTTTCGGTCACAATTGTCGACGCCGAGGCCAGGGCGGCCCGCGTCGTAGTGCCCGATTTCCAGCTTTCCCTGGCGATCGGCAAGGAGGGGCAGAACGCCCGGCTGGCCGCGCGGCTGACCGGCTGGCGCATCGATATCCGCAGCGACGCCGCCCCTGACATGGGCGGATCCGTGCGAACGGAGGCGCATCGGAGTTGACCGGAGCCCCCTCGCGGAGTGCTCGGGATGACATGTTCGTAACTTCCGTGGGGGAGGGGTTCGGCGTTCCGAGCGTGGCAGCGGTAGAGTGGTCGAAGGTTCAGTCCGAGCCCTCGGCTCCAATGCCCGACCGCACCACCGAGCAGTACCCGGCGCCCCAGCGCCGAGCCGCTCCGGTGCGGACGTGTATCGGGTGCCGGAAGCGCGAACTGGCCGGCGATCTGTTGCGGATCGTGGCTCGGGACCTCGAGGCCGGCGACGGCTCTCAGGTCATCGAGATCGTTCCCGATCCGCGGCGCAGACTTCCCGGACGGGGTGCCTGGCTGCACCCCCTTTCGGCTTGTCTGCGCGCGGCAGAGCGGCGCCGAGCGATCGGCAGAGCACTACGAGTGTCCGGACATCTGGATATCTCAGCCCTGGAGCATTACCTCGAGAACAGGCACGAGCACTCATGAGCACACCGTGAAGTACCAACGATGAACGTCCATCGGAGATAACCCGAGGTCGTGCGGGCCGCCGTCCCCAGAACGGTGGAGCTGCTCGACCTCTCAGTGAGGAGAGCAGTGGCAGGCAAGGCCCGCGTGCACGAGTTGGCTAAAGAACTCGGTGTCACGAGCAAGGAACTACTCGCAACGCTCAAGGAGCAAGGCGAGTTCGTGAAGTCGGCGTCCTCGACGGTGGAAGCTCCCGTCGCGCGTCGGCTGCGTGAGTCGTTCGCGACCAAATCCGCCCCGTCGAACGGCAACAAGTCGGGTGCGCGTCCCGGCCCGTCCGGCCGTCCGGCCCCCAAGCCCGCGGGCGGTGGCCCGCGTCCCGGTCCCCGTCCGTCGACGCCCACACCGGCGCCGACCGCGCAGGAGACCGTCGTTCCCGCCGCGCGCACCGGCGAATCCCCGGCCGTGAAGCCGGGTCCCGCCGCGCGTCCGGGGCCTGCGCCGTCGCCCAAGCCCCCGGTTCAGGAATCGGTCGCCCCGCAGGCCGCCGCGGCCTC
This sequence comes from Nocardia exalbida NBRC 100660, assembly GCF_000308575.1. GTDB lineage: Bacteria > Actinomycetota > Actinomycetes > Mycobacteriales > Mycobacteriaceae > Nocardia > Nocardia exalbida. Next base: position 134 of record NZ_BAFZ01000081.1, on the reverse strand, counting down.
CGGCGCGACCGCGAGTTCCGCCCCCGCTCCGGCCGGTCCACGGCCGACGCCGGGCGGCCCCGTCCCGGGCAGCAGCAGCAGCGTCCCGGCGCCCCCGCCCAGGGCGGCCAGCGTCAGGGTGGCGCCGCGTCCGG
>NZ_BAFZ01000082.1 GCF_000308575.1 Nocardia exalbida NBRC 100660 | reverse complement strand
GCGCCGAACGCGCGGCGGCCGCGCGCAAGCAGGCGGCCGAGGTGGCCGCCGCCGTCGCCGAATCCGGTGCGAAGATCGCCGCCGAGCTCGAACGGGTGGTCGCCGCGGCGGGCGCCCGCAGGGACGAGCTGGTGCGCAAGCGCTCGGAGTGCGCCGCGCAGGTCGAGCAGATCAAGGAGCGGGTGCGTGCGCTCACCGCGCAGCTGTCCCAGCTCACCGACGCCGTGCACCGGGACGAGGTGGCGAAGGCGCAAGCGGCGCTGCGCATCGAGCAACTGGAGGCGACGATCGCCGAGCAGTTCGGCATCGCGCTGAACGATCTGATCGCCGAGTACGGTCCGGACGTGCCGCTGCCGCCCTCGGCGCTGGAACTACAGGAGTACGAGCAGGCCAAGGAGCGGGGCGAGCAGGTCAGCGAGCCCGCACCGATGCCCTACGACCGGCAGACCCAGGAGCGTCGCGCCAAGCGCGCGGAGAAGGATCTGGCCACCCTCGGCAAGGTGAATCCGCTGGCGCTGGAGGAATTCGCGGCGCTGGAGGAGCGCTACAACTTCCTGGCCACCCAGCTCGAGGACGTCAAGAGCGCGCGCAAGGATCTGCTCGACGTGGTCGCCGAGGTCGATGCCCGCATCCTCCAGGTCTTCACCGAGGCATACGCCGACGTGGAGCGCGAATTCGTCGGGGTCTTCGCGAAACTGTTCCCCGGCGGCGAGGGCAGGCTGCTGCTCACCGACCCCTCGGACATGCTCACCACCGGCATCGAGGTGGAGGCCCGTCCGCCGGGCAAGAAGGTCAAGCGGCTCTCGCTGCTGTCCGGCGGAGAGAAATCGCTGACCGCGGTCGCGTTGCTGGTGGCCATCTTCCGCGCCCGGCCCTCGCCGTTCTATGTGATGGACGAGGTCGAAGCCGCGCTCGACGACACCAACCTGCGCCGCCTGATCGGCTTGTTCGAGCAGCTGCGGGAGAAGAGCCAGCTGATCGTCATCACCCATCAGAAGCCGACGATGGAGATCGCCGACGCGCTCTACGGCGTCAGCATGCGCGGCGACGGCATCACCCAGGTGATCTCTCAGCGGCTGCGCGGGGAGAACCTGGCGCCGGTCGGCGCGGCGGGCTGAGCCGCCGCACGGTCACCCACCGGTCGCGGGGAGGGTGACCGTGCCGGCGTCCAGGTCGACCAGCGGATCGTCACCGGAGACGCGGTCGTCGAGCTTCGCGACCGCGACCCATTCCTTGCGCTCGTGGATGTGCTTGCGCGACGGGCCGAATATCTCGTCGACTTCCGCGCCCACCGGGTCGCGCCGGGGACGGCGGGATGCTCGGCGCATGCGTAACACCGTGCCGAGGGTACGCCCGGCGGGGCGATCACCCCGGCGAGCTGGGCGGCGGCTGAGCAGACCTCCGCGGCATCGTCCGCCGACCGGTCACGCCGTCACATGCGGATCGGCCGGGTTCTTGTCAGCTGACCGCGGCGGTGGCCTTCTCGCCGTCCAGCAGAGCTTTGATCTGCGCCGCACCGGTTTCGGCGAGCCAGGTGTCGAACGTCCGCAGGCCGGGGTGGATTTCGCGGATCTCGTCGACGTCGGCGCGCCAGCCGCCGGTGTGGCGCATCAAACGCCAGGTATTGCCGATCTCCGCGCCCATCGCGTCCGCCTCGGCCTCGCCGACCTCCTGGTACCGGACGGAGTGGCCGGTGGCCGCGCTGATCGCTGCGGCGGCCGCGGGCGGGGTGAGCACGTCGCCCGCGAGTTCGAGGACGCGGCCGTGGAATCGATCCGGGTCGGCGAAGACGAGACCGGCGATATCGCCGATATCCGCCAGGGCGATCACCTTCATCGGCCCTTCGGCCGGGAAGAGATGCCGGTGTACACCGTCGAAGATGCCGTCGACCGGTGAGGTGCGCAGCAGGTAGTTCTCCATGAACCGCACCGGGCGCAGCAGGGTGTAGCGGGCGCCGCTGGCGATGACGGCGTCTTCGATGCGCTTCTTGCCCGTCACGCCCCACGACGCGTTGTCGCCCATCGAGGCGATGCTGGTGAACACGATCTGCCGAACGCCCGCGTCGCGCGCCGCGTCCACGACCGCTCGTCCGCGCGCGGCTTCCAGGTCGACATCCCAGCCCTGCGGACTGTATGCGGCCGGCGGGACCAGGAACAGCCCGGTGACACCGGCCAGCGCCGCGGGCAAGGTCTCCGGGGTGTCGAAGTCGCCGACGACGAGTTCGACGCCCGCCGTGGCCAAGTCCTGTGCGGCCGGTGCCTGCGCGTCGCGGACCAGCGCGCGCACCGCCCTGCCATCCGCCAGCAGTCTGCGGGCGGTCACGCCGCCCTGCTTGCCGGTGGCACCGGTGACCAGGATGAGGTTGTGCTGAGGGGACATGCTCCGCCTTCTCTGCTCGTTAGAATCGGGTCGGTCGACCCGGATTCGGACGATACGGGTGGCTCGACCCGATTCACCAGGTCGCTTTCAGGAAGGCCGTAACGAAATGACCACCTCGCTCGCCCCGGACGGGCTGTCCCGAGCCGATGCCCGGCGCAACCGCGCCCTCGTGCTGGCGGCCGCGCAGCGGGCCTTCGCGGAGCAGGGCGCCTCGGTGTCGCTCGCCGAGGTCGCCCGCCGGGCGGGCGTCGGCGCGGGCACCGTCTACCGCCACTTCCCGACGAAAGCCGCTCTGCTGGAAGCCGTTATGCAGCAGCGCATCGACCGGTTGGCGAACATGGCCGCCGACCGTCTCGGCGCGGCCGACCCCGGCGCCGCCTTCTTCGACCTGTGCACCGCCGTGATCGCGACGACCCCGGGTAACCAGGCGCTGTGCGATCTGGTCCAGTCCGATGACGGGTGGCCGCGTGCGCTGCTGCAGGGCGCGGGCGTGCGTTTCCATCGCGCGCTGGGCGCACTGCTGGCGGCGGCCCAGCGCGAGGGGGCGGTCCGGGCCGACATCGAACTCGACGACGTGCTGGCGATCTTCACCGGATGCGTTGCGATTCAACAACTCCGCAAGGCCCGGGGCGAAGTGGACCGCACCGCGGCGCTCGTGCTCGACGCGCTGCGCGCCCGGCCGGGCGGTCCGGCAGTGACGAAACGGGATGCCGGGATCGAAAACCGTAACGAATCAGTCGAACGTAACGAAACCGGGGACGATCGCTGCCCGGTGTGCCACGCGGCGGTGCCGCGGGCCGGGACGGGCCGTCGGGCCAGGTATTGCTCGGCGGCATGCCGCCAGAAGGCGCATCGCCGGCGTGTCGCGGCGGCCCGGTAGGGAAAATGGCGCATCTGTGCCATTCGGTGCTCTGCTGCGCCACCCATCCGATCGGACGCCGGTTCGCGGGCGGGGGTGGCGGTTCCTCGGGGCGACCCACCGCGGGCCGAGGAAGAAAATCAACCCTCGCTCAGAGCAGGTCGCTGACGTCGTCGGGCACGTCGACGGCGTACTTGCGCAAAATGTCCATCGAGATCACTTCCAGGGCGTTCTCGTGGGTGGCCGCCAGCACCACGGGCGCGGCCACGCCGTCCTCGTGTGCGTGCAGCCACCGCACGGCCACCACGCACCACCGATCGCCGGGCTGGAGGCCAGGAAAATTGTTCTCTGGACGCGGAGTGCTCAAATCATTTCCGATGGAAGCTTGATGCTCCAGGAATTCTGCCGTGACGACGGTGCATACGGTGTGGCTGCCCAGATCCTCCGGCCCGGTACTGCAGCAGCCGTCCCGGTAGAAGCCGGTGAGAGGATCGGTGCCGCACTCTTCCAGCGGCCCCCCAAGCACGTTTCGATCGGTCACGTCGCCGATCCTATTGTCCCTTCGCGAGAAGTTCCGCAGGACAAGAAATCTCGGGGGCTGTGTCGGTGCCGGGCAGGGCGCGTGCACGGCCCGGTACCTGCGGTGTTCCCCGAGGTCACGCCGTCGGCCCGGTGATGCGACTCGCGCGCCGGGCGCGGCTCGGGGCCCGGCACGTGACGGGCGGTCTGCAAGGATGGTCCGCGTGAGTCCCGAAGTCTGGATCCTGATCGCCGCGGTCGCCGCACTGCTGCTCGTCGTGCTCGTCGCCGGTTTCGTCCGGTACCGGCGCGGCCGCGTGTCGCTGACACCGCCCACGCAGGACAAGGAGGTGACCGACCGGTCCGGTGGTTACACCGCGTCCGGCGGATTCACCTTCAGCAGGGGCGGCACGGCGACCGAGCCGCAACCGGTCGAGCGCACCGACACCGAAGGGCAGCCGCACGTCGGCGACGACGCCGCGATCCCGCGCGACGCGCCCAAACGCGGCATCACCAATGTTCCGTTGCCGGAGGCGGACGTCGCCGAGGCCCCGCCCGCGGCCGGTGCCGCCGCTCCTGCCGAACCGGAGACGGCGGAGCCCACCACGGGCGAGGCGGCAGCGCCGGAGAGCCCCGTGACCGGCACCGCGCCGGTCACGGCCGACGAGACCGAAGTCACGGACGCGACCGCCGAGCCGGTCGCCGACATCGCCGCCCCGGATGCCACCGCCACCGGAGTCGTCGCTCCCGACACGCCCGCCGGCGTCGAGGCGCCCGTCGCGCTGGAGGAGATCGAGCCCACCGCCGGACGGCTGGTCCGGCTGCGCGGACGGCTGTCGCGCTCGCAGAACGCCGTCGGCAAGAGCCTGCTCGGCCTGCTCGGCGGCGGTGACCTGGACGACGACTCGTGGGAAGAGGTCGAGGACACCCTCGTGCTGGCCGACCTCGGCACCGCCAGCACCACGGCCGTCGTCTCCCGGCTGCGTGCGGAGATGGCGGCGCGCAGCGTGCGCACCACCGACGAGGCGCGTGCGGTGCTGCGCGACGTGCTTGTCGAGCAGTTGCGACCGGAGCTGGACCGCGCGGTGCGCGCGCTGCCGCACCCGGACCACCCGTCGATCCTGCTCGTGGTCGGCGTGAACGGCACCGGCAAGACCACCACCACCGGCAAGCTCGCGCGCGTGCTCGTCGCCGACGGCCGCCGCGTGCTGCTCGGCGCGGCCGACACCTTCCGCGCCGCGGCCGCAGACCAGTTGCAGACCTGGGGTGAGCGGGTCGGCGCCGACACCGTCCGCGGCCGCGAGGGCGCCGATCCGGCCGCGGTCGCGTTCGACGCGGTGGCCGCGGGAGTCGAGCGCGGCGTCGATGTGGTGCTGATCGACACCGCGGGGCGGCTGCACACCAAGACGGGGCTGATGGACGAGCTGGGCAAGGTCAAGCGGGTCGTGGAGAAGAAGGCCGCCGTGGACGAGGTCCTCCTCGTGCTGGACGCGACGGTCGGGCAGAACGGACTGACCCAGGCCCGGGTGTTCGCCGAAGTGGTGGATATCACCGGCGTCGTGCTGACCAAACTGGACGGCACGGCCAAGGGTGGCATCGTCTTCCAGGTTCAGCACGAACTGGGCGTGCCGGTGAAGCTGGTCGGACTCGGCGAGGGCGCCGACGATCTGGCTCCGTTCGAGCCGGCCGCGTTCGTGGACGCGCTGCTGGGCTGATCCTTCCGTTTCGAAAGGGGCTGCGGCTCGTGGCATCCCGGCCGGCGGTGCGCCGCGAGCCGCTCCCCGCCGGGATGCGAGGCCGATCACACCCCGGATGTTTGCCGAGTCCTCCTCAGCTGTAACGAATGTCCGATTCCCGGGTGCGGGCCTCACAACGCCGCGAAACACCCGGTGTAGGTGATGAAACGTAGTGGCAACACGGCTGTGCCATCCGTTCACGTAGGTGAAACACGTCAGCTCTACGGATGAAACACCGAGTAAGGACCCTTCTGTTCAGGTCCATTTGCCGGAATCGGCGGGGCCCGAGATGAGGAGGACATTAAGGTGGCTTTTCCACTTACCGGTGCACCGGATACCGGTGACACCGCCTGGATGCTGGCGAGCTCGGCGCTGGTGTTGCTGATGACGCCGGGCCTTGCTTTCTTCTACGGTGGCATGGTCCGGTCGAAGTACGTGCTCAACATGATCATGATGAGCATCAGCGCCATGGGCCTGGTCGGCGTGCTGTGGTCGCTGTACGGATACTCGACGGCTTTCGGCGACAACAAATTCGGCGTGATCGGTGACCCGACGCAGTTCTTCGGCCTGAAGGGCTTGATCGGGGGCAACTCGGTCGCCGAGGTCAAGGACGCGGCGGGCGCGGTCACCACCGAAGCGGTGAACATTCCGCTCGCGGGCACGATTCCGGCCACCGTCTTCGTCGCCTTCCAATTGATGTTCGCCATCATCACGGTTGCCCTCATCTCGGGCGCGGTCGCCGACCGCTTGAAGTTCGGCGCGTGGCTGCTGTTCGCGGGCATCTGGTCCACGGTGGTCTACTTCCCGGTCGCACACTGGGTGTTCGACTTCGACGTCAAGGACGCCGACGGCAACGTGGTGCACGAGGGCGGCTGGATCGCGAACAAACTGCTCGCGGTCGACTTCGCGGGTGGCACGGCGGTGCACATCAACGCCGGTGCCGCCGGTCTGGCCTTGGTGCTGGTGCTCGGCAAGCGCAAGGGCTGGCCGACGACCCCGTTCCGTCCGCACAACCTGCCGTTCGTCATGCTCGGCGCCGGTCTGCTGTGGTTCGGCTGGTTCGGCTTCAACGCCGGTTCCGCGGTGAGTTCCGGCGGCCTCGCCGGTTCGACCTTCGTCACCACCACCGTCGCGACCTGCGCCGCGATGCTGGCCTGGCTGCTGGTGGAGAAGATCCGCGACGGCAAGCCCACCTCGCTCGGCGCGGCCTCGGGCATCGTGGCGGGCCTGGTCGCCATCACCCCGTCGTGTTCCTCGGTGAACGTGCTCGGCGCGCTGGTTATCGGCGCGGTGGCGGGTGCGTTGTGCGCCCTCGCGGTCGGCCTGAAGTTCAAGTTCGGTTTCGACGACTCGCTCGACGTGGTCGGCGTGCACCTGGTCGGCGGCATCGTCGGCACCCTGATGGTCGGTTTCGTCGCGGCGCCCGAGGCGGGTGCGGGCAAGACCGGTCTGTTCTACGGCGGTGGCGTCGATCAGCTGTGGCGGCAAGCGGTGGGCGCCGGTGTGGTACTTGCGTTCTCCTTCGTCGCGACCCTGATCATTGCCTATATCGTGAAGTTCACCATTGGGCTGCGCGTGAGCGAGGAAGCAGAGTCGGTGGGCTTGGACGAGTCCGAGCACGCGGAAACCGCCTACGACTTCGCCGCTCTGGGTAGCACGGCACGTTCGGCCGTCAAGGAGGCATGACGACATGAAACTGATCACCGCAATCGTCAAACCGTTCACGCTCGAGGACGTCAAGTCCGGGCTCGAGCAGGCGGGTGTGCTGGGCATGACCGTCAGCGAGGTCCAAGGGTACGGCCGGCAGAAGGGGCACACCGAGGTCTACCGCGGCGCGGAGTACTCCGTCGACTTCGTGCCGAAGGTCCGCGTGGAGGTCGTCGTGGACGACGCGTCCGTCGACAAGGTCGTGGAAGTGATCGTGGAGGCCTCCCGCACCGGCAAGATCGGCGACGGCAAGGTCTGGGTCACCCCGGTGGAATCGATCATCCGGGTCCGGACCGGCGAACGCGGCACCGACGCGCTGTAGCGGGATATCGATCGAGCGGCGGCCCCGCTCCCGCCGGAGCTCCGGCCGGGGCGGGGCCGCGCGCATGAATTGGGCGGTGGGTTGTGGGTAGTCAGTACGAGCACGACGGTGAGCCGAAGGTCACCGGAGGCAGCGGCAAAGTGTCCAACGGGGCGGCCGACCTGGTCCGCGCGCGAACCCAACTGCTCGACGGCGGCCAGCCGCGCAATCCCCGGCTGGACGCCGAGTCGCTGCGCCAGGCCTTGGTCGACCTCTACGAACTGTGGCTCACGAGCAAAGGCGCCGAACTGGGCATCGCCCCCGACAGCGGCTTGGCCGTGGTGGCCGTCGGCGGTCTGGGACGCCGCGAGATGCTGCCGTACTCGGATCTGGATCTGGTGCTGCTGCACGACGACGTCGACCCGGCCCGGGTGGCCGAGGTCGCCGATCAGCTCTGGTATCCGCTGTGGGACGCGCACATCAAACTCGACCACAGTGTGCGGACCGTTCCGCAGGCGTTGCGGGTGGCCGCGGACGACCTCATCGCCGCGCTGGGCATGCTCGAGGCCAGGCACATCGTCGGCGACCAGGACTTGAGCAATCTGCTGATCGGCGGGGTGCGCCGGGAATGGCGCACCGGAATCCGCTCCCGCTTCGACGAACTCATCGCCCAGGCGCAGACCCGATGGGAGCGCAACGGCGAGATCGCCCACCGCGCCGAGCCCGATCTGAAGAACGGGCGCGGCGGTCTGCGCGACATCCAGCTGCTCGACGCGCTGGCCATCGCCCAGCTGACCGACGCCATGCCCGGCCTCGGTCCGGACGTGCCCGGCGGCGGATTGAAACAGGCGCATCGGCGCCTGCTCGACGTGCGCACCGAGCTGCACCGGGTGGCGGGCCGGGCCCGCGACCAGCTGCGGGCGCAGGACGCCGACGAGATCGGCGCGGCCCTGCGCGTCGGCGATCGGTTCGATCTGGCTCGAACCCTGAGCGATTCGGCCCGGACGGTCAGTTACTCCGTGGACGTCGGGCTGCGCACCGCGGCCAACGCGCTGCCGCGCCGGGGTCTGGCGCGCCTGCGCCGGATGCCGGTGCGCAGGCCGCTGGACGAGGGAGTGGTCGAGCACGCGGGCGAGGTCGTGCTGGCCCGGGATGCCCGCCCGCAGCGCGATCCCGGCCTCATCCTGCGCGTGGCGGCGGCGTCCGCGCAGACCGGCCTGCCGATGTCGGCCACCACCCTCAACCGGCTCTCCGAGGACGCCCCCGAGCTACGCGAGCCGTGGCCCAAGGACGCCCTCAACGACTTGCTGGTCCTGTTGGGCGCGGGCCGCGGCACCATCGACGCGGTCGAGGCGCTGGACCGGACCGGGCTGTGGGGCAGGCTGCTGCCGGAATGGGGCGCCGTGCGCGACCTGCCGCCGCGCGATGTCCAGCACATCTGGACCGTCGACCGCCACCTCATGGAGACGGTCGCCTACGCGGGCGCGCTGAGCACCCGGGTGGCCCGACCGGACCTGCTCGCCCTCGGGGCGCTGCTGCACGACATCGGCAAGGGCCGCTCGGGCGATCACAGCCTCGTCGGCGCGGAACTCGCCACGCACATCGGCCGCCGCCTCGGTTTGTGGCCCTCGGACGTGCGGACGCTCAGCGCGATCGTCCGCCACCACCTGCTGCTGCCGGAAACCGCCACGCGGCGCGACCTGTCCGATCCGGAGACGGTGCGCTCCGTCGTCGACGCCCTCGACGGCGATCCGCAGCTGCTGGAACTGCTGCACACCCTGGCCGAGGCGGATTCGCTGGCCACCGGCCCCGGTGTGTGGGGCGACTGGAAGGCCTCGCTGATCGGTGAGCTGGTCCGCCGCTGCCGCCTGGTCATGGCGGGCGACCAGCTGCCGACGCCGGAGCCGATCGCACCGGAACTGATCGAGAAGGCCCGAGCGGGCGGGGTGCATGTGGACCTGAAGCCCGGTGAGAGCAAACACACCTACACGGTGACCGTCATCGCGCCGGACAGCCCAGGGCTGCTCTCCGACGCCGCCGGCGTGCTCGCGCTGCACTCGCTGCGAGTGCTGTCGGCCGCGCTGGGGGTCGAAGGCGCGTCCGCGGTGGACACTTTCGTCGTCGCTCCCAAGTTCGGCGATCCGCCCGACCCGGGCCTGCTGCGCCAGGAACTGATCCGCGCCACGGCCGGCGAGCTGGATGTGCCCGGGGCGCTGGCCAAACGCGAGCGGGAGGCGAGCACCATCGGCCGGAGCCGGTACGCGCAGGCTCGGCCCCGAGTGATCTGGTCGGATACCTCCGCGCCAGGCCAGGTGATCCTGGAGTTGCGCGCCGAGGACCGGGTCGGCCTGCTCAGCCGCCTGGCCGCCGAACTGGCCGCCTGCGGAGCCGACGTCCGCTGGGCGAAGGTCGTCACGATGGGGTCGGCGGTGGTCGACAGCTTCTGCCTGGATCTGGGATCCGAGGACGGCCCCACCCGCAGGGAAGCGATCGAGAAAGCGCTCCTCGCGGTGGTTCCCAAAACTGCGCCCAAACCGCCCGAAGCGACTGATTCCGACCCGGAAAGTAGCCACTAGCTGCGAATAATCCGGTGATCAATCTGTTGCAGGATATTTGCTGCATCCGAACTCCCGCTCGGCGGCCGGACCATACGATCTAGGGCGTCCGGCTATCGCGAGCACGAGGGGAGCAGGTCGATGGCAATTGAAGTCGTTTCGGCGTCCACGATGACGAGTGACGAGACCACGCACATGGCACGCTGCGTCGGCGGCGACCGCTGGGTGGTCTCCTGGCTTCCGGGTCGCACGTTGACCGGGCGACAGGCGGTGACCGCGATGACGATCGCGTCCAGGGTCGCCACCTCGCCCATCCCGAGCACGGCGGAGTGGGCGGTCCTCGACGACCTGGCCCTGGAACTGGGCCTGACCGCCAACGAGGCGGTCTTCATGGTGGCCGAGGAGAACCACGACTACCGCAAAACCGCCAAGCCGCGCCGCCGCGTACTCGACTAGCAGGCCCGCGCTCGGACCGGAAGGACGCACCGCCCGCGCGAACACGCGGGTGATCCCATTACCCTGGGAGAGAATGTGACGTCCCCCGAGATCAGGAGCGCGATCGGTGTTCGAATCCCTGTCCGACCGGCTTACCGGTGCCCTCAAGGATCTGCGCGGTAAGGGGCGTCTGTCACCGGCCGACATCGACGCCACCTGCCGCGAGATCCGCCTCGCGCTGCTGGAGGCCGACGTCGCGCTGCCCGTCGTCCGCGGCTTCATCGGACGTATCAAGGAGCGCGCCAAGGGCGCGGAGGTCAGCGCGGCGCTGAACCCGGCCCAGCAGGTCGTGAAGATCGTCAACGAGGAACTCGTCGGCATCCTCGGCGGCGAGACCAGGCGGCTGAACCTGGCCAAGAACCCGCCGACGGTGGTCATGCTGGCCGGTCTGCAGGGTTCCGGTAAGACCACGCTCGCGGGCAAGCTGGCGAAGTTGCTGAAGGGGCAGGGTCATCAGCCGCTGCTGGTGGCGTGCGACCTGCAGCGTCCCGGCGCCGTCACCCAGCTGCAAGTGGTAGGCGAGCGCGCGGGCGTGCCCGTCTACGCGCCGCATCCCGGCACGTCCGTCGGTGGCGGGGAGAACCCGCTGGGCATCTCGGCCGCCGATCCGGTGAACGTGGCGCGCGGTGGTGTCGAGGAGGCGCGCCAGAAGCAGTACGACGTGGTCATCGTCGACACCGCGGGCCGCCTCGGCATCGACGAGGAACTCATGCGCCAGGCGGCGGGTATCCGCGACGCCGTGCAACCGGACGAGACCCTGTTCGTGCTCGACGCGATGATCGGCCAGGACGCGGTCAACACCGCCGAGTCGTTCCGCGACGGCGTCGGCTTCACCGGTGTGGTGCTCACCAAGCTCGACGGCGATGCCCGCGGTGGCGCGGCGCTGAGCGTCCGCGAGGTCACCGGTGTGCCGATCCTGTACGCCTCGACCGGTGAGAAGCTCGAGGACTTCGACGTCTTCCACCCGGACCGTATGGCCAGCCGCATCCTCGGCATGGGTGACGTGCTCACCCTGATCGAGCAGGCCGAGCAGGTCTACGACGCCGAACAGGCCGAGGAGGCCGCGCGCAAGATCGGCAGCGGCGAGCTCACCCTCGAGGACTTCCTCGACCAGATGCTGGCCATCCGCAAGATGGGCCCGATCGGCAACCTGCTCGGCCTGCTGCCGGGCGCGGGCCAGATGAAGGACGTGCTCGCGCAGGTCGACGACAAGCAACTCGATCGCGTCCAGGCGATCATCCGCGGCATGACCCCGGCCGAACGGGCGAATCCGAAGATCATCAACGCCTCCCGCCGCCTGCGCATCGCCAACGGTTCCGGCGTCCAGGTCTCCGACGTCAATCAGCTGGTCGACCGCTTCTTCGAGGCCAAGAAGATGATGGCGATGATGGGCCGCCAGATGGGGCTGCCCGGCAGCCGCCGGGGCAACGCGAAGAAGGGCAAGAAGGGCAAGAAGGGTGGGCGCGGCCCCACGCCGCCGAAGGTGCGCGGCGGCTTCCCCGGAATGGGCGGCATGCCCGGCCTGCCCGCCGGGATGCCCGACCTGTCGAACATGCCCGCGGGCTTGGACGAGTTGCCGCCCGGGTTGGAGGGGTTCGACCTCAGCAAGCTGAAGTTCCCGAAGAAGTAGGGCACTTCGCCGCGGCAGGATCCTCCGGTCGGATGGGCGTCGCCGTACCGTGGTCGCTCGGTGCGTGGATGACCATCGCGAGAATCGCCCAGTAGGTTGGAGGCGGCCGGTGACATCCAGGAGGTTGTTCGTGCATCTACGAGGTGTGGTTCTCCCCGGAGACGAGGTGCGCGATCTCTGGGTGCGCGACGGCCTGGTGTCCTTCGAACCCGTACCGGGCGCCGAAACGCTGTGCGACGCGGGATGGATCGTGCCGGGATTGGTCGACGCGCACTGCCACGTCGGGATCCGGTACGGCGGCGGCCACGAGGACCGCGCGGGCGCCGTCGCGCAAGCCGAGACCGAGCGTGACGCCGGGGCGCTGCTGCTGCGCGACGCGGGCTCGCCGATCGACACCCGTTTCATCGACGACCGCGAGGACCTGCCGCGGATCATCCGCGCAGGCCGCCACATCGCCCGCCCGAAGCGCTACGTCCGCGAACTGGGCATCGAACTCGACGACGAACGCGATCTGCCGGAGATCGTCGCCGAGCAGGCCCGCCTCGGCGACGGCTGGGTCAAGATCGTCGGCGACTGGATCGACCGCTCCGTGGGCGACCTGCGCCCACTGTGGAGCGACGCGATCCTGAAGGAGGCCATCGACGCGGCGCACGCCAACGGCGCCCGGGTCACCGCGCACGTCTTCGGAGAGGACGCGCTACCCGGCTTGATCAACGCCGGTATCGACTGCCTGGAGCACGGCACCGGCCTCACCGACGAGACCATCGAGATGATGGTCGAGCGCGGCACCGTTCTGGTCCCCACCCTGGTCAATATCGACACCTTCCCCGACATCGCCGACAGCGCGGGCAAATTCCCCCTCTACGCCTCGCACATGCGCGATCTGCACCGGCGGGTGCGTGGCACGGTCGCCGCCGCGCACGAGGCGGGCGTGCCGATCTTCGCGGGCACCGACGCGGGCGGCTCCATCCGCCACGGGCGCATCGCCGACGAGATCGCCGCGCTCGGCGCCGCGGGCCTGTCTCCGCACGACGCGCTCGGCGCGGCCTCCTGGAATGCCCGCGACTGGCTCGGGCGGCCCGGCATCGAAGACGGTGCGCCCGCGGATTTCGTCGTCTACGAAGAGGATCCGCGCACCCATCCGGAAACGCTCGGCACGCCGTACGCCGTCGTCCTGCGCGGGCGCGTGTACGGCGCGCGCGGCCCGGTCACCGGCCATCGATAACTCGTCATCGCGGCTCACCCGCGCGTTCGCCGACGCGGCGTAAGGTCGGATTCCGTGACAATTCGCCTCGGTTATCAGATGCCCAACTTCAGCTACGGCAAGTCGGTGCGCGAACTCTTCCCCACGGTTGTCGCGCAGGCCCGAGAGGCCGAAGCCGCCGGTTTCGACACGGCCTTCGTAATGGACCACTTCTATCAGCTGCCCGGCATCGGCACGCCCGACGAGCCGATGCTCGAGGCGTACACCGCGCTCGGCGGCCTGGCCACGGCGACGGAGCGAATCCAGTTGTCGGCGTTGGTCACCGGCAACACCTACCGCAACCCGGCCATGCTCGCCAAGACCGTCACGACGCTGGACGTGGTCAGCGGTGGCCGCGCGGTGCTCGGCATCGGCGCGGGCTGGTTCGAACTCGAGCACCGCTCCTTCGGCTACGAATTCGGGACGTTCACCGACCGGTTCGAGCGGCTGGAAGAGGCCCTGCGGATCATCCAGCCGATGCTGCGCGGGGAACGCCCCACGTTCCAGGGCAAGTGGTACCAGGTCGAGCAGGCCATGAACGAGCCGCGCGTCCGCGACGATCTGCCGATCCTGCTCGGCGGCAGCGGCGAGAAGAAGACCTTCGGCCTGGCCGCCCGCTTCGCCGACCACCTCAACATCATCTGCAACGCCTCCGAACTGCCGCGCAAGATCGAGGCGCTGCGGGCACGCTGCGCCGAAGCCGGCCGGGACCCGCAGACCCTGGAAACCAGCTACCTGTGCTTCGTGATGATGGACGAGGACGGTGATCTGGTACGCAAGCAGCAGCGGGATTACCTGAGCCGCATGGGTATCGACCTGTCGGCGATGTCGGACTCCGAGCGCGCGCAGAGTCCGGCCGACCGTCAGTTCGTCGGCACACCGGACGATGTTGCCGAACAGCTGCGGACCCGCGTGCTGGACCAGGGGGTCGACGGACTGATCATCAACATGGTGTTCAACGGGCACGAGGCGGGCGCGGTCGAACTCGCCGGACGCACTTTTGCTCCGCTGGTGCGCTGACGAGCGAGAACCGGGTCCGAATGCCGTTGGCGCCGGATACAATCGGCCGATGATAGCCCCTCCGTGGCGTGCGTCGTACGGTATCGACGCGCCGTCGGTGCTGCTGTTGCTGGGAGTTCTCGCGGTCGGGTATCTCGCCGCCGCCCTGGTGGTGGCGCTGTTCGGGCAGCTGCGCCCGAGCCTGCTGCTGCTGGTCGTCGGCGTCGTGCTGGCGGCGCAGTTCGGGTTGTTCCTGCACGCGACCCGCCGGGGCAAGTTCCGGGTCTGGGCGGGTCTGCTCGACGACCTCGACCTGTGCGGCGACGAACGACTACTGGACATGGGATGCGGCCGCGGGGCGGTGCTGCTGGCCGCCGCGCGGCGCCTGCCCGCCGGGCGCGCGGTGGGCCTGGACCTGTGGTGCTCGGCCGACCACTGCGGGAACATCCCGGCCACCGCCGAGCAGAACGCGCTCGCCGAGAACGTCGCCGACCGGATCGAGCTGCGCACCGGCGACATGACCCGCATGCCCTTTCCGGACGGCGCGTTCGACGTCGTCGTCTCCAGCTTGGCGATTCACACCATCAAGACCGCCGAGGGCCGCGCGAGCGCGGTCCGGGAGGCGTGCCGCGTGCTGCGTCCCGGCGGCAAACTGGTCATTGTCGATATCGGCAAGACCCGCGATTACCGCGCTGTCGTGGCGGCGCACGGCGCGACAGCCCTCACCCTGCGCCCCGTGGGATGGCAGATGTGGTGGGGCGGTCCCTGGGTGCCCACCCGCGCGCTCATCGCCACCGCTGCGGCCTAGCCGCACCGAGGAGACGCGATTTCCGGCGTGATCATGCGGTCTGGCACAATGGACCACCGTCCTTCCGGACAAGTGGCAGCCCGTCTCCGGTTCCGTACCGCGCGGCGGTCACACACTCGAAAGCGCAAAACCGGGCTCGCAGACCATGCGGGTCGCCGAATTGCGTCGTGACCAACCAACGAAAGGCAGATCAGCAGTGGCTGTTCGCATCAAGCTCACCCGCCTGGGCAAGATCCGCAACCCGCAGTACCGCGTCGTCGTCGCCGACGCCCGCACCCGCCGCGACGGCCGGGCCATCGAGTCCATCGGCAAGTACCACCCGAAGGAAGAGCCCTCGCTGATCGAGATCAACTCCGAGCGCGTGCAGTACTGGCTGGGCGTCGGCGCGCAGCCGACCGAGCCGGTCCTCCAGCTGCTGAAGATCACCGGCGACTGGCAGAAGTTCAAGGGCATCGAGGGCGCCGAGGGCACCCTGAAGGCCAAGCCGGCCAAGCCGTCCAAGCTGGACCTGTTCAACGCCGCGCTGGCCGCAGCCGACAACGAGCCGGTCGCCGAGGCGGTCACCCCCAAGAAGAAGAGCAAGAAGGACGCCGAAGAGTCCGCCGAGTCCGCCGAGGCCGCCGAGTAATGAGCCGGCCTCACCCGTCCACCCGATACCCGTCCCGAGCCGTGCACAGACCGGCCCCGACGACGGGTGAGTCGCGTCTCGAGGTGATGGAACAGTGAGCGCCGTCGTCGCCGATGCCGTCGAGCACTTGGTGCGCGGCATCGTCGCCAACCCCGACGACGTCCGCGTCGAGCTGATCACCGGCCGCCGCGGGCGCACCGTCGAGGTGCACGTCCATCCCGATGACCTGGGTAAGGTGATCGGCCGCGGCGGACGCACCGCGACCGCGCTGCGCACCCTCGTGGCCGGTATCGGCGGCCGGGGCATCCGGGTCGACGTGGTCGACACCGACCAGTAGATGGAACTCGTCGTCGGACGGGTCGCCAAGTCGCACGGCGTGCGCGGCGAACTCGTCGTCGAGGTACGCACCGACGAGCCCGAGGCGCGTTTCGCGCCGGGCACGACCTTGCGCGGCCGGCTGCCCCGAGCGGCGGAGGTCCGCGAGTTCACCGTGGAGTCGGCCCGGGAGCACTCGGGCCGGCTTCTGGTGTGCCTGGTCGGCGTGACCGACCGCACCGGGTCCGACGCGCTGCGCGGCATGCTGTTCGTGGTCGACAGCGACGACCTCCCGCCTTCCGAGGATCCGGACGAGTTCTACGACCACGAGCTGGAAGGGCTGGAGGTCCGGCTCCTCGACGGCACCGTGGTGGGCTCCGTGCGTGAGGTGCTGCATTCGGCCGCCGGGGAGCTACTCGACGTGCGCGCCGCCGAGGACGGACGGGAGATCTTGATCCCGTTCGTCACCGCCATCGTGCCCACGGTGTCGCTCGCCGACGGTGTGATCGTGATCGATCCGCCCGAGGGTTTGCTCGACCCCGAATGATGCGGCGCAAGCCCCGATCGCGCGTCGCTCACCCGGCCGGTGCGAGGCGGCCCGGCGGCGAGAGGAGACAGGGATGAGAATCGACGTCGTCACGATCTTCCCGGAGTACCTGGAGCCGCTGCGCACGGCACTGCTCGGTAAGGCGATCGACAAGGGCCTGATCTCCCTCACGGTGCACGACCTGCGCCGCTGGACCCACGACGTGCACAAGTCGGTCGACGACGCTCCCTACGGGGGCGGGCCCGGCATGGTGATGAAGCCGACCGTGTGGGGTGACGCGCTCGACGAGGTCTGTCCCGATGACGCGCTGCTCGTGGTTCCCACTCCGGCGGGCGTGCCGTTCACACAGGCGACCGCGCACCGCTGGGCCGCCGAGCGGCATCTCGTGTTCGCCTGCGGCCGCTACGAGGGCATCGACCAGCGCGTTTTCGACGACGCCGCCCGCCGTGTGCGGGTGGAGGAGGTCAGCATCGGCGACTACGTGCTGATCGGCGGCGAGGCGGCTGTGCTGGTGATGACCGAGGCCGTGGTCCGGCTGCTGCCCGGCGTGCTCGGCAATCAGCAGTCCCATCAAGAGGATTCGTTCTCCGACGGCTTGCTCGAAGGCCCCAGTTACACCCGCCCGGTCACCTGGCGCGGCCTCGACGTCCCGCCGATCCTGCTGTCCGGCGACCACGCGAAAGTGGCTGGCTGGCGGCGCGAACAAGCTCTCGCCAGAACCCGCGAACGCCGCCCGGACCTGCTTCCGGACCAGGACACGGTGCGCGAACCCGGGCGGTAGACCGGAAGCGCCCGGCTCAGCGGATCAGCGCCACATGCCGAACGCGGCCTCCGTGGCGCGGAGCTGCGTAGTCCGAAGGGACGCGCATCGCGTTCCGTGATTCCCGGTCGCCGGTTCGATCAGCGGGTCGGCTGCGGGTGGTCCGGTTGTCCGTTCACCACATCGCGGTATCGGTCATCGTCGAGGCATATCGCGGGTCGCTCACGGCAGTAAGCCGTGGCGGCGGGCCGCTGCCACCGCCTCGTGGCGGGAGTGGGCGTCGAGTTTGACCATCGCGTTGCGCAGATAGCTCTTCACGGTTTCCGGACCGAGCGAAAGACGTTGCGCTGTTTCCTGATTGGTGCAACCCAAGGCGATCTGGGAGAGCACGTCGAGTTCGCGGCGCGACAGTTTCGGGCTGTCGGGGTGCGGCTCGCCGGTCATGACCCGGGTGAGTCGTTCGCACACCGCGTGCAGGCGTCCGCGCAACCGGTCGTCCTCGGTCGAGCGCGCCATACCGCGCAGTTCGGCGTGGATGTCGCGCAGTTCCTCGGTGACGGCCGGTGCCGTCGCGGCCGACGGCGCGGCCACCTCCAGCATGCGCAACCGGCGGTCGACCTCGTCGCGCACCGCGATCTCGGTGGCCAGGCGGCGACCGGCCTGGACGACGAGATCCGTGGTGCGGTCGCCCAGCGGGCTCGCGCCACGGGTCGCGGCATAGAGCACCGCGCGGGGGCATCGGTCCACCACCACGGGCACGGCGAGCACGGAGCGGATGCCTTCGCCGGAGACCGGCCCGTCGTAGTCGTGGGTGATCGAGGACGCGCGGCGATAGTCGGTGACCGCGGCGGGCCGTCCGGAATCCATTACCCGGCCGCCCAGCCCCGACGTCCGCACGACGGCCAGGCCGCGCAGGCCGTTGGTCAGCGTGCCCACGAATTCCGACAGCAGCAGCGCGTCACCGTGCACTTCGCCGCCGAACGTCACCGGCACGCCCGCAGCGCTCGCCACCCAGCGGATCTCGGCACGCAGAGCGTCGCTGTCGCGCGGACGCAGCAGAGCGGTGTGGGTCACGAGACTCACCCCTTTTCGGGGGTAGTGGGCAGCGGGATGTGAGCCACATCCTATTGCACACCCGGGTTGCGCTGGATCACAGAACGAGGAGAACCGAAGATGGGCACCGACCTGAATCAGCGGGTGCGCGAACTGCTGGACTGTTACGACCGCGCCGACGCGTCGGCGGCGGACCTGCTGTGCGATCGGCATCCGGCCGACCGGGTCGCCTTCACGATCGTCGAAGCCGACTTGTCCTCGATCGATCTCACCTACGGCGAACTGCGCGAACGCTCCGCCCGCTGCGCCGCCGCACTGGCCGAACTAGGCGTCGAACCCGGCCACCGCGTGGCCACGCTGATGGCGAAGTCGGCGGACCTGGTGGTCGCACTGCTCGGCATCTGGCGCCGCGGAGCGGTGCACGTTCCGCTGTTCACCGCCTTCGCGCCGCCCGCCATCGCCCTGCGGTTGAACGCCGCCCGTGCCACGGTCGTCATCGCCGATGCCGACCAGGCGCCGAAGCTGGCGGCCGGGCCGGATCTGCCCGCGGACCCGCCCTGGCGACTCGTCGTCGCCGGAGGGGAGGTTCCCGAGGGTGCCCTGCGGATGGACGAACTGCTCGAAACTTATCCGGCGACCCACCCGAGCGCCGACCCCGTCGCGGTCGGCGGGGACGGCCTGCTGGTCCAGCTGTTCACCAGCGGCACAACGGGCACGCCCAAAGGCGTCCCGATCCCGCTGCGCGCGCTCGCCTCCTTCCACGCGTACCAGGAATTCGCGCTGGACGTCCGGCCCGACGACGTCTTCTGGAACGCCGCCGATCCGGGCTGGGCCTACGGCCTCTACTACGCCATCCTCGGCCCGCTGGCCACCGGCATGCGCAGCATCCTGCTGCACGCGGGTTTCTCCGCCCCGCTCACCTGGCAGGTGCTGGAAACCTTCGGCGTCACGAACTTCGCGGCCGCCCCGACCGTCTATCGAGCGCTGCGTGCCGACAGCGCAACGCCTCCGGTGCACTCCCGGCTGCGCCGCGCGTCGTCGGCGGGGGAGCCGCTCACACCCGAGGTCGTCGCCTGGTCCGTGGAGCATCTGGGTGTCGCGGTGCGCGATCACTACGGCCAGACCGAGCACGGGATGGTCATCTGCAACGCCTGGCACGAAGACCTCGACACCGACGCTCCCGCGGGATCGATGGGCCGCTCGTTGCCCGGATGGACCTGCGCCGTGCTCGCCGACGACGCCGACATCGTCGCGCCCGCAGGTGAACTGGGCCGCGTCGCGATCGACACCGAACACAGCCCGCTGCTGTGGTTCCTCGGCTACCTCGACGCCCCGGAACGCACCGCCCAGCGCTACACCGCCGACGGCCGCTGGTATCTGACCGGCGACGCGGGCTCGCGGGACGCCGACGGCTTCTTCCGTTTCTCGGCCCGCGACGACGACGTGATCATCATGGCGGGCTACCGCATCGGCCCGTTCGAGGTGGAGAGCGTGCTGGTGCTGCACGAGCAGGTCGCGGAAGCGGCCGTGGTCGGCATGCCGGACGAACTGCGCGGCGAAGTGCTCGAGGCGTTCGTCGTGCTGCGCGAGGGCGCCGCGGGCGGCCCGGAGTTGGAAGCCGAATTGCAGAGCCTGGTGAAGAAGAAGTTCGCCGCGCACGCCTATCCGCGCAGGGTCCACTTCGTGCCGAGCCTACCGAAGACGCCCAGTGGCAAGGTGCAACGATTCGTGCTGCGGCAGGGGGACGCCCGATGACGCAGGTGTCCTTGCCCAGCTACGCCTCCGGGGTCTCGGACGTCCCGCTGCTCGGTGACACCATCGGCGGCAATCTCGATCGCACGGTGGCGGCGTTCCCGGACCGGGAAGCGCTGGTGGACCGGCCGACCGGGCGGCGCTGGACCTACCGTGCGCTCGGCGCCGCGGTCGACGCCCTCGCGTGCGGTCTGGCGGGCCGCGGCATCGGCAAGGGCGACCGGGTCGGCATCTGGGCGCCGAACTGCGCGGAATGGTTCATCGCGCAGTACGCCACGGCGAAGATCGGCGCGATCCTGGTCAACATCAATCCGGCGTATCGCACCAGCGAACTGGAGTACGTGCTGCGCCAGGCCGGTGTCCGGATGCTCCTCGCGGCCGAGCGGTTCAAATCCTCGGACTACGTCGCGATGATCGAGCAGGTCCGACCGAACTGCCCGGAGCTGGCGCAGGTGCTCGTTCTCGGCACACCCGAGTGGGACGCGCTGGCCCGCACCGAGGTCGACGCCGAACGGCTCGCCACGCTCGGCGCGCTGCTGTCGGCCGACGACCCGATCAACATCCAGTACACCTCGGGCACCACGGGTTTCCCGAAGGGCGCCACGCTCAGCCACCACAACATCCTGAACAACGGCTATTTCGTCGGTGAGCTGTGCGGATACACCGAACACGACCGCATCTGCGTCCCGACGCCCTTCTACCACTGCTTCGGGATGGTCATGGGCAATCTCGCGAGCACGAGCCACGGCGCGGCGATTGTGATCCCGGCGCCGTCGTTCGATCCGAAGGCGACGCTGGCCGCGGTCGAGGCGGAGCGCTGCACCTCGCTCTACGGCGTGCCGACGATGTTCATCGACATGCTCGCCGAACTGGATTCGGCCACCGTGGAGCTGTCCACGCTGCGCACCGGGATCATGGCGGGCTCACCGTGCCCGGTCGAGGTGATGAAGCGGGTGATCGACCGAATGGGCATGCGCGAGGTGTGCATCTGCTACGGCATGACGGAAACATCCCCGGTCTCCACCCAGACCCGGCGCGGCGACGGCATCGACCGGCGTACCGCCACGGTCGGCCGGGTCGGGCCGCATCTGGAGGTCAAGATCGTCGATCCCGCAACGGGTCTCACGGTGCCGCGCGGCGAACCCGGCGAACTGTGCACCCGGGGCTACTCGGTGATGCTCGGGTACTGGAACGATCCGGACAAGACCGCCGAGGCCATCGATGCCGCCCGGTGGATGCACACCGGCGATATCGGCGTGATGGACGACGACGGCTATCTGGCCATTACCGGCCGGATCAAGGACATGGTCATCCGCGGCGGCGAGAACGTCTATCCGCGTGAGATCGAGGAATTCCTCTACACCCATCCCGACATCCTGGACGCGCAGGTGATCGGCGTGCCGGATCCGAAGTACGGCGAGGAGCTGATGGCCTGGGTCCGGATGCGCGAGGGCGCACCGCCGTTGGACGCCGCGGCCGTGCGCGAGTTCGCCACCGGCAAGCTGGCACACTTCAAGATTCCCCGCTACGTGCACGTGGTCGAGGAATTCCCGATGACGGTCACCGGCAAGGTCCGCAAGGCCGAAATGCGGGAAATAGCCCGAGAGATCCTCGCGTCGTCGAAGAAGACCCCGTAGAAATCGGCCCGCCGCGCGACCGCCGGCGCGCGGCGGAACGGCCGGGTACCCGCGACCGGCGAAAGACGCGGAGGGGCGGGGGAGCGGTAGTGTCTCCGACGTGACGACAGCGCCCGAGACTGCCAGTGCAGAGTCCACACCCGCCGTGCCACGCTCCGATACCGCGGGCCCAGCCAGCGTGAACCGTCGCATCGCCGAGGAACTCGCGGTGCGCGAGACCCAGGTGCGCGCCGCCGTCGAGTTGCTCGACGCGGGCTCGACGGTGCCGTTCATCGCCCGGTACCGCAAGGAGGTCACCGGCGGGTTGGACGACGCGCAGCTGCGCATGCTCGACGAACGTCTGCATTACCTGCGCGAACTCGACGAGCGCCGGGCCGCGATCCTCGAATCGATCCGCGGCCAGGGCAAACTCGACGACGCCCTGCACCGGCAGATCCTGCTCGCCGAGACCAAGGCGCGGCTCGAGGACATCTACCTGCCGTACAAGCCGAAGCGGCGCACCAAGGCGCAGATCGCGCGCGAGGCCGGGCACGAACCGGTGGCCGACGCCCTGATCGGGGATCCGAACACCGATCCGGCGCAGTACACCGCCGAGCAGCTCGACGGCGCGCGCGCCATCCTGGTCGAACGCTTCGCCGAGGACGCCGACCTGGTCGGCGAGCTGCGCGAACTGATGTGGAACCGCGGGCAGGTCACCTCGACCGTGCGCGCGGGCAAGGAGGAGGCGGGCGCGAAGTTCGCCGACTACTTCGAATTCAGCGAGCCGTTCGGAAAGCTGCCCTCCCACCGCATCCTCGCGCTGCTGCGCGGGGAGAAGGAGGAGGTGCTCACACTGCACCTCGAGCCCGACACCGAGGAGCCGCAGCCGGGCGAGCGCACCATCTACGAGGGTCGCATCGCCGCCCGCTTCGGCATCGCCGACCGCGGCCGCCGCGCCGATTCCTGGCTGCTGGACACCGTGCGCTGGGCGTGGCGTACCAAGTTGCAGGTCAGCCTGGGTATCGACACCAGGATGCGGCTGCGGCAGGCGGCGGAGAAGGACGCGGTCGACGTGTTCGCCGCGAATCTGCGCGATCTGCTGCTCGCCGCCCCCGCGGGCACCCGCACGACCATGGGGCTGGATCCCGGCTACCGCACCGGGGTGAAGGTCGCGGTGGTCGACGCCACCGGCAAGGTGGTCGCCACCGAGGTGATTTACCCGCACAAACCGCAGGGCCAGACCGAGAAGTCGCTGGCGGTGCTCGGCGCGCTGGTCGCCCGCTTCGGCGTGGAGCTCATCGCCATCGGCAACGGCACCGCCTCGCGCGAGACCGACGCCCTCGCCGCCGATCTGATCTCGCGCATCCCGGAGAACAAGCCCACCAAGATCGTGGTCTCCGAGGCGGGCGCCTCGGTGTACTCCGCCTCCGCCTACGCCTCGCAGGAACTTCCCGACCTGGACGTCTCGCTGCGCGGGGCGGTGTCGATCGCGCGGCGGTTGCAGGACCCGCTGGCCGAGCTGGTGAAGATCGATCCGAAGTCCATCGGCGTCGGTCAGTACCAGCACGACGTGTCCGAATCGCTGCTGGCCCGCTCGCTGGGCGCGGTGGTCGAGGACGCGGTGAACGCGGTCGGCGTCGACGTGAACACGGCCTCGGTGCCGCTGCTGTCCCGGGTATCCGGCATCGCCGGTTCGGTGGCGGAAAGCATTGTGGCGCATCGGGACCAGAACGGCCCGTTCCGCAGCAGGACCGCGCTGCTGGACGTCCCGCGCCTGGGGCCGAAGGCGTTCGAGCAGTGTGCGGGCTTCCTGCGCATCCGCGGCGGCGACGATCCGCTGGACACCTCGGCGGTGCACCCCGAGGCATATCCGGTGGTGCGGCGCATCCTGGCATCGACCGGTCGCCCCATCGCGGAGGTCATCGGCAACACCACGGTGCTGCGCTCGCTGCGCGCCGGTGAGTTCACCGACGAACGCTTCGGTGTCCCCACGGTCACCGACATCATCGCCGAGCTGGAGAAGCCGGGCCGCGACCCGCGTCCGGAATTCAAGACCGCCGAGTTCGCCGCGGGCGTGGAGAAGGTCGCCGACCTGAAACCGGGCATGGTGCTCGAGGGCGTGGTGACGAATGTGGCCGCGTTCGGCGCGTTCGTCGACGTGGGCGTGCACCAGGACGGCCTCGTGCACGTCTCGGCCATGTCGCACAACTTCGTCAAGGACCCGCGCGAAGTGGTCAAGTCCGGCGACGTGGTCAAGGTGAAGGTGCTCGAGGTGGACGTGGCGCGTCAGCGCATCGGGCTGTCCCTGCGTCTGGACGACGAGCCCGGCACACCCGCCAAAGGCGGCGACAACCGGCAGCGCGGCCAGGGCGGCCGACCCGCGGGCGGGGAGCAGCGGCAGCGGCAGAATGGCCAGAACAAGCAGCAGGGCCAGAACCGCAATCAAGGTCAGGGGCGCGGAGGCAACCAACGCCGCAACGCCCCCGCGCCGAGCGGCTCGATGGCGGACGCGCTGCGCAGGGCGGGTTTCGGCCAGTAGACCGACGCGCGGGAGGGAGTAACGGCCATGCGACGGTGGCTCCACGAGGACGTGATCGCCCAAGGGCGGCTGCCGTTGCTGTGCTTCCTGCTCGGATTCATCGTCGGATTCCTGGTCATCCGCGTCAGCGTCCGGCTGATCCGCGCGCGGGTGCGCTGGTGGCCGGGCAATCTGCGGGCCGGTGACACGCACATCCACCACATGGTGTTCGGGGTGATCCTGGTGCTGTCCTCCGGGGTCGGCATGGTCGCCCAGTACCAGAGCGCGGGGATGACCACCGCGGGCATCCTCGCCGCGCTCTTCGGTGTGGGCGCCGCGCTGGTTCTCGACGAATTCGCGCTGATCTTCTATCTGCGCGACGTGTACTGGGAGAAACAGGGCCGCACGTCGGTGGACGCGGTGTTCGTCGCGCTCGCCGTGACCGGATTGCTGCTGCTCGGCTTCCACCCGCTGTGGATGCTGGACATCAACGACTTCCGGCGCGACCCGAGCGTCGAGGTCCGCGCTTTCGTCGTCGTGTTCGCGGTGGTCAACCTCGCCCTCGCCGCGATCGTGATCGCCAAAGGGAAGATATGGACCGGCCTGTTCGGCATGTTCTTCCTGCCGCTGCTGTTCGTCGGTGCGCTGCGCCTGAGCCGTCCCGGCGCGCCCTGGGCGCGCTGGCGGTACGCCGACCGCAGACGCATGATGTACCGGGCCATCGTCCGGGAACGGCGCTATCGCCGCCCGGTCATCCGCGCCAAGATCTTCGTGCAGGATCTGGTCGCGGGGAAACCGGACGTCGAGCACGTCCGCACGGCGGCGGAAGCGGAACTCACTCGCACGGTCGTGCCCGCTCCGCCCGCCCCGCACCGGCACCACTCGCTGTGGCATTCCGACCATGGTTTGCATACGCCCGGCTCGCCGCCCGCCCAGGACGCGATCTCCGGCGAACAGAACCACTGAGCGGAGCATCCGCCGACGCGACCTGCGAGTCACAGCGGTGCACGAGGGTCTGCGATCTCCTCGGCTTGCCGCCGTCTCCCGGGGAGGCGGGCGGGTATCGGATGCCGTCATTCGTGGGAGCCGAGGCTATGCGTATACGTATACTGGGACCGTGTTGGATCCCTTCAGTCTCGCGGTCGGAGCCGGCTTGGTCGGTGTCGGCTGGGCATGCGGCAGGTTCGGGCATCGGCGGCGAGCCCGGCCGGGAGGAAGCCTTCCCGCGCGCTGCGGTTGCGGTCACGACCTGGCGCTGCACGACCGCGCCACCGGCACTTGTCACGCCGAGATCTCCCGTAAGGGCACGCACGGCCTGCGGGAATGGGTCGGTTGCCAGTGCCGCCGCTACACCGGCCCGACCCCGCTGGAGGAAGTGTTCGCGTCGCCGATCCTCCCGCCCGAGTCCTGAACGGGCAGGAGGCGACGCACGGCGGTCGGCGCGCCGTCTCGCACCCCGCGCGGGCCGTAACCTGAGAGGGCGCCGCCGCGCCGTCGCCCGGGCCGATTTCTTCCGTGGCGCGCCGGTCTGGCACAATGCTCAGGTTGCCCTGGGTGGTTGTCGACCCGGCGCACCCCCTAATTCGGAGCATGAACCGGCCGAGCACTTCGAGTGCCGCCAGGGTCCTCTGTTCGCGCGAAACCATAAGGATGGAAATGAACACCCTTGACTTCGTCGACGAAAAGTCGCTGCGTAGCGACGTCCCCGAGTTCCGCCCGGGCGACACGCTGAACGTGCACGTGAAGGTCATCGAAGGCTCGAAGGAGCGCATCCAGGTCTTCAAGGGCGTCGTGATCCGCCGCCAGGGTGGTGGCATCCGCGAGACCTTCACGGTGCGCAAGGTGTCGTTCGGTGTCGGCGTGGAGCGCACCTTCCCGGTGCACAGCCCGAACATCGACCACATCGATGTCGTGACCCGCGGTGATGTTCGCCGCGCCAAGCTGTACTACCTGCGCGAGCTGCGCGGCAAGGCCGCCAAGATCAAGGAAAAGCGCTGAGCTAGCTTTTCGGCACAGCAGATCTTCCTCAGCCCGGCATCGGACTTCGGTTTCGCTGCCGGGCTAATCTGTTCGGCGTGGCAGACGAAAGTGGGTCGGTGTCGGTGTCCGAGTCGGGCGACGAGAATTCGCGGGTAGGTCGCGCCAAGCGGCGACCGAAGAAGAAGCAGCGGCCGTTCTGGCAGGAATTGCCGATCCTCATCGTGATCGCCGCGGTGATCGCCGCGTTGATGGTCACGTTCGTCGGTCGGCCGTACGTGATTCCGTCGGAGTCGATGGAAACCACGTTGCACGGCTGCGCCGGTTGCACCGGCGACCGCATCTATGTGCAGAAGCTGAGCTACTACTGGGGTGATCCGCAGCCGGGCGACGTGGTCGTGTTCGTCGGCCCGCCCTCGTGGAACACCACCTACAAGTCGATCCGCTCGGACAACGCCGCCGTGCGTGGCGTGCAGAACTTCTTCTCGTTCTTCGGCCTGGTGCCGCCGGACGAGAACGATCTGGTGAAGCGCGTGATCGCGGTCGGCGGCCAGACCGTGCAGTGCTGC
This sequence comes from Nocardia exalbida NBRC 100660, assembly GCF_000308575.1. Taxonomy (GTDB): domain Bacteria; phylum Actinomycetota; class Actinomycetes; order Mycobacteriales; family Mycobacteriaceae; genus Nocardia; species Nocardia exalbida. Next base: position 38,026 of record NZ_BAFZ01000082.1, on the reverse strand, counting down.
GACGCGCAGGGCCGGGTCATCGTGGACGGCAAGCCCCTGGACGAGCCGTATGCCCGCTACCTCGCACCGTACGTGCCGGGCCAGCCCTACGGCCCGGGGGGAGGGCGCGAATTCAAGCCCGTGAAAGTGCCCGAGGGGCATCTGTGGGTGATGGGCGACAACCGCAACCAGAGCGCCGACTCCCGCGCCCATATCACCGACGAACTGCAGGGCACCATCCCCGTGGAGAACGTGCGCGGCAAGGCGGTGTTCAAGATCTGGCCGCCGGGCCGGATCGGACCGGTGCGTGCGGAGAATCCGCAGGAGAACTGACCGCTCGGACGCAGGATAATTGGATGGTGGGGCAAGGTCGAGTGCCGGTGGGTAACGGTTGGCCGCCGCGTGTGGTGATGCGCAGGGCCGGAGGTTTGCGCACGCTCGAGGCGGCTTTGATCCGCAGTGGCCTCGGCCCTGTCGCCGGTGTCGACGAAGCGGGGCGCGGGCCGTGTGCGGGGCCGCTGGTGGTGGCGGCATGCCTGCTCGCTCCGAAGGCATATGACAAGCTGGCCGGCCTCGACGACTCCAAGAAGCTCACCGAGGCCACCCGGGAAGAGCTGTATCCGGTGATCGTCCGGCTGGCGCTGGCCTACCGGGTGGTCGTCATCCCGGCCTGGGAGATCGACTCGATCGGCATCCACGTCGCCAATATCGAGGGCATGCGCCGCGCCGTGGCCGGGCTCGGGCGCACGCCTGGCTACGTGCTCACCGATGGATTCCGGGTACCCGGCATCCCCGTGCCCTCGCTGCCGGTGATCGGGGGCGACGGTGCGGCGGCCTGCATCGCGGCGGCCAGCATTCTGGCCAAGGTCACCAGGGACCGCATGATGGTAGAGCTGGACCAGCGATTCCCCGGCTACGGCTTCGCCGCCCACAAGGGCTACAACACGCCCGAGCACACCGCAGCATTGCACCGCCTCGGACCCAGCAGCGAGCACCGCCGATCCTGGCGCAATGTGCGCGAAGCCGCCGGGCTGCGGCCGGTCGCGACGGCGGCCGACGTCGCGGACGCCGTACTGGCCGAAGGACTGGACGAAGCCCTGTCAGAGCAGTTTCCGAACGAGCGTACGGCTGGCCGAGTGGCTACCGACGCGGCGCATGCGCGATGATGTGACCATACGACGCGATGCGGCGAGAAGGAGGACGTCCCACCCGATGAGTGCCGAGGACCTCGAGAAGTACGAAACCGAGATGGAGCTCTCGCTGTATCGCGAGTACAAGGACATCGTCGGTCAGTTTTCGTACGTGGTGGAGACCGAGCGCCGCTTCTACCTCGCCAACTCCGTGGAGCTGCGGCCGCAGAACGCGGATGGTGAGGTGTACTTCGAGGTGCGGATGAGCGACGCGTGGGTGTGGGACATGTACCGCCCGGCCCGCTTCGTCAAGCACGTCCGCGTCATCACCTTCAAGGACGTCAACATCGAAGAGCTGGAGAAGCCGGACCTGCGGCTGCCCGAGTGAGCAGGCCGGGAGTTCTGCACAGCGACTCGGTTATCAACAGCTTTTCCGATTCCCCAGGTCGGCGGCGCTGAGCTGATCCGGTCCCCGCGCACGCTGGCCGGGTGACGGACAAACAGGCGCTCGGCGCGCACGGGGAGGAACTGGCGGCAGAGTTTCTGCGCGCCGCGGGGATGGAGATCATCGCCAGGAACTGGCGTTGCCGATACGGCGAGCTCGATCTCATCGCCAGAGACGGGGATGTGACCGCGTTCGTCGAGGTCAAAACGCGTTCGGGGCTGGGTTACGGCACTCCTGCGGAGTCGGTCACCTTCGCCAAGCGGCAACGGATCCGACGGCTGGCCCTGCTGTGGCTGGCCGAGCAGGACGGACCGTGGCGGCGCATCCGGTTCGACGTGGTGTCGGTGCTGGCGCAGCGTGGTCGGACACCGGTCATCGATCATCTCGAGGCGGTGTTCTGAATGGCCCTCGGCCGGGCGCATTCGGTCGCGGTCACCGGCGTGGACGGGCTGCTCGTCGAAATCGAAGCCGATATCGGCCAGGGCCTGCCCTCGGTCCATCTGGTCGGGCTCCCCGACACCGCGTTGCAGGAATCGCGCGACCGGGTCCGCTCCGCGGTGGCGAACTCCGGGGAGAAGTGGCCCGACGGCCGGGTGGTGCTCGCGCTCTCGCCCGCGACCTTGCCGAAACTGGGCAGCGTTTACGACCTGGCACTCGCGGTCGCGGTGCTGGACGCGTCCGGTTCGGTCCCCTCCGAACGGCTTGCGAAGACGGTGCTGCTCGGCGAACTCGCGCTGGACGGGCGGGTGCGGCGAGTGCGCGGCATCCTGCCCGCCGTGCTCGCGGCGCGCAAGGCAGGCTGGTCGACGGTCGTGGTGCCTGCGGTGACCATGGCCGAGGCCGGACTGGTCGAGGGCATCGAGGTGCTCGGAGCGCGCAGTTTGCGCGGCGTGGTGGCGTGGCTGCGCGGGGAAGGCGCGCTCGACGAGCCGGACGGTGATCTGCCGGATACGGTGCGCCACGGCGGCGATCTCAGCGAGGTGGTGGGTCAGGACGAAGCCCGCTGGGCTTTGGAGGTCGCCGCGGCGGGCGGGCACCACTTGCTGCTCACCGGACCACCGGGAATCGGCAAAACCATGCTGGCGCAACGTCTTCCGAGCCTGCTGCCACCGCTCACGGAGACCGAGGCGCTGGAGGTGACGGCGATCCACTCCATGGCGGGCACGCTCGCCGTTGATCACCCGTTGATCACCGCGCCACCGTTCGTCGCCCCGCACCATTCGACCTCGGTGACCGCGATGATCGGCGGCGGTTCGGGGACCGCCCGCCCCGGCGCGGTCAGCCGGGCCCACCGCGGCGTGCTGTTCCTCGACGAATGCGCCGAACTCGGCACGAAGGTGCTGGAGGCGATGCGGACGCCGCTGGAGGAGGGGGAAGTGCGCATCGCCCGGCGCGACGGTGTGGCACGCTACCCGGCCCGCTTCCAGCTCGTCTTGGCTGCCAACCCCTGTCCCTGCGCCCCGGCCCGCGACGTCGACTGCATCTGCGCGCCGCTGGCTCGCCGCCGCTACCTCGGCAAACTGTCCGGGCCGCTGATGGATCGGATCGACATATGGGTGCGGATGCACGGGCAATCCGGCGCGGCGTTCAGCACCGACGCGGCCGAGAGCAGCGAGGTCGTTCGCGCCCGAGTCACCTCTGCGCGCCGCGGCGCCGCCGAGCGCTGGCGTGAGTACGGATGGCTCACCAACGCCGAGGTTCCCGGTCACATCCTGCGCCAGCGGTTCCGTCTACCGCGCGAATCGCTCGCGCCCGTCGAGGCCGCGCTGCGTCTCGGCCGCATGTCCGCGCGCGGTGCCGACCGGGCCATCCGCGTCGCCTGGACCATCTGCGATCTGCGCGGCGGCGATCTGCCCTCCGCACAGGACGTTCTGGCCGCATTGAACTTTCGTCAGCGGGGCGCGCAATGAGCGCGCGGGAGCCGACCGCGGGCACGGCAGCGGAGGTGTTTGCGGCGGCGGATATGCCTGCCGCAGTGGGCGCGGCTGCGGATGCGCCCGCGGCGCGGAACGTGCGTCCTGCGCTCCGGACGGAGCACGCGGCTGGGACGGTCGAAGCGCCCACGGATGCCAGTATGCCTAGGGCAGCCGACTTCCCTGTGGCCGCGAAGGTAATCGGGGCGGGTGTGCCGGGGGTCGCAATCGTGGAGGGGGCAACGGATGCCCTTGTGGCGGCGGATGTGCCAGCAGCGCGGGACTCGCTTCCAGTGGTGGGCGCGCCGCAGATGGAGCGCGCGGTTGTGGCGGCCGAAGCGCCCATGGCCGCGAGTGTGCCTAGGGCAGCGGATGTCCTTGTGGCGGCGCCTGCGGCCGGGGCGATTGACGTTCGCGCGGCCGCGAGCGCACGTGCGGCGGTGAACAAGCCTGCGGTGCTCGATGTGCCCAGTGCATCCAGTGCGCCCGGGGCGATAGATGGGCACGCGGCGGCAAACCGGGCTGGGTTGGACGAAGTGCCCACGGCCGTGAGTGCGGCTGGGGCAGTGAGTGTGCCCGTGACCGCGAGTGTGCCTGGGGCGGTGAGTGCGGCTGGGGCGGCGAATGCGGCTGTGGCCGCGAGTGCGCGAGCGAGTGTGCCCGGGGTTGCGGCGGTGCCTCCGGCAGTGGACGTGACGGGGCTTGTAAGTGTGCCTGGGGCAGGGGATGAGCCTGCGGCGGCGAATGTGCCTGGAGTCGTTGTCGCGCCCGCGTGCGGGCCGGATTCCGTGGCCGGTGAATCCGACGTCCGGAGGCTCGCGTGGGTGTACCTGTCGCGGGTGGTGCAGGGGCCGTGCGCGCCGCTGTCGGCGCTCATCGAGTCGGTGGGGGTGGTCGAGGCGGCGCGCGCCGTGCGGGAGTGCGCGCTACCCGAACCGCTGCGCGGCCCGACGGCGCAGCGGCGCGATGTCGACGTGGCGGCGCGGGATCTGGAGGCCATCGACCGGATCGGCGGGCGTGTGGTGACGCCGGACGATCCGGAATGGCCCGCCTGGCGCATGCTCGGTCTCGCGCAGCTCGAACCGGGACGGGATCGGGACGGCGCCGTGCCACTGGTGCTGTGGGTGCGCGGCCCGCGCTCGCTGCTGGAGTCCAGTGAGCGCGCAATGGCGGTGGTGGGTGCGCGGTGCAGCACCGGGTACGGCAACCGGGTGACGGGGGAGATCGCGGGCGACCTCGCCGCGCAAGGCTGGACCATTGTCTCCGGGGCGGCGTTCGGGATTGACGCCATGGCGCACCGGGCGGCGCTGGCGGTGGAAGGGGGCACGATCGCCGTGCTGGCCTGCGGCATCGACCGGCCTTATCCGGCGCAGCACGCGCGCCTGCTGGCCGACATCGCCGAATCCGGCTTGGTGGTCAGCGAATACCCGCCCGGTGTCACCGCGCAGAAACACCAATTCCTCGCCCGGAACCGCTTGATCGCCGCCTTGGCCGATGGCGTGCTGGTCGTCGAGGCCGGGCTGCGCAGCGGCGCGCGCAACACCGTCAAATGGGCACGCCGTCTCGGCCGTCCCGCCCTGGCCGTGCCGGGCCCGGTGACCTCGGCCGCTTCGGTGGGCTGCCACCGCATGATCCGCGACGGCGAAGCCCTCCTGGTGACCAGGGCCGAGGAAGTCGCCGACGAGGCGGGGCCGTTGCGGCTGTCGATTCCCGGGGCGGGGGCAGGCGGCAATCCGGAGGACCAGCTGACCGAAGACGAGGCCTTGGTCTTCGCCACGCTGCCGAGGATCGGTGCGCGATTGCCACTGGAGGTGTCCCGGCAGTGCGGATTGCCACTTCCGGTGGTGCGTGCGACGTTGTCCGCCCTCGAATTGGCGGGACTGGTGACGAGTGACGAAAGCGGTTGGCACCGAACGGCGCGTCGCGGATGAACGCGATCGGCGCGGTCGCTTGCCATCCGGACCTCGGGTCGCGACGGTGGAAGCATGGAGGAACTGCCCGAAGATCTGGAAGCGCTGCTGCTCGAGTACGGCAGGCATCTGCGGCTCGGGCGCAACCGGTCGGAGCACACCGTACGCGCTTACCTGGGGGACGCCCGGTCCCTGCTGGAGCATCTGTACACACGGTCGGCCGATTCGGCGATCCGCGAGCTGGACCTGCTGTTGCTGCGTTCATGGCTGGCGCAGCAAGCGGCGGCGGGCGCGGCGCGAACGACCGTGGCCCGAAGAGCGTCGTCGGCGCGCACGTTCACCGCCTGGCTCACCCGGACCGGCCGGTTGCCCGCCGATCCGGGGCTGCGGTTGGGTTCGCCGAAGGCGCATCGCGTCCTTCCCGCCGTACTCGGCAGGCAACAGGCGCTGGGTGCCATGGACGCCGCGGAATCCGGTGCCGCGCAGTGCGATCCGATGGCCCTGCGAGATCGGGCGATCGTGGAATTGCTGTATGCCACCGGCATCCGGGTCAGCGAGCTGTGCGGACTGGACATCGAGGACGTGGACCGCGAGCGGCGGGTGGTGCGGGTGCTCGGCAAAGGCAACAAAGAGCGCTCCGCTCCATTCGGCACGCCCGCCGACGAGGCGGTCGGCAATTGGCTGCGCTATGGCCGCCCCGATTTCGCCACCGCCGCCTCCGGCCGGGCGCTGCTGCTCGGCCGCCGCGGCAGGCGTCTGGATCAGCGCCAGGCCAGAACCGTTGTGCACGAGGTGGTCTCGGCCATCCCCGGCGCACCGGACCTCGGCCCGCACGGTCTGCGGCACACCGCCGCGACCCACCTCCTCGAAGGCGGGGCCGACCTGCGTGTGGTTCAGGAACTCCTCGGCCACGCCAGTATGGCCACCACTCAGCTCTACACCCACGTTTCCATCGATCGGCTCAAGAAAGTGCACGACCAAGCCCACCCCCGGGCTTGACGGCTCGGTCGGGATGTCGCGACACCGGCCGGGGTACTCCGTCCCCGGCGCGGGTAAGCGCAACACCGGACGAACGGCAACCGGTCGGCTCACGGGCTCACGCAATAGTGCACCCGAGCCTCCCGTTCATCCGCGGTACGCCAGCCGCCGGGCCCGGTGTGCACCTGCCGTCGACCGCGTCGTTCGTGCATGGCTCTCGCCGCCGCACCGTCGGACGAGACCGTGAGCACGGCGCGCTGCCCCCGATCCGCGGCCATGCGCGCGGCCGCGATCAGCAGTTGTCAGCTCACGCCTGCTCGACGCGCGGCTGGAGGGACATACAACCGGATCACCGAGACGACGAACTCCGTGCCCGCCGATCGGCGCACGACCTCCGGCAGCACGCCGCCTGCGCCGAGTCCGACATGTCCGACCACGATCTGGTCGCGCTCCGCCACGGCCGCCGCGAGGAGCTTGGGGGTGACAGCCAAGCCGCCGGATCAGCAGGCCAGACCTCCCGGATACCGGTCGCGTTGGTGGACGTACCGCGGGACCGCGGTGCAGGCGTCGAGGTCCGCCTCGCTTCGCGGCGAATGACCACATTCATCCGACCATTCTGGGTCGCTCACCCGCCGGGCCGCCCATTGTCAGACCAATCGGTCTGTTTTGGCGCTTTTGTCGCGTCCGGAGGTTCGCTTCAAGCCCCGCTCACGCAGGGAAGTAGACGAATCCGTATGTGATCGGCCCCGAGGAAGCGCACCCTTAAAGTAGCGAATCAGTGCCCGCAGTTCACGACGTACTTCGAGTGGAAAGACGAACGATGTCTACGGTCAGCGGACCACAGGCCCTGCGTCGCGGACTATACCCACTGACGGGGCAGTCCGCGTGGCCACGTTCTGCCGTTCCTTCCACTTCGCCCCGGCCCGTTGTGCAGGAAAGGGTACGCGAGATTTCCCTCGACGGCGGCGCGTCCAGAATGACGATCGGGCGGTCCGGCGCGGCCGATATCGCCGTGCCTTCCGACCCGACCGTATCCCGGTTGCACGCCATTATCGAGCGCGTGGGCGGATGCTGGGTCATCGTCGACGACGGTCTGTCCAAGAATGGGACATTCGTCAATGGCGAACGCGTCGGCGGGCGGCGGAAACTCGGCTCCGGCGACACGATTCGCGTCGGTCGTTCGGTATTCGTCTTCCGGGCGGCAGACTCCATCGACGAGGAAATGACGCTTGCCCATTCTCCGCTGCCCACCCGTAATTCGCTGACCCCGGCCCAGTATCTCGTTCTGGAGGCGCTGTGCCGCCCTTACGACGCGCACGACGGGTATTCGTATCCCGCCGCCAACCGTCAGATCGCGGACGATTTGTGCCTGAGTCTCTCGACCGTCAAGACGCACATGCGGGCGCTGTTCCGGATATTCCAGGTCGAAGCCCTACCGCCGAATCAGAAACGGCTGTTCCTGGTCGAACGCGCGGTCGAATTAGGCATCGTCAGCGACCAGGAGAGGTAAGGCTCCGGCTGGGATCGTCAGCGGCGGTCCGGGACGAATCAGATCGGTTGGAAACCCGCGCCCGCGCCGCCGCGCGCGTTCACGTCGGCGACGACCGCGGTGATGTCGGTGCCCAGTTGCGGTCCCAGGCACGGGATGGCCAAGTAGCCGTTGACCATGCCGACGAGCGTGCTCCCGACGACCAGCGGCGCGCCCGAATCGCCCTCGACAACGCACGTCTGGGTCCATGTCCTATCGCCGCCGGTGAACACGTCGCCATAGGCTGCACCGCAGGTCCGGCCGGTTGTCCGGCCTTCCTTGCATACCGTGTCCGGCGGTCGGGCGGGGCCGCCGATGGCGGTGATAGTGGTTCCGCCCACCTGGTTGACCGGCGCGACCTTCGCCGGGTCGAACTCGATCACGGCATAGTCCATGGTCTCGTCGGAGTAGGCGATGGTGCCGACGGTACCGGCGTCGCGGTTGCCCTCGGCGACGATGGCGGCGTTCGCGTCCCCGCAGTGCCCCGCGGTGAACCCGACCAGCCGGCCACCGGAGTCGCGCCCGATCGTGGTCAGCGTGCAGATGTTCTGACCGCCGACGACGATGCCGGAGCCGCCACCCAGAACGGATGGAGTCTCGGCGTGCGCGGTCCCGGGTGCCCCGAACAGCGCTGTGGCCGCGGTCAGAGCCGCTGCAGCGCCCACGAGTTTCCTGAACTTGGTCATCCGGTAATTCAACCGCACTAATCGGTTCGTCACGATTGATTCGCAGATGTTTCCCGGTCAGGGCGCCTCCGTGCGGTCCGGAACGAAATCATTTGCTCACGTCTCGATGCATAGCCGGCGCGGGGAGCGGCCGACACAAACGAGACGCCTCGGGTGTGCGGCACAACCCGAGGCGCACTCGTCTTCGAGGCGCTGCCTACGAATGCGATCAAGCGGCGCAGACGAACACGGCGACCGCGTTGACCACCGGTGGTAGCAGCAACAAAGGAGCGCAGAAAATACCCAGCGGCCAAATCAGGCCCAATGTCGCGGGCTCGACCTGAACCGGTACCGGTTGATCCGCTACTTGCGCAGGTCCCGGGGTTACCTCCGGTGCGGCGGAAGCAAGACCTGAACCCAGGGCGATGATCGGTGTGAGCGCTACCGCCGCTGCCGTTGCGCGCATTTTGTTCGTGATCATGATGTCTCCATCGATTGATTGCTTCACCAGCCCTCGTTGGTTGAAGGCCGTCATTGTGAACACACCACCAACTCTTGTCGGCGGGCGCGCGGGAGACCATCAGCCCCGGGGTCGGAATCATTCATACCGGGTGATCCGACGAGACACCGGAGTCGTTATTCTGCGCGGTCTGCGGGCCGTGGGCGCAGCGCTGGACCGGTGGACTTTCACCGGTCCAGCGCCGGTCGCCGACATGATCAGCCGTGCGCGACCGGAGCGGTTTCCGGCTGCTGGGCCGGTTGCGGCCGCGGCGCCCGCAGCAGGACCGCGCCGAGCAGGGCGGCGGCGACACTGAATCCGGCGCTGATCCAGGCCCCGGCGGACATGGCGGCGGTGAAGGCGTCCTTGGCGGGCTCGATGTAGCCCAGCTGGAAGGCGGCGCCGATGGATTCGCGCGCCGCGTCGGGAACGTCGGCGGGCATGTTCGAGGTGAACACGCCGGCCAGCACGCTACCGAGGACGGCGATGCTGATCGCCATGCCGACCTGCTGGATCGTGTCGTTCATCGCGGAGCCCACACCGGCGTGCTGGAGCGGGATCGCGCTCATGATCGCCGCGTAGGCGGCCGGACCCGCCAGACCGCCGCCGACGCCCATCACCAGCATGCTGACCAGAACCCACAGGTATCCGCTCCCGGCCGCGAGGATGCCGAAGGCCACGCCCATGACGAGCAGTCCCGACACGATGAGCGTCTTGTTGCTCAGAGTCTTGCCCAGTGTCGCGCCGAGGCCGTTGCAGACCGCCGCCGCCACGGCGTACGGCAGCAACGCCAGCCCGGCTTTCATCGGACCGTAGCCGAGCACGAACTGCAGGTACTGGGTGAGCATGAGCATGACCGCGCCCATGCCGAAGACCATCAGCAGCAGAGTGAGGGAGGTGCCCGTGAAATCCCGGCTGCGGAATACCGCCAACGGCAACATGGGATGTGCCGAGCGGCTCTCCCAGACGACGAAGCCTGCCGCCGCGAGGACGGCCAGCACGATCACCCCGATGTTCCACTCCCGCTCGATGATCACGTAGACGGTCGCGCTCAGCGCTACGACGGACAGGACAACGCCGACGAGGTCCACCGGCCGTTGTTCGCCGGTGGTCTCGGGCATCAGCACGACGGCGGCGATGATCGCGAGCGCCGCCACCGGGATATTGAGCAGGAACACCGACCCCCACCAGTAGTGCTGGAGCAGGAAGCCGCCCAGCGTGGGCCCGGCGACGATGCCGACCATGGACACCGTCGACCAGGCCGCCATCGCCGTGCGCCGTTCGTCCTCGGCGAAGGTGGTCATGAGGATCGACAGGGTCGACGGCATCAACAGCGACCCGCCGACGCCCATCGCGACGCGGGCGGCCACGACCTGCCACGGTTCGGTCGCCAGCACGGCCGCCAGCGACGCCACCCCGAACACGGCCAGGCCCGTGATCAGCGCTCGTCGCCTGCCGAACCGGTCGGACAGGCTTCCGGCGGTGAGCAGGAGCCCGGCGAAGACCAGCACGTAGGCGTCCAGAATCCACTGCACGTCCGCCGGTGTGGCGCCTAGCTCCCGGATCAGCGACGGGATCGCGAGATTGAGCACGGTGCTGTCGAGCATCAGCACGAGCAAGGACAGACAGAGGACCCCCAGGACCCACCAGCGGCGGGGGTCTCGTACAACGTTCGATTCCACTCGCACAGCGTACGAGAAACTCGAACGCTGTGCGAGGGATTATAAGATCGTGTCGTGACCAAGCAGTTCGCCTCGGTATGGACCAAGCAACCCCGCCAGCCCAGGACATCCGGGTTGCACCGGGAGCAGATCATCGCCGCGGCGTTCGAGATCCTCGACGCCGAAGGTCTGGAGTCGCTGAGCATGCGCAAGCTCGGCGCGAAGCTGGGCGCGGGCGCGACCAGTCTCTACTGGCACGTCTCCAACAAGGAAGAGCTGCTGGAATTGGTGCTCGACCAGTTCTGGGGGGTGGTGCAGATTCCGGAGCCCGAAGAGGCGTCCTGGCGCGAATTGCTCACCACTTTCGCGTACAGCCTCCGCGCGTCCATTCGCGAGCATCCGTGGAGCGTCTCGTTGGTCGGGCAGCTGCCCAGTATCGGTCCCAACTCGCTGCGGCTGAGTGATCGGCTGCGCCGCGCCTTCGTGCGGGCGGGCTTCGAGGGGGTGGACATCTACCTGGCCAGTGGAACGGTGATGTGTTTCGTCCTCGGCCAGGTGACTCCCGAAATCGCCTGGGAGAAGGCGTCGAAGGGGGCCGAGGTCGACACCGACGGCATACTGCGCGTGATGGACGAGGTAGCGGGCGGCTATCCCGAGATGCTCGCGGACTACCGGGCGAGCGTGCCGACCGATCAGGAGGCGGGGCGGGCCATGGCCTTCGACTTCGGCTTGCTTTGCGTCCTCGATGGTTTGCAGGCGCGCCTGCGCGCGATGTCCGAATCTCCGGGGTCGGCCCGAACTGGGGTATCGGGCGAGTGACCGGGGAAATACTGGAACAGGTTATTTTTGGTATAAACCGTGCGGATCGACGGTATCGTGCGAACAAACTGATACCTGTTCTATAGACCTTCTCGCGGCATGTGCGCGGCAACGCGGCGCAGTCTGCCGCAGTTGTGCAGAAAGGCGTCTCCGTGAGTACGCACACCGTCCTCGGCCGAGAGGTGCGCATGCCGGTCCGCATCCGGCTCGCGCACGCGTTCATGGCTACCTATCTGGTGCCCGCCGGGCCGGCGCAGCGCCTCATCGACTACTCCGGCCTGCGGCTGCTCCGGCTGCCGGGCGGGCGGGCGATGTGCACGCTGGTCTTCGTCGACTACGTCGACGGCGATCTGGGCCCCTACAACGAGTTCGGCGTCTCGTTCATGGTGCGCCACCACACCGCCGGCGCGGCCTCGGGATTCGGGGATCTGCGGGCGCTGGTGGCCGGGCAGGCCGGCGTATTGATCCACCGGCTGCCGGTCGACGGTGATTTCACCCTCGCCGCAGGACGCGGTATCTGGGGATTTCCCAAAGAACTCGCCGAATTCGCCGTCGACCACGGTGGCCGGACGCGCACCGGCGCGCTGCACCAGAACGGGCAGCTCATCGCCGATCTCGCGATTCGGCCCGGGTTCGCGACTCCGAACCGCGCCACCGGGTCCTCCTTCGACGCCTACTCGCACATCGATGGCGTCACCCGCTGCACGCGCTGGGAGATGCGGCCTTCGGGTATGCGGGCGCGTTTCGGCGGGGCCGAGCTGACACTCGGGGACCACGAGATCGCCGCGGAACTCCGGTCGCTCGGCCTGCCGAAGCGTGCGGTGATGTCCTCGTCCGTCTCGCGACTGGCCATGACGTTCGAGGACGCGATCGCGGTCTGACGCCGCTGGGTAACCACCCGGTCACGGGCGGGCGGGGAGCGTGGACGGTGCTCATGGCGCCGGTTACGCTGACGTAGCTGATCATTTGCCAATGCTCTCGGTTATGGAGTGTGCCCGTGATCGTCACCGACCGGATCTGCGCGCATGAAGTGGACTTCGAGCTGCGACGACCATCCGAGCACCGGCGACTTCCGGGAGCCTGCCGTCCGGTCGGCTGCCTATGGCAGACATGGTTGCTGACTGGCATGGAACCCCTCGAGGCGGCAGCCGGTCCTCTGCGTGATACGAGGGTTGGCGCGCACGCCAGGGCGAACGTTCCGGCGCGCGTACCGTCACCGATCGCGTTCCCACGGCCGGTGCGGACCAGCCGCGAGCTTCCACTCCTCCCGCTAGCGTGGGGTGGTGTGACCACCGTGCGGTCCGGCGTGAAGCTGCGCGCCGGAAGAACACCTTGTGCCAGGAGCCGCCCCTTCTCGCGGCACGCGTGTGCCGGCCACCCGACCCCCACGTGGGCGGACGCCGCGGGGCGCTCGATCCGAACCGAGGCGGCGTGACGCTGCCGAATCCGGAAGCCGAATCGGAAGAGGGCGACGAGGAACTCGACTACCGCTTCACGCTCGCGAACGAGCGCACCTTCCTGGCCTGGATGCGGACCGCGCTCGGGCTGCTGGCCGGCGGCGTCGCTGTGCACACACTGGTCCAGTCGTTCCGGATCGCAGGGCTGCGGCGCGCGATCGCGTTGAGCTGCCTGGTCTTGGCGGCGGTCGTCGCGGTCGGCGCGTACGCGCACTGGCGGCGCATCGGCGTGGCCATGCGGCGCGGCGATCCGCTGCCGGAGACGGTGCTGGTGCCGATCCTGTCGGCGGGCATCGCGATCGTCTCGGTGCTGGCGGGTGTGGCGGTGCTGCTGCGATGAGCGCGCCGCATCTGTCCGCCGAACGCACCGCGCTGGCTTGGCGGCGCACCGCCGTATCGGCGATGGTCGTCGGCACGCTGTTCATGCATCAGGCGCTCGGCAGTGGGTGGCGCGCGGCCGCCGTCGCGCCCATCGGCGCCGCGATCGCGATGGCGGCGCTGGCCGGGGGCTGCTACCTGCGCAACCGCGCGCTTCACCGAGGCCACTACGCCCATGGCGGCCGCGTCATCGCCGGGACGGCGATGGCGGTGGTCGTGGTCGCGCTGGCCGCCGCGGCGGCCGGTTCTCTCGAACCGCTGCCCTGAAGGGCCGGCGGCCCAGCAAGGTTGGCCGAGACGACAGGAGGACGACAATGAGCACAGCGAGCGAGCCGAGCCACTTCATCGTCGCGGAGCACGAGCGCGCGACCGCCGCCCTGCCTTTCGCCGACACGGCCGATCTGGCCGACTCCGAGCGCGGTTTCATCGCCGCGCTGGAACCCGGCGTGGTCACCTCCGAAGACGGAACCGTCGTGTGGGACAACGACTCCTATTCGTTCCTGCGGGATCCCTGCCCGGCCTCGGTGCATCCCAGCCTGTGGCGGCAGTCGGGCCTCGCGATGCGACAAGGATTGTTCGAGGTGACCGAGGGCATCTATCAGATCCGCGGTTTCGACATCTCCAATATGACGCTGGTCGAAGGCGAAACCGGCGTTCTCGTGATCGATCCGCTGATCTCGGCCGAGACCGCGGCGGCCGGTCTCGCGCTCTACCGCGCCCATCGGGGCGACCGGCCGGTGACCGGTCTGATCTATACGCATTCGCACATCGACCACTTCGGCGGGGCGTGCGGAGTCACCACCGCGGCGGCGGTCGAGGAAGGGCGCTGTCCGGTGCTGGCTCCGGCCGGTTTCCTGGAACACGCGGTGGCCGAGAACATCTACGCGGGAACGGCGATGGCGCGCCGCGCCGGGTACATGTACGGCGCGGTGCTGCCGCGCGGACCGCTGGGCGCGGTGGGCTCCGGGCTCGGTCAGACCACGTCGGTCGGCACGGTCACGCTGATCCCGCCGTCCGTCGACATCACCGCCACCGGCCAAGAGGAGACGATCGACGGCATACGGATGGTCTTCCAGCTCACCCCCGGCACCGAAGCACCCGCGGAGATGAACTTCCACTTCCCCGACCGCCGCGCCCTCTGCATGGCGGAGAACGCGACCCACACGCTGCACAACGTGCTCACGTTGCGCGGCGCGCTGGTACGCGACGCTCATATCTGGGCGAGATATCTGACCGAGGCGATCAACCTGTTCGCCCGCGATTCCGACGTCGTCTTCGCCTCGCACCATTGGCCGACCTGGGGCACCGAACGCCTGGTGGAATTCCTCTCCCTGCAACGCGACCTGTACGGGTACCTGCACGACCAGACCGTCCGCCTGCTGAATCAGGGCTACGTGGGCGCGGAGATCGCCGAGTTGGTCACTCTTCCGCCCGCCATCGAGCAGGCCTGGCACACGCGCGGATACTACGGTTCGGTCAGCCACAACGTGAAGGCCGTCTACCAGCGCTACATGGGCTGGTTCGACGGCAACCCCGCCCACCTGTGGGAGCACCCGCCGGTCGAATCCGCCCGGCGGCACGTGGAATTCATGGGCGGCGCGGACGAAGTGCTGCGCAAGGCGCGGGCCTCCTACGACGCCGGGGACTACCGCTGGGTGGCGCAGGTGCTCAACTACGTCATCTTCGCCGAGCCGGACAACGACGACGCGAAGCAATTGCAGGCCACGACGTTCGAGCAACTGGGCTATGGGGCGGAGAACGCGACCTGGCGCAATTTCTATCTCAGCGGAGCCTACGAGCTGCGCTACGGCTCGTTCGGCACGCCCACCAAGAGCGAATCGCCGACCATGGTGGCGGCACTGAGTATCGACCAGATCTTCGACGCCTTGGCGTTGCGCGTCGACGGCCCCAAGGCGTGGAACCATCGGCTCGTGACGGACTGGATACTCACCGATCAGGACCGCACCCACCGGCTCGAATTGCGCAACGGCCGCCTCACCCACTTCGACATCGCGCCCGGCATGACCCTCCCGGAACCCGATGCCACGTTCACGCTGGCCAAGTCCACCCTGATCCGAGTGTTGCTGGCCGGCGACGACTTCGGCGTCGCGGCAGCCGCGGGCGACATCGTCATCGAGGGAGACGTCACCAAGCTCGCCGAACTGGTCGGCATCTTCGACGCTCCCGATCCCGATTTCGCGATCGTCACCCCGTAGCCCCGGCCGGCGACGGGTGTCCGGGTCAGGCCGACGTCGGCAATGTCGCGAGGTACCGGCCCGCGACGAAGCGCTGGATCAGCCGTACCACGGGTCCCCCGAGCCGGGTGTACCAGGTCGCGGGGCGCGAGAACGCGACGATCAGTCCGTACACCGCGTCATCGGCGGGGTCGTATTCGACGGCGAACAGTTCTTCGCCGGACGCCGGATGTCCGGGCAAGGTTCCGTACGCGAACCCCCGCCGGTCCGGCTCGTCGAGGACGTACACCACGCGGCACGGCGCGGTGATCCCGAATGGGCCGGGTCCGAGCCGCACCGTGATGGAGGTACCGGGTTCGGCCGTCGGGGTGTCGGCGGATCGAAAGATTCCGGTCCCTTTCTGTATCCGGTAGGCCAGGATCTCCGCACCGGCCCGCTCGAACAGCGCGCGTCCCCGACCGATACGTCGCCGCAGCCGTAAACCGTGATAACCCTCCGGCACCGCGTCTCGTGTCGCGCCGACCTGGGAATACGTGAACGACGACCCTGCGCGTCCATCCGCCATGCCCCGATCTTCACCCCACCGCCCACGGTCCCGCCACCCCCGGCTCGCCGACACGCCGGTTGCGATCGTTCCGGGCTCCTCGAAGAAACGACTCGAGCGCCAGGAAACAGCGAGTCATCCGGTGCGGGGGCTCAGAGGCGCAGAGTCGCGCCGCAACGGGAGGGGAGACGCGATCCGGAAGCGTGAGGCGAGACCGGTCGCTGCTGCTGGGTCGAGGGCGGCCCCGTTCGATTCGGGCTCCGGAACGCACCGGTTTCAGCCGCAGGGGAGTGAGGTGGAGCAGCCCGAGGGGGTCGAGATACTCGCGCGTGCGGCGCCGACCGCCCTCGGCGCGGGCTCCCCAGTGCAGACATGCCGTCACACACCCAGGGTGCCCGGACTCGAGTGTCCCGATCCGGGTGCCGCGGCCGACCCGCCTGCCCACGGGAACCTCGGCGCGGACGGGCTCGTAAGTCGTGCGCAGGCCGCCGGGGTGATCGATGGACACGACCGGCTTGTCTGCCACGGTTCCGGCGAACACGACGATCCCTTCTCCCACCGCGAGCACCGCCTGACCCTCGACGCCTGCCAGATCGACCCCTCGATGCCCCGGTAGCCAGTTCTGCGCGGGTTTGTCGAAGTGCCGTTCGACCGCGGGACGTGGTTGCAGGGGCCAGCCGAACCGTCCTTCGGGGCCGGCTGTCGTGGTCGGGGCCGTCGCGACGATCGCGGCGATACCGAGAGCCAAGGCCGAAGAAATACGCCGACGAGTCCACATGGCATTCGAACTGGTCTTCGGTGCCGGGCCGGGAGGTCCGATCACGCTCCGCAGAGGGGTGCGGGCGGCGCGCACAGGTCGCCGCCGGAGGCGGAAGCCGTCTCGGGATGCTCGTGCCCGCCCGCACCGAGCCCGGATTGCCGGAACGGCAGCGGCGCGCGCCGCAGCAGATCGGACAGAGACGGCAGGCAAACGGACCCCGTGCACGCCCCGCGCACGGGCTCCGCGGCAGGAGTCTCGGCACCGACCGGCGGAGCGGCGACGATGCCGAGCACGAAGAACAGGGGGACGAGGAAGGTGGTCGCGGTGGAGAGCGGTTTCATGGCTCCAGCCTTCCGCGGTTGCGGCGGCTCCCAGGGCTCGATTCGTGGAATGTGGATAACGCGCTCGCTTGTGGAAAGCTGACGTTCCGGCTGGTCAAGGCTTCGGATCGAACCGATTTAGGTCTGGGTGCCACGAGGCCGTAAACTGATCGGGCGGTCTGTGTTTGCATGGACCGACTTCGCGCGCCACCCGTGCTTGTTCATAGCGGCGCTGTTCGGATCGAACTCGACATACGTGAGTTCGCGGCAGCGTGTTCGGAACAGGGAATCGCCGGCTGGTCCCACCCTCGCGGTCGGGTCCGACGATTCGGCGGCGCCAGGGCAGTGGATCGCCGATTCACTGCGTCAACCGGCAAATGAAAGAGAGATACGGGAGCTATGGCTGTCGTAACCATGAAGCAGCTGCTCGACAGCGGCGCACACTTCGGACACCAGACCCGGCGCTGGAACCCGAAGATGAAGCGGTTCATCTTCACCGACCGCAACGGCATCTACATCATCGACCTGCAGCAGACGCTGACCTACATCGACAAGGCCTACGAGTTCGTCAAGGAGACCGTCGCCCACGGTGGCACCGTCCTCTTCGTCGGCACCAAGAAG
The DNA here is from genome assembly GCF_000308575.1 of Nocardia exalbida NBRC 100660. GTDB lineage: Bacteria > Actinomycetota > Actinomycetes > Mycobacteriales > Mycobacteriaceae > Nocardia > Nocardia exalbida. Next base: position 20,224 of record NZ_BAFZ01000082.1, on the reverse strand, counting down.
CAGGCCCAGGAGTCGATCGCGGCCGAGGCGACTCGCGTCGGGATGCCCTACGTCAACCAGCGCTGGCTGGGCGGCATGCTCACCAACTTCTCCACCGTGCACAAGCGCCTGCAGCGCCTCAAGGAGCTCGAGGCCATGGAGCAGACCGGTGGCTTCGAGGGTCGCACCAAGAAGGAAATCCTCATGCTGACGCGTGAGATGAACAAGCTGGAGCGCACCCTCGGCGGTATCCGCGACATGCAGAAGGTGCCCTCGGCCATCTGGGTCGTCGACACCAACAAGGAGCACATCGCCGTCGGCGAGGCGCGCAAGCTGAACATCCCGGTCATCGCGATCCTGGACACCAACTGCGACCCCGACCTGGTCGACTACCCGATCCCGGGTAACGACGACGCGATCCGCTCCGCCGCCCTGCTGACCAAGGTCGTCGCCTCCGCGGTGGCCGAGGGTGTGCAGGCGCGCGCAGGCGCGTCCTCGGGCGACGAGAAGCCGGAGGCGGGCGCGGGCGAGCCGCTGGCCGAGTGGGAGCAGGAGCTGCTCGCGCAGGCCGCCCCCGCCGCCGAGGCCACCGAGACCTCGGCCGAGGCCTCGGCTGAGGCCTGAGTCTCGTCGTAACGCACAGTTTCGGCGGCGATCACGAGCGAGTGCCATCGTGATCGCCGCTGCCAACACTCATACTTCTCCAAAGGAGGCTCGCCGAGAATGGCGAACTACACCGCTGCCGATGTGAAGCGGCTCCGGGAGCTGACCGGCTCCGGCATGATGGACTGCAAGAACGCGCTGGCCGAGACCGACGGTGATTTCGACAAGGCCGTCGAGCTGCTGCGCATCAAGGGCGCGAAGGACGTCGGCAAGCGTGCCGAGCGGACCACCGCCGAAGGCCTGGTCGCCGCCAAGGACGGCGTCATGGTCGAGATCAACTCCGAGACCGACTTCGTCGCGAAGAACGCGGAGTTCCAGCAGCTGGCCGAGCAGGTCGTCGCCGCGGCGGCGGCCGCCAAGCCCGGCGACCTGGAGACGCTGAAGGCGCTGGACCTGGGCGGCAAGACCGTCGACGAGGCGGTGCAGGCGCTGGCCGCGAAGATCGGCGAGAAGCTCGAGCTGCGCCGTGTCATCTCGCTGGACGGCCCGGTCGCCACCTACCTGCACAAGCGTGCCTCCGACCTGCCGCCCGCCGTCGGCGTGCTGGTCGAGTACACCGGCGAAGGTGACGCCGCGGCTGAGGCCGCCCGCTCCGCCGCCATGCAGGTCGCCGCGCTCAAGGCCAAGTACGTGACCCGCGACGAGGTTCCTGCCGACATCGTGGAGAACGAGCGCCGCATCGCCGAGCAGACCGCTCGCGAGGAGGGCAAGCCCGAGGCCGCGCTGCCGAAGATCACCGAGGGCCGGGTCAACGGCTTCTTCAAGGATGTCGTGCTGCTCGAGCAGCCGTCGGTCACCGATTCGAAGAAGACCGTCAAGGCGTTGCTGGACGAGGCCGGTGTCACCGTCACCCGCTTCGCCCGCTTCGAGGTCGGCGCGAACTGAGTCTCGCCGCACCCCCAGCGTGCAGGCCCCCCGCCGACCGAACGAACGCCGGTTGACGGGGGGCCTTCTGCTGCCGCTCCAACCGAATAAGGCAGGATGGATGCCGCTCTGCCTTGCTCTACGTCACAGGCGCCTGCCGCGCGCAACGAATCGCCGCTAGAACGACAATCCCTCGCCGAAGGAGACTGGAGACCCATGACGGACCCGGGGACCGATCGCCCAGGATATCGCCGGGTACTGCTGAAACTCGGCGGGGAGATGTTCGGCGGCGGGAAGGTCGGGCTCGACCCGGACGTCGTGCAGACGGTGGCCGAGCAGATCGCCGAGGTGGTCGCCACCGGCATGCAGGTGGCCGTCGTGATCGGCGGCGGGAACTTCTTCCGCGGCGCCGAACTCGAGGAACGCGGCATGGAACGCGCGCGTTCCGACTACATGGGCATGCTCGGCACGGTGATGAACAGCCTTGCCCTGCAAGACTTCCTGCAGCAGCAGGGCGTGGACACCCGGGTGCAGACCGCGATCACCATGGGCCAGGTCGCCGAGCCCTACCTCCCGCTGCGCGCCAAGCGTCACCTGGAGAAGGGCCGCGTGGTCATCTTCGGCGCGGGGATGGGCATGCCGTACTTCTCCACCGACACCACCGCCGCGCAGCGAGCGCTGGAGATCGGCGCGGACGTGGTGTTGATGGCCAAGGCGGTCGACGGGGTGTTCACCGCCGACCCGCGCGTCGACGAGACCGCGACCATGTACTCCGAGATCACGCACAAAGAGGTCATCGAGCGCGACCTCAAGGTCGCGGACGCGACCGCCTTCAGCTTGTGCATGGACAACCAGATGCCGATTCTGGTGTTCAATTTGTTGACCAAGGGCAATATCGCCCGCGCGGTCGCCGGTGAGAAGATCGGCACACTGGTTCGGTCCTGATACCCGCGGACCGCGGATCATGACATGACGACGCTGTGGAGGAAACGGTCGTGATTGAAGAAGCGCTCTTCGACGCCGAGGAGAAGATGGAAAAGGCCGTCTCGGTAGCGAAGGACGATCTCGGAACCATTCGCACCGGGCGGGCGAATCCGGGCATGTTCTCCCGGGTCGTGGTCGACTACTACGGATCGCCGACCCCGATCACCCAGATGTCCAGCATCACGGTGCCGGAGCCGCGCATGGTCGTGATCAAACCCTACGAGGCGGGCCAGCTCGGCGCGATCGAGACGGCGATCCGCAACTCGGATCTCGGGGTCAACCCCACCAACAACGGTGACATCATCCGGATCTCGGTGCCGCAGCTGACCGAGGAGCGCCGCCGTGAACTCGCCAAGCAGGCGAGGGGCAAGGGCGAGGACGCCAAGGTCGCCATCCGCAACGTCCGTCGCAAGGCGATGGACGAACTGTCTCGTATCCAGAAGGATGGCGAGGCGGGCGAGGACGAGGTCGGGCGCGCCGAGAAGGAACTCGACAAGACCACCGCCAAGTATGTCGGCCAGGTCGACGAATTGGTCAAGCACAAGGAAGCCGAACTGCTCGAGGTCTGACGCGGATCGGTCGGCAGGCGGGACGGCTCCGGAGGAGGCCGGATCACCGCGACTGCCGGCGGAACAGCGCCAAGGCCCGCCCGGGCGGGGGACGAACGGAACGACGAGTTGAGCGACGGGACAATCGTGGCCGAGAATGCCGCCGCGACCGGTGCGGCAGAGGAGCCGCCGGTGAACGGGACAGCCGATGCGATGCGACAGCACCCGCACGACTCTGGTGCGTCCGGTCATGAACCGTTAGGCGGCCCCGCGGCATCCGATCCCGCTCCCGCGCCCGCGTCGAAAAGTTCGCGCGCGGGCCGGAATCTGCCCGCCGCGCTGACCGTCGGCTTCGGGCTGGGGCTTTCGCTGATCGCGATCCTGCTGTTCGTGCCGAAAGTGTTCATCGGCGTCGCGGCGGCCGGGGTCGGCGTGGCCACCTGGGAGGTCGCCAAGCGGCTGCGCGAGGCCGACGTGCTCGTCCCGCGGGTTCCGCTGATCGCGGGTGGCCAGGCGGTGTTCTGGCTGGGCTGGCCGTACGGGGCCAGCGGCGTCGCGGGCGCGTTCGCCGCCACCACGCTGATCTGCATGGTGTGGCGGCTGTTCGATCACGGCTTGCGGACCGCGCCGCGAAACTTCTTGCGCGACACGGCCATCACGGTGTTCACGCTGGCCTGGATCCCCTTGCTGGCCTCGTTCGCCACGCTGCTGCTGCTCGAGCCGGACGGCAATCTGCGGGTGCTGACCTTCATGATCCTGGTGGTCTGCTCCGATGTCGGCGGTTACGTGGCGGGCGTGCTGTTCGGCAAGCATCCGATGGTGCCCTCGATCAGCCCGAAGAAGTCGTGGGAGGGTTTCGCCGGTTCGCTGGTGTTCAGCGTGATCGGCGGTCTGCTCACGGTGACGCTGCTGCTGGAGGCCAACTCGATGATCGGCGTCGTGCTCGGCGTCGGCCTGGTGCTGGTGGCCACCTGCGGCGATCTGATCGAATCGCAGATCAAGCGCGAACTCGGCATCAAGGACATGGGCACCTTGCTGCCGGGTCACGGGGGCATCATGGACCGCCTCGACTCCATGCTTCCTTCGGCGTTCGTCTCCTGGCTGGTGCTGTCGACGCTGCTGTGATCGGGCGCGTCAGCCCTTCTTGGCCGCCTTGCGCAACTGCAGGATACGAACGCCGCCCACCGAGGCCATGACGAGTGCGCCGCCGATCACCGACAGCAGCACGGTGACGCCGAGCGGCAGCGAGAAGTCCCAGAAGAAGAAGTGCACCTGGATCTGCTCCAAGTTCTGCAGGATGAAGATCAGCAACAGGACCAGGATCAAGACGCCGGTGACGAGCCCGCTCCAGGCGTAACCGGTGCGCGAGGACAGTGATTTCTTGACAGGGGCGACAGGCGGGGCGCCGGGCGGCGTCGTGCGTTGGCGCTGCGACAGGTCCGGGTCCGGCTCCGTCGGGTATTCGGGGTGCGTGGACATATCTCGATCATGGCCGACAGCTATCGTGGCCGCAGGTATTTCCCGGCGACCGACCGGGCATGTCGGCCCCGACTGTGGTCGAGTGCCCGGGTAGTTCCGGCGGATGGGAGAATGGAACAACTATGACCGTCTCCCTGCCCCTGGTTTTCGACGCTCCGCGCCGCGGCATGCCGCCTCGGCATCTCGCCGACCTCGATGCCGAGGGCAGGCGCGCGGCCGTCGAGGAACTGGGCCTGCCGAAATTCCGCGCCGATCAGATCGCGCGCCAGTACTACGCGCGATTGCAGGCCGATCCGGCGCGGATGACCGATCTGCCCGCCGCGGTGCGGGAGAAGATCGGCGAGGCGCTGTTCCCGCCGTTGTTGAGCGTGGTCAAGCACGTGGCGTGCGACGCGGGGGAGACCCGCAAGACATTGTGGCGCGCGGGCGACGGGACGCTGCTGGAAAGCGTCCTGATGCGCTACCCCGACCGCGCGACCTTGTGCATCTCCAGCCAGGCCGGTTGCGGCATGGCGTGCCCGTTCTGCGCCACCGGACAGGGCGGGCTCAACCGCAACCTGTCCACCGCCGAGATCGTCGACCAGGTGCGTGCCGCGGCCGCGGCGCTGCGGGACGGCGAAGTGGCGGGTGGGCCCGGCAGGCTGTCCAACATCGTCTTCATGGGTATGGGCGAGCCGCTGGCCAATTACAAGCGGGTGGTCGCGGCGGTCCGCCGGATCACCTCGCCCGCGCCGGACGGCCTCGGCATCTCCCAGCGCAACGTCGTGGTCTCGACCGTCGGGCTCGCTCCGGCCATCCGCAAGCTGGCCGACGAGGGATTGTCGGTCACGCTCGCGGTCTCCCTACACACGCCCGACGACGAACTGCGCGACACCCTCGTCCCGGTCAACAATCGCTGGCCGATCGCCGAGGTGCTCGACGCGGCCCGCTACTACGCGGACAAGACCGGCCGCCGCGTCTCGGTCGAGTACGCGCTCATCCGCGACATCAACGACCATCCGTGGCGCGCGGACATGCTGGGCGAGAAGTTGCACAAGGCGCTCGGCTCCCGCGTGCACGTCAACGTCATCCCGCTCAACCCCACGCCCGGCTCGAAGTGGGACGCCAGCCCCAAGCCGGTCGAGCAGGAGTTCGTCCGTCGCGTCAACGCCCAGGGCGTGCCCTGCACGGTCCGTGACACCCGCGGCCAGGAAATCGCCGCCGCCTGCGGTCAGCTGGCAGCGGAAGCCTGACTCGTTCAACGGGCATGCCTTTGTGAGCCGAAAGTGCAGTGCATTGACGTAGACTCGGTGGGAATATTCGCACGTCGTGAGGAGAAGGGCAGCTGTGGCGTCCACTACGCCCTTGAAGCAGGGGTCGAAGACATTCAGCATTCCGGAACTAGTGTCGATGGCCCAGCAAGGAATTATACGGATTCCCAGTTTCCAAAGATCCTTTGTATGGGATACCGACGACGTAAAGAAATTGTTTGACAGTATCTATCGAGGTTTTCCGGTTGGCACAGTGCTATTTTGGCAGCATGAAGCTGCTGCAGAGATGTCGCATATAGGTCCGATCTCTATATTCGCGGAAGCTCGTGAAGATGCATTGTGGGTGATTGATGGTCAACAGCGCATCGCCTCTTGGTTCGCTACGTTAACAGCCGAGCATAGAAATGCGGACGACAGATTTGATATCTATTTCGATTTGGCTGCGGAGAAGTTCGTCAACAGTCGCCGAGGTATAGCTCCGCGTCAGGCTATTCCAGTCAGTGAGGCCCGTGAAACGCGATCGTTATTGAACTGGCTGCGGCAGCATGCGGACGAACTGGATCCGGAAGATTTTGAGGCTGCCGACCGGCTGGGTGCAGCGTTGCGGGACTACAAGGTCCCAGCATACGTCGTGACTAGCGATGATCGGGAACTTTTGCGTGAGATTTTTGATCGGGTCAACTCTGCTGGAAAACCTATAAAACGAGCCGATGTTTTCAACGCCCTATTTGCGCGCGAAAATACGCCAGGTAGCCCCGCCGGGGTGGCGAGCGAACTGGAGTCTACCGGATTTGGACGTATTCCAGAAAATAGGATTGTGCAGAGCTTGTTAGCGATTCGGGGCGGCAATGTCGGCCGGGATGTTCGCGAGGAATTCGAGGAGGGTGAGGATGCGGCGGACTGGTATGATCACACCGAACGCGCACTTGCGCGTGCGGTAGAATTCTTGCAGTTCGAGGGTGTAGCGCATGTGGCGTTGATGCCGAACGCATTTCCGTTACCTGTCCTTGCGGCTTTCTTCCATTTGCACACCGATCCGTCGCCTTGGAATCTCCGACTGCTGGCTCGATGGCTGTGGCGGGGCTGGGCTAATGGGTTCGGCGAGGAATCGGGGCAGACGCCAACTCTCCGCAGAGCAATCATGTCTGTCAATCCGGCTAAGCTCAAGGTGGAAAAAGCTCCAAGTGAATATGAGGCAGTAAAGGCATTGCTGGAGAGGATACCCGATCGGATACCTGTGGTGCCTCGCCTTGACAATTTCAAGACCAACGAGCGCAATGGGAGATTGATTCTTCTAGCGCTTGCGGCGCTCAAGCCGCGCGGAGTCGATGGCGGTGAAATAGATTTAGCTGCACTCCTAGAAAAAAATGGCACTAACGCTGTTACGCAGTTCACGCGGACGGGGCGTACGAATGCAGCCTCTCGTGGATTCTGGCCAATAGACGCTCCCTCCATAACGGATATCGGTGATCAAACGGTGCTTGAGAGTCATCTCATCGATACTCTAGCTCTAGAGCGCCTCAAGTTAGGTGATGAGGAAGGGTTTATTTCTAAGCGAGGTGAGAAGCTCCAGCAAGTGGTGAATGACTTCGTCCACGTTCGAGTCGAACCAGGAGCGATTATTCGACCTCCACTGGAGGACCTCCTCATACTGGGTGAAGCCGAGGAGTAGCAGTGGTACTGGATTCGGCTGCGGTAGTCGAGCTTCAAAATCCCAGTGGATCTTGGGTCGAGGTTGGTTATCTACATCACTCGAAGAATCGCAATTGGTTCGAATTTGTCGATGCCTACTGGAATAGTCTGCACCGGCCGATATTGGGGCAGGCATTTGAAGAACATGGGCGATACTGGCGCCCAACCGCTCACGTGGCACTGCCACGCTGGTTTGGACACTTGTTGCCTGAAGGGCGCGTCCGAGAATTAGTCGCGCAGACTGCCGGAAGTAGCAGCAAGAACGAATATCGGTTACTTCTCAGACTCGGAGCAAACGATCTGCCGGGCGCTGTGCGAGTTAACCCGCTTGATGGCGCCAAGAAGTTTGTACTTCCCGAACTCGTATCGCGGGAGGAAGTGGATGCAGATGACCCCCTGCTTAAGTTTAGCCTCGCTGGCGTGCAATTAAAGTTCTCGGTATCTGGCGATGAAAAAGGCTTGACCGTACCTGCGCGAGGTAGAGTGGGAAATATAATTTTGAAGTTTCCGGACGGCCGGCCTGGATTTTCGGGGTCCCCGAAGCGGAGTTGGGCGCCCTCAAACTCGCTGCAGTTGCGGGTATCAATAGTGCCGATGGATTTCTCGTAGATGTCACATCTGTATCGGGACTCGAGGACTACTCTCGAAATGCTCACGGGCAAGCTCTTGCAGTACATCGATTCGATCGCAAAACCAATGATCTGCGCGTTCATATGGAGGAGTTAGCCCAGATTATCGATATACCAACGGCCAAGCAGGATGCAAAGTATCGAATGGCGAACTTCGAGATGGTCGCGACATTGATCAGTGGTCTCGTCGGAGTGGAGTCGGTTGGTGAGGTGGTTGATAGAATCGTCCTAAATGTGCTAATTGGTAATGGCGATGCGCACTTGAAAAACTGGGCGGTCGTTTATAATGATGGTCGTACTCCAACGCTTGCGCCTGCCTACGACCTGGTCCCTACTGTCCTCTACCTTCCTGATGACAACCTTGGCTTGAATCTCGCCAAATCAAAGAGTTTCTCGGATGTAACGGCGTATAGCTTTGAGGGCATCGGTCGACGCACCGGGTATGGCGCTAGCGAGGCTCGGCGCAGAGCTGTTGATGCTGTAGCTCGAATAATGGATCAACAGAAGACGTTTACCCACTATCTCTCGAAAGACGCATTATCTCGGCTTCGAAATCATCACTCCACTCTCCCCCTTCTGAAATGAACAACATCGCCTAAGTGGTCACGCTCGATACGAAAAGTTGTATAGCTGACCGCTGTCCTTGGGCGGCACGTTGGTGATCCGTCGAGCGCGGGGGCGAAGTACACACCTCCCGGTGTAACGTCGTGGTTTCACTGCGGGTGGTTCTAGGCATCCGCAAGCTGATGGCAAAAGGATCGTTGGTCTCGCCGCCCACTGGAGCTATACGAGATCCCCGGTCCGGAGTGAGAAACCACCAGCTATTGATAGGCTAGATACGGCCCCTACTACGTAGACAGGATCAGCCGCCGCCTATCGGACACCTAGCCGCGGTTCTTCGCCGGGCGGTTGGTGGCGGCGCGGCGTTCGGCCTCTTTCGCCTTGATGCGGGCATCCTCCGCGCGGACCGCCGCGTAGTTCTCGCGCTCGCGCAGGAGCCATTCCGGCGGGTCGGCGAGCAGGGCGTCGATCTCGTCGGCGGTGAGGTGGTCGGAGACCTCGGCGCGGGTCAAGCCGGTGTTGGAGACGCCGAGCTTGCGGGCCACCACGTCGCGGGGAAACGGGCCGGTGCGGCGCAATTCGGTGAGCCACTCGGGGGGATCGTTGCGCAGCGCGTCCAGCTGAGCGCGAGAGATCGGCGCGTTGCGGAACTCCTCGGGCGCGGCCGGAAGGTAGATGCCGAGTTTGCTCGCCGCCGTCAACGGCTTCATCGTCTGCGGTTTCTTGTCCGGGCTCACCGGAACAGCCTAACGGGCGCCGCCGGACGGATTCGTCCGCAGTCCCGCCTCGCCTACGCGGCGGCGGGGCGGCCGCAGGAGCGTAGGCGGGGCAGTCGGCTATCCGGCGGCGCGAGCGGCACACATCGCCTGGTGGCATACGCTTCCACGAATGAGCCGGTTGGAGTCGATCGATGTCGTGCGCCTGCGCTGGTTCGTCGCGGTCGCGCAGGAGTTGCACTTCGCGCGCGCGGCGAAATCGCTGCACATCTCGCGTCAGAAGCTGAGCCATACCGTCATCGACTTGGAGAACGAACTCGGCACGAAGCTTTTCGTGCCCGGCGCGCAACCGACCCGGCTCACCGACGGCGGACGGGAGTTACTGGAGCAGGCGCGCGAGATCATCGGCCGGACCGAGTCCGCGGCGCGACGGCCGGAGGCTCCTGCCGCCTTGCGAGTGGGTTTCGTGCCGGGCGTCACGGTGTCCAAATGGACCCGGATCTGGGCCGAGCGCTTCCCCGACACCCCGCTCGAGGTGATCGCGCTGGCGCAGGCGGAACAGGAGACGGCCCTGCGGGAGGGGCGCGTCGACATGTGCTTCGTCCGGCTGCCGATCGATCGCGAAGGCATGAGCGCGATCCCGCTCTATCGGGAGGTTCCCGTCGTCGTGGTACAGAAGGAACACCCGCTCTCGGTGTTCGACGAGGTACGCGTGAAGGACCTGGCCGACGAGCACGTGCAGGACACCTCGGACCTCGACGCCGTCGGCGGCGCGCTGGAACTCGTCGCCGCGGCCGGGGGCGCGGCCATCGTGCCGCACTCGCTGGCTCGCCTGCACCATCGCCGCGACCTCGTCTATCGCACGATGCTCGACGTCCCGGATACCGAGATCGCGCTGGCCTGGCCCGCCGATCGCACCACCGATCCGGTCGAGGATTTCATCGGCGTCGTGCGCGGCCGCTCCGAGCGAAGCTCACGAGCCGCCGCCCGCCCCGACCAGAACGAGCCACGGAAGAAGCCCCCGGCCAAGAAGACGGGCGGTCGTGCGGGTCCTGCCGCGAAGAAACCCGCGCGGCGGCGCGGGCGCTAGCCGATTCGTGCTCAGGGGGTGGCGGCGCGAACCCCGGAGGGTCCGCGCCGCCCGGCGATCAGCCCTTACAAACCCGGTTCAGTTCGTCGGTCGCGGCGTCCATGTTCGCGACCTTGTCATCGGTGAGGGCGTGGGCGTATCCGGCGATGGCGGCCTTCTCCGCGCCTTCGGCCTCGATGGCCGAGAGCTTGGTGGCCAGCGACTGCTGCACGGTCGGGTCCAGATTTCCGCCCGATTCGTCGATGGCGGCGTTGATCGCGTCGATGGCCGCGCCGCACGCCGGTGACTGCGCATGCGCGGGCGCGGCGGGCAGCAACAGCAGCGAACCGAACGCGCTCGCGGCGAGCAGGGCGGCCGAACAGGTCTTGATCATTGCGTCCTAAGGGTTGTGCGGACAGAGAACAGAGGTCCGCGACCCGGCTGGGACGCGGACCTCGGACGCACACGGTACCGGCTGCCTGCGCGCGGTACAGGACGAATGAAGTTGTGCGAGAGGACTTTCCGGAGGGAGAACTAGCGCGGCTTGCGCTGCAGCAGGGAGTCGCGAATCAGGATGCCCGCGATCAGGGCGGCGAAGCCGACCAGGAAGATGTCCTCGATCTTGCCGCTGTGGTTGCCGACCAGCATGGCCAGCAGGATCAGCGCGACGATCCAGCCCGCGATCCGGAAGGTGCGACGCGACTCGCCGCTCCAACCCCAGGCGGCGGAGGGAACTTCGGCGGGATCCACGCGAGTGACGACGCGCTCGGTGTCGGCGTGTTCGAGTTCCGTGGCGGCCACGATCGCTCCTTAGCTGTTCCTTGTACCGCGATTCCGGTACACACTCGATGAGCTGCTGCCGCATATCGTGACATACGACGGCGCGTCGTTGTAAGTCGGCCCGCGCCCCGTCGGACGCTTTCCGGCGGTAGGACACAATGAAGTCGTGTCCGACATCGTGAGAGTCCTGCTCCTGGGCAGCACCGGATCCATTGGCACCCAAGCGCTCGAGGTGATCGCCGCCAATCCCGACCGCTTCGAGGTGGTCGGACTCGCCGCGCGCGGCGGCAACACCGAGCTGCTCGCCGCCCAGATGGCCGCGACGGGCACGCGCAACGTCGCCGTCGCCGATCCGGCCGCGGCCCAGCGGCTGGACCTGCCGCTGGGCGGCCCGGGGGCGGTGACCGAGCTGGTGCGCCGCACCGAGGCGGACGTCGTGCTCAACGCCCTGGTCGGTTCGCTCGGGCTGGAACCGACGCTGGCCACCCTCCAGTCCGGCACCCGCCTCGCCCTGGCCAACAAGGAATCCCTGGTGGCGGGCGGGTCCCTGGTCACACGCGCCGCCGCCCCCGGGCAGATCGTCCCGGTGGACTCGGAACATTCCGCGCTGGCGCAGTGCCTGCGCGGCGGCCGTGCCGACGAGGTCGACCGGCTGGTGCTGACCGCGTCCGGCGGCCCGTTCCGCGGCTGGACCGCCGACATGCTCGAGTCGGTGGGGCCCGCCGAGGCCAAGGCCCATCCCACCTGGTCGATGGGCTTGATGAACACCCTGAACTCGGCCTCGCTGGTGAACAAGGGGCTCGAGCTGATCGAGACCCACCTGCTGTTCGGGATTCCCTACGATCGCATCGACGTCACCGTGCACCCCCAGTCGATCGTGCACTCGATGGTCACCTTCACCGACGGCTCCACGCTCGCCCAGGCCAGCCCGCCGGACATGAAGCTGCCTATCGCGCTGGCGCTCGGCTGGCCGGACCGGGTGCCGGGCGCGGCCGCCTCCTGCGATTTCGGCACCGCCTCCACTTGGACGTTCGAACCGGTCGACAACGGTGTCTTCCCCGCGGTCGAGCTGGCCCGTGCGGCCGGGCAGGCGGGAGGCAGCGTCACCGCGGTCTACAACGCCGCCAACGAGGTCGCGGTGCAGGCTTTCCTGGACGGAGCCATCCGCTTCCCGCAGATCGTCGGCACGGTGGCCGCCGCGGTGGAGGCCGCCGAGCAGTGGCGCGCCGAGCCGGATTCGCTCGACGAGGTGCTCGCCGCGGACACCTGGGCGCGGGAGTTCGCCGCCGCCCGGGTACGCGGCTGACACCGTCGCACGCCGGATCGGACGCGCGAAGCGACGGCGTCCTGGCACACTGAACACACAGGACACGACTGTGTCCGGTTAGGCGTACCTCCGCCTTCGCTCCGGCCATTCGCGGGCTGAAGACGGGCTACGTCCGACAGCACCCATTAGGGTGATCAGAGTGCTCGCGGCCAGGAGCGGACGCGTGCGTGCGGGATATTCGAGCTGCGCAAACGCAGGAGGGCTGTAGAGCAAATGGTGTTCGCGTTGGGGTTCGTGCTGTTCGCGCTGGGCATCACCGTGTCGATCGCGCTGCATGAATGTGGGCACATGTGGACCGCCCAGGCGACCGGCATGAAGGTGCGGCGGTATTTCATCGGATTCGGACCGAAGATCTTCTCCTTCCGCCGCGGTGAGACCGAATACGGCCTCAAGGCGCTTCCGCTCGGCGGTTTCTGCGATATCGCGGGTATGACGGCGCTCGACGAACTGCGCCCGGAAGAACTCGACCGCGCCATGTACCGCCAGGCCACCTGGAAGCGGCTGGTCGTGATGTCCGGCGGCATCGCGATGAACTTCGTCCTCGGCTTCATCCTGATCGTGGTGCTCGCCATCGGCTGGGGACTGCCGAACCTGAAGGAACCCCCGGCCACCGCGCTGGGCGAGATGAGCTGCGTGCCGCAGGGCAAGCCGGACGGCTCCAGCGAACCGTGCACCGGCACCGGCCCCGCGCAGCGCGCCGGATTGCAGCGCGGCGACATCGTCAAAGAGGTGAACGGCGTCAAGGTGGACACCTGGCGCCAGTTCCAGGCCGAGACGCAGAAGCAGACCGGCCCGTTCACCTACGTCGTCGAGCGGGACGGCCGCACCCTCAGTATTCCCGTCACCCCGGAGCGGGTCATCCGCTACCCCGAGGGCGGTGGCGCGGGTCGCGAAGTCGGAGCCATCGGTGTGGCGCCGGAACGCTACGAACCCGTGCAATACGACGTGCTCGGCGCCGTTCCCGCCGCGGCCACGTTCACCGGGGACATGTTCGTGCGCACGGTGGACTCGCTGACCGAGATGCCTGCGAAGGTGTCCTCGCTGTGGGACGCGGTCACCGGCGGTGAGCGGGATCCGGAAACCCCGGTCAGCGTGTACGGCGCCAGCAAGATCGGTGGCGAGACCGCGGAACGCGGCCTGTGGAACATGTTCATCCTGGTGCTGGCCAGCCTGAACTTCTTCCTCGGCATCTTCAACCTGCTGCCGTTGCTGCCGCTGGACGGCGGCCACATCGCGGTGGTGATCTACGAGAAGATCCGCAACACCATCCGCGGCTGGAAGGGGCTCGCGCCCGGTGCACCGGTGAACTACCTGAAGTTGCTGCCCGCCACGTACGTGGTCGTGGTGATCGGCGGCGCTTACATGCTGCTCACCCTGGCCGCCGATATCGTCAACCCGATCAAGCTGTTCTGACCGGGGCCGCCGGGCGTGCGGGGCGGCTCGCGACGTAGTCTGGCGCGGTCAACCGGGGAAGCCTTGTCGTTGCTGTCACAGGGTGGGCGTCGTGCGCCAAGGCTAGACTCGGCACCAACCGGCCGGACACGACGAAAGTAGGCAGCCGAAGGTGACCAGCACAATCGGATTGGGGATGCCGACCGCGCCCGCTGCGGTGCTCGCTCCCCGGCGTAAGACCCGCCAGTTGAGGGTGGGCAACGTCGGGGTGGGCAGTGATCACCCGATCTCGGTGCAGTCCATGACCACGACCAAGACGCACGATGTGAACGCCACCCTGCAGCAGATCGCGGAACTCACCGCGTCGGGGTGCGACATCGTGCGGGTGGCCTGCCCGCGTCAGGAGGACGCGGACGCGCTGGCCACGATCGCGGCGAAATCCCAGATTCCGGTGATCGCCGACATCCACTTCCAGCCGCGCTACATCTTCGCGGCGATCGACGCCGGATGCGCGGCGGTGCGCGTCAACCCCGGCAACATCAAGGAGTTCGACGGCAGGGTCGGGGAGGTCGCCAAGGCGGCGGGCGCCGCGGGCATCCCGATCCGCATCGGCGTCAACGCCGGTTCGCTGGACAAGCGGATGATGGAGAAGTACGGCAAGGCCACCCCGGAGGCGCTGGTGGAGTCGGCGCTGTGGGAGGCGAGCCTGTTCGAGGAGCACGGGTTCGGCGACATCAAGATCTCGGTCAAGCACAACGACCCGGTGATCATGGTGGAGGCCTACCGTCAGCTGGCCGCGCAGTGCGATTACCCGCTGCACCTCGGCGTCACCGAGGCGGGCCCGGCGTTCCAGGGCACGATCAAGTCGGCGGTCGCGTTCGGCGCGCTGTTGGCCGACGGCATCGGCGACACGATCCGGGTGTCGCTGTCCGCGCCGCCCGCCGAGGAGGTGAAGGTCGGCGGGCAGATCCTGCAATCGCTGAATTTGCGCCCGCGCAAGCTGGAGATCGTGTCCTGCCCGTCCTGCGGGCGCGCCCAGGTCGACGTATACACGCTCGCCAACGAGGTAACCGCGGGCCTGGAGGGCATGACGGTGCCGCTGCGGGTGGCCGTCATGGGCTGCGTGGTGAACGGACCGGGCGAGGCGCGCGAAGCCGATCTGGGGGTGGCCTCCGGCAACGGCAAGGGCCAGATCTTCGTCAAGGGCGAGGTCATCAAAACCGTCCCGGAGGCGAAGATCGTCGAGACGCTCATCGAAGAGGCGCTGCGCATCGCCGAGGAGATGGGCGAGGACGCGGTCTCCGGCGAACCGGTCGTCACCGTCAGCTGAGCGCCGCTCACCAGGGCTTTCGGCATAGCCATACCGCATCGCGCCGGTTCGTGGCAGGCTGTCATCGTGCGGAGTCTGCTGGAGCCGGCGCGACGGGCCAAATATGCCCCTGCGCGGCAGCTCGCTAATCGAGATCTTGCTCAGGTGCTGCGTGTGCTGGATGCCGATCCGGTGGCCTCGTGCATGGTCGCCGCCCGGTTGCAGGAGTTCGGCCTGGACAACCGGTGCGGGCAGGGGGAACTCTGGAGCAGAGGCGGTCCCGCCGAGTCGCTGTGTTTCTCGGGGGCGAACCTGGTGCCGTTGCTGGGTGATCGTGACGCGTTGCGCGCGTTCGCCGATCGGGCGATCCGCTGGCCTCGGATCTGTTCCTCGGTGGTGGGGCGCAGAGAACTGGCGTTGCCGCTGTGGGAGATGCTGTCCGCACACTGGGGCCCGGAGCGGGAGCTACGCGGGGAACAGCCGCTGCTGGCGCTGGCCCAGCCGCCGCTGTCCACGCCCGACCAAGAGGTTCGCCGGGTTCGCCGCGACGAGCTCGATCGCTACCTCTCGGCCGCGATCGCGATGTTCATCGAGGAGGTCGGCGTCGATCCGCGCGCGGGGGACGGCGGCCGCGGCTATCGCCGCCGCATCCAGAGCCTGATCGAATCCGGCCGTGCCTGGGCCCGTTTCGAGGACGGGGAAGTGGTCTTCAAAGCCGAGGTCGGATCACTGTCCCGGCGCACGGGCCAGATCCAGGGAGTCTGGGTACATCCGGATCATCGGGGGAAGGGCCGCGGCACCGCGGGCACCTCGGCGGTCGCCAACGCGGTGGTCGCATCCGGCCGCACCGCGAGCCTGTACGTGAACGATTACAACGCGATCGCCCGCCGCGCCTACAGCAGGGTCGGGTTTCGCCAGATCGCGACCTTCGCCACCGTCCTGGTCGACTGAACACGCCTGCGGGCACGGCGAATCCCGGAGTGCCGCAGGCATTTGCCCGTCAGTGACTATTACGATCGGTGCCGATGTCGACTCGGACGCTCCTCTCGCTCGCCGTCGCGGCCTTCACGGTGGCCGCCGCCGGTTGTGCGAGCGAGCCGCAGGGGCCTGTTCCCGCCGCCGACGCCTTCGTCAAAGCGTTCGCCGAGCATCGGGTCACCGCTGCGGCGCAGCTCACCAACCTGCCGGAGAAGGCGAGCGACGCGTTGCGTTCCGCGTGGGATCAGCTGCAGGCCGAACAGCTCACCGCGCGCACCGGGGCGGCGCGCGTGACCGGTGACACCGCGACCGTCGACTACACCTACGAGTGGCGGTTGCCCAAGAACCGGATGTGGAAGTACTCGGGCCAGCTACAGATGGGCCGCAGCAACGGGCGCTGGATGGTTCGCTGGACCTCCTCCGACATCCACCCCAAACTCGGTGACACCCAGACCATGGCGTTACGGACCAACCCGCCGCCGCGGGCGCGGGTCAACGAGCAGTCCGGCAGCGACGTCATGGTGCCCGGCAAGGTTTCCCGGGTCACGTTCGTCGCGGCCGACGCCGCCGATCCCGCGTCCGTGGCCACCACGCTGGCCGCCGCGCTGCACCGCTTCGACAAGTCGCTGACACCGCAGTCGATCCTCGACGAGGCGAAGGCGGCCAAGGGCGCTTACACGGTCGCGCTGCTCAACGAGACCGAATCCGGCCAGGTGACCACCGATCTCATCGGGCTGCCCGGTGTCACGCTGACCCAGCAGTGGGATCTGGTCGCCACCGATCGGGAATTCGCGCCCGATCTGCTCACCCAGGTGCGCAAGACGGTGATCGCGGAGGTGGACGGCAAGGCGGGGTGGAGCGTGGTCACCATGAACTCCAACGGCGCCGACACCGATGTGCTGATGGAAGTGCCCTCCCAGCCCGCGCCGTCGTTCTCGCTCAGCATCGACCGCAATGTGCAGAACGCCGCCCAGCTCGCCGTGTGGCCGCGCACCGAGCAGACCATGATGGTGGTGCTGCGCCCGTCCACCGGCGCGATTCTGGCGGTCGCGCAGAACAGGGCCGCCGACCGTGACGGCCCCCTCGCGACGATCGGCCAGTACCCGCCCGGTTCGGTGTTCAAGACGGTGACCGCGGCCGCGGCCATGTCGAATGGCCTCGCGACGCCGGATACGGTGCTGCCGTGTCCGAGCCGCATCGTCATCGGCGAGCGGACCATCCCCAACTACAACCTGTTCACCGTCGGCGATGTGCCGATGTCGACGGCCTACGAGAGGTCCTGCAACACCTCGTTCGCCGAACTGGCCAGCGAGCTACCCGGCCCCGCGTTGCACGAGGCCGCGGCGAAGCTCGGTGTCGGACCCGTCTATTCGGTGGTGGGGCTGCCGACGGCCTCCGGCTCGGTGCCGCCCTCCGACGACTTGATCCAGCGCACCGAGGACGGCATCGGTCAGGGCAGGGTGGTGGTCAGCCCGTTCGGCATGGCGCTCATGGCGGCGACCATCGCGCACGGCTCGGCGCCCGTGCCGTACCTGATCGCGGGGCGCCCCACCCAGATCGACGGTGATCGCCCGGCGCTGGCTCCCGACGTCATCGAAGGATTGCGCGCGATGATGCGCAAGGTGGTCGTCGGCGGCACGGCCGAACGGATCGCCGACCAAGGCGCGGTCTACGGCAAGACCGGCGAGGCCGAAGCGGACGGCGGGTCGCACTCCTGGTTCGTCGGTTACCGTGGCGACATCGCCTTCGCCACGCTGCTGGTCAAAGGCGGCAGTTCCGATAATGCGGTCGCCGTGACACGGGACATGCTGGCGGCGTTGCCCGCCGGTTACTGATATGTCTTCGTGCCCAGACGGGAAGGACCCAGATCAGGACTTCGCGGTGCCGCGGCACGGGAGAGCGTACCGCCCGAATCGATATCGGCCGATGGTTCAACGGTGTCCTCCTGCCTCGTGCTCGGACCGCGCGGCCCGGACAGCCGTTGTCGGGGCTGTCCGGGCCGACGGGTGTGCGTGCCTTTCATTTCCTTTCAGGCGCGGCGATCAGCAAATGTTCCAAACTGGTCGTCCGGTCCGAATATTCGTCCACGCCGATGACCGCGACGAATTCGCGATCCCCGACACGGTGCTGGAGGGAAAGCCACGAGTTGGCGAGATACCAGCCCGCTCCGGCGGTGCCGCGTGGCCGCAGGCCGCCGCAATAGATCCAATAACGATCGGGATGCTGTTCCGCGCTCGGTCGTACTCGCGCGACGATGCCGATATTCCGGTCGTCGTTCGAGTCGTACCGGCTGCCGTCGGTCAACTCCAGACGCACCGCCGCGGAGCCGTCCTCGGTGCCGCTGTCATGGATGGTGAACAGCGGGTTGTCGACGAGGTGCGGATACAACCGGGTGCAGTTGTTACCGCTCAGCCCGAAGCTGATGTACGGACGGTCGTAATGGGTGACCATGTAACGGTCGCTGCGGACCTCGGCCCGAATACTGGTGTGGCGCTGAAGCAAGGAGAACATGTACAGCAGCCCCCGGAAATCGTTCTCCGCCACCACCGAGGGGATATCGACGGGACGATCCGGGAAACCGCCCTCCTGCTTCCCGAATACTCGCCGCCGGGAGATCCCCGCTGCCCGCAGTGCGTCCACGGACGACCTGGTCAGCTCGAACGACGGGTACACCAGAGTGGTTCCCCTGGTGCTCGTCTCCATCCCGAGAAAAGCCTCGAGCCGGACATCGGTGCCGGAATAACCCGGCCCGAGCGATCCCGTGCCGTCCGGTGTCGAGTTGGCCATTTGGAACAATCCTTCAACCGTCCAGCCGGGAAACATCCGCTCGAGCACCCGGCAGTGATAGTCGCGCGGAAGGCCGATCATGCGACCGGACAACCACTGGTAGTACTGTGCTTTCGCCGGCCCATGCCCTGGGGGAATGGGCGGGTCCAACTGCGCCGCGCAGCGGTCGTACGCGACGAGAAAATCTGGATGACTTTTGAGATGCCGCTCCGCTAGCAGCATCTTCAGTACGGTCGCCAACGGAAACCCCCTTACCCCTGCAGCCTCAGTCGACGGTGACGGAGACTCTGTGTATTGGCTCAACCGCAACGAAACTGGGCCGCCGGCAAAAGCGCGCCGACGGCCCAGCCGCATCAGCCGTCAGATGTAGATGAATGGGAGACCATTACTGGTTCCTCCGGAGCTGGTCGCGGTGATTTGCACTGTTCCCGTTCCGGCGGGAGTGACTGCGGTGATCTGCGTTGCGGAATCGACGGTGAACGAAGTTGCCGGTGTGCCTCCGAAGTCGACGGAGGTGGTGCCTGTCAGGTTCGTCCCGGTGAGGACGACTGTCGTTCCCCCGGCCGCCGGTCCTACATTCGGAAGCACGACCGCGAGGGCCGGAACTGCGAGGTAGGTGTAGGCGAGGCCGTTGCTGGTTCCGCCGGAGGTGGTGGCGGTGACTTGCACCGTACCGGTCCCGGCGGGCGCTACGGCGGTGATCTGGGTTGGTGAGTTGATCGTGAAGGAGGTCGCCGGCGTGCCGCCGAAGTCGACCGCCGTGGTGCCTGTCAGATCCGTCCCGGTGATGACGACAACGGTTCCGCCCGCTTCCAGTCCGACGCTCGGAAGCAAGGTGGTCAGGCTGGGCGCCGCGACGTAGGTGTAGGCCACGCCGTTGCTGGTTCCGCCCGCGGTGGTCGCGGTGACCACCACGGTCCCGGTTCCCGCCGGTGCGACGGCGGTGATCTGCGTGTCGGAATCGACGATGAACGAGGTCGCCGGTGTGGCGCCGAAGTTCACCGCGGTAGCGGTGGACAGACCCGTACCGGTGAGGACGACGATCGTCCCGCCGGTGACCGGTCCTATGTTCGGGACCACCGTGGTCAGCGCGGGGACTGGGATGTAGGTGTAGGCGAGGCCGTTGCTGGTTCCGCCGGCCGGTGGTCGCGGTGACCAGCACGGTCCCGGTTCCCGCCGGTGCGACGGCGGTGATCTGGGTGGCGGAGTTGACGGTG
>NZ_BAFZ01000083.1 GCF_000308575.1 Nocardia exalbida NBRC 100660 | reverse complement strand
CACCACCGCGTCTTGGACGGTATTCGCGCCGGACGTTCGCCTGGTCACGATCAACGTGGCGCGCTTCGACGCGGTCAAGCACGGTGCCCGCGCGGTGGTCGGTGACGCCGAGGCCACCGTGGGCGAGCTGGCCGCGCGGGTGGGGCAATGGCGAGCCGATTCCGACTGGGCCGCGCGAGCCGCCGAACTGCGCGGCTCTTGGGACGCGCGCATCAACGAACTGCGCGCACCGACCCCAGGCGCGCCGAGCTATGCGCAGGTGGTGGGCGCCGTGAACGACCTGAGCGAGCCGAGCGATTACGTGATGACGGCCTCCGGCGGCTTGCCCGGTGAACTCGTCGGCGGCTGGCGGGCGACCGGCGGCGCACCGACGATGGACGTGGAGTACGGCTTCTCCTGCATGGGCTACGAGCTCGCGGGCGCGTGGGGCGCGGCCGTGGCGCGGGACGAAGGCGTGGTGACGACCCTGCTCGGCGACGGCTCGTATCTGATGCTCAATTCGGAACTGTTCTCCGCGGCGTTCGCCGGGCACCCGTTCGTCGCCGTGGTCTGCGACAACGACGGGTACGCCGTGATCGCCCGGCTGCAAGAGGGGCAAGGCGGCGAGCCGTTCAACAATTTCTACGCCGACTGCCACACCACACACGAAGATCCGCCCCGTGTCGATTTCGCCGCCCACGCCGCCGCGCTGGGATGTTCGGTTTTCACTGCCTCCGGCCTGGACGAATTCCGTGCCGCCTACCCGCGGGCGCGGGCGGCGGCGAGGGCCGAGCGCCGGCCGGCGGTGCTCGTCGTACGGACGCAGCCGTCGGCGTGGACCGACGCGGGCGCATGGTGGGAGGTCGGAGTGCCGGAGCATCTGCCCGGCCGCGCCGCATACGACGAGACGAAACCGCGCCAGGTGCGCTACCTCCGGCCGTGAACAGAACTTAAAGAACGGTGCGGCCGGTGCACCCCGGACGTAGGCTGACTTGTCGTATTCTGCGTCCGGGACACTG
Organism: Nocardia exalbida NBRC 100660; assembly: GCF_000308575.1. GTDB lineage: Bacteria > Actinomycetota > Actinomycetes > Mycobacteriales > Mycobacteriaceae > Nocardia > Nocardia exalbida. The sequence continues at coordinate 77,387 of NZ_BAFZ01000083.1, read as the reverse complement.
AAATGAGTTGTGGCACAACACAGTTGGTAGCCATTGTGCATCGGTGCCGAGCCACGTCGAAGAAGGAGTCCCATGATGCCACCCCTCCGCGTGGGGTGTGCTCGACCCGGCGCGGCGGCGGACGTTATTCGAGGCGAAGTGCGGGTACCCGCCTGATGGGCCCGGCGAAATCGCACGGACCGGGACCCGACCGAACGTGGGAGGTGACAGACCCAGCCCCCTGAGCGAGCTTCGCGCACGACGGAGCCGAGCGTCGTCGTGAGCGTTAGCTCACAGTTGGTGGTGCGGAACGTGAGTAATTCGTCGGATCGTGGCATCGTTGATCTACGAGGCCAGGGCATCTCATAACACCTACCTGGCTCGTCTACAGAAAGTATGAAATGGCTCAAGGCATTGTGAAGTGGTTCAACAGCGAGAAGGGCTTCGGCTTCATCGCACAGGACGGCGGCGGGCCCGACGTCTTCGTGCATTACTCGGCTGTGAGCGGCTCGGGTTTCCGGTCCCTCGATGAGGGGCAGCGCGTGGAGTTCGAGATCGGCCAGGGACAGAAGGGTCCGCAGGCCCAGGATGTCCGCGTTCTCTGATCGCGACTTTAGCTTCGAAAGGCCCCGCACCGGGATGGGTGCGGGGCCTTTCCCCTGTTCAGGACGTTTTCACGCTGCGGAGTGGGTGAAGGTCACGTGGGTGACGGCGGGGGAGTGCGCCACCGTCGCGACTTCGTACCCCGGCAGCCCGGCGAGCCCGTCGTAGAGGCGCTCGCCCGACCCGAGCAGGATCGGGACGACGGCCAGGTGCAGCTCGTCGACCAGACCCGCGCGCAGGTACTCGCGTACCGTGGCAGCGCCGCCGCCCAGGCGCACGTCCTGCCCGTTCGCCGCTTCGAACGCCCGGCCCAGCACGGCTTCGGGCGTGTCGTCCACGAAGTGGAACGTCGTGCCGCCGTCCATCGAGAACGACGGGCGCGGGTGGTGGGTCAGCACGAAGACATCGTGGTGGTACGGCGGATTGTCGCCCCACCAGCCCTTCCATTCGTGGTCCTGCCATTCGCCGCGGATCGGGCCGAACATATTACGGCCCATGATGGTCGCGCCGATGCCGCGATCGCCGGCGGCCAGGTAGTCGTCGTCGACGCCCGGTTCGATGGTCGCCTCCGGGTTGGCATAAGGCGTCGCGAAGACCCACTCGTGCAGGCGCATGCCCCCTTCACCCAGAGGGTGGTCCGGCCCCTGGTTCGGTCCGGCGACGTAGCCGTCGAGTGAGATCGCGAGGTTGTGTACGCGCAGCTTGGGCATCGATTCGCTCATTCCACTAAGTGATTGCAATTCGCAACTGGTTGCGTGCAGCGTACGGCTTACCGGTTGTATATTGCAAGCAGTAGTTGTCGGACCGAGAGGAGTGCCGGGTGCGCGAGGACGGACGTTCGGGGTGCCCGATCAACGCGACGATCGAGGTGATCGGCGATCGGTGGACGCTGCTCGTGCTGCGCGACGTGATGTTCGGCGACCGGCGGCACTTCCGCGAGCTGCTGGCCGGCTCGGAGGAGGGCATCGCCTCCAACATCCTGTCCGATCGGCTCAAGCGCCTGGTGGCGGCGGGACTGCTCAGCCGCGCGGACACCCGGCCCGGTCAGAAAGCCGAATACCGGCTCACCGAACCGGCCATCCAATTGGTGCCGATCATGGCGCAGCTCGGCGCGTGGGGATTGCGGCACCGCCCGACCACCCGGACCCTTCGGGTGCGGGCCGAACTGCTCGAGGCGGGCGGTCCGCGGCTGTGGGCGGACTTCATGGACGAGCTACGGGAGAGCCACCTCGGCATCCCGCGCCCGGACCCGGATCGTCCGACCGCGACGCGACGACTCGCCCAGGCCTACGCCGACGCGGTCGCCGAGTCGAACGAAGCCGACGAGCGGAAAGCCGCCTCGTAGACCTCTTCGGGCCGCTCAGCCCGCCAGCGCCTCGGAGCGGAAGAACTCCGCGGTGATCGCGCGGGCCCGCGTGTGGTCGCGGCCCCCGGACCTGCGGAACACTTCGGCGGCGCAGGCGAATTCGGCGGCGATGAACCCGGTGATCGGCGCGGGCACCGACCCGCTGCCCATCTCCCTCGTCCGCGACTTCAGGTCGGTCAGCTCGGTCACCGCCGCCGTCAACTCGGCAGGCAGCTCGCACTGTCGCAACAACGTCGGCAGATGCATCGGCGCCACCGCCGCCGCGGGATGCTCGCGCAGCCACCGCAGCGCCATCGCGGGCCGTAGCGCGTAGAACACCTTCTTCAACGATCCGGTGCGCTCGTACAGCGCCCACTGCTTGGCGCCCAGGTGCAGATAGTGCCGCGCGACCTTGTCCCGGTCGGCGACCTCGTCGGCCACCGCGCGCAATCGGTCGCGGAAATCCGCGTCGCCGCGATAGACGATCGGCGACATCAGCCACTCGATGAGCACCGCGTTGCCCTGCACCAGCAGCCGCAGCGCCTTGGCCAGATCCCAGCCGTTCACGTCGAGCAAGTCCGTCAGTGGCGTCTCCACCACGTCGCGGGTGCGCCACGGGGACAGGTAGGTCTCCAGTGTCGCGACATAGACGAACCGGCAGTCGTAGTCCGAATCCGGAGACGGGAATCCCCAAGCGCGACTACCGCTCTCGATCGCCAACCGGATCGACACCCGGTGCTCCCGCTCGACCCGGTCCAGCTCACGATCGATGGACCCGACCACCGCCGGGTCCATCGAAGCCGGAATCGCGCGCAAGGACATGAACGTGATGGTAGGTGCCGAAAAGGGTTGTCGCAGCTGCTTTTCGCCGCCGCTCACGATCGAGGCGCGACGGCCCGCGGCGGTGAGGCGCCCAGCACGTGGCCGCCAAGACGGGGACCGAGGGTGTGCCGTTGGTCACCGTGGACGCATGCCGACCTACCCCGCGATCGCGATAGCGGCGGTCACCGAATCCCCGTGCCGACATGGCACGGCTGATTTTCGGAGACGCCGAACAGGGATACGGATAGTTATTCGGAAGCTCTATCGGTCAGCTCGGAAAGGCGTGCCGGATAGTTGTTCGGACGCCCCTATTGCTGAGGTGGAGAAAACTCTTTTCGGCTTGTTTTCGAGTTTCGTCTAGGGGTCCGTCAGCGGGGGAAATCAGCGGGCTAGATTCGGCTTCTAACCTGGACATATGACTAGGATCGCAGCTCAAGGCCGCTATCTCAGGTGATGTAGAGCACTATCGTGCGTATATGTGGTCTGCGTCTCCATATTATCGGAATTTGTAACCGCAACCGAGTAGCCGCCGATGTCCCCCGTGTCAGCCAGTTCGACTGGATAATGTTTCGAGGAAGAGGTATTTCCATGATCCCCGTTATCATCGACACCGGCAGCGCTGCTCTGAACGGTCTTTTCGACACGCTCGGCGCCGCACTGCACGGCCTCGTCGACACCCTGTGGACAGGTTCCTTCGGCGGCCGCTGACCGACATGACGGTCGAGGTGATCGACCGGGTTCCACGCCGACCCGAGGCGTGACCGAGCGGGCCCCCGCACCGAATGGTGTGGGGGCCCGCCGCTGTGCGGGACCGCTCGCCCGGCGGAACGAACTGTCCGGCCCCGGTAACGCAGGCGACCTCGGGCATGCCATCGCGGCGGCGGCGCCGTTGCGGTCCGGCCCTCGGTAGCGCAGGCGACCTTCGGTGCGGGCCCCGATCAGTTCAGCGCCCCGACGGCGCGGACTCGGGCGATCTCGGCCGCGAGCCGCGCGGGATGGGTCAACTGAGGGTAGTGGCCCGTGTCCGGTATCGAGACCGAGTCGCGTGCGCTCGCGACCGTCAGCGGATCGGCCGAACCGGTGACGATCCGCACCGGCACCTCGATCCGCGCGAGCAGGGCGCGCAACTCCTCGCGCCGCGCGGGGGCGCTCGCGCTGCGCAGCGCGGCGACGGTTCGTGCGGCGACGCCCGGCCTGCGCAGGTTCGCCGCGGCGCTCGCGAGCGCGGCGCTCTCCGGCACGCCGAGCCGATCGGCGAGGGAACCGGCCGACATCCGGCGCATCGCCACCGCGGCCAATGGTGAGCGCAGCAGCGGGCCGGACCGCGGTTGCAGGAACGCGGGAGCCACCAGCACCACCCCGGAGACCCGCTCGGGATGCCGCGCCGCGTACCGCAGCACCGGACCGCAGCCGAGCGAATGGCCGACCAGCACGGGACGGCTACGGACGGAGGCGAGCAGTTTCGGCAACACCGCATCGGTATCGCCGGGCGCCGAGCGCCCCAAGCCCGGCAGGTCGACGACCAGACTCGGTCCGTCCAACTCGGCGCGCACCTCGTTCCACGACTCACCGTCGAGCGGAAGGCCGTGCACCAGAACATAGTCCGGACGGCTCCGTTCGCCACTCACCCATACGCCGTCGACGAATCCGGCGGTCGGATCGTCGGCCACCGCGCCGAACCGGCTGGCCACCAGATGGTCGGCCCACGTCAGCAAGGTCGCCTCGGTCGGAGGCATGGTGAGCCCGGCACGGCGGGCCACGTCCCGCGCCGCCGACGTGTCGTAGCGGTCCTCGGCGATGAACGTCATCGTTTCCGGATCGGCGCCGGTCAGCGCGCGCGGAAGTTTCGCGATGACGCCGACCGGAATGGACAAGCGCGGCGCGCGGACGCCGAGATGCCCGGCCAGCAGGCGAATCAGCTTCGGCAGCTCGGGTGTTCGATCATCCAGAACCGTGTAGGAGCGGCCCGCGGTATCCGGCAGGGCGGGCAGGCTGATCAAGAAATCGGTGAAGTAGTCCAGGTCGACGATCGGCACGAAGGTCGCGGGGCCGCCGGGGACGGCAGGGAGCCGTCCGTTCCACAGGTCCTCGACGACGCTCGACAGCCCGACGTATTGGCCGGGTCCGATCACGCTGCTCGGATTCGCGATGGTCAGCGCGACGCCGAGTTCCGCCGCCCGGCTGCGCAGCAGCGGGTCCGATTCGAACTTCGAAGCGCCGTAGGCGCCCCTCTCGTAATGCTGCTCCTCGGATTCCTCGACGGTGATCCGATATCCGGTGATGTGCACGACGCGTCGAAGCTCGGGCCGGGCGGCGGCCCACTCCAGTACCCGCAGCGCACCGGTGACATTGACCGCGTACGCGTCCTCACGAGCGAGCCCGAAGGCGAAGCGGGCGGCGCAGTTGTACACGTCGCGGATGCCGGAGGCGTCGAACCCCGCGGGCAGGCCGAGGTCAGGGGTGGTGACATCACACGAGACGATCTCCAGCCCGCTCGCGTCGACGCCTCGGCGGCGCAACCACCCGGTCAGCCGCTCCTCGCTGCCCGGCCGCAAGGCGGCGGTGACGGAATGCCCCTGCTCGAGTAAACGGGCGACCGCGTTGCGGCCGAGGAACCCGGCGGCTCCGAACACGATGCTGTCGGACATGACTTCTCCTTACTAGACCGGTCTACATATTTTGTGGACACGTGGAAAGACTCAGCGGGACATCCGCCGTCAGATCAGGGTGCGCAGGGTGCGTTCCACCCGTTCCAGCGGTTCACGACTTCGTTGGGCGCGGGCGAGCAACAACGCGCCCTCGACCATCGCCAGCACCGTGGCGGCCAAATCGTCGGCGTTGGCGCGGCCGTCGGCGCGCAGCCGCAGCCGCAGCGCCTGTTCCCATGCGGCGTACGCGGCGGCGCACTCCGCTTGGATCGGGTCGTTCCCGGCCGCGACGTCCAAGGCCACCGTGGCGACCGGGCAGCCCTGTTGCCAACCGGACGCTTCCAGCCGGTCGCCGAACGCGCGCAGCAGCATGCTCGCGGCCGCGCCGGCGTCGCCGGGCTCGATCGTGTCGATCAGCGCCGTGATCTCCTTGCCCGCCTGCGCGATCGCCGCCGCGACCAATTCGTCCTTGCCGCCGGGGAAGTGGAAGTACAACGACCCACGCGGTGCGCCGCTGGCCGCCAAGATCTGGTTGAGCCCCGCACCGTAATAGCCGTGCCGCTCCACCAGCGTGCGGGCCGCGTCGACGAGTTTGCCGCGGGTTTCGGTGCCTTTGACGCCCATGCGTCGACTGTAGACCGGTCTTCATATTTTTGCCAGAGGGTGACTGAGGACGCCCGCCTACCAGGTGGTAGCGGGGGTGGAAATCGCGCGCACTAAGCTGTTCGGCGGTAATTGCCGACCCCATTCCCCAGGAGTACTCCACGTGAGCCAAGCAGGCCGTCCTGTAGTTCTGATCGCCGACAAGCTCGCCCAGTCGACCGTCGACGCGCTCGGTGACGGTGTCGAGGTCCGGTGGGTCGACGGACCCGACCGCCCGGCTCTGCTGGCCGCGGTGCCCGAGGCCGACGCGCTGCTCGTGCGCTCGGCGACCACGGTCGACGCCGAGGTCCTGGAAGCCGGGAAGAACCTGAAGATCGTCGCCCGCGCGGGCGTCGGCCTGGACAACGTCGACGTGCCCGCCGCCACCGAGCGCGGTGTCATGGTCGTGAACGCGCCCACCTCGAATATCCACACCGCCGCCGAGCACGCGGTCACCCTGATGCTGGCCGCCGCCCGCCAGGTTCCCGCCGCCGACGCCACCCTGCGCGAGCGCACCTGGCAGCGCAGCAAGTTCAACGGCGTCGAGATCTTCGACAAGACCGTCGGCGTCATCGGCCTGGGCCGCATCGGCCAGCTGTTCGCCGCGCGCCTGGCCGCCTTCGAGACCAAGATCGTCGCCTACGACCCGTACGTGTCGCCCGCGCGCGCCGCGCAGCTCGGCATCGAGCTGCTGACCCTCGACGAGCTGCTCGAGCGCGCCGACCTGATCTCGATCCACCTGCCGAAGACCCCGGAGACCAAGGGCCTCATCGGCAAGGAGGCCATCGCCAAGACCAAGCCGGGCGTGATCATCGTCAACGCCGCCCGCGGTGGCCTGGTCGACGAGGCCGCCCTGGCCGATGCGATCAAGTCCGGCCACGTGCGCGCCGCCGGCCTGGACGTGTTCGAGACCGAGCCGTGCACCGACAGCCCGCTGTTCGATCTGCCGCAGGTCGTGGTGACCCCGCACCTGGGCGCCTCCACCTCCGAGGCCCAGGACCGCGCGGGCACCGACGTCGCCAAGTCGGTGCTGCTGGCGCTGGCGGGCGAGTTCGTGCCCGGCGCGGTGAACGTCACCGGCGGCACCGTCGGCGAAGAGGTCGCCCCCTGGCTGGACATCGTCCGCAAGCAGGGCGCCCTGCTCGGCGCGCTGTCCAACGAACTGCCGGTCAGCGTGGAGGTCCAGGTGCGCGGCGAGCTGGCCGCCCAGGAGGTCGGCGTGCTGGAGCTGTCCGCGCTGCGTGGCATCTTCTCCGCGCTGGTCGAAGACCAGGTCACCTTCGTCAACGCGCCCGCGCTGGCCAAGGACCGCGGGATCACCGCCGAGGTCACCACGGCCTCGGAGAGCCCGAGCCACCGCAGCGTCGTCGACCTGCGCGCCGTGTTCGGCGACGGCAGCACCCTGAACGTCGCGGGCACGCTTACCGAGCCGCAGCTGGTGGAGAAGATCGTCAACATCAACGGCCGCAACTACGACATGCGCGCCGAGGGCCTCAACCTGGCCATCCTGAACTACGAGGACCGGCCGGGCGCGCTGGGCCGGATCGGCACCAAGCTCGGCGAGGCCGAGGTCGATATCCTGGCCGCGCAGCTGACCCAGGACGTCGACAAGGAAGGCGCCACCGTCGTGCTGCGCGTGGCCCGCGAGGTGCCCGCCGACGTGCAGGCCGCGATCGCCGAATCCGTCGGCGCGGCCAAGGTCGTCCAGGTCGACCTGTCCTGATCCCACCGGGGCGCGATGCCCCGGCCGAAGCGGAATCGGCGCCGCGCGCGAAGCACTCGTGCGCGGCGCCGGTCGCTCGTCCGGCGCGCCACCGCCGCACGGATCGGGACGAGTTCGCGGTGCGCCGCGTGCTCGCGCCCGGTGCGCGGCGATCCGGCCGCGCCGAGTACCGTGACGGTGCTGCGGTCACCCGGCCGGAATGTCGTGCGCACCCGACGGTCGCCTCTGGGCCGCATGATGCGGCGGCCCGCGACCGGCAACATCGAACGGAGCATTTGTCATGAAGCTTGCTGTCATCCCGGGTGACGGGATCGGGCCCGAGGTCATCGCCGAGGCGCTCAAGGTGCTCGACGTGGTCCTGCCCGGCGTCGAGAAGACCGAGTACGACCTCGGTGCGCGCCGCTACCACGCGACCGGCGAGATCCTGCCGGACTCGGTGCTGCCCGAGCTGAAGCAGCACGACGCCATCCTGCTCGGCGCGATCGGCGACCCGTCGGTGCCCAGCGGCGTGCTCGAACGGGGCCTGCTGCTGCGCACCCGGTTCGCGCTGGACCACCACGTGAACCTGCGGCCGTCCAAGCTGTTCCCCGGCGTGACCAGCCCGCTGGCGGGCAACCCCGACATCGACTTCGTGGTCGTGCGCGAGGGCACCGAGGGGCCCTACACCGGCACCGGCGGCGCGATCCGCGTCGACACCCCGCACGAGGTGGCGACCGAGGTCAGCACCAACACCCGCTTCGGCATCGAGCGCGTGGTGCGCTACGCCTTCGCCAAGGCGCAGGCCCGGCGCAAGCACCTGACGCTGGTGCACAAGAACAACGTGCTCACCTTCGCGGGCTCGCTCTGGCAGCGCACCGTGGACGAGGTCGCGGCCGAATTCCCCGACGTCACCACGGCTTACCAGCACATCGACGCCGCCACCATCCACATGGTCAACGACCCGGGCCGGTTCGACGTGATCGTCACCGACAACCTCTTCGGCGACATCATCACCGACCTCGCCGCGGCCGTGAGCGGCGGCATCGGGTTGGCCGCCAGCGGCAACATCGACGCGTCCGGGACGAACCCCAGCATGTTCGAGCCGGTGCACGGCAGCGCCCCCGACATCGCGGGCCAGTCCAAGGCCGACCCCACCGCCGCGATCCTCTCGGTCTCCCTGCTGCTCAACCACCTGGGCGACACCGAGGCGGCCACGCGCATCGAGTCGGCGGTCGCCAAGGACCTCGAGTCGCGCTCGGGAGCCGCGTCGACCGTGGAAATCGGCGACCGGATCGCCGCCACCCTCTGACCGTGCCTCAGGAAGGCCCGTTTCCCCATGGGAACGGGGCCTTCCTGCATTCGGCCTCGGTACGCACCCGCGCCTCGACCGCTGTGTCGGACATCAGCGTCGCCAGTGTGAGACCGATCGCCGCCCGAATCGGCCCCGGGTCGGGCCACGACATCGCGGGAGTCCGCCTGCTACGTCACTCCGGCGCGGCTCCGCCTTGTGCGCGCTTCGACTTCGGCCGCGCGACGGAGCTCCTGGTAGATCAACGGCGACGACGAGATCCGAACGTGACCGGACCACCGGAACTTCGGGACGGCTCGGCCGCCCTTGCGGTCCGCCTACTGCTGTGTCATCGAGTTCCGGTGGGCCGAGGGCGGGGCGCGGTGAGGGCCCTCGACAGGAGAATTCGGCGCGGTTCGGCCAGGCTTGCGGCTGGGCCGTCGAGTTCCGGCGGACCGGTGGGCCGAGGCCGAGGCGCTGTGAGGGCCCTCGACGGGAGAATTCGGCGCGGTTCGGCCAGGCTTGCGGCTGGGCCGTCGAGTTCCGGTAGGTCGGTGGTGCCGAGACACAGTCCGCGTACACGTGGGCGGCGGAATCCCCCGTCGACCAGGACCGCGACGGTTCCGGCACTCGTGCATTGTCGTCGAGAGCGTCTCGTGCCCTTGGGGCCCCATTCGGCTGGGCGGGCGAGAGTTCGGGGCGCGGGCCTAGTCGGCGTCTCGCGGGACGAGGGGGACTGCCGCGACAGCCGTGACGGCGGCCAGCAGGAAGGCGGCGGGGAAGCCGCTCGCGGTGATCAGAGCACCGAACACCGGCGGGACGGCGGCCATGGCCAGGTTCTGGCCGGTGTTCTGGATCCCCAGGCCCCGGCCGCTCCAGTACGGACCCGCGATCTCGGCAACCGCGGTGAAGGCCAAACCGTTGTCGGAGACGGTGATCACGGACGCGGCGATCAGAAGCGGGATGGCCGCCCACCACCACTCGGTCCAGGCGGTCAGCGCCAGCGCGGCCATCGAGAGCACGGCGGCCACGGCGACGGTGCGCAGCGGTCCCATCCGGCTGCCGACCCGATCCGACCACGCACCCGCGCCGATGCGGCCCAGCGCGCCGAGAACCTGGGTGACCGTCACCAGCGCGCCGGCGGCGGCCAGGGACCAGCCGATGTCGCGGTGCAGCCACAGCAGCGCGAAGGTCCACACCGTGCCCTGCGGGACGACCAGCAGCACCGAGACCAGATGGATGCGCCACAGCGTGGCGTCGTCGCGATAGGGATTGGCGCGCAACGCCGGATCGGCGGCGGAACCGGCGGGGCGCGGCGGATCGACGATGCCCGCCAGACAACCCACGGCCGCCACGCCCGCCATGAGCGCGGGAACGAGGATGGCCGCGGGCACGCCGTGGGCGGCGGCGACGGCCGGAATCGCCAGCGCGCCGACGCCCACGCCCAGCGGCTGCGCGGTCTGCCGGATCCCCATCGCCAGCCCGCGCCGGTGCGGCGGGAACCAGCCGACGATGACCCGGCCGCTGGCGCCATTGGTGCTCGCCGCCCCGACGCCGCCGAGGAACAGCAGCGCACCCAACGCGATGTCGTCGGTCGTGGTGGCCGCGGCGCACCCGGCCGCCAGCATCAGCAGCGGACCACCGATCAGCACTTTGCGTTCGCCGATCCGGTCGACCAGATAACCCCACGCGATCAGGGTGCACACCAGGCCGACGGTGGGCATGGCCACGAGCAGGCCTGCCGTCGCCAGCGGCATGCCGCGATCGGTCAGCGCGGGCAGCAGGAACGGGACGCCATGGATGAAGACCGCGCTGGAGGCCTGGGCGAACACGCCGAGACCGAGCATGGACCAGCGCCGAACCTCGTCGATCTGCGTAACGGTCGCCATCGGTCCACCTCGAATCTCATTATTTGGGATAATCTTCCCACTTTATGAACTGCTTCGCTCACGGTACACCCCGGTGGCCGCTCGATTCGACGGCAGCGGCTGTCGGACTCCTCACAGCGCGGGCACGGCCGCGTCCGCGCGGGATCCGACCACTCGGTCGGGCGCGTTCGGGCTGGTGACGGCAGGTCGATAGACTCCGGGCATGCGTCTAGGTCGAGTTGCCAGTCCCGATGGGGTCGCCTTCGTCAGCATCGAGGGCGACGGAAGCGACAGCGTGGCCAAGGAGATCGCGGAACACCCGTTCGGCACACCGACGTTCACCGGCCGGAGCTGGCCGCTGGCCGATGTGCGGCTGCTCGCGCCGATCCTGGCCAGCAAGGTGGTCTGCATCGGCAAGAACTACGCCGCCCATGCCGCCGAGATGGGCGGGCCCGCCCCCGCCGACCCGGTGATCTTCCTCAAGCCGAACACCGCGATCGTGGGTCCGAACGCCCCGATCATCCTGCCGCCCAGTTCGTCTCAGGTCGATTACGAAGGGGAGCTGGCGATCGTCATCGGCCGCCCCTGTAAGGATGTGCCCGCCGCCCGCGCGCTGGACGTGGTGCTGGGTTACACCGCCGCCAACGACGTGACCGCCCGCGACCAGCAGCGCCACGACGGCCAGTGGACCAGGGCCAAGGGCTACGACACGTTCTGCCCGCTCGGCCCCTGGATCGAAACGTCTTTGGACCCTTCGGATCTGGAGATCGTCACCGAGCTCGACGGCGAGGTGCGCCAGCGCAGTCGTACTTCGCTTCTGCTGCACGACATTCCGAAGCTCATCGAGTGGGTCACCGCCGTGATGACGCTGCTGCCCGGTGACGTCATCCTCACCGGCACCCCCGAGGGCGTCGGCCCGATGCGCGAGGGCCAGCAGGTGTCGGTGACCGTCGAGGGCATCGGAACCCTCACCAATCCCGTTGCCGCCAAACGCTGATCGAAAGAGAGCCATGACTGAAGTACGGGTCCGATTCTGCCCGTCACCGACCGGAACGCCGCACGTCGGCCTGATCCGGACGGCGCTGTTCAACTGGGCCTACGCCCGCCACCACGGTGGCACATTCGTCTTTCGGATCGAAGACACCGATGCCGCACGCGATTCCGAGGAATCATACCGCGCGATTATCGACGCGCTGCGCTGGCTCGGGCTCACCTGGGACGAGGGGCCGGAGGTCGGCGGCCCTTACGAACCATATCGCCAGTCGTTGCGAAAAGATCTGCACCTGGACGTGGTTCGGCGTTTGCTGGAGGCCGGTGAGGCGTATGAATCGTTCTCCACGCCGGAGGAAGTCGAAGCTCGCCATCGCGCCGCCGGACGCGATCCGAAGCTCGGTTACGACAACTACGATCGCGATCTGACGCCCGAGCAGATCGAGGCGTACCGGGCCGAGGGCCGCCCTGCCGTTATCCGGCTGCGGATGCCCGACGAAGACCTGTCCTGGAACGATCTGGTGCGCGGCGAGACCACCTTCAAGGCCGGCAGCGTCCCGGACTTCGCGCTCACCCGTGGCACCGGCGATCCGCTGTACACCCTGGTCAACCCGGTCGACGACGCGCTGATGCGGATCACCCACGTGCTGCGCGGCGAGGATCTGCTCTCCTCGACGCCGCGCCAGCTCGCGCTGTACGCCGCGCTGCGCCGGATCGGGGTCGCCGAATTCACTCCCGAGTTCGGTCACCTGCCCTTCGTCATGGGTCAGGGCAACAAGAAGTTGTCCAAGCGTGATCCGGAGTCGAATCTGTTCGCCCACCGCGACCGCGGCTTCGTTCCTGAAGGTTTGCTGAATTATCTCGCGCTACTCGGCTGGGGACTGTCCGAGGACCGCGATGTTTTCTCCATGGCGGAGATGGTCGAGGCCTTCGATATCTCGAAAGTAAATTCGAATCCGGCCCGTTTCGACCAGAAGAAGGCGGACGCGCTCAACGCCGAGCACATCCGATTGCTGGCGCCGGGTGATTTCGCTCACCGGCTGCGGGAGTATCTCACCGAACACGGGCATATCGGCGCGGAAATCGACGAGAAGGTGTTCGCCGAAGCGGCGGAACTCGTACAGACCAGGATCGTCGTGTTGTCCGACGCCTGGGAACTGTTGCGTTTCCTGTTCGCGCCCGCGGACGAGTTCGCCATCGACCCCGCCGCGGGTGCCAAGAATCTCGGTTCCGGCGCCGCCGAGGTATTGCAGTCCGCTATTACCGTGTTGGAGCCGTTGACCGACTGGACCGCCGAAGCGATCGAAGAGGCGCTGAAAAAGGCGCTGATCGATGATCTGGGTCTGAAACCACGCAAAGCCTTCGCGCCGGTGCGGGTCGCGGTCACCGGGTCGCATATCAGCCCGCCGCTGTACGAATCGCTGGAACTGCTCGGCCGCGGCGTCACCCTGGACCGGTTGCGCTCGGCGTTGCACTGGAAGGAAGCGGGCCCGGACTCGTCCGAAGGCTGAAAACATGGCTTTGACCAGGCGATTTGTAGTTCACCCTCACCCGTTTGGTACTCTTCTTCTCGGCCCGGAACACGGTCTCGAGTCATCCAGACGCGAGGCTGAACGCCTGGTCATTGGGGTATGGTGTAATTGGCAACACAGCTGATTCTGGTTCAGCCATTCTAGGTTCGAGTCCTGGTACCCCAGCGGAGTGGGTTGTTCGACTTCGGTTCGCGGCCGAAATCAATCAACACCTGGCGATTTGGTCGCCGGGCCTCGGCCGGTTAAGCTAGCCGAGCCTCCTGATCGAAAGATCACCACGGCGCTCCTCGCGACAGCGAGAAGCAGTCCTGGCCCCGTCGTCTAGCGGCCTAGGACGCCGCCCTCTCAAGGCGGTAGCGCGGGTTCGAATCCCGTCGGGGCTACGCGAGTGAAAGGTCCATGCTCATAGAGCATGGGCCTTTCTCGTTTCACTATGTCTCGTGGGGGTGCAACCTCCACACCCCGCCCGGAGCCCTTCTCCCCCCGAACCTCCGGCGAGGGCTACGCCCCGCCTGCGAGCTGCGGCTGATGGGATCAACTCAGGGGAGCCACGTGCCCGCTGCGCCGCGACGGCAGCGTGGGATGCCCGAGTGATCGGGTTACGGCCAGGGCGCTCCGAGATGTGGGGCCCACCGAGATCCAGCGCACTCAGACTCGGGTGCCCCTCGACTCGTCCGGCCTGAACCGGCGCAAAAGAAAGGCCCTCCAGCGATCTTGCCGGAGGGCCTCCGCCGTCTGCGCGGACTATCCGCTCTTGCGCCGGAATTCCCGCTTGTGGCCGACCGCGGTGTGCGCCGCGGACGCCTTGGACCGTCCGTCGAGGTGGTCTGTCGCGCGGTCGTTCTGCCGGTTCTTGCGCTCCAGTGCCTCCCGGAACTTGCGCTTCACCTCGTCGGCGCCATTGGACTTACCCGAATCCGCCATCGCTGCTCCTCGTCGTCGCGGTCGCGCAGCGCGTCCTCGCGGGCGGCGCTGCCCGGCCGATTTCTGTCGAACACCCCGACGCTAGCCCCTGCGGGGCGGTTGTGTCAGTTGGATTTCGGGCGCGTCGCGTGACCCGGGCGCGGACGGGTCAGTCCAGCGCCCGCGCGGTGCTGCCGCCGAGGGGCATGGCCGGGAGGCCGAGCTTGCGGTGATCCCAGCTGCGCGTGCGCTCGGCCACGACGCGCACGGCGACCCGCTTGTGCAGCATGGCCTCGACCATCGGCCGCACCTCCTCGCTGTAGGGGCCGGTGTAGCGCTCCCAGACGCTCACGCCGACGGCGAAGAGTTTCCCGGCGTCCTCGATGATCTCGGCGCGGCCCTCGATGGCCACGCCCCTGAGCTGGTCGTAGGTGTCGCCCGCCTCGACCATGCAGGTGACCCGGGGATCGCGGCGCAGGTTCACCGCCTTCTGCGACTTGGCCTTGGTCTCGAACCAGATCTCCCCGTCGATGAGCGCGTACCACATCGCGGTGAGGTGCGGCGTGGCCTTCGGGCCGATGGTCGCCAGCGTCGCGATCCGGCTGCGCTGCAAGAAATCGGTGATCTCGGTGTCGGACATCACGATCTGTGCCCGTTGGTTGACTCCCATGGGCCCACTGTAGAGAGCCCGATGTGAAACGGGTTACAGGCGTTTGTGCAGGGCCTCGGCCGCCGCGACCAGATCCGCCGCCCACCGGGCGCCCGGCCTGCGGCCCATCCGATCGATCGGCCCCGACACCGATACGGCCGCGACCACGGTGCCGCCGGCGTCCCGCACCGGCGCGGAAACGCTGGCCACGCCGGCCGCGCGCTCGGCCGCGCTCTGCGCCCACCCGCGCTTGCGCACCTCGGCCAGCGCGCGCTCGCCGAACACCGCGTCCGTCAGGATGGTGCGCTGCAGTTCCGGGTCGGCCCACGCCAGCAGCACTTTGGCCGCCGAACCCGCGGTGAGCGGCAGTCGGGCCCCGATCGGCACGGTGTCGCGCAGTCCGACGGGGGGTTCCAGCGCCGCGACGCAGACGCGGGCGTTGCCGTCACGGCAGTAGAGCTGGACGCTCTCGCCGGTGATCTCGCGCAGCCGGGGCAGGATGGCCGAGGCGGCCTCGAGCAGCGGGTCATCGGCGCTGGTCGCGAGCTCGGCCAGCGCCGGACCCGGCCGCCAGGTGCCGTTGCTGTCGCGCGCGAGCAGGCGATGCACCTCCAGGCCGACGGCCAATCGATGTGCGGTGGCGCGGGGCAGGCCGGTGCGCGCGCAGAGCTCGTTGAGACCCGAGGGATGCTCGGCTACGGCGTACAGGACCGCCACTGCTTTGTCGAGAACGCCGATGCCGCTATGCTGTCTCATAGAACGATACTAGCGTCTCGAATGTTGAGAAATCCACCTTCACCGGTACGTGCCCTCAGCGTTCGGACCAGGCGCAGCTATCCCAACTCGTGCAACCGTCGCCGCGTCGGAGTCCAGATCGCGGAACGGCTGCTTCGTCCGAAAGGTGATCGACAATGGCCGAACCGCGCACGCTGGCCGAGAAGGTATGGGACCAGCATGTCGTCGCTCGCGGGGAGGGTGCGGGTGCCTCGCGCGAACCGGACCTGATCTACATCGACCTGCATCTCGTCCACGAGGTGACCAGTCCGCAGGCCTTCGACGGGCTGCGCGCCGCGGGCAGGCCGGTGCGGCGGCCGGATCTCACGATCGCGACCGAGGACCACAATGTCCCGACGATCGATATCGACAAGCCCATCGCCGACCCGGTTTCGCGCACCCAGGTGGAGACGCTGCGGCGCAACTGCGCGGAATTCGGTGTGCGGCTGCACCCGATGGGCGACCTGGATCAGGGCATCGTGCACGTGGTCGGGCCGCAGCTGGGCCTGACCCAGCCGGGCATGACCGTGGTCTGCGGCGACAGCCACACCTCGACGCACGGCGCGTTCGGGGCGCTGGCGATGGGCATCGGTACCTCCGAGGTCGAGCATGTGCTTGCCACCCAGACCCTCTCGCTGCGCCCGTTCAAGACGATGGCGATCACGGTGGACGGCGCCATGCCCCCCGGCGTGACGAGCAAGGACCTGATCCTGGCCGTCATCGCGAAGATCGGCACCGGCGGCGGCCAGGGCTATGTCCTGGAGTACCGCGGCGAGGCGATCCGGGCCATGTCGATGGAGGCCCGAATGACGATCTGCAACATGTCCATCGAGGCGGGCGCGCGGGCCGGCATGATCGCCCCGGACGAAACGACCTATGAATTCCTCAAAGGACGGCCGCACGCCCCGCAGGGGGCCGATTGGGACGCGGCGGTGGCCGCCTGGGAGGCGCTGAAGACCGACGAGGGCGCCGTTTTCGATGCCGAGGTGCACATCGACGCCACCGAGCTGACCCCGTTCGTCACCTGGGGCACCAACCCGGGCCAGGGCGCCCCGCTGGGCGAGACGGTGCCCGACCCCACCGCCTTCGCCGACGAGGTGGCCCGCGAGTCCGCGGAGAAAGCTCTGCGTTACATGGACTTGGAGCCGGGTACTCCGCTTCGACAAGTACCGATCGACACCGTATTCGTCGGTTCGTGCACCAACGGACGCATTGAGGATTTGCGTGCGGTGGCCGGGATTTTGAAGGGACGCCATGTCGCCGACGGCGTGCGAATGCTGGTTGTACCGGGGTCGATGCGGGTTCGCGCACAGGCGGAAAAAGAAGGACTCGGCGAGATTTTCACCGCGGCGGGCGCCGAATGGCGGCAAGCGGGCTGCTCAATGTGCCTGGGAATGAATCCGGACCAGCTCGAGCCCGGCCAGCGTTGCGCGTCCACCTCGAACCGCAACTTCGAGGGCAGGCAGGGTAAAGGCGGCCGTACGCACCTCGTTTCCCCCCTCGTAGCGGCCGCGACAGCGGTCCGCGGAACACTGTCGTCGCCTGCGGATCTGGACTGACCGGCCCCGATTCCCTCGAACAAACCCAGGAGATTCGTAATGGAAGCCTTCACCGTGCACAAGGGCATCGGAGTGCCGCTGCGCCGCTCCAATGTCGATACCGATCAGATCATCCCGGCGGTCTACCTCAAGCGGGTCACGCGGACCGGATTCGAAGACGGCTTGTTCGCCGCATGGCGGTCGGATCCGGACTTCATTCTGAACATCGCGCCTTACAACAGCGGTAGTGTGCTGGTGGCGGGTCCGGATTTCGGTACCGGGTCGTCTCGTGAGCACGCTGTTTGGGCGCTGGCGGACTACGGCTTTCGGGTGGTCATCTCATCCCGGTTCGCCGACATCTTCCGCGGCAATGCGGGCAAGGGCGGTGTGCTCGCCGCTCAGATGTCACAGAACGATGTCGAAATGCTCTGGAAGTTGCTCGAGGAACAGCCCGGCTTGGAATTGGTTGTGGATCTCGGGGCGCGCACGGTGACGGCCGGAACCGTCGTGTTGCCGTTCGATATTGATGACTACACCAGGTGGCGTCTGCTGGAGGGATTGGATGACATCGGGCTGACGCTGCGCCAGGAGGACGCGATCACCCGGTTCGAAAAGGCAAGGCCAACATGGAAACCCACTACCCTCCCAGCACATATTTCGCAGACGTAATCACCCCGGTCGGTTAGCTGGACAGCCGGAGTTGCGGTAGCTGGACGTGTGCTAAACCACATGAATTTTGGCGTGGCACATAGACTCTTGCCCAAAGTGGGTTTACCGTGGTACCTAGTCGGTCCGACGACGGGCCATTAGTCTGCGGAGGATTCAATGAACAAGGCGGAACTGATCGACGTTCTGACCGAAAAGTTGGGTACGGACAGGCGCACGGCCACCGCGGCAGTCGAGCATGTGGTCGACACCATCGTGCGCGCGGTGCACAAGGGTCAGAGCGTCACTATCACCGGTTTCGGTGTGTTCGAACAGCGTAAGCGCGCGGCTCGCGTCGCACGGAACCCGCGTACCGGCGAAACCGTCAAGGTCAAGCCCACTTCGGTGCCCGCGTTCCGCCCCGGCGCTCAGTTCAAGGCGGTGATCGCGGGTAAGCAGAAACTGGCCGCGACCGGGCCCGCCGTCAAGCGTGGGGTGAATGCGCCGGTGGCCGCGAAGAAGGCGGCGGCGAAGAAGACGGCGGCGAAGAAGACCGCCGCCAAGAAGTCGACGCCGACCAAGGCTCCGGCCAAGAGCACGGCCCGTAAGGCCGCCGCCAAGGCCCCGGCGAAGACCACCGCGCGCAAGACGACCGCTACCAAGACCGCCGCGAAGAAGGCGCCCGCGAAGAAGACCGCGGTCGCGAAGAAGGCTCCGGCCAAGAAGACGGCCACCAAGGCCACGGCGGCCAAGAAGACCACCACCGCCGCCAAGAAGGCTCCAGCGAAGAAGACCGCGGCCAAGAAGGCCTCGGCTCGCGGAACCCGCTGATCTCGAGCCACCGCCGGATCGGCGCTGAATGCGCGGCCCCACCACCGGGCCCATTCGCCTCAACGTCGAGACGGCCCCGGGAGACACCCGGGGCCGTTTTCGGCTGTCCGCCTACCGTCGCCTCATCCTCGCGGCGCCGTTGTCGTCATCGGCGCCCGCCGACCCGCGCGGTGACGGGGAAGTTGCCGTCGTATCAGGACTCCGCGTCGTAGGCTGACAGCGATCGATCCAGATGGTCGGCGGCCACCAAGCGGTGGCCGACGAACGACAGCACCCACACACTGCCCTTGCGATTGCGCGCCGACGGCAGCGCGATCCCGTCGCGTTCGGCCAACCAGCCCAGCAGATCCGGGATCACCTTGCCCTGACTGCAGACGACGCGAACGGCCTTGTCCGACACCAGGGCTCGAAGACATTCCCGGGCCTCGTCCGGGTGTTCGGCGTACCCGGTCTCGGAAAACAATGGCTCCTCGATGATTTCGGCGCCGAGTTTCTCCGCCAGCGGCGCCACGGTCTGCACGCAGCGCAGGGGAGGGGCCGAATAGATCTCAGATGCGCCGAATGCCAAGAGATTCGGCGTGAGCGCGCGCGCCTGCGCCTCACCCTCGCGGTCGAGCGGACGCTGCTCGTCGGGACCGTTGTAGCGGTCCCTGCGGCCGGCCTTGGCATGCCGGACCAGAAGGAGGGTGTCGGTGCGTGCGGGCAGCCGGGTGAAGGCGCGCACCACTTGCCGATCCATCGGATACGACAACTGGTCCATCACCCGATCCAGCGGGTGCCAGCTGAGCACGTCCACTTCGGAGTTGGCGGTGAACTCCCCGCCCGCCTGCTCGGCGGCCCAATAGTCGACCCGCTTGAGCTTGCGATGGCCCGGAATCGGATACGTCACGTGGCCGAGGTAGCGGCCGAGCCTGCACTCCAGCCCGGTCTCCTCGCGGACCTCGCGAACCGCGGCCAGCACCGGGGTCTCACCCGGATCGAGTTTGCCCTTCGGCAGCGACCAATCCTCGTACTTGGGTCGGTGGACGAGCGCGATCTCGATCGTCCCCGCCGACGATTCACGCCACAGCACCGCCCCTGCGGCGTAGATATTGGCAGTCACCCGGGGATCCCAGATCGGGCCCCCCTCCTGCTCGAACCCCGTTTTGGCGTTCACTGTTGTTCTGGCCTCCGCAGCCGCATCAAGAACTCCTGATGATCTCTGATCTTGTCCCCGTCGCCCGTCGTGCCCGGCGATGCCCGCCAGGTGCCGTCCGGTTGCAACACCCAGCAGCGCGTGGTCGGCGACAGCGCGGAGTCGAACACCCCGTGCAGCTGCTCGGTCAACCGCGGATCCTTCACCTGCGCCATCACCTCGACCCGCCGATCCAGGTTGCGGTGCATCATGTCGGCGCTGCCGATCCAGTACTCGTCCTGCGCCTGGAAGTGCAGGATGCGGGAATGCTCCAAGAACCGGCCGAGGATGGAGCGGACTTCGATGTTCTCGCTCATACCGGCCACGCCGGGGCGCAGCCCGCAGATGCCGCGCACCACGATCCGCACCGGCACGCCCGCCTGCGAGGCCCGGTACAGCGCGTCGATGATCTCCTCGTCGACGATCGCGTTGGCCTTGATCAGGATCCGGGCGTCCTCGCCCTGACTCGCCAGCTCGGTCTCGCGCTGGATGCGCTCGATGATGCCGGAGCGCACGCCGTGCGGGGCGACCAGCAGATTGCGGTAATTCTCTTTTCGCGAGTAACCGGTCAGCGAATTGAACAGGTCGGTCAGGTCGGCGCCGATTTCCGGTGCCGCGGTGAGTAATCCGACGTCCTCGTAGAGGCGCGCGGTCTTCGGGTTGTAGTTGCCGGTCCCGATGTGGCAGTAGCGGCGGATGGTCGCGCCCTCTCGTCGCACCACCAGGCAGGTCTTGCAGTGCGTCTTCAGGCCGATCAGGCCGTACACCACATGCACGCCGGCCTGTTCCAGCGCGCGGGCCCATTTGATGTTGGCCTGCTCGTCGAAGCGTGCCTTGATCTCCACCAGGGCGACCACCTGCTTGCCCGCCTCGGCCGCGTCGATGAGCGCGTTGACGATCGGGGAGTCGCCGGAGGTGCGGTAGAGCGTCTGCTTGATGGCCAGCACCTGCGGGTCGGCGGCGGCCTGTTCGATGAAGCGCTGCACGCTGGTGGAGAACGAGTCGTACGGATGGTGCACGAGCACGTCGCCTTCGCGCAGCGCGGCGAAGACGTTGCGCGGCGTCTCGCGCTCGCCGAACGCTGGCGGTGTCGCGGGGACGTAGGGGGTGTCCTTCAGATTCGGCCGGTCCACGCCGTACACCTGCCAGAGGCAGGACAGGTCGAGCAGGCCGGGCACCTCGATGACGTCGCCGGGGTCCACGTCCAACTCCCGCAGGAGCAGATCGAGCATGTGCTCGGTCATGTCGTCGGACACCTCTAGTCGCACCGGCGAACCGAACCGCCGCCGGGCCAGCTCGCGCTCCAGCGCCTGCAGCAGGTCCTCGTCGCGATCCTCGTCGACCTCGAAGTCCGCGTTGCGGGTGATCCGGAACGAGTGGTGCTCGACCACCTCCATGCCGGGGAACAGCAGATCCAGGTGCGCGGCGATGAGCGCTTCCATCGGCAGGAAAGCGGCGATCGGGGAGCCGGATTCGGTGCGGCGCACGCGGACGAACCGGTCGACGTTGTCGGGCACCTTGACGCGGGCGAAGTGCTCGCCGCCGGTCGAGTAGTCCTTCACCGTCACCGCGAGGTTGAGACTCAGCCCGCTGATATAGGGGAAGGGATGGGCCGGGTCCACCGCGAGCGGGGTGAGGACCGGGAACACCTGATCCTGGAAGTAACCCGAGAGGCGCTGGCGCTCGCCCTCGTCCAAGTCGTTCCAGTCGATGATCGCGATGCCCTCGGCCGTCAGCGCGGGCAGCACGCTGTCGAGGAAGACGCGGGCATGCCGCACCGCGATCTCCTGCGTACGCGCGGCGATCAGTTCCAGCTGCTCGCCGGGAGACCGGCCGTCGGCCGAACGCACCAGCAGACCGGTCTCGGCGCGGCGTTTCAGTCCCGCGACCCGCACCATGTAGAACTCGTCGAGATTCGACGCGAAGATCGCCAAGAACTTCGCACGCTCCAGCAACGGAAGCGACTCGTCCTCGGCGAGGGCGAGCACGCGGGCGTTGAAGTCCAGCCAGCTCAATTCACGATTGAGGTAGCGATCGCGTGGCAACCGCGCAGCCGACTCGTCGGCGGACAAGGGTGTCGCCGCCGGGGGTGGCGTGGGAAGCAACGGCTGCTGCTTGACGGTTTCCGTATCGCTCACGTCAACGATCATCCCCTACCGGAGAGCACCCGCGCACCCCGCGAGCGCGATCGACGTGTGTCTCACACCACCATGGCGACCGGCTAGCACACGTGTGGAACGGGTTCGTGAACGCCGCCCGGCCAGCCGATGTCGTGCAGGACAGCACGGGTCGCGTTTCCGGCCCCGAGCGCCACCGCGCGGTCCAAGTCGGCGGCGGTGTCGACGTCCAGGCGCAGCCCCGGCCAGTCCCCGGTGAGATCGACCGCCCCCGCCTCGATGTGGCTGCGCGCCGAACCGGGGCCGAAGCGGGGGTCGAGCGCCGCGACCGGGTCGCGAACCACGAGCGCGGAGGTGCCGCTGCCCTCGTGGTCGACCACGATCGAGCGCAGTCCGCGCGGGGCAGCGGCGAGCATGTCCGAGAGCTCTTCCGGGCGCAGCGCGGGCAGATCGGCTTGCAGCGCGAGCAGATCGATCGGCCCGTGCGCACCGCGCAACGCGGCGGCGGTCGCGGCCAGCGCGGTGTTCAGCCCGTCGGCGTGTGGTTCGCGCGGTTCCGGATGGACGTCGGCGCCCAGCGCGCGGGCCAGGTCCGCCACCTCGGGATCCGGCGTGACCACGGTGACCGACACGACCTCCCCGACCGCCGCGGTGGCGGTCACGGTATCGGCGAGCATGGCCAGCACAAGGCGTGCCCGGTGCTCCGGGCGCAGCCGGTCGGCCAGTCGGCTCTTGGCCTGATCGAGGCTCTTGACCGCGATCACGGCATGCACGGCGTGCGGGCGCATGCGAGCAATCCTTCCATGGCATATTGGGCTGATGACGAGGGTGGCAGTGCTGGGCGCGGGATCGTGGGGCACCGCGTTCGCGAAGGTGTTGGCGGACGCGGGAACCGATGTCACGATCTGGGCCAGGCGCCCCGAGGTCGCCGCGGCGCTGGCCTCCGAACATCGCAATCCCGATTACCTGTCGGATATTCCGCTGCCGCCGATCGCGGCGACCCACGACCCGGCGGTGGCGCTGGACGGAGCCGACATCGTCGTGCTGGCGGTGCCGTCGCAGTCGCTGCGCGCGAACCTCGCGGCGTGGAAGGGACTGATCGGGGCCGACGCCACCCTGCTGAGCCTGGCGAAAGGGATCGAGACCGGCACGCTGCTGCGGATGAGCCAGGTGATCGAGGAGGTCACCGAGGCGGATCCGAGCCGGATCGCGGTGCTGTCCGGGCCGAACCTGGCGCGCGAGATCGCGGTGGGCCAGCCCGCCGCGACCGTGATCGCCTGCTCGGACAACGACCGCGCCGTGGCGGTGCAGCACGCCAGCGCGACCGGATACTTCCGGCCCTACACCAACACCGACGTGGTCGGTTGCGAGATCGGCGGCGCCTGCAAGAACGTCATCGCGCTGGCCTGCGGGATCGCGTCGGGAATGGGCCTGGGCGACAACTCGATCGCCAGCCTGATCACCCGCGGTCTGGCCGAGATCATCCGGCTCGGGGTGGCCCTCGGCGCCGAGCCGGTGACGCTGGCGGGCCTGGCCGGAGTCGGTGATCTGGTCGCCACCTGCACCTCCCCGCTGTCGCGCAACCGGTCGTTCGGTCATGTGCTCGGCGCGGGCGGGTCCATGGAGGCCGCGCAGTCGGCCACTCATGGCCAAGTCGCCGAGGGTGTGAAGTCCTGCACATCGGTGCGCGCGCTGGCCGAGCGGCAGGGCGTGGAGATGCCGCTCACCACCGCCGTGCATCAGGTCTGCCATGAAGGACTCTCCGTGCGCGAAGCGGTCGGCAACCTGCTCGGGCGGCGGATGAAGCCGGAGTGATTCCGGCTCCGCGCCGCGTGCACGGAGGCCGGAGTGTCCGGGACGGTCAGCGGTGGGAGCGCGCACCGAAACGGGTACGGTTCGGAGCATGACGAACCGGATCAGGGTGGCAGTGGTCTTCGGCGGGCGCAGCAACGAGCACGCCGTGTCCTGCGTATCGGCCGGTAGCGTGCTGCGTCATCTGGATCCGGAGAAGTACGAGGCCGTGCCGATCGGCATCACCACCGAGGGCCGCTGGGTGCTCGGCGGTGCGGAGGTGGCCGCGCTCGGCATCCACGATCGCGCCCTGCCCTCGGTGGACGCCGCGGGCACGGCACTCACCCTGGCCGCGGACCCGAGCCGCCCGGGGGCGCTGATCGCACTCGATGATCCGAGCGCCGCGCTCGGCGCGGTCGACGTGGTCTTCCCGATCCTGCACGGACCGTTCGGTGAGGACGGCACATTGCAAGGAATGCTGGAACTCGCCGGAGTCCCCTATGTCGGCCCCGGTGTGCTGGCCAGCGCGGCGGGCATGGACAAAGAGTTCACCAAGAAACTGCTCGCGGCCGAAGGACTGCCGGTCGGTATCCAGGTGGTGCTGCGGCCCGGCACCGCGACGGTCGCCGAGGAGGACCGGCTGCGCCTCGGCCTGCCGGTGTTCGTCAAGCCCGCCCGCGGCGGTTCGTCGATCGGCATCACCCGGGTCGGCGACTGGAACGACCTGGATGCCGCCATCGCGGCGGCGCGCGCGCACGACCCGAAGGTGATCGTCGAAGCGGGCATCGTCGGACGCGAAGTGGAATGCGGGGTCCTGGAATTCCCGGACGGCCGGGTCGCGGCGAGCGTGGTCGCGGAGATCCGGATGCCGGAGACCGGCACCATCGCCGACGCGCCCGCCTTCTACGACTTCGACACCAAGTACCTCGACGACGTCTGCGAATTCGACGTCCCCGCCAAGCTGGACGACGAGGTCTCCGACCAGATCCGGGAACTGGCCGTGCGAGCCTTCCGCGCCCTCGACTGCCAGGGCCTGGCGCGGGTCGATTTCTTCGTCACCGAGCAGGGACCGGTGATCAACGAGATCAACACGATGCCGGGATTCACCGCCATCTCCATGTACCCGCGCATGTGGGAGGCCACCGGCGTCGACTTCGCCGCACTGATCTCCTCGCTCATCGACACCGCGCTCGCCCGCGGCATCGGCCTGCGTTGAGCCCGCTCCTCCCGGAACTCGGTCCCACTCTGGTTCGCGTTCGGCTCTGATCGCCTGTAAGGCCGGGTGCCACGGGACGAGTGGTCCGGCCCAGGCTTTCGCGGGCGGATAGGCGCACGTTGCTCGCCGTCAGTTGGGCAGCGGTCCCGGGTCGACGGGCTGCGCCGGGAGGTGGGCGGTGATGGTGTCGGAGACTTCTTGCAGCGGCGTGGGGCCCGAGCCGTCGGGGACGGTGAGAGCGACGTAGGTCCCCCGGTCGACGGCGAACCAGGTGCTCGCCGCGGCGGCCCGGTCGCGGACCTCGAACCACTGCACGCCGTTGACGATCTGCAGCGGCGAGGCGCGGTTGAATTCCAGCGGGCGGTCCAACCCGCAGCGCAGCACGATGGCGTCGCCGCCTTCGGTGCGCTGCCAGGCGCGGGTGGCGGGCGGCGCGGGCTCGACCAGGGTCGATTTGGTGAACTCACCCAGGTTCGCGGGCAGGGCGGGCAGCAGTTCGGCGCAGGCCGGACCCTCCGCCGCCGGGGCCGGGACGGGCCCGAGCACCAGCGGTTCACGCTCGACGGGCGCGCGGCGCGCGAGCACGGCGGCCACGATCACGGCGACGACCAGCACGACCGGAAGCGCCACGGCGGTGGCGATGAGTGCGGGCGAGTACTGGTGCGCGGAGGCCTGCGCGGGCGGGTTGTCCGGTTCACCCGCTGCTGCGGAGTCTTCGGTGTCGCTCTCGTCTACTGGGGCGGGCGAGTCCTCGGCGTCGCTGTCCCCGGTGCCGTTGTCCCGTGTCGCGGCGTCGGCGCTACCCACCGCATCGTCCGTGTGCCCGGACTCGCGGGATTCGGTAGCGGCTTCCGGGTGTTCGTCCCGCTGCTCCGAATCGCGGTCCGGCGAATCCGCCGCCATGGTCACCGATCCTTTCTGATGCGCGTCGCCCTGGTCGGCAGCCGCGCAGCGGCGGACCGGGCCGGAAGTACTCGAATGCCTCCGAAAGGGTACCGTCGGGCTCGTTCCAGCAAGCACCGCGCCGGAGAGGATCGGTCATCAGCGCCAGCAGGGCCCCGAGGACAGTGCGTGAACTGGGGGAGTTCGCGCTGATCGACCGCATCAACGCGGGCCGGGTGCAGGCGCCGGGCGTGCTGCTCGGCCCCGGCGACGACGCGGCGCTGATCGCGGCTCCCGACGGCCGGTTCGTGGTGACCACCGACATGCTCGTGCAGGACCGCCATTTCCGGCTGGACTGGTCCAGTCCCGAGGACGTGGGCCGCAAAGCGATCGCGCAGAACGCCGCCGACGTGGTCGCCATGGGCGCCACGCCGACCGCGTTCGTCGTCGCGCTCGGCTGCCCCGCCGATACCCCGCTCGAGGTGGTCGACGGACTCGCCGACGGCATGTGGGCCGAGGCGGCCAGGGCGGGGGCGTCCATCGCGGGCGGCGACCTGGTCCGCAGCAGGGAACTGGTCGTCTCCGTCACCGCCTTCGGCGATCCGGGTGGTGGCGCGCCGATCACCAGAGCGGGTGCGCGCGTGGGGGATGTCGTCGCGGTGGCGGGCCGGCTCGGCTGGTCGGCCGCGGGCCTGGCCGCCTTCACCGCCGGGGTGACCGGCCCCGATGTCGCCGAAGCGCTTGCCGCGCACCGGGTCCCGCAGCCGCCGTATGCCCTCGTCCTGGACGCACTGCGCGGTGGTCCTCCCGGAGGATC
This sequence comes from Nocardia exalbida NBRC 100660, assembly GCF_000308575.1. Classification (GTDB taxonomy): domain Bacteria; phylum Actinomycetota; class Actinomycetes; order Mycobacteriales; family Mycobacteriaceae; genus Nocardia; species Nocardia exalbida. The sequence goes on along the minus strand of NZ_BAFZ01000083.1, from coordinate 50,631 downwards.
GGAACTCGGTGCGGCTGAGCCGTTTTCGGGTGGCGTCGCATCCGGTGTGGCCGCGCAGGATTCCGAGTCTGTCTCGCTCGAAACCCGAGACCCGGCATCGTCGTCCCGGCCCGAGCCGCTCGGTGCCGAACCGGAAACGCGCACCGCGTCCGAAGGTCCGGCGCCGGGAGCGCCCGGCCTCGGGCTGCACGCGCTGACCGACGTGTCCGACGGGTTGCTCGCGGATCTGGGGCACATCGCATCGGCCTCTGGCGTGGCCATCGACCTGGATTCGGCCGCACTGCACGACCCGGCGCTGGAGCTTGTCGCCGCTCGGCTGGACGCCGATGCGGCGCAATGGATCCTGACCGGCGGCGAGGACCATGCCTTCGCGGGCGCGTGGGCGCCGGGCCGCGCGCTCCCACCCGGATGGGTCGTGATCGGGCGGGTTGTGGCCGGTCGCGGGCTTACCGTCGACGGCGTCGCGCAGACGGGCGGCGGTGGGTGGGAATCGTTCCGTGGGGCGGAATCGCCGTCCGACGGCGAGCCACGCTAAGTTGTGCGGTCATGGGCGCGAAACCACTGTCGGAAATCATGGATCCGGGCTGGGCGAAGGCACTCGAGCCGGTGGCGGATCGGATTTCCGCCATGGGCGAATTCCTTCGTGCCGAGAACGCCGCGGGCCGTGGCTACCTACCGTCCGGTGAGAACGTGCTGCGCGCCTTCCAGCGTCCGTTCGACGCGGTGCGCGTGCTCGTGGTCGGTCAGGATCCCTACCCGACGCCCGGCCACCCGATGGGGCTGAGTTTCTCCGTGGCGCCGGATGTTTCGCCGATCCCGCGCAGCCTGGCCAATATCTTCGCCGAATACAGCAAGGATCTCGGCCACCCCACGCCCTCCTGCGGCGATCTGAGCCCATGGTCGGACCAAGGTGTGCTGATGCTCAACCGCGTGCTCACCGTGTCGCCGGGTAAGCCCGCTTCGCACCGGGGCAAGGGCTGGGAGGAGGTCACCGATCAGGCGATCCGCTCCCTGGTCGCCAGGGACGAGCCGTTGGTGGCGATCCTGTGGGGCCGCGACGCGGCGACGCTGAAGCCGCTGCTGGCCGAAGCCGAGGTCCCGTATATCGAGTCCGCGCATCCGTCGCCGCTGTCGGCGTCTCGTGGGTTCTTCGGTTCCCGCCCCTTCTCTCGAGTGAACGAACTACTCGACGAACTGGGTGCCGAACCGGTTGACTGGCGCCTGCCCTGATTCGGGCGTCTGTGTGTGATCGACCGAGAGTTAACGAGTGAGGAGCTGTTCCATGCACAACACCACCGTTCGCGGCGCGCTGCGCGGCACCACCGCGACCTTGGCCTTCTGTGCCGCTTTGACCAGCGGCGCGGCCGTCGCGGGAGCGGCCCCCCTGCGGCTCGAGCCCGCCGCGGAGACCACGACGGCTCCGGTCGCCGAGGAATACACCTCCAGCGGCTCCTCCACCCTGTCCGCGTCGGTGAACGCCAAGATCGCGTGCCTGTTCTTCGTGGGCAATCTCGGCTGCTGAACCCTCGATTCGCCGGGTTCGCGCCGGCGCGGAACAGCGTTGTGCGATCCTACAGATCGTGAGTAATGCGAACAATCTTCTCGAACCGTCCCGGCTCCGGCTGCGCGGTTCGGGCGGAATCGAGCTGGCCGCCGATCAGTTCGGCCCGGTCGACGGCCCGCTCGTCGTCTTCTTGCACGGTGGCGGGCAAACCCGGCATTCGTGGAAGAAGACCGGCGCCCGGCTGGGCGCGTCGGGGATGCGGGTCGTCACGGTCGATGCCCGCGGGCACGGCGACAGCCAGTGGGCGCCGGATCGCGACTACCGGCGCCAGACCATGGTCGACGACCTGTTGCTGGTGCTGGAACAGCTGGGCGCCCCCGCGGTGGTCGTAGGGGCCAGCATGGGCGGAATCACCGGGCTGCTCACCACCGCGCGGCCCGGCGGAGCGGCGATCAGCGCCCTGGTGCTCGTCGACATCGTGACCCGGCCCGAGCCGGAAGGGGTCGCCCGGGTGATCGACTTCCTCGGCAAGCATCGCGATGGCTTCGACAGCATCGAACAGGCGGCCGACGCGGTCGCCGAGTACCTGCCGCACCGTCCGCGGCCGAAGAGCACCGAAGGCCTGTTGCGCAACCTGCGCGAGCGCGACGGTCGCTGGTACTGGCACTGGGATCCCGAGATGCTCGGTGACCGGCCGGAGGACCCGTCCGCGATGATCGAGCCGATGGAGGACGCGGCGCGGGCGCTGCGCATCCCGGTGCTGCTGGTCCGCGGCATGCGCTCGGACGTGGTGAGCGCCGAAGGAGCCGAGGCGTTCCAGCGGCTGGTGCCGCACGCCCAGCTCGTGGAGATCGGCGGCGCCGCGCACACCGCGGCCGGTGACGACAACGACTCGTTCACCGACGCGGTGGCGAAATTCGTCCTCTCGACCCTCGAGTGACGACCGATCAGGCCGTTGCGGCGTAGTCGGGCTTGCGCTTGGCGACGAAAGCGTCGACGCCCTCCCGTCCGGCGGGGGAACTCGCGGCCGCGGCGATTCTGTCGCGCTCGCTGTCGAGCTGATCGCTCAGCGTCGCGGTATCCGACTGCCGCAGCAGCGTTTTGATGCTCGCGTGGGTGGAACGCGGTCCGGCGGCGATGGTGCGTGCGAGGCGTTGCGCCTCCTCGGCGATCTCGCCGTCGGGGACCAGCCTGCTCAGCACGCCGAGGCGTACCGCCTCGTCGGCGTCCAAGACGGCGTCGGTGAGCAGGATCTCGCGGGCGCGCGCCCGCCCGACGACGCGCGGCAGCGTCCAGGACATGCCGCCGTCGGGGCTCAGGCCGATCCCCGGATACGCCGGGCGCAGCTTGGTGCCGGGTCCGCCGAGGGCTATGTCGGCCAGGCAGACCAGGCTCATGCCCGCCCCGGCCGCCCAACCCTGGACCGCGGCCACCACCGGGACCGTGACCGCGTCGAGCGCGCGGACGAATTCGTGCAGGTCGGTGGCCAGACCGTGGATGTGCGCCGAGCGATCCCGCGCGGCGGCGAAGCCGCGCACGTCGCCGCCCGCGCAGAAGTTGGCGCCGGTGCCCCGCAGCAGCACCGCGCCCACCTCGGAACCGAGCGAGTGCAGTGCGGCGGTGCCCGCGTTGATGCCCGCGAAGTCCATGGACGTGCCGTTGGCGGAGGTGGCGATGGTGATCTGGAGGACGCCGTCGACGGTTGTCACGTACCCTGCTTGCTCGCTGGAGGTCATGATCTGCACCTTAACGGGCACGGTAGGACACGTCCGCGGGTGGCCGACGCCGAGATGGGGTGCGCACCATGCGCACTTCCATCGCGGCGGTGAACGGCTCGACCTTGCGCGTGCCGTCGAGCACGAAACCGTGCTTGCGGTAGAACGCCCGGGCCCGCGCATTCCGCTCGAACACCCACAGCGAGCACGGGGCGGCCGGATCGAGGGCGGCGCGGATCAGATCGTCGGCGACTCCGCTGCCGTGCCAGCGGGACCGCACATAGAGGGCGTGCAGCTCGAGCGGGGTCATCGCGTCCGCGTCGCCGGGCGGGCCCGCGCTGGAGAATCCGATGACCAGGTCCTCGGCGACCGCGACGTGTGTGCGGCCCGGATAGCGCACCCGGTCGCGCTCCCACAGCTCGGCCCGGCGCTCGATGTCGAACGCGTCGAGTACGTGCGCGGGCACCAGCCCCTGATACGCCTCGCGCCAACAGTCGATATGGCATTCGGCCAGGCTGTAGACGTATTCGGCGGTCAGCGGCCGGACTCGCCACGGATGCTCGGTCACCGCTGCCACGCTCGTCGGCACACCGCAGTCACGACAACGCCCCGGACCACCCGATATGGGTGCCGGGGCGTGTGCCGACGGTAGCGGTCAGCCGGGAAGCGGATCAGCCGCGGACGACCTTGCCCGCCTTCAGGCAGGAGGTGCACACGTTCATGCGGCGGGTGTTGCCCGGAGCGACCTGTGCACGCACGGTCTGGATGTTCGGGTTCCAACGACGGTTGGTGCGCCGGTGCGAGTGCGAGACCGACTTCCCGAAGCCGGGGCCCTTGGCGCAGACGTCGCAGACGGCAGCCATAGTCGCGAACTCCTTCATGTCAATGGTGGGGACCGCCGCCTTCGCGGTGCGACGCGTCCCCGTTGCAATGTCGAGTGTGCCCTGCCGACGGAGAGCCGACCAGCGCAGACCGGCGACGGCCACGCGAGGCAACCCTGCAAGGGTAGCTGTGCAGGCGCCGATCCACCAAACCGGTCCTCACGGACGAGTGCCGGATTCGTTGCCGGGCATCCCCAGTGTAGGAGCACGGTCTTACCGGTCGCCTGTCGGGACCGCCCGCTAACCTGGCGGGCGGCGAGGGTGGGCAGGTGGCCGAAGGGAGTGAGGTGACGGTGTCCGGAGTGCGGGATGTAGTGGACGGCACGGCATTGCTGCGCTGGGGCCGCGCCTGTCTCGCCGGCCTGGAACACCGGCGTGAGGAGATCAACGCACTCAATGTCTTTCCCGTCCCGGACGCGGATACCGGTACGAATCTGCTGGCGACCATGCGCGCCGCGGTGGAGGCGGGGGAGGCGGCGGCGAACGCGGACGGGAGCGCGGCCCGCGCCGTAGCCGTCGCGATGGCGCACGGCGCGACGGTCGGTGCCAGGGGCAACTCCGGGATCATCTTGTCCCAGGTGCTGCGCGGCGTCGCGGACGCGGTGGACGGTGGCCCGTTCACGGCCGACAGCCTGCGCGCCGCGCTGGCGAGGGCCTCCGAACTGGTCCGCGAAGCGCTGAGCGTGCCGATCGAAGGGACCATTCTCACCGTGCTCGACCGCGCGGCCGCGGCGGCCGCGCAGTGCCCGGACCAGGAGCTGGCGAACGTTGCGCTGGCGGCGGCCGACGGCGCGGCCAAGGCGCTCGGCGACACGCCGTTCCAATTGGGTGTGCTGCGTCGGGCCGGTGTCGTCGACGCGGGAGCCCGCGGATTGGTGGTGCTGCTGGACAGCTTGGTCACCGTGACCCGGGGTGAGGCGCCCGCGCGGCCGGAGTACCCACGGCCCGCGGCGGCGCGATCGGCGCCCGCCGACGACGCCGAGCCGCAGTACGAGGTGATGTACCTGCTGGCAGGCTCCGACGAGCGGAAGGTGGCCGCGCTGCGCGCCCGGCTCGGCGAACTCGGCGACTCGGTCGTGGTGGTCGGTGACGGCGGCGGGTCCTGGTCGGCGCATGTGCACTGCGCCGACGCCGGAGCGGCGGTGGAGGCGGGCATCGCGGCGGGCGAACTCAGCCGGATCCGCATCGAGAATGTTGTCCGCACGCCGCACCGAGACGCCCCGGCCGGGTCCGGCGAACGCGTGGAAGCGGCGAATCCCCTCGTCGGTGACGGTATCTCCGACGCGCGGCCCCGGCCCGTCCGAACCGGGGGCATCGCGTCGTCCGCACCGGCTGCCGATTCGACCCAGGTGGTGGTCGGTGGGCTCGGCTCGAGCGCGGGGGCGACGCCCGAACTTCCGGCCGATCGCGGGATTCTGGCGGTGGTCGCCGGTGCCGGCGCCGCGACGCTGTTCGAGGACGCGGGCGCCGTGGTGCTGGCGGGCGACGAGCCGGTCACCGCGACGACGCTGCTGACCGCGATCCGGCGGATGCCGAACCGCGAGGTACTGGTGCTGCCCAACGGCGCCCTGCCCGCGCACGAACTGGTCGCGGTCGGCGTCGCCGCGCGCGACGCCCATCGGGACGTGCTGCTGCTGCCGAGTGCGTCGATGGTGCAGGGTCTGGCCGCCCTGGCCGTGCACGACCGAGGACGATTCGCGGTGGACGACGCCTTCGCCATGTCGGAAGCGGCCGCCACGACGCGGTGGGGCTCGCTGCGCCCGGCGACCGAGCGCGCGCTCACCATGGTCGGCACCTGCGAGCCGGGCGACGGTCTCGGACTGGCCGGGCACGATGTCGTCGTGATCGAGCCCGACGTGCGCGCGGCGGGGCGGACGCTGCTGGACCGCCTGCTCGCCTTCGGCGGCGAGCTGGTCACCCTGCTGATGGGAGCGGCGGCGCCGGACGGTCTCGGCGACGAACTCGCCGCCCATATCGCGCAGAACTTTCCCGGGGTCGAGGTGATCGTGTATTCCGGTGGGCAGCAAGGCGATTCGGTGCAGATCGGAGTGGAGTAGCTTATGGCGGCACTGAGCGATCGGCTCGACCACATTCTCGGCGCGAAGGCGGCGGACTCGCTGGCGGACGCGTTCGACATGCGGACCGTCGAGGATCTGCTGCGGCACTACCCCCTGCGGTACGCGACGCAGGGTCAGCCGCTCACCGAGGAGGCGCCCGAGGACGGTTCGCACATCACCGTCATCGGGCGGATCACCAAGGCCGAACTGCGGCCGATGCGCAACCGCCGCGGATCGCTGCTGAAGGTGGTTCTCGACACCGGTTCCGGGCGCGGCGTCGACGTCACCTTCTTCAATGGCGACAAGGTGAAATACGTGGTCCGCGAAGGTCTGCGCGCGATGATGTCGGGCACGGTGAACTACTGGCGCCCCGGCCAGTGGAACCTCAGTCATCCCGGCTACCTGATCCTGCCGGAGGCCGAGGGCGACGACGATTCGGTCGGCGCGCTGACGAAGGTGCGCGGCGGCGGAGACCTGCGGGGTCTCGCGCAGAGCGCCGCGGGCGCGGGGGGAGTGGACACGTCGTTCATGGAACGCGAGTTCATCCCGGTCTACCCGGCGACCGCCAAGGTGCAGAGCTGGGACGTGCTCGCGTGCGTGCGGCAGGTGCTCGACCAGCTCGATCCGCTCGATGATCCGCTGCCGGAGGACGTGCGCGCCGAACGGGCGCTGCCGAACCTCTCCGACGCGCTGCGCCTGATCCACCTGCCCGAACGCAAGACCGATATCGATCAGGCCAAGGATCGGCTGCGCTTCGACGAGGCGCTGGCCCTGCAATTGGTGCTGGCCGAGCGCAGGCACGAGGTGTCCGGCCGCCGGGCGCGCGCCTGCGCGCCGCGCACCGACGGCATCGCCGCCGCGTTCGACCAGCGGCTGCCTTTCGAGCTCACGGCGGGGCAGAAACAGGTCGTGGCGGAGATCTCCGCCGATCTGGGTCGCGAGCAACCGATGCACCGCTTGCTGCAAGGCGAGGTGGGCTCCGGCAAGACGATCGTCGCCCTGCACGCCATGTTGCAGGTGGTGGACGCGGGATTGCAGTGTGCGCTGCTCGCCCCGACGGAGGTGCTCGCCGCGCAGCACTACCGGTCGCTGCGCGGCATGCTCGGTGAACTGGGGGCCGCGGGCGAACTGGGCGCGTCCGACCACGCCACCCGCGTGGTGCTGGTGACCGGGTCGATGTCGGCCGCGGCCAAGAAGGCCGCGCTGCTGGAAGCGGTGACCGGCGAGGCGGGCATCGTGATCGGCACGCACGCCCTGATCCAGGACAACGTCGAGTTCTTCGATCTCGGCATGGTGGTGGTCGACGAGCAGCATCGTTTCGGCGTGGAGCAGCGAGACGCCCTGCGCGCCAAGGCCAAAACCGGTGTCAGCCCGCATCTGCTGGTGATGACCGCGACGCCGATCCCGCGCACCATCGCCATGACCACGCTCGGCGATCTGGAGACCTCCACGCTGACCGAACTGCCGAAAGGACGCTCGCCGATCGTCTCCAAGGTGGTGCCGCGCAGGCAGCATCCGAACTGGGTGGATCGCGCGTGGGAACGGATCGTGGAGGAGGTCGCCGCCGGGCGCCAGGCGTACGTGGTGTGTTCGCGCATCGGCGACGACGAGGAGACGGCGGGCAAGTCCCGCAACGGGCGTTCGAAGTCCGGCGACGGCGAGAAGGAGGGCCCGACCACCCAGGCCGCGCTCGACGTCTTCGAGATGCTGCGCGGCGGACCACTGGCAGGCGTCCGGGTCGGCCTGTTGCACGGCAGGCTGCCCGCCGACGAAAAAGACCAGGTGATGCGCGCGTTCAACGACGGATCGGTGGACGTACTGGTGTGCACCACCGTGGTCGAGGTCGGCGTGGACGTGCCCAACGCGACGGTGATGGTCATCGTCGACGCCGACCGGTTCGGCGTCAGTCAGTTGCATCAGCTGCGCGGCCGGATCGGCCGGGGCCGGCACCCCGGGTTGTGCCTGCTGGTCACCGATGCCGCGCCGGGCGGGTCGGCGATGGCGCGGCTGGACGCCGTCGCCGCCACCACCGACGGCTTCGAACTCGCGGTGCTCGACCTGCGTACCCGCCGCGAGGGCGACGTGCTCGGCGCCGCCCAGTCCGGCACGGCCCGCTCGTTGCGCCTGCTGTCGCTGCTGGACGACCTCGAGGTCATCACCGCCGCCCAGGAATTCGCCCGCGCCGTGGTGGCGTCCGACCCGGGCTTGCGCAAACATCCCGGCCTGGCGGGAATGATGCACGCGGCCGTCGATTCCGAGCGGCTGGAGTACCTGGCCAAGTCCTGATGCCCCGGCCCCGGCGAGGTCAGCGCCCCAGCCGCGGATAGGGCAGGTCGGTGCTGGTGTGCTCGGCGACCGCCAATGGACTGCCGATGTGCGGGAAGGCGCGCTGCGGGCACGCGGGGCGCTCGCACACTTTGCAGCCCGCGCCGATCGGCACCGATGCCGCCGGGTCGTCCAGCTGCAACCCGGCCGAATACACCAGGCGGTCGGCGTATTCGACATCGCAGCCGAGGCCGATCGCGAAATTCTTCGCCGCGGTACCGAACCCGTGCGGGGCGATCGCGGCGGTGCGCGCGACCCAAAGATAGCGGCGGCCGTCGGGCATCTCGGCCACCTGGGTCAGGATGCGGCCGGGGTTGGAGAAGGCCTCGTGCACCACCCACAGCGGGCAACTGCCGCCCACCCGGGAGAAATGGAAGGCGGTGGCGGACTGCCGTTTGGAGATGTTGCCCGCCCGGTCGGTGCGCACGAAGAAGAACGGGACGCCACGCTGGCCCTGCCGTTGCAGGGTGCTGAGCCGATGGCAGATGGTCTCGAAGCCGACCTCGAACCGCAGACCGAGCAGATCGATGTCGTAGTGCAGTTCCTCGGCCGACCGCAGGAATCGGCCGTACGGGAGCACCAGCGCGCCCGCGAAATAATTGGCCAGCCCGATCCGCGCCAGGGTGCGGGATTCGCCGTTGAGCGCCGGACTCTCGGCCAAGACGGCGTCCAGCTCGGCTCCGTAGAGCAGAAGGCCGAGCGTGGTGGCGATCTGGAAGGCGCGCTGGCCGGGCCGCAACCGGCGAGCCAGCGTTAGCGTCCGGGTCTCCGGGTCGTAGTGGCGCTTGGGGACGGTGGGGTCGGCGCCGTCGCCGCGTACCAGAACGGTGACTCCGGCGCGTTCCTCGGCGATGCGGGCGAGCTGACGATCGAGCGAGCCGATGGTGAGCCCGGAGTTCTCGAACAGCTGCTCGGCGGCGATGTCGAGCTGCGCGATGTGGTTGTGATGGTCGTAGAAGAAGTCCCGCACGTCCTCGTAGGGCATGGGCACGCCCGGCGCGCCCGCGGGCGCGGACACCCGCGCGGAGAGCAGGTCCAGCTGATCGGTGGCGGCGCGTAGTCGGCGATGCATCGCGACGACGATCCTGGCGACCTCCGGCTGGCGGGTTGCCAGTTCCTCCACCTCGGTCAGCGGCGCGGTGTGCCCGCCCGCGGCGTCGATGAGCACCTCGTGCAGGTCCGACACGAGTCGCGCGTCGGAATCGGCGGCGAAGAACTGGACGTCGAGATCGAAGGTGGAATTGAGTTTCAGCAGTACGGGAATGGTGAGTGGGCGCTGGTCGCGCTCGAGCTGATTGAGATAACTCGGCGACAGGTCCAGCGATTTCGCCAGAGCCGCCTGAGTCATCCTCCGCTCTTCGCGCAATCGCCGAAGCCGGGCGCCCGCATACATCTTGCGCACGTGCACGATGGTAGCTGCGATGATTCGCAATCATCGCAAGAACGCGCGTTCTTACCCGCAGGAATATGCTTTTGCGAGGTATCCAGCAATGCCTTCGATCTGCGTAGCGTGCGAAGAGAGGTTTGCCGTCGCATTGAGGATCGGGCATGAAAATGCTTATCGATCCCCTTCCCTACCGAGCAATTGCTTGGTTGAATCGAGAGGCCCGGCACCCGCCTTCCGGCAGCAGGAAAGTGAGCAGAACCAATGCCCGACCCCGACGAACTCGTGCGTGCGATGTGCCGAAGCTGGTCCGACCCAGATCCGGATCGGATCAGCGCGTATTTCGCCGAGGACGCCGTCTACCACAACATCCCGATGGAACCCATCGTCGGCCGCACCGCCATCCGCGACTTCATCGCCGGTTTCCTGACCACCTTCGAGGCCATCGATTTCGACATCCATCACCAGGTCGCCTCCGGCAACGTGGTGATGAACGAGCGCACCGACACCCTCCGCTCCGCTGGACGCGAGACCCCGCTGCCGGTCATGGGCTTCTTCGAGGTCGCCGACGGCGAAATCACCACGTGGCGAGACTACTTCGACATGGCCGCCATCAACCGGGCCTTCGGACTGTAGAGCGGGACCAGGTCGAACAGGTCGTCCTCGATTCCGCTGTTCGACCGGCCTCGGTGGTGGCGATGACTTCCGGATCGGATGGAACCGAATCGGGGGGTGGGCACGTCGAAGTAGGTAAGAGGGGAACGATTGTCCGGTGGTCGACATGCGAGGAGGGGTAGCCGATGGAGCGTTGTTCCGGGTGTCATACGGCGTGGCGGCGGGGGATGCGGGCGCGGGCGCGGGAGTTGCCGGTGACGCGGCGGGAGGAACCGTGCGATCGGTACACGCTGCGCCGCAGGCAACCACCGCGGCCGGAGCCGGAAACGGACTGCGGCTCTTGACGGTTCGGTGCCCCCTTCAAGCGGGAAGGGGGCACCGAACGCCGATGGGCGGGAAGGGTTACCGGACGGCGGCCGCCGCGGCGACCATGTTGCGCAGTGAGGCTTCCACCTCGGCGCGCCCCCTGGTCTTCAGCCCGCAGTCCGGATTAACCCAGAGTCTCTCGGCCGGAACAGCTTTCAGCGCCGCGCGCAGCGAGGTGGTGATCTCGTCCACGCTGGGCACCCGCGGAGAGTGGATGTCGTACACGCCGGGGCCGACGCCGAGGTCGAATCCCGCCGCGTTCAAATCGTCGAGCACCTCCATGCGGGAGCGCGCCGCCTCGATCGACGTGACGTCGGCGTCCAGCCCGGCGATCGCATCGATCACCTCACCGAATTCCGAGTAGCACAGGTGCGTGTGGATCTGTGTCGCATCGGACACTCCTGAGGTCGCGATCCGGAACGATCGCACCGACCACTCCAGGTACCCGGGCTGGTCGGCCGCGCGCAGCGGAAGCAGTTCACGCAGGGCGGGCTCGTCGACCTGGATGATCCGGATGCCCGCCGACTCGAGGTCGACGGTCTCGTCGCGGATCGCCAGCGCCACCTGGCGGGCGGAGTCGCCCAACGGCTGGTCGTCGCGCACGAACGACCACGCCAGAATGGTGACCGGTCCGGTCAGCATGCCTTTCACGGGCTTGTCGGTGAGCGACTGCGCGTACGCGATCCACTCGACGGTCATCGGCTCCCGCCGCGCGACGTCACCGAACAGGATCGGCGGCCGCACGCAGCGGGTCCCGTAGGACTGCACCCATCCCTGCTCGGTCGCCGCGAACCCGTCGAGTTGCTCGGCGAAGTACTGCACCATGTCGTTGCGCTCCGGCTCGCCGTGCACCAGCACGTCCAGCCCCAATCGCTCCTGTAGCGCGATGACCTCCGCGATCTCGTCGCGCATCCGGCGGACGTACTCCGCCCGGTCGATCTCGCCCTTGCGCAGCGCGGCGCGCGCAAGCCGGATGGCCGAGGTCTGCGGGTAGGAACCGATCGTCGTGGTCGGCAGTTCGGGCAGCCGCAAACGGTCCCGTTGCAGGTCCCGGCGTTGTTCGGCGGGTGCGCGGCGGACGGCGTCGGGCCCGAGCGCGGCCAGCCGGGCCCGCACCCGCGGATCGTTCAGCCGCGGATCAGACCTCCGCGACGCCAGCGCCGCACGCACCTCGGCCAACTCGGCCTCGATCGCTTGCGCACCGTCACTCAGCGCGGTCGCGAGCAGGCGGACCTCGGTCACCTTCTCCGCGCCGAACGCCAGCCAGGAGCGCAGCCGCTCGTCCAACCCCGTCTCCGCGGCCAGCGTGTAGGGCACGTGCAGCAGCGAGCACGAACTCGAAACCGCCACCTGCGCAGCGGATCCCCGCAACGTACCCAGGGTGGCCACAGCGCGGTCGAGATCGGTGCGCCAGACGTTGCGCCCGTCCACGACCCCCGCGACGATCAGCTTCCCGGTCAGCGCGGGCACGTCGGCCACCGCGGCGACATCGGCGCCGGAGGTGAAGTCGAGGGCCACTCCTTCTATGCCGGTGCTCGCCAGCGCTGGCAGCGAGGCGTCCGGCTGCCCGAAATAGGTCGCGACGAGGATCGCCGGACGCTCGGCGGCGTCGGCGAGTTCGGCGTAGGTGACCCGCACCAGGCCGATCTCCTCCGCCGTGAGGTCGGTGACCAGCACCGGCTCGTCGATCTGCACCCACTGGGCACCGGCGACGGCGAGCCTGCGCAGCAGTTCCCGATACAGCGGCAGCAGTTCGATCAGCCGGGACAGGGCCGGGCCGCCGCTCGCCTTGGCCAGCTTCAGGAAGGTGATCGGGCCGATCACCACCGGTCGCGCAGGCACGCCCAGCTCGAGCGCCTCCCGCAGTTGCGCCAGCAGCTTCTCCGGGTGCAGCGAGAACGCGGTCTCGGGGCCGATTTCCGGCACCAGGTAGTGGTAGTTCGTGTCGAACCACTTGGTCATCTCCAAGGGCTCCACCGTTTCGGTGCCGCGCGCGGCGGCGAAATACCGATCCAGCGGGTCGGCGATCCCGGCGACCCGGGGCGGCAGCGCGCCCAGCAGTTCGGCGGTGTCGAGCATCTGGTCGTAGTAGGAAAAGGTGCCGACCGGAATCGAGTCGAGGCCCGCGGCTCGCAAATCGGTGAGCTGGGCCCGCCGCAGGTCGCGCGCCACGGCGTGCAACCGGCCTGCGTCGATCTCGCCTGCCCAATAGGCTTCGGTGGCCCGCTTCAGTTCCCGCCGGGGCCCCACTCGCGGAAGCCCGAGAACCGTCGCGGTGAACGGGTTCTGCTGTGCAACAGTCACGATGTTTCTCCATTGCTGTGGACGAAAGCCATCGCCGTACGGGCAGGCGGAGAACCTTGTGACATGCCGGTGAAATCCCGGCCGAGGAGCCCGGCACGTCAGCTGGTGATCCGCGCGCCCAATCCACGAGGCGGTGGCCGCCGGGTACGGCGTACCCGGCACGACTGGCAGGTCTTCGGACTCGCGGGCACCGGCCGTGCGGGCGGAGTGCTCCCGATGGCCGACCTACTGGCCGTCGCTTCCCGGGTCGCGGAGCCTTACGGCTCGGTGAACCCAGTGCCTGGTGACGGCGGTCGTTCCTGCATACCGCTGCGGGACAGTCCCGGATTCCCACCGGGTTCCCTCTCGCCCGCCGTAACGTCGCCGCACGGGCGGGCTCGACTCCGTCGCGCGACGTCGGGGCTCCATCTCGTCGTGCTGCGGTGAACCAGCTGCACTCTCAGCATAGGACGCGGCGCGGCCGCCAGGAACGACCGACCCGAGATCGAAAGCTGCTGCCGCGGCCACCTGCGATCGGCTGGGAGCCGCACGGCATGGCCGCACTGGTCGGCCGCGGACGCGAAAGTTGCCGCGAGCGACATCACATCGAATATTTGCCCGAGCCGATCGCCGCGTACCGATTCGGTGCCGGCTTGCGTTCCGGCTATCGGCAGGACCGCGAACGCCGATCGTATCGACTTTCCCGGAATTCCCCGTGTCGTGCGCGGAATCGGATCGGCTTTTCGCCCATACCCGGCGGCGGCTACCGGAGATCCGCACCCCCGAACTCCTCGTGCGCGTGGTTCGCCTCGTGTGCGGCCGCGGCCGCGTGTCGAGGTATCGAGGCCGAGCCCGGCCGCCGGTCGACCGCGCGACGGCCACCGGCATCCCACCTCGGACCGGCCCCGGCCGCCGGGCAGCACACCGGTTGCTGCGGCGCCGCCCATGTGTCGGCGCTGTGAACGCAACTTCGCAACGGTGCTAGGCGGTCTTGTGAAGAGGTTTGCGAAGGGGGATTCCATGTCGGTGCGGTTCACGCGGCCGGGTACCTTAGGTCAATGTTCTCGAAAGTCTTGGTTGCCAACCGTGGCGAGATCGCCATCCGAGCCTTCCGCGCGGCTTACGAACTCGGCATCGGGACGGTCGCCGTGTTTCCCCACGAGGACCGCAATTCGGTCCATCGGTTGAAGGCGGCGGAGTCGTACCAGATCGGCGAGCCCGGTCATCCGGTGCGGGCCTACCTGTCGATCGAGGCGATCATCGAGGCGGCCAAGTCGGCGGGCGCGGACGCGATCTACCCGGGATACGGGTTCTTGTCGGAGAACCCCGATCTGGCGGCGGCGTGCGCCCGCGAGGGCATCACGTTCATCGGCCCGTCGGCCGAAGTGCTCGAACTCGCTGGTAACAAGGCGCGCGCCATCGAGGCGGCCAAGGCGGCCGGTCTGCCGGTGCTGCGTTCGAGCGCACCGTCGTCGGACGTGGACGAGTTGCTGGCCGCGTCGCGCGAGCTGGAGTACCCGATCTTCGTCAAGGCGGTCGCCGGTGGTGGCGGTCGCGGGATGCGCCGGGTCGCCGCGCCGGAGCAGTTGCGCGAGTCGATCGAGGCGGCCTCCAGGGAGGCGGAGTCGGCGTTCGGTGACCCGACGGTGTTCCTCGAGCAGGCGGTGGTGAACCCTCGCCATATCGAGGTGCAGATCCTGGCCGATCAGCACGGCAATGTGATGCACCTGTTCGAGCGGGACTGCTCGGTGCAGCGCAGGCATCAGAAGGTGATCGAGCTGGCGCCCGCGCCGAATCTGGACCCCGCGCTGCGTGAACGGATCTGCGCCGACGCGGTCGCCTTCGCCAGGCAGATCGGTTACTCGTGTGCGGGCACCGTGGAGTTCCTGCTGGACGAGCGCGGCAACCACGTCTTCATCGAGATGAACCCGCGCATCCAGGTGGAGCACACGGTGACCGAGGAGATCACCGACGTGGACCTGGTGCAGTCGCAGCTGCGCATCGCGGGCGGGGAGACGCTCGAGCAGTTGGGCTTGAGCCAGGACGCGGTGACGATCAGGGGCGCGGCCTTGCAGTGCCGGATCACCACCGAGGACCCGGCCAACGGGTTCCGTCCCGACACCGGCCGCATCACCGCCTACCGCACCCCCGGCGGCGCGGGCATCCGCCTGGACGGCGGTGCGAACCTGGGCGCCGAGATCGGCGCCTACTTCGACTCGATGCTGGTCAAGCTCACCTGCCGCGGTCGCGACTTCGGCGCGGCGGTGGCGCGGGCGAGCCGGGCGCTGGCGGA
Source organism: Nocardia exalbida NBRC 100660 (assembly GCF_000308575.1). Taxonomy (GTDB): domain Bacteria; phylum Actinomycetota; class Actinomycetes; order Mycobacteriales; family Mycobacteriaceae; genus Nocardia; species Nocardia exalbida. Next base: position 35,208 of record NZ_BAFZ01000083.1, on the reverse strand, counting down.
ATTCCGCATCCGCGGTGTGGCCACCAACATCCCGTTCCTGCTCGCGGTGCTGGACGATCCCGACTTCCAGGCGGGCCGGGTCACCACCTCGTTCATCGAGGAGCGTCCGCAGCTGCTGACCCTGCGTCAATCCGCCGACCGGGGCACCAAGATCCTCGACTACCTGGCCGACGTCACGGTGAACAAGCCGCACGGCGAGCGGCCGACCACGGTGTACCCGCACGACAAGCTGCCCGCGATCGATCTGAGCGTGCCACCGCCGGACGGCTCGCGCCAGCGGCTGCTGCGGCTGGGGCCGGAGGGCTTCGCGCAGGCGCTGCGTGCGCAGAAGGCGGTCGGCGTCACCGACACCACCTTCCGCGACGCGCACCAGTCGCTGCTGGCCACCCGCGTGCGCACCAACGGCCTGCTGGGAGTGGCGGGGCATGTGGCGCGGTTGACGCCGGAGCTGCTGTCGGTGGAGTGCTGGGGTGGCGCGACCTACGACGTGGGACTGCGATTCCTGTACGAGGATCCGTGGGAGCGGCTGGCGGCATTGCGGGAAGCGATCCCGAATATCTGCTTGCAGATGCTGCTGCGTGGCCGCAACACCGTCGGCTACACCCCGTATCCGGAAGCGGTGACCCGCGCGTTCGTCTCCGAGGCGACCGCCACCGGCATCGACATCTTCCGTATCTTCGACGCCCTCAACAACGTCGACCAGATGCGCCCGGCCATCGACGCGGTCCGCGAGACCGGCACCGCGGTCGCCGAAGTCGCGATCAGCTACACCGGCGATCTGGCGAATCCGGACGAGACGCTCTACACCCTGGACTACTACCTGAAGCTGGCCGAGCAGATCGTGGATGCGGGCGCGCACGTGCTCGCGATCAAGGACATGGCCGGACTGTTGCGCGCTCCGGCCGCGACCAAGCTGGTCACCGCGTTGCGCAGCAATTTCGATCTGCCGGTGCACGTGCACACCCACGACACCCCCGGCGGGCAGTTGGCCACCTACCTGGCCGCCTGGCAGGCCGGCGCCGACGCCGTCGACGGTGCGAGTGCCGCGATGGCAGGCACTACGAGCCAGCCCGCGCTCTCGGCGATCGTCGCCGCGGCGGCGCACAGCGAGTACGACACCGGGTTGAACCTGCAAAACGTCTGCGACATGGAACCGTACTGGGAGGCGCTGCGGAAGGTGTACGCGCCGTTCGAGTCCGGGCTGCCCGCGCCGACGGGTCGCGTCTACACCCACGAGATCCCCGGCGGGCAGTTGTCGAACCTGCGTCAGCAGGCCATCGCGCTCGGGTTGGGTGACCGGTTCGAGGAGGTCGAGGCGAAATACGCCGCCGCCGACCGGCTGCTCGGGCGTCTGGTGAAGGTCACCCCGTCCTCGAAGGTCGTCGGTGACCTGGCGCTGGCGCTGGTCGGCACCGGCGTGGAGGTCGAGGACTTCGCCGCCGACCCCGGCCGCTACGACATCCCGGACTCGGTGATCGGGTTCCTGCGCGGCGAACTGGGCACCCCCGCCGGTGGCTGGCCCGAACCGTTCCGCAGCAAGGCACTCGCCGGGCGGGGCGCGGCCAAACCCGAGACACCGTTGACGCCCGCGGAGGAGAAGGCCCTGGCCGGTAGCTCCGAGGAGCGCCGGGCGACGTTGAACCGGCTGCTGTTCCCCGGCCCCACCGCCGAATTCCTCGCCCACCGCGAGAAGTACGGCGACACCTCCGGGTTGTCGGCCAACCAGTTCTTCTACGGCCTGCGTCGCGGCGAGGAACACCGGGTGCAGCTGGAGAAGGGCGTCACCCTGCTCATCGGCCTGGAAGCCATCTCCGAACCCGACGAGCGCGGCATGCGCACGGTGATGTGCATCCTCAACGGGCAGTTGCGGCCCATCTCGGTGCGCGACCGGTCGATCGCCAGCGAGATCCCTGCGGCGGAGAAGGCCGACAAGACCAATCCCGGCCATGTCGCGGCGCCGTTCGCCGGTGTCGTCACTCTCGCGGTGTCCGAAGGCGATTCGGTGGCGGCGGGTGACACCATCGGCACCATCGAGGCCATGAAGATGGAAGCCGCGATCACCGCGCCCCGCGCGGGCACCGTCGGCCGCGTCGCCATCGGCGCCGTGCAACAGGTCGAAGGCGGTGACCTGCTCATCGAACTGGCGGTCCGGGAGTCGTCCGCCGGATGACGCGGATCGTCGCGGGAACGGCGGGTGGGCGGCGCCTGCGGGTGCCGCCGTCGGGCACCCGCCCGACCTCCGACCGCGTGCGGGAGGCGCTGTTCAGCGCGCTGGACGCCCGGTTGGATTTCGCGGGCGCGCGCGTGCTGGACCTGTACGCGGGTTCCGGCGCGCTCGGGCTGGAGGCGCTGTCGCGCGGCGCCGAGCACGCGCTGCTCGTCGAGGCCGACCGCAAGGCCGCGGCCGTGGTCCGCGGCAACATCGCCGACCTCGGGCTGCCCGGCGCCGAACTGCGGGTCGCGACGGTGGCCGGCGTGCTGCGACAGGGCGGGGCGGGCCGCTTCGACGTGGTCTTCTCCGACCCGCCCTACGCGGTGGACAACGCCGCGGTGCTGGCCGATCTGCGGGCGCTGACCGAGCACGGTTGGCTGCGTCCCGGGGCGTCGGTGGTGCTGGAGCGTTCGGCGCGTTCGCCCGAAACAGCCTGGCCCGCAGGCTTCGTCCCGGCCAAATCGCGACGGTACGGCGAAACACGCATCGATCTCGCGGAGTTCGAGCCGGACGGGTAGGCGCGGATCCGGCCGCGCGTGCCCGCGGGCGGTCGCCCTGCTAGCGTCGCCTCATGGCAGGAGCACTGTGCCCCGGGTCGTTCGACCCCGTGACCTACGGACACCTCGACGTCTTCACCCGGGCCGCGGCCCAGTTCGACGAGGTCGTCGTCACCGTCTTGATCAACCCGAAGAAGCAGGGCATGTTCACCGTCGAGGAGCGCATCGAGCTGCTGCGCGAGTCGACCGCGCACCTGGGCAACGTGCGGGTGGAGTCGTGGCAGGGCCTGCTGGTCGACTTCGCCCGCGAGCAGGGCGTCACCGCGATCGTGAAGGGCCTGCGCGACGCGGGCGACTTCGGCTACGAACTGCAGATGGCGCAGATGAACAAGAAGCTCTCCGGGGTGGACACCTTCTTCATCGCCACCAACCCGTCACTCAGTTTCCTGTCCAGCTCACTGGTCAAGGAGGTCGCGGCGTACGGCGGCGACGTCGCCGACATGCTGCCGCCTTCGGTGCACAAGCGCCTCCTCGACCGCCTGGCCGAGCGCGAGAACTGACGGAGAAACAAGCCCTGAACGCGGCCGGGGCCCGCCGCACCGGTACGTCCTGAGTGCTGCGAAGAGTCGGAACCGGCTCAGAACACCAGGCCGCGCAGGGCCAGGAAGCGCATGCCGCCGACGGCGGCGGTGATGGCGAGGATCGCGGCGGCCTGCGCGGTGTCCCCGAGGCCGGGGGCCCACACGCCGAGTGCGGCAAGCGCGGCGGTCGTGACGCCGAGGCCGACCATCGCCAGCCCGCCGCCCTCCCACTGCGCGGTGAACCAGCCGACCCGTCCCGCCGCGTGGAAGGTGAGCTGACGGTGCAGCTCGTTGGCGATCATGGTGCTGACGACGGAGCCGACGACATTGGCGAGCAGCGGCCCGGCGCCGTGCATGGCGAAGAACAGCAGGACATAGGCGATATTGCTGGACCCGCCGACCAGCGCGAACCGGATCAGCTGAGCGAAGGCGCGATCGCCGCGCAGATATTGGGCGAGCTGTCCGAACTTGCTCGTGACCGCGGTGGCCGGCAACGCCGGGTAGGGGCCGCCCCACGGCACGAAGAAGCTGGTGGCGCTCACTCCCGCCGGTCGCGGTAGTTCCAGAACAGTCATCGTCTTTCCGATCGAACACAAGCCATCGGCGGGGACAACGGCGATGGTGATCGCTCACCTCTTCCGTCGACTCTGGACAGGTTCCGTTCGTAGCCCATGGTCAGGAATCGCTGACGCATCGGAGCCTGTCGACATTCGACGGCGGGTTGCCCATACCTCCGGCTTTTTCGTCCGCGATCCGGGGGGAACGCGGTAGGTGTCGAAGGTCTTGGTCGACCTTCCAGAAAAATGTAACACGAAGCGGAGAGGAGGTCTCCACTTGATTACTGTGGCGTGCGAGACACTGGCACGACACACCGGAAAGTGACTCGGCACGAGCCGTGACGAGGGGCACACTGGGCTGGGCGGAGAGTTTCGCCGTGAGTCCGCAGGAGGGTAGTGAGCATGTATCGCGTATTCGAAGCGCTCGACGAACTTGTCGCCATCGTCGAAGAGGCGCGCGGCATCCCCCGACCCGAAGCTGCATCGTGCCGCGTGGCGACGTGCTCGAACTACTCGACGACGTCCGGGACGCGCTGCCCGGCGAACTCGACGACGCCCAAGACGTGCTCGACCATCGGGACAAGATCGTGTCCGATGCCAGGACCGCGGCCGAGGCCGCCGTGAGCGGAGCGAACGAGCAGGCCGAGCACACCATCACCTCGGCGCGCGAGGAAGCCGATCGCATCCTGGCCGATGCCAAGGCGCACGCCGACCGGATGGTCGCCGAGGCGAGTGCGCACGCCGATCACCTGGTCGCCTCCGCTCAGGAGGAGGCCGATCGGGTGGTGGCCGACGGCAACGCCGAATACGAGGCGGTGACCGGCCGGGCGCGCGTCGAGTCGGACCGGATGATCGAGGCGGGCAAGGCCGCCTACGACCGCTCCGTCGCCGAAGGTCTCGCCGAGCAGGAGCGGCTGGTCACGCAGACCGAGGTGGTCCGGGCCGCGCACGCCGAGTCGGCCAGGGTGATCGACGCCGCGCACGCCGAAGCCGATCGCCTGCGCGAGGAATGCGATCACTACGTCGACTCCCGGCTGGCCGACTTCGAGGAGACGCTGACCAGCACGCTGCGGACGGTCGGGCGGGGACGTCATCAGCTGCGCAGTGGCACGGGCGTACCCGACTACGCCAGCGAATTCCGCAGGTAGCGGCCCCGGGCGCGCGGGGCTGCGTTTGGGAGCGCACCTCCTGATCGCGTATTGTGGAGTGGTTGCCCATACCCCTCGAGCGTGAGTGAGTCCGTGATGTCCGCCGGTTACGGTTCCGCGTCGCGTCCCAAGTCGGCCAAGCGCCGGTTGCCGGACGCCGGTTTCGTGCTGGACGCCCGCAGCCTCGGCCGCAGGCCGGGGACCATGCGCGAGCTGCGCCGCACCGTCACCACCGAGAATCGGATCGGTCTGGATCTGATCGCCGTCCCCGTGGGCGCGCAGGTGGAACTCGACCTGCAGTTGCAGGCGGTATCCGAAGGTGTGCTGGTGACCGGCACGGTCACCGCGCCGATCGAAGGGGAGTGCTCGCGCTGCCTGGAGCCGTTCGGCGACGAGGTCACCCTGCGGGTGACCGAGCTGTTCGCCTACCCGGACAGCGCCACCGAGCAGACCACCGAGGACGACGAGGTGCACCGCCTGGTCGACGACACCATCGATCTGGAGCCCGTGGTGATCGACGCCGTCGGTCTCGAGCTGCCGCTGCAGCCGTTGTGCTCGCCGGATTGCGCGGGACTGTGCCCGGAATGCGGCGTACGGATGGCGATTGCGGGATCCGACCACGGGCATGAGATACTTGACCCTCGCTGGGCCGGACTGGCTAACTTCGCCTCCGGATCGCCCGGCACAGGCAGCCCCGACGAGGGTGCGGCCGACCGAGACCACTGAGCAAGACCGATCAGCCGAACCGGCAGAGCAATTAGACAGAGGAGAAGTAGTCGTGGCCGTTCCCAAGCGCCGGATGTCCCGTTCCAACACCAGGTCGCGGCGCAGCCAGTGGAAGGCCACCGCGCCGACCCTGATCACCTGCCCGAACCGCGCCTGCGGCGAGAAGACCCTGCCGCACATCGCCTGCCCGTCCTGCGGCACCTACAAGGGCCGCCAGGTCACCGCCGCGGTCTGATCGTTAGACCTGTCGTAGCGACGTGACCGACGAATCCGACTCGTCCGGTGAACACGCGAGCCTGCTCGCCGCCCTAGGCGTCGATCTGCAGCCGGATCTTCTGCGTCTCGCGCTGACCCATCGGTCGTACGCGTACGAGAACGGCGGTCTGCCGACGAACGAGCGTCTCGAGTTCCTCGGCGACTCCGTACTCGGGCTGAGCATCACCGAACGGCTGTATCACGAGCATCCCTCGAAGTCCGAGGGTGAACTGGCCAAGCTGCGCGCGAGCGTGGTGAACATGCGCGCGCTCGCGGAGGTAGCCCGTGGGCTCGGCGATGGCGGCCTCGGTGTGCACCTGTTACTGGGCAAAGGCGAAGAACTCACCGGCGGCCGGGACAAGGAGAGCATCCTCGCCGACGGCATGGAGTCACTGCTCGGCGCCGTGCACCTGGAGCACGGCATCGAGGTGGCTCGTGCCGTGGTGTTGCGGCTGTTCGCCGAACTGCTCGAGCGCGGACCGCGCATGGGCGCCGGACTGGACTGGAAGACGAGCCTGCAGGAACTCACCGCCGAGCGTGGTCTCGGCGTGCCCAGCTACGAGATCACCTCGACCGGGCCCGACCACGACAAGGAATTCACCGCCACCACGGTGGTCGGTGGACGGGCCTACGGGCAGGGTGTCGGCCGGTCCAAGAAGGAAGCCGAGCAGAAGGCCGCGGGGGCCGCCTACGAGGCGCTGACCGCCGAAACCTGACGTGCCCGAACTACCCGAGGTCGAGGTCGTGCGACGCGGCCTCGCCGAGCATGTGGTCGGCCGGGTCGTGGAATCGGTGGCGATCACCCATCCTCGCTCGGTGCGCCGCCATCTCGAAGGCGCCGCCGATCTCGCCGCGCGGTTGACCGGCCTGCGGGTCGAGTCGGCCGAGCGGCGCGGCAAATTCCTCTGGCTCACCTTCGACGACCCGGAAGCCGCCTTGGTCGTGCATCTGGGCATGAGCGGTCAGATGCTGGTCCAGCCCGCCGACGCGCCGCTGGAGAAGCACGCCCACATCCGCGCCACCTTCGGCGACGGTACCCAGCTGCGTTTCGTCGACCAGCGCACCTTCGGTGGCTGGGCGCTCGCGCCGCTGGTCGAAGTGGATGGCACCCTGGTGCCGCAGCCGGTCGCGCACATCGCCCGCGACCCGCTGGATCCGCGTTTCGACCCCGAGTCCGTGGTCGCCGTCGTCCGGGGCAAGCAGAGTGAGATCAAGCGCGTCCTGCTCGATCAGGGCGTCGTCTCCGGGATCGGCAACATCTACGCCGACGAGGCGCTGTGGCGGGCGAAGATCCACGGTGGCCGGCTCGCCTCGGGATTGTCCAGGCCCGCGGTGCGCGGATTGCTCGCTGATGTGGCCACGGTGATGGGCGAAGCGCTCGCCGCGGGCGGTACCTCGTTCGACGCGCTCTATGTGAACGTCAACGGCCAGTCGGGCTACTTCGAACGCGCCCTGGCCGTATACGGTCGGGAGAACGAGCCGTGTCGCCGGTGTGGTGCCCCGATCACCCGGGAGCGGTTCATGAACCGCTCGTCCTACTCCTGCCCGCGCTGCCAGCCGAAGCCTCGCCGTCGCTAGCGCGGGCGGGCTACCGTTTCCTCAGGGCGGTTCGGAATGTCAGCCGGCCGTGAGGAAGGGAAGCATGCGCAAGCTCACCTATTACGTCGCGTCGACGATCGATGGATTCATCGCCACCGAGGATGGCTCGGTCGACTTCTTCCCGGTCGGCGGCGACCACGGTCCGTCGATCAACGCGCAGTACCCCGAGACGCTGCCCACCAAGGTCCGCGAGGCGCTCGGGGTGGAGGAGCACAATCGCTATTTCGACACCGTGCTGATGGGGCGCAAGACGCACGACTTCGGCGTCCGCACCGGCACCTCAACGCCGTACGCGCACCTGCGGCAGTTCGTGGTCTCGACCACGCTGCCCGAGAGCCCTGATCCGGCCGTCGAGCTGATCTCGGAGAACCCGGTCGAGAAGGTCCGTGAACTCAAACGGGAGAGCGGGCTGGGCATCTGGCTGTGCGGTGGCGGCGAACTGGCGCAGGTGCTGCTGCCGGAGATCGACCAGATCTTCCTCAAGCTCTACCCGATCGTGCTCGGCCGCGGCCGCCCGCTGTTCGGCGCCGGTTCGCGGCTGCCCGAACCCGCCAAGTTCCGGGTGATCACCAGCACCGTGTTCGAGGACGGCGTGGCCTTCGTCAAATACAGCCGGGTGCGCTAGCACGGTGCCCGACCAGGATCCGAGCGGGATGCCGGACCGGGCCGCGGCGCCCGGTCCGGAGGCGGCGCTGCGGGAGATCGGCTTCTGGCTGGAGCGCTCCCGGGCGGAGACCCACCGCGTGAAGGCCTACCGGCGCGCCGCCGACGTCGTCGCGGGATTGCCCGCCGACGAGCGCGCGGCGCGCCGAGCGGCCGGCAGCTGGACCGAACTGGCAGGCATCGGGCCCAAGACCGCCGCCGTCATCGAGCAGGCGTACGCCGGTGTGGTGCCGCGATACCTGGCCGAGTTGCGCGCGGCCGCCCAGCCGATCGGGGCGCCGGGCAAACCGTTGCGGGAACAGTTGCGCGGCGATCTGCACACGCACTCGAACTGGTCCGACGGTGGCAGCCCGATCGAGGAGATGATGCGCGTCGCGGCGGCGCTCGGGCACGAATACTGCGCCCTGACCGACCATTCGCCGCGCCTGACCGTGGCCAACGGCCTGTCGGCCGACCGGCTGCGCAAGCAACTCGACGTGGTCGCCGAACTCAACGACCGGATGGCGCCGTTCCGTATCCTCACCGGCATCGAAGTGGACATCCTCGATGACGGCACGCTCGACCAGCAGGCGGATCTGCTCGCCCGCCTGGACATCGTCGTGGCCAGCGTGCATTCGCACCTGCGCGACGACAGCGCGACGATGACCAAGCGCATGGCGTACGCGGTCGCCGACCCCAACGTCGACGTGCTCGGCCACTGCACCGGCCGCTTGGTCGCGGGTGGACGCGGCACCAGGCCGGAGTCGACGTTCGACGCCGAGGTGGTGTTCGAGGCGTGCCGCACCTACGGCACCGCCGTGGAGATCAACAGCAGGCCCGAAAGACTCGATCCGCCTTCGCGATTGCTACGACTGGCCGCCGAGATGGGGTGCTATTTCTCGATCGACACCGACGCGCACGCCCCGGGACAGCTCGACTGGCAGGGCTACGGTTGCGAACGCGCGGTCGCGAACGGTGTCGCGCCGGAACGGGTGATCAACACCTGGCCGCTGGCGGATCTCTCGGCCTGGACTCGCGCGGGAGCGTGACCGCCGGGTTAACTGTTGCCGAATACTTCGACTTCGCCTGGGTCGGTAGGCGATCGCCGCCGAGAATGAGGGCCACACGGATTGCTGGGGGGATCGACTGGTGGGCGACTTTCCGCTCGAAATCGTACTGGCGCTCATCGGTATCGCGGTGCCGATCGGCGCGTTCCTGTGGGAGTTCGTTTTCGCAGGCCGCAGGCGGCTCGGCTATCGAGTACAGATGGACACGCCGGTCACCGGCGAGATCGAGTCGGTGTTCCCCGGTGTGCTTCCGCAACTGCGCCCCTCGGCCGACGGCGCCAGCCCGGACCTGAAGGACATCTCGGTCGTGCTGGTGCGCATCGAGAACAGCGGCGTCACGACCATCGACAGTCATGACTACAAGGCGCCGGAAGCCGCGCGGATCGGTCTGCACCTGCGCTTTCCGCAGCGCCGCGTGATCGGCATGGCGGTCAACGAACTCAGCGATCCCGCGTTGGCCGACAACCTCGACGCCGACTCCGGCATCGCGGTACGCGAGGACACCGGCGGGCACATCGGTGTGATCGACCTGCCGAAGGTGCCACTCGGCCCCGGCGATCACTACAAGATCCTGGCGATCCTGCAGCGTTCCGAAGGTGTGGGCGAGTACCCGCAACCGGTGCTGCGCGGCGGCATCAAAGCCGGCCGGATCACCGAGACCCGCAGCCGCACCGGAATTCCGCTGATGATGGTCGCGCTCACGATATTCCTGGTGCTGGTGATCGTCGTCCAACTGGTGGTGGCCGCGCTGGAGCCGTCGCCGACGCCACTGGAGTGCGTGTCGGGCAAGCTGACCGTGACCGGGTCGTCGGCGTTCGGCCCGGTGGTCAGGGAAGCCGCCGAGCAGTATCGGAAGCGCTGCACCGGTGCGGAATTCGCGTTCGGTTTCGAGGGCACCGAGCGCGGACTGGACCGGCTCGCCGAGGAGGGCGCGGGCAACTCCGGATTGCTCGCCTTCACCGACGGTGCGAAGGGCAGCGGTTACCCGGCGTTGGTGCACCGTCCGCTCGCCCTGTCGTTGTTCACCATGGTCGTGCATCCCGGCGTCGGCGTCCGGGATCTCACCGTCGCCCAGATCCGGGATCTGTACCGGGGCGGCATCGGCAACTGGCGCGAGGTGGGCGGACCCGACCTGCCGGTGGTGCTGGTCAACCGCACCCCGGGTTCCGGTTCGCGCAACACCTTCGAACGCAGGCTGCTCGACGGCACTCAGCCGGATCGCCCGCACGTGAGCTGCACGGCGCTGAAGGGCACCGTCACCACCGCGCCCGCGCACTGCGAGGTCCAGGTCACGGCCGATATGCGCAAGGCGGTGGCCGAGATCCCCGGAGCCATCGGCTATACGGAGTTCTCCGAGGCCGTCGACGCGGGCCTGCCGACCCTGGTGATCGACGGCGTCGGCGCAGGCCGCGACGCCGCGGTGCGCCGCGCCTACCCTTTCTGGGGAGTCGAGTACGCCTACAGCAATGGCGAGTTGCCCGGCGACTCGCTCGCCGCGAGCTTTCTGCACTTCCTGACCGATCAGACCGGCAAGGAGGTGCTGCGCGCGCACGGCAACGCGCCGTGCGCCGACTTGCCCGATCCCGGCCGCTGCCTACCGGATCAGTGAACCCCGGACGCCGTCGCGGGCACCCGTGGCTCGGCGCATACGCCGCGCGGGGAGCATCGAGATGTCGGTGGGCTCGGCGAAGATGGGCGCATGACGGAACTATCACTGCGCGAGCTGAATCGGACGCTGCTGGTGCGCCAGAAGCTGGTGGAGCGGGTGGCGCTGCCCCCGCTCGAACTGGTCCGGCATCTGGTCGCGGTGCAGGGCCAGGAGCCGAACTGGCCCTATGTGGGGCTGTGGTCGCGCCTCGCGGAGTTCCGGCACGACGATTTGGCCGCGCTGCTGCGCGACCGCAGGCTGGTGCGCTCCACCATGATCCGCCGGACCGTCCACCTGGCAGACGCCGCGGACTACCGCTGGCTGCGGCCGACGGTGCAACCGGTGGTCGACGCCGCGCTGAAAGCGCCGTATTTTCGCGACGAGATCGACGGCGTCGACCTGGGAGCACTCGCGGCCGCCGGACGTGAACTGCTGGCCGGACAGCGGCTGCGCCGCCGCGAACTGGGTGACCTGCTCGCCCCGCGTTTCCCGGAACGGCACACCCGCAGGCTCGCCGAAACCGTCGAGTTGCTGGTCCCGTTGACGCACGGCCCCGAGGCCGGCGCGTGGGGGCGGTGGCGCAATCGGCAGGTCACGGTCGGTCTGGCCGAGGAATGGACGGGCGTTCCCATGGCCGAGGTGGCCCAGCCCGAGACGCTGGTCCTGCGGTATCTCGCCGCGTTCGGTCCGGCCACGGTGGCGGACATGCAGGCGTGGGCGGGTATCACCCGGCTGGCCGAGGTCGTCGACAATTTGCGCACCCGGCTGCGCGTGTTCACCGACGACCAGCACCGCGTGTTGTTCGATCTGCCGGACGCGCCGTTGGCCGAGCCGGATCTGCCCGTGCCCGTACGCTTTCTGCCCGCCTTCGACAACGCGTTGCTGGGCCACAAGGACCGCCGCAGGATCATCAGCGAGGAAGACCGGAAGCGCACCGCCAGGGAGGCTTCCGCGGGCGTGCCCATGTATCTGGTCGACGGTTTCGTGCACGGCCGCTGGTCGCTGGACGGCGCCACGCTGCGCATCATGCCCTGGCATCCGCTGTCCGCGACCGAGGAGGCGGCGGTGCGCGCGGAAGCGGAAGATTTGCTGTCGTTCATCGTGGCGGGTGGCGACGCCACCGCGGCCGGCTGCGATCCGCAGGTCGTCCTCGAAGGGTGAGACGCGCGGCGACCGGTTGTCGGAGAAGGCGGGGCCACCGGACTACCCATCGGTAGCTGAACAATCGCTGGACGTCGGGATTTTTCCCCAACTGTGGTTTGAACCACACCGCCTGAGGTACCTCCCACTCGGCCCCCCTGATCATGCCGAAAGCGTGACCAGGCCAACCAAGCCCCATGGACGGCGGTGCAGCTCGGTCTTCACCTCCGCCGCGGGGGCCACTTAGTTCAGTTCGGCGCCCGGTACTCCGAGTGCTGGGTGAATGCGAGTGCTACTTGGTTGTCCCTGGAAGGAGGGTCATGAGCGCGCTTTCCGTGCCGATTTCCGCGCAGGCGTCGTCCGATCTGGAGATGCCGTCGTGCGACTACGTGTCGACAGATCGCTCCAGCGGTCCGTTCCGGATCGCGATGGTCGTGCCGCCGTACTTCGACGTCCCGCCCAAGGCATACGGCGGTGTCGAGGCCGTGGTGGCCGATCTGGTCGACGCACTGGTGGCCCGTGGCCACGACGTGACTCTGCTTGGCGCGGGGGAACCGGGGACGAAGGCCAAGTTCGTGCCGGTGTGGGATCGGGCGCTGCCCGAGCGCCTCGGGGAGCCGTTTCCCGAGGTCGTGCACGCGTTGCGGGTGCGCCGCGCCATCGAGAAGCTCGTGGCCACATCGGGTGTCGACCTGGTGCACGACCACACCTTCGCGGGCCCGCTCAACGCGTCCGTCTTCCAGAGCATGGGCCTGCCGACGGTACTGACCGTGCACGGGCCGGTGGAGGACGACATCTACCGCTACTACCAGGATCTGGGCGACGAGGTGGCGCTGGTCGCGATCAGCGACCGCCAGCGCGAGCTGGCGCCGGGCCTGAATTGGTCCGGGCGCGTGCACAATGCGCTGCACGTCGACGACTGGCCGTTCCGTGTCGAGAAGGACGACTACGCGCTGTTCCTCGGCCGGTTCAACGAGTGCAAGGCCCCGCACTTGGCGCTGGAGGCCGCGCACGCGGCGGGCATCCCGCTGGTGCTGGCCGGTAAGTGCAGCGAACGTCCGGAACAGGCGTACTTCGAGGAGAAGGTGCGGCCGATGTTGACGGACAACGATCACGTGTTCGGACTCGCCGACGCGGCGGCCAAGCGTAAGCTGCTTGCCAATGCGCGTTGCCTGTTGTTCCCAATCCGCTGGGAGGAACCGTTCGGCATGGTGATGATCGAATCCATGGTGTGTGGCACGCCGGTGGTCGCGTTGCGCGGCGGGGCGGTGTCCGAGGTGATCGTCGACGGCGTGACCGGCCGGATCTGTGAGGATCCCGCCGAATTGCCCGCGGCCATCGAAGAGGTCCGCGGCATCGACCCGTATGCCTGCCGAGCCCACGTGCAGGCCAATTTCGGGTCCGACACGCTCGGCTTCGGGTACGAGCAGGTGTATCGCCGTCTGCTGCGTTCCAAGCAGCGGTTCGGCGCCGCGCCGCTCGACATCGCGGCGCCCGCGGCCGCGCCGCTCGACGCCACGGCGACCGGCTCGGCGCCCGTCCGGATCGCGGCGAGCGGATTGGCGTGACCGGTTCCATCCCGTTGAGCCCAGCCCCCCTGAACTCCGGTGAGCCCACCGGGTTCGGGGGGTGCGGTTCGGTGACCCTGGTCGAAGGCGGCACGTTCTGCCTGTCCAATCGGCTCGGTGACGTCGAACCGGGCAAGCCGCACGGCTTGTTTTTCCGGGACGCGCGCGTGCTGTCCCGCTGGGAATTGCTGGTGAACGGCAAACCCGCCGAGTCCCTTTCGGTGCTCAGTCCGGAGGCGTTCGCCGCCAGGTTCGTGTTGCGCAGGCCCCCGCAGGCGGGCCTGGCCGACAGCACGCTGCTGGTGGTGCGCGAACGGATCGTGGCCGACGGCATGCACGAGCTGATCACGCTGGAGAACATGGGCCGCGAGCCCACCGCGGTGCTGCTGGAACTGCACGTGGACGCCGACTTCGTCGACCTCTTCGCGGTGAAGGAAGGCCGGGCGGGGCACGCGCGGGCCGACGTGACGGTCGCCGACGGCGAACTGGTGCTGCACGACCACGCCGACCGCAGCCGGGGAATATCGATCTCCGCCACGGTGGAACCCGAGGTTCTTCCGGGTTCGCTGCTGTGGCGGGTGATCGTGCCGGTCGGCGAATGCTGGCAGACCGAGATCATCGCCCAGCCGACGGTGGGAAATCAGCGATTCCAAGCCGTGTCGCCGGGGGAGCACTACGGCGTCAGCGCGCCGGGTCGCAAGATCGAGGCGTGGCGCGACACCGCCACCGACATCGCCGCGTCCGACCCGGCGCTCACCCGCGTGCTGCGCCGCACCGAGAGCGACTTGGGCGCGTTGCAGATGCACGACGAATCCGGCGACGCCCGGCCGTTCGTCGCCGCGGGCGCGCCGTGGTTCATGACCCTGTTCGGCCGCGACAGCCTGCTCACCGCGTGGATGGCGCTGCCGCTGGAGGTCGATCTGGCGCTGGGCACGCTCCAGCAGCTGGCGGAACTGCAAGGCCAGGACGTGAACCCGCTCACCGAGGAGGAGCCCGGGCGCATCATGCACGAGATGCGCCGCGGCCCGGCGGGCGGGCAGGTGTTCGGCGGCAACATCTACTACGGAACCGCCGACGCCACACCGCTGTTCGTGATGCTGCTGGCCGAATGTCATCGCTGGGGCGCCGACTGCGAGGCGATCCGGCAACTGCTGCCCGCCGCCGACGCGGCGCTGCGCTGGATCACCGACTACGGCGACCGGGACGGCGACGGCTTCGTCGAGTACCGCCGCGCCACCGACCGCGGCTTGATCAATCAGGGGTGGAAGGACAGCTTCGACGGAATCAACGACGCCACCGGCCATATCGCCGAGGCGCCGATCGCGCTGTGCGAGGTGCAGGGTTACGTGCACGCGGCGATGCTGGCCAGGGCCGAGCTGGCCGAGGCTTTCGACGACCCTCGGCTGGCAGGCCTGCTGCGCGAACGCGCCGCGGAGTTGCGCGTCAAGTTCGCCGAACAGTTCTGGCTGCCCGACCGCGGCTGGTACGCCGTGGCGCTGGACGGCGGCAAACGTCAGGTCGACGCGTTGACCAGTAATGTCGCCCACTGCCTCTGGTCGGGTATCGCCACCGACGAGCACGCGGCCGAGCTGGTGTCGCGTATCGCGTCCCCGGAGATGGACTCCGGCTTCGGTCTGCGCACCTTGGCCTCGAACATGGGCGCCTACAACCCGATGAGCTATCACTGCGGCTCGGTCTGGCCGCACGACACGGCGATCGCGGTGGCTGGCTTGCTGCGCTATCGGCACGTGCCCGGCGCGGTCGAGCTGGCGACCCGGCTGGCCACCGGTCTCCTGGACGCGGCGGCGGTGTTCGACGGCCGATTGCCGGAGTTGTTCTGCGGTTTTCCCCGCTCCCGATTCGCCACGCCCGTGCCGTATCCGACGTCCTGCTCGCCGCAGGCGTGGGCGAGCGCGGCGCCGCTGTTGCTGGTGCGCTCGTTCCTCGGACTCGACCCGGACACGCCGAGCAGGACGCTCACCGTCCGGCCGCAGCTACCGGCGCGGTGGGGCAAGGTCTCGCTGCGCGCGCTGCGGCTCGGTGCGACCACCGTCGACCTGGAGGCCGAGGGCGCGCAGATCACCGCGGCACGCCTGCCCGACGACTGGCGGCTGGTAACCCGGTGAGCCACACCGGTTGCCGAGAGGCCCGAGCGGGTATGCCTCCGGCGTAAGGACATTGCAAGCCTTCTCGCACTGATACGCAGCACGGGAGGTGCACGATGCAGACATCGCTGGATACGCAGGACCTCTGGCGGAGCCGATACCGGGACTGTTCCGCGGACCCGACGGATCTCGACCTCGATCGCGCGCTGTTCGTCCGCGGCGTGCACGCCGGTCACGGTCCGGAGTGCCGCCAGTACCTCGCCGCGGCGGCGTACTGTCTCGACCACGGAGACGAGCACTGACCAGCAGCCGCGCCGCTGCGAGGGCCGCAGGGCCGGTGCCGGACGTTGCGCCCGATGAGTTCGCGGCTGCGCCTAGAGGATCGCGAAGGCGACGACCAAGCCGAGCGCGAAATGCGCGGCCGCCACCACGAGTACCTCGGTGGTGTAGGTGTCGGCGTGCAGCGCGGTGCCGATGTCGATGCCGAGCGCCCGCTCGAGCACGCGCACCGAGATGACCTGGGCGACAATGCCGACCAGGCCGAACACCAGCGCGGCGATCAGTCCCTCGGACAGCTTGCCGCCGCCGCCGACGGCGAAGATGGCGAGCACGACGATGAACGCCATGCTGATCATGCCCGCGGCCGTGACGATGACGGCGTTCGGCTTGCCCGCCACCACCAGTTTGCGCAGCTTGCCCGGCGTGGTCAGGTCGATGGCGTAGAAGCCGACGAGCATGAGCACCAAGCCGACGAGGGCGTAGAGGATGATCGCTCCCACACCCTCGCCCAGCGAACTCCAGTACCCCGATTCCAGGGCGACTGCGGTCATCTTGATCCTTCCGAGAGGGATTGGCGGGCGGCCGAGATTATTTCGTGCTTGCCGGTGACGAGGCTCAATCGGTGATGCGGTGCGGGACGAAAGCGGAGCCGTCGTCGGTGATCAGTCCCGCGGTCTCGCGGATGCCGAGGCCCGCCGCGGCGTCGCCGACGATCCACGCGCCGAGCACCGGACGCATGTCGTCGAATTCCGGCAGCGGATCCAGCAACTGGTACACGTAACCTTCCTCGCCGTAGACGCCACCGGTCGCGGTCTCCAAACCGGCGCCGACGATCGTCATATTGGCGCCCTCGCGTCCCAGCTTCGGTTTACGGATGTACTCGGTGAGCTCGTTGGGCTGGTCGAGATAGGCGGGCAGCAGATTCGGGTGGCCCGGGTACATCTCCCACAGCACCGCCAGGATCGCCTTGTTGCTCAGCAGCGTCTTCCACAGCGGCTCGATCCACATGGTCTCCGGCAGGCTGTCCACGACGCGCTTGCCGAAATCGTCGTCGAGCGCCCACTCCCACGGGTAGAGCTTGAAGATCGCCTCGATCGGAGCCTCCGCCAGATCGACGAAACGTTCCAGCACGGAATCGAAGCCGATCTCCTCGATCGGCAGCGCGATGGTGTCGAACCCGGCCTCGGCCGCGGTCTCCTGCATGTAGGCGGTGGTGACGTTGTCCTCACCGGTGGCGTCCGCGCCGGACCAGGTGAAATGCAACTGCGCGCTGGGAAGTACGTCGCGCAGCTCGCCCCACCGTTCGACCAGCTTCTCGTGCAAAGAGTTCCACTGGTCGCCGCCGGGGTAGCGGTCGGTCAGCCAGTGCCACTGCACGATCGCCGCCTCCAGCAGCGAGGTCGGCGTGTCCGCGTTGTACTCCAGCAGTTTCGCCGGGCGCCGCGCGTCGTAACGCAGGTCGAAGCGCCCGTACACGTGCGGGTCGGAGCGCCGCCAGGATTCGGCGATCGGGCTCCAGCTCCATTCGGGCAGGCCGAAATCGGCGTACCGCTCGGTCAACACGATGTGCTCCACCGCGTTCAGGCACATCGAGTGCAGCAGTTCGACGTCGGCCTCCAAGGCGAGGATCTCCGGCATCTCGAACTCGTAGTGCACCGACTCGTCCCAGTACGGCCGCGGCTGACCGCTCGCGTCCCGTCCCGGCGAACCGTAGACCAGGCCCTGGCCCTCGATGATCTGCTGCCAGCCCGCCCGGGGCGTATCCCGCACGCGCCGCATCTACGACCCTCCGCCGGTGCTCTTGCTGCCCAGGCCGCCGCGCTGGATCGTGGTGCCGCTCTTGGTCTTGATCTCGGCGCCTTTCGGTTTGATGGTGGTGCCGCCGGTCGGCGGTCTGCCGACGGTGCCGGTGCCGCCGTAGTAGTAGCGGTACTGCGGGCCGCCGCCGAGGATGATCAAACCGGGACCGACACCGGTGTCGCCGATGAAACCGGGACGACCGTCGCCGCAGTGGGAGTCGTCCACCACGATCTCTTGGCCGTTCTCGACTTTCACGCACTGAGCGGTGACCCGGTCCGGCGCGGTCAGGGCGCGATAGGTCAGGTAGCCGCCGCCGACCAGCGCGGCGACGCCGACAATGGCGGCACCGCCGATCATGACGCGCTTGCGGGTGCGCTTCTTGGCCTCCTCGGCCGCCGCGGCCGCGCGCTGCGCTTCCTCGGCGCGCTTGCGGGCCTTGTCCCTCGCCCGTAGCTCGGCCACCGTGGGCGGGCGGGGCTGGGTCACGCCGGCTTCTTGCCGCTGGATACTGCCGGGACGCGGCGGGTGCTCGGCGGGTGGTTGCTGCTCGGCCGGACCGCTCGGGCTGCCGGGCGGCACCGAAGTGGGCGTCGACCAGTCGATCTCGGACTGCTCGGGGCCACCCGGTGTGGAAGCGGGTCCCGTGCCACCGGAGACGGGCGTCGACCAGTCCTGTCCGTCGCCGGACCCGGGTGTGGCCGCGGTCGGTTCGTTCTCGTCGGGGCGTGGCGTCCCGGACGGCCGCTGGGGATCGTCCCGGCGCTCGTCGTCACCCGGATTCAGCGTGCTCACCGCTGTGCCCCCCTCGTCGCCCGAACCACCACTACCGCTCCTCGAAACCGGTCAAATCACCCCGCGCGGGCTCCCAGCTTTCCACAACCAACCTGACCTGACCAGGAGTATCGCCGGAACGTAGCTGTGCGAGCAACCGCTCGCAGGCCGGTCGCGGTCCCTCGGCGATCACGTGCACCCGGCCGTCCCTGGCATTCCTCGCCTGCCCGACCAGCCCCAGTTCCAGCGCCCGCGACCGAGTCCACCAGCGGAAACCCACGCCCTGGACCAGGCCGTGCACCCAGGCGCTCAACCGAACGGCCTCGTCCATCAGGCCTCGATGTCGAACGACAGCGTCACCTTCGATCCCGCCTTCAGCGTCCGTCCCACCGTGCAGACCTTGTCGATCGCACGCTGCACGGTGACCAGCAACCGCTCGCGGGCCTCGTCGTCGAGCTCGCTGAGATCGAGTTCGAACACTTCGTCCAGCTGCGGGTAGACCTCGTTCTCCCGGTCGGCGTCGCCGGAGACGCGGATGGTCGCGTCGAAGTTGTCGCCGAGTTTGCGCGACAGCGGGAAGTCCGCGCTCAGGCCGGAGCAGGCGGCCAGCGCGATCTTCAGCAGCTCGCCGGGGGTGAACACACCGGGAACGCCCTGCGAACCGATCAGGACCTCGGCGCCACGGGAGCTGCGTCCGGTGTAGGCCCTGGGTCCGGTGCGCTCGACCCACAGCGTGGTGGGCTCCGGCGCGCTCGGCGCCGCGGTGGCGGTGACGGGTGTAGCGGTGTGTTCAGCCATGGGTTCGATCCTGCCATTGTCGTCGCAATCAACTCGCGCGCCTGGCAACGCCGTGCCCCGTCGCGCCATTCCGCGCCGTCGGCGGCCCGTGGCCGGGATTACTCCTGGAACCGGTAACCCATGCCCGCCTCGGTGAGCAGATGCTTCGGGTGCGACGGATCGTCCTCCAGTTTGCGGCGCAATTGCGCCAGATAGACCCGCAGGTAGTGGGTCTCGGTGGCGTAGGACGGGCCCCAGACCTCGCGCAGCAGTTCGCGCCGCCCGACCAGCTTGCCGCGATTGCGGACCAGCATCTCGAGCATGCCCCACTCGGTGGGCGTGAGGTGCACGGTATGGCCTCGCTTGGTGACCCTCTTGGCGGCCAGGTCGACGGTGAACGAGTCGGTGGTCACCACGGGCGCCGAGGCGTCGGAATCGGTGGCGCCGCGCCGGACGGCGGCCCGTAGCCGGGCCAGCAGCTCGTCCATGCCGAACGGTTTGGTCACGTAGTCGTCGGCGCCCGCATCCAGCGCTTCGACCTTGTCGGCGGAATCCGTCCGCGCCGACAGCACGATCACCGGCGCCGAGGTCCAGCCGCGCAATCCCGCGAGCACCTCGATGCCGTCCATGTCCGGCAGGCCGAGGTCGAGGATCACGACGTCCGGGTGCCGGTCGGCGGCCGCGCGCAGACCCGCGCCACCGGTCGCGGCGGTGATCACCTCGTAGCCACGGACCGACAGGTTGATCCGCAGCGCGCGCACGATCTGCGGTTCGTCGTCGACCACGAGCACCTTCGTCGCCATCGCCTCGGGCGTCTTCGTCACAACCGCCGCCTCCTGTGTCGTCACCCGGACACCTCACTCACCCGCGCGCGTCGTTTCGTGCGCTGCGCCGTCGCCCGTGCCGTCCACGTCCGGCGGCTCGCCGCCGGGCAAGTCGACCAGCATGGTCAATCCTCCGCCGGGGGTGGGCTCGGCGTGCACGGTGCCGCCCATCGCTTCGACGAACCCGCGCACCACCGACAGGCCGAGCCCGACTCCGGTGGTGTTGTCCCGGTCCCCGAGGCGCTGGAACGGTTCGAACAGCTGCTCCTCGGTACCTTGCGGCACGCCGGGACCGGTGTCGACGACGGCGATCGAGACCCGCTCGCCCGCCCGTTCCGCGGTGACCCGGACCGTGCCCGCGCGTGGCGCGTGCCGCAGCGCGTTGTCGATCAGGTTGGCCAGTACGCGTTCCAGCAGACCGCTGTCGGCGCGCACCGACACGTCGCCGACCTCGATGCGGACCCGGTCCATCGCGGCGCGGCGCAGTCCGCGCGCACCCATCCCGACGCTCACCAGCGCGCGGTGCACCGCCTCGTCCAGGTAGACCCGCCGCAGTCGCGGGGTGACGACGCCGACCGCGAGCCGGGAAGAATCCAGCAGATTGCCGACCAGCGCGGTGAGCTGGTCCACCGATTCCTCGATCGTCTCCAGCAGTTCGGCGGTGTCCTGCGGGGAGAACTCGATGTCGTCGCTGCGCAGGCTGGACACCGCCGCTTTGGCGCCGGCCAGCGGAGTGCGCAGGTCGTGACCGACCGCCGAGAGCAACGCCCGCCGCAGGCGATCGGCCTCCAGCAGGGCCGCGGCGGCGCCGGCCTCCTCGGCCAGGCGCGCCTGCCGCACCAGGGCGACGGCCTGGTTGGTGACCGCGTTGAGCACCGGCCGGTCCGCCGCCGCCAGCGGTCGGCCCGCCAGCAGCAGCCGGTGACCCCCATCGCCGGCCTCGACCACGGTGTCCGCGTCCGAGGGGCTCCGCGGCGGGTCGGCACCCACTTCGGCGAGCATCCGGTCACCCGACACCAGGCAGACCGCGCGCTGCGCGAAGACCTCTCTGATCTGTTCGAGCAGCCGGGGCAGATCCGCGCCGTGCAGGATGGCGCCGGAGAACATGGTGAGCAGTTCGGCTTGCCGGGATGCCTTGCGCGCCTGGCCGGTTCGTTTCGCGGCCAGATCGACCAGCGCCGCCACCGCGACGGCGACGATGAGCAGCACCACCACGGTGATGAAGCTGTTCGGCTCGGCGATGGTCAGGCTGTAGCGCGGCGGCGCGAAGAACCAGTTCAACAGCAGGCCGGACAGCAGGGCCGAGAACGACGCGGGCACCACGCCGCCGAGCAATGCCACCGCGACCACACCCACGACGAACACGGCGCTGATGCCGCCGAGATCCAGCACGTCGTCGAGGTACGCGGCGCCCAGCGCGCAGACCAGCGCGGGCACCAGCACGGCCGCGAGCCAGGCGGCCACGGGGCGGCGCGGGTGCAGCGCCGAGTACCGCAGCCCGCAGTGGGCCTGCTCGTGCGTCACCATGTGCACGTCGATCTTGCCAGAGCGCTGCACGACGGCGGAGCCGATGCCCTCGTCGAAGATCCGTGCCCAACGGGAGCGGCGTGACGTGCCGAGCACGAGCTGGGTCGCGTTCGCCTCGTGGGCGAACTCGAGCAACGCGGTGGGCACGTCCTCGCCGGTGACGGTGTGCAGCGAGGCGCCCAGACCGGCCGCCAGTTCACGCAGCCGCGCCAGCCGCTCGGTGGACACCCCGGCCAAGCCGTCGCCGCGTACCACATGCACGACCACGAGGTCGGCACTGGATTTGGCGGCGATCCGGCCGGCCCGGCGCACGATGGTCTCCGATTCCGGACCACCGGTCACCGCCACCACGACCCGCTCGCGTGCCTCCCACAGCTCGGTGATGTGGTGGTCGGTGCGGTAGGCCGCCAGTGCGGCGTCCACCTGGTCGGCCAGCCAGAGCAACGCCAATTCACGCAGCGCCGTGAGGTTTCCCGCGCGGAAATAGTTGCGCAACGCCGCGTCGATCTTCTCGGCGGCGTACACGTTGCCGTGCGAAAGTCTGCGCCGCAGCGCTTCCGGGGTGATATCGACCAGCTCGACCTGGTCCGCCCCGCGTACCACCGCGTCCGGCACGGTTTCGCGCTGCTGGATGCCGGTGATCCGCTCCACGACGTCGTTGAGGCTGTCCAGATGCTGCACGTTGACCGTGGAAATC
Organism: Nocardia exalbida NBRC 100660; assembly: GCF_000308575.1. Taxonomy (GTDB): domain Bacteria; phylum Actinomycetota; class Actinomycetes; order Mycobacteriales; family Mycobacteriaceae; genus Nocardia; species Nocardia exalbida. Next base: position 12,788 of record NZ_BAFZ01000083.1, on the reverse strand, counting down.
ACGTCGATGCCCGCGTCGAGCAGTTCCGCCACGTCCTGCCAGCGCTTCTCGTGGATGCTTCCGGGGGCGTTGGTGTGCGCCAGCTCGTCGACCAGCACCACCGCGGGCGCACGCCGTAGTACCGCCTCGACGTCGAGTTCCGCGAACGTGCTGCCGCGGTACTCGATCGACTTCGGCGGTATTCGTTCGATGCCGTCGAGCATCCTCGCGGTCTTCTCCCTGCCGTGGGTTTCGACCACCCCGGCCACCACATCGCGGCCGCGTTCCAGTCGCCGGTGCGCCTCGCCGAGCATGGCGTAGGTCTTGCCGACTCCCGGCGCGGCGCCGAGGTAGATACGCAGCTGACCGCGTTTCACGTGTTCATCATCGCGCGTCGCGCTGCCGGGGCCGCACAAGGCTCGATCACCACGGCGTGCTGCCACGGGCACGGTGCTGCCGCGCCGCGTCGCCGGTCCACGTCACCGGCGCGCATCGTCCGCCTCGATCATGACCGGTAGGGGCCGCCGCGTCTGTTCACGAGTGCCGAGCGCGCGGATGGCCAGCGCGCAGCAGACGAATGTGGCGACGAGGACGACTACCGACATTGCGATCCCTCTCTTCTCTCCCGGCCGTTCGGCGCCGGTCGCGCTGGAGTGGTCCGCGTGGGCCGGCTCTCCACTTCTACCGCCGCCGGACCCACCGACCTCGATCTTTACGGTGTGCTGACGGTTCACCGGGATTCCTTGACGGGTTACTTGCGGGCCGTCGCGCGGCCGTCAACGAAGCGCAAATGCCCGGCGGCGGAGCATCAAGAAGTCGTCAGGAACCGGCCGGCGGGGCCGGACGGGCGGTTCACTCGCTCTGATGCGCCGCGTCCCGGCGCGCAGAGGGAGGTTGTGGAGTCGTGTCGGTCGTCGTGTTCACCGCGCTCACCGTGGCAGCGTTCGCGCTGCTGGGGTTGGTCCAGCGCGGGGTGGAGAAATTGTGACCGCGAATTGGATCGGCCTGGTTCTGGCTGTCGGCGTGGCGATCTACCTGATCGCGGCGCTGCTGTTTCCCGAGAGGTTCTGAGTGAGCACGACCACCGCCGGGGCCGTTTTCGTGGCGGCCCTGATCCTGGCGCTCGCGCTGGTGCACGTGCCGCTGGGGGATTACATGTACCGGGTGTACGAGGGGCGAAGACACTCTCGGGCCGAACGCCTCGTCTACCGCGCGATCGGCGCGCAACCGGAAGTCGAGCAGCCGTGGCCGGTGTACGCACGCAGTGTGCTGGCCTTCTCGGCGGTCGGCATTCTCTTCCTGTTCTTCTTCCAACTCCTGCAAGGCCGATTGCCGCTGCACCTGAACGATCCGAGCACCACGATGACGCCCGCGCTGGCCTGGAACACCGCGGTCAGTTTCGTGACGAACACCAACTGGCAGAACTACTCCGGTGAATCCACCCAGGGGCACCTGGTGCAGATGGCCGGGCTCGCCGTGCAGAACTTCGTCTCGGCGGCGGTCGGCATGGCCGTGGCGGTTGCGCTGGTGCGCGGTTTCGCCCGCAGGCACACCGGAGACCTCGGGAACTTCTGGGTGGATCTGGTGCGCGGCACGCTGCGCATCCTGCTGCCGATCGCGTTCGTGTTCGCGGTCGTGCTGGTGGCGGGCGGTGTGATCCAGAACTTCCACCTGCACGATCAGGTGGCGCAGACCCTGAACGGCACCGAGCAGACGATCACCGGTGGGCCGGTCGCCAGCCAAGAGGTGATCAAGGAACTGGGCACCAACGGCGGCGGATTCTACAACGCCAACTCCGCGCACCCCTTCGAGAACCCGGCTGCCTGGACCAACTGGATGGAGATCTTCCTGCTGCTGGTGATCAGCTTTTCGCTGCCGCGCACCTTCGGCCGGATGGTGGGCAGCCGCAAGCAGGGCTACGCGATCGTCGCGGTGATGGGGACGATCGCACTGATCAGTGTCGCGTCGACCAATCTTTTCCAGCTCCAGCACCACGGCACTGTGCCGACCGCGATCGGCGCGTCCATGGAGGGCGCCGAACAGCGCTTCGGCGTGGCGAATTCGGCGACCTTCGCCGCCTCGACGACACTGACCTCCACCGGAGCCGTCGACTCGTTCCACGACTCCTACACCAGCCTCGGCGGATTGATGACGATGTTCGATATGCAGCTGGGGGAGGTCGCGCCGGGCGGCACCGGATCGGGTCTGTACGGCATGCTGATACTCGCGGTGATCACCGTGTTCGTCGCGGGTCTCATGGTCGGGCGCACCCCGGAGTACTTGGGCAAGAAGATCACGCCGCGCGAGATCAAGCTCGCGGCATCCTATTTCCTGATCAGCCCGCTGATCGTGCTGGTCGGCACCGCCGCCGCCATGGCGATGCCGGGCCCGCGCGCGAGCATGCTGAATACCGGGCCGCACGGTCTGTCGGAGGTGTTGTACGCGTTCACCTCAGCCGCCAACAACAACGGCTCCGCTTTCGCGGGCCTGACCGGCAACACCGAGTGGTACAACACCGCACTCGGTCTCGCCATGCTCTTCGGCCGCTTTCTGCCGATCATCTTCGTGCTCGCGCTGGCCGGTTCACTGGCCCGGCAGGGCACCACCCCCGCGTCGATCGGCACGCTGCCGACGCACCGGCCGCAGTTCGTCGGCATGGTCGTCGGCGTGACGGTGATCCTGGTCGCGCTCACCTTCCTGCCCGCGCTGGCGCTCGGGCCGCTCGCCGAAGGAATCCACTGACATGTCCAGTTCTGTGATGGATGAGAAGGTTTCGGCGCATGCCGAGCCCGAGCGGCGGCGGGGCGAGAGCGTCCCCGGGGGAGTGCTCGATCCGAGGACGCTGCTGACCTCGTTGCCGGACGCGCTCCGCAAGCTCGATCCGCGCACCCTGTGGCGCAACCCGGTGATGCTCATCGTCGAGCTGGGCGCGGTGTGGTCGACCGTGCTCACACTGACGGATCCGTCCTTTTTCGCCTGGGCGATCGTCGTGTGGCTGTGGCTCACGGTGATCTTCGCGAATCTGGCCGAGGCGGTCGCGGAGGGGCGCGGCAAGGCGCAAGCCGACACACTGCGCAAGGCGAAGACCGACACCGTCGCACGGCGGCTGGTCGAGTGGTCGCCGGGCGCGCGGGTGGTCGAGGAGCGCGTCGCCGCTGCGGGACTGCGCCGCGGCGATCACGTCCTGGTCGAGGCCGGGCAGGTGATCCCGGGCGATGGCGACGTCGTGGAAGGCATCGCCTCGGTCGACGAGTCGGCGATCACCGGTGAATCCGCGCCGGTGATCCGGGAATCCGGCGGTGACCGGTCGGCGGTGACCGGCGGCACCACCGTGCTGTCGGACCGGATCGTCGTGCGGATAACCCAGGAGCCGGGGCGCAGCTTCATCGACAAGATGATCGCGCTGGTGGAGGGCGCGAGCAGGCAGAAGACCCCGAACGAGATCGCGCTGAACATCCTGCTGGCGGCGCTGACGATCATCTTCGTCTTCGCGGTCGTCACCCTGCAGCCGATGGCGATCTTCAGCAAGTCGAACAATCCGGGGGCGCCGGACAGCACGGCGCTGGACACGCACGGCGTCACCGGCATCGTGCTGGTCTCGCTGCTGGTGTGCCTGATACCCACGACCATCGGCGCGCTGCTCTCGGCGATCGGCATCGCGGGCATGGATCGCCTGGTGCAGCGCAACGTGCTCGCCATGTCCGGTCGTGCCGTCGAGGCCGCGGGCGATGTGAACACGCTGCTGCTGGACAAGACCGGCACCATCACCCTCGGCAATCGACAGGCCACGAACTTCGTCCCGGTGCCCGGCGTGAGCGAGGACGAATTGGCCGACGCCGCACAGCTTTCCAGCCTGGCCGACGAGACGCCGGAAGGCCGCTCCATCGTCGTCCACGCCAAGCAGACCCATGGGCTGCGGGAGCGGACGGCAGGCGAGTTGGCCCACGCGCGGTGGGTCGAGTTCACCGCGCAGACCCGGATGTCGGGCGTCGACCTGGACGGCCGCCGGTTGCGCAAGGGCGCGGCGGGCGCGGTCACCGACTGGGTGCGGGCCCAGGGCGGTGCGGTGCCCGGCGAACTCGGCGCGACCGTCGACGGCATCTCCGCGGCCGGCGGTACGCCGCTGGTCGTGGGCCGGGTAGCCGACGGCGTCGCGCGCGTGCTGGGGGTGATCCAGCTCGAGGACGTGGTGAAGCAGGGGATGCGTGAACGGTTCGACGAGATGCGCCGGATGGGCATCCGGACCGTGATGATCACCGGTGACAATCCGTTGACGGCCCGGGCGATCGCCGACGCGGCCGGGGTCGACGACTTCCTCGCCGAGGCGACGCCGGAGGACAAGCTGGCGCTGATCAAGCGGGAACAGGAGGGCGGACGGCTGGTCGCGATGACCGGTGACGGCACCAACGACGCGCCCGCGCTGGCGCAGGCCGACGTGGGCGTCGCGATGAACACCGGCACCTCGGCCGCCAAGGAGGCGGGCAACATGGTCGATCTGGACTCCGATCCGACCAAGCTGATCGAGATCGTGGAGATCGGCAAGCAGTTGCTGATCACCCGCGGCGCACTGACCACGTTCTCCATCGCCAACGACATCGCCAAGTACTTCGCCATCATTCCGGCGCTGTTCGTGACGCTGTTCCCCGGTCTGGACCGGCTCAATGTGATGCGCCTGGCCAGTCCGCAGTCGGCGATCCTGTCGGCGGTGATCTTCAACGCCCTCGTCATCGTGGCGCTCATCCCGCTCGCGCTGCGCGGGGTGCGCTACCGGCCGTCCCACGCGTCGAAGTTGCTCAGCCGAAATCTCACCGTCTACGGGCTCGGCGGCGTCATCGCGCCGTTCCTCGGCATCAAACTCATCGACCTCGTTGTCCACTTCCTCCCCGGGATGTCCTGAGATGCGCCTTTCGACCTGGATCCGACAGCAGCTCGCCGCGTTGCGCGCCCTGCTCGTGCTCACGGCGATCACCGGAATCGGCTATCCCCTGGTGGTACTCGCGGCGGCGCAGCTACCCGGGCTGCACGACAAGGCGGACGGTTCACTGCTCGAGGCGAACGGATCGGTCGTTGGTTCCGCCCTCATCGGTCAATCGTTCACCGACGACGACGGCGCCGCCCTCGCGCAGTATTTCCAGAGCCGCCCGTCGGCCGCTGGTCACGGCTACGACCCGATGGCCACGGCGGCGAGCAATCTCGGACCGGAGGACATCGTGGACACCGCGTCGCGGCCGAGCTTGCTCACCACCGTGTGTGCGCGTAGCAAGGCGGTCGGCGACCGTGAGGGGGTCGACGGCAGCCGCCCGTTCTGCACGAAAGACGGTGTGGGCGCGGTCCTCTCGGTGATCGGTCCTCGTGGCGCCGACGGCGACGTGGCGCATCCGGTGCAGGTCGTCGGCGTCAACCAGGTCTGCCCCGCGCGGCCGTTCCTCGCCACCTATCGCGGAGTGCGTGTCGAATGTGCCGAACCCGGAAGGGACTACACCCTCGGCCGTATCGTGCCGATTCGCGGTGACGCCCCCGACGCCCCGGCGGTGCCCGCGGACGCCGTATCCGCGAGCGGCAGTGGGCTGGACCCCCATATCTCACCGGAGTACGCGACCATTCAGGTGGCACGCGTCGCGAAGGCACGCGGGATCACCGAGGGGCAGGTGCGGGCACTGGTCGACGAACACACCCGCGGCCGGACCCTGGGGTTCCTGGGTGAGGCGCGGGTCGACGTCCTGCGATTGAATCTGGATCTGGATCAGCGCTACCCCTACCGCGGCTGAGCGGGAGCGCGGGTGGCCGCACTCGATCCACCCGCGCTCCTCGAGGTCTCAGTGACCGCGGGCGATCCACTCGGCCAGGAACGGTTTCTCCGCGCCGATGGTGGTGGAATCGCCGTGCCCGGTGTGCACCGCGGTTTCCTCCGGCAGCGTCAGCAGGCGTTCGCGGATCGACTCGATGATCGTGCCGAAATCGGAGAATGAGCGGCCGGTCGCGCCGGGCCCGCCCGCGAACAGTGTGTCGCCCGTGAACACGGCTTTCGCGTCCGGCAGGTGCAGGGCGACCGATCCGGGGGAGTGCCCAGGCGTGTGCAGGACGTGGATCTCGGTGTCGGCTACCGCGATCCGATCGCCGTCCCCGAGCGGCTGGTAGCCGGCGTCCGGGTGGGTCGTCCGCCACAGCGGCTCGTCGCCGGGATGCAGCAGGACCGGTGCGTTCAAGCGTTCGGCGAGTTCGGGCGCCACCGTCACGTGATCGTTGTGCCCGTGGGTGCACACGATCGCGCGGACGGCGCGGCCCGCGACCGCCGCGACGATCGGGCCCGCGTCGTGGGCGGCATCGATGACGACCACCTCGTCGTCGTCACCCACCAGCCAGATGTTGTTGTCCACCGCCCAGGTGCCGCCGTCCAGGCAGAAGTCGCCGGAGGTGACGACGCGGTCGATGCGGGCGGTCACCAGACCACCACCGAGCGCAGCACATCGCCGGTGTGCATCTCGGCGAAGGCCCGCTCCACCTGGTCGAGCCCGATGCGTTCGGTGACGAAGCGGTCCAGCGGCAGCCGTCCCTGGCGGTGCAGGCCGATCAGGGTGGGGAAGTCGCGTTCCGGCAGGCAGTCGCCGTACCAGGAGGATTTCAGCGCGCCGCCGCGGGAGAACAGGTCCAGCAGCGGCATCTCGATGGTCATCTCCGGAGTCGGCACGCCGACGAGCACCACCGTGCCGGCCAGGTCGCGGCCGTAGAACGCCTGCTTCCAGGTCTCCGGTCGCCCGACGGCCTCGATGACGACGTCGGCGCCCCACCCGCCGGTGTATTCCCGGATCTTCTCGACCACGTCCTCGGTGGTGGCGTCGATCGTGTGGGTGGCGCCGAAGTCCGTGGCCCAGCGCAGTTTCCGGGCGTCGCGGTCCACCGCGATGATGGTTTCGGCCCCCGCCAGCCGGGCTCCGGCGATCGCCGCGTCCCCGACGCCGCCGCAGCCGATCACCGCGACGCTGTCGCCGATCGAGACGTTGCCGGTGTGCAGCGCCGCGCCGATGCCCGCCATCACGCCGCAGCCGAGCAGGCCTGCCACCGCGGGGTCGGCCGCCGGATCGACCTTGGTGCACTGGCCCTCGTGCACCAAGGTCTTGTCGGCGAACGCTCCGATGCCCAGCGCGGGGGTCAGCTCGGTCCCGTCGGCGAGCGTCATCTTCTTGCTCGCGTTGCGGCTGTCGAAGCAGTACCAGGGACGGCCCCGTTTGCACGCCCGGCACTCGCCGCAGACCGCGCGCCAGTTGAGGATCACGTAGTCCCCCTCCGCCACGTGGGTGACCGCGGCGCCCACGGTTTCCACCACGCCCGCCGCCTCGTGACCGAGCAGGAACGGGAAATCGTCGGTGATACCGCCTTCGCGATAGTGCAGGTCGGTGTGGCAGACGCCGCAAGCCTGCACCCGCACCACCACGTCGTGTGGTCCGGGGTCCGGGATCACCACCTCGACGATCTCGACCGGTGCGCCTTTGCTGCGGGCCACGACCCCGCGGACGGTTTCCGACACCTGTTCCTCCTCCAGCGAGTTGATCGGGACGCGGAGCCGGCCGTTCGGTGGGCCCGCGAGCCGAACACCTGTCCATACAGTTGTTCTCGTCCATCCGAACATTACCGCCGCCGGGTGGGAAGTCCGCGGTTTCGGACGCCGAACGCCCCGGGGTTGACATTCCACTTTGGAGGGTTATGCTGGATCTATATTCCACTATGGAGTGTGGAACCGTCGATAGGACCAGGCATGGAGATCTCCACCGGCACCCGCGCCTCGAATGCCGAACGCGACGCCGTGGTGCGCCTGCTCGGCAGGCATATGGCAGACGGGCGGCTCGATCTGGCCGAATACGACCAGCGCGTCGCTCAGGTGTACGCCACCACCGATCGTGAGGACCTGCGCTCGGTGCTGTCCGATCTGCCCGAACTCGGCAAGGATGCCGTCGCACCGGCTTCCGCGCGCCCGCGTATCCCGATCTGGCAGCGCATCGAGGGCAGCACCTGGCTCGCCGTGAGCCTGCTGGTGCTCGTGATCTGGGGTGCGGTTTCGCTGAGCGTCGGTGCCTTGACCTACTTCTGGCCGATCTGGGTGATCGGCCCGTGGGGCGCCGTCCTCGCCTTCCGTGTGGTGGCAGGCTTCGAGAACGGCCGGTTCACCCACCGCGCGAGCTGAGCTCCGCTCCTCGGCGCTGTCACCCGGAGCACCGGGTGACAGCGCCGATTTCGTGTCCTACCACCCGCGCCGCGAGGGAGATTCGTGCGAGGGGGACGGGGTTTCGCGCCGTGCGCGCTGATGGCGGCGGTCGGGTGGCGGTTGGTCGTAGGTCCGTTCCGGGGTTCGTTCGGACGGTATGGCCCGGTCCCGGCGGCCGGTCCTCGGCTCGAAGTCCGTAGGCGGCTGAAGGTTGCGCCCTGACTGCCGACCGGGTCGTGAACGAGGGGAATCGGTCTCGTCGGGGTAGCGATCCGGCTGCCTGGCGACGTGCTGGTCGTCGTCGGCGAGTTCGCGGTGTCGACGTCTCGGGAGGTCGGGACGGCCGGGGGTCGGCCGGGTGGGCACTTGCGGCTCTTCCGCACCGGGCCACCGATCGCCGCGCTGCGCCGATTCGGGTTCGCCGCGTCGACGGCGCGCCGGGGGCGTTCGCGCGCCCGAGCCGTGGTCGTCGGACCGGAGGTTCTGTTGCCCCACGTCGTCGCGTGATCGTCGATCGGCGCCGGAGCGGCGGGATGAGGGTCGGGCGGCGCTTGGTGTGGAGCGCTGCTCGGAGGGTCTCGGAGCGGCCGGAGGTCGTTCGCGACCGGACGAGAGTCGGGCATGGTCGTCGTCCGCAGCTTTGGCCGACCGGCGTGCGGTCCCGGTGCCGGACGCGTCATCGGGCAATTTGCGGAGGGACTTGCCCGCGCGCGGAGGTTGCGGTGGACGGCCCGGCTGGAGGACGGGTAGTTCGCGGGTGGTCTGCGCGGCGTTGACGCCCTTCTCCCGGTAGGTCGCGGGAATGGCGTGGGCGCGTAGCCATGCGCCGGGGTCTTCGCGGGCACCGGCGTCCAGCCAGGGAATGGTGTCCTCGAGCAGATCGAGGAGGTCGCCGGGCCCGTCGCCGAGGGCCCTGCGAATCGCGTGGAAGGCGTCGGGGTGGAACGTCCACTTCCATTCGGAGGGCGGATGCGCACCGCCGTGCCACCGGCCGTGCACGACGAGGTCGCCGGAGCGGCCGATCCTGGCTCGCACCGTTCGCCTGCTCGATTCGATGACGAGTTCGCCCGTCTCGGTGCGGGTGATCTGCTCTGTCTCGTCCTGGTCGTCGAGTTCGCCGGGGTCGGCTTCGTCGTCGGGGTCGACGCGGCGAATCCATTTCGTCATCGCGTTCAAGGCCGGCAGGGGAAGCCGTTCGCCCGAGGCGCCGAGGCGGGTGATCCGCAATGTCCGCGCAATCCCGGCGACGAGATCGGCGCGCCCAGCGGATTCCTCGGCTTCGAGCAGGTCGTCGTCTTCGAGGTCGGCCATGGGAGCAGGCCTCGCGGCCGCCTCCGGGCGACGCGCTCGCTCGCCCCTGCTGTACGCCGTGTCCGCCCCACGTCCGGTTCGACCGGGAAAATTCCCAGGACTGGGAGTTTCGTACTGCTCGGCGTCGTCCCACGGCGGATCGGCGTCCTGCTCCAGCCCCCGCAGTTTGATTTCGAACCACGCCGCGGCCAGGGCGGCCGCACCGAGAGCGACCGCGACCGCCACCTCCACCCGCACATCGCCGAGCAGCGCGCTCTTGCTGCGCTCGCAGGCGTGCAGGAACACCAGGCTGCCGAGTACCAGCCCCGTGATCCGGGCAAGGCGCAGCCGCGTGCTCGTCCCTGGTGAGGGGGCAGACATCGTGGTGCGCTCCCGAACGTTCCGCTGGCGAATCAGAGGGATCGTATGTGGCCGGAGCGCGCGGCGTCAGTGCCAGTTCGAGACCGCCCCGATTCGGCGGATCGACGAGCCCGGAAGCGGACCGGCGATCGAGCGAACACGCAGGGGCGTCGCACCGTCGCGGGCGAGGGCCCAATGGTTCGCGGTGCGCGCGCCACCGGTCTCGACCGGGTGCCACGAACAGTGCGACGCGCCGTCCGGGCAAACCCCGGGCACATCGAAATGCGCGCGAACCGGCGGCGAGTCGATAACCTACCGATATCGCCGAACCGCCACTCGGCCGCGCGCGCCGTCGGGACCGCGGAGCGCCCGGCACGCGACGGATACCATGACTGGTCGCCGGATGCGCTGCCTCGACCGCGCGGAACGCCGACCGGGCAGAACACGGAAAGGTCGTCGAACTTGCACCTGAAGAGTCTGACGTTGAAGGGCTTCAAATCCTTCGCGTCCGCGACGACCCTGCGGTTGGAGCCGGGCATCACGTGCGTGGTCGGTCCGAATGGATCGGGCAAGTCGAACGTCGTCGACGCGCTCACCTGGGTGATGGGCGAGCAGGGTGCGAAGGCGCTGCGCGGCGGCAAGATGCAGGACGTCATCTTCGCGGGCACGGCGGGGCGCGCGCCGCTCGGCCGCGCCGAGGTCACGCTGACCATCGACAATTCCGACGGCGCACTGCCGATCGACTACGCCGAGGTCTCCATCACCCGGCGCATGTTCCGCGACGGGGCGGGCGAATACGAGATCAACGGCAACTCCTGCCGCCTGATGGACGTGCAGGAACTGCTCAGCGACTCCGGTATCGGCCGCGAGATGCACGTCATCGTGGGGCAGGGGCAGCTGTCGGCGATCCTGGAGTCGCGCCCGGAGGACCGCCGCGCGTTCGTCGAAGAGGCCGCCGGTGTGCTCAAGCACCGCAAGCGCAAGGAGAAGGCGGTCCGCAAGCTGGAGGCCATGCAGGCCAATCTGGCCCGGCTCACCGACCTCACCACCGAACTGCGCAGGCAACTCAAACCGTTGGGCAGGCAGGCCGAGGTGGCCCGAAGGGCGCAGACCGTGCAGGCCGATCTGCGTGACGCGCGGCTGCGCCTGGCCGCCGACGACCTGGTCACCCGCCGCGCGGAGCTGGCAGGTCAGCAGAGCAAGGAGGCCTACGCGCGCGAGCAGCAGATCACCGTGCAGTCCGAGCTGGACGCCGCCAACGCGGCGCTGGCGCAGCAGGAATTCCAGCTGTCCCGGTTGACGCCGAGCGCCGAGGCTGCCGCCCAGATCTGGTTCCAGCTCTCCGCGCTGGCCGAGCGGGTCAACGCGACCATCCGCATCGCGGGCGACCGGGCGCGGCACCTGGACACCACAGCTCCGGTCGGCGCGGGCCGCGACCCCGAGCAGCTCGAGGCCGAGGCCGATCGTGTCGAGGCGGAGGAGGCCGAGTTGCGCGAGGCGGTCGAGATGGCCACCGAGACGCTGGAGGCGGCCAGAGACCAGCTGGCCGAACGTGAACACACCGCCAAGGCCGCCGAGCAGGCGCACCTGGCCGCGGTGCGGGCGATCGCCGACCGGCGCGAGGGCGTGGCCCGGTTGGCGGGCAAGGTGGACACCTTGCGGGCCAGGGCGCAGTCGGTGGACGCGGAGATCGCGCGCCTGTCGGTCGCCATCGCCGACGCCCGCCATCGCGGTGAGGCCGCCCAAGCCGAATTCGACACGGTGCAGACCGAACTCGACGAACTCGACGCGGGCGAGGCCGGTCTGGACGCCCAGCACGAGCACGCGGTACAAGCCCTGGAACTGGCCGATCAGCGCGTCACCGAACTGCGCGAACAGGACCGCGACGCGAGCAAGCGGGTCGCCTCGCTCGGCGCGCGCATCGAGGCGCTCGGGATGAACCTGGCGCGCCGCGACGGGGTGGCCTGGCTGGTGGAGCACCGCGAACAGGGCTTGCTCGGTCCGCTCTCGGCGTTGCTGCGCGTGCACGGTGGGTATGAGGCCGCCGTCGCCGCCGCGCTCGGCCCGCTGGCCGACGCCGTCGCCGCCGACACCGGCGAGTCCGCGCACGCCGCCATCCAGGCGCTCAAGGACGCCGACGGTGGTCGCGCCGCGGTCGTCTTCGGCACCGAGAGCGCCGAGGGGCCGCACCCGGGCGCATTGCCCGGCGGTGCCCGCTGGCTGGTCGACGTGGTGGAGTGCCCCGACACCGTGCGCGGCGCGATCGCGGCGCTGACCGCGGGAATCGCCGTGGCCGAGGATCTGCCCGCCGCCCGCGCGCTGGTCGCCTCCCGGCCCGGCCTGCGCGTGGTCACCCGCGACGGCGACCTCGCCGGAAACGGCTGGCTGCTCGGTGGTTCCGATCGGGCGCCCAGCCAGCTGGAGATCCAGGCCGACATCGATGCCGCCAAGGCCGAGCTGGTGTCCGCGCAGCGGCGCGCCGAGGAACTCGAGGCCGCGCTGTCCGGCGCGCTCGAGGAACAGGCCGACCGCAAGGACGCCGTCGATCAGGCACTGCTCGCCCTGCACGAATCCGATCAGGCGCTGGTGGCGATCTACGAGCGGCTGGGCAGGCTCGGCCAGACCGCCCGCACCGCGCACGCGGAGAGCGAACGGTTGCTCGGCCAGCGCGACGACGCCGAGGCCAACCGGGAAGAGGCGCTGGCCGCGCTGGCCGACCTGGAGGATCGCCTGCGGCACGCGGAACTCGAACAGTCCGAGGTGGATGCCGACGGCGTGGGCGCCGCGGGTACCGAAGCCGCGGGCCGCGCGCGCGAGGAGGCGGCGTCCGCCCTGGCCGAGGCGCGCGCGATGGAGGTGGAGGCCCGGCTCGCCGTGCGCACCGCCGAGGAACGCGCGGAATCGGTACGCGGCAAGGCGGAGTCGCTACGCCGCGCAGCCCGTGCCGAGCGGGAGAACC
>NZ_BAFZ01000084.1 GCF_000308575.1 Nocardia exalbida NBRC 100660 | reverse complement strand
GAACCCGCCGAGGCCGCCGCGCCGGGGTTGCCCGCGTCGCCGGTCAGCACCAGCATCTGATCGGGCGCGGCGAAGTCGATCGCGCCGTGATTCCCGGTGGTGCCCTTCGGGATCCCGGTGAGAACGTCCTTGGGGGAGCCGCCTTCGGCGATGCGGACCACCCGGTTGTCGCTGCCGGTGGTGATGTAGGCGTACATCAGGCCGTCTTCGTGGTAGGTGGGCGACAGCGCGATGTCGCTCAGGCCGCCGTCGCCGGAGCCGTCCACGTCCAGCTTGGCGATCTCGACCGGCGGCTGCTCCGGAGCCACCTTCATGATCCGCCCGGTCCTGCGCTCGGCCACCAGCGCGCCGTCGGCGAGCGTGACCAGGCCGCCGGTGGTGTCCAGGCAGGTGGCGACCACCGCCGGGTCCGGATCGATGCACGGGCCGCTCGGCCGGGTGGTCGAGGTGGGCGACTGGCTCGGTTTCTTCGGGTCGATGTTGGCTCCGTGCAGGGTCGGCTCCGGGGTGAACGGACTGGACGCCGAATCGTCGAACCGGGCGCACCCGACCAGCAGGACGGAGCCGAGCGCCAAGCTCGCCGCGACGCGGCCCACGACAACCAAACTCATAGCTCAGACGTTACGGAAATACCGTTGCCCGCGCCCCCCCCGGGTGCGTGTTGCGCGCACACTGACACGCCGTGCGGTACTTGCCCGCCGTGGCGCGGTGCGGCATAGGGTATTGGCCGTGACCGACAAGCCGAAAGACACGCCGGAATCCAAGGCCGGGGAGGCCACTGCCGCTACGGCCGAGCAGTCGGCGGTGTCGTCCACCGGTCGAGGGGTGACCAGCCCGTACGACTCGCCGACCGAGCAATTCGCGCGGGTGGATGAGGCCCAGCGTCCGCAGATGTCCAAGGACGTCCCGCGCACCGATGACGAACTCGGGCTCGACCCGGAGGTGCCGACCACCGCCGAGAGCAAAGCCGCCGGGGGCAAGGGGTCCACCTACGAGTACGCCAGCATCCCGCCCGCCCCCACTCCGCCGAACGACACCGGCCGCCTGCGCAGGCGCACCGGTGAGACCAGGCGCGGCACACTCGATCTCGGTTTGTTGCTGTTGCGCTGGGTGGTCGGCGGCACCTTCCTCTACCACGGTCTGCAGAAGCTCACCGGTTGGTTCCACGGCCCCGGCCTGGACGGCACCCGCGACATGATGGAGCGCGGCGGCTGGGATCACCCGAGCGTGTCCGCCATGCTGGTCACGGCGGGCGAGGTGGGCGGCGGCGCGCTGCTGATCCTCGGGCTGGCCACCCCGCTGGCCGCGGGCGCGGTGCTCGCGGTGATCCTCGACGCCTGGGCCTGGAAGCAGGGGATGGCCCCGGGGTTCCAATACAAAGCCGGGCCGGGCGCTGTGGAGTTGGAAAGCATCCTCGCCGGCGCCGCCGCCGCGATCATCCTGACCGGTCCGGGCCGCTTGTCCTTCGACCGCAACCGGGGTTGGGCCGTTCGCCCCGCCGCAGGGTCCTTCGTCGTCCTTCTCCTCGCGGTGGCGGCCGCGGTCGGCGCCTACTGGTACCTGCACGGCGGTAACCCGCTCACCGGCATCGGCCCCTTCGACTGAGTCCGGACGAACGAAGGCCCCTTCGCCCCGCAATGGGACGAAGGGGCCTTCGCGTTCGGTCGGCCGCGAGACGCGGGAGCTACGGCACGTGCCGCACGGCGCCCTTGTCCGCCGAGGTGGCCATGGCGGCGTAGGCGCGCAGCGCGGTCGTCACCGGACGATCGCGGTTGACCGGCTGCCACGGCCGTTCGGAGGCTTCCATCTTCGCGCGGCGCTCGGCGAGGACGGCGTCGTCGACGAGGACCTCGAGCGTGCGGGTGGCCACGTCGATGCGGATCTGGTCGCCGTTCTCCACCAGGCCGATGACACCGCCGCTGGCCGCCTCGGGCGAGATGTGCCCGATCGACAGGCCCGAGGTGCCGCCGGAGAACCGGCCGTCGGTGATCAGCGCGCACTGCTTGCCGAGCCCGGAACCCTTCAGGAACGCGGTCGGGTGCAGCATTTCCTGCATGCCCGGGCCGCCCGCGGGGCCTTCGTAGCGGACCACGATCACGTCGCCGGGCTTGATCTTCTTGCCGAGGATGACCGACACGGCCTCCTCCTGCGAGTCCACCACCACCGCTGGCCCCTGGAAGGTGAACAGTTCCTCATCGATGCCCGCGGTCTTGAGCACCGCGCCGTCGGGCGCGATGTTGCCGCGCAGCACGACGAGGCCGCCTTCGGTGGTGTAGGCGTGCTCGAGGTCGCGGATGCAGCCGCCCTCGGCGTCGGTGTCCAGCGACGACCAGCGGTTGTCGGTGGAGAACGGCTCGGTGGTGCGCACCCCGCCCGGCGCGGCGTGGAAGAGTTCGAGGGCTTCCTGGGAAGCCTTGCCGGAACGGATGTCCCAGGTGTCGAGCCACTCGTCGAAGCTCGCGGTGTGCACGGTGGTGACGTCGGTCTCCAGCAGCCCCGCGCGGCGCAATTCGCCGAGGATGGCGGGGATTCCGCCCGCGCGGTGCACGTCCTCCATGTGATAGTCGGAGTTCGGCGACACCTTCGACAGGGTGGGCACCCGGCGGCTGGTCTCCTCGATGGTGTGCAGATCGAAGTCGATCTCACCTTCCTGCGCGGCGGCCAGGGTGTGCAGCACCGTGTTGGTCGAGCCGCCCATCGCGACGTCCAGCGCCATCGCGTTGCGGAAAGCCTTGGCGTTGGCGACGTTGCGCGGCAGCACCGACGCGTCGTCCTCGCGGTACCAGCGGTTGGCGATGTCGACCACGACGGTGCCGGCCCGCTCGAACAGCGCCCGGCGCGCGGCATGCGTGGCGAGGGTGGAGCCGTTGCCGGGCAGCGCGAGACCGAGCGCCTCGGTGAGGCAGTTCATCGAGTTCGCGGTGAACATGCCCGAGCACGAGCCGCAGGTCGGGCACGCCGACCGCTCCACCTCCGACAGCCCCTCCTCCGACACCGCCTGGTTCGCGCTCGCGGAGATCGCCGTGATCAGGTCGGTGGGCGCCTGGGCGACGCCGTCGACGACCACCGCCTTGCCCGCCTCCATCGGCCCGCCGGAGACGAACACCGCCGGAATGTTCAGCCGCATGGCCGCATTGAGCATGCCCGGGGTGATCTTGTCGCAGTTGGAGATGCAGACCAGCGCGTCGGCGGTGTGCGCGTTCACCATGTACTCGACGGAGTCGGCGATGATCTCGCGCGAGGGCAGCGAGTAGAGCATGCCCCCGTGGCCCATGGCGATGCCGTCGTCGACGGCGATGGTGTGGAATTCGCGCGGCACGCCGCCTGCGGAGCGCACCGCGTCGGCCACGATGTCGCCGACGTTCTTCAGGTGCACGTGCCCGGGCACGAACTGGGTGTAGGAGTTCGCGATGGCGACGATCGGCTTGCCGAAGTCGGTGTCGGTCATGCCGGTGGCGCGCCAGAGTGCGCGTGCGCCCGCGGCATTGCGGCCGATGGTCGTGGTTCGTGAACGAAGCGGTGGCATGTGGATGGTCCTCGGGTCGCGGGGGCTGACGTGCGACGGCGCAGAGCCTGCTCGGCGGTCCACCACGTTACTCCCGGTGGGCGTGTCCACCGGTCGGTGGTGCGCCGGGCGCGGCGGCCATGGCTGTCAGCCGGATCGGGTTTGTCGCTGTGCGTGGTGTCGCAGGCGACGACGGGTCGCCGGAGGTGCCGGACCGTCGAGGGGTGGGGACGAGAAGGAGGATCACTGCTCCGGAGAAATCATCCCATCACTCGGCCGCAACAACCTAACCGCGGTGGATGTTCCGCGCATTGCTCGAGCCGGTCGGGGACACGACCGACTTCTAGCGCGTGTCTTCGCCGGTGGCGTCCTCGCCGGACTTCGCGACCCCGTCGGTCGGCGCGCTGTCCTCGCCGCTCGGGTTCGCGTCGTGCCCGCTCGTTTCGGTAGGGGACTCTTTGGTGGCGGGCTCCGCGAACGGGTCCGGAATCCGTCCGCCGGAGAACGCCGCCAGATCGCGCAGCCGGTCGTAGCCCACCGCGGGCAACTTCACCTCGGTGCCATCGGTCAGGTCGGCGCGCACGTATCCGCGCTTGGGGATCCGCACGCCCTTCACCTGCGCCCAGTCGAGATGGCGCGAACCGAACAGCGTCCGCAGCTCCAGCCCCGCGTCCGAGACGGCGGTCTGCGTGCGCAGCACCCACGCCAGCACCGCGACCGGGATGAGCAGCAGCCACCACAGTCCCGCGGGCCAGCCGACGAACGGGAAGAACACGCACATCAGCAGGATGAACACGCCCAGGAAGGCCAGCCGTGGGATGCGGATCACACGGGCGTCGGAGGCGCTACCCGTATCCGTCTCCGCCGCGGGCGTGTGGGACGATTCAGAAGGTGGCACGGACTGATGCGGTGATGACACACCACCATCCTCGCATCCTGGTGAACGGACACAAGCAACCGCACTGTCCCACATAATGGGACGCACGGGGTCATCTGTTTGACTCTTCGGTTCACACCCGCTTAACGTCGTGCGCGTGAATCGAAACGAGTTGCTCGTACTCGGCCGGCGCGTCCAGCGTTGAGCCTGACACACTGAGTCGAATACGTCAGCTCGCGTTGCGACGCGCCACCCTCGATCAGCCCTGTGCTGTCGGGGGCTTTTTTATGTTCGGACTAACCTCCAGCATGGCGAAGCGCAAGACACCGCTGGCACAAAAATCCGGGGTCAGAACGACAACCAGTAAGGAACGAAGACGGTGAGCGCACCTACCGCACGGCCCGGGCCTTCCGCCCGTAGGCCAGCGCCTTCGGCGAATCAGCAGGCCACGCCCGCTGCCAACGCGATCTCCGCGGCCAACCGCCGTCCGGTCCCGCCCGAGCGGGTCACCGGCGCGCAGTCGGTCGTCCGGTCGCTCGAGGAGCTGGGCGTCGACACCGTATTCGGCATTCCGGGTGGCGCGATTCTCCCGGTGTACGACCCGCTGTTCGATTCCACCAAGGTGCGCCACGTCCTGGTCCGGCACGAGCAGGGCGCGGGTCACGCGGCCACCGGTTACGCGCAGGCCACCGGCAAGGTCGGTGTGTGTATGGCCACATCCGGCCCCGGCGCCACCAACCTGGTGACCCCGATCGCCGACGCGCAGATGGACTCGGTCCCGATCGTGGCCATCACCGGCCAGGTCGGCCGGAGCCTGATCGGCACCGACGCGTTCCAGGAAGCCGACATCTCCGGCATCACCATGCCGATCACCAAGCACAACTTCCTGATCACCGACGGCATCGACATCCCGCGCATCATCGCCGAGGCGTTCTACCTCGCCGCGTCCGGCCGCCCGGGCGCCGTGCTCGTCGACATCCCCAAGGACGTGTTGCAGGCGCAGACCACCTTCAGCTGGCCGCCGGAGATGCGGCTGCCCGGCTACCGTCCGGTCACCAAGCCGCACGGCAAGCAGGTGCGCGAGGCCGCGCGGATGATCATGGAGGCCAAGGCCCCCGTGCTCTACGTCGGCGGCGGTGTGATCAAGGCCGACGCCTCGGCCGAGCTGCTGCAACTGGCCGAGCTGACCGGCATCCCCGTGGTCACCACGCTGATGGCGCGCGGCGCGTTCCCCGACAGCCACACACTGAACATGGGCATGCCCGGCATGCACGGCACCGTGGGCGCCGTCGCCGCGTTGCAGCGCTCGGACCTGCTGATCACCCTCGGCGCGCGGTTCGACGACCGCGTCACCGGCCAGCTGGACTCCTTCGCGCCGGGCGCCAAGGTCATCCACGCCGACATCGACCCGGCCGAGATCGGCAAGAACCGGCACGCCGACGTCCCGATCGTGGGTGACTGCCGCGAGGTGATCATCGAGCTCATCGAGACGCTGAAGGCGGATCCCGCCGCGGGGGACGCTCTGCCGCTGGCGCTGAGCGACTGGTGGACCTACCTCAACGGCGTGCGCGACTCCTACCCGCTGGGCTGGACCCCGCCCGCCGACGGGTCGCTGTCGCCGGAGTTCGTCATCGAGGCGCTCGGCCGTCTGGCCGGACCCGACGCGATCTACTGCGCGGGCGTCGGCCAGCACCAGATGTGGGCCGCTCAGTTCATCAAGTACGAGAAGCCGCGCACCTGGCTGAACTCCGGTGGCCTCGGCACCATGGGCTACGCCGTCCCGGCGGCCATGGGCGCCAAGATGGGCGCGCCGGACAAAGAGGTGTGGGCGGTCGACGGTGACGGCTGCTTCCAGATGACCAACCAGGAGCTGGCCACCTGCGCCGTCGAGGGCGTCCCGATCAAGGTCGCGCTGATCAACAACGGCAACCTCGGCATGGTGCGCCAGTGGCAGACGCTCTTCTACCAGGAGCGCTACTCCAACACCGACCTGGGCACGCACTCGCTGCGCATCCCCGACTTCGTGAAGCTCGCCGAAGCCCTCGGCTGCCACGGCATCCGGGTGGAGCGCGAGGAGGACGTGGAGGCCGCCATCCGCGAGGCGCAGTCCATCACCGACCGCCCCGTGGTGATCGACTTCATCGTCGGCAAGGACGCCCAGGTGTGGCCGATGGTCGCGGCGGGCACCAGCAACGACGAGATCATGGCCGCGCGCGGCATCCGTCCGCTGTTCGACGAGGACGAGCAGGCCGCCGAGCCGGCGGTCATCCACGCGGCGATGTCGCAGGAACAGAACAGGGTGAACAACGGATGAGTACCACGCATACCCTCAGCGTTCTCGTCGAGGACAAACCGGGCGTGCTGGCCAGGGTCGCGGCGCTGTTCTCCCGCCGCGGCTTCAATATCGAATCCCTGGCGGTCGGCGGCACCGAACTGCCCGAGATCTCGCGCATGACCATCGTGGTCACCGTCGAGGACCTGCCGCTCGAGCAGGTCACCAAGCAGCTCAACAAGCTGGTGAACGTCATCAAGATCGTGGAGCAGGACTCCGACAGCTCGGTGGCCCGCGAACTGATCCTGGTGAAGGTGCGCGCCGACGCCAGTGTGCGGACCCAGGTGATCGAGGCGGTCGGGCTGTTCCGCGCGAAGGTCATCGACGTGTCGCCGGACGCGCTCACCGTCGAGGCGACCGGAACCCGGTCCAAGCTCGACGCGCTGCTGCGGATGCTCGAACCGTATGGCATCCGGGAGATCGTGCAGTCCGGTGTCGTCGCGGTGGGACGTGGACCGAAGTCCATCACCGCCACTCGATGAGGTAGCGAGCGGCACACCGATGGGGCCGACCGGCCGACGGCGGCCACGCGCTAGTCTTTCTGCGATCGACGGTTGGCGTGCCGCCCTCCCCGCCTACGCGGGAATGATCCCCTCCCGCTGCTGCGGGGGTTGATCCGATCCAGAACAACGAAAATCAACACCGGCGCAAGCACGGTGTGCCCCGCCTCGCGCGGGGATGATCCCGGAAGGAACCACAGTGGCAGTCGAGATGTTCTACGACGACGATGCCGACCTGTCGATCATCCAGGGCCGCAAGGTCGCTGTCATCGGCTACGGCAGCCAGGGTCACGCGCACTCGCTGAGCCTGCGCGACTCGGGCGTCGAGGTCCGCGTCGGTCTGGCCGAGGGGTCGAAGTCGCGCCCGAAGGCCGAAGAGGCGGGCCTGACCGTCGGCACGCCCGCGGAGGTCTCGGAGTGGGCGGACCTCATCATGGTGCTGGCGCCGGACACCGCGCAGGCGTCGATCTTCGCAGGCGACATCGAGCCGAACCTGAAGGACGGCGACGCGCTGTTCTTCGGCCACGGCCTCAACATCCACTTCGGCCTGATCAAGCCGCCCGCCAACGTCACCATCGGCATGGTGGCGCCGAAGGGCCCCGGTCACCTGGTGCGTCGTCAGTTCGTCGACGGCAAGGGCGTTCCCGCTCTGATCGCGATCGACCAGGACCCGACGGGCGAGGGCCAGGCGCTGGCGCTGTCCTACGCCAAGGGCATCGGCGGCACCCGCGCGGGCGTCATCAAGACCACCTTCAAGGAAGAGACCGAGACCGACCTGTTCGGTGAGCAGGCCGTGCTGTGCGGTGGCACCGAGGAACTGGTCAAGACCGGTTTCGAGGTCATGGTCGAGGCCGGTTACGCGCCGGAGATGGCCTACTTCGAGGTGCTGCACGAGCTGAAGCTGATCGTCGACCTGATGTACGAGGGCGGCATCGCGCGGATGAACTACTCGGTCTCCGACACCGCCGAGTTCGGTGGCTACCTGTCGGGCCCGCGGGTCATCGACGCCGACACCAAGAAGCGCATGCAGGACATCCTCAAGGACATCCAGGACGGCAGCTTCGTCAAGCGTCTGGTCGCCAACGTCGAGGGCGGCAACAAGGAGCTCGAGGCGCTGCGCAAGCAGAACGCCGAGCACCCCATCGAGGTCACCGGCGCCAAGCTGCGCGGCCTGATGAGCTGGGTCGATCGTCCGATCACCGAGACCGCCTGATACATCTGTTGATTCACACGGGTGGCCCGCTCCGGATTCCGGAGCGGGCCACCCGCGTCTTCGCAGCTTCCTAACTGCTGCCGAACATGCCCGGCCCGAACCCTTGTCCGTAACCCTGCCCGTAGGGGCCGCCGTATTGGTCGTAGCCCCAACCGAATAGCGGGTTGTTGTTGCAACTCCAGTTCTGGAACGGACCGAAGTCGCACCGGTGGTCATAGGGGTCGTACCGGACCTGAGCGACCCCGGGTGTACTCGGGGTAGCCGAGGCAGGCATCGCCATAGCGGTCAAAGGGATCGCGGCGATCGCACCGGCGACGGCTACGCGGGCCAGGGTGCGGCGTGCGCTGATTGTGGAGAACAACGTAAATCCTTTCACTCTTCGGTGAGCGTCTTCGCCCACCATCCCCCGGTTGCGGGTCTGCCCACGGCCTACCCCCGCAGACAGATCTTGGATCTACGGCCACTGCTTCACGGTCGCGCTTACCGACGAGGCAGCGACTGCACGACTTCACTCTTGCGCACTTACCGCGAAAGGTCACGGGGGTTGCCTCCCCTGCGGGGGAAATCGAACCGCGGCATTAGGGGCACCCCCCATGTGCGTTGCTCATTGGTCGCCGAAGACTATTCGCGGGTCGGCCGATGTGGTCGTTTCGCAGGGCTGGTGATTCGTTACTCGCTCGTACCGATATCGGGGCCTAAGGTTCTCCCGGACAACGAGGTCAGTAGCCGAAGATTCTCTGACCGAACGGATGGTGAGCCTTGCCCAACCCGACCGATATCGACCCTCGCGCGACCGTCTCGCACCCGGCCTCGGCCGGTCGGCGTCCCGAGGCGATCCACCGCTTTCTCGTTCAACCCGCCGACGCAGGCATCGTGGGGTCGGTCGACGGCGGCAAGCTGCTCGAGTGGATCGACAAGGTCGCCTACGCGGCGGCGGCCCAGTGGAGCGGCCGCTACTGCGTCACCGCCTACGTCGGGAACATCCATCTCGACCGGCCCATCGCGGTCGGTGAGCTGGTCGAATTGCATGCCAATCTTGTCCACACCGGCCGCACCAGCATGCACATCCTCGTCACGGTCTATTCGACCGATCCGACCCGGGTGAAGCCGGTGCAGTCGGCGCAATGCCTGACGATCTTCGTCGCGGTGGACGACGATCGGCGCACCGTCGAAGTCCCGCAATGGAATCCGACAACGCTGCTCGAATCGCAGCGGCACCGGCAGGCCCGCGCCCGCGTTTCGGTGCGCAAGCACATCGAGGAGGCGATGGCCGCGCAGCGCTACACCTCCGCGGGCACCGCGCCGAGCGCCACGCTGCGTTTCCTCGCCGCGCCTTCGGACATCAACTGGGGCGGCAAGGTTCACGGTGGCCGGACCATGCGGTGGATCGACGAGGCCGCGTACGTGTGCGGCGCGGACTGGGCCGGGCAGCGCGTCCTCACCTCCTACTTCGGCGGGATCCGCTTCTATCGGCCGATCGTGATCGGCCACGTCGTCGAGGTCACCGCGCGACTGATCCACACCGGCCCGCGCAGCATGCACGTCAGCGTGCACGTCACCTCCACCGACACCCATTCCGACGAACCCGCGCTGGCGGCGCACGGCCTCGCCGTGGTCGTCGCCATCGACGACGACGGAAAGGCGCGAGCCGTGCGGCAGTGGGAGCCGGTCTCCGAGGAGGATCGGGCGCTCGACGCGCACGCCCGGCACCTGATCGAGTTGCGATCGCTGGTCGAACCGTTCACCACGGCCGGCGCCGTGCCGTCCGACGCCGAGCCCAGTCATTTCCGGATTCCGACACCGAGCTGACCCCGGCTAGACTAGTTACCGATGAGTAAGTTCTTCGCGTCGGTGGACGAGGTGACCTTGCGCCTCACCGAGGCCGGGTACCTCCCGTCCCTCGATATCGCCACCGCCGTGTTCCTCGCGGGCCAGCTCGGCAAGCCCCTGCTGGTCGAGGGGCCGGCGGGCGTCGGCAAGACCGAGCTGGCCAAGGCCGTCGCCACCGCGACCACCTCCGACCTGGTGCGCTTGCAGTGCTACGAGGGCATCGACGAGGCCCGCGCCCTCTACGAGTGGAATCACGCCAAGCAACTGCTCCGCATCACCGCCACGGACGACGAAGGCTGGGACAGCACCCGCGACCACGTCTTCACCGAAGAGTTCCTCCTCGCCCGCCCGTTGCTGGCCGCCATCCGCAACCCGCGTCCCACGGTGCTGCTCATCGACGAACTCGACAAGGCCGACGTCGAGCTGGAAGGGCTGCTGCTGGAGGTGCTCGGCGACTACCAGGTCAGCATCCCCGAACTCGGCACCGTCACCGCGGTGCGCAAACCGTTCGTGATCGTGACGTCCAACGCCCACCGTGAGCTGTCCGAGGCGCTCAAGCGCCGCTGCCTCTACCTGCACATCGATTACCCGACGGCGGAACTGGAGCGGGCGATCGTGCGGATGAAGGTTCCGGAGCTGGACGAGGCGCTGGGGGAGCCGGTGGTCCGCGTGGTCGGCGCACTGCGGCAGCTTTCGTTGCGCAAGGCTCCGTCGATCTCCGAGACCGTCGATTGGGCGAAGACGCTGGTCGCCCTCGGTGCGCGCAACCTGAGTGGGAACGTTGTCCGTTCGACGCTCGGCGTGCTCTTGAAGTACCAGTCCGACCATCGCCTTGCGATCGAGCGGCTCGGACTCGATATGGATGCGGACCGAGGAGGGCGGTGAGATGAAGTTCGGGCTCTGTCACGTCGTTTCTGCGCCGGTCGACGTCGTATCTCGTGTGCCGGGCGTCTTCGCACACGTTGCGGTAGGAATCGGTGCCGGGTGTTCGAGCCTCGAACGGAGATCGCCCGGTGACGGTGTGCTTCCTGCCGGGCTGGCCCGGCATGCGCCCACCGATCGCCTCGGCGTCGCGAAGCATCCATCAGCAGGCACCGTTAGGCCTGCGCACCTTCGCAGACAACGTCTCTGGCAGCCACCGTTCGACTCCCATCCGGGCCGGTCATCGTGCCGGCTGCGAGGCAGGACTGCCGGAGTCGGACATGAGCATCGTTGAAGGGCGCGCCGGTGAGACGGCCCGTCGATCTTCCGAACCGCTGACGGATCGGCTCGTCGAATTCGTCGGCCTGCTTCGCGATCACGGCATCAACGCGGGGCCGAGCGAGACCATTGATGCGGCTGAGGCCATGGTCGCCCTCGGGCTCGACGATCGCAATCGCCTGCGCTCCGGCATGGCCGCCTGCCTGCTGCGGCGCAATGGCCAACGCGCCGTGTTCGATCAACTCTTCGACCTCTATTTCTTGACCGCTCGCCAGCCGCAGCCCGTTGATCCGTCGACGCCCGAATCCGTCGAATCCCTGCGTGATCGCCTCGTCACCGCACTGGCACAGGACGATTCGGAGTCGCTCACCGAGCTGGCCCGCCGAGCGCTGACCGAACTCGGCGCCTACGGCGGCGCGGGAACCGGGCAGCCCTCCGCGCCGGTCACCACCGCGTCCGGCGCTGGCTGGTCCTCCTACCTGACCATGAAAGCCCTACGCCCGGAAGAACTCATCGATCGCATCGTCGCGGGCATGAACGGCTCCTCCCAACTCGACGCCACCGTTCACACCATCGAAGCCAACCGCCGCCTCGCCGCATTCCGCACCGCCGTCCAAACCGAGGCCCGGCTGCGCTCGGCGCAACTGCGCGGCACCGAGTACATCGCCCGCCGCGGCGTCGAATCCAGCACCGACCAGATCGATTTCCTCGGCGCCCGCGAACAAGACCTCGCCGAAATGCGCCGCCTCGTCCACCCTTTGGCCCGCAAACTCGCCACCCGCCTGGCCGTCCGCCGCCGCAAAGCCGTGCGCGGCCGAATCGATCTGCGCCGCACCCTGCGCCGCTCGATGTCCACCGGCGGCGTCCCCATCGACCCGGTCCTGCGCGCCCGCAAACACGGCCGCCCCGACCTGGTCGTCCTCGCCGACATCTCCGGCTCGGTCACCGGCTTCGCCGAATTCACGTTGCAGCTGATCCAGGCCCTGCAAGACCAGTTCAGCAGGGTCCGCAGCTTCGGCTTCATCGACACCTGCGACGAGATCACCCACTTCTTCACCCCCGGCGAACCACCGACCCCCGGCACCGCCGCCCGAATCATCCGCTCCACCAAAGTCGCCCGCTTCGGCAGCTCCAACTACGGCGAAGCGTTCCAAGGATTCCTCGACAACTACGCCGACGCTCTCGGGCCGCGCACATCCGTACTCATCCTGGGGGACGGGCGAACCAACCGCACGGACCCGAATCTCGCTGCGGTGCAAACCATTGTCGACCGCGCGAAACACACCTACTGGCTGAATCCGGAACCCTCGCGGTCCTGGTCGACGGGGGATTCCGCCGCCCACGTGTATGCGGACTGTGTGACGATGCACGAGTGCCGGAACGTGAAGCAGCTGGCCGAGGTCATCGCGCGGCTGCTGCCGGCGTGACTCGGCCGCCGGATGGTGCCTTATCGGGATGCCCGCTCACTGCCCGCCGGGCGCAACTTGTGGACTACGGCGGCCGTCGCGGTGGCGATGACGTCATCGACCCAGTCCGGAATGGGCGCCGCGCCCGCGATGTACTCGCGAACGAGCCCGTAGGGAATAGCCTTGACGGCAGCCACCGCGATCGCCATGCGATGCTCGTCGGCTTCGCCGAACTCCGTCGCGACGGCGGCGCGTAGCGCGTCGTTCATGCGGTCGTTGACCGTGGCGATGTCGGCGCGCAACTCGGCAGAGCCCACCTCGAGCAGTTCCTCACGCCGGAACATCTTCATCGCACGAGCTTCGGTGGGATGTGCGCGGCAGTATCGCGGCAGGTGCATCGCGGCGGCGAGCAGCGGGTCGGCTCCCGACAGCGCGGCGACGAATCCGGTGTGGAAGCGCTGGATCGAGCGCAGCCACAGTCGTGCGAGCAACTCTTCGCGAGAGGCGAAGCGCACGTAGATCGATCCGGTGTGGACGCCGGAGGCAGCGCTGATCGCGGCGATGGTCGGCCTGGTCGTCGCCGGATCGGCGAGCAAGTCGCGCGCGGCATCCAGGATCTGGTCATCGGTGAATCGCCGGGGTCTTGCCATGGGGGAGAGCTTAGGGCAATGTTTAGGAATATGGATTCAAAAACTCCGTTCCCGGTGACGGGCAGTCTGCTCGCGTTCATCGGATCGGCGCATACCGCACTCGGCGTCGTCATCTGGGCGACCGGCCGAGAGCAAACCGAACTCGCCTTCTGGTTCACCGCGTTCGGAGTCGCCGCCGTCTGCTTCGGTATCGCCGTGATCGAGACGGAGCGATCGCGCGGCCACGTTCCAGCGCCGATCCTCGCCGCGATCGCCGTGCTCACCGCGTTCGGCATCGCATTCGAGCCGCTGTCCGGGTTTCTCACCGTTCTGGTGCCGCTGGCGATCGGCCTCCGCGGATGGATACGCCATCGCCGCATCGCCGCGGTTCCGGCAGGGTAAGTTCGGTCCCGCGCACCGGAGGCGAGCCGACTCCGTATCCGCCGCCGCGAGCCCGACCACGGCCTAGGTAGAGCCGCCGAGACTTCGCACAGTAATTCGCGAATTCCTTCGACATGTCTTCGCGGCCACCCGCGACCATGCGGTCAGACGGCGCACTCCTTGTCGGCGATCAGTCGGCTGCGTCCCTCCGAGTTCGCTCGAGACCACGCATCAGAACATCGAATCGCGGTGCCTCCGGCCAGCTCGGTCGCAAAGTGCCGACGCTGTACCACCCCCACCGGCGATAGTTGTCATACGCCCGCTGATTATCCGGGCGGACCAGCAGCGTCGCGCGCTGCTCGGGCCGTCCCGCGAGCAATTCGTCGTGCAGGGCCCGCGCGATACCCTTCCCGGTGAATTGCTTGCGCACCATGATCTCGCTGAAGGCGAATGTGCGCGAACCGTTCTCGGCGGTGAACGCCGCGTGGTCGCCTTCGTCGAGCCGCAGCCCGTCCCACCACGCGGTCTCGGCGGTGAGCGGCCAACCCCACGCCTGCCCACAGAGTTCGCCGTCGAGACGAGCGATCACCAACTCGAACGCGCCGGCACGGGCGGGGTCGGTGTAGGCGTCGAACCGGTGCATAAACGCCTCGGGCGACTCGAACTCGTCACCCGACTCGATCGCATCGACGTAGGAGTCTCGGAAGATCAGCTCGACTTCGTCGCGCAGTTCGCGAGCCTGTGCGGCGGTGTAGTGCTGAAAGCCGATGCCATCCACTGGTAACGCGGAATGCTCTGAGCTCATACGGTGATCGTCCTTCCCTCCAGTTCATCGAATCGCATCGAGAACTTCCCGGACTGGCCTTCCGTCGCTACCCGTACGGGTTCGAGTAGCCGCAGCGTTCGAGTAGAGGACACTGTCCAAATCGGCTGAGTTCAGCTAGCGGCCTTGAATTCGGCGAAACGTTCAGCGAGCCGATCTCTTGATGGCCGGTCGCTGCGTCGGTGCGGCAAAGACAGTTGGCGACCGTTCATCTCGCGGAAACCATGTCGGAGCATGGGACCGTCATTGGGGTCCTGCATCATCTTCGCCCCAATCACAACTTCGTAGTTGGGCGATATGCCGAGAAGCCGCATGTCGTACGCGGCATGGTGGATCTTGCAAAGGCACAGGCCGTTATCGACCTCGGGGACGCCTTCTTCGTGGTTATCCGCGAGTATGTGCGCTGCATCGAGAAGCTGTGGTTGCCTCAGGTCGCACACAGCGCATCTACGATCGTAGGCGAGCAGTATCCTGCCACGAAACTCGGGCTGATGCAGCCGCTGTCGTATGGCGCGCTGGGCGTACTTGCGCTCGATTGGCTTCAGTTTGAGCGGATCCGTTACGAACCGGAGGCTTTCGTCGAGCGCCAAGATAAACCTGCGGCCTTCGGTGTCGTCTGCGACCACGTACACCGGGAATACGGGGACGTAGACGCCAGGGCGGATCCACCGCAGCAAGATGATCGGAAGTTCCAGCTCACATGCTCGGCGCAGCTTCGTATTGTCGCCGTTTGTACTCCCTTCACGGTACGAGTACGCGAAGAGTGACTCGCCGACTTCCCCATCCGAGTACGGACTGTCAGGCTTCGAAACGATGGACAGTGTTGCTTGCAAGTCGCGCGGGTTCCAGATGCCGCGGTTCAGGTCGATAAGACGTCGAGTCCCCCCGTTCACCGGGAGAGCTGTCAGTTCTGCACGTGTCAGTGTGCCTTGTTCAGCGACACGCTGCGCGAGATGATCGAAGATCATCTGGCGCAGTTCCAACTCTGCCCCGCTCTCCACAAGTGGAGTGTGGCACGGACGTCGGATCGGTGTCGACGCTTCCGCGCAGTAGTGCGCTGTCGTAATCCGCGCCGCGCGTGCGAGTGCGCTCTTCGAGTCACGTCTGAGCGGACATCGCCTCACCCAACGCTCTGGAGCCGAGCTGAAGCATGGCGGTCAAGGTCGAGCGGTCGATCGTGAGCTCGAATTCGTTGCCGGACGTGCCGAACACGAAGGTGACAGATTCACCGTCCTCGCCTCTGACGAGCCTGACAGGGCAGCCTTCACTCGTGCTGACCCAACTGCCGATCGTCAACCGATCCCACGTCATCGTTGATCCTCATCAGTTGTCGATGCTGTCGAGACCTCATCGAGCCATTGCACTTCGCCGCGTCCTCCGACGTACCCTCCGCCCGGAGGATCGGTATAGGCGGCAAGCATGGTTTGTCTTGCCGACGGAGAAGCGGCCGAAAGGTTTCGGTCTCGACAGCGCTTCCAATCCGCCCAGCACCACCCCGCGCCCGCGTCGATCGTGAATTCGATGACGGGGGTTTTCACCCCGTCGATGAACACATGGATATCGACGGGTCCGTCCGGATCACGGACGACGACGACTTCGACCTGCGGATCAGGATGTACGGCCCTCGCGCAATCGCTTCTCACGATTCGAGCCGGGGGCGAACCTGATGACAACGCCGTCGAGTTCTGTGGTGGCATCGGCCGTGTCACACCCGGCGCGGACGGGGCCGGGCACACGCGCGGACGGATTCGATGACGGCCAGCCCTGACGGCCGGTAGCTGTCCCGGGGTGGTTGCACCCACACCCGAAATCCGTGTCGGTCAGCGGGCGACGGAAGTGCGATCTGTGCGCCGAGGCGCGCGACGGATGCGTTGAGGCGAAACAGTTCTCCGAACAGGGCGATGTCGTTGTCGGGCACGTCCGGCACGACGAGCAACGTCCATCGCTTCGACCGGGGATGCGAGACGATCGGGCCAGGGTGAACGCCACGCCCCTGCATGTGTCCTCTGACGGCGGCCCCGAGTGCGGCGGGGACGGTGATTCCGCCGACGCTGCCCGAGGGGATGAAAAGTTGGTGGAGTTGCGGTTGTATGCGCGCGGGCAGGCCGCAGACCTCCCGATAGAACCGGCATCTCGACATCAGGGTGTCTGCGGATACGCCGCGCGCGCGTGGTTCTTCGTGGGTCCTGCTTGCCGCAGATCTGTGAACCGACTGCATTCTTCTGCCTTCCTGCTCCAGTCGCTCTAGGACAGGCACCCGGAGAGCCGGACGTGGCTTCGTGTCATTGCGGCGCCGAGTGCTGTGGATAGATTCCGTCTCGGTGGGGTGCTGCGGGAACGCCCGTTCGAGGGAGGACAAGGGGAGAACTGCGGGACAGCGGGTCGGTTCAGACATGGACACCCCTGGCGAATGCAATGATTTGTCTGCGGGTTACCGAACGAGGGGGACGGGGCTTGTCTGAACCGAATCACCAGCTCAGTGCGGCCAGAGCGCGGACCAGGTCCGAACTGACCGGGCATCCGTTGTCGCGAGCGGAACTTGCCGATGCGGTGAACTCTTGGGTTTTTTGCCGGACCGGTCGGGTTGTTCAACTGTCCGGCAACTACATCGGAAAGTTGGAGCGCGGAATCTTTCGCTGGCCCAACGCGGACTACCGCGCCGGGTTGAGGGCTGTGCTCGGTGTCGCGACTGACGCCGAACTCGGTTTTCGTCCTGCCGAGCGCGGATCCGTTAGCGATAGCATGGAGGCGGATGATTCACCGATGTCCCCGCCGAGCGCGGGGAGAGAGGTTGACGACGTGCTCCGACGAACCTTCCTGCTCGGTGTTTCTTCCGCCGGTATCGAGATGGCGCTCGGGTTGGAATCCGTGCGGCATGGATTCAATCTGGCTGTGTCAGAGGATCTCTCGGTCGATCTCGACGACTGGAACGAAATCGTCCGTGAGTATGGAGTTGCTACCGGAACGCACACCGCCAGCGAGTTGCGCGCGGCACTGCTGGTGGATGTCATGAGTCTCGAGGTTGCGTTGGGCAGGTCTTCCGACCTCGCACACCGCCGACAGCTGTATCGGATCGGGGCGCTGCTCAGCGAGTACTTAGCTCAGGCTGTTGGGGATCTTGGACTGCGGCGCGAAGCGAGGCGGTGGTGGCGCACGGCCAACTATGCCGCAGACTGCTCAGGGGACATGCACGCGATGATGTATGTGCGGGGGCGCGGAGCTATCCGAGCGATTTACGACGGCCAGCAGCCGGAAATCATCATCGATGAGATCAGCAAGTCCGACGAACTGATTGCACACGGCCCCCTACACGGACGACCGAGTTTGCTCGCGGCGCGCGCGCAGTCGCTCGCGTTGCTCGGCCGTGCTGAGGAAGCCAAAGCATCATTGGTCGCACTGCGCGACACTTTCGCGGCATTGCCGTCCGGTATGACGAAAGACCACAGCTGGCATTGCTGGGCATACTCCGAAGCGCGAGTCAGGTTCGCCGAAAGCTTCGTGTACTCCCATCTCGGTGATACTCGCCGGGCGGAAGAGGCGCAGTCGGCGGCGCTCGGTCTGTATCCGCCCAACAATCGGCGCGGGCCGATCCAGATCGAGTTGCAGCGCGCACTGTGCCTGGTCTCGGCCGGTGATCCGAGCGAGGGCACCGCGTACGCGACGACCATGTTGGATAGATTGCCTGTCGAACACCGGACGCGGTACGTCATGGGCTTGGGCGAGCAGGTTCTCGCGGCCGTGCCGGAAGACCAGCGGCGCATCGCGAGTGTCCGAGAGCTTCACGAGCTACTGAGGGACGACGCCTTTCGTCAAGGCAAGGCTCTCGGGTCATGATCAAGCGTTCGTTCGAACTTGCCCGCAACGAAGCCATCGAGGCACGAGCAGATGAACTCGAAGCCGTGAATCTCGGCTCGCACCGCGAGCGGTAAGACAACCTGTGGTCCAGCCCAGCACGATTACGGGAACGGTTGAAAGATAGGTCCGCCCCAGGTGGCCTACCTGTTGGTACGGGGGGCAGCCCTGCCCGAGCGGCCCACGAGGCCCGAGGTTGGCGCGTAATCGGTCAAGACGGGACGTTTCGCGACTCGTCGGTTTTGGAGGAGATGGCTAGGCCGTTGACTACCGCTGACTCAGGCCTCGCCGGTCAGGTGTGCAGCGAGGAACGGCGCAAGCTCATCGAGTAGTCCACCTGATGCCGGAATGTGCTGGTTTCTCTGTATGCGCTGCGCCGAGAGTTGGAACGGAACATCTCTCGGGGTGGGGTTCGCTTATGTCGGCCCCTCCGTGTCGCGAGGATTCGAAAACTGACTGGTCGCCTTTGTTGGGTGAGTAATTTATGGTGATCTTCAGTAATCGCGTCATCTGTGGAGATGGCGCGAGTAAGCTCGCCGCTACGAGCTAGCGCTGCGCAGTGCGCTAGTGCCGGCCTCCTTGAAGCAAGGGGAAAGCGAAGCTTTTATGGGCAAGATCGTGACTGTTCCCGATGAGAACGTGCACCATTTGATTCGCCAGGCATATGTCGCTGGCGGCCCATATCAATGGGCGCGAGAAGCGCTCGTCAATTCGATTCAAGCTAAAGCAACTTGGGTCTATTTCGGTGTTGACGAGGAGTCGTTCACGGAGCATGGAGTCGCCCGACGTTACGTAGCCGACAACGGCGTAGGAATGAACGAGGAGAATCTTCAATTATTTCTGTCCTCATTCGGCGGCGGAGGAAGGACAATCTCCTTGACCGAGAACTTCGGTCAAGGGTTCAAAGCGTCCTGTTACGAGTGGAACCCATACGGAATCATCGTACTTTCGTGGACCGAGGAAACACCTGAAGGTCGGATGATTTGGATCCACTTCGATGAACGTCACGACAGGTGGCAATTGAAGGATTTCGATATATATTATCGAGGCTCGGACCAGGCGGGTCCGCCGGATGATATCAACGACTGCATACCCCCTTCTTTCAATCCAGCGCTCGGAATCGATCTTCGAAAATTTCATTTCGACGAAATCAAACAAGCGGGCCATGGGACCGTTTTTCTATTTCTTGGCGACGGTCCCGCGCGAGACACGGTGAGCGGCGATTACAAGCGGGGCGAGGATGAAGTGAAGCGTGGAATTGTGAACTACTTGAACACGAGGTTTGTCGAGATTCCCGGTGATGTATCTGTTCGTGTTGCAACACTTGAGCCGAAGCCTGCGGAGACCGCCAGGCGGGAGACCAAGGACAAAGTCCTTGTTGCGCCCGACGGTACGAGGTACGCCATCCATCCGCGGCGTGTCAATGGCATCAAGGCGGTCATCTCACCCAAGCACCAGCACGGCGCCGTGATGGTGAAACATGGGACGAAGATCGAGTGGTATCTGACGGACGAGGATGAAGATGCGCTGAGTCAAGAGAAGGGCCCGACCAAGCCGCTCATAGTGGTTCAGTATGAAAACGAAGCATATGACCGAAAAGATCGTCTGCAGCAATATCGTCAGTTCGGGATACCCGACGCAATTCGAATGCGTTTATGGATCTTCATCGTTCCGCCCGCGTACAAGGAGTCCGAACCGACACGATGGGGAGTTATGCCGCAGGCCTCCCGGGGCATGTTGATCGGCAAGGGCAGCACCAGTCTGCCGTGGGAGGACTGGCAGGACAACTTCTACCAGCAGTTGCCGGGACCGATCAAGAAAGCAATAGAGCAGAGTCGTTCAGGGGAAACCGACAGCAACGATCAGGATCGGCGGGAGCGGCTCAAGCGCACAATGGAACGCCTGGCAACCCGATTTCGTCCACCGCTTCTCGTCAAGAACGATTCTGGTCGCGAATCCGGCAATCCGGCCTCATCAACAACTGGAACGCCTCGGGTTGGTTCTGGAAGTCCGCGCGCAGAGAAGTCGATTTTACTGAAGCCTCGTAACAACGCGAAGGATTCTGGCGGTACGGGCGACAAGATAATTTTGAACCCCGACGAATCCGGTGAATTCGCAGGCTCAATGCGGCGAAAGAGTGACGGTCTTCCGGATGTGAAGTGGGAAACATTTCGTGATGACGATGTAGTGCATGCGGCGAGGTTCGACGAGAAGCTTTCGG
Organism: Nocardia exalbida NBRC 100660; assembly: GCF_000308575.1. Lineage (GTDB taxonomy): Bacteria > Actinomycetota > Actinomycetes > Mycobacteriales > Mycobacteriaceae > Nocardia > Nocardia exalbida. The sequence goes on along the minus strand of NZ_BAFZ01000084.1, from coordinate 10,572 downwards.
AAGGCGGTGCTTCCTTCGGCACCATCAGTATAAATCTGGCATTTCCGCTTTTTCGGAATGAATTCAAGTTTTGGGTCGAAGAGTATCCGAAAGCGGATCAGCAGGAAATGATCGCCCTAGTGAAGCAGGTATATGAAGATGAGCTGGTCTCAAAGCTGATGCACGCGTACAAGCTTAAAGGGCAAGAACTTGCAGAGGATGAAGACGGCAACCCGATACGCATCAAGGATGAAGATCTTGAAAAGTGGATCAGTCCCGAGGCGTTGACGGCGGCCGCTCTCGGGCTGGTCAACGTGGAGCAAAGGATACGAGTAACAGCCGGGTCGCGCTTCGGTAGCGGCAGAAAGGCGGTGAAAACCCCGGCGAAGGCGCGACGGTAAAGGAAACCCGACCCTCGCGGGAGCCGTCCAGGACACCTTGATGTCGCAGCACGCTGAAACTGGCCTACTTCAGGTCAGCGTCTGACCTCGGCGACCTCGACCGGTCGACCCTCCCGCCGCGAAAGCTCGCACGCCTCGGCGACATAGAACGCCTCCAGCGCTTCGTCCGGCGTGCAGGGACTGTCGAGCTCTCCCGTGGCGACCTCGACGAACGCCGCCAGTTCATCGGCATACGCCGCACGGAACCGCTCCATGAATCCCGCGTAGGGCGGATAGGGAGAGGGGCTGTGGTCGGGCTCGACGGAAGTCAGGGGCGCGCGGTCGTCCAGTCCGGCGACCGCGGTCCCTTTAGAGCCCAACGCCTCCAACCGCACGTCGTACCCCGCCCCGTTGTAGCGGGTCAGCGACACGGTCGCGAGGGTTCCATCGTCCAGGCGTAGCAGCACCGCCGCGGTGTCGACGTCGCCCGCTTCGGCGAAGAACGACGCGCCCCGGTTCGCCCCGGTCGCGTAGACGGAGGTGATCTCGCGCCCGGTGACCCACCGGATGATGTCGAAATCATGCACTCCGCAGTCGCGGAAGATGCCGCCGGAGCGGGCGATGTATTCGGCGGGCGGGGGAGCCGGGTCGAGGGTCGTCGCGCGCACGGTGTGCAGCCGGCCGAGGCTGCCGGAGCGGATCGCTTCGCGGGCCGCGCGGTAGCCGGCGTCGAAGCGGCGTTGGAAGCCGATCTGGACGGGGACGCGGGAGTGGCGGGTGCGGTCGATGACGGCGAGGGTGCCGGTGATGTCGGCGGCGACGGGCTTTTCGCAGAAGACGGGGATGCGCGCGTCGACGGCGCGGATGATGAGGTCGGGGTGGGAGGCGGTGGTGGTGGCGATGATCAGGCCGTCGAGGTCGGCGGCGAAGAGGGTGTCGAGGTCGGGGGCGAATTCGACGCCGAGGTCGGTGGCGGTGGCGGTGGCGCGGGCGGGGTCGGCGTCGGCGACCAGGACGGTGGCCACGTTCGGGAGTTTGCTCAGGATTTCGGCGTGTGCGGTGCCGATGCGGCCGGTTCCGGCGAGGCCGAGGGTGACGGCTCGGTGGGAGGACATCGGCTCTCCTTCGTAGGTGATCGCGACGGGCGGTGCGGCTCAGCGCCCCGGTGCGGTCGTGGTCGAGCGGACGACGAGCGTGGGTTCCAACCGGCGGCGGACCGGTCGCGTGCGGCCGTCGCGAAGTCGTTCGGCGATGGCCTCGATCGCGAGGCTGCCCATTCGAATACGCGGTTGATCGATGGTGGTCAGCGCGACGTGACGCAGGGCGGCCAGCGAGGTGTTGTCGTAGCCGATCACCGAGACGTCCTCCGGCACTCGCAATCCCGCTTCCTCGAGCGCGGACATCGCCCCGACGGCGTTGAAGTCGTTGCCGCACACCAGTGCGGTGGGAAAGGCGTCGCGGGAGAAGAGGTTCAGCAGTTTGCGCACCGCGGCCATGCCCGCGGAATCGGTGTGCTCGCTCGGCACGACCATCGGTTCCAGGCCGTGGCGTCGCATGGCGGCCCGGTAGCCCTTGCGTCGCGGCGCGGAGGTGAACGCGCCGCCGCCGTCGAGGTGGACGATGCGCCGGTGCCCGAGCGAGACCAGATGATCGACGGCGAGGGTGGCGCCCGCCTCGCCGTCGTCGTTGACCGTGTCGATGCCTGCGACGGTGGAGGTGCGCGACACCAGCACCAGCGGAGCCTGTTGCGCCGCCGCGCGGATGGCGGCGGCGGGCAGGATGGGAGACAGCAGGATGACCCCTCCCGGCCGGAACGAGAGCAAGCTCTCCAACGCGCTGTGTTCGCGTGCGGCGCTGCGCCGGCCGGTATTGAGGATCAGTTCGAGGCCGGACTCCTGCGCGGCGGCGTCCATGCCTTCGACGACGTCGGCGAAGAAGGCGTTGCGCAGGTCGGAGACGAGGACACCGACGATGTTGGAGGTCCGGCTGGCCAGCGAGCGGGCCAGGATGTGCGGTTGGTAGCCGAGGTCTTCGGCCGCGTCCAGCACGGCGCGGCGGCGGTGCTCGCTGACCTTCGGGGAGTCGCGCATGACCAGCGAGACGAGGGCGCGGGAGACGCCCGCGCGCGCGGCGACGTCTTCCATGGTCGGTCGTGCCACGGCGCCTCCGTTCCGCGTTCACCAGCCCTGCCGGGACGGACGATACGCGGTGCGCCAGAAGGGATCAATAGAGCGCTCCAATCCGACTTCGGCGCACCGCAGTCTCCATGAAAGACCGAATAATCGCTGGTAGAGCCGCTTGGGCCGGCACGCCGCAGGCCCTTGACACGCTATGACCCACGTTACATAGTTGGAGCGCTCCAACTACGGCGGCGTCAACTCGATATCGAAGGTCGGAGAAGTGCCGATGCCCGAATCCCTCCACCCGCTGCGCCTCGCGGCCGCGCCGATCTCCTGGGGAGTCTGTGAGGTCCCCGGTTGGGGTCACGTGCTCGGCGCACGCACCGTTCTGTCGGAGATGGCCGCGCTCGGCCTGTCCGCCACCGAACTCGGGCCACCCGGCTATTTGCCGCGCGACCCGAGCGAACTGCGACGACTGCTCGCGGCCTTCGACATCACCGCGGTCGGCGGCTTCCTCGCCGTCGTGTTGCATCGTGACCGGCACGCCGCCCTCGCTCGGGCGGAGGAGACCGCCGCGCTGCTGTCCGCCACGGGCGCGGAAGTGCTCGTGCTCGCCGCCGCGACCGGACTCGGCGGATACGACGAGTGCCCGCCACTCGACGACTCGCACTGGCGCGCCGTGATCGATACCGCTGCCGAGATCCGCGCTATCGCCGCCGCGTACGGCCTGCGCGCGGTGCTGCATCCGCATGTCGGCACGCATGTGGAGGGCGAGGCCGAGGTCGAGCGGTTCCTCGCCGATTCCGATCTCGACATCTGCTTGGACACCGGGCATCTGCTCGTCGGCGGCACCGACCCGGTTCGGCTCGCCCGGCGGTACGCCGAGCGGATCGGGCACGTTCATCTCAAAGACGTCCGAGGCTCGCTGGCCGATCAGGTCCGTGCCGGGAAGCTCGAGTACAGCGAGGCGGTGCGCCGTGGGCTGTACGTCCCGCTGGGCGAGGGGGACGTCGACATCGCGGCACTCGTGCACACCATGCGCGGCGCCGGGTATCGGGGCTGGTACGTCCTGGAGCAGGACGCCACGCTGCGACCGTCCGACTCGGCGGAGAAACCGAGCGGCGACACCGCGCGCAGCCTCCGGTTCCTCAGCGACATCGCGCTCGCCGCGGCCGGAATCTAGGCGATGCGGATGCTTCTGCGAGCACGACGCGGCGCGACCGCGCGGCACCGGACCCGTCTGCTGCCGTGGATCGCCACCGCCGCTCTCCTGGCGGCATGCAGCGGCCCCGGCGTCGACGCGCCCGCTCCGTCACAGGCGCCGACCGAGGTCGGCACGGTGCGATCGGTAGCGGTGGTGACTCACGGCAGCCCCGGTGACGCGTTCTGGAACGTCGTCAAGAACGGTGCGGAGGCCGCGGGTAAGGATTTGGGGATCCGTGTGGAGTACAACGCCTCCGGTGATCCCGGTGAGCAGGCGAAGCTGATCGACAACGCCGTGGCGCAAGGCGTCGACGGCATCGTCGTGTCCATGGCGAATCCCGAGGCGCTTCGGCGCTCGGTCGAAAAGGCTGTCGCCGCGGGTATTCCGGTGGTCACGATCAATTCGGGGGAGTCGCAGAGCGCGCGGTTCGGCGCGTTCGTCCATGTGGGGCAGAGTGAATCGCTGGCCGGGCAGGCCGCGGGCAGACGGCTCGCGGAGGCCGGGCGCGGGAAGATGCTGTGCGTCATCCACGAGGCGGGCAATATCGGCGCGAACGAGCGTTGCGCCGGCGCGACGAAGGCGTTCGGCACCGCGACCACGCTTCAGGTGGACATCAACAATCCGACCGACGCGCAATCGAGGATCAAAGGCGCGCTGGAGGCCGACCGGTCCATCGACGCGGTTCTGACGCTCAATTCCCAGGTCGCCGCACGCGCTGTCGACGCCGTCCGGGAGGCCGGGTCGCCCGCCACCGTCGCGACCTTCGACCTGAATGCCGATGTGGTGGAGGCGATCAGGGCGGGAAAGCTGCTGTTCGCGGTGGATCAGCAACAGTACGAGCAGGGTTATCTTCCGATCGTGTTGCTGAAGCTGTACCGGACGAACCTGAACACCGTCGGAGGCGGCGCGCCGGTGCAGACCGGACCCGGTTTCGTCGACAAGAACAATGTGGACGCCGTCGCCGCGCTCGTCGCGCAGGGCACGCGCTGAGGTGGATGAAATGACCGTTGCCACACGAGCATCCGACTCGACGCAGGACCGTCCGGGCCTCTCGCCGCTGCAACGTCTGGCCGTGCGGCCGGAGATCGGCGCTGCGCTCGGCGCGTTGCTGGTGTTCGTGTTCTTCTCGCTGGTCACCGACCGGTTCCTGAGCCCGCTCGGCGTCGCGACCTGGCTCGACGACGCCTCCACGCTGGGCATCATGGCGGTGGCCGTGGCGATGCTGATGATCGGTGGCGAGTTCGATCTGTCGGCAGGCGTGATGACGGCCTCCACGGCGCTGGTCACCGCGTTGCTGGCGGTGCACGCCGGATGGAACGTCTGGCTCGCGCTGCTGGCATCTCTGGTCTTCGCGCTGGCCGTCGGCGCGTTCAACGGCTGGGTGGTGATGCGCACGGGCCTGCCGAGTTTCATCGTCACGCTGGGCACCTTCCTCGCCCTGCAAGGGTTGAACCTGGGCGTGACGCGCCTGGTGACCGACACGGTGCAGGTGTCGGGCGTGCGGAGCGCGGGCGGCTACCAATCGGCGGGGTGGGTCTTCGCCTCGACCCTCGACATCGGCGAAGCGCGCATCCAGGCTTCGGTGGTCTGGTGGATCGTGCTCACCGCCATCGCCGCGACGATCCTGGTTCGCACGAGGTTCGGCAACTGGATCTTCGCCGTCGGCGGTGCGCTGCCGAGCGCCCGCGCGGTCGGTGTGCCCGCCGACCGCACCAAGATCCTGCTGTTCATGGGCACCGCGTTCGCGGGCTGGGTGGTGGGTTCCTGCAACATCCTGCGGTTCGCCAGCGTGCAGGCCAACCAGGGCATCGGGCTCGAATTGCACTACATCATCGCCGCCGTGGTCGGCGGGTGCCTGCTCACCGGCGGCTTCGGCTCGGCGGTCGGCGCCGCCATCGGTGCGCTGATCTTCGGCATGGCGCGCCAGGGCATCGTGTTCGCGCGCTGGGACAGCGACTGGTTCATGCTGTTCCTCGGTGTGCTGCTGCTGGCGGCGGTGCTGGTCAACAATAGATTCCAGAAACGAGCCGAAAGGGTGCGCCGATGACTTCCCTCATCGAGGCGGTGAACCTCGGCAAGAGCTACGGCGGCGTGGTCGCCCTGCGTGAGGTGTCCACGGTGGTGAACGCGGGCGAGGTGACCTGCGTGCTCGGCGACAACGGCGCGGGCAAATCGACGCTGATCAAGATCCTGGCCGGGGTGCACCAGCACGACCGCGGCGAACTGCGTGTGGAGGGCGAAGCGGTCCGGTTCGCCTCGCCGCGGGCGGCGCTGGATCGCGGCATCGCCACGGTCTACCAGGATCTCGCGGTGGTTCCGCTGATGAGCGTGTGGCGCAACTTCGTGCTCGGGTCCGAGCCCACCTTCGGATACGGTCCCTTCCGGCTGCTGGACCGCAAGAAGGGCTGTGAGATCGCGCGGACGGCGTTGGCCGACATGGGTATCGAGATCCGGGATATGGAACAGCCGGTCGGCACGCTGTCGGGCGGCCAGCGGCAGTGCGTCGCTATCGCGCGAGCGGTGCACTACGGCGCGAAAGTGCTGATTCTCGACGAGCCGACCGCGGCGCTGGGCGTCAAACAGGCCGGGGTGGTGCTGAAGTACGTCGTGCAGGCGCGTGAACGCGGGCTCGGCGTCGTACTCATCACGCACAACCCGCACCATGCCTATCCGGTGGGCGACCGATTCCTGCTGCTGAAGCGGGGCGCGATGCTCGGCGCGTACGAGAAATCGGAGATCGACCTGCCGGAGCTGACCCGCCAGATGGCAGGCGGAGCGGAACTGGAGGCATTGCAGCACGAATTGCAGCGTGTGGTGACGCCGTGAACAAGCGGGCATGCGAGCTGGAGGCGTTGACGATCGGTCGCGTCGGGGTGGATCTGTATCCCGAACAGAGCGGCGTCGCCCTGGCGCAGGTGCGCAGTTTCGCCAAGTTCCTCGGCGGCACCGCCACCAACGTCGCCGTGGCCGCCGCCCGGCTCGGCCGTCGTTCCGCGGTGCTGACCAAGGTGGGCCCCGACGGCTTCGGCGACTTCGTGCGCACGGCGCTGGAGGACTTCGGCGTCTCATCCCGCTATGTGACGACCGCGCCGGACCTCCAGACGCCCGTTGTCTTCTGCGAGCTGACGCCACCGTCGGATCCGCCGCTGTTGTTCTACCGTGCGCCGATCGCGCCGGACCTCACCCTCACCCCGGACGAAGTGCCCTGGGATGTGGTGGGTGCCGTGCCGCTGCTGTGGGTCACGGGCACCGGAGTGAGCGCGGAACCCGGCCGCAGTACCCAGCGGGAGATTCTGCTGCGCCGCGCACGACGTGGGCACACGGTGCTGGATCTGGATTACCGGCAGATGTTCTGGCCCGACGTGGACACCGCGCGGGCCGAAATCGGGTGGATGGTCGACCACGTGAACGTGGTGGTCGGCAACCGTACCGAGGTCGAGGTGGCGGTGGGCACCGCCGACCCGGAGACGGCGGCGGATCGGCTGCTCGCGCGGGGGGTGCGCCTCGCGGTGATCAAGCAGGGCGGTGACGGCGTGCTGGTGGCCACCGCCCAGGAACGCTGGACGGTGCCGCCGTGCCGCGTGGAGGTGGTGTGCGGGCTCGGCGCGGGTGACGGTTTCGGTGGCGCGCTGATCCACGGCCTGCTCTCGGACTGGGACCCACGGCGCGTCGCCACCTACGCCAACGCGGCGGGCGCGCTGGTCGCTTCGCGTCTCGCCTGCGCCGACGCGATGCCCACCGGCGCGGAGATCGAGGAACTGCTGTGCGGCTGAGCCGGCGCGGATCTCGAGGAGCCGGGAGGCGACCGAACCGGGATGGCCCGCGGAGAGCTGCCTCGGCGCACGGGAGCGGGCTGGAGTATTCGCCGCACGACTGATGTCGTGCGCGGACCGAAGGAGTTGCGGTGCGACCGAGCCGGGCGCGGGCTGGAGGAATCCCAGTGCGGCTGTGTCATGAGTATGGAACGGAGGCGCCCGCATGCATTTGACCGATGAGCGCTGGCGCGAGCTGCTGCACACGCGGGCGACGGACTCCGCCGCGGTCGAGCGGGCCTACGCGAAACGGCTGCGCCGCGCCGACCTGCTGGCGGGTAAGCAGACCTTGTTCCTGGTCGCCGCCGATCACCCCGCTCGCGGCGCGCTCGGTGTCGGCGAGGACCGTACCGCCATGGCGGATCGTCGCGCGTTGCTGGAACGGCTGCTGATCGCGCTGGCCGACCCGGACGTCGACGGTGTGCTCGGCTCGCCGGATGTAGTCGAGGAACTGTTGCTGCTGGACGCCTTGGACGACAAGGTCGTGATCGGGTCGATGAACCGGGGCGGCCTGGCGGGCGCGGAGTGGGAGATCGATGACCGCTTCACCGGATACGACGCGGACTCTCTGGCGCGGTTCCGGCTCGACGGCGGCAAGATGCTGCTGCGCCTGGTCGATTCCGACGCGGGCACCGTCCCGACCCTGCAAGCCTGCGCGCGGGCGGTCTCGGAACTGGCGGCGCACGAGCTGATGGCGATGGTCGAGCCGTTGCCGTACCACCGGGACGAATCCGGTGCGCTGGTGATGAGCAAGGACGCCGTCTCGCTGTCGCGGGCGATCACGGTGGCCTCGGGGCTCGGCGTCACCTCGGCCTATACCTGGCTGAAGATCCCCGCACCACAGGACATCTCGGTGCTGGACGCCACCACGCTGCCGGTTCTCGTGCTGGGCGGAGCGTCGTCCGGGAACCCGGCGGTGGATCGCGCGCTGTGGGGCGGGGCGCTCGGCCACGACGTGGTCCGCGGTCTCGTCGTCGGGCGCACCCTGCTGTACCCGCCGGACGGCGATGTCGCCCGGGCGGTCGAGAGCGCCGCCCGCCTGTTGAAGGAAGCCCGATGACGCGCGGCAACCCTGTCGGGTACGTCTGGGCGTCGGCGTCGCCGCGAGCAACAAGTGCCGCTCGCTTGGCGACGGAACCGGACACACCCTGTCCGTTCGCGACGCGGGTTCGTGCCACCTCGGGAACCTCGCGGTCGCCGCTGCGGCTCTGCTGGTCGCCTTCCGCGCACATGGCGGTCGAATTCGTCTACCGACGGAGCGATCGGATCGAAGGTATCCGGGGAATCTGTATCGAGGAGGTGTGATGACCCTGCATCGTCCCGAAGGAACATTGCGCCATGACGGTGACGCGATCCTGCTGACCCCCGAGGACGCCGGATGGACCTACGCGGGCCTGCGGGTGCTGCGGATCGGCGCGGGCGAATCGCGGATCGTTCGGACGGGCGAGTTCGAGGCGTTCGTCCTGCCGCTGGCCGGAGCGTGCACGGTGCGCGTGGACGGCGCGACCTTCACGCTGGCCGGGCGGGATTCGGTCTTCACCCGGGTCACGGATTTCGCCTACGTCCCGCGAGACGCCGAGGTGCGGCTGGCGGCCGAGGGTGTCGACCTGGAGGTGGCGCTTCCGATGGCCCGTTGCACGAAACGGCTGGAGCCGCGATACGGCCCTGCCGAGCAGGTGCCGGTCGAAGTCCGCGGGGCTGGACGCGCGACGCGCCAGGTCACCAATTTCGGGATACCCGGCGTGTGGGATCACGCGGACAAACTCAACGCCTGCGAGTTGATCACCCCGGACGGCAACTGGTCGTCCTACCCGCCGCACAAGCACGACTCGGCCGGTGCCTGCGAAGTCGTCAACGAGGAGATCTACTACTTCCGCATCGCCGGACGGGACGGGATCACGCCATCGCGCGAAGGATTCGGCCTGCATCGCACCTACACGGCCGACGGCACGGTCGACGAGAACGTGGCGGTTCGTGACGGTGACGTCTTCCTGATCCCGCGCGGCTATCACGGCCCGTGCGTCGCGGCGCCCGGTTACCCCATGTACTACCTCAACGTATTGGCCGGTCCCGCGCCGGAGCGATCGATGGCGTTCTGCGACGACCCCGCCCACAGCTGGGTGCGGGCGCGCTGGGACGCCGAGCCGCTCGATCCGCGCTGCCCGGTCACCTCCCACGAAGGGCGGACGGGATGCGACTGACCACCGCGCAGGCGCTGGTGGCCTGGCTGATCGCCCAGCGCTCCGAGACGCTCGACGGCCGCGAGGCGCCATTGTTCCCCGCCGTGTTCGCGATCTTCGGCCACGGCAACGTGCTCGGCCTCGGCACCGCGCTACACGAGCGGCGCGCCGAACTCCCGGTCTGGCGCGGGCACACCGAAGAGGGGATGGCGCTCGCGGCCGTCGGCTACGCGAAGGCCGCCCACCGGCGTCAGGTGGGCGTCGTGACCTCATCGATCGGGCCCGGCGCGCTCAACATGGTGACGGCGGCGGGCGTAGCGCACGCGAATCGGCTGCCGTTGCTGCTACTGCCCGGCGACACCTTCACCGGGCGGGCGCCGGACCCGGTCTTGCAACAGGTCGAGCACTTCGGCGAACCGACCGTCACGGTGAACGACGCATTCCGGCCGGTGAGCAGGTACTTCGACCGCATCACCCGCCCGGAGCAGCTGATCTCGACCCTGCCGCAGGCGGTCGGCGTGCTCACCGATCCGGCCGATGCCGGTCCGGTCGTCCTCGCGCTCCCGCAGGACGTCCAGGCCGAGAGCTACGACTTCCCCGACGCGCTCTTCGAGCCGGTGGTGCACCGTCTCGCGCGGCCGCGCCCCGATCGGCGAGCGCTCGCCGACGCCGTCACCGCGCTGCGCGCTGCGCGCCGTCCGCTGCTGGTGCTCGGTGGCGGCGTCCGCTATTCGGGCGCGGGGCCCACCGTGCTCGAATTCGCCCAGCGCCACGGCCTCCCGGTCGTGGAGACCACCGCGGGCCGCACCCTCGTACCGCACGAGCATCCGCTGTTCGCGGGACCGCTCGGCATCACGGGCTCGGCGTCGGCGAACGCGATGGCGGCCGAAGCCGACC
>NZ_BAFZ01000085.1 GCF_000308575.1 Nocardia exalbida NBRC 100660 | reverse complement strand
GCGGCATCCACGGCGCCGAACCCGCTTGCGTCTGCGGCGCGCTCGGGCTGCCCACCACCCGGTAGGCGCCCTGCGGCCCGATGTCGATGATCGTGCTCCAGCCCACCCGCAGTACCCGCGGCACACCGTCCACCAGTACTTGCATCCGGTCGTCGCGAGCGCTGGCGACCTGATCGATGAGTTCGAGTTCACGGTGGGTGTCGAGCACGCCGGAGTACGGGCGGATCGAGTCCACGTGCACGTCGCCGATCGACTCGGCGGCGGTGATGAGGGTGTCGGGGAGCGCTCCGGAGGGCACCTCGACGACCAGATCGTCGACGGCGTAGCCGGCACCGCGCTCGACCACATCCAGCGAGAGGATGTCGGCGCCGACGGAGCCGAGTGCGAGAGCGAGAGAGCCGAGGCTTCCCGGTCGATCCGGAAGTTGCACGCGGAGCAGATACGACACGTGCGTTTCCTTTCTTAGAGCGGCCGAGGCTCTGAACGAATACCCGGGTCACGCAATACTTACACCCCTTACGGCCGGTTATCGAGTCGAAGACCCTCCAGTGACGCACGCCACTCGGCGAATTCGCGCCAAAGCGGCGTGTCGGGCTAGTCCGATCGGACGTGTCGCGGGCGGGAGGGGGTTGCCGGGCGCCGTCCGCGCCGCCGCGCCGACGAAGCGCGGGTGCCGGATGGTGACCTGGTCGCCGGTGGCTAGGCTGTGTGGGTTGAGCACAGTCGATAGTTGATACCGAAGCCGAAAGGGGTCCCGCGGTGCCCGCCATCTCCCGCGACGAGGTCGCACACCTCGCCCGGCTGTCCCGGCTCGCGCTGTCCGATGCCGAACTGGATCAGTTCGCCGGACAGCTGGATTCGATCCTGAGCCACGTGCGGACCATCTCCGAGGTTACCGCCGCCGACGTCCCGGCCACGGCGTCGCCGAATCCGGCGACCAACGTGACCCGGCCCGACGAGGTGGTGCCCGGCCTGACCCCGCGCGAGGCGCTGTCCGGCGCGCCCGCGGTGGAAGAGCAGCGGTTCATGGTGCCGCAGATCCTGGGAGAGGGCGAATGAACGCAGCATCGCATGGCCGGGAGACGGGTGGGTCCGATCTGACCACGCTGTCCGCGGCCGAGCTGGCCGGCAAGATCCACGGTCGCGAGCTGTCGTCGGTGGAGGTCACCCGAGCGCACCTGGACCGGATCGCCGAGGTCGACGGCGAGTACCACGCCTTCCTGCACGTCGCGGGGGAGCAGGCGCTCGAGGCCGCGGCCGCGGTGGACGCCGCGATCGGTTCGGGTGCCGCGCCCGCCTCGCCGCTGGCCGGAGTTCCCTTGGCGCTCAAGGACGTGTTCACCACCACGGACATGCCGACCACCTGTGCGTCGAAGATCCTCGAGGGCTGGGTATCGCCCTACGACGCGACGGTCACCAGGCGGCTGCGCGAGGCGGGCATCCCGATCCTCGGCAAGACCAATATGGACGAGTTCGCCATGGGCTCCTCCACCGAGAACTCCGCCTACGGCCCGACCCGCAACCCGTGGGACACCACCCGCATCCCGGGCGGTTCGGGCGGCGGCTCCGCGGCGGCGCTGGCCTCGAACCAGGCGCCGCTGGCCATCGGCACCGACACCGGCGGGTCGATCCGCCAGCCCGCGGCCGTCACCGCCACCGTCGGGACCAAGCCGACCTACGGCACGGTGTCGCGATTCGGCCTGGTCGCGTGCGCGTCGTCGCTGGACCAGGGCGGCCCGTGCGGCCGGACGGTGCTGGACACCGCGCTGCTGCACGAGGTGATCGCCGGATACGACCCGCGTGACTCCACCTCGCGCGACGTGCCGGTGCCGCCGGTGGTGGCCGCCGCCCGCGCCGGAGCGCAGGGCGATCTGCGCGGCGTCAAGGTCGGTGTGGTGAAAGAACTGCACTCCGACAGCTACCAGCCCGGCGTGCTCGCCTCCTTCGACGCCGCCGTCGCGGTGCTGAAGGATCTGGGCGCCGAGGTGGTCGAGGTGTCCTGCCCGCACTTCGAGTACGCGCTGTCGTCCTACTACCTGGTGATGCCGTCGGAGGTGTCGTCCAACCTCGCGCGGTTCGACGCCATGCGCTACGGCCTGCGCGTCGCCGACGACGGGCAGCACAGCGCCGAGCAGGTCATGGCGGCCACGCGCGCGGCCGGGTTCGGCCCGGAGGTCAAGCGGCGCATCATGATCGGCACCTACGCGCTGTCGGCGGGCTACTACGACGCCTACTACGGCCAGGCGCTCAAGGTGCGCACCCTCATCGCCCGCGACTTCGACCAGGCCTACGAGCAGGTCGACGTGCTGGTCTCGCCGACCAGCCCGTTCACCCCGTGGAAGCTGGGCGAGAAGGTCGACGATCCGCTGGCCATGTACCTGTCGGACCTGTGCACCCTGCCGACCAACCTGGCGGGCCATCCCGCGATGTCGGTCCCCTCCGGTCTGAGCAAGGACGACGGCATGCCCGTCGGCCTCCAGATCATGGCGCCCGCCCTCGCCGACGACCGCCTCTACCGGGTGGGCGCGGCCTACGAGGCCGCCCGCGGCCCGATCGCCTGACGTTCTCAGCGGGAGCCGCTCGATCTCCGCACGGGTTGTGCGGAAACCGAGCGGCTCCGCGGGATCGCTATGCGGGCCAGGTGAATTCGGGGTCTTCGACGTAATCGCGGCGGCGTTGATCCAATGCGAGCGCGACCATGTGGTGTGCGCCAGGCCCGATGATCTTGCGTAGCGGGGGGTTCGGCATATCCACCAATGCGATCAGGCCTGCCGCGGCGACTTCGGGCGGAGCTTCGGTCCACTCGGATCCATCTTCCGGTGCGGATTCCGCTGTGGGAGATACCGTTTCGTTCGCCTCCGACGGGTCCGCGCTGCCCTGGGTGGGGCCCGGATAGTCCGGCATGCCGAGGACGGCGGTGCGCAGCTGCGCGTAGGCGGGGATCGCGGAGGCGAACCGCATGCTCGACTGGGCCCACTCGGTGTCGAAGCCGCCCAGCTGTGCGAGCGTGACCCGGATGCCGAAAGGCCGCAGTTCGTCGGCGAGCGCGGCGCTGAATCCCTCCAGGGCCCACTTGCTCGCGTTGTAGAGGCCGAACAGGGGCAGGCTGCCCACGGCGCCGACGGTGGAGATCTGCACGATGTGCCCCGAGCCCTGCGCCCGCAGGTGCGGCACGGCGGCTTGGGAAACCCAGAGGGCTCCGAAGAAATTGGTCTCCATCTGCTCGCGGATCTGCGCTTCGGTCAGTTCCTCGACGGCGCCGACCAGGCCGTAACCCGCGTTGTTCACGATCACATCGATCGTGCCCAGCGCCGCGAACGCTTCGCCAACGGTGGCGAGGACGCTCTCGCGGTCGCGAACGTCCAGGGGCAGCACGGTCAGGCGGTCGTCGGCGAGCCCCGCCAGGGAGTCCGTGTTCCGCGCGGTCGCGACGACGCGATCGCCCTGCGCGAGCGCGGCCGTGGTGAATGCGCGGCCGAGTCCCCGGCTTGCGCCGGTGATGAACCAGGTTCTGGTCACGGGAGATCCTTTCGTCACGAGACGCTCCGTCTCGTTGGATACCGTGCCAAGGGTGGCCCGGTTTGTCAAGACGAGACGTTTCGTCTCGTTATATGCTACTGTCACGGCATGCCCGACACACCCACTGCCGCGCGCCGCAGCGAGCGCGCCCGCGCGGCGATACTCGCCGCGACAGCCGAGCTGATCCGCGAGGTGTCCTACGCGAAGTTGAGCATCGAGGCGATCGCGGCCCGCGCGGGGGTCGGCAAGCAGACGATCTACCGCTGGTGGCCGTCGAGGGGCGCTGTCGTATTCGATGCCATGCTCGAATCCGACTCGGGCTCAGCGGGTCTCGCGCTACCGGACACCGGCGATATCGCCGCGGACCTGCGCCCGCTGCTGCGCGGCTCGGTCGTCGCGCTGACCGATCCCGGGTTCGAATCCTTCCTCCGCGCGATGTACATCGAGATCCAGCAGGATGCCGAATTGGCCGCCGCCTATCGCGAGCGCCTGCTGCTGCCCCAGCGCGCCGCTGTGGCCGACCGGTTGGCCGCCGCCGTCGCCGCCGGGGACCTGCGCGCGGGCCTGGATTTCGAGCTTGCCGTCGATCTGCTGTTCGGTCCGACGCAGATGCGGTGGTCGCTGGGGCTCGGCGGGCTCACCGAGGCCTACGCCGACGCCGCGCTCGATGCGGCGCTGGCCTATCTGCGCGGGTGAAGCCGCTCGTGAGTTCGCTTCGACGCCTTCCGGTCGATCGCGCTCAGGAGGCCCGCAGCGATTCGGCCTGCTTCTGGACGCCGTCGGTCATGCCCTCGAAGCCGCGCCGCAGGTTCTTGCCGAGCAGCGCGACGACCACGGGATGCAGCCATCCGCCGAGTTCGAAGTGCGACTCGTAGCGGGTGCGACCGTCCTGCAGTGGCGTCACCGTGTGCGAGCGCAGGCTGTGCAGTGCGCCGGGAGGCACCGGTTTCATCGAGTAGCTGAGCTCCCGGCCCGGCGTGTGCGACCGAATCCATTCCCGCTGCTTGCGCGGGCTCGACCCGGAGACCCGGACGAGCATGTCGATCGGCTCGCCGGGCACCAGCGAACTGCGGCACTCGGTGACGAAGGGATTCCACTCGCCGTAGCGGGGGAAGTCGGTGATCACCTGCCAGACCAGCTCGGCGGGGGCGTCGATGTCGGCGGCGAGGTCGATGACGAAGGCCATGCGGAAATTAGAACATGTTCTATGACGGTCCGGCGCGGGCGCCGCGCCGAACGGCTCAGCAGGAACCCATGGCGGTGCCCTGATCGGTGCCGTAACGGTGGCCGTGGCCCGGCGGAGCGTGCAACGCGCCCAGCAGATCGGCGGTCGTCTGCGCGAAGCTGATCACCGGAAGCCACTGCGGAACCGGGGCGTCGACGCGGGCCCCGGTGAGGTCCGGCGCGCGCCACAGCTGCGCGAGCGACCAGTGGATCACCGGGTCGGAGCTGTTCGCCAGCACTGTCGCGCCGCCACGGTGGACGCGGTTGGCCGGAGGTCCGGCCCACAGCGCCGCGCAGGTCCGGCCGTCCTGCTCGGCATCGGCGGAGAAGACGGCATTGCCGCCGAGCGCCCCCAGGCTCTGCCCGTACAGATACAGCTTCGGCGGGTGTGCCAGTCCCTGGATATGGCGTTCCACGGCGGTGAACAGCGTGCGTGCGGCGGTGACGGCCGCGTCGCGGCCGAACACGAACGTCGCCCAGCTCGGTAGATAGGAGTACTGCAACCCGACCAGCGCCACGTCGCCGTCGAAGCGCTGATCGAACCCCGCCACGGCGTTCGCGTCGATCCAGCCCGAGCCGGTGGGTACCGTGACGACCAGGTGGGAGCGCGTGAAGCCGCCCGAGCGCTCCAGCTCCCGGATCGCCAGCGCGACGCGAGTGTCCAGGTCGGGCGCCGAGGCCACCCCGATGTAGACCCGCACGGCCCGGACCGGTGGATCGCTGACGAACTTCCGCCCCTCGGCGCCCAGCGACGTCCAGCTCACCGCGGACTCGGCATCATTGGACCCGGAGTACGAAACCGGGCGCACCAGAGCGGGATCCAGCTCGGCGTTGGCCCGCGCGTACACCGACTCGCGCCATCCGGCCATCGCGGGTACGCCGACGAGATACAGCAGAACCGCGACGACGGCAGCCAGCGAGACGCCCCGCGCCCAGCCCAGTTTCCGCGCTGCCCAGGCGATCGAGCGGGTGGCGAAGGCGAACAGTCCGATGATCAACGCGGCGCCGAGCGCGCACCGCACCCAGTAGCCCGTGTCGATCGGCGGGGTGTTCATCGCGGCGCGAAGCCGGTTCTGCCAGTGTCCCGCGTTCGCCGTAGCGCCCACCACCAGCGCAGCCGTCGCGATCAGCAGCGGCAGTCGTGCCCACGCCTGGCGCTCGTCGATGTCGAAGCCGCAGCGTCGCAGGGTGATCCGCAGTATCCCGGCCACGCCGAGAGTGAGTGCCGCGAGCAGCCCGGTCAGCACGGCTTGCGCGCTCGGCGTGCGAGGAAGCAGTCCGGGGGCCAGCGAGGCCAGGACACCGGTCCCGATGCCGAGCGTCGTGCCGATCCGCGGCGGCGCGACCCGGCGGACCCCGGCGGCGAACCATGCGCGGCGATCCGAAGACTTCAGGACGGACCAGGTCATGGCTGTACCGCGCCGGTGGCGTACGACAGGGCCGCCGCGGGTACGGCGCCGCGCCGCCGGTTGCGCAGCACGAGAACCGCCGTCAGTCCGGCGATCCCGGCGCCTAGCACGCCCAGTAGCTGCCAACTCGTCGTCGAATCGGCGTCCGCCGCGCCGAGCAGGGGCTCGACCACGGGCGCGCCGTAGTCCTGCCTGCGCGAGTTCAGATCGACGGCGGTGTTCGCGATCGATGCCATCGCATCGCAGCGGGCGCGGGAGAACGAGTCGACACGGGCGGCGCAGGCCTGGTGCATCTGCCGGTCCAGCGTCGCGTCCAAGGCTTGCCGCGCCCACGGGCCCAGCGGTTCGCCGCGCCGGTCGGCGTAGCGCAACAGGTCGTAGCCGAGGTCATGGGCCTTGCACGCGGTATCGAACTCCGCGGGCAGCGTCACCGGAGAAGAGCAGTCGCCGCCCGGATTGACCAGCATGCCGTCCATCGTGCTCGGCCGATAACCGAACGACGTGACGAAATCCGCCGGGATCGCGGTGAGCGCGCCGGGGCCGCCCGCGGCCAGTTCGGCGACAGCGGCGCCGGCCTGCGCGCTCTCGATCGGCGCGGCCGCCGCGGCGGCGTGCGGAGCGGGGGCGAGAAACACCGTCGCCGCCACGGTGGTCAACGCCGACGCGGTGAGCGCCGCGTAGCGTCGCGTCTGCGCGGTGACGGATGAGATTGCGGCGGAATGGATTCGGGCTCCTGCGGCCGATGCGGACCGGGTCTCGCGCCCGGCGCTGGTCGGTGTGCTCATGGCGACGACGTTAGGGAATCGCTTCCGGCGGCCGCCTCACGCCCGGGGACGTTTCCCGTGCCGTGCCGCCGGGGGAGCGGTCGTACGGTCTCCCACCGGGGTAGCGGGCCGGAAATCACCCGTGGGTATGAGGCCGCGGTGAACTGCGAGTTCCTAGTGTCGTAGGCATGAACGGAGAAAGTCGCGCCTGGACGCGACGGCTGGACGCGCGGACCTGGTTCGACCTCGGCACGGTACTGGTCGCGCTGATCTGGTACTCGGTGGCTTGGCCGACCCTGCACCTGACCCACGCCGTCCCCACCGCGGTGCAGCCGTTCATCGCCGCGCTGGCCGCGTTCCCGGTGCTGCTGGTCCGGATCAACCCGGCGCTGGGCTGGTCGATCTCGGCGGGCTCCGCGCTGGTGATCGCGCTGGCCATTCCGCATCAACCGAACAACGACCTGCCGTTCCAGGTCGTCCACGTGCTGTGCCTGCTGGTGCTGCTGCTCGCGGTGGCGGTGCGCGCCCCGGGGCAGATCGTGGCGGTGGCGTGGGCGGCGACGGCCCTGCTGTTCGCGACCACCATGCCCGGCGAAGGGGAGGCGTTGGGGAACGCCGCCTGGGGCTGGCCGATCGCGCTGGCCGCGCTGGTGCTGTTCGGCCTGCTCATCCGCTGGCTGGCGCTGTCGCGGCGGCAGTTGGTGCGCCAGGAGGAGGCCAACGAGCTCGAGCGGGCCCGCCGGGCCATCCTGGAGGAGAAGGCTCGCATCGCCCGCGATCTACACGACGTCGTGGCCCACCACATGTCCCTGGTGGTGGTACAGGCGCAGACCGCGGCGTACCGGGTGGAGGGCGTCACCCCGGCCGCCCGCGCCGAGTTCGAGTCCATCGGCGCCACGGCACGGGAAGCGCTCAACGAGATCCGCGGCATGCTCGGTGTTCTGCGCAGCGACGGCCAGCTGCCGGAACACGCGCCCCAGCCGAAGGCGGCCGACGTGACCGCCCTGTTCGAGGGCGCGCGACGCGCGGGCGTCCACATCGAGTGGACCGTCGACGGCGCGCTGGACACGATCGCGGAGACCACCGGCCTCGCCCTCTACCGCGTCGTGCAGGAATCGCTGTCCAACGCTTCCCGCCACGCCCCGGGCGCCCCGGTCCAGGTGCGCATCACCCACGGCGCGGAACTGCTGCTCGACGTCGAGAACGGGCCGGGAGCGACGCCCGCCCGGCCGGTCGGCAACGGCGGCCACGGCATCGCGGGCATGCAGGCGCGAGCCCTGGCAGTCGGCGGTGAGGTGACGGCGGGGCCGCGGGCCGACGGTGGGTTCGGAGTCCACGCGCGCTTCCCCCTCACCGCCCCGGACGCCGCCGTTGCCGCCGTCGCCGCCGCGCCCGGCGAACCCCAACGTTGAGTGCCGGGCCGCTGGGGCGGACGAGTCGTGGAGCGTACGCGCCGGTCGATGCCGGTGTGGCGTTGTCGGCAGCCGCCGCCCAGATGCCGACGGCCACCCGACAGGCTGCTGTCCCACGTGGCCACGAAGGGACAGCGCCGCCGGGCGAACGGCTCGGCGGCCGGAGGCCCAGGGCAATTAGGGTGAGCGGGTGGCAATTACGGTGTTGATCGCCGACGACCAGGCGATGGTCCGGCAGGGGTTCGGGGCGTTGCTCGCGGCGCAGCCGGATATCAGTGTGGTGGGCGACGCGGCCGACGGGAAGGCCGCGGTGGCCGAGGCGAAGCGGCTGCGCCCGGATGTCGTGCTGATGGACGTGCGCATGCCGGAGATGAACGGGCTGGACGCCGCCCGCGCCATCCTTGCCGCCGGATTCGAGCCGCCGGTGCGCGTGCTGATGCTCACCACCTTCGACATCGACGACTACGTCTACGAGGCGCTCGGTCTCGGCGCCAGCGGGTTCCTGCTCAAGGACGCGCCCGCCGAGGAGCTGGTGCGCGCGGTGCGCGTGGTCGCCGACGGTCAGGCGTTGCTCGCGCCCACGGTCACCCGCAGGCTCATCGCCGACGTCACCCGCCGCCGCGGCGCGGCCCGCGCCAAGCCGGCGCCGCAACTGTCCGCGCTGACTCCCCGCGAGCGGGAAGTGCTGGAACTGATCGCGAAAGGCATGTCGAACTCCGAGATCGCCGAAACCCTGTTCGTGGCCGAGCAGACCGTGAAGACCCATGTCTCCAAGGTCTTCTCGAAACTGAACCTGCGGGACCGGGCGCAAGCGGTGGTCCTGGCCTACGAGACCGGCCTGGTCACCCCTGGCTGAGCCGGATCACAGCGGCGGGCAGGACCCGCCGCGCAGTTCGCCCAGATGACGACCGAGCATCCGCGCCATCCGGCTCAGGATGGTGGTGGAGTCGTCGAAGCTGCCGGAGTCGGCCGTCGCCGCCATGGCCACGGCGATCATGCCGGACCGCACCGGCACCAGCCCGAACTGGCGGACGGTGTAGACGCCGGTCACGTCGTCGGGGCCCCAGCCGCCCTTGAAGGCCGTGCCCTCCAGCACGCCCAGCCCCCACGCCTGCTCGGGGGTGATCTCCGTCATCAGCTCGGTGACGTGGAACGACTCGGGCAGGCAGGGCAGCCGGGAGGCGAAGCGGGCCTGGTTGGCCAGCGTCCATTCGGTGCCGCCGAAGGAGTTGTAGTCCAGCGTGGTGCGCGGGCCCGCCACCCCGGTGGTGGCGTCGCCCGCCTCGTCGATCACGTCCTGGACCGCCTCGGCCGCTGCCAGCCCGTCGCCGAGCGATTGCCACAGCGCCTCGGCGGCGTCGTTGTCCGACCAGGTGATGGCGGCCTCCACCTCCTGCCGAATCTCTTCTCGGGAGTCGTGCCGCAGTGCCGCGATCGAGAGCGGCACCTTGATGGTCGACCACGCGATACCGCTGACCCAGTCGCCGTAGACGGTCATCCGGCCACCGCCCACGGGCATGATCGCCATGCCGACCTGCCCGCCCAGCTGCGGCTGCAACTGGGTGAAGTCGGCGGCCAGCGAGTCCGGCACCGACACCGCGAGGTTGGGCCGCCAGGCTCCCGCCGTGTCGACGACCACGGCGGGTGTCTCGGTGGCGGTCCGATCGACGGGGAACAGAGTGCACGAGGTCAACGTGAGCAGCACCACCATCGCCCCGGCGCGTAGCGCGGCACGACACGTCGAAGCGGATCCCGTCGACCTCACCACCGAGTCCTCCCCACCACCGGTGACGCGGTCACACTGTAAATCGGCGGTGCAAAATAGCTCATCGGGCTCGTCCGGCCGGTGACCGGACGAGAGACATCGCCGCCGCGCGACGGCGTCGACGGCGCGATGTCTCGACCATAGTTTTGCCGATCTTCCCGGAGAATTCGAAACCCCGTGGCCACGGCGTCACCCGGTAGGCTCCAGGATCGGTATGAAAGCGCCCGGACATGCTGTCCGGCCGCCGCGGTCACCTGAAGGGGGCGTGTTGCTCAACAGCGGTGCGGTGTTCGCCGGGTTCACCATAGAGAGGCTGCTCGGCCAGGGCGGCATGGGATCGGTGTATCTCGCCAGGCACCCAAGGCTGCCACGGCAGACCGCGCTCAAACTGCTCAACCGGGAGTTGTTCACCGACGCGGAGGTCCGGGCCCGGTTCGAGCGGGAGGCGGACCTGGCGGCGCAGCTGGACCATCCGAACATCGTCGCGGTGTACGACCGCGGCACCGAGGACGAACAGCTGTGGATCTCCATGCAGTACGTCGACGGGGTCGACGCGGCGACGGTGAACCCGCAGAGCCTGCCGCCGGAGCGGGCCGTGCAGATCATCGAGGGCGTCGCGTCCGCACTGGATTACGCGCACGGGATGGGTGTGCTGCACCGCGACGTCAAGCCCGCGAACATCATGCTGGCGCGTGCGGTGGGCGGCCAGGGCGAGCGGGTCTTCCTCACCGATTTCGGCATCGCCCGGCTGCGCGAGGATTCCACCCACCTGACCCAGACCGGCATGTTCACCGCGACGCTCGCCTACGCCTCGCCCGAGCAGATGACCGGTGCGCACCTGGACCACCGTTCCGATCAGTACTCCCTGGCTTGCGCGCTGTATTGGTTGCTGACCGGCATCGCCCCGTTCGACGCTCCTGCCCCGGCCGACATCATTCGCGGGCACCTCCAGTTGCCGCCGCCCTCCGTCGCGGCACGGCGCGCCGGTCTGTCACCCGCGCTCGACGCGGTGATCGCGCGGGCCATGGCGAAGCGGCCCGACGACCGATTCGCCTCCTGCGTCGAATTCGCCTCCGCCGCACGGCGCGCGCTCACCGAGCCCGCCCCGACGGTGGTGGCCGCGCAGTACCAGCCGCAACCCGCGCCCACCGTCCTCGCGCAACCGGCCTACCCCGGGCCGGAGGCGAGTCCGCCGACCTACGTCCCCACGGCCTCCACCCCGAGCTACACCGCGCCGCCGCAGTACCACCCGAATCCGACCGGCGGACAGCAGTTCCCGGCGTCCAACGGCTATGCCGCGGCAGCTCCGCAGCCGAGTTATCCCGTGGCGCCGCCACATTCCGCCCCGCCGCCGATCGGTTACCCGTCGCACCAGCCACCCGGCTATCCGTCGCAAGGGCGCTCCAACACCGGCCTGATCGTGACGATCGTCCTGGTGATCGTGGCGCTGCTGGTCGGGGCGGGCATCATCGTCGCGAAGGTGGGATTCTCGGATTCCGCGTCGCCGCTGGACCTCGGCACCAAGACGCCCGCGGGCCCCTCCGATGCGGACAAGCTCGCCAAGGCGTTTCCCGAACTGCTGCCCCAAAGTGTCGACACGAAATACGACATCGGCTCCGGCCCGGGGTATGGCGGTAAGACCTGTTTCCTCGGCACCGCCAAACCGGGCGGCAAGGTGTCCAGTGCCACCGGCGTACCCGACTTCCCGAACTGGGCGAGGGCCTGGAACTGCTGGGGCACGCCGATCGCCGACCCCGATTACGTCCTCATCGGCTTCAAGTCGCCGCAGGACGCCCAGGCCGCGGTGCGGGACCTGCCGTCGAACACGGCGGCGACCGAACGCAACGGCGGCAAGTCGTATTCGACCTACCGCTGGCAGGAGAAGACCAGCGGGTTTCCGGACGGCTACCTCGTCGTCGACTTCGACGACGATCCGGCCAGGTCGAGCTACCTGCTGTTCGCCACGGTGACCCTGACCGACAGCAACCCGGGCTCCGGCTTCGGCATCACCGCGGCGAAATTCAAGACGTGGTTCGCCGACCTGCCGCTGTGAACGCTCAGTCGACGGCGAGCGCCTCCACGATGGGCAGCCGGGCCGCGCGCAATGCGGGCGGGATCGACCCGAGCAGCGCCAGCGCCAGTGCGATCATGCCGTAGACCAGCAGCATCGGGCTCGGCCGGTAGGCGACGTCGATGGTCAGGGCGTGCCCGATGGCGACCGTGCCCAGGAACTGCACCGCCGCGCCGAGCGCCAGACCCAGCACCGCGCCGACGATCCCGATCCCGGCTGCCTCGGCGAGCACCGAACGCATCAGGAATTTGCGCCCGGTGCCCATGGCGCGCAACACGCCTAGTTCCCTGCGGCGCTCCAGCACCGAGAGCATCAACGTGTTGAGCAGTGCCACCGTGGCCACGAGCACCACGATCCACAGGATGGCGTTGCTCATCGCCATGCCCTGCTCGATGCTCGACGACGCGGCGACCACGGTGTCCGCGCCGGTGTCCACGTTCAACTCCGGCGGCACCACCTGCCGGATCGCCGCGAGCACCGCCGCGCGATCGGCGCCGGGCGCGATGTCGGCGGCGATCACCGTCTCGCCGGGCCGCTCGTACCAGGTGCGCAGCAGGTTCAGGTCCATCATCACCACGCCGGCGATGGCGGAGAAATACGGGATCACCTGCAGCACCCGCACCGTGTGCGGGCCGGTGGGCGTCGGCAGGGTGAGTTCCGCGCCCACACCGACGTCCAGCGAGCGCGCCACGTCGCGGGAGATCGCCACGCCCTCGCCGGCCGACAGCCGGGCGACCGAATCGTCGGTGAGCATGCGCATCCGGGTCTCGCGCGCATCCGGCGGAAACCCTTGCAGCATCACGCGAGTGCCGCCGAGGGTCGCGAAGGCCATC
This sequence comes from Nocardia exalbida NBRC 100660, assembly GCF_000308575.1. Classification (GTDB taxonomy): domain Bacteria; phylum Actinomycetota; class Actinomycetes; order Mycobacteriales; family Mycobacteriaceae; genus Nocardia; species Nocardia exalbida. Next base: position 21,338 of record NZ_BAFZ01000085.1, on the reverse strand, counting down.
TGGGCCGGGCTCAGGTGCGCGACGCCGGGCACCGCCGCGAGCTTGTCCCGCAGATCCGCGGGCAGCAGCGGCCCGGTGGGGAACTGCGCCATCGAGGCGGGGCTGATGTAGACGTCGTTGCGCGCCAGATCCGTGAAAGTGACCGTGGCCGAGTCGATCATGTTGCTCGAGGCGCCGCTCATGCCGACGGTGGCCCCGACGCCGATCATCACCGTCATCGCCGTGGCCCACACCCGCCGCGGCGCGCGTTCCAGGGTGGTCGCGCCCAGTGCCCCGGGAGCGCGGAACCAGCGCGCGATTCCCGCGGCCGCCCGCACGATCGGACCGGTGGCGGCGAAACAGAGCAGGATCGCGGCGATGAACGAGATCGAGATGGCGGTCAGCGAATAGCGGCCGAGATCGCTGCCGGCGATCAGCACCGCGGCCCCGGCCAGCCCGCCGCCTGCCACGACGGCCAGCCAGCGCAGCAGCGGGCTCGCCGTATCGGTCCGCCCGGCCCCGACCGGTGCCAGCGCCTCGATGGGCCGGACCTTGTACACCTGGCGGGCGGCCAGCGACGCCGCGAGCACACTGGTGAACACACAGGCCGCGACGGCGAACGGAATCACATACCAGGGCACCGAGTATTCGGTACGCGCCTCCACCGACTCCACGATCGCGGTGGGCAGCGTGCCGATCGCGACGCTGCCCATGAACACGCCCAGCGCCGCGCCGACCGCGCCGCCCAGCACGCCGAGCAGCGCGGCCTCGGCCAGCAGATCGCGCACCATCGGCCCGCGTTTGCCGCCGATCGCGCGCAACAGCGAAAGCATCGGTCTGCGCTGGGCGATCGCCATGCTCATCGCGTTGTAGATGAGGAACGCCGAGACGATCAGCGCGGCCGCCGACGCCATGGTGGTGGAGTAGCGGACCATTTGAATCGCCCCGCCCGCCTGCGCGGTGCGCCAACTCGGCTCGGCCACCACCGCGCGGCCGTCCACCGCCTCGGTGAGCGCCGCGCGCACCTGCGCGAGGTCGGCCCCATCGGCGGGAATGATCTGTACGGAATCCAGCCGCCCCGCGCGATCGGTGACCTTCTGCGCGAGCCCGAGCGGAGCGGCGATGAGGTGACCGCCGTTGAGCTTGCCGGAAGTCTCCTCATCGAGGACGCCCGCGACGGTGACCGTCGTAGCGCCCAGCGTGAACTGCTCGCCCTCGGCACGGCCCAGTCCCGTGCCCACCAGCACCCCGTTGGGCACCGAGAGCAGCTTTCCCGTGAAAGCGCTCATCGGCGTGGTCAATTCGCTGCCCAGCGCGCCGATATTCGAATCGGCGCCGATCAGCAGCGCGCGGTCGGCGCCGGTGCCGATCTGCGTCCGCAGCATCGGCACCGCCACCGCGACGCCGGGTGTGGTCGCGATCCGCCGCAGCAGTTGCTGGTCGAAGCCCGCGTCGGTGATACCGCTGACCTCCAGCTGCGCCTTGCCGCCCAGGCCGCGGGTCAGCTTGTCCACCGAGCCGGTGACCGAGCCGGAGATGCTCAGCACCGCGACCAGCAGTGACGCCGAGACGCCCATCACGATCAGCGACATCAGGGTGCGGCCGCGATGGGCGAGCAGTTCGCCGATATTGAACAGCCGCAGACGATCCCACGCTGCGCCGATCACGCGGTGACCTTCCCGCTGCGCTGCCGCCTCCGGCCCTGACCGCTCATGCGGTGTTCGTTTGTCGCCTGAGCGGGGACCTCCGTGGTCACGCTGCGCTGCCGCCTCCGGCCCTGACCGCTCATGCTCATGCGTTGACCGTTCGCTCGACCTTGTCATTGGACCCGATCCGGCCGTCGCGCAGCGTGATCACCCGGTCGCAGTAGGTGACCGCGCCCATGTCGTGGGTCACCATCACCACCGAACTGCCGGCTGCGGCGATCTCCCCGAGCAATTCGAGGATGGCGGCGCCGGTCTTGGAGTCGAGGTTGCCGGTGGGCTCGTCGGCCAGGATCAGCGGCGGGTCCATGATCAGCGCCCGCGCCACCGCCACTCGCTGCATCTGCCCGCCGGACAATTCGGCGGGACGGTGTTCGGCCCGCTCGGCGAGCCCGACCCGGTCGAGCAATTCCAGAGCGCGCGGCTTGGCCTTGCGCAAACCCGTGCCGTCCAGCAATTTCGGTATCGCCACGTTCTCCCACGCCGAGAGCGTGGGCAGCAAATTGAAGAACTGGAACACGAAACCGACCTGGTGGCGCCGGAATGCCGACTGCTGTTCCTCGTCCAGCGCGCCGATCTCCTCGCCCCGGAACCGGATCGAGCCCGCGTCGGGACTGTCCAGCGCGCCGAGCAAATGCAACAGAGTGCTCTTGCCGGAACCGGAGGGCCCGATGATCGAGGTGAATTCCCCCGTCTCGATACGCAATCCGACGTCGTCGAGCGCGCGGACCGCCTGGCCGCCGACCCGATACTCCTTCGTCACGCCCGATAGTTCCAGCATCGCCGGTTCCGGCATCGTCGTCCCCCGCTCCGTACGGTCGATCAATTCTTCGTTCCTCATCGCGCGTTACCGCGCCATGGCCTCCGACGCGAGTTTGCGGCGACGATACTGCGCGTCGAGCACCGCGCGCAGCACCGGCTGCTCGGCCGCCAGTTCCGGATAGGCCTCCATCGCCGTCAGCCCTTGGTCGAGTTTCGCGGCGAAATGCAGGTTCCACCGGTAGCGCAGCGTGAGCAGGAGCCCCTCCGCGCCACCGAACAGCCGATCCAGGTCATCGAACCCCTCGAACAGGTCGGGATCGGCCGGGTCGAGCGCCGCGCGGGTGAGCACGGTGTGCACGATGTCGGTTCGAGCGTGCTGATCGGTCCAGGACATGGCCATCGCCTTCCTCTGTGAACTATCGCCCACGCTACGGACGCGACGGTCTTGTTGTCGTCGTGCCAGGGACCCGAATGCGTCTCCGCCCACGGTAGGAGCGGCGGCCCGCTCGCGGGACGATGTACCGGCCCGGATGCGGCGGCTAGCCTTACAGAATGGGTTCGACCGGCGTAGCCGAAGCACCGCCCGGTACGCCTCCCGCGGGCCGCGTGCGAGCCTCGATGCGGCGTATCCGGGAGCGGTGCGCCGAGTTCGCGCGCGATCCGATCGCGGCGTTCCGGCGCAGCGTCGAGGAGCTGCCCTACGACTATCCGCCGTCGGTCATCATCAGCGTCGATATCGCGGTCTTCGCCGTGGCGGTCGCGGCGGCGGTGCAGCGGCACAGCTACTTCCCGACCCCGCTCCCGATCATCGCGGTCCTGTTGACCTGTGCCTTCGGTCCGTTGCACGCGTTGCTCGGCGTGCTGCCGCGCCCGCTGCTGCTCGGCGTGCTGGCCATGGCGGCCGAGGCGCTGTTCCTCGCCCAGCCGGTCGCGGCAGACTTCGCTCCGTTCGTCCTGGTGGCCGCCGCGGGGGAGATCGCGGCGATCGCGCCGAAACGGGTGAGCATCCCGGTCACGGTCGCGATGATGCTGCAACTGGTCGCCTTCGACGCGATCGGCCACGTCCCGGAGGGGTTGCCCACCTATCTGGTCGGCATCGCGTTCGGCTGGATGGCCGGGCTGATGCTGCAATATCAGCGCCGCTTCCTCTACCAGGAACGCGGCTACCAGGACATCCGCGCGGCGCAGGCCGCCGACGAGGAGCGCCACCGGATCGCCAGGGAAGTGCACGACGTGATCGCGCACTCGCTGAGCGTCACGCTGCTGCATCTCACCGCGGCCCGGCACGCGTTGCAGACCGACCGCGACGTGGACGAAGCCGTGGAAGCGCTGACCGATGCCGAACGGCTCGGGCGGCAGGCGATGGCCGACATCCGCCGCACCGTCGGCCTGCTCGACGCGCGCCCCTGGAAGCAGGTCCCGGAACCGGGCGTGGAGGACATCGAGGACTTGGTCGGCGATTTCGTGCGGGCGGGTCTGGACGTGCGTTACGACCGCGACGGCGATGTGGGCGCGGTGTCACCTGCGGTCGGGCTCGCGCTGTACCGGATCTGCCAGGAGTCGCTGGCGAACGTCGTCAAGCACGCGCACGGCGCGTCCGCCGGGGTCCGGCTCGCGGTGGACGCGACGATGGTCACCCTCACGGTGGACAACACGGTGCCCGGCGGACTACCCGCCCACCGCGGCGCGGGCATGGGGCTTTCCGGCATGCGTCAGCGCGCCGAACTGCTCGGCGGCCGCATGACCGCCGGGCCATCGGACCGCGGCTGGTCGGTGCGCGCCGGTATTCCGCTCGCGCCCGCCCGCGGCGGACTGTCGTGTCCGGTGCTGCCCGGGTCCGCGACGAACGGACGGGAGGGTTCGTGAGCGAGCGTCAGCGAGTCGACCGGGAATACGGCGCGTCGTCGTCGCGAACGATAGAGCCGGGCTTCGGCGAGGTGGTTGTGTGTGAGTGTCGGCGGGTGAGCCGAGGGTGCAGCGTGCTGTTGCGCACGGTCGAGCGGGGCGTGGGTGAGGTGGTTGTGAGTGAGCGTCGGCGGGTGAGCCCAGGGTGCGGCGTGCCGTCGCGCACGGCGGAGCCGGGCGTCGGCGAGGTCCGGTCGTGAGCCTGACCTCGCCCGCGAGTGGCGAAGATGCCGTGACGGTGCTGGTGGTGGACGATCAGGAACTCGTGCGCGGCGGGCTGCGGCGAATCCTGCGCAGGCGAGACGGATTCGTGGTCAGCGAGTGCGCCGACGGCGACGAGGTCCCGGCCGCCGTGGCCCAGGCCCGCCCCGACGTGGTGCTGATGGACCTGCGGATGAAACGGGTCGGCGGCATCGACGCGACCAGGATGCTGCGGGCGCGCGACGGCGCTCCGCCGGTTCTCGTGCTCACCACCTTCGACGACGATCAGCTGCTGTCCGGGGCGCTGCGCGCGGGCGCCGCCGGATTCATCCTGAAGGACTCGCCCGCCGAGGACCTCATCCGCGCGGTGCGGATGGTCGCGGGCGGCGGAGCCTGGCTCGACCCCGCGGTGACCGGCCGCGTGCTGTCGGCCTATCGCACGGTGCGCCCGGTGCGCACCAACACCGACGCCCGCCTGTCCGACCTGACCGCCCGCGAGTACGAGGTGCTCGAACTGATCGGGCGCGGCCGGGTGAACGCGGAGATCGCTCGCGAGCTCGGCATCTCGGAAGTGACCGTGAAAAGTCATGTGGGACATATCTTCGGGAAGCTCGAACTCCGGGATCGCGCCGCGGCGATCGTGTTCGCGTTTGACCACGGGGTGGTGACACCCGGAGAATCCACTCTGTGACGGGTGGGCTCCGGTCGCGTACCGCGTGATCTCGGTGTGCGATCCCCGCCCGGGATGCGGAGGATGACGGGTGCAGGAACCTGGGCCGAGAACCGGCACGCGTTTCGGGCCGTACGAACTGCGGTCGCTGCTGGGCAAGGGGGGAATGGGGGAGGTCTACGAGGCATACGACACGGTCAAGGACCGCGCGGTCGCGGTCAAGCTGCTGTCGGAAGAACTCGCCAAAGACCCGATGTACCAGTTGCGTTTCCGGCGCGAATCGCAGGCCGCCGCCCGGCTGGCCGAACCGCACGTCATCCCGATCCACGACTGGGGCGTGATCGACGGCGTGCTGTTCATCGACATGCGGCTGGTCCGGGGCGCCGACCTGCGCACCATGTTGCGCGGTCAGGGGCCGCTGAGCCCCGCCCGCGCCGTCGGCATCATCGAGCAGATCGCCTCCGCGCTGGACGCCGCGCACGCGAGCAATCTGGTGCACCGCGACGTGAAACCGGCGAACATTCTGGTCACCGACGCGGATTTCGCGTATCTCGCCGATTTCGGCATCGCGCACACCGAGGGCGACAGCGCGGTGACCTTGGTCGGCATGGCGGTCGGCTCCTACATCTACATGGCCCCGGAACGCTTCGACGTCGGACCGGTGACCGGCCGCGCCGACGTCTACTCGCTGGCCTGCGTGCTGCACGAATGCCTGACCGGAGCGACGCCGTTCCCGTCGGCCAGCATGAACGTGCTGATCAAGTCGCACATGTCCGATCCGCCGCCGCGGCCGAGCACGCAGGCCGCCGGCATTCCTGCCGCGTTGGACGAGGTGGTGAGCCGCGGTATGGCCAAGGACCCGGCCGACCGCTTCCCGACCGCGACCGCGTTGGCCAGGGCGGCGCGCACCGCGCTCACCTCGGCGCCTGCCACCGGGCCGATGCTGGTGGTGCGGGCACCCGACCGGTCCCAGCGCCCCGGTGCGGCGGCCGCGCCGGAATCGACGGGCGAACTCTCGCTTTCCGCGGTGATCCATCCGAGCGCGCCGACGGTGATCCGGCCCGCGGAATTCCAGTTCACGCCGCTTCCGCCCGCGGAAACGACCCCGCGCCCGTCGGGGCCGCGAGCGTCGTCGACACCGGAGGTGGAATTGCCTCCGATGCGCCCCTTCCCGGACGCGCACCTTTACCCGGAAACCCAGGCATATCTGGAATCCGCGGGATACCCGCAGGCACCGGAGCATCCGGCCCCGCCGACGCAGGTGTATCCGCGGAATTTCGCCGATCCGGCCGCACAGGACTACTTCGATTCCGGGCAGGCCTACCCGGGACAGCCGCAGGACTATGCGCAGGCCGATCCCGACGCCACGCGAAGCTATGCGGAACCGACTGGAGATCAGCCGTATTTCGACGTGCCGCCGCAGCCGTACGCGGCGCAGCCGGAGGACTTCGCGCAGGCCGATCCGGATGCCACGCGAAGCTATGCGGAGCCGACCGAGGTTCGGGCGTATTCCGATATGCCGCCGCAGGCCTACTCCCAGGCGCCTGGTTCCGCCTTCGCCGAGGGACCGCATCCGGGAGTCGAGAACTACCCGGAGACCGCGCCCTATCCGGATCGAGGACCCGGCTCGGTCGCCCCGCAGGGCACGTCCGGTTATCTTCCCGCACCGGACGCGGCGCCGACCCAGTATCTGGAACCGGCAGGGCAGGACGGCTACGCGGCACGTACCGACTATCCGCCGCACGGTGACTACCCCGCGCGCACCGGCCATCCGGTGGGCCGCGACGAGCCGGAGTACGGCTACGACGATTACGACGAGTCCGATTACTCCTCGTCGCGTGCGGGTCGCTCGATAGCGCTACCCATCATGGTGGCCGTCTTCGCCATCGTCGCGCTGACCGTGGGCGGCGCGATCGCCTGGCAGTCGTTCGGCTCCGGCGAAGTCGAGCCGACACCCGCCGCCGCCCTTTCCGAGGCGCCCGCGCCGGCCGCGCGGCCCAGCACCCAGGCGCCGACTCGCACATCGTCCTCGCCCGCGACGTCCACCTCGGCGAAGACGACTCCGGTGACGCTGCCTCCCGGCGCGAAACCGTGCGGCCAGGGGCAAGCCGCCTCCGGGACGTTCACCCAGTCGGCGACGGGTACCCCGGTGACCAGTTGCGCGTTCGCGGAAGCGGTGCGCAGCGCCTATGCCGCGAACGGTGCGGCACAGAACGCGACTCGCGACGCACCGCGCACGGTCGTCGCGACCAGCCCGGTCACCGGCCGGTCCTACACCATGAACTGCCTGCCCGAGGGGTCGCTCGTCACTTGCAGCGGCGGTGAGAACGCGGTCGTCTACGTCTACTGACGGCTGCCCGATTGACGCCGCGTCGCCCGGAATGGGGGACCGGCTAGGGCACGGCCGGGGTTCCGCCCGCGACAACCGGCAGGCCCGCCGCCTTCCACGCCCGGAAACCGCCCACGAGGTCGGTCACCCGCCGCAGCCCGAGGCGCAACCCGTCGGCCGCCGCGAGGCTCGAGGCGTAGCCCTCGTTGCACACGATCACCACGGGAGTGTCCGAGGTGAGGCTCGGTAGCCGGTGCTCGCCGTTCGGATCCAAGCGCCACTCCAGGACGATCCGTTCGACCACCACCGCGCCCGGTATCTCGCCCTCGGCGATCCGGTTCGCGTGCGGCCGGATGTCCACGATCAGTCCACCCCGGGACTGCACCGCGGCGGCCTGCTCCGGTGTCACCCGCTCCAGTCGCGCCCTGGCGCGCGCGACCATGTCCTCGGCGCCTGTACTCATCGTGCACCCACTCCGCTCACCGACGTTCCTGCGAAGTCCGCCAGCGTACGGTATTCGCGGACCGGACGCAGCGGCGGCGAGTACGCGTGCACCGACGCGGCCGGCCACAGCTTGTCGTTGCGCAGCTGGTGCGCCCGATCGGGGCCGAAGCCGACCGTGTCGCCCGCTCGCCGTTCCGCCTTCCGGATCGAACCGCCGAGATGCAGATACTCCTCGCTGAGTTCCCCCACGGTCATGGTGAACGCACCGGAGGCGCCGCCGTGGTCGTGCGGTTCGGTGCCCTGTCCCGGCGCCCAGGACAGCAGCCACAACTCGACGCCCATGGTCAAGGCCAGGCGGGTCCACCAGCGCTGATCGGCATCGAATCGCACGATGTCCAGCAGCGGAGTCGCCAGTTCGGCGGCCACCAGGCTGGTCAGCCGGTGTAGTTCCGCAGCCGACCACAGCGCCCGCTCCGGGTGGATGGCGTCTCGAACCAGCGGCACGTCGATGTCGGGATGGATGTCGCGCGCGTGCTTGAGGTTCACCGGAAGGGAAGTGGTCACATGTGCTCCTGACGGGATCGGTCGGATGAGCGCTTCGCGGCTGCCGCGTGGATTCTGCGCCGTCGCGGCGCGTTTGACACCAATCACGATCAGCGCGAACAAAATTCGATCGATCGCGGTCAGGGCGCGGTCGTACGGCCCGGGCGCGGCCGCCGCGGCGCCCGGCGGGCGCGGTTCGCTACCCGAACGCGGGCATCGGCGGGGATTCGGGGAACACGACGGGCAACGATACGAGGGCCCGGTGGAACGGACCCGGTCGCCAGGTCAGCTCCTCCGCCGGGACCGCGAGCCGCATCTCGGGCAGCGCGTCGAGGAGTTGGTCGATGGCGTCCTGCGCGATCAGATAGGCCATCGATCGGGCGGGGCAGGCGTGCGGCCCGGCTCCCCAGGCGAGGTGCGCACGGCTGTCGGTGTACTCGCCGGTGTGGATCGCCGGGTCGCGGTTACAGCCGGCCATGCTGATCACGACCGGCTGGTGCGCGGGCAACCAGACGTCGTCGATCAGGATCGGCTGCTTCGGGTAGCTGAAGCAGTAGTTCGCCCCCGGCGGGTCGTCGAACAGCACCTCGTCGAGCGCGTCCCGGGTGGAAAGACTGCCGCCGAATATCCCGCCCGCGAACCTGCGGTCGGTGAGCATCAATCGCAAAGTGTTGGCGATCAGGTTCTGCTGGGGTTCGATGCCCGCCCCGTACAAGGTGACCAGCTGGTGGATCATCTCCATGTCGTCGAGCGCGGCGGGGTGGCGCAGCAGTCGCGAGGTGATGTCGTCGGCCGGACTCCTCCGCTTCATCTGCACCAGGTCGTACAGCGCGTCGGCGAGCATCGCGTTGCCCTTGTCCGCGTTGACGCCTTCGAAGATGGCGGCCATGCCCATCGCGACTTGCTGCCCGATCTCCGGCGGGCAGCCGAGCACCGAGTTGAGCACCGCGAACGTCAGCGGAAACGCGTACTGGCTGATCAGGTCCGCAGCGCCGTCCTGGCAGAAGGCATTGATCAGCGGGCCCGCGATCTGCTCGGTCGTCGAATGCAACGCGTGCAGATCCACTTCGCCGATACTCGCGACATTCACCTGCCGGTAGCGCTGATGCTCGAATCCGGTGCTGCGCAACGCGTTCGGCCGCCACTCCATCATCGGCAGGATCGGGCAGCCCGCGGGAATGTCCTGCTGCCAAGTCCGTGGGTCCGAGGGAAAATGCACCGGGTCGTTGAGGATTCGCAACGCGGTGTAATAGCCGATCACCAACGTGGCGGGCACGTTCGGCGCCAGTTCGATCGGCACGAGCGAGCCGTATCGGTGGCGCATCTCTCGGTAGGCGCGATGGGGATCGGCGGCGAATGCCTCCGTATACAGCGGGAACCGGGGGCCGTCGGAGTCGAGTGGCGAACCGTGCTGTACGGGACAGCTTTTCGTGCTCTCGGAGGCGGATTGTGGGGACTGTGGCGTGGACAAAGGGCATGACTCCAGAAGGGAAGGCGCTTCACCGACGCGTGCGGTCACGCGGTCGGTTTCGCGCCGAGCAGGTGCATGTTTCGCGATGTGCTACGGGATCGTAAGCAGTTGGCACCCGGTGGTGGGGTCGTTTGAGCCGCTCGATCGGTGAATGCGGAGCTATCCGCTGGGCACGCGGCGCGGTGATCTAGCCGCGGCGGCCGAATCCGGCCGGGGGCGCGGCCGCCGGATCGCTTTGCCGAGAATGCGCCGTCCGCGCGAATCGCCTTTCGTGCGAGATGGATTCGCGGCCGGTGACAGTCGGGGATGCGGTTGGAGGTTCAGGCGATGGGCCCGCTCATTCGCGGAGGTCCGCCGCGTACCGTTCGGCCAGCACGGCGACGCGCTCGGCGGGCCAAGGGCAACGGATGTCCCCTTGGGTGGCGGCGAAGAAGAGTTCCAGGTGTACCTGCCAGGCGGCCAGCAGTTCCGGCCGTAGCGCGGCCGGCTTCGCGGGCAGGGTCTGGGTGAGCACCACCCGCACGCCCAGGTCGGGATCGGCTTCGAAGGCCCAGCGCACCGTGCCGGCGACGGCGCCGTCGTGCCGCCACCGGTACTCCATCGACCGGGGCGGCTCGACATCGAGCAGTTCGCCCGCCTCGACATGCGGGTTCGTCGCCCGGACGGGCGGGTGGGCGCCCACCGACGGAGTCTCCCGTTCGACGAGCAACGACCACAACCGGTCCAGCGGCTGCCACACCAGGTCGCGGGCGTACCGCAGCACATAGCCGTCGGCGACCGCTTCGCAGTCACCCCTGTCGAGCCCGAAATCCGCGATGTAGCCCTCGATGTCGGCGAGCCAGGTCGCGTCGGGCTCGGTGTGCGCGCCGTCGAGTGCGGCCGTGAGGGCCGACAGGCAACGGTCCCAGCCGACCGCGGACCTCGCCGCGCCGAGTCGCGCCTCCGGTCCGCCGCCGAGGACGTGGGTGAAGATCAGCCGTGTCCCGTCGCCGTCCGCCACGAGCTCGAATCGCAGCACATCCCGGTTCCATCGGAACATGTAGACCTTGGGCGGGTCGTATTCGAGCACCTCGCCGCCGGAGGTGCGATCGATCGTCTCGGGTGCGTCGGCGAAGGTGAAGCGCATCGCGGCGCCGGGCCGCGGTTCGGTGGTGACAGCGGCCGGGAACCAAGCGGCCATCTCGCCCGGGTCGCTGATCGCGCGCCACACCTTCTCCGGGGGATGGGCCAGCCTGCGTTCGAACCGCAGGGTGGGGGCGCCGTCGACGGTGCGCAGTTGTGCTCGGGAATCGCTCATGGTTGTCCTTCCTCGTCGGGTATGGCGCCGAGATGACGTTCCAGGGCGTCCAGGCTCGATTCCCACATCCGCCGGTAGGGCGCGAGCCATGCCTCGATCTCGGTCAGCGGTTCGGGCCGCAACCGGTACCAGCGGCGCTGCGCGTCCTGGCGCACGTCCACCAGGCCCGCGCCCCGCAGGACCTTCAGGTGCTTGGACACGGTGGGCTGAGCCAATCGCAGCTCGGCGACCAAATCGCCGACCAGTCGTTCCCGTTCGCGCAACAGGTCGAGGATCTCCCGGCGGCGAGGCTCGGCCAGTGCCTCGAACGTAGATGCCATATCGGCAATATAGCCGAAATGGAATATAATAGCCACCGAGCGCTCGCGCGGTGTGCGGGAAACGCATGTGGCTACGGACTCCTCGGCCGGGCGCGGCACCGACGCGGTGGCCGTCGGCCCGGTGTGTGTCGACCGTCCGATCCTCGGATTCGCAGGCGCGTGCCGGTAGTGCGAAGGGGTGCGGGTGGGGTCCGAGGCCTCATGTCGTGAAGCCCGCCGAACGTGCTCCCCGAAAAATCGGACCATCGAATTCCGCGCCTCGGCACCCGATGAATCCTGCGGTAATACTCCAATGCTATTGAGCGGGACCGGTGTGCGGCGCTCGGTTCGGCAGTGCGGGTGGCGGTCAGGAGTTTTCGGCGAACTGGGGCGTAATCAATTCATCTAGTACGTTCTCCGGGATAACGAGAAGCAGTTCTCGGGTGAGGTCGCGGCGAGCAGCGCCGCTGCCGACCCCGGCCGCTCGGCGACATCGGGCGGGTAGGTGGAGGTGTCCATGCTTGTTGACCACGCCGTCGTCACCTGGCGGGGCCACAAGGATCAGCCGACCCGTGGCCGCGCCCCCGCCGTCGCGGCCGACGGCCGGCGAGCCGGGCAAGTACGGTATCGGAACGCCGGACCAGCGGCGCAGCCCGGCGGAGCTCGCGAAAAGAATGTGTCGAGAATGTCTATTGATCTATTCCGCAGAACTCGAACCGTCCTGGGTTGTGCGGCGCTTGTCGTAACTCTGGTAGCCGGATGCGGAACCAACCGCGCGGAAGATCCGGCGTCGACCGAACCCAGCATTACCGAGGCCGCGGCGCGTACCGACCAGAAGGGGTTGTCGCTCATCGTGCCGGGCACCCTGGCCGCGAGCTACGCCGAACTCGCGGCGGGTGTGCGCGGGAAGCTCGGCATGGCCGTCATGCCGGTAGGCGGCGAGCAGGTGGTCACCTTCGGCGAATGGACCAGCGGCCCGGCCTGGTCGACGATGAAGGTCCCGCTGACCATCGCCGCGCTCCGGCGCAGTTCGAGCAGCACCAGCTACGCCGCGTCGGCCGCGATCACGCAGTCAGACAACGCCGCCGCCGACGCGCTCTGGCAGTCGCTGGGCACCGCGCAGGAGGCGGCGCAGGCCGTGCAGACGGTGTTGCGCGAGGGCGGTGACACCAGGACCGTCGTACCCGCGACCCGTGCCCGTGCCGAGCATTCGGCATTCGGGCAAGCGGAATGGTCGCTGACCGACCAGGTGCGGTTCGCCTCGCGGCTGCCCTGTCTGCCCCAGGCCGAGCGCGTGACCTCACTGATGGAACAGGTCATCGCAAGCCAGCGCTGGGGTCTCGGCGAGTTCAGTGGCGCCGAGTTCAAGGGCGGCTGGGGGCCGGACATCTCGGGCGCCTATCTCGTGCGCCAGTTCGGGGTCATCAACATCCCCTCGGGCAAGATCGCGATCGCGATCGCGGTGCAGCCGGAGTCCGGATCGTTCAGCGACGGTATGAACATCCTGGACAAACTGGCCACGGTCGTCTCCGAGCATCTCGACGAGCTGGCCGGGGGGCGCTGCCCGGCCGCATGAGGCCATCCGTCCAGGTCGGTGTTACACGCCGTTCACGGGGGCGGGGCTGCCGAGATCGGACATGAAGGGCAAGATAACGGCCATGCGCATCGGAGTTCTGACCGGAGGCGGAGACTGCCCAGGACTGAACGCGGTCATCCGCGCCATCGTTCGTACCGCGAACGGCCGCTACGGAGACGCGATCGTCGGCTTCGAGGACGGTTGGCGCGGTCTATTGGAGGATCGCAAGATCCAGATCCGCAATGACGACCGCACCGACCGGATCCTCACCAAGGGCGGCACCATCCTCGGCACCGCCCGCACCAACCCCGACGTGCTGCGCGCAGGCCTGGGCCGGATCAAACAGACCCTGGACGACAACGGCATCGAAGCGCTGATCCCGATCGGCGGCGAGGGCACGCTGACGGCCGCGAGCTGGCTGTCCGACGAGGGCGTGCCGGTGGTCGGCGTGCCGAAGACCATCGACAACGACATCGACTGCACCGACGTCACTTTCGGCCACGACACCGCCCTGAACATCGCCACCGAGGCGATCGACCGGCTGCACACCACCGCCGAGTCGCACCAGCGCGTCATGCTCATCGAGGTGATGGGCAGGCACGCGGGCTGGATCGCGATCGGCGCCGGCATGGCGGCGGGCGCGCACCTGACTCTGGTGCCCGAGGTCCCGTTCGAGGTGGACGAGGTGTGCGCGATGATCAAGCGGCGCTTCCAGCGCGGCGACAAACACTTCATCTGCGTGGTCGCCGAGGGGTCGCACCCGGCGCCGGACTCCGGATTCACGTTGCGCGAGGGCGGTATCGACGAGTTCGGCCACGAGCGGTTCACCGGCGTCGCCCAGCAACTCGGCGTGGAGATCGAGCGGCGCATCGGCAAAGAGGTACGCACCACCGTGCTCGGCCACGTGCAGCGCGGCGGCAGCCCCACGCCCTACGACCGGGTGCTGGCCACCCGCTTCGGCCTGCACGCGGCCGAGGCGGTGCACGCGGGCAAGTTCGGTCAGATGGTCGCGCTGCACGGCACCAGCATCGACCTGGTTCCGCTGTCGGAGGCCACCAAGCAGCTCAAGCGGGTGCCCGCCGAACGCCACCGCGAGGCGGAGGCGTTCTTCGGGTAGCGCTTGCGCGCGGCGAATAGCCGGGGACGGTCCGAATCGTCGGTACTGTGAGTCGCATGCGCAGTGGGCGACTGATCGCGTTGGCTCTGTTGGTCATCGCGGCATTGGCGGCAGGGTGTACGGAGTCGAATCCGCCCGAGCCGACCACCGGTGACTGGCACGGCGCCATCGAGGTCCCCGGTCAGCCCCTGCAAGTCGGAGTGAGCTTCCGCGACGACGGTACGGCCACCATCGACATTCCCTTGCAGGGCGTGAGTGGCACGCAGCTGAAGGACGTCAGCACCGACCGCAACGGCGTGTCGTTCGCGATCCCCGATATCCCGGGCGACCCGGTGTTCCGTGGCGAGTACGAGTCCGGAAGCGACCGGATCGCCGGCGATTTCACCCAGGCGGGCCAGAGCTTCCGGCTCACGCTGAGCCGAGGCAAGGTGACGCCGCCCGCTCGCCCACAGGAACCGAAGCCGCCGTTCCCGTACAAGACCGAGGACGTCACCTACCGCGACGGCGACATCACCATCGCGGGCACATTGACCGAACCGCAGGGGCCGGGCCCGTTCCCCGCCATCCTCATGATCTCCGGAAGCGGCCCCCAGGACCGTAACGAAGACCTCATGGGCCACAAGCCGTTCCTGCTGCTGGCCGACACCTTCACCCGCGCGGGCTACGCCGTGCTGCGCACCGACGACCGGGGCGTCGGCGGCACCGGCGGCAAACTGGACGACGCGAACTACGCCGACCTGGCCGAGGACGCCGCCGCGGGTGTCCGCTTCCTGCGCGCCCGCCCCGAGGTCGACCCGGCCCGGGTCGGGCTCTTCGGGCACAGCGAAGGCGGTTACCTCGCACCGCTGGTCGCCGCGCGCCCCGACAGCGGCGTCGCGTTCGCCGTCCTGATGGCCGGGCCGGGTGTCCCCGGTGCGGATGTGCTCATCGAGCAGACCCGCTTGCTCGCCGCCGCGAACGGCACTCCTCCGGACCAGGTGGAGACCCGGGTGCGCGACACCACCGAACTGGCCGCCCTGCTGAAAGCGGGTGACCTGGACGGCGCTCGGCAGTTGGCCATCCGGCAGAACCAGTCGCTGCCCGCCGACCAGCGCGTGCCCGACGACCAGGCGGCCGCGCAGATCACGCCGTATCTGGCCGCCCTGGTCGCCTACGATCCGGCGCCCGCCCTCGCGGCCCTGCGCGTGCCGGTGCTCGCGTTCTTCGGCGGCAAGGATCTCCAGGTGCCCCCGGCGCAGAGCGAGCAGCCGATGCGCGACCATCTCGCCGCCGACCCCGATGCGACCGTCCACGTCTTCCCGGGGCTCAACCACCTGATGCAGCCCACCGAGACCGGCCGTCCCAGCGAGTACAGCACCATCGAGACGACGATCGCCCCCGAGGTGCTCGACTACGTCACCGGCTGGCTGCGTCAGCGGGTCCCGGTGAAGTAGCGCGCCGCCGCACGACGCGAGAGCCGCTGCGCTGCGGCGGGAGCGTTTACCTAAACTGATGGCCATGAGCGCACCCACGGTCGACCTGATGGATTACTCGGATGTCCTCGCCCGGTTCGAGCCGGTGCTCGGCATGGAGGTCCACGTCGAGCTGAACACCGCGACGAAGATGTTCTGCGGTTGCCCGACCGAGTTCGGCGCCGAGCCGAACACCCAGGTGTGCCCGGTGTGCCTCGGTCTGCCGGGCTCGCTGCCGGTGGTGAACCAGAAGGCCGTCGAGTCCGCGATCCGGATCGGGCTGGCGCTGAACTGTTCGATCACCCCGTGGGGCCGGTTCGCGCGCAAGAACTACTTCTACCCCGATCAGCCGAAGAACTATCAGATCAGCCAGTACGACGAGCCGATCGCCACGAACGGGCACCTGGACGTGCTGCTCGACGACGGCAGCACCTTCCGCGTGGACATCGAGCGCGCGCACATGGAGGAGGACACCGGCAAGTCGGTGCACGTGGGCGGCGCGACCGGTCGCATCCACGGCGCCAGCCACTCCCTGCTGGACTACAACCGGGCGGGCGTGCCGTTGATCGAGATCGTCACCAAGCCGATCACCGGCGCGGGGGAGCGGGCGCCGGAGGTGGCGCGGGCCTACGTGACGGCGCTGCGAGATCTGCTGAAGTCGCTCGGCGTCTCCGACGTGAAGATGGAGCAGGGCTCGCTGCGCTGCGACGCGAATGTCTCCCTGATGCCGGTCGGCGCAACCGAATTCGGCACCCGCACCGAGACCAAGAACGTCAACTCGCTGCGCAGCGTCGAGGTCGCGGTGCGCTACGAGATGCGCAGGCAGGCGGCGGTGCTGGCGAGCGGCGGCACGATCGTGCAGGAGACCCGCCACTTCCACGAGAGCGACGGCACCACCTCGCCCGGCCGCCGCAAGGAGACCGCCGAGGACTACCGCTACTTCCCCGAGCCCGACCTCGAGCCGGTCGCGCCCGACGCGGAGTGGGTGGAGCGGTTGCGCGACACCATCCCGGAGTACCCCTGGCTGCGCCGCGCGCGCATCCAGTCCGACTGGGGCCTGTCCGACGAGGTGATGCGCGACCTGGTCAACGCGGGTGCGCTGGACCTGATCATCGCCACCGTCGACGCAGGCGCCCCGGCCAACGAGGCGCGCTCCTGGTGGGTCGCCTACCTCACCGAGAAGGCCAAGGAGCGCGAGGTCGCGCTGGACGAGCTGCCGATCACCCCGGCCCAGGTCGCCGAGGTGATCAAGCTGGTCGACGCGAAGACGATCAACAACAAGGTGGCCAAGCAGGTCGTCGACCACGTGCTGGCCGGAGAGGGCGACCCGGCGCAGATCGTCGAAGCCAAGGGCCTCGGCATGGTCAGCGACGACAGCGCCTTGCAGTCGGAGGTGGAGAAGGCCCTGGCCGCCAACCCCGACATCGCCGACAAGATCCGCTCCGGCAAGGTGCAGGCGGCGGGCAAGATCGTCGGCGACGTCATGAAGGCGACCCGGGGGCAGGCCGACGCGGCCCGCGTCCGGGAGCTCGTGCTCGCTGCTTGCAGCTGATTCTCTATCGGGGCCGATCGACCGCGACGGAGCTGTAGAGCGTGCTCGAGGTCGGCGGCGTGGTGTAGCGGGCGTTCGGCAGGTACAGGTGTTCGCCGAACGCGGCCACGGTCGTCGGTACGTCGAAACGCGGGTCGGTGACGCGCCGTTCGACCGTGCCCGTCGTGCCCGCGGGATCGAGCGCGACCACGGCGATCGCGTTGGACCGGTTCTGGACGACGAACAATGTGCTGCCGCACAACAGCAGTCCGTCGCCGTCGGGCAGCGACTCGGCGCCGAGATCGATCCGCCGCGTCGTACCGGTCGCCGGGTCTACACGGAACAACCGGCCGGTCACCGACTGCATGATGATCAGCCCGGTACCGTCCGGCGTGCGCACGATCCCGTTGGCGTTGATCGCTTCGGGCTGGTAGCGGATGTCGCCGGTCAGCGGGCGACGCACCACCGCCGCGGGTGGCGGCAGGACAGCGTCGTCGCCGATGGGCAGGTGGTACAGCACGGGTGTCCGCGAGTCGGTGAACCACGCGCCCGCGGGCGTGAGTACCACGTCGTTGACGAACGTGTCCGGCGGCGGCGCGAGCCGGTAGTTCGCCTGCACCGCGCCGGTGCGGGTGTCGATGACGCGGGCGTCGCCTCCGGTGCCTCCGGCGACGAACAGCCGGTCGCGGTGGTCGATGCGCATCCCCAATGCCGGCGTACCCGGCCCGGGGCTCAGGATGTCGCCCCGGCCGGTCACCAGGTCGGCGCGGTAGATGGAGCCGTCTGTCCGCGAACCGAAGTAGGCCACCGGTCGCGACCCGATCGCGATGCCCTCCGGCTGGAACCCGGCGGGCAGGTCGATCGCGGTGCGGACCGGGCGGTGCGCCGCTGTTCGGTCGGTGGATACCAGCGCAGTAGCGCCGAGACAGGCCAGTGCGGCCGAGATCACGAAGACTCTCCTCATCCCATCGTCCCTCCATCCCCAGAGCCGCCGATCGCGGATGGCGTCCGGCAGTCCCGGAGTCCGCGCTCAGTAACCGACAGTGAAATGCCTGCTCTCACCTGGGTTCTCGAGTTCGTCCAGGACCGCCACGGCGAAGTCTTCCGCCGAGATCCGGGACGCGCCGTCGGCGCCGGTGATCAGGGTGGTGGTGCCGCGTCGATACGTGCCGGTGCGCTGTCCGGGTTCGAGGAGGGCGGGCGGGCTGAGATAGACCCAGTCGGCCGGATGCGCTCGGCAGATTTCCCATTGCGTGACGCTGGCGGCGGCGATCGGGCGGATCGCGGGCGGTACGTACTCCGGACTGTCGAGGACCAGCCGATCGGGACGTTCCGGATTGCGGAGCGGGGCAGCGCCGCCGACCACGAGGATGCGGGTCCGGGTAGCCGTGGCCGCGTCCAGCAGGGCGGTCGTCGTCGCCGTGACGGTGTGTTCCTGGCCGGGGCCCGGGCGGGTCGCGGCCACGATCGCGTCGGTGCCGTGGAACAGGTCACCCATCCGGGCGGGGTCGTTCGCGTCGCCCTCGACCGCGATCACCCCGGGAGGCAGAACGGTCGGCGGCTGTTTGCGGAACACGGCGACAACCTCATGGCCCCGCCTCGAGGCTTCGCCGACGACGCGGGAGCCGACCATGCCGTTTGCTCCGATGACGGTGATCTTCATTTCAGTACCCCTTCGGGTGCCGGGACAACGTGGGATGAGCGGCTGGGCGCGGGAAGCTGTCCCGCGACGATCGCGGCCAGCGCGAGCCCGAACCCGGCGAGCTGGATCGGGCCGAGCGTCTGGCCGAGCAGGATCGCGCCGATAACCGCGGCGACCAGCGGCGAGAGCAGGACGAGAACCGCGACCGAGGTGACCGGCAGTGTCCCGATCCCGCGGAACCAGAGGACATAGGCGAGCAGACCGCCGACCAGACCCAGCCAGACGTAGCCGAGGGCAGCGGGCGGGTCGATCGCGGGAGGCGAACCCTCGACGAGGCACGTGAGGGGTAGCAGGAACAGGCCTCCCGCGGTGAGTTGCCAGCCGGCGAAAGCGGTGGGACTCGCGTCGGCGGGCCGTCCCCACTTCTTCGTCAGCGTCAAGCCCAGCGCCATCGACGCCGCGGCGGCGAGGCCCGCCACGATCCCCGCGAGGTCGAGGGTCGCATGCGGCCCGATCACCACCATGCCGACGCCGACGACGCCAACCGCGCCCCAGATCAGGCGCCACGCCGACGCGCTCTCGTGCAGGACCACCACCGCCAGGACGGCCACGACGAGCGGCTGGGCCGCCGCCAACGTCGCGGCCACCCCACCTGGCAGGCGTTCGGCGGCGAGAAACAACAGCGGGAACAGCAGCCCGATGTTGAGCACGCCCAGCACCGCGGCTTTGCCCCACCAGGCTCCCCGCGGCAGGGTCCGCGTGAACGCCAGTGCGAGCACACCGGCGGGCAACGCGCGCAGGAGCCCTGCGAAAAGCGGGTGTCCCGGGGGAAGAAGCTCGGTGGTGACGACATATGTCGTGCCCCAGGACACGGGAGCGAGCGCTGTCAGGACGGTGCGAGGGAGACTTCCGTCTCTACCGGAAACCCTCTGTGCTGCTGAACTTTCCACATTCGCAGTCTCGCCCGGTGCGATCAATGAGTCCAACACATGTTTGTCACTTCATCGATCTCGATACACGATTGATCCATGGAGCTTCAGCAGATGCGGTACGTCCTCGCCGTCGCCGAGACGAACAGCTTCACTCGGGCCGCCGAGCGATGCCTGGTCGTCCAGTCCGCGCTGAGTCACCAGATCGCGCGCTTGGAACGGGAATTGGGCGCGAGACTCTTCGAGCGCACCAGCCGCCGGGTGCGATTGACTCCGGCCGGTGCGGCGTTCCTCCCGGCCGCCCGCCAGTGCCTGGACGCCGCCGAGCGCGCGGCCGCCGAGGTCGCCGCGGCGGTCGGCGAGGTACGGGGAAGGCTCGCCGTCGGCCTGATCCCCACCGTCGCCGCGGTCGACATCCCGGAGGCGCTGCGCGATTTCCGGCAGCGGTACCCACACGTGCGCATCAGCCTGCGGGTGGGCGCGAGCGAGGAACTCGTCGAGCGAGTCACGCAGGGAGCCCTCGACGTGGCTTTTCTCGGATTGCCGACCACGGCCCGGCCACGGGGTGTCGCCGCCCACGAACTCGCCCGTGACCGGCTCGTCGCCGTTGTCGCCCCCGACCATCCCCTCGCCGGCGCGCCCACGGTCGATCTGCGCAGACTCTCCTCCGAGGTTTTCGTGGACCTTCCGGCCGGAACCGCCGGACGCCTCCAATCCGACCAGGCCTTCGCGGCCGCCGGCCTGGACCGCGACGTCGCCTTCGAAGTGACCAGCGCCGACTACATCGCTCGCCTCGTCCGCCCCGGCCTCGCCGTAGCCATGCTGCCGTCGGCCTACGCGCCGCAACTCGAGGGCGTGGTCACCATCGAGGTCTCCGACGCCCCGGCCCGCGTCGAATACATCATCTGGAGCCGCAGCCGACCACCAGCGGCCACCGCCTTCCTCACCGTCCTCGGCGTCCCGGTAGACCGTGACGACTCCTGAGAATCGCCGATAACTCAGTCCGGGCCGCCGCTTCCGGCCTGCGGTGGCGGGATGCGGACGACGCGGTCGTCGAACGGGCCGGGCTGGCCGTCGGTCTTGTTCACCGTGGTCACCCAGATGGTGCCGTCGGCGCCGACCGCCGCGCCGCCGAGCTGCCCGTACTTGTCCTGCGCCATCAGGGTCGGCGCCGCGGTGACCGCGTGGGTGTTGGGGTCGGCGGCGGCGATGGCGAGGGCCTTCGCGCGGGTCAGCGAGATCGCTACACCGTCGGTCGCCGCGGCGCAGCCCGCGACGCCGGGCCGGTCCGGCCAGGTCCACGTGGTGGTGACCACGCCGTCGTCGCCGAGCCGTTGCAGCCGGTCCTCGGCGGGGGTGCGGTCGGTGATCCAGATGCTGTCCTTGCTGTCGCGGCACACGTCCCCCGCGCTGCCGATGCCCGAGACGGCGATTTCCGGCGTGGGCGTGCGGCCGGGCACCGGAGACTTCACGCGCAGCAGTTTGCCCG
>NZ_BAFZ01000086.1 GCF_000308575.1 Nocardia exalbida NBRC 100660 | reverse complement strand
AGATCCACGCCACCCCGGAACTGGCCCGCATGGAGATCGGCCGCTGGGTGCACATCGGCGACGGCAACGCGATCCGCTGCCACGAGGGTTCGCTGCGCATCGGTGACAAGGTGGTGTTCGGCAAGGACAACGTCGTGAACACCTATCTCGACATCGAGATCGGGGAGTCGACCTTGGTCGCCGACTGGTGCTACATCTGCGACTTCGACCACAAGATGGACGACATCAACGTTCCGATCAAGGACCAGGGGATCGTGAAGAGCCCGGTGCGCATCGGCCCCGACACCTGGATCGCCGCCAAGGTGACCGTGCTGCGTGAGACCAGCGTCGGCCGCGGCTGCGTGCTCGGCGCGCACGCCGTGGTCAAGGGCGAGATCCCGGACTACAGCATCGCCGTCGGCGCACCGGCCAAGGTCGTCAAGAACCGCAAGGCGGCCTGGGAGGCGGGTGCCGAACAGCGTGCGGAATACCTCGCCGCGCTCGAGGACATCGCCCGCAAGAAGAACGGGGCCACGCAGACCGCCTGACGGGTACAGCTGGACGAGTCGCGGCGGCCTCACCTCGGGGCCGTCGAGGGTCTACGCAGTCGCGCCTGAGCGCGGCGCGCGTTCATCCGCGGAGTTCGTCGCGCCGAGCCGTGCGCGGCTGTCGCTGGGCGAGTGTCGCCTGCTCGGGTTCCCCGCGCCCGCACCTCCGATCCGAGCGGACACCTGAGGCTGCCCGATCGAGGCCCGGATTCGTCGGCGCGGGCGAGTAGGTTCGGCGCTATGACTGCCTACGCCGCGCTGTTGCGCGGGATCATGCCGAGCAATCCGAACATGAGCAACGCCAAATTACGCGGGGTTTTCGAATCGCTCGGCTTCGAAGGCGTCGGTTCGGTACTGGCCAGCGGCAATATCGTGTTCCATACCGCGGAGTCCGACGTGCCCGAGCTCGAGGATCGCATCCAGCAGGCGCTGATCCGGGAACTGGGGATCGGTGGCGGCACGATCATCCGCAGCCACGACGAACTGCGCGCGCTGCTCGACACCGACCCGTTCCACGGTCTGACCCACGGGCGAGGTACGTACCTGATCGCGACGTTCCTCAAGGACACCGCCGAGCCGCCGCCCAGCCTGCCCGAGCACCCAGACCCGCTCACCCGGGTGGTCGGCTACGACGAGGCCGCGCGCGCCTTCCTGGCGGTCATCGACAACAGCGAGCCGGGCAAGACGCCGGACTTCATGGCGTGGCTGGAGAAGACGTACGGCAAGGACATCACCACTCGCACCTGGCTCACCGTCGAGCGCATCGTCAAGAAGCTCGCGGCCTAGCCGGGCCGGGGTTACTTCGGATCGCGTTCCGGCAGCGGACGTTCCACGATCGAGGGGCGGCCGAGCGGGTTGCGCACCCGCCGCTTGGCCGAG
Organism: Nocardia exalbida NBRC 100660; assembly: GCF_000308575.1. Lineage (GTDB taxonomy): Bacteria > Actinomycetota > Actinomycetes > Mycobacteriales > Mycobacteriaceae > Nocardia > Nocardia exalbida. Next base: position 26,018 of record NZ_BAFZ01000086.1, on the reverse strand, counting down.
TGGTACACCTGGGCGGTCTCCGCCGCCACCACGTCCCAGGCGAAATCGGCGGTGAGCCGTTCCCTGGCAGCGTAGGCCCGCTGCTGCGCGGCGGCGGGGTCGTCGAGGGTGGCGCGGACCGCCTCGACCAAGCCGTCGACGTCCGCGGGCGCGAACGAGGCGCCGGTGACGCCGTCGATCACCGCCTCGCCCAGGCCGCCCGCCGTCGAGGTGATCAGCGGGGTGCCCGCCGCGGCCGCTTCGAGCGCGACGATGCCGAAGGGTTCGTACCGGCTGGGCAGCACGATCGCGTCGGCGCCGTGCAGCCAGCCGAGCAGTTCGGCGTGGTCGAGCTGACCGGCGAAGGTCACCGCTCGCGCCACGCGGTGCACCCGGGCGCGCTCGCGCAACCACTCGAACTGGGTGCCGACGCCGGCGACGGTCAGGGTGGTGCCGGGATGGGCGCGGCGGATGCGGGGCAGCGCGGCGATCGCGTCCTGCACGCCCTTCTCGTACTCGAGCCTGCCCACGTACAGCAACCGGGGCGGACCGCTGCGCGGCGAGCGCGGGCGGAAAGTCCACGCGCCCACATCGATTCCGTTGCGGATCACCGTCATCGGGATCCGCTCCGGGCCGTAGAGCCGTTCGACCTCGTCCTGCATGGACGACGAACAGGTGATCAGCGCGTCGGACTCGTTGGCAAGCCACCACTCCACCGAGTGCACCTGCTTGTTGACCTTGCCCGCGACCCAGCCGCTGTGCCGGCCCGCCTCGGTGGCGTGGATGGTCGACACCAGCGGCACGTCGTAATACTCGGCCAGGGCGATGCCGGGGTGGGCGACCAGCCAGTCGTGCGCGTGCACCACGTCGGGCGTCCAGCCGTCGCCGATGCCCGGCTTGCCGAGCGCGACGCCCGCGCGCACCATCGCGTGCCCCATGGCCAGCGTCCAGGCGAGCATGTCCTCGCCGAAGTCGAAGACCGGCGGGTCCTCCGCGACCGCCACCACCAGCACGCCGTCGGCGATGTAGGAGTGCGTGGGATGGGTCGCGGCGTCGGTGCCGGAGGGACGCCGGGACAGCACGACCACCTCGTGACCGGCCGCGGCCAGTTCGACGGCGAGGTGATGCACGTGCCTGCCGAGCCCGCCCACCACGACCGGCGGGTACTCCCACGACACCATCAAAATCTTCATGCAAGTCCTTCTGCGGCCGAGCCCGGGTCCGCCGGAACCGGCCCGTGGTCCGCGGTGGCGGAGCCCGGGCCTGGCACGGCGGCGGATACTGCCCCGGTGGCGCTGGGTACGGACCCCGCGGAGGTGAGTCGTCGCGCGTCCACGCCGGGGAAGAGTCCGTCAGCTGCCCCCCATCCTGCCGCCAACTGCCGTGCTTTCGCGAGTTGGCCCGCCCCGACGGCCGCGGCGATTTCCCGGACCGCGTGGGCGTGCCGGTGCGCCCGCTCGCGCGCGTAACCCGCGGCGGAGTCCTTGCTCACCATGAACGCCCAGTCGCTGGAGACGGTGAGGATCGCCTCGCGCAGCAGCTGATCGGCGACGTGGTCGCGCAGCCCGAGTGCGCCGCCCTGCGCGGCGCGCATCTTGTCGATGGTGTCCAGGGTCAGCCGCACGATGTCGTCGTTGAGTTCGACCAGATCACGCACCTGCTCGCCCGCCCACACCCGCCAGTCCTTGCCCGAACCCCAGGACGAGTCGGCCAGCGGCACCGGTTCGCCCAGGTAACCGCGTGTTCGCGCATCGGCAAGGGTGCCCACCGTGACGCCCGCTTCCGGCAGCGCGCGCAACACCTGCGCCAGCCACTGCGGCCCCTCGTGCCACCAGTGGCCGAACAGTTCGGTGTCGAACGCGGCGACGACCAGGGCGGGCCGGCCGATCCGGTCGGACTCGGCGATCAACCGTTCGCGCACGGTCCGCACGAAGTCGTCCACGTCCCGCGCCACGGCCGCGGCGGCCAGTTCCGGGTCGTAGGGAGCCTTGTCCGGGCCCGCCACGGTCTTGCCGGTGACCCGCGCGGGTTTGAGACCCGTCGCATGGTCGTAGTGATGAAAGTCACGGTAGGCGCCGTGGCCCGGGTAGCCGGATTTCGGGGACCAGACCCGGTAACTCACCTGCAGATCACGCCCGAACGCGACCACGTCGGAATCCCGCACCGGACGTCCGAGCGTCGTGTCGCCGCGCAGCGCGGGACCGTCGACCATGAAATGTGTCACACCGGCGGCGGCGTAATCGACCTCCATGCCGGGGGTGTATCCGCATTCCGGCGCCCAGATGCCCGTCGGTGTGTGACCCCAGCGGTGCCGCGCGTCGGCCAGGCCCTCGGTGAGCTGGAACCGGCGCATCCGCGGGTCCAGCAGCGGCTGGAACGGGTGGGCCAGGGGGCCGCCGAGCAGTTCGATGGTCTCCGCGTCGATGAGCGCCCGCCAGACCGGTGCCGCGCCGTGCCGCCAGTGCTGCTCGAACTCGGCCAGGGCGGCGGCGGCCAAGCGATGTTCGTGCCTGCCAAGCGCGACATTGCCCGTCATGGCGGCCTCGTCGGCGCGCAGCTGCCAGTTGCCCAGCCAGTGGTGCATACCCGCCAGGCAGTGCGGGTCGTCCAGCTGGGCCGCGAGCACCGGCGTGATGCCGAGGCTGAGCAGATGCGAACGTCCTTCGGCCGCAAGGGTTCGCAGGACCTCGACGAGGGGCAGGTAGGACGCTGCCCAGGACTGGTAGAGCCATTCCTCGCCGACCGGCCAGCGGCCGTGATGGGCCAGCCAGGGCAGGTGGGAGTGCAGGACCAGGCTGAACTGGCCCGGCACCGGGCTTGCGGTGTGCTCGCCGGGCACGGTACTGCGATCGGTCAAGGCTTCACCGCGATGGCGACCAGATCCAGACTCGCGTCGATGTCCGCGGCGACCAGCGCGAAATCGTCCACCGTGACGCTCGCGACGTCCGCGGTCAGTTCCGCGGGCCACGGTTCGCCCGCCAGCGCCCGTTCGATCTGCGCGTCGATGAACGACCCGCCGTGCTTGGCGTCCAACGCTTTCAGGCCGGGACCGTGGTGCACGCCGATCATCCGCGTGACCTCGAAACCGGCATCGACGAGCAATTCGGTCAACTCGGCCGCGTTCAGTTCCCTGGTGTGGAACGGGTTGAGCGGAGTGTCGCGACCCGGGGAGAAGGTGATCCGGTTGGGCGTGCTGATCAGCAGCTCGCCGCCGGGGCGCAGCACCCGCAGGCACTCGCGCAGGAACTGGGACTGGTCCCAAAGATGTTCGATCACTTGGAAGTTCACCACGACGTCGACCGAGGCGTCCTCCAGCGGCAGTTCGGCGAGGTTGCCCTGGATCATCTCCACGCGGGGGTAGCGCGCGCGCACGTGCTCGACGGCGCTGGTGTCGTAGTCCACGCCGATCACCTTGGTGGCCACGCCCGCGATCATGTCCGCGCCGTAGCCCTCGCCGGAACCCGCCTCCAGCACGGTCTTTCCGGCGCAGCGGTCCAGCAGGCGGGCGTAGGCGATCTCGTGCCTGCGGAACCAGTAGTTCTCCTCGGCGATGCCGGGAACGGTGCGCTCGCCGGTCAGCGGCAGTGGTTCGACGGCGCCGACGGCGGCCTCGGTGTCCACGGAGATGCCGGACGGGTCGCCCACTGCGGCAGGGATCACAGCCTCGCTCATCACTCCGACGTTACTGGCACCGCATCCGCGGGAATCACCCCACCCGGTCGGCTCGGAAGTGCGGCTCTGGCAGGCCGGACCCGGGGCCGCCGAACCGGGGCACTGTAACGCGTGGTACCCACGTGTGAGAGAGAAGCCACTAAGTTACCCACGGGTAACTTAACGTAAGGTAATGTCACGGCCTGAGCCACCCACCCGGGCGTACGGCGCAGCTCGTGCGACCACCATTTACGTGTAACCAGAACAGGAGGTCGACGAAGACCGATGCCGAACATCGTCGTACTCATCAAGCAGGTTCCCGACACATGGTCGGAGCGCAAACTCACCGACGGTGACTACACGCTCGACCGTGAGGCCGCCGACGCCGTCCTCGACGAGATCAACGAGCGTGCCGTCGAAGAAGCGCTGCTGATCAAGGAAGCCCAGGGCGGTGAGGTCACCGTGCTGGCCGCCGGACCCGACCGCGCCACCGAGGCCATCCGCAAGGCGCTGTCCATGGGCGCCGACAAGGCCATCCACATCAACGACCCGGCCATCCACGGCTCCGACGCCGTGCAGACGGCGTGGGTGCTGGCCAGTGCGCTCGGCCAGGTCGAGGGTGTCGAGCTGGTCATCGCGGGCAACGAGGCCACCGACGGTCGCGTCGGCGCCGTGCCCGCGATCATCGCCGAATACCTCGGCCTCCCGCAGCTGACGCACCTGCGCAAGCTGACCGTCGACGGTGACAAGATCACCGGCGAGCGCGAGACCGACGACGGCGTGTTCAAGCTGGAGGCCACCCTCCCGGCCATCGTCAGCGTCACCGAGAAGATCAACGAGCCGCGCTTCCCGTCCTTCAAGGGCATCATGGCCGCGAAGAAGAAGGAAGTGCAGACCTTCACGCTGGCCGACCTGGGCGTCGACCCGTCGACCGTGGGCGTCGCGAACGCGGGCTCCACCGTCACCGCGGCCACGCCGAAGCCTCCGCGCACCGCGGGCGAGAAGATCGCGGACGAGGGCGACGGCGGCAGCAAGATCGCTCAGTACCTGATCGGCCAGAAGATCATCTGATCTCGGTAGCGCCTGCAGACTTCCTAGGAGAGAACAAATGGCTGAAGTACTCGTGCTCGTCGAGCACGCCGAGGGTGCGATCAAGAAGGTCAGCACCGAACTGCTCACCGCGGCTCGCGCTCTCGGCGAGCCCGCCGCCGTCGTGCTCGGCACGGCGGGCACCGGCGAGAAGCTGGCCGACGCGCTGGCCGCCGCGGGCGCCGAGAAGATCTACATCGCCGAGTCCGACGATGTGGAGAACTACCTGGTGACCCCGAAGGTCGACGTGCTGGCCGCGCTGACCGAGTCGGTCTCGCCCGCCGCCGTGATCGTCGCCGCCACCGCCGAGGGCAAGGAGGTGTCGGGTCGCCTGGCCGCCCGCATCGGCTCCGGCCTTCTGGTCGACGTCATCGACGTGAAGTCCGACGGCACCGCGGTGCACTCCATCTTCGGTGGCGCGTTCACCGTCGACGCCAAGGTCACCGGCGATGTTCCGGTGATCTCGGTCCGCCCGGGCGCCGTCGAGGCCTCGGCGCAGGCCGGTGCGGGCGAGAAGGTGACCGTCGAGGTGCCCGCGCAGGAAGACGGCGTGGTCAAGGTGACCTCGCGGGAGCCGGTCGTGGCCGGTGACCGTCCGGAACTCACCGAGGCGGGCATCGTGGTCTCCGGTGGCCGCGGCGTCGGCTCCGCCGACAACTTCTCGGTCGTCGAGGCGCTGGCCGACTCGCTCGGCGCGGCCGTCGGCGCCTCGCGCGCCGCCGTCGACTCCGGCTACTACCCGGGCCAGTTCCAGGTCGGCCAGACCGGTAAGACGGTCTCGCCGCAGCTGTACATCGCCCTCGGCATCTCCGGCGCGATCCAGCACCGCGCGGGCATGCAGACCTCGAAGACCATCGTCGCGGTCAACAAGGACGAAGAGGCGCCGATCTTCGAGATCGCCGACTACGGCATCGTGGGCGACCTGTTCAACGTCGCGCCGCAGCTGACCGAAGCGGTCAAGTCGCACAAGGGCTGACACGCTCCGAGCGATCGAAAAGTGGCCCCGACCGGACGGTCGGGGCCACTTTTTTCGGCTTCACATCCGAAAAGCCGAGCCGACAACGATTTTGAGCTACTGTTGGCGTGCGTTGCTGCACTGCGGGATGGGGGCAAGGGGGGCGATGAGCGACGTCGTGGACAGCGGCAGTCTTCAGTTGGCGACCGTCGTGGACGGCGGTCTGCCGATAACCGCTCGGCTGGAACAGTTCAGCATTGCTTTCGTGCGCATGGTCGCCGCCGCCGCGGGCTGTTCGGTCAAAAGTCACGAGACCGACTACGACGGGGTGGTCGGCGTCACTCCGGTGACGTCGGTGCGTCCGGACGCCGACGCCCCCGCTTCGGACACTCGCTCACCGAGAACGAACCGCGCTGCCCGTGCGGTGGCGCGCATCAGGAAGCGATCCGCGCCGCACGCGGTGGGCGTTGTCGCCGTGTTTCCAGCGGCTGTGCTCATGACGTGTGATCGGTTGGGGTGCAGTGGCATACGCGCCAATGGACCGACACTGCTCGTGGTCGGCACGGTTGACGGCCCCATCCGCCGATCCCATGCGTTGCTTGGTAGGTTCATTGGCGTCAAGTCCCCCGAAGGGGGGGAGTCATCGACACTAGGGGATCAGAAGTGAAGAAGACGGTTACGGGACTGCTGATGGGTGCGCTGGCCACGGGGGCTTTGATCGCCTCAGCGCCTGCGGCGCAGGCAACGGTGTATTCGAACGAAAAGGAATGCCTGGCCGCCGCGAAGCAGGAGGAGGCGCGGCGCGTTTCCGCGGGCGACATCAACGTCCCCCACTACAGCTGCAAGGCAGAAGGAAACGGCTGGCGAATGGGCATCTTCCGCTGATCGAAGTGGTGAGGGCGGGCTGACCTGGTCCGCACCGCCCACGCCGCACGATCTGCCGCACAACCCCAGGACCACCGCGTCGATTGCTGCGCGGTGGTCCTGTTGCGTTTCCACCACCGCCGAAATACTTGCCTCCGACCGCCATTCGGCCCTGGACCGGCCGCCGGGCTCTCTTGTGAGACCGATGATGGCCTGCCGATGAGCATGTATAGGCGCTGATCTTCGAGCGCTTGGTTCGGTGTGCTCGGTCGGAAAAGGTCGGCGCGAAAATTGGTGAGAACTCTCGAGGCCAGGTGAGTGACAATCGTGACCGGTGCGAAATAAATTACGGCGCAGTCGATTCGCGTCGAAGTCGCAGGTTACGGACGTACACTCGGCCCGGTGAGCATCCCAACGGAACCGATCGGTAGCATCCCTCGCCCTCACGACCTGTTGGCCGCCATGGCCGACGATTCCGGCGACGTCGCGCTCGCCGAACTCCAGCAGCGCGCGGCCGCCGAGACCATCCGCCGTCTGGAGGAACTCGGCTCTCCCGTCGTCACCGACGGTGAGCAGTCCAAGCCGAGCTTCGCCACCTATCCGCTCGCCGGGCTGGACAACCTGGCCCCGGACGGGGCGACCATCCCGTTCGCCGACGGGCACCAGCGGCAGTTGCCCCGCCTGACCGCAGGGCCGTTCCGCTACGCCGCGCACGCGGCGGACTATCTGCGCGCCGCACAGCAGCACGCCACCGTTCCGGTGAAGCAGGCCGTCATCGCGCCGTCGGCGCTGAGCCTGCTGTATCCGGCCGAGGGCATCCAGGGTTATCCGCGCGAGCAGTTCCTCGCCGATCTCGCGGACGCGGCCGAGGCCGACATCCGCGGCTGTCTGGAGGCGGGGGCGCACTTGGTGCAACTCGACTTCACCGAAGGGCGGCTCTCGCTGAAGCTGGACCCCAGCGGCGGCGTGCTCGACCAGTTCATCGCGCTGAACAACACTGTGCTCGAACGGTTCTCGGACGAGGAGCGCGCCAGGATCGGTGTGCACACCTGCCCTGGCGGCGACCAGGACTCCACGCACAGCCTGGACGTGGACTACGTCGATCTGCTACCGAAGCTGCTGCAACTGCGGGTGGGCGCGTTCTACCTCCAGTTCGCCAGCGAGCCCGACCCGGAGAAGGTGCTGGCCGTGGTCGCCGAACACCTGCCGGCCGCAGCGCGCGTGTTCATCGGCGTAACCGACCCGATCGATCCGCGCGTCGAGACACCCGAACAGGTGCGTGACCGCGTGCTGCTCGCCGCTCGCTTCCTGCCCGTCGATCGGTTGGGCACCTGCGACGACTGCGGTTTCTCGCCGTTCGCCGACGACACCTCCACCTCACGGGAGACCGCGTTCGCCAAGATCCGCGCGCGCATCGAGGGCACGGCGCTGGCGGCCACGGAATTGGGCGTCTGACCGGCGGTGACTCGTGCGACCGGCTCCGGGCGACCCGGGGCCGGTTTCCTCCGGCAAGGAGTCGGACTGCGGTTGCTCGATGGTTCAGCGCGGACGCGCATCAGGGGCGTCCGCGCGGTAGAGGAATGCGATGGACGCGTGTGGAGCGGCCCCGCTCCGGCCGTGTGGGCGGGGCCGTCGATCCGGTTAGGTGTGTGTTGCGGTCAGGCGGGGCGGTGGAATTCGCCGCTCTGCACGCCCGTGGTGAAGGCGTCCCACTCACCTGGCGCGAACGCCAACGCTGGGCCGGTCGGGTTCTTGCTGTCCCGGACCCCGATCATGCCGCTGTCGAGCCAAGCCACTTCGACGCACTGCGAGCCGCTGGCGCTGCGGCTGCTCTTGAACCATTTCGGGCCGGATAGGTCACCGTTCACCGCTCGTAACTCCTTGCCACCCGCCGCAGCAGGTCTCGCGATTCCACTTCACCCAGGCACTTTTCCCGGATGGCCGAGAATCTGAAAACGGAAGAAAACGGATCCGGAGATCTATTGCCCGCGTGCCGGTATAGGGGTCTTACTGAATAGAGCCAGGATAAAGCGAGTTCGCCGCCCTGGCGCAGCGGAACTACTTCCGCCGGGTCGAGGGGGTCGCGCTATGTCCACCACTACTTCCCGGTCTTCGGCTCCGACTCTGATCTCGGTGAGCCCGAGTTCGGGGCCGATCATCGGTGGAACCACGGTTGTTCTCGACGGGACGAACCTGAGCGGCGCTACGGCCGTCGAATTCGGAACCATTCCGGCGACCTCGTTCACGATCGAGTCCGCAACGCGGATCGCGGCGGTCTCTCCTGCGGGAAGAGGAGCTGTGCACATCACCGTCACCACGCCCAGCGGGCTGAGTAACGGCGTCTCGTTCACTTATGTCGGCACCCCTGCGCCGGCCGGGGTGAATTTCGGTCCGGGATCGTCGATCGTGTCCGATGGCGGACCGCCGCGCGGGAGCTGGGGCACCGTCGGAGCTGTCGGATATGACGAACTCGGCAATCTGGTGGCTCTCACGGCAGGGCACATGATGACTCGGAAGACCAGAGCTCAGGAGGTTTTCCTCTCGGGGAAACGCGGACTGGGTCCGGTCGGGTACTACGCCACGTGGCCTACGAATTGGCCCGGCTTTCCGTCGATGCGTTTTCCGGCCGACTCGTCGAAGGATTACGCGGTCATCAAACTGGACGAAACGAAGATCAATCCGGTCAACACCACGCCGAACGGGACCGTGATCAACCGGATCGGCACGGATCCGGTCCCGCTCTCGGACATCATGTGCAAGTACGGCCAGGTGTCCGGAACGACATGTGGTCTCGTGATCGGGTACGAGAACAACGTCATCAGTTCATGGGCCGCGGTCATTCCGGGCGACAGCGGGGGACCGGTGACCACGCGGAGCGGTCTGGTCGGAATAACATCCGCGATCAATCCGCTCGAGCCGTGGGCTCCGTTCCAGTTCACCGGTATCCACGGAATTCTCGATGACATCGCGGCGCAGGGGCCGGACACGATCGGAATCGGATTCACCCCGCTTCCGTGATCGCTGGAATCGGCGGTCTCGAGCACGAGGCCCACGGGATCGCTCGGCAGCGACCGTCGCCGTGGCATATTTCGCGAGGTCGGTGATCGCGGCCGGGGACAGCACGCGGCCGACGTCTCGCGGCGATGACCTCCGGAGGGCGAATGACCGTGCTCAGCAGCGGTGCAGCGCCAAGAGCAGGGTGTCCAGGATCGGTGATCGCCTGGCGTCGGCGCGCAGTACCGCCGAGACCGGGATGCGCAATTTGGATTCGGCCAGCCGCAGCACCACCAGTCCCTCGGTGGTGCTCTCGGCGTACAGGACCGTCCACGCGTCGGGCCGGTTGATCAACTCCATCGTCGCCGTGTGATCGGGCGGGATCGGCGGTCCGAACGTCGGGCCGGTGGGCAGTTCGGCGAAGGCGTTGCGGATCACGGTGTGCAGCAGGACCTGTTCCTGCTCCGGCGGCAGAAGCAGCGGATACGAACTCAGGTCCGCCAGGGTCACCGTGTCTCTGGTCGCCAGCGGATGTGCGCTGGAAGTGGCGATCACGAGGTCCTCGACCCAGAGTTGCTCCACCACGAGGCCCGGCTGGTCGACGCGGCCGCGGATGAGCGCCAGATCACAGTCCCCGTCGGCCACCGCGGTGATGCGCTGACGGAAAGGTTTGATCACGAACTCGATCTCCGCCTCGGGATGCGCGGCGCGCGCTCCCGCGATGGCCGACAACGAGCGGGTGGCGAAGGACATGTTCGCGGCCAGCCGGATGCGCGGACCCACCGTTCGCACGGCGGCCCGGATCGCCGATTCCAGGCTCAGCATCTGTTTCGCCAGGGGAAGTAGCCGGGCGGTCGCGTCGGTGGGGACAACCGAGCGGGTCGAGCGCTCGAACAGTTGCACGCCGAGGTCGCGCTCGAGCCGGGAGATCTGATGGCTGATCGCCGACTGCGAGATGAAGCACCGCGCCGCGGCGCCGCTGAAGCTGAGCTCCTCGCACACCGCGACGAAGTAGGTGAGCTGCCGAAGTTCCACAGCGACCTCCTATTAATTACGAATCGAGATAAGACTCATCTGAATTATGCGCCCACACACCTGAAATATCCGTCCTCCGGATCGCGGTTGGTAATGAGAGAAGGAGGCTGTCATGCAGTACGTGGAAGCGGGAATCGAAACCGCGGGTGTCGTCATTGTCGGATCGGGGTTCGGCGGGCTCGCCGCCGCCAAGCAGCTGGCCAAGTCGGGGGTGGACTATGTGCTGATCTCCAGCACGCCCGAGCATCTGTTCCAACCGCTGTTGTACCAGGTAGCGACCGGTGTGCTCGCATCGGATGAGATCGCGCCGCCGATCGCGGGGATTCTGCGCCGCCACCGCGAGGCGGATGTGCGCCTTGGCACGGTGGTCGACATCGATCCCGACCGGGCCGTCCTCACCTACGAGCACGAGGGCGAGCGCCACCGGATCCGTTACGGCTCGCTGATCGCGGCCACCGGGGCCAGCCAGTCCTACTTCGGCCGGGACGATTTCGCCGAGAAGACCTTCTCGCTCAAGACCATCGACGACGCGCGGCGCCTGCGCGCGCAGATCCAGCGCGTCTTCACCGAAGCCGCGCAGGCCGACGAGCAGACCAGGCGCAGGCTGTTGAGCTTCGTCGTGGTCGGCGCGGGGGCGACCGGCGTCGAGGTGGCGGGCCAGCTGAAGGAGCTGGCGAAACGGTATTACCACCAGGAGGTCTCGGTCACGCTCGTGGAGGGCGCGGGCGAGGTGCTTCCGCCGTTCGGGGGCGGGCTGTCGGAATACGCGAAGAAGTCGCTCACCCGCAGCGGCGTGGATGTGCTGCTCGGCACCTTCGTCACCGACATCGAGCACGGCAAGGTCACCGTCAAGAGCGCCGACGGGGTCGAGCACGGTATCGCGGCGGAGACGGTGGTCTGGTCGGCGGGCGTGCAGGCGGGCGGGTTCGCGAAGATCCTGGCCGAGGCCACCGGCGTGGCGACCGACCGGGCGGGCCGGCTGCTGATCAACCCGGACCTCACCGTCGGCGGTTACGCCGACATCTACGCCATCGGCGACATGACCTCGCTCAACGGCTACCCCGGCCAGTCGCCGGTCGCCATGCAGGAGGGCAGGCACGCCGCCGACATCATCCGCCGCAAGAAGCAGCCCGGCACCCCGTTCACCTACTGGGACAAGGGCAGCATGGCGGTGATCAGCCGGTTCAGCGCCGTGACGAAGCTCAACGAGCGCATCACCTTCCGTGGCGTCGTCGCCTGGGTCATATGGCTCGCGGTGCACTTGTTCTATCTGGTCGGCTTCCGCAACCGCTTCGCCGCGGTCGCCTCGTGGTTGGTCGCGTTCATCGGCACCGGACGTCCCGGTTTCGCCGAAGAGGAGACGACCGCGCCGACGGTACGCGCGTCAGGAAGCCGCGCGGCCTGAGTACTTCCCGCACCTGACGAATCGCGCTGCTTCCAGCCGGAGGCGGCGCGATGCCCGGTGCGCGGCGCGGCGGCCGAAAACGGCGAACAGCGCGACAAACCGCATGTCGGAAGCGTTTGCGATGCCGATGGACGAACACGGTGGAACCGTTCGGTGAACGCTCGGTGTGACCGCCGTCTCGTTAACCCAACCGGCATCGCGGCGACACTTCGAGGTTGCTGAGGCGCATTGTCGGACTGGCTTCATCATGGATATGACTATTTCGTCCGTGTTGACAGCCCCGGCTCGAGCGACGGACTCCGGGGAGGGGCGGCCGCGCTACTCGCTGGTGGTCTCCTCCGACCGCGACCACCGTGTCGCCGCACAGCGCCTGCGCTACAACGTGTTCGCGAACGAGCCGGGCTTCCGGATCCCGGATGCCGGAACCGGCCTGGACGCCGACCGATTCGACGAGCACTGCGACCACATGCTGGTGCGCGACGACGCCAGCGGCGAGTTCGTCGGCTGCTACCGGATGTTGCCGCCGGACCGAGTCGCCGCCGCGGGCGGGTATTACACGGCGACGGAATTCGATCTCGCCCAACTGGATCCGGAGGGGATGCGGATCGTCGAGATGGGCCGCGCCTGCGTGGTGCCCGACCACCGCAACGGCTCGGTGCTCACGCTCATGTGGGCGGGCATTCTGCACTACATCCAGCTCACCGGCTACGAGTGGGTGATGGGCTGCGTGTCGGTGCCGATGCAGGACAGCCCGGCCGACCCGCCCGGGGTGAACGTGCGCGGCGTGCGCGACATGCTGCTCGGCAGGCACGCCTCCGACCCGGAGCGCCGGGTGCACCCGCACAACCCGGTGATCGTCGACGGCAAGTCCCTGGACGAACTGACGCCGCCGTCCCGGCCGAAGCTGCCCCCGCTGGTGCGCGGGTACCTGCGGCTGGGCGCGGAGGTGTGCGGCGAACCCGCGCACGATCCCGATTTCGCGGTCGCCGACTTCGTCGTGCTGCTCGGGTTGGACACCATCAACACCCGCTACCTCGACCGACTACAAGACGCGGCCGCGTCGCTCGACGGGGGACGGTGAGGACCGTGGTTTTCGATGCGCCGCCCGCGATGTCCACCGCGCACGCTTGGATGCCGTCGAGCCCCTGCGGGCCCGGCTGCCTGGATTCGACCGATGGGGTCGGACCGGCGCGGGTGGCCGCCCGGTTGGCCGGGGTCGCCGGACTGCTGCTCAGCTTCCCGTTCGCGAACGCGGTGACACCACGGGGCAAGCGCGTGCCGTTGCAGCGCGGCTACGCTCGCCTGCTGCTCGGTTGCCTGGGCATGCGGCTGCGGATCGTCGACAACGGAGGGGTCGTGAACGAGCGCGGTGTCGTCGATGAGGGCGACGCCGCGCTCGCACCCGCGGGCTTCGGGACGGCGGGCCGTGGCGTGCTGATCGTCACCGGGCACATCGGCTGGACCGACATCGTCGCGCTGGCCTCGGTGCAGCCACTCGGCTTCGTGGCCCGCGCGGACATGGTGGACTGGCCGCTGATCGGCAAGCTCGCCAAACTGATGCGGGTGATCCCGATCGAGCGCGAGAGCCTCCGGCAGCTGCCCGGCGTGGTGACCGCGGTGGGAGCGCGGCTGGCCGCGGGCGAGCGGATCGGCGTCTTCCCCGAGGGCACCACCTGGTGCGGCCGCGCCTACGGCACCATGCGTTCCGCGCTGTTCCAAGCGGCCGTGGACACCGGCACCCCCGTGCAGCCGGTGCGATTGCGGTACCTGGACCGGCACGGCGTGCCGTGCACGGTGCCCGCGTTCGTCGGCGCCGACACCTTCGCCTCTTCCGCGCGGCGGGTGCTGCGCTCGCGCGGGATGGTCGCCGAGGTGGTGCTGGAACCGGTGCTGGAACCCGGCACGGACCGGCGCGAGCTGGCCCGCCGCTGCGAGGCCGTCGTCCGCGGGACCGCGGTGTCGCGCCGTGGTGCAGTCGAAACCACGGAGTGGATCGAGGCCGGGCACACGCGGGTGCAGGATCCGTCGCTCGCGGCCGACGCCCCCGAGGTACGCAGGCCACGCCGCGCGATGCTGCGCGGCCGCCGGAGCGCCGCCGCCGCGCAGTAGCGACTCGGGAACTCGATGGCCGAGACGCCCTGGTCCGCGACATCGCTCTTCCCGAGGCACTGCCGCCGCTCTTCGAGCCGGGTCCCGCACTCGCGGCCATCCGGATGCGCCGGTGCCGCGCCGTGCTCGCCTCGCATATGCCGCGCCGCGGCCACACGCGGTAGGCACGGAGCGGTTACCAGCGGACTACGGCCCCTGGCGTCCGGGCCACGCCATTACCGAGACACGCGGTGGAACCGTATTCGGAGCTGGCTCCACACAGTTTCCGGGGCGAGCCGATGTCGGCCCGCCCCGGGAACAGTGGAAGAACTCAGAAGCCGCTTCCGGTCGGCGGGCGGAAGCCGTTGTGCCAACCGGGCCTGCCGTGGTCCCAGTCGTCGTGGCGGTCGCGGCCGCGGAACCAGTCGTCGTGACGTCCCCGGTCCCAGTCGTTGTGCCGTCCGTTGTTCCAGCCGTCGTGACGGTGACCACCGTGGCCGTTCCCGGGGCGGCCGTGCGCCGCGTCGACCTGGTCGGCGGGCTCGAGCACGATCGGGGCGGCGAGCGCGGGCACCGCGACGGCGGTGAGCGGCATCAGGGCGAGTACGGACGCGGCGGCGGCGCGTGCCAGTACACGTCGCGTACGTCCATGGGTGCGTGGGTCCATCGGAACTTCCTCACTGATCGATTCGTCCGGTAGTCGACCGCCCGGCGTCCCGGTCCCGGATCCGGCTTGCGAACGGACCGACCGGCGATCAATACGTTGAACAACGTACCGCTATTCAGCGGTACATTCAATAGGTGAGAACCCTGAGATCCGGCCGGTCGCACGGCTTTCGCGGCCCCGCGCGGGCGCGCGAGCAGGGGGGAATAACCGGCTCACCGTGACGGCTATCCTTAACTGGTCATGAAGTCGGCTTTTTCGGGTCCGGTCAACGGTGCTGCGCCCCACACGGTCTACCTCGATCACGCGGCCACCACACCGATGCTGCCCGCGGCCATCGAGGCGATGACGGCTGCCCTGCGCACCACGGGCAATGCCTCATCCCTGCACGGCTCGGGGCGCGCCGCCCGGCGGCTGCTCGAAGAGGCGCGCGAGTCGATCGCCGCCGACCTGGGCGCCCGGCCCTCGGAGGTCATCTTCACCTCCGGCGGCACCGAGAGCGACAACCTGGCGGTGAAGGGCATCTTCTGGGCGCGCCGCGACGCCGATCCGCGCCGCAACCGGATCATCGCCAGTTCGATCGAGCACCACGCGGTGATCGATGCGGTGGAGTGGCTGGAGCGGCACGAGGGCGCCGAGGTCACCTGGCTCCCGGTGGACGCAGAAGGGATGGTCGCGCCCGGCGCGCTGCGCGCCGCGTTGGCCGCGCATTCCGACGATGTCGCGCTGGTCACCGTGATGTGGGCGAACAACGAGGTCGGCGCCATCCAGCCGATCACCGAGCTGGCCGCCGTGGCAGCGGAATTCGGCGTGCCGATGCACAGCGACGCGGTGCAGGCGGCGGCGCAGCTGCCCATCGATTTCGGCGCGAGCGGTCTTTCCGCCGCCAGCTTCGCCGGGCACAAGGTGGGCGGACCGCACGGCGCCGGGGTGCTGCTGCTGGGCAGGCAGGTGCCGTGCGTGCCGCTGCTGCACGGCGGCGGCCACGAGCGCGACCTGCGCTCGGGGACATCGGACACCGCGGCGGCGATCGGGCTGGCCGCGGCGCTGCGCCAGACCGCGGTCGAACTGCCCGTCCGCACCGCCGAACTCGTCGCCCTGCGGGACGCGCTGATCGACGGGATCCGCGCCACAGCGCCCGACGCGGTGCTCAACGGCCCGCCGGGCGAACGGCGTCTGCCCGGCAACGTGCACGTCACTTTTCCCGGCTGCGAAGGGGATTCGCTGCTGATGCTGCTGGACGCGGCGGGGATCGAATGCTCGACCGGTTCGGCGTGCACCGCGGGCGTCGCCACGCCCAGTCACGTGCTGATCGCCATGGGCGTCGAGCCGTGGCAGGCGCGCGGCTCGCTGCGCTTCTCGTTGGGGCACACCTCGACGCGCGCCGACGTGGACGCCGTGCTGAAAGTATTGCCGCAGGTGGTGGAGCGGGCCAAGGCCGCGGGCCTGGCCGGTGCGAAAGGAGGTGTCTGATGCGGGTACTCGCCGCGATGAGCGGTGGTGTGGATTCGGCCGTGGCGGCGGCACGTGCCGTCGACGCCGGTCACGAGGTGGTCGGCGTGCATCTGGCGCTGTCGGCGACACCGGGCACGCTGCGCACCGGATCGCGCGGCTGCTGCTCGAAGGAGGACGCCGGTGACGCCCGGCGCGCCGCCGACGTGCTCGGCATCCCGTTCTACGTCTGGGATTTCGCCGACCGCTTCAAAGAAGACGTCATCGATGATTTCGTCGCGGCCTACGCGGCGGGTGAGACGCCCAATCCGTGCCTGCGCTGCAACGAGAAGATCAAGTTCTCCGCGCTGGCCGACCGCGCGGTGGCGCTCGGCTTCGACGCGGTGGTCACCGGGCATTACGCACGGCTCGAGGACGGCGTGCTGCGCCGCGCCGTCGACGCCGACAAGGACCAGTCCTATGTGCTGGCGGTGCTGACCGCGCAGCAGCTTTCGCGCGCGATGTTCCCGGTGGGCGACACCCCCAAGCCGCGGATTCGCGCCGAGGCGGCCGAGCGCGGCCTCGCCGTCGCGAACAAGCCGGACAGCCACGACATCTGCTTCATCCCCTCCGGCGACACTCGCGCGTTTCTCGGCGCGAAGATCGGCATCCGGCCCGGCGCGGTCGTCGACGCCGACGGTCAGGTGCTCGCGCGGCACGAAGGGGTGCACGGGTTCACCATCGGCCAGCGCAAGGGATTGGGATTGCCGGGTCCGGCCGCCGACGGCAAACCGCGTTACGTCACCGGCATCGATCCCGATTCCGGCACGGTGCACGTTGGCTCGGCCGAGGACCTGCGGGTCCGGACGATCGAGGCGGAGCGCGCGATCTGGACCTCCGGTTCCGCGCCCACGGGCCCGATCGAGTGCGTGGCGCAGGTACGCGCGCACGGCGGCACCGCGCCCGCGGTCGCCGAGTCGGTCGATGACGGACTGATCGTGCGGCTGCGTGAGCCGCTGACCGGCGTCGCGCGTGGCCAGGCGGTGGTGCTCTACCGTCCGGACCCGCACGGCGACGAGGTGATCGGCAGTGGGACCATCTCCGGTACCGTGCGGGAACCTGTCGCGAGCGAAACGGGGGCCGAGGCGGCGCGGTGATCCGGCCCGCCCGGCGCGGCCTCCGGCGCCGTCCTCTCCCGCGCAGCCCCTTGTGGCGCGGGGACCGAAAGACCCTGTAGCTGTTGCGGACGACGGAATCCCGGAATGGCGGAATCGAACGGACGGAGTACGGCGACAGTGGACGAGACCGGCACGGATGATGTGACGCGAGACGGCGGAACGGACGTGGCGACCGAGCCGGTGCGCCTGCGGGGCGGCATCGCCACCGGTGTCGGCTCCTGGCCGGGCGCCGACTCGCGCGAGGCCGCCGCGACGATCGTCGGTGAACTCGGCGAGCTACCGCATCTGGTGGAATTGCCCGGTCGCGGCGCGGGCGCGGACTTGATCGGCCGGGTCTCCGCGCTGCTGGTGGATCTGCGATTCGACACAACGCCCAGGGGCTACCGGCTCGCGCCACGCCCGGGTGCGGTCTCGCGGCGGGCCCATGACCTGCTGCGGACCGATCTGGACGCGCTCGAGGAAGCGTGGGAGAACGCCGGTCTGTCCGGTCGCGGCCATCCGGTGAAGGTGCAGGCTGCGGGCCCGCTGACGTTGGCCGCGCAGGTCGAGCTGCCCGGCGGTCATCGCGTGCTCACCGATTCCGGCGCGGTGCGTGACCTCGCGGAATCCTTGGCCGAGGGGTTGGCGCAGCACGTGGCGGAGGTGCGCAAGCGGCTCGGCGCGCAGGTCGTCTTGCAGTTGGACGAGCCGTCGCTGTCGGCGGTGCTGGACGGCTCGCTGCGCGGGGTGAGCGTGCTGAACACCGTGCGCGCCCTGCCCGAGCCGGAAGCGCTGGCCCTGCTCGACACTGTGATCACCGCCCAGTCCGCGCCGGTGCTGGTGCACAGCTGCGCGGAGCCGCCCGCGCTTGGCCTGTTGCGCCGCAGCGCCGCCGACGCGATCGGTTTCGACCTGAGCACGATCGGCACCGAGCAGCTCGACGATGTCGGAGAGGCACTGGAAGCGGGCAAGCAACTGATGCTCGGCGTCGTCCCGACCAAGGCACCGGCCACCGAGGTCACCTGGCGGACCTTCGCCGAGCCGGGCGTGCGGCTGATCGATCGGCTCGGCTTCGGCCGCCGCACGCTGGCGCAACGGGTGGCGGTCGGTCCGGCCTGCGGTCTGGCGGGCGTCCCGCTGGAGTGGAGCCGAAGGGCGCTGCGCCTGGCCACGGAGGTCGCGCGCGCGTATGCCGAGGAACCGGAAGAACTTTCGTTCTCCTGATGTCCGGGGGCGTGCGTCGCTCGATGCGCGGTGGTTCCTGACGAGCGCAGCCGCCGAGTGACTCCCGCGGGGCGCGGGCGCACCAGGATCCGCAGCGCTGGAACGACTACCTCGCGAGCATCCCGCCGGAGAATCACGGGCCCGGCCCGGCCGTTCGGTCTTCGCGATCGGTGCCCCCGTCCGGCGGCGCTGCCCCACCGCTCCGAACGGCATGTCGTGGTCTCGCGGAGAGCGCCATCGATTCCGCCGCTTCGTTGCCGGGCCGGGGAAACGGACCGGCCGGAATCCGTGCCCGAGAGTGCGGCGACGTGCGCGAACACGGCGCTGTGCTGTCGGTGGCCTCCGCTAATGTGCGTTGGGTGAGTGACAGCGACAGCGCGGCGGCCCCGGCGTCGGCAGAGCAGCGGGTGGAGTGGCAGCGACTCGCGGACGAGGTGCGTGAGCATCAGTTCCGCTACTACGTCCGGGACGCGCCGATCATCTCCGACGGCGAGTTCGACGCGATGTTGCGGCGGTTGCAGGCCATGGAGGACGAACATCCGGACCTGCGCACGCCGGATTCGCCGACCCAGCTCGTCGGCGGCGGCTTCGCGACCGACTTCACCGCCGTCGACCACCTCGAGCGGATGCTGTCGCTGGACAACGTGTTCGACGTCGACGAGCTGCGCGCCTGGGCCGCGCGGGTGGAGGCGGAGACGGGGCCGGACCTGCACTACCTGTGCGAGGTGAAGATCGACGGCGTCGCGCTGAACCTGGTCTATCAGAACGGGCGGCTGGTCCGCGGCGCCACTCGAGGCGACGGACGCACCGGCGAAGACGTGACGCTCAACGCGCGCACCATCGATGACATCCCCGGCGAGCTGACCCCCACCGAGGAATTCCCGATCCCGCGGTTGCTGGAGGTCCGCGGCGAGGTGTATTTCCGGCTGGAGGATTTCGAGACGCTCAACGCCGCCATCGTGGCCGAGGGCAAGCCGCCCTACGCCAACCCGCGCAACACCGCCGCCGGGTCGCTGCGGCAGAAGGATCCGTCGGTCACCGCGCGGCGCAGGCTGCGGATGATCTGCCACGGCTTCGGCCGGATCGAGGGCTACACGCCGACCTCGCAGTACGAGGCGTACCGCGCGCTCGCCGCGTGGGGTCTGCCGGTGTCCGAGCACACCAGGCGGGTGCAGGGCATCGACGCGGTGATCGAAAGGGTCGCCTACTGGGGCGAGCACCGGCACGACATCGAGCACGAGATCGACGGCCAGGTGATCAAGGTCGACGAGACCGCGCTGCAACGCCGCCTCGGCTCCACCTCACGCGCCCCGCGCTGGGCGATCGCCTACAAGTACCCGCCCGAGGAGGCGACGACCAAGCTGCTGAACATCCAGGTGAACGTCGGCCGCACCGGCCGGGTGACGCCGTTCGCGGTGATGGAGCCGGTGTCCGTCGCGGGATCCACTGTCGCGATGGCCACCCTGCACAACGCCGCCGAGGTCAAGCGCAAGGGCGTGCTGATCGGCGACACGGTCACCATCCGCAAGGCGGGCGACGTGATCCCCGAGGTGCTCGGGCCGGTGGTGGACGCGCGTCCCGAAGACGCGCGCGAATTCGTCATGCCGACGCACTGCCCCGAGTGCGGCACCGAACTGCGCCCGGAGAAGGAGGGCGACGCCGACATCCGCTGCCCGAACCAGCAGTTCTGCCCGGCGCAGTTGCGCGAGCGCGTCTATCACGTGGCCGGCCGCGGCGCCTTCGACATCGAGGCCCTCGGGTACGAAGGCGCGATCGATCTGCTGAAGTCCGGCGCCATCACCGACGAGGGCGATCTCTTCGACCTGGACGAGGCGGCGCTACTGACCACCTCGCTCTACGCCAACAAGAACGGCAGCCTCTCCGCCAACGGCAAACGGCTGCTGGAGAACCTGGCCGTGGCCAAGGACCGACCTTTGTGGCGGGTGCTGGTCGGCCTGTCCATCCGGCACGTCGGGCCCACCGCGGCGCGGGCGCTGGCCGCCGAATTCGGCAGCCTGGACCGTATCGAGCACGCGTCGGGAGAAGAACTGGCCGCGGCCGACGGCGTGGGCCCGACCATCGCGGCCGCGGTGGCGGAGTGGTTCACGGTGGACTGGCACCGCGCCGTGGTGGCGAAGTGGCGGGCAGCGGGTGTGCGGATGGAGGATGAACGCGACGAATCCATCGAGCGCAACCTGGAGGGCCTGTCCATCGTGGTGACCGGCTCGTTGCAGGGCTTCACCCGCGACGGCGCCAAGGAGGCGATCCTGATGCGCGGCGGCAAGGCCGCTAGCTCGGTGTCGAAGAAGACCGCGTTCGTGGTGATCGGTGACGCCCCCGGATCCAAGGCCGCCAAAGCGGAGGAACTCGGTGTGCCGATCCTCGACGAGGAGGGGTTCCGGCGGCTGCTGGAGGGCGGCCCTGTAGCGGTCGCGCCGGAGACGGCCGCGGAGGATGCCGAAGCCGAGGAGTGATCGGCGCTTGACCTGAAGGACCGTTGAGGTATGAGGATCGACTGGTAGGCGACTACCAGGAGGTCCATCATGTCTCGTCCTACCGCACTGGTCACCGGCGCGTCGGCCGGATTCGGCGCGGCCCTCGCGCGGGCGCTGATCGAACAGGGGTGGCGGGTGCTGGGGACCGCGCGTCGTGCCGACCGGTTGACGCGGGTGGCCGCCGAACTCGGACCGGAGTTCCGCGCGATCCCCGGTGACGTCACCGATCCCGCGGATCGCGCGCGGCTGGCGGATGCCGCGCGCGCTGCGGGTGAACTGGGCTTGGTGGTGAACAACGCCAGCCGCCTCGGTCCGAGTCCGCTGCCTCGCCTCGCGGACTATCCGCTCGAGGAATTCGAGCGCGTACTGCGCACGAATGTGCTGTCGCCACTGGCGATTCTGCAATGCACGCTGCCGCTGCTGCGCCCGGGCGGCGCCGTGGTGAACATCAGTTCCGACGCCGCGTCGGAGCCGTATCCCGAATGGGGCGGATACGGGTCGTCGAAGGCGGCGCTCGACCAGCTCACCGCGATACTCGGGGCGGAGCATCCGGACCTGTCGATCTACGCGTTCGACCCGGGTGACATGCGCACCGAGATGCATCAGGCGGCGTTTCCCGGCGCCGATATCTCCGACCGGCCGGAGCCCGCGACGGTGGTACCCGCGCTGCTGCGGCTGCTCGCGGAGAAACCCAAGAGCGGGCGGTATGCCGCAGCGGATTTCGTGGCCGGACGGGCGTCATGACGGTGCGCACCACCCTGCCGTCCTTCGACCTGTCCCCGGAACGCAATGCCGCCGTCCCGCCCGAGGCGCGGGGGATCGCGCGCGACGACGTCCGCCTGCTCGTCGCCGATGGGGAACTGACCCACGGCATGTTCCGTGAGCTACCGGACCGGCTGCGCCCCGGCGATCTCGTGGTGGTGAACAACTCGGCGACGATGTCGTCGGCAGTCGACGCCACGCTGGAGGGCGAGCCGGTGGTGCTGCACTTCTCCACTTGGCTGGACGACGGCCGCTGGGTGATCGAGGTCCGGACGACGCGGCGCACCCCCTATCCGGCGCAGCGGCTCTCGTCCGGGACCGTGCTGCGACTCCCGGGCGCCACGGCCACGCTGGGCACGCCCTGGCTGCCGGACGGGCGACGTCTTTGGAGCGCGGACGTCACCACCGACGTGCCTCGGTTGCTGGCCGCGCACGGCAGACCGATCACGTATTCGTATGTGCCGCAGCGATGGTCGGCCTCCTATTACACGACGGTCTTCGGCCGGGTGCCGGGCAGCGCGGAAATGCCCAGTGCGGCGCGCCCTTTCACCGAGCGTCTGGTGCTGGATCTGATCGCCGCGGGTGTCGCTCTCGCGCCGATCACCCTGCACACCGGGGTCTCCTCACCAGAAGCGGGGGAACCGCCGAGCCCCGAGCGGTTCGTCGTGCCGCCCGCTACGGCGCGGCTGGTGAATGCCACGAAAGCCGCGGGTGGACGCGTGGTCGCGGTCGGTACCACGGTGACGCGGGCGCTGGAAACCGCCGCCGACCCCTCGGGCCTGGTGCACGCCTCGCGCGGATGGACGGACGTGGTGCTCGGAGTGGATCGCCCGGCCCGGGTGGTGGACGGCCTGATCACAGGCTGGCACGCGCCCGGCGCGTCACATCTGGATCTCCTGGTCGCGGTGGCGGGGGAGGAAACCGTCGCCGCGGCCTACGCCGCAGCCGTGGACACCGGCTATCTGTGGCACGAGTTCGGCGACAGCGCGCTGCTGTTCGGTCCGGGCGGTCGACTCAGCCGACCGTGACCGTGGCGCCCAGCTGACCCGCGATGTCGAATCGTCCGCAGCGGCCGCCGCTCAGGTCGAGCTTCTGGGTGATCAGCTTGCCGCGGCGATTCTTGAACGTCGCTTCGGCGGACACGTCGGCGCTCGCGGTCGAGCACACTTTCGACACCACGCCGGGCGGGTCGTAGCTGACCGTCCCGCCGCCCTGGCAGGTGTTCGTGCTGTTGGCCAGGAATACGCGCGCGGAGCCCTCCGGACACGGCGCGTCCGCCACCGCTTCCGGCGCCACGACCAGCGTGCCGAGCGCGAGCGCGGCGATCACCGAGCTGCCAACCACAAGACGACGAACCGTCGGTTCCATCGATACCCTCATCCCATCGAACATTCCGGCAGTACGCCGCGAAACCACCGCAGCGTGCAGGCATGCTAACCCGCTATCACCGGGCTTGTCCCGGCGACCGATGTGTGGCTGCCGCGAGTCCGGGGGCCTGCTCGCGCGAGGCGGTGTGCGGCGCGGATCGCGGGTGTCAGCGGGGTGATGTCGCCCGAGACGGGAGCGGACGGAAGTATGGCGGCATGCTGCGCAGTTTTCAGGTGACCAATCACAGATCGCTGGCCGATGAGCAGGAGCTGCGGCTGACCAAGGGGAGCGGGCCGGTGGCCGTGCCGGTGACCGCTGTGCACGGCGGCGCCGCTGCGGGAAAGACGAACCTGATCGACGCGCTCGGGCAGATGCGCGACGCGGTGCTGCACTCGGTGACGGGATGGGATCCGTACGCGGGTCCGGTGCGTGCCCCGCATCTCGGATTCCCGGAGCGGCCCTCGGAATTCGTGGCGTCCTTCGTCGCCGAAGGCGTGCCGTATACCTATGGTTTCCGGCTGGACAACGCCGATGTGACGGCCGAATGGCTGCACACCCAGCCGCGCTCGCGCAAGCGAATCGTGTTCGAGCGCAGCGGCGAACAAATCAAGATCGGCCCGATGTTCGAAGCGGCGCGGTACGGGATCACCGCGCTGGCTCCGCTGGTCCGTCCGAACGCCCTGCTGCTCAGCCTCGCGGGCCAGATGTACTCCGACGCGCTGGTGCCCGCCTACCGATGGTTCGAGTCCATGCTCGAGGTGCAGCGCGGTCCCGCCGAACCCGACGCCATCGCCCACCGGCTGGGCAGCCACATCTCCCGCTCCCCGGACAACGCGGTGCGGCTGCTGATGCTGCTGCGTACGGCCGAGCTGGGCATCACCGATCTGCTCGTCGCCGAGCCCGACCCCCTCTACGCCGATTACCTGCGCGAGCTGGACGCCGACATCATCGGCCTCGGCAAACAGATCGACCTGTGCGCCACCTCGCCCGGCTATGCCGACCAGTTGCTGCGCGACAACGGCCTGACCACCGTGCTGCTCGAGCGCGAGCTGACCAACCTGAAGGCCGCGCGCGACGCCCTGTACGCGCGGATGGTGGCACGGCGCGGGGTCGGCCTGAACCTCGTGCACGACGGCATCGACACTCCGTTCGGGATCGCCGACGAATCCTCCGCCACGCTGTCGTTGCTGCGGGTGCTGCCAGCCATGCTCGACGCGCTGGACGCGGGCCGCGTGCTCGCCGTCGACGACATCGGCGCGTGCCTGTCGGCCGAGGAGACCGATCGGTTGATCCAGCTGTTCCAGAACCCGGAGACGAATGCGCGTGGCGCTCAACTGATCTTCACCACCGACAACCGGATGCTGATCGATCGGGGCAACGGGCGCTCGCAACGCACCCGCATGTCGGTCTGGCAGGTCCGGCGCACCGGCCGGGGCACCAGCGAGCTCGCCCCGGTGTGACGCGCACCTAGCATGGGGACATGCTGGAGTTCGTCGCGCTGGTGACCCTGACCGCGGTGCTCGTGTCGCTGATCGTGTTCGCGATCCGCGGCAGGCGGGGCTATCAACCGGCGAACCCGGAGGAGGGGACGCTCTACATCACCGGTGTGAGCCCGCGCCCCGACGCTCCCGGCGAGCAGTACGTGACCATCACCGGGAACCTGACCGGTCCTTCGGTCTCCGGCAAGGTCGTGTACGGCCGCTTCGTGTGGGACACGAGTTCCTGGCCGGAGACCGGCGATCTGCTCCCCGTCGTCTATCCGCCGGGCAAGCCCGATCGCTGGCAGATCGCGCGGTCCGGCTGAGCGTCCTCCGCGCACCGCCGCCACGCCGCACTCGGGGCAGCGCGGTCGCGCGAGGTGGACGCGCCACAGCCCACGTGATGCGACGGGAGATACCGGCTACGGATCCGCGGGAGGGACGGACGTGCCGTAGACCACGTCATGGTCGATGGCATCATGCCGGGTATGGATGTGCGGGACGCGGGCGTCGTCGTCCGGGAGGCGCGGCCGGACGAGTACGACGCGGTCGGCGAGCTGACGGTGGAGGTCTACGTCGGCGAGGGCTTCGTGGAGGCCGGCAGCTGGTACGCGGGCGAGCTGGCCGACGCAGGCCGCCGTGCCGGCTCCGCCCGGATCCTGGTCGCCACGCACGCGGGCCGGATCGTCGGCTCGCTCACGGTCGCACCGGCGGGCAATCCGTACGCGGAGATCGCGCTGCCGGGTGAACTGGAATTCCGCATGCTGGCTGTCGCGAAGTCCGCGCGCGGACTCGGTGCGGGAACGGCTCTGGTGCGCACGGTGATCGATCAGGCTCGCGCGGAAGGCCGCGCCGCGGTGGCTCTCACCACCATGCCCGCCATGGTCGACGCCCGCCGGATATACGACCGCTTCGGCTTCCGTCCGGTGCCGAGCCGCAACTGGCGCACCAGCGCGGGGGAGCTGCTGCACGTGCTGCGGCTACCGCTCGACCCTTCCGGTGAATCCGTCTGAAGATCTATCGATTTCGGGCCCCGGACGCGGCGTTCGCCGACAGCGCTCGGCCGTGTCGTGTAGCGGCTGCGCCCCCGGCGTGCTGTCCGGCGGAACGATCCTGCCCGACTCGACTGGGCGGCATCCACCGCGCCGGGACCGGGACGAGGTAGGCGGCGAGAGTTCGCATCGGTGTGCGCTCGGGGCGCGAAACCCGCGGCGCCGCCGCGGAATCAGCCGAGGACGGTGGCGACGATCCCGGAGAGGTAACCCAGCCGGGCCACCTCGGACGGCCGGAAGTCGGGGCCGCCCGGCCGGCCGAGCAGCAGCACCTTGCCGGTGTTGCCGAGCGGAGCGGCGGCCAGTTTGGTGTCCATGTCGCGCCAG
>NZ_BAFZ01000087.1 GCF_000308575.1 Nocardia exalbida NBRC 100660 | reverse complement strand
GGCCGCGGCGGTGGCGCTGTGCCTGGACGAGCGGGTCGGGCCCGGCGGCGAGTGGGAACAGCCGTATCTCGCATGGAAGCGATCGCGCATTCGCAAGGTGGCCCGGCGGGCGCGCGGCGCTCAGTGGCAGGCGACCTGCGCGGTACCGGGCGTCACCGTCGAGATCGACGGCGCGCAGGCGCGCGCCTTGGTCCCCGGACCGGTGGGCGAGGTCGATCCGCGGATCAAGCGTCTGCAAATCGGCGGCACCGATCTCGAGCACGACGCTCCCGGGCCGCCCGATCCGCTCCTGCCGGTGCTGTGGGTGAACGCCGCGCTCGGCATGACGCTGGGCAAGTCGGCCGCGCAGGTGGGTCACGCGAGCATGCTGCTGGCCGGTGCGCTGCCGGTCGAGCACGCGCTGCGCTGGGCGGAACTGGGCTTCAGGTGCGCGGTGCGCGAAGCCGACCCGCCGCGCTGGGCGTCGCTGGCCGGACAAGTGGCCGAGGGTGGTGCGGTCGCCGTGCGCGACGCCGGATTCACCGAAGTGGCGCCCGGCTCGATGACGGTGATCGCGGTGCCCGCCCGCTCCTGGTGAAACCGCCTGCGGCGACCCCGTCGTTGGCGTGTCGGTGCGGCGGCCGACGCGGCCGTGACGGCGGTGTTCCGGCGTGGATCCGACCGACCGGCTCGGTTTTCCCTCCCCGCGTTGGCAAGTGTCCCCTCAGGTGGGCCAAGATGGAGCGCGTGCCGCAACCGGATCCCGATCTGCTCATCGATTTCACCGACGTGACCGTCCGCCGCTCGGGCCATACTCTCGTCGGTCCGGTCACCTGGCAGGTCGAACTCGACGAACGCTGGGTCGTCCTCGGCCCCAACGGCGCGGGCAAGACCTCGCTGCTGCGGATGGCCGCCGCCGAGATGCACCCCACGGCGGGCGTCGCCCATCTGCTCGGGGAGCGGATCGGAAAGGTGGACATCAACGAGTTGCGCCCGCGCATCGGCCTGTCCTCGGCCGCGGTGGCCAGCCGGGTTCCGATCGATGAGAAGGTCAGCGACCTGGTGGTGTCCGCGGGCTACGCGGTGCTCGGCCGCTGGCGGGAGCGCTACGACGAGATGGACACCGACCGCGCCATCGACATGCTGGAAAGCCTCGGGGCCGAACATCTCTCGGACCGCACCTACGGCACGCTGTCGGAGGGCGAGCGTAAACGGGTGCTCATCGCCCGCGCGCTGATGACCGATCCCGAACTGCTGCTGCTCGACGAACCGGCGGCGGGCCTTGACCTGGGCGGGCGCGAGGAACTGGTGGAGCGGCTCGGCGATCTCGCCGCCGACCCGGACGCCCCCGCGATCGTGCTCGTCACCCATCACGTGGAGGAGATTCCCCCCGGCTTCACCCACGGCCTGCTGCTCAACGAGGGCGAAGTGGTCGCGCAGGGACTGCTGTCCGACGTGCTCACCTCGGAGAACCTCAGCGACGCCTTCCGTCAATCGATCGCGCTGGATCGAGTCGACGGACGGTACTTCGCGCGCCGCTCGCGCCGCGCGGGCCGGCACCGCACCCGCTGACTCGGACGGTGTCCGTCGCTCACCGAGCGCGCGTTAGGGTGCAGGGGTGAGTGAGAAAGAACCGCAGGCAGACTCTCAGCAACCGATCAAAGACGCGTCGACGGTGATGCTGGTGCGCGACGGCGCCGAGGGGCCCGAGATCTTCCTGCAGCGCCGGGTCGGCGCCATGGCGTTCGCCGCGGGCATGACCGTGTTCCCCGGCGGCGGCGTCGACCCGTCCGACGGGACCGCGGACATCGCCTGGTCCGGGCCCGAGCCCGCGTGGTGGGCCGAGCGGTTCGCCACCACCGAGACCAGGGCCAAGGCGCTGGTCTGCGCGGCCGTCCGGGAGACGTTCGAGGAGTGCGGCGTGCTGCTGGCAGGCCCGACCGCCGACAGCGTCGTTTCCGACACCACCGGTTACCGGGACGCGCGCGGCAGGCTGGAACGCAGGGAACTGTCGCTGGCGTCCTTCCTCGCCGAGGAGGAACTCGTCCTGCGCGCCGATCTGCTACGGCCGTGGGCGAACTGGATCACCCCGGTCATCGAGCCGCGCCGCTACGACACCCGGTTCTTCGTCGCCATCCTCCCGGAGGGGCAGCTCGCCGACGGCGCCACGTCCGAGGCGGCGGAGGTGCGGTGGAGCACCCCCGCCGAAGCGCTGGCGCGCTGGCGTTCCGGCGCCGACGTGCTGCTGCCGCCGACCTGGACACAACTGGTCGAACTCGGCGAATTCCACTCCACCGCCGACATCCTGGCAGCGCATCGGGCGATCGATCCGATCCTTCCGGTGCTGGCCGATTCGGACGGCAGGCAGCTGCTCTCCTTCCCGGACAACCACCGCTACTTCGCCGATCTCCCCGACGCCGGTCGCCTGAAGGGTTCCGTGCGGCCCTGACGGGCAAGTCGGGCGTCGGGCCTGACCGCCGGTGCCGGTGCGTACCCGGTAGCGTGGCCTGCCATGGCCGAATTCGTGACCCTGGAGCTGCCCGAGGGCGATGCCGCGCGCGGCGTGGCCGTCCTGCGGTTCGCCCGCCCGCCGATGAATCTGCTGAACGCGCAGCTGGTGCGGGAACTGGCCGAGGCGGCCGACGCCCTCGCCGCCGACCCGGGCGTTGCCGCGGTGGTCGTGTACGGCGACGAACGCGTGTTCTCCGCGGGCGACGATGTGGCCGAATTGTTCGGTCTCGGCAGTGACCAGGCCGCCGCCATGGCGGCCGACTTGCAGCAGGACCTCGGTTGCCTGGCCCGGATCCCGCAGCCCACGGTCGCGGCTGTCAGCGGTTACTGCCTCGGCGGTGGGCTGGAGCTGGCCCTGGGCGCGGACCGCCGCGTCATCGGTGACAACGTCAAGCTGGGCCTGCCGCAGATCAAGACGGGCTTGATCCCGCTCGCGGGCATCCGTCGCCTCGCCCTGCTGATCGGACCGGGCCCGGCCAAGGACCTCGTCTACACCGGTCGTTTCGTCGAGGCGGACGAGGCGAAGGCGCTCGGCCTCGTCGACGAGGTCGTCGCGCCGGACGACGTGTACACCGCCGCGATGCGATGGGCACGCCAGTTCACCGGCGGTCCCGCCCGCGCGCTGGCCGCCGCCAAAGCGGTCTTCGAAGCGGGTCCGCACGGCCTCGATCGCGCCCGTGGCGAGTGGTCGTCCCTGTTCACGACGGAAGATCGCCTGATAGGAACAGGTTCCTATCTGACCGACGGTCCGGGGTCGGCGGAATTCGTGGGGCGATAGCAGGCGTCAACTGCGGATTTGGGTAGGCTTGCCGACCATGACGGTACGTCCCGACGACCCCGCGCCGAACCCGCACGCCACCGAGGCAGAGGTCGAAGCAGCGCTCAAGGATACGAAGCTGGCCCAGGTTCTCTACCACGACTGGGAAGCCGAGACCTACGACGACAAATGGTCCATCTCCTATGACGAGCGCTGTATCGAGTACGCGCGCGGCCGGTTCGACCTGGCCGTGGGTTCCGCGCCACTGCCCTACGGCAAGGCGCTGGAACTGGGCTGCGGTACCGGCTTCTTCCTGCTGAACCTGATGCAGGCGGGCGTGGCGAAGTCCGGCTCGGTCACCGACCTGTCGCCGGGCATGGTCAAGGTCGCGCTGCGCAACGCGCAGCACCTCGGTCTCGACGTGGACGGCCGGGTCGCCGACGCGGAGACCATCCCCTACGACGACGACACCTTCGATCTGGTGGTCGGCCACGCGGTGCTGCACCACATCCCCGACGTCGAGCTGGCGCTCAAGGAATGCCTGCGCGTGCTCAAGCCGGGCGGCCGCTTCGTGTTCGCCGGTGAGCCGACCACGGTCGGCAACTTCTACGCGCGCTGGCTGGGCCGGATCACCTGGAAGGCCACCACCACGGTCACCAAGCTGCCGATGCTCAGCGACTGGCGGCGTCCGCAGGAGGAGCTGGACGAGTCCTCGCGCGCGGCCGCCCTGGAGGCGGTCGTCGACCTGCACACCTTCGATCCGCGCGCCCTGGAGGCGATGGCCCGCTCGGCGGGCGCCGTCGAGGTGGCCGCCAAGACCGAGGAATTCGCGGCCGCGCTGTGGGGCTGGCCGGTGCGCACCTTCGAGGCGGCCGTGCCCGCCGAGAAACTCACCTGGCGCTACCGGATGGCGATGTACCGCGCCTGGCTGGGGTTGAGCTGGGTGGACGAGAACGTCATGCGCCGTGTGGTGCCGCGCCAGTTCTTCTACAACGCCATGATCACCGGCGTGAAGCCGAGCTCCGCCGGAAAGTAGTGGGCCGCGCCACCTCTCGCGTCCGCATCGCCGACCTGGGCGGCGACCATGCTGCCCAGGCGCGTCGGCCCGCGTCGCCGCGCCGGAACCCGGAGCTGGAGCGCCACCGAAACGGTGACCGGACCGAGGCTCACGGGATCGCCACAGAAGTTCGGCAACAGGCCGCCGTCGCGATCACCCGCACCGGCACCCCGAGCCGGGCCGTCGCGGCAGCTCGGACGGTCCCGACACCCGGACTCGGGCTGGTCGGCACGATGCGGATAACTACGAGGGCTCGGTAGTGGGCTACCGCTTCACCCGTGACGATGTCGGGTACCTCGGGAGCGCGATCGGCCGGGACGCGCTGGCCGAAGCGGATCGGCTGGCGCTCACCCCGGCGACGCACCTGCGGGATCTGGAGTTCGTGCGTCGCGCGCACGGCGACCGGGCCGCGGCCCTGATCGAGACCGTGCGATTGCGGCGCAGAGCCGCCGCGAAACTCCTCGACGCCGGGCAGTGGCTCTTCACCGACGACGCGCTGCAGCAGGCCACCCCGACGCTCGTGGCACGGCAGCGGGCCACCCGGCTGGCCGGGCGGACGGTGCACGACGTCACCTGCTCGATCGGAGCCGAACTCGTCGAGCTGGCCCGGGTGTGCCCGGCGGTGCTCGGCAGCGATCTGGACGAGGTGCGGCTGGCGATCGCCGCGCACAACCTGGGGTCCCACCGGCTCGGAGCGGGGGAGCGGGACGCTCTCACGTCCGCCGCCTGCCCCTCGGAGCTGACCCGGAATGTGATGCTGATCAGGGCGGATGCGCTGCGCCCGAGCAGTCGCGACACCGTGATCATCGCCGACCCGGCCCGGCGCGCCGACGGCCGCCGCACGCACGACCCGGCCAAACTCCAACCGCCGCTGCCGGATCTTCTCGCGGCCTACGCCGCCCGTGATATCGCCGTGAAATGCGCACCCGGTCTGGACTTCGACCGGCTCGACTGGTCCGGTGAGGTCGAGGTGGTCTCGCTCGACGGCTCGGTGCGTGAGGCGTGCCTGTGGTCGCCGGGGCTCACCGAGGCCGGAGTAACCCGTCGCGCGAGGGTGCTCTCGTCCAAGGGCGGCGGGTGGACCATCACCGATGCCGAATCCGACGTCATCGAGGAGCGCCCGCCGGGGCAGTGGATCATCGATCCGGACGGCGCCGTCGTGCGTGCCGGACTCGTCCGTCATTACGCCGCGAAACACGGCTTGTGGCAACTGGATCCGCGCATCGCCTATCTCACCGGCGACACCGTCCCCGAGGGGGTGCGTGGCTTCCGCATCCTCGACCGCATGGACTTCCGCGAGAAATCCCTCCGCGCCGAACTCCATCGCCGCGACTGCGGCCCTCTCGAAATCCGCACGCGAGGGGTGGACATCGACCCCGATGCGCTCCGTTCGCGCCTCAAACTCCGTGGCACTCGACCGCACACGCTGGTGATCACACGAATCGGCCGCGCCGCGACGGTCTTTCTCTGTTCCACCCCGTGACGATCCGGCTGCGTCGCTCGCTACGCCGGGAGTTTCGCGACGACGAGTCTCGCTGCGGCAGCCCACCGTTGGTCTGTCGGCGGTGCGGACAGATTGCTGCCGACGAGAAAGACGCGGACGACGAACCGGTCGGTGAGACCCAAGCCTGCGGGAAATCGGGCTTCGCTTCGATGAGGACCGATCGCCCGATCCCCGGGAGTTCGCGCGTTTTCGCACTCTTCAGCCGCGCGATGGTCGCCTCGGTCACCGAACCCTGTTGCGGCCGCATCACTTTGATCGATGCGGTGAAGGACAGAATCCCACCGGCGGTGAGGTAGTAGGTGCAGCTTCGGCCGTAGGAACCGTCGTCGCGCTTGGTCTTGGTGTCGATCCCATCAGCCATTCGCGGTCCAGGTCAGCCGGAGACCCGTACGGCCTATGAGCGGGGGTGAGAGAACCGGTGGTGCCTACTTCTCCGGCGCGAACGCGAAGATCTCGCCGATGCGGGTGGCGACCACGACCTCGCCCTTCGCGCCGACCGAGGTGCCGGTGGTGGTGCCCTTCGCGCCCGGCAGCACATCGGAGTCGAGGGTGGCCCCGGTCTGCGTGTCGAAGGTGACGAGGTTCAGGCCGTCGCCGATCGCCGCGACGGCGTAGCCGGTGTCGCCCTCGGTCTGCGCCGCGGAGCCGCGCAGCGCCAGATCCTTGCGCTCCCAGACGGTTTCCACCGCGTCGCCGTTGTCACGCAGCCCGAGCAGGTAGCCGTCGTCGCCGGAGGGGATGATCAGGCCGTCCTCCGACACCGAGATGCCCCCGCGCGGCGTCCAGTCCAGCCGGTGGACCCACTTGGTTCGCCCGTCGGCGGTGTCCAGGGCGATCAGGCGGTTGGTGTTGTCGCCCACGTAGAGGGTGGTGCCGTCGGCGGACAGGGCCGGGCTGGTCGCGCTGCCGCCGAGCAGCAGTTCGGCGCTCCACTCCCGCACGAGCTTCTCGCCGGTGTAGCGCACCGCGACCACGGCCGCCGCGGGCCGCCCCGGCTGCCAGACCGTCGCGTAGAAGCGGCCACTGTCGGCGTCGACGGCGGAGATGGTCGCGACGGGGCACTGCGGCCCGCCGGTGGCGCACTCGTCCAAGCCCTGGCTCGCGTCAGGCCAGCTGAGGCCCGCGTGCACGAGGAAGTCCGGTTCGCCGAGCAACTGCACGGTCGGCACCGTCCGGTCGCCTGTCTGCCTGGACAGGACGTCGACCTGGCCGGATCGCGTGACGGTCAGCAGCTTTCCGTCACCGGTGAACTGCACCGAGGCCGGTGTACCCGCGACGGGCGTGGCCCACCGTGGCTGCCCCAGGTAGTTGAACGAGATCACCCGGCTGTCGTCGCCGACGTAGACGTTGCTCATCCCGTCGACCGACGAGGGCGCGGTGATCGCACTCGGGCCCAGGGCGTTGCAGAACCGCTTGCGGCCGGTGGCCATCTGGAAGGAGAAGATCGAGCAGTTCTGCAGGCGGGTGGTGACGAACAGCTGGCTGTCGGGACCCAGCGTGATCGGCTGGGCGATCGGGCCGCCGACCGGCCGCTGCCAACTCAGCTCGAGCTCCCGCGATCCGGTGACCGGGCCGGTGCCGCTGTTGCGGCCGTCGTGATAGGCGGCGGTCCAGCCCTTGCCGGTGCCGACGGTGATGTCGTCGTAATCGGTGCCGCACCCGGCCAATGCCAGCGCGCCGATCGCGGCCAGCGCGGCCGCGGCACGTTTCCGGGACGGTCGCCACATGGAAGTAGCCAGTACGCCGCCGCTTCGCACCTGCCGCACTCCTGTCGTCGTTGGCGTTCGCCGTCGCCGTCTCCGGCGCACGAGTCACTGTACGGGAGGCCCGCGCGCGGGTGAACGCGTCCCGGCGTTCTCGTCGCGGGTGCTCGTCGTGGTGCTCACCGCGGGCGATAGGCTCTATCCGTCGCCGCCGAGGCGCGCGACGGCCGGTAGGACCACGACAGGAGAACCGTTCGTGACGAGCATGTGGGGCGCACCGTTGCGCTCGCGCTGGCGGGGATCGCGCCGCCGGGATCCGCAGCAGGCGCGTTTTCTGACGCCGGCGTCGTTGCGCTGGGTGCTCGCGAACCGGGCGTACACGCCCTGGGTATCTGGTGCGCTACTACCGGCTGTTGAAGTTCCGCCTGGCGAATCC
>NZ_BAFZ01000088.1 GCF_000308575.1 Nocardia exalbida NBRC 100660 | reverse complement strand
ACGCGTCCACAACCGCAACAACCCATTCACCCTGCCCACCTCCCCCCGATCCAACAACGACCCCACCAACTCATCCGCCTCCGGATCCCACACCGTCAACGGATCAACCCCCTCCCCACCACCAGCCACCGACCCCGACGGCGACCACGACCACGGCACCGCCCGCCCCGGCACCACCACCGCCGACAACGCACCCACCGCCCCCAGCACCCCACCAGCCCGCAACGCCTCACGCCTACTGAAACCATCCATCACAACACCACTCCTCATTGAGCCGGGACGGGATCGCGAGGACGCGGCGGCGAGAGTGTCATCGCCTGTCCTTACGATCAGAATGGCTATTAACTTAGCACACGTTCTAGCTGTTGTCCCGGTTGTATTCAGGAGCGGTCGCAACCTTCTGCGCTCCGGTGGACGAGCTGGCCGACACGGCCTAATTGCTTGCCTGAGGGGGAGTCAACCCAGGTCTGGGCGAGAGGCGAACGCCGACAGCTCTCCCGAAGACTCGACGGAACGGGGTACATGTTCCGCCTTCGACCTTCGTCTTGCATTGGATAATGTCGAGTCACATAGTGCTGCGAGGGGCGTCAACCACCAGCCGAGTCACCGACCGCCTCGGCCGCTCGGACTTACGCTGCCCGCCAAGTCGTCTCAGGGGCCGGGCATGCCCGGTGAGACTGTGTTCGGCGAACCGGGGCGGGCACCTTGTCAGCGCGCGCGAACCGTCGGTACCCACGACAGGGCTCAGGCGACGACCGAGCGCTGTGGTACTCCGATGTACGCGCTCAGCGGGCGGATCAGTGCGTTCGATTCGCCTTGCTCGATGATGTGCGCGGTCCAGCCGGTGATGCGGCTCATCACGAAGATCGGGGTGAAGACCTCGATGTCGAAGCCGAGCAGGTAGTAGGCGGGGCCGGTCGGGAAGTCCAGATTCGGCGCGAGGCCGGTGGCCTCGTTCATCGCGCGTTCGAGGATCTCGTACATCCGCACCCACTTCCGGCCGTCGGTCGCGGCGGCGATATCCAGGAAGGCCTTCTTCATGGTGGGTACCCGGGAGTCACCATGCTTGTAGACGCGGTGGCCGAAGCCCATGACCTTTTCCTTCTCGGCCAGTTTGTCGCGCAGCCACTTCTCGGCCAGCGCGGGATCGTCGATCTCGAGCATGTCCCGCATGACCGCCTCGTTCGCGCCGCCGTGCAGCGGCCCCTTCAAAGCGCCGATGGCGGCGGTGACGGCGCTGTAGATATCCGACAGCGTGGAGGTGACCACCCGAGCCGCGAAGGTGGAGGCGTTGAAACTGTGCTCGGCGTAGAGGATCAACGACACCTCGAACGCTTTCACCAGTTCGCGCGATGGGATGGTCCCGAAGCACATGTTCAGGAAATTTTCGGCATACCCCAGGTGCGAGTGCGGTGCGACCGGGTCGAGACCATGGCGACGGCGATGGTCGGCGGCGACGATGGTCGGTAGCACCGCGAACATGCGCAGTGCTTTGGCGCGATTGGCCCTCGCCGAATTGTCGTCCTCGGCCGGATCTTCGGCGCCGAGGTAGCTGATGGCAGTGCGGACCACATCCATCGGGTGGCAGTTGTCCGGCATCTTGGCCACCAGCGACAGGAGCGACCGGTCGGCGCGCCGCCATGCCCGCTCCTGCTGGCAGAACCTCTCCAGCTCGGCGTCGGTGGGCAGTTCACCGTGCCAGAGCAGGTAGGCCACCTGCTCGAAGCCGCAGTGGGCGGCCAGATCCTGCACGGCGTAGCCGCGGTAGGTCAAGGAGTTGGTTTCGGGCACCACCTTCGAGATGGCGGTGGTGTCGACGACTACCCCTGCCAGACCTTTGCTGATGGCCGGTATCGCGATGTCCGTCATCACGGCTTCCTTCCCGGAGTGAAATCGAAGATGTGGGAGTCGAATTCGTTGTAGGCCTCGTACCGCAGCAGTTCGTAGAGACGGCTGCGGTGCTGCATCCGATCCAGCAGGCCCGCCTGTGTGCCGCGCTCGAAGATTTCGCGCAATCCGGCTTCCGCCGCGAACATCGCCAGACGCAGCGTCGACACCGGGTAGATCACCGCGTTGTAGCCGATGGATTGCAGAGTGGCCGCCGGGATCAGCTCCGACTTGCCGAATTCGGTCATGTTGGCCAGCAGAGGAATCGAGACCGCGGACCGGAACTTCTCGAACTCGGCGACCGTCCGCAGCGCTTCGGTGAAGATCAGGTCGGCGCCGGCGTCGACGTAGGCGTTCGCCCGGTCGATCGCGGCGTCGATGCCTTCGATTCCGGCGGCGTCGGTGCGCGCGCAGATCACGAAGTTCGGGTCCCGTCGCGCGGACACCGCTGCCCTGAGCCTGCGCACCATCGCCTCGGTCGTCACCACGGCCTTGCCGTCGAGGTGACCGCACCGTTTCGGGTTCACCTGGTCCTCGAGGTGACAGCCCGCGATTCCGGCGTCTTCCAGAATCGATACGGTGCGTGCGGCACTCATCGGTTCACCGAAGCCGGTGTCGGCGTCGATGAGCACCGGCAGGTCGGTGACCCGCGCGATCTGCCTGCCGCGTTCGGCGACCTCGGTCAGCGTGGTGAGCCCGATATCGGGCAGAGCCAGATCGGCGGAGACGACCGCCCCGGAGACGTAGACGCCTTCGAAGCCGATCTCCTGGATCAGGGCGGCCACCAGAGGGTTGAAGGCGCCGGGGAATCGCTGGAACGTGCCGGAGGTCAGTCCCGTACGGAATGCGGCCCGTTTGTCGGCGGCCGAGGTCGCCGCGGCCAGCAGGCCGGTCATCGGAAAAGCCCTTCCGGAAGCTTCGGCGCCTGGGCGAGCACTCGGTTGGAGACCGAGAAGTTCAACTGTGACAACTCCTCGGCAGGCAACTCGGCCGCGCGCTGCGCGACTTCCAGGAAGCGGTCCTGTTCAGCGGGATCGATGATGCCCTGCGCCAGCGTCCGGAACTTGGCGATGTACTCGCCGCGGGCGAAGGGGCGCGCGCCGAGCGGATGCGCGTCGGCCACCGCCAGTTCGTCGACGATCACCTCACCGCTGGTCAACGTGACCTCCGCGCGGGCGCCGAACGCTTTCTGCCCCGGGTCGGTCGAGTGGTAGCGGCGGGTCCACTCCGGGTCCTCGGCGGTGGAGATCTTGCGCCACAACTCGACGGTGTCGGGGCGCTGCGCGCGCTCGGGCGCGTAGGAGCGCTCGTGATGCCAGGTGCCGTCCTGCAGGGCGACGGCGAAGATGTACATGACCGAGTGGTCCAGGGTCTCCCGCGACGCGGTCGGATCGAACTTCTGCGGGTCGCCCGATCCGGTGCCGATCACCACGTGGGTGTGGTGGCTGGTGTGCAGCACGATCGAGGCGATCCGGTCCAGGTCACCGATCCGCTCGCGCATCCGCCGGGCCAGGTCGATCGGCGCCTGGCTCTGGTATTCGGCGGAGTGCTCCTTCGTGTAGGTGTCGAGGATCGCGCGCTTGGGCTCGCCCGGGCCGGGAAGCGGCACCGAATATTCCTTGTCGGGTCCGCCGAGAAGCCGGGCGATCACACCGTCCTCGCCCTCCCAGATCGGCGACGGGGCGCCCTCGCCACGCAGGGCGCGGTCCACGGCCTCCACCGCCATCTTTCCGGCGAAGGCGGGCGCGTAGGCCTTCCAACTCGAGATCTCCCCCTTGCGGGACTGGCGGGTCGCGGTGGTGGTGTGCAACGCCTGGCCGATGGCTTGGTAGATGGTCTCGGTGTCCAGCGCCAGCAGCGTGCCTATACCGGCCGCCACCGAGGGACCGAGATGGGCCACGTGGTCGATCTTGTGCTCGTGCAGGCAGATCGAACGTGCGAGATCCACCTGGATCTCGTACCCCGTCGCCAGCCCGCGGATCAGGTCCCGGCCGCTGCGGCCGGCATGCTGGGCCACCGCCAGGATCGCCGGGATGTTGTCACCGGGGTGGGAGTACTCCGCGGCCAGGAAGGTGTCGTGGAAATCCAGCTCGCGTACCGCGACACCATTCGCCCAGGCCGCCCATTCCGGCGAGAACCGGCCCGGCACACCGAACACCGTCGCGCCCGGTCGATACGGATGCGTCAGCGCCTGCGCCCGGGCGTTGGCCACCGGACGGCGAGTCACCGACGCGGCCGCGACCGCCGCGTTGTCGATGATCCGGTTGACGATCATCTCCTCGGTCTCCGGCGCGACCGCCACCGGATCCGCGGCAACCTCGGCGATCCGCCACGCGAGATGCTCCGCGCGCGGGAAGTGCTCGGCGGAGCGGTGGGTGCGGACGAGGTGGTTTATCACGGGGTGCGCCTCCGAACGTCGATTTCCGGTTTCCGATTCGCACGCTACTCACGCCCATAACGGCTCGAAATGCCTCGCAGATGCCGATATTTGCGTACCGAAACCAGCGAATATGCGTAGATTGCGAAAGTTTCTCCGGCCGGTTCAACTGAGGCGATGTTCGGCAAGGAGCCGGGTATCGGCGAGTATCTCGTCTATCGGCCCGTCGGCGACGACGTGTCCGTCGTCGAGGATGACGGCACGCTCGCAGATGCGCTGGGCGTAGGGCAGATCGTGGGTGACCAGGACGAGTGTCGTCGGCAGGGTGAGCAGGATCTCGGCGAGTTCTCGCCGGGCGACCGGGTCCAGGTTGGCCGCGGGCTCGTCGAGGACGAGTACCTCCGGGCAGCATGCCAGGACGGTGGCCAGCGCGGCGCGGCGGCGTTCGCCCAGCGACAGACGGGCCGGGGAGCGGTCGGCTCGATCGGTCATCCCGACGGCGGCGAGCGCGAAGCGCACATTCTCGGCGAGGTCTTCGCCGCGCATGCCGAAGTTGGCGGGTCCGAACGCGACATCTTGTTCGACGGTAGGCATGAACAGTTGGTCGTCGGGGTCCTGGAAGACGACGCCGACGCGCCGGCGTACGGCGCGCACGGTGGTGCGGTCCACGCGGGTGCCGCCGATGTACACCTCGCCCGATGTCGCGCTGAGCACACCGTTGAGATGCAACATCAGTGTCGATTTGCCCGCGCCGTTGGGGCCCAGAACCGCGACCCGTTCGCCGCGGGCGATGTCGAGATCCACCCCGTGCAACGCCCCGGT
Source organism: Nocardia exalbida NBRC 100660 (assembly GCF_000308575.1). Classification (GTDB taxonomy): domain Bacteria; phylum Actinomycetota; class Actinomycetes; order Mycobacteriales; family Mycobacteriaceae; genus Nocardia; species Nocardia exalbida. The sequence continues at coordinate 20,581 of NZ_BAFZ01000088.1, read as the reverse complement.
CCCATCCGGATAGGCGAAGGTCACGCCGGCCAGACGTACGGCGGGGGCCGTCGACTCGTTCACCGGGCGACCCAGGCGCCGACACAGACACCGAGGGCGGCCGAGGCGGGAACACAGGAGAAGATCCATTGCCTCCAGGTGGCCGGAGGCGTGCCGAAATCGGTGATCGCACCGGTGAACCCGCGCGAGAGCATCGCCAGGTGAACCCGTTCGCCTCGTTCGTAGGATCGCAGGAACAGGCTGCCGACGCCGCGCGCTGTGGCACCGATCTGACGCATCGTCCGCGGGTCGTCTCCGCGCGAGATCCGCGCCAACCGCATGCGGGCCGCCTCGTCGGCGATCACGTCCACATACCGCAGCATCAGCACGACGATCGTGACGAGCATGCCGGGCACATGGAGCCTGCTGAGTCCGCCGGGCAGCTCGCGCACGCTCGTGGTGGCCGCGACGGTCAGCGAAACACCCACTCCGATCGAACCTTTCGCGATGATTCCCCATGCGGCGTGGACGCCCGTCGTCGACATCGACAGGCCGAAGACAGTCGTTCTGGGTTCTCCGGCCGCGAACGGCAGCAGAATCGCCAGCACGACGAAGGGCATTTCGATCAGCAGCCGCGGCGCGATCCACCGCGGCGGAATCCGCGCCACGCGCCAGACGACGAGCAATCCGGCCGCATAGACGGCGAACGGCCAGAACATGTCCCTTGGTGTCGCGACCACCGCGAAGACGGTGATCACGGCGCAGACGATCTTCGCCTCGGCCGGAGTCCGATGCACCGGCGAACCGCCGGGCAGGTGCAGCCGATGGCTGACGGTGGACACCTAGCCGGACTCCGGTTCGGGTGACTCGGTTGCGCCATTCGAAACACGTTCGCCCCCAGTGCGATTCGACCGACCTACCCTGATGATGCGCACCACGGCGAACAGCGCGGCGAATGCGGCGGCGGCTCCGAGAATGCCCGCCACGCCGGTCAGCCGGTCATCGCCGTCGATCGTGTACCCGGCCAGCGGCGAATCCGCCAACGCGTGATCGTCCGCGTTCCGCGCGATGCACTCGCCGCGCAGTTCTTCGTTGGCGTCGACCTGCGCCACGGTACAGCCGCGCCGTGTCGTGGCATCGAGACCGTCGGGTCGTGAACTCGCCAGGTACGAGAGCAGGCCCGCGACAAGTACCGCGACGGCGGCGAACCCGAACAGGAATCCGTTCATCGAGAGTGCGGCGCGCGGCGTCCGCGCACGCGTTTTCGTCCGATCGGCGGCGCGCAGAAGGTAGACGAGGTCGGGGCGGGCGTTGACTACGGCGACGACGGTGATCGCGGTGATGATGCCTTCCCCGATACCGATCAATGCGTGGGTGCCCAGCATGTACCAGGTCACCGCGCCGACAGTGGATCCCGCCGCCCCACCGATGGCGTACTCGGCAGCGAAACCCATGGCGGCACAGATGGTTGCGACCAACGCGGCGACGAATGCGACGACACCGATCCCGCCGCGTCTCGGCGCGAAAGGCAGCAACTGGCGCGCGGCGAGATAGCCCGCCGCTGCCCCGAGCAACGCCATATTCGTGATGTTCGTACCCAGCGCCGTCAACCCGCCGTCGGCGAACAGCAGTGCCTGCACGACGAGCACGATCGCCACACACAGCGCACCCACGTAGGGCCCGGCCAAGATCGCGGCGAGCGCGCCACCGAGCAGATGCCCGCTCACGCCCGGCAGGATCGGGAAGTTCACCATCTGCACCGCGAAGATGAACGCGGCCACCAGACCGGCCATCGGAGCGGCACGCTCATCGAGTTCGGCACGCGCGCGCCACGCCGCGAATCCCAGCCCGGCGAGGGCGATGACCGCGAATACCGCGGAGGTGGGTGCGTCGACGATGCCATCGCTCATATGCATCGCCGACATGGTCTCCCTCACCCAGAGAAACGATACACGCGATATATGTTCAACTGGACCGATATCTGGGTGTCCGCAATATTTGGCCGCGCCGAGCAGACAACGGCAGAGTAGAGCGGTGGCTACGAGTGACCCGCTGGATTCCGAACACGCCCGGCCCGCCGGGCTCGGCTTGGACGTCTCCAGCGTCGAGCATTGGGCACACCGATTCGACCTGCTGTCCGACGCCAATCGGCTGCGGCTGCTGGTGTGCCTGCACCACACCCCCGGCCAGAGCGTGACCGAACTCGCCGCCACGGTGGAGATGACGGCGACCGCCGCCTCACACGCCCTGCGCCAGTTGCGTCACCAGGGGTGGGTCACCGCATCCAAGAGTGGCCGCATCGTGCGCTACCGCCTCGCGGACGAAACGATTCATCGACTCCTGCACTGGATCGGCGCCACCCACGCCTCGGAGCCGAGTCCACTGTAGGGAACTCGACGATTCGGCATGGACGGTGCGGGTGATGCCGCGGTGCGCTGCCCGGCGAGGGACCGCGGGATCAGCTGGTGCTCAATTCAGCAGCGAACAGTTCGCGCACACGCTGCCAGGAATCGTCGGCGGCTTGCTTGTCATAGGGCTCGCGACCGGGGAAGAAGAAGGCGTGGCGGGCACCGGGATACACGACTACTTCGTGCCGGACGGACGCCGCCGACAGTGCTTCCTCGATCCGGCGCCGCTGGTCGGCATCGATGACATGGTCCTGCTCGGCGAAGAACAGCGTCAGGCGCGCGGTGATCCGCGAGGTCGCCGCCAACAGCGGGTCCGGAACGCTCAACGCCGTTCCGGGGTCGGGCAGCCATCCCGGGTAGTAGATCGCCGCGGCGCGCAGCGGCAGCCGGGTCGCCGCGAAATAGGTGACATGCCCACCGAGGCTGAAGCCCAGCATACCGGTCCGGTCAGCGGCACCGGCATGCTCTCGGGCATAGTCGGCGGCGGCGCGCAGATCCGCCTCCACCCCGTCCCGGGTCAACCGGCCCAGCAGATCGAACGCATGGGCCCGATTGACATCGCTCTCCTCGATACCGGTTGAGGTGTCGGGACCGGAGCGGTGGTACAGGTTCGGCGCGATCGCCACATACCCCAGCGCGGCCACATCACGGACGACGGCCCGAACCTCATTCGTCAGGCCCCACAATTCCGCTCCGACGAGGACCAGCGGGTAGTCGCCCGGTCGAGCCGGGCGGGAGATATACGCCGCCATGGGCATCGTGTCGTGTTGAATGATGTCGATCTGTTCGGCCGTGATCTCGAATGCCACGACACGACTGTATCCAAAAGTCGCCTGGCTCGTCGCCACCACATAATCGGAGGCATACCCTGCCCTTCCGATCCGTTTCGACCACTGCCCGACACGGTTTCAGCACCGTTGCCGCCGCCGCCACAGATGGCAAGCTCTCCGGTTGCGGCGTGGTGGCTGCTGTGCCTGTAATGAGCGCGAGCGTCCACTGCGGCGCGTCGGATGTAGGTGGACGGTGTGGTGGTCCGCCGACTGCTAGGAGTTCAGCATGACAACCGGATACGTGTGGAACACCCTCTATGGTTGGGCCGACACCGGCAGCGGAAGCCTGTTCCCCTCCGACGCCACGGCCGGCCTTCAGCCGATCGGGCATCACCTCGCCCATCCCGACACCAAACGGCGTTTTCACGAGTTGGTCTCGGTATCGGGCTTGCTGGACAAGCTGCATTCGATAACAGCGGCGCCCGCCGACGAGGCCGACATATTGCGGGTGCATACCGCGCAGCATCTGGAGCGGATCAAGGCCGAGAATCTTCTTCCGAAAGGCGGGGACGCCGGCGACGGCGTCTCGTCGTTCGGAAAGGGCGGATACCAGATCGCCGCGCTCTCGGCGGGCGGCGCGATCGCACTCGTCGAGCATGTGCTCGCGGGGACGGTCGACAACGGTTACGCACTGGTCAATCCGCCCGGGCACCACGCGACCCGCGCCACCGGCATGGGCTTCTGCATCTTCAACAACGTCTCCATCGCCGCCGCCTATGCGAAAAACGTGCTCGGCGTCGGGCGCATCGCCGTCGTCGATTGGGACGTCCACCACGGCAACGGCACGCAAGACATCTGGTACGAGGATCCGTCGGTACTGACCCTCTCGATCCATCAGCATCTGTGTTTCCCGCCGAATTCCGGCTACCGCGAAGAGCGCGGCGCGGGCGCCGGATACGGTTACGCGCTCAACGTGCCGCTTCCACCCGGCAGCGGGGACGCCGCCTATCTGCACGCGATCGACCGGGTCGTCGAGCCCGCGCTCCGTGCCTTCGCCCCCGAGCTGATCATCGTGGCCTCCGGTTTCGACGCGAGCATTCTCGATCCGCTGGCCCGGCAGATGGTCACCAGCGGCGGCTTCCGGCAGCTGACCCGGCGGATGCTCGACATCGCCGCCGAAACCTGCGCGGGCCGGATCGCGTTCGTGCAAGAAGGTGGCTACAGCCCGCACTACGTTCCGTTCTGCGGGCTCGCGGTGCTGCGCGAGTTGCTCGGTGAAGAGTTCCTGGACGACCCGTACACCCCCATCGTCACGACGCAAGGCGGCGACGTCCTGCTCGACCACGAGGCCGCCGCGATCGAAGCGGCGGCAGGCCTGGTCGCCGAACTCTGACGCCGACCGCGTCGGCTAGCGGAGCGGCAGCGCAGCCGCGCCACGGACCACACCGTCGCGCAGAGCAGCAGGCCGTTGCGCAGCGCCAGCACAATGACTCCCGGCCAGCTTCCGGTAGCCACCCGGTCGTAGACGAACGGGAATTCCACCTGGCTCAGCAGCGCCGTCGCCAGCACCAGCATCACCACGGGCCGCTGCGTGGTGTGCGAGTCGAGCGCGCAGACCGCGGCCACCGCCACCGCCCACACCAGGTACTGCGGGCTGAGTACGCGGCTGGTCACCAAGGCGAGCAGTACCGCGGCCAAGGCCAGATCCGCTGCCGGGGGCCGCATGCGCCACCAGATGAACAGCAATATCGCGCCCCCGAGAACCGTGGCGGCCACGCACCCGCGGGCCGCGGCGGACACCGCGGGCCCGGACAACTCGTCGGCCCCGTAACGATGCACGATGGTCCACCCGCCGTTCACCAGACGCGCGATCAACAGCGGTGTGGCAGCGGCGGATTCGATTTGCAGCCCGCGCTTGGACTGGAATTGCAGAAACGACCACGCGCCCGGGCCCAGCGCCGTCAATCCGACGCTCGCGGTCAGACCGGCGCCGGCCGCCACCGCACTCATCCGCCACAGCGTTCGCCTGCGCAACCCCAGCAGAACCACCACCGGCCACACTTTCAGCAAGACGCCCGCGGCAGCGGCCGCGCCGGCCAACGCCGGTCGGCGCGTCGACCACAGCAGTGCCGCGGCCGCCGTGGCGGCCACGATCAAATCGAATCGGCCGTAACAGACCCGGCCCAGCAAAGCCACCCCGACCGTCCATACCCACGGCCCGGTCTGCGCGACTGCCCGCCCGTCGGCACCTGCGGCCCGGATCAGCAAACTCAGTACGCTCGCGTCCGCCGCGGCGACCAGCGCGAAGAACAACCAGTTGTAGGCGAACCCGTCGCCGAGCAGCCAAGGCACCGCCAGCAATACCCCCGCTCCGGGCGGATACTGCCACCGCTCGTCGTCCAGCGGGAAAACACCCCGGCCGACGATGATTTCGGCCCATTCCCGGTACAGCGTCAAGTCCGCGGCCGAGGCATCCCAAACGCTGTGCGGCAACACCGTCACCCCGGTGAACACCACCATCAGCAGCCGCGTAACCACCCACACCAACCACAACGTCGATACCGACGACAGCCCACGCACAACGCCGCAGCCTAACCATCGCCACACCTATCCCCCACAAGACGCAGGCCACGATGCACCGGCACAGACGCACCGGCACAACGGATTCCGACCATGCGGTCAGCGGCCGAGTGTGTCAGGGGGCGATCGGCTGGAACGGGCGGGTCTCGTCGTGACCGAGGCGCACGACGCCGGCCGACGACTCCCGAACCTCGTTCCACTCCCCCGGCAGGTCGCGCAGCGGCTCGGAGACGACGAATCGCGCCTCCTCGCCGAGCAGGCGGAGAGCTTTCACCTCCGGGTGCAGCGCACGTACTTTCGCGACATCGGTGGAGTAGAACAGCGACCGCGATCGCCGTTCGGTGGAATACCGGAAGAACCACATGGATGCGCCGTCGGTGGTCGCGACGGTCATCTGCACCGGGGCCTCGACCTCGTATGCGCGACCGACGTCCTCGACGAAGCCGACCGCACGGGCGACCGCGCCGAACGGGTCGTCGACGAGTCCGAAGCTCAGCGCCAGGAAGAAGAGCACTTCCGAATCCGTGGAACCCTCGATGTCGGCGAACAACGCCGGTTCCACCGCCGTCATCAGATCGCGCTTGAACTCCCGGAAACCGCGCAGCGATCCGTTGTGCATCCACAACCAGTGCCCGTGACGGAACGGATGGCAGTTGGTGCGCTGCACCTCGGTTCCGGTCGAGGCGCGCACGTGCGCGAAGAACAGCGACGTGCGCACCTGAGCCGCGATCTCCCGCAGGTTGCGGTCGTTCCACGCCGGTTCGATGTTCTTGAACATGGCCGGACGCGGACCTTCGCCGTACCAGCCGATCCCGAAGCCGTCACCGTTCGTGGTCGTCGCACCGAGCCGGGAGTGCAAGCTCTGATCGATCAACGAATGCGCCGGCCGGAACAAGAGTTCCTCGGCCAGGATCGGCTCACCGGAATAAGCCATCCACCTGCACATACATCGATTGAAGCAAAGCAGGAGACGTTCGGCCACCAGCATCGGCACCCAGCCCGCTGGTCGCCGTCTCGGATCATGACCGCATGGCTCAGCCCACGGGGGCGCCGAACCACTTCGGCAGCCGGCCGAGCAGCTCCTGCTGATCTTCACCGACCCACGCCACATGACCGTCCGGACGCAACAGCACCGCGGGCACCTCCAGTTCCTCGCTGACGTCGACGACGTGGTCGACGCGATCCGCCCAGCCCGTCACCGAGAGCCGGCCGGTCTGGTCGAGCAGCAGCCCGCGGCCGCCGTGCATCCGCTCGTAGAGGCGCCCCTGCTTCAACGCCACGTCCCGCATCCGCCTGCCGAGCAAGTCGTGCCCCTCGCCGAGGTCGTAGCGGACCCCGACCGCGGTGATCATCTCGGTGACGTACCGGTTCACCTCCTCGAAGTCCATCAGCTTCGAGAACAGCTCCCGCAGCGCGGTCGCACCCGGATCGGACCCCATCAGGGTGATCTGCGCGCGGGTGTTCTCCAGCACGCGCGCTCCCACCGGGTGCCGTTCGTCGTGGTAGCTGTCCAGCAGCCCCTCCGGCGCCCAGCCGTCGACCTCGGCGGCCAGTTTCCAGCCGAGGTTGAACGCGTCCTGGATCCCGAGGTTGAGCCCCTGCCCACCGGTCGGCGGGTGGATGTGCGCCGCATCGCCGGCCAGCAGCACCCGGCCGACCCGGTAGCGCTCGGCCTGCCGAGTGGCATCGCCGAACCGGGACAGCCAACGCGGCGCCCGCGCGCCGAAGTCGGTGCCCGCGAAGGTGCGCAATTGCTGTGTGAACTCCTCTAACGTCGGTGCGGCCGCACGATCCTCGGCCACCCCGGCGGCGGGTACGACGATGCGGTACACACCCTCCTCGTGCTCGACGGCGGCGGCCCCGAACCGCTTCTGGGTCTGGTGGACCTCCGCGACGATCGCGGCCACCGTCGCCGGGTCCTCGGTCAACTCCATCACGCCCAGCAGCGTCTCGACCTTGGTCGGCTCGCCGGGGAAACCCACGCCGAGCAGTTTGCGCACGATGCTGCGAGCGCCGTCGCATCCGACGAGGTAGCGCGCACGCAAGTGCGTCCCGTCCGCCAGTTCCACGGCCACCCCGCCCTCGTCCTGGGTCAGCCCCACCAGTTCGCAGCCGCGGCGGATCTCGGCGCCGAGTTCGAGAGCACGCTCGTTCAGCAGCCGTTCGGTGACCGTCTGAGGATTGGCGAGACCGTAGGGGTGCGCCGTGTCCATCCGGTCCGGCCACGGCTTCACGATGCCGCCGAAGAGACCGCCGACCTGGAACTTCTTGCTGACCGCGAGGAACCTGTCCAGCAGGCCGCGCTGGTCCATCATCTCGACGCTGCGCGCGTGCAGCCCCTGCCCCCGCGACCGCTCGGTGAGCTCCGCCTCCTTTTCCAGCACCAGCGTGTGCACGCCGTGCAGCCGCAACTCGCAGGCCAGCATCAATCCCGTCGGTCCGCCGCCGGTGACGATCACATCGATCACGCAAACTCCATCCCTGTATCCCGCGAAACCCAATCGGAGCCGAAGCGCACATACCCCCGCGAATCCGCGATTTCCGCAGGTTATGGCTTCGGCTGGAGATTGTGCAGCACGACCGGGGTCTTGCCGCAAGGCCCCGGGTGCGATATATGTTGAAAGTGGCAAGGAGTGCATGACTCCTTGCTTTCGTTTTTCAGGCTGGATACGCGCGCGTTTCGGTGGCCTTCACCGCGGCCCACAGCCGCTGCCCCGGATGGAGCCGCAACTCGGCGACGGTGGCCGGTGTGATGTCGGCGAGTACGGGCGGGGTGCCGTCGAGACGAATCCGTGTGATGTGAGCGTGTTGCTCGATACCGGTGATGGTGACCGGCCAGCAGTTGCGCGGGCTGCCCACGGGTTGTCGCGGATGCAGGCCGACGGCGTTGGGGCCGAAAGCCACATGGACCCGCCCCTGCGCGGGCTCGGCGATGGTGATGCTGCCGCCCCCGTCCAGGTCGACGAGCGTGCCACGCGCGGTGCCGCGGTAGAGGTTCAAACCCATCAGCGTGGCCACGTAATCCGATCGGGGCCGCGCCGCCACTTGCGCGGGCGGTCCTTGCTGGACGATCGCGCCGTCCTCGAGGATGACCAGCCGGTCGGCCAGGACCATCGCGTCGAGCGGGTCATGGGTGACCAGCACGGTGTGGCCAGGGTAGTCGCGCAGATGGTGGGCGAGGTCGGAGCGCACGTGCAGCTTGGTGCCGGCGTCCAGCGCGGCGAGTGGCTCGTCGAGCAGCAGAAGCCGCGGTTCGGTGACCAGCGCGCGGGCCAACGCGACCCGTTGCGCCTGCCCACCCGACAGCGCTCGCGGTTTGCGCTCCGCGAAATCCGCCAGGCCCACCCGGTCGAGCCAGCGGGTGGCCTGCGCGCGGGCCGCAGCGCGCCGATACCCCCTGGCGCGCAGCCCGAAGGCGACGTTCTCCAGTGCCGACAGATGCCCGAACAGCAGGTAGTCCTGGAACACGACACCCACCCGCCTGTGTTCGGCGGGCACGAAAATCGACGGTGGCGCGTCCCAGGTGGTTCCGTCCAACCGGATGTGCCCGCCGGTCAACGCGATCAGTCCCGCCAGGGAGCGCAGGGCAGTGGTCTTGCCCGCTCCGTTCGGTCCCAGCAGGGCGACCACCTCCCCCGGTTCGGCGACCAGGGGCAGCTCCAGCGCGAAACGTCCTCGGTCGATCCGCAGGTCGGCCTCCAAGCTCATACCGCTCCCCGGATCCACCGTTCGCGCAACGCGACCAGCACGGCGACCGAGACGGCCAGCAACACCAGGCTGAGCACGATCGCGGCGTCCGGATCGCTCTCCAGCGCGAGATAGACCGCCAGCGGCATGGTGGTGGTACGGCCCGGGAAGTTGCCCGCGAACGTGATGGTGGCGCCGAACTCACCGAGCGCACGCGCCCAGCACAGCACCGAACCGGCGATGACTCCGGGCAGCACCGACGGCAACGTGACCCGGCGGAAGGCGTACCAGCGGGTGGCGCCGAGCGTGGCGGCCGCCTCCTCGAAGCGCGGATCAGCTGCCCGCAGGGCTCCTTCGACGGAGATCACCAGAAAGGGCATGGCCACGAACGCTTCGGCCACGACCACCCCGGCGGTGGTGAACGGCAGCGAGACATCGAACCATTCGTAGAGGTACCGTCCGATCAGCCCGCGCCGCCCGAGCACCAGCAGCAGCGCGACACCGCCGACCACCGGCGGCAACACCAGCGGCACGGTGACCAAGGCGCGGATCAGTCCGCGCCCAGGCAGTTCCGCGCGCGCGAGTACCCAGGCCAGCGGAATGCCCAGAACCAAGCAGATCGCCGTGGCCGCGGTCGCGCACACCAGCGAAAGCCGCAGCGCCCGGCCGACTTCGGCACTGAGCAGCCGGTCCGGCATGCTCGCCCACGGCGCTCGCGCCAGCAGCCCGATCAGTGGGACGACCAGGAACGCCAGCCCGCAGACGGCGGGCAGCATCAGCGCGACCGGTCGCCGCCCGAGCACCGCCCGCCGGCGCGAGGGCGCGATCACGGGGTGTCGAACCCTGCCGCGGCGAAGACCGACTCGGCCTTCTCCGAGGTCACGAACTCGACGAACGCCGCGGCGGCCGCCGCGTTCGGCGCGTGCGCCAGCGGCGCGATCGGGTAGTCGTTGACCGCCCCGGCCGATTCCGGGAAGTCGATACCCTCGACCTTGTCGCCCGCCGCTTCGACGTCGGTGCGATAGACCAGCGCGGCGTCGACCTCGCCGAGGGTGACCTTGGTCAAGACGGCCTTCACGTCCTGCTCGCGGGTATCGGGCTGGGGTGTGATGCCCGCGGTCCGGAACACCGTCTCGGCCGCCGCACCGCAGGGCACCTGCTGCGCGCACAAGGCGAGCTTGGGCTCGGTCCTGCCGAAATCGGCCAGCCTGGTGATGTGCCCGGGATTGCCTTTCGGCACCGCGATCTCGAGCCGGTTGCGCACGAAAGTGACCGGCGTGGCGGTGACCGAACCTTTGTCGCGAACCTGCTGCATGTTCTTGGGCGCGGCCGAGGCGAACACGTCGGCCGGTGCGCCTTGGTTGATCTGTTCGGCCAGGGCGGAACTCGCGCCGAAGCTGAAAACCACCTCGAGGCCCGGGTGCGCGGCCTCGAACTGCTTGCCGAGCTCGCCGAACGTCTCCGTCAGCGAAGCGGCGGCGAACACGGTCACCGTGCCCGACACATGCTGCGCGTCGGCGTGCCCACTCGTGTCGCCGGAACCACAGCCCGCCGCGGTCACGACAGCCGACACGGTCGCGGCCGCGACACCCCATTTGCGAATCATTCTCATCCTCGTCAACTTTCCGGTATCTCCACGACGACGTGCGTGGATTTCACCGACGCGACAGCGATGCTGCCGACTTCCAGACCGAGTTCGTCGACCGATTCCCGGCTCAGCAGCGATACCAGCCGGAACGGTCCGGCCTGCATCTCCACCTGCGCCATCACGGTGTCCTTGACCACCCGGGTCACGATTCCGCGCATCCGGTTGCGGGCCGAGGCCGCGACCGTCGCCCCGGGTGCGGGCGCATCGGCATTGGCCCGCAGGAACTGGGCGAGCTCGCGGCCGCTGACCCCCATGCGGCCGCTGTCGAGCTGAATCGCGGTCAGACGGCCCTGGTCGATCCATCGCCGCACCGTGTCGTCGCTGACCCCCAGCAACGCGGCCACTTCACTGATCCGTAGATTCGACACGAAGCACAGCATATTGCCGCATCCACGGTATTGATAACCGAGGGGAACCGCGATCTCGGCACGAACGCTAGTGCCGTCACCGCTGGGAATCGAGCACTGGCGTGAGACCACCCGGTCCACCGCACCGGTTCGTCGGCTATACCGTCGTGGTACGCCGCAGCGCGCGTAGTCGTGGCGCACGGCCGATGAAAAGGACCTCCAGCGACATGTCGACATCGAAGAAGGCGATTCCGCAGACCCGCACCCGGGAGCTGGCGGCCGCCTGTCGTGCCGACATTCCGGCGCTGACCGACCGGCTGATCTCGGAGATCTTCACCGACAATCCCGAGTGGACCGACTATTCGACGGTTGCCCGCGCCGACCTGGTCGACGGCTGCCGCCGCTACGTGACACGCATCCTCGACCTGCTGGGCGCTCCGGCCACCGCGTTCGACGACGAGGTCGCCGCTTCCATCGGCCGCCGTCGCGCCGAACAGGGTGTGCCGCTGGAAGCCATGCTGCGCACCTTCCGCCTCGGCGGCCGGATCGTGTGGGAGGTCTTGCTCGACAAGGCCGACGAACTCGCTCCCGGCGAGATCCGTGCGGCGGGCACCGGGTTGTGGGCCGTGATCGACGCACTGTCCTCGTCCCTGGTCACCTCCTACCGGAATACCGAACTCGAGCAACTGCGCAGCGACGAACGCCGCAGGCACGCCCTGATCGAGGACCTGCTCGCGGGCCGAGCCCACGACACCACCTTCGCCGCGCGCGCCGCGCGTGAGCTGAACCTTCCGGCCGGTAGCGCCTTTCTCGTCGTAGTCGCCTGCGGTGAAGGCGAGGCGGTGCACACCGGTACCGAGGCCGCGTTGGCCGCGGTCGGCATCCGTTCGGTGTGGCACGACCGCGTCGACTCGACGGTCGGGCTGATAGCGGTCGAGCGCCACGACGTCGCCTCCGTCCTGCGCCGGATCGAACCGCAGATCCGCGGACGAGCAGGCGCCTCGCCGACGGTCGGCGGGCTGGCGCAGGTCGGCACCGCGCACGGCTGGGCACTGCTGACCCTGCAGACCTTGCCCCGGGACGCGACCGGCCTCGTGCCGCTGCACGAGCGCTTCCAGCACGCCCTGCTCGTACGCTCGACCGACCTGACTGACATGCTGGTCACGCACACTCTCGGTCCGGTTCTGGCACTGCCGGCGGCCGAACGCGCGACCTTGCTGGACACCCTGGCGGCCTGGTTGACGCACGACTGCTCAGCGGCCCACGCCGCGACACGACTGCATTGCCACCGCAACACTGTCATCAATCGGCTGCACCGCATCTCGACCTTGCTCGGGCGCCCGCTCGAAGGCCGGCGCGACTATGTGGAACTGTCCCTGGCACTGGCCGCGCTCGACCTCGCCCGAGCGTCGGACGGAGCCTGATCCTGTCGGCCGATTGGGCGCAGCGCCCAATCAGGACGCTGCACTACTGGGCTTCGTGGCAATTGTCTGTGCACTTCGCTACGGCAACACTCGATAGCGATGATCCACCCCACAACCGGGGGTGGATCGAATCATCGAGGACGAGGAGCACCACGAGTGCCGGATTTCGATCTCCTGGTGGTCGGCGGCGGCCCCGGCGGATATGTCGCCGCCATCCGCGCGGCCCAACGCGGCCTACGGGTCGGCTTGGTCGAGAAGGAGCGCCCTGGCGGGGTCTGCCTCAACTGGGGCTGCATTCCGACCAAAGCGATGCTGCGATCCGCTGAAATCTTCCACACCCTGAGCACCGCAGCGGATTTCGGCATCTACGCCGACAACGTGCGCTACGACTTCGCCGCGGTGCGCCACCGCAAAGACGGCATCGTCAAGCAACTCACCGACGGCGTGGCGGGCCTGCTCGCCGCCAACGATGTGACGGTGATCGAGGGTCACGCCCGCTTCACCGGCCCGACCGGTGTCGAGGTGTTCGAGACAGCCCAGTCGCCGGTCTTCCCCGGCGGCCCCCGCTACGCCGCCGCGCCGACGGCCACCGCCACCCGCGCGATCAGCGCGACCGACGTGATCATCGCGACCGGATCGGTGCCCGCGCGACTGGCGATCCCGGGTGCGGACCTGCCGGGCGTCATCACCTCCGACGGCGCGTTCGGGCTGACCGACGTGCCCGAACGCCTCGTCGTCATCGGCGGCAGCGCGGTCGGCGCGGAATGGGCCAGCCTGTTCGCGAGCTTCGGCACTCAGGTGACCATCGTCGAAATGCAGGACACCCTGGTGCCGCTGGAGGACGCCGACCTCGGCGCCGCCCTGGGACGGTCGTTCACCAAGCGCGGCATCACCGTGCTCACCGGCTCCACGGTCGAAGCCATCACGCGGACCGACGCGCTGCGGGTGAGCGTCACCGGCGAGCACGTGCGCGAACTCGACGCGGACGTGGTGCTGGTCGGCGTCGGACGCAGGCCCAACACCGCCGATCTCGGCCTGGACGTCGCGGGAATCGGCACCGACGCTCGCGGTTTCATCCCCGTCGACGAGCAGCTGCGCACCGGCGTGGAGCACGTCTACGCCATCGGAGACGTCACCGGACGTGCCCTGCTCGCGCACGTCGCCTCGCATCAGGGCCTCACCGCCGCGGATGTGATCGCCGGTCACCCGGCGCACATCGACTACACCGCCATCCCGGCCGCCACCTTCACCCACCCCGAGATCGCGAGCGTCGGGCTCACCGAGGCGAAGGCCCGCGCCGCCGGGCACGACGTCGTCACCGCACGCTTCCCCTTCGCCGCGCTGGGCCGGGCCCAGACCTTCGGCGAGACCGAGGGATTCGTCAAAATCGTTGCCGGGCAGCGTCATCGAGAAGTGCTCGGCGTGCACATCATCGGCCCGTCGGCCAGCGACCTGATCACCGAGGGCGCGCTGGCCATCTCCCTGGAGGCGACCCTCGACGAACTCGCCGACACCATCCACGCCCACCCCACTCTCGGCGAGATCGGCATGGAGGCGGCCCTGGCCGGCCTCGGACTGCCCGTGCACGTCGCGCCCAGGAAGCGTTGAGGAGCCCCGCCGTGACCACCAGCACCACCCCCCGCACACCGAGTCGCAAGACGACTCGGTCGGCGACGCGTCGGTCCGCGTCGAGCGCCGAGGATCGCGGCATCGAGGATGCCTCCACCCAAACCCGCGCCGCCGCGGGCAGCGCCCCGGTCGACGCGCGCATCACCGGGGAGGATCCCGACACGCTGCGCGGACTGTATCGCGACATGCTGTTCGTGCGCCGGTTCGAGGAGCGCACCGCGCAGAGCTACCAGCAGGCCCAGATCGGCGGCTACTGCCACCTCAACCTGGGCGAAGAGGCCACCGTGGTCGGGCTCGGCGCGGCCATGCGCCCGACCGACTACCTGTTCACCAACTATCGCGAGCACGGCTACGCGCTGGCCAAAGGCATCGAACCCGGCCGGGTCATGGCCGAGCTCTACGGCCGCTCCACCGGCACCTCCAAGGGCTGGGGCGGCTCCATGCACATGTACGACACCGCGACCCGCCTGCTGGGCGGTTACGCCATCGTCGGCGGCCAGGTGCCGTTGGCCGTCGGCGCGGCGCTGGCCATCGACTATCGCGGCGAAGACGACGTGGTGGTGTGCCAGATGGGCGAGGGCACCACCAATATCGGCGCGTTCCACGAGTCGTTGAACATCGCGGCGCTGTGGAATCTGCCGGTGGTGTTCCTGGTGATCAACAATCAGACCGGGATGGGCACCACGGTCGAACGCTCCTCCGCCGAACCGGATCTGTGGAAGCGCGCGGCCGCCTACCGCATGCGCGGAGAGCGCGTGGACGGCACCGATGTGCTTGCCGTGCGCGAAATGGCCGGTGAGCTGATCGAAATCGCCCGGCGCGAACGCAAACCCGCGCTGCTGGAGGCGGTCAGCTACCGCCTCAAGGGCCATTCGGTGGTCGACCCGGCGAAATACCGCACCGAAGAGGACGTGTCGATCGCCCGGAGCAACGATCCCGTCGTCCGGTGGCGCGAGGCGCTGCTCGCCGCCGGTGTATTGAACGATTCGTCCGTGGCCGCGCTGGAAGCCGAGGTGAGCGCCGAGGTCGCCGCGGCGGTCGAATTCGCCGCGAGCAGTCCGCACCCGCAGCCGTCGAGCCTGTTCGACTACAACTACGCGACGCCCGTGGCGGGCGACTCGCGCCGCCTGCCCGCCGATCCGCTCTTCACCAGTTAAGGACATCACCGTGGCTGTCATGACCTATCGCGAGGCGCTGCGCGAAACCCTCCGCGAGGAGATGCGGCGCGACGACGATATCTTCCTCATCGGGGAGGAGATCGGCATCTTCGAGGGCTCCTACAAGATCACCGCGGGTTTGCTGGCCGAATTCGGCGAGAAACGGGTGCGCGACACCCCCATCGCCGAAGAGGGTTTCGTCGGCGCCGCCATCGGCGCCGCCATGCTCGGCCTGCGCCCGGTGGTGGAGATCATGACGATCAACTTCTCGCTGCTGGCGCTCGATCAGATCGTCAACCACGCCGCCAAGATCTACGGCATGTTCGGAGGACAGACCAGCGTGCCCATGGTCATCCGCACCCCGGGCGGCGGCGGACAGCAGCTGGGCGCGACACATTCGCAGAACATCGAGCTGTACTACGCCTTCGTGCCGGGCCTGAAGGTGGTCGCGCCCAGCACTCCGGCCGATGCGCGAGCGCTGCTCAAAGCCGCCATCGAAGACGACGATCCGGTGCTGTTCCTGGAGAACCTGTCGCTATACAACACCAAAGGGGAAGTGCCGCAGACCCTTCCGGCCGCCCGGATCGGAAAGGCCGCTGTCACGAGGACCGGCTCCGATATCACGCTGATCGGCTACTCCCGCATGGCCACGGTCTGCACCGAGGTCGCCGAGCGACTCGCCGCCGACGGCTTCAGCGCCGAGGTCGTCGACCTGCGCAGCCTTCGTCCGCTCGACCGCGACACCCTCGTCGAGTCCGTTCGCAAGACCGGTTGCGCCGTGATCGGCGAGGACGACTGGCTCACTTACGGAATCGGCGCCGAGGTCGCCGCCTCCATCTCCGACGGCGCCTTCGACTATCTGGACGCCCCGGTGCGCCGGGTGGCCATGGCCGAGGTGCCGCTGCCCTACGCCAAGCCGCTCGAACGGCTCGCCCTGCCGTCGGCCGATTCGCTGTACACCGCCGCGGTGGAAACCCTCGCGGCAGTCGGCAAACGACGCTGAGACCCGAGGACGCATCCCATGCCCGAAATCACCATGCCCCGCCTCTCCGACACCATGGAGGAAGGCGTCATCGTCTCCTGGCTCAAACAGGTGGGCGATCCGGTCGAACGAGGTGAAATCCTCGCCGAGATCGAAACCGACAAAGCCCTCATGGAGCTCGAGGCCTACGACAACGGCGTACTCGAGCAGATCCTCGCCGCCGAGGGCGCGCGGGTGCCGATCGGCACCCCGATCGGCCTCATCGGCGACGGCAGTGCCACAGCAGCGACCGGCGTGAGCGGCAACGCCCCAGCCCCGGCCACCGCCGCGCCCGTCGAGCAAGCGCCCGCACCGCGTCCCGGCAACGGCGCCGAGCCGGGCAGCCGCGCGGTCGCGGCCACTGACGGCGCCCACGCAACGCCGGAACGCAAGAAGACCTCGCCGCTGGCACGCAAGATCGCCGCCGAACTCGGTGTCGACATCTCCACCGTGGCGGGCACCGGCCCGGGCGGACGCGTCGTCCGGCAGGATGTCGAATCCGCCCATCGCGCAGCCGAACTCGACCCGCCGACCGAAGTGGTCCCCGCTGCCTCGACCGGAACCTCTTCTCCGGCTCCGGGTGACTACGAGGAGATCCCGCTGACGACCGTTCAACGGGTCTCGGCCACACGGCTGACACAGAGCAAACAGCAGGCCCCGCACATCTACCTGACCTCCGCGATCGATGTCACCGAACTGTTCGGCTTCCGCGCGCAGATCAACGACACGCTGGCGCAGACCGGCACGGGAAAGGTCAGTGTCAACGATCTGCTGGTCAAGGCCGTCGCCGTGACGCTGCGGACGAATCCCGCGGTCAACGTCTCCTTCGCGGGCGACAAGCTGTTGCGGCACCGCGGAGTGCACCTCGGCATCGCCGTCGCCACTCCCGCGGGCCTGCTCGTCCCGGTGCTGCGCGACGCCGATCGCAAGAGCGTCTCGGAGATCGCCGCCGAAAGCCGCGACAAGGCCGAACGCGCCCGCGAGCGCAAGCTGCGCACCGACGAGATGAACGGCGGCACCTTCACTATCTCCAACCTGGGGATGTTCGGAATCGAGCACTTCACCGCTGTGATCAACCCACCCGAGGCCGCTATCCTGGCCGTCGGCGCGGCCACCGACGAACTGCGGCCGGCGGACGATCGGGTGGTGACCAGGAAAATCTTGCGCGTCACCCTGTCCGCCGACCACCGCGCCATCGACGGAGCCGTGGCCGCCCAGTTCCTGCAACAGCTGAAAGGTCTGCTCGAACATCCCCTCCGGATAGTGACCTGACGCTACGTCCATCATTCGAGCCCGGCACGACGCCGTCGCAGGAGAACACGTGTGCTCGGCCTGCCACTGTGGCGCGGTGGCAGACCGGTCCCTCAGCCCACCGCCTTCTTCACCAGGTCACCGATCCGCGCCTCGTCGGCGGCGGTCAGCTTCGTGAGTGCGAAGGCGGTCGGCCATACGGTGCCGTCGTCGAGTGCGGCGATGTCGTTGAAACCGAAGGTCGCGTACCGCGATTTGAACTTCTCGGCGCTCTGGAAGAAGCACAGGACCTTGCCGTCCTTGGCGTAGGCGGGCATGCCGTACCACAGTTTCGGCGACAGCTGCGGAGCGCAGGCTTTGACGATGGCGTGCAGTCGTTCGGCGATGACCCGATCGGATTCCCGCATCCCCGCGATCTTTTCGAGCACGTCGTTCTCCCCGTCCGCCTTGGCCGCTCGCGACCCCCGGCGCGCGGCCGTCTTCAACTCTTGGGCGTGTTCTTTCATCGCGGCTCGTTCCTCGTCGGTGAATCCGACGGAAGCCTTGGTCTTCGCGGTGGTACGGGTAGCGGACTGCTGCGTGGTCATGAGCTGGTTTCCTTCGTGTCGATCGTCAATGAGGGTGGTGGCGGGGGGATTCGGCGCTCAGCGGTCCTGGATCAACCCGAGCACGTTGCCGTCGGTGTCGGTAACGGTGGCCACCAGGCGGCCGCCGCCCACGTCGTGCGCGTGCTCCGTCACGGTGGCGCCCGCGGCGGTCAACTCGGCCAGCTTCGCCTCGATGTCGAGCACATGCCAGTAGGCCACCGGCGCGGTCATGCTCTGCGGGCCGCCGCCGGGCACCAGCCCGATGTGCTGGCCTTCGGCCTCGAAACCGACGTAGTAGGACGTGTCGGTCTGCGGCGCCACGCCGAGCAGCGCGGCATACACCGCCTTGGCCGCCGCCAGGTCGGACACCGGATGCAGCACGGTCTTGATTCCCTGGGTGGAAGAGCTGGTCATGATCACTCCTGAACTCGTCGGTCTGGTTGTTCCCGGTGCCCGCCTGTCGGGGCGAATCGAACGTGCTCACAGCATCTCCTCCGGCGCGGCCCGCGCACATCCGTGGCGACCACGGAACCGACCACGCAACGCGGCACGGATCGCCCACGGTGGGTGCTGGGGTGCCGCGCGGAAGTGGTCCGTGGTGAGGGGTGCGGACAGGCCGGAATCAGCTCCCCACCACCGGAAACCGACCGCGGAGTATGAGTGCGGCGCGCGTACGGCAGAATCGGTGCCATGGCGGCGACGGTGGAGATCTCGGCTCGGGAGGCCGAGGTGCTGGCGCTGGTGGGGGAACATTTCAGCAACGCCGAGATCGGGGCGCGGCTGTTCATCTCCGTGCGCACCGTGGAGAGTCATGTCTCCTCGCTGCTGCGCAAGCTGGAGGTACCGGATCGGCGGGCACTCGCCCAGCGAGCGTCCGATCGGCCTCGCGCCGACCGATCGCACCCGGGGCCGGTGCTGCCGACACCGCTGACCTCGTTCGTCGGCCGGGCGCGGGAGCGGGCCGAGCTGACCGAGATGATCACGAAACATCGGCAGGTGACCGCCGTCGGCCCCGGCGGAGTGGGCAAAACCCGGCTGGCGCTGACGGTAGCCGCGCAGCTCGCAGGCGAATTCTCCGACGGAGTGTGGTTCGTCGACCTGGTACCGATCACCAGCGCGGATACCAGCGTGATCGCCGGCACGGTCGCCCTCGCACTCGGTCTCGGCGAACAACCCGGCCGGGCCATGGACGAGACCGTGCCTGCCGCGCTCGCCGACCGTCGTGCGTTGCTGGTACTCGACAACTGCGAACACGTGCGGGACGGGGTGGCGCCGTTCATCGAACGGCTGCTCGCCACGTGCCCCGGCGTGACGGTGCTCGCGACCAGCCGGGCCCGGCTGATGGTTCCGTTCGAACGGGTATACGCCGTCCCGCCGATGTCACTGACCGGCGAGGGCGCATCGGACGCGGTCGAGTTGTTCATGGACCGCGCGGCCGCGGGCGGCTGGCCGCCGAATCATGCGCTGCGCGACGATGTCGCCGCGTTCTGTGCGCGGCTGGACGGGGTGGCGCTGGCGATCGAACTGGCCGCCGCCCGCTGGACCACACTCGGGCTCGACGGTCTCGAAGCCGGACTGTCCGACCAGCTGCGAATGCTGGCGGGTGGCCCGCGCACCGAGGACCGGCACCGCTCGGTGCGGGCAGCGCTGGACTGGAGTCACGCCCTGCTCGAGCCGGACGATCGAGTGCTGCTGCGCCGGGTGTCGGTCTTCATGAAGTCGTTCACTGTCGCGGCCGCGGCACAGGTGGCCGCCTCCGAGAGAAGCGTTGTCGCCGACGGCCTGGCCCGGCTCGCCGAGCAGAGCCTGCTGGTGGTGACAGCGTCCCCGAGCGGTACCGCATACCGTGCGCTGGAAACCATCCGCCAGTACGGGATGGAGCGGCTCACCGAAGCAGGTGAGCTGGACGACATCCGGGCCCGTCACCTGAGCTGGTGCCTGGCCGCGGCCGCCGAGCTGGCGGTGGTGGGAACGGACTGGCGGCCACGATTCGACGCGGTGGCCGACGACTTCCGCGCCGCGATGGCGTGGGCGGGTGACCGGCCGCCCCAGCGCGCGGATGCCGGCCGCTTCGCTCAGCACCTGGCGCAACT
>NZ_BAFZ01000089.1 GCF_000308575.1 Nocardia exalbida NBRC 100660 | reverse complement strand
GCTCTCGGCATCCCCTTCACGGCGAATCTCCGCCCCGCGGGCACGCATGCCTGGACCTATTGGCAGGACGACGTGCACGAGTCCTGGCCGCTGTTCGCGGGCGCGCTGGGCGTCTGATCGGGACGACCCGGCGGCCGGGCCGGATCGACCCGGTACGCGCGAGTTCGCTACGGATTCCAGGGGTCGAGTCCGCCCTCGGGATCCAGGTGGTCGAGGTTGGCGACGCGCCTGGCCGATCGCATCAAGGCTTCCCGGTTGATGTCGTTCGGATTCTCGTAGTAAGTACGGGCCGCCTGCTGGTGCAAGGTCGCGACTCGGTGCCCGATCGCCCATCGGGTGTCACGCCCCGCGCCGTCCCACTCGTCCGGCGTGATCGCCGCCCGCAGCGCCCGGTCCGAATGCCAATTCTGCTCGACCCGCTGTACGAATCCGTGATCGATGGCAGCGCCGGGGGCCGGTGCGTTGCTGTGCCGGACGAAACTGTCCGCCGCGATGACCGCCTGAGCGGCGAAGGCGTCGTGCGCTTCGTGGTCGACATGGTTGTCCACCGCCCAGGCCGCCGCGATCGCCTTCTGCAACGGTGCGAAGCTGTACGGATTCTGCGATGCCGTCGATTCCTGGACGGAGTACGCCGTGAACGCGTGGGTCACCCGCTCGTGGGTGGCGCCGGAGGAGAGCAGAACGGCATGGATCCGTGAATCGGGAACCTTGTTGTCCCGAAGCACTTTCAGGGCACGGGAGACGCCCAGCTGGGTGCGCATGCCCCCCATCGGCACGGCCGCGTCGACCGCGACGGCACGCCAGTTCGTGCGGGCCAGCTGGTGCTCGACGTACCCCTCTTCGCGGCTGGTCAGGATTCTCCTGGTGGAGCGTTCGATCCTCCTTCGTGTGCTCGACAGCGGGTTCAACGGATTGACCCGTCCTCCGGCGAGCCATGCCGTCACCGGCGAGGAGTTGACGGCATTGAGCGTGGTGAGGGTGCTCACCAAACCCATTCCGGGCGCGGACTTTCCAGCGCCGCCACCACCCATGCCGAGGGCGGTGCCGCTGCCGCCGCTCGCGGACTTGCCCTGACCCTGGATCGCGAGACCGAACCGGTTGGCAATCCAGTCGTTGCCGCGGCTGAGGCCGCTGCTGAGGCGTCTGAGCTGGAACACGGCGACGATCTCGACGGTGCCCGCGATGATGATCACCGCCATGACCTGGCCGCGGGCCTGCGCGAACAGGTTGCCCATGAACAGGATGTAGACCCCGAGAAAGATGGTGTACGCCGTCATGCGCGCCGCCGCGACGAAGCTGTCCACGATATTGCGAACCAGGAAGGTCTGCGTCGGGCCGTACACGAATCCGCCTGCGGCGAAACCGAATATCGACATGAACCCGTGATAGATCGTGTCCAGCGCGGCCTTGATCACCTTGAGCCCGAGGTACATCGCGAAGACCAGCAGGATGCCGCCGCAGGTCAGCAGCATGAGCCCGGTGGCGACCTGCCCCATGGAGGGGTTCTCGGCCTTCGCGTGCGCGGCGGCGTCGCCGCACGACTTCAAGCCGCTGATCACCCGGGCGTCGTCGCCTGCCGCCACACCGGCCGACCACGCCGACCGGCAGGCGGGCCGCTGGTCGACCGTATGGCCGAAATTCCACACCTGCAACGGCTGCCGGGCGAAATTGTCGGCGAGATCGCTCTGCATCGTCGCCACCAACTGGGTCGGATTCGGATCGGCGTCGCCGTTCAAGCCCGCCGCCACCGAGATGCCGAGATCGCGGCCCTGCGCCAGCAACCCGTGCGAGGACAGCACGTCGGCCAACGGCTCGGCCAGGAACAACGGACCCAGCAGCGCCACGCCCACCATCGTCACCACCTGAATGGTGGCCTTCGCGTGGTAGCCGCGCGCGATGAACCACCCCACGCAGACCGCGCCGATGCTCGCCGCGGTGACCAGCATGATCGGGGTGGCGATCTGTGCCGTCATGGCGTCGGCCACGCCGTGCAGGGCCGCACTGAACATGTCCAGCCACCGGAAGCTCAGCGCGTAGCCGATCAACCAGATCGCCGTCGTCACGATGGCTATGTAACCGATGAACTCGAAACCCAGCACGGCCCACAGGATGGTGGCGCGCGGCTTGAACAGGCTTTCGTCGCCGGTGGCGAACCGGTAGTCCGACAGCGCGATACCCGACGAGTCGTGGATGTTCATCCAGCTGAGGCCGTCGATCTGGGAGGTTCCGGCCGTGCCGCCCGCCGCGTCCTGTGCGGCGGCCAGCGCGCCGACGAAACCGGGGAAGACGAAGAGCGCGAAGATGATCAGGGCGGTCCAGACGGCCCGGCGCCGCCAAGGACCTGTTTCGAGACGCGGCCACCGGCTCGGCACCCCGCCGCGCAGTGCGCGCCCTGCCGTGCGGAACGTACCCGGGAACGGAATCGGATGCCGCCTCGACGACCTACGGCGGACAGCGCGTGATCGCACCGCTGGGGGGCAGATGTGCACGGAAGAGTCCTTCGTCCCGTCTGTGGGGGCGCAGCCGACTGCGAGAAGTGGAACGGATTGCGCGCTGAGGCCGATGACAATGCGTGGCCCCGTCTCACGCATGTATTACAGACAGGTACGGAAACATCCGCTTGAACGTCCAATGACAACCAGGCGGCTCGGGAGTGTACGTACGTACCTCGGCCGTATACCTAGAGGTCCGATCAAAAAGACTGTGGTGCAGTGATTTTCAGTGTCGGCCACGGTCGCCGGATGCATGCCGCGTCATCGATGTGCTCGGCCGCCTACGCGGCGCCGGGGTCCCGGAGACGACACGCGGGCGTTCTCGACCGGCGGAACGCCGACTTGTCGGATAGCCGGTGAACAATGCCGCTATGGCATACGACGAGGAACTGGCCGAGCGGATCCGGGAACTGATCGTGCCCGGCCCCGAACTCACCGAGCGGAAGATGTTCGGCGGACTCGCCTTCTTGATCGGTGGCAATATGGCGGTCGCCGCCAGCAGGCAGGGCGGTCTGCTCGTGCGGGTGGATCCCGACGAGGGCGAGCGGCTCCTGGGTGACGCCGTGCAGCCCATGGTCATGGGCGGTCGCGAGATGGTCGGCTGGTTGCGGGTCACCGCCACCGACGACGACGAAGTCCTGCGGGAATGGGTCGAGCGCGGCGTCGCCTACGCCCGGACCCTCCCGCCGAAGAAGAAATAGAACCGGCCCGGCTCAGGGCCGGACCTGCCGCCGGAACAGCACGCGGTCGAATTCGCGGCCGTACTCGTCGACCGCGACCACATCCATCTCGCTGGCGAACACGCCGGGCCGGACGTCGACGCGCAGGAACGAGTAATTCCGGAAGCGGACCCGTGACCATGGCGCGGCTTCGTCCTGCTTGCCGCCACCCGGCGTCCAGACGTAGCTGTTCGGCACCCCGGTGTCGGGCAATTCGTTGCCGCGGAAGGTCTCTCGTGAGCCCGGCTGGAATTCGTAGCGCGGGCGTCCGCCGCCGCCCACGGTGTAGTAGACGGTCCCGTCGGTCTCCGGGTAGACGATCGAGTTGTCGCCCGCGACCTTCGTCGCCTGGCCGCCGCGGATCGGATCGGTGCGCTCGTAGACGTGGTTGTGGCCTTGCAGCACCAGATCCACCTGGAATCGGTCGAACAGCCCTACCCACGCGTCCCGCACGCCGCCGTCGCTGGCATGCGATTCGGTGGTCGAGTACGCGCAGTGGTGGAAGAAGCAGACGATGAAGTCGATGTCGGGGTCGGTGCGGTAGGCGGCCAGGGTGCGCTCCACCCAGCTCGTCTGCGCGCCGCCGGAGTAGCCGCTGTTCGCGCGGATCTCGTAGGAGACGTCGTTGGCGTCCAGCGAGAGCACCGCGACGTTGCCGTAGGTGAACGAGTACGCCGACGGGCAGCCCGCCGGACCGTTGCCGGGGAAGTCCAGGCGCGCCAGGTGCCCGCCGTAGCCGTGCTCGCCGTAGGTGCCTTCCATGTCGTGATTGCCGGTGGCGAACATCCACGGCGTCTGGGCGGCGCTGGACTCGATGGCGTTGAAGTAGACGTCCCAGACGTAGGGGTTGTACTTGTCGAACCCGCTCGCCGGTCGGGCTCCGTGCGCGGCGAACTGTCCCGGCTTGCCCGCCCCGGAAGGATCGGCGTAGGCGATGTCGCCTGCGAGGATGTGGAAATCGGGCCGCGCGGCGGCGATCTGGCGCAACACGTTGCTCGCGTGCGGCGCGGCCGGATCGTTGTCGGCCTTGTAGTACTTGTCGTCGTAGTCACCGGGAGCGACGCCTTCGGGCAGCGCCGGGGTCTCGTCGGTGCCCTGGTCGCCCATCATGGTGAAGCGGAACGGAAGGACCGCGGGGCGTGCGCTGGGCATCGCGGGCGCGGCGGCGCGGATGTCGCCGACGAATCCGTCGGAGGTCCGCCAGCGGTAGAAGTGCGGCACCCGGCCGGGCAGGCCGTCCACCGGGGCGTGGACGTAGAACTGTTCGGCCGCGAGCACGCCGCCGTCGTCGGTGGGCAGTTGGGTGAGCAGGTTGCGCACTTCGGCTTCGACCGTGGCGCCCAATGCAGGCGTCGGTCCGTGGTCGAGGTAGACGGTGGCGCCCGCCGGACGCCGGGACAGCTGCGCCGAGAAACGCAACTGGCCGGCCGCCTCCGGGCCGAAAGCGACGCGTCGTCCGCCCACCGCCAGCTGGGCATCCTCGGCGTAGGCGCGCCTGCCGAACGGCGCCGTGCCGATCGTGGCCACGGCGGCGGCCGCCGCGGCGCCGCGCAGGATATTGCGCCGCGACACCGGATGACGGCGCAGGTAGGCGCGGTGCCATTCGTGCTGCTCGGTCATGGTCATGTGAGCGGCGAGATGGCCGGGGATTCCGGTGTCGGGAACGTCGCCTGCTGGATTCAGCGGTGTGGACGGCATACCGCAGATGCTGTACCGGCCGGGCGCGCGGAGCAACTCGCACCGCACCGCGGGCGGGAATACTCCGCGAACGGGCTTCGGCGTGTGCGAAATAGGCGCATGCCGGAACCGAACTGCGCAGGCCGTGCCTGGCGCGGACGCGGGTCGGCTCGGTCTACGCCGGTGGCTGGTCCGGCGGGTTCGGCGACTGATCTGGCTCGGCGGGGAGATCGGGGGTGAACGGGGAGACGAGCGAATCGCTCCACGCGAAGCTCCGCGCACCCGGTCGCGCGCGCCCGGCGGCGGCTGCCGATGGTTCGTTGTTCCCGGTCAGCCTCAGGACGGTCCGCTCCAGGGCGGGCAGGATCTCGGTGATGTCGAGATCGGCGTTCGCGAAGCGGCCGATCAGCGCGTAGGTCATATGGGTCAGCACGAGCGCGATGTCCGCGGTGTAGTCGGGGTCGGCGTCGGCGAAAAGGCCTGCGATGGCGGGCAGCACGGCGTTGAAACCTTGGGCGTCCAGTCGCCGGCCGCCGGGACCGAATCGTGCGCGATAGTAGGCTTCGAGCATCCGGGGATTTCGTTCCCAGGGTTCGAACACGTACCGCAACAACCGGATCAGGCCATCGCGAAGCGTCTCGCCTTCGATCTGCGGTGCCGGGGTGGCGTAGGTATTGGTCGCCATCCATCGCTCGACCGCGGCGAGCATCAGATCGTCACGGGTGGCGTACCGCTTGTAGACCGTGGCGAGGGAGACGTGCGCGTTCCGCGCGACCGCCCGCAACTGGACCGCGTCGTAGCCGTCCGACTCGAGCATCGACAACACGGCGTCGATGATCTTCGCCGCCGAATCCTCTTCGTCTGTCCGGACCACGTACCTACGGTAATCCAGTGATCTTGTCGTGGATACTCGCCACGACAGCGGTGTCGCTCGGCAGGATTCCGATTATCCCGCATCGTCACCGAACGAGGTTCCGGCGCGACACCCCCGTGACTAGGCTGCGGGGATGACGCTCTTTCTCCGCGTCGCCGTGGTGCCGGTGGTAGTCGCCGCCGCCCTGGCGAGTGCGGCGCAGGCCGACGCGACGCCCGGTAGCGACATCACCGCCGTCACCCTCGGTGAGGCCCGGATTCCCGCCGGGCTCCTACCGTTCGTCGCGGGCACGGATCTGGTCGTCCGCGAGATCACGATCGGCCCCGGCGGCTCCACCGGCTGGCATTACCATGTCGGCCCGGTCTTCGGCTTCGTCCGATCCGGAACGCTCACCCACCCCGGTCCCGAGTGTGACGCACCGGTCTATCGCACCGGCGAATTCATCTACGAGCCCGCGGGCGAATGGAACGTCCACGTCGGTCTGAACCGCGGCAGCGAACCGCTCGTCCTCGACGTCGTCTACGCCCCACCGGCAGGCGAGCCGCTGTTCATCGACGCACCCGCCCCATCCTGCGCGTAAGAAGCAGGCGCTGCGGGTGGGTTCGGCCTCCACCGGATGCTGTGCGCATTCCCTCACAGTCGGGTGTAGTCCTTTTGGTCCTGTTCGAACGCGGTCAGGATTCCGGGGGTCAGGGTCGGGCGGGTGCGGGCTACGGCGGTGAGGAAGTCCTCGGTGGTCGCGGGTTCGCGCGTGTCGTCGAGCATTGCGCGTTCGAACGCGGACTGCGCGCCGGCGCGGGCCGCGTACTCGATGTCGGCGGGGGTGAATTTCGCTGTGGCGCACACCAACCGCTCGAGGTCGACAGTCTCGGCGGCGGGGCCGAGATAGCGTCGCCAGATCGCCTTCCGCGCGGGTGCGTCGGGCGGGCCGATCGGGATCACGTAGTCGAATCGACCGGGTCGCAGGAATGCCGGGTCCAGCGCGCGCACCGAGTTCGTCGCGCAGATCAGCAGGCGACTGTAGTTCTCCCGGAACGTCGGAATGAGCTTGAGCAGCTCGTTGGTGACCCCGTGCGCCGGGCTCGTCGCCGTACCCGAACGTGTGCCCGCGATCTCCTCCACCTCATCGATGAACAGCAACAGCTCGTCGAGCTCGGCCAGGTCGGCGAAAACCTCACGCAGCGAGGCCGCGAGCCCTCCGGTCGCCGCCGCGGCCAACCGGGAGGGAAACAGTTCGACGAACGGCCAACAGAGGCGGGAAGCGACCGCTTTCGCGAAGCTGGTCTTGCCGGTCCCCGGTGGCCCGAAGAGGATGACACTCTTGGGCGGCAGAACCCGATACTGCTCGGCCACATCGGGATTCGCCAAGGGCAACACGACCCTGCGTTCGATGATCTCCTTTTCCCGGTCCATCCCGGCCATCGACTGCCACAGTCCCCGCGGGAGCAGCCGCCCGCCCAGTTCGGTCAGCAGGGTGGACTGGGCGGGGGCCAACGGCTCCAGCAGCTCGTAGTAGACGAGGCCCGCCCGGCGCGCGTATCCGGAATTCTCGAACGCCACCGACCCCGTGGCGCCCTCGGGAACGAGGGTGCAGATCCGTCGCACGCCATTCGAGCGCAGCCGCCGTTCCAGTTCGGCCAGCAGCGCGCTGCCGATCCCGCGACCCCGCCACCGCGCCGCCAGCGCCACGAGCAGGACCCAGGCCCGCTCGCCATGGATCTGGGCGACCGCCATCCCGACCATCTCGCCACCGACCTCGGCCACCACCGCCGGCTGCCCCGCTCGCGCGGCCGCCGTCACCTCCGCCAGCGCGAAGACCGGCTCGTCCGTCGTAGGCACACGGCTCTGCTCCCAGATCCGGATCGCCTGATCCAGATCATCGTCACGGAACTCGCGTAGTCGCCATACCGGCATACATACCTCGAAGAGCCGTCGGCCGGCCTCTGCGAACTCGGCCGTTCCTCTCAGTAAATACCCCTGGGCGAGCACCCGCCAGGATGCGGGAACCGAGCCGTGGTGATTGCTGATCGAAGACGGCGCAATCGCCTGGTCTCCCACCTACACGGAGTTCAGCTGCCCGGCTCCTGGTCGCGGTCGAGCACCGGTTCGGCCTCGTGACGCGCACCCCGGCCGCGCCAGCTCCGATATCCGCGATGGGCGGCGAAAGCGCCGATGATCGCGGTGGCACACCACACCGCGATCGCGGTGTAGGCCAGGGGGGCCGACAGGTCACCGATCGAGGCGCCGAGCGCGGTGTAGACGAAGGCTCGCGGCGCCGATCCGATGAACGCGCCGACCGCCATCTGCCACAACGGGATGCCGAACGCGCCGAAGACGTACGACGCCAGCGCGTCGGAGATCCCCGGAAGGAAGCGCTGGTCGACCACGGCCCACAAGCCGCGCCGCTCGATCCGGGCGTCGATGCGCTCGGCGCGCTCGGCGCCGAGCAGCCCGCGCGCACTCCCGCGCCCTGCCCGCCGCCCGAGGAAGCTGGTGATGAGCGCCGTGCCCACCGCCGAGCCCAGCGTCACGAACGTCCCCACCAGCGGCCCGAACAGTAGGCCGCTCCCGGCGGCCAGCAGCGGCCCGGGAACGAAGACGGCACCGAGGACAGCCGAGACCATCACGTACGCGAACGGTGCCGCAGGCCCCGTCTCCGCGACCACGCCGCGCACACCCTCGACATCGATCACCCGCGCGACGGCAACGAGATAGAACATCACGAGCAGGACCGCGCCGAACAGCGCGAGGCGGGCGATGTGCGACCGGCGGCCGCCGGGAGAGAGATCATCGTTGCCGGTCATGGTGACCACAATCCTGCCGCACGCGGACCGCGCCCTCGACTCGAGGCGGAGGCGAGCCCGTCACCGGGGCCGGAGGTCGCCGAGTGGCCCGGCGCGGCTGTGATCTCGAGACGCTGTCGCCGTGCTGTCGAAACGATGACACGCACCAGCAGTCAGGGTGTGTCGCGCGGGAGGAGGGTGCCGAGGGGGCCCAGGTCGATGTTGAGGTCTTCGGGGGTGAGGCCGAAGTGGTCGCGGAGTTCTTCCATGCGTTGTTCGAGCAGCATGAGGGTGGTGCCGATGCGCTCGATCTGGGTATCGGTGAGGTCGCCCGCGTCGACGCGGCGGATGGCTTGGCGCTCCATGAGCTGCCGGAGCAGCTCCACCAAGGTGAGGACGAGGCTCACCAACCCGCGCTCGACGGATTCGGGTTCGGTGTCGATACGCGGTGGGATGCCGCCGAATTCAGTCATCGCCGGGTGGTTCCATGGCGTCGCGCGTCGCGGGCCCGAGTGGCGCGGACAGGGTGCTGATCGAGGAGATGAGAGCCCGCAGCGAGATCTGGACCAAGTCGACGTCCGCGATGGCGAGCTTGATATCGCCGGTGATCACCACGCCGCCGGCGAGTACCCGATCCAGCAGGTCGACCAGCGCGACACGGCGCTCGTCGTCGACCCGCCGGGCGACCCGGCTCATGCCGGCTCTCGTTCCACGCCCGCGAACGAGTACGGCGGCCACGGGCCGGTGATCTCGAGGCGTATGCCGGGGAACTCGGCGCTCAGCGCGGTGACGGTCGCGGCGAAGTCGTCGGTGCGATCGTCGTCCACGAGGTAGGTCCCGTTGAGCACCATCCAGTCCCGGCGGCCACTCAGTGCCGGATCGGTCAGCGCTTGACGTCGTCCCGCCGCGGCCTGGCGCACCAGGCGGGTGTGGATCTCCTCGGCGCGCTCCGCCGCGTCGCGCTCCACGGTTTCCTGTGCGGACAGTTGCGCACGGCGTCGGGCCAGGTATGCCGCGCCCGCGCCGCTCGCGCCGCCTTCGCCTCCGGCGCGGGCCTCGGCCACGGCGGCGGTGAGTGCCGCGCGATCGCCGTACGCTTTCACGCCCCACTCGGTGCGGCCGCTCACCAGCGCCAGCGCCGCGGCGAAGTCCGCCCGCCGCTCAGCGAGCAGGTCGCGCACCCGGTCGTCGTCGTGGAAGACCGTGGCCAGTCGGAGCGGGACGGTGGGACCGCGGCGCACCAAGGCCGCCACGACGGCATCGTGCGCCCTGGCCGTCCCCTCCAGCCAGTCGAGATCCTCCAGATTCCGCCGGAGCGGCTGTTCCCCGAACACGTTCAGCGGCACCGAGCCGACGACCGCGGCCAGATCGTCCGAGACCACGGAGCGCACCGGCTCTCCCGCGACGCCGGTCAGCTCGACCGCTTCCCCCGCGCCGTCGAGGCTGGACGTCACCGCGTACAGCCAGACGCAGAGCCCCTCGGTCACGACCGGTCTTCTCTCGGCTCGCGGCGGCGCTCGATCGGTTGACGTTGTCGGTTCGCGGCCTCCAGCTCGGCGATTCGGTCGCGCAGCTCCCGATTCTCGAGTTCGAGATCGTGATCCTGCCGTTCCAGCGTGTGGGCCTTGCTGTTGAGCCAGGGATCGGTCTCCCACCAGTCGATGCCCACCGACTTGGCCGTCTCCAAGGACGCGATCACCAATCGCAGTTTGATCGTGAGCAGTTCGATGTCGAGCAGGTTCACCTGGATGTCGCCCGCGATCACGAGGCCCTTGTCGAGCACCCGCTCGAGGATGTCGGCGAGGTTCGTCGACGAATGGCCGCCGCCTCCGTACGGCTGCGGTGCGGACGATCCGCCGCCGACCACCGTCATTGCCGAGCCCTTCCGATATCGGTGCTGCCGCGGGCGTAGCGTCTGGTCCGGCGGTAGGCCAGCAGGTTCCCGTCGAGATCGATCTCGACCTCGTAGAGCGCGAGAATGTCCGCCGACGAGGGGATGCGGCGGTCCTCGAGCACTTCGATCTCCACCTGCCAGCCGTCCTCGGTCGGTTCCATCGAGGTGACGCCCTGCACCTGTTTCGAGGTCAGTTCCACGAAGAGTTCCACCGCCACCGCGACCGCCTGAGCCGTGGTGAGGGGAGGTGGTTCGTCGGAAGCCGAGTGCACGTCTTCGGAGTCTTCGGAAGTGGTCTTGCGTGCCACGCGAGTCACTCCTTCCGGTCGATCGCGATCACGCTTGCCGACCGGTCATGCGATCCAGGACCGCCTGCTGCGCTTGTTTCCGCTCTTCTTCGGACAGCTGACCGGCAGCCGCGGCCGCATCGATCTCCTCGAGTTCCCGCCGCATGGTGGCGGGGTCGTGCATCTTCTGGTCCACCTGGTCCTGGATCACTTCGCCCAACCAGATGACGCCGCGGACCGGCGCGACGGGCAATGACAAGATCGTCGACAGCAGACCCATGTCTCACCCCTCGGGTGTGCGCTTGGTGACGAAGTCGTAGGCCGCCATCGGACCGAGCAGGTTCAGCTCCACGCGGCCGTCCCACTCCTCGCCGAGCCGGCGCAGCGTTTCCTCCAGCTCTTCCTGCCGGGCCAGCTCCACCAGCACCGCGATGTGGACGGCCTCTTCCTCATGGGTGGGATCCCGCTGGTTGACGAGTGGCTCGAACTGCTCGAGTTCGGCGACCACCTTGCGGGTGTCCTCGGCTCGCTTGGCCTCGATGGACTGATTGATCAGCTCGCCCAGCGCGATCCGGGCATTGCGGGTGGCATCCTCGGGTTTGTCGCGGATCTCCTCGCGCAGCCGGGCGGCCTCGGCGTTCTCGTCGAGGAGTTCGCGCAAGATGGTGTTCTCGACGTAGCGCCCTCTGACCACGAACTGCGCACGGCCCTCGAGTTGCTCCAGCGCGGAGCGGAATTCTTCCTCGTTCGCCTCGAGCAATTCGTTCTCCACCGCCTCGGTGTCGGTCATGACCGCGCCGAACCGCAGCGGCAGCACCGGGGCCACGGCCGCCGAGCCGTCCAGCAGCTCGGCGTGCGTGGTGAGGTCATCGGGTGTGCCCAGCGGCCGATCGGATTCGAGCGTGCTGATCAGCGCGGCGATCTCGCCGTGGCGCACCACCCCGACCTCGCCAGGAGGATCGCCGACGCCGGTGGCATGCGGCTCGGGCTCCACATCGGCGGGCACGATGCCGTAGACATACACGGCGGCTCGAGCGGTAGTCATCAATCCTCCTTGCGCCTGGGCCGGCTCGCCGTCTGACGCTTGTCCTGTACGTCGCCGAGAAAGTCCATGACCTTCTCGCCGGCCGCCTCGAGCGCGCCGCTCGTCTTGTGCTTCGCCGCGCCCTGGGTGACGTCGCCGACGATGTCGGTGATCCCCTTCGGTTCGCTGGTGGAGATCTCCAGCCGGTTGACGGCCTCGGCGAAACGCAGATAGGTGTCGACACTGGCCACCACGACGCGGGCGTCGATGGTCACCAATTCGATGCCGACCAGCGACACGCGTGCGAACGCGTCGATGACCAGGCCTTTGTCGAGGATCGTGTCGATCACGTCGGCCAGGCTGGAGGAGTTGGGGCGCGCCATCGTGCCTGCTCCGCCTCCGCCTCCGCCGCCTCCGCCTGCGGGTTCGATGGTCATGTGTGTGCTCCTCGCCTCTCGCGCGACCGGCGGGTCACGGTGGTGCGGCGAGCGGCCGGGCGACGGCGGGGCGGCTCGGATTCGTCCTCCTCCTCGTCCTCGCTCTCGTCTCGCTCGTCGGATTCTTGCTCGTCGGTCTCGTCTTCTTCGTCGGGCTCCTCGTCGGGCTCCTCGTCGGGCTCTTCGTCCGGTTCTTCGTCAGCGGACGCCTCGTCGTCCGCTCGGTCTTCCTCGGTGTTCTCTTCCTCCTCGCGTCGTGCGGTCTCGTCGTCCTTGACGACCTCGCTGTCGCGGATCTCGCCGTGCCAGCCGACGATGTCGTCGGGATGCAACACGGCCTCGGTCATGACGTGCCGCTGAAAGTGCTTGAGTTCCAAGCGGCATCGGCGACCGGCCGCGCGCCACATGTTGGCGGTCTTCTCGAAAAACCCTTTGGGGTGGTATTCCAGCACCACGAGGATGCGGGTATAGCCCGGCGTGATCTCGTGGAAGGTGACCGCGCCATCGATGTAGCCCTTGGGGCCCTTGGAACGCCAGACGATCCGCTCGAACGGCACCTGCTCGAGAATCGTGGATTCCCAGGTGCGCCTGGACCAGAACACTTTGCCGGTCCAGCTGAGCTTCTCGTCGGCCATCTGCTCGACTTGCTCGAGCTTCTTGGTGAACTTCGGGAAGTCCGCGAACTGGGTCCACTGGTCGTAGGCCAGGTCGAGGGGAACGCCGACGTCGATGTGCTCGACGATATTGGTCAGCTTGATCTTCTTGCCGCCACCTTTGCCCTTGCCGCCGGTCAGCGACTCCTTCGCCGACTCGAACCCTTGGCGCAGCGTGTGACCGATCTTGCTCTTGCCCATGCTCATGGCCGCCTGCAACGGCGAGGCGCCGCCGGCGAGCTTCTCCACGCCGGTCACCGCCGACAGCAGATTGCCGCTACCGCCTTCGGCGTACTCGGTCAACCGGCCCGCGGTCTGCGACACCTTGTTCGTCAGCCCGGACACCGCCCGGTCGGCCAGGGTCCCGGCGAGGTTCTGCATCGACTCCTGCAGAAGGCCGGTCGGCTTGGCCGGTGGGGCCTTCTTCCCTGCGCTCGATCCCGCTTTCTTGGCGGTCGAACCCGCTCGGGTCGCGGTTTTGGTGGCCCTGCCCGCCGTGTCGGTGGCCAGTTTGCCGACTCCGGCTGTCGCGTCGCGCAACGTCTTCGCCATCGGGCTCATCTCCTCGTGCGACGCACGGGCGGCGCGTCGTCGGCATCGGAGCGACTACGGCGTCCACGGGTTCCGGTCGGCTTGCGGTCCGCGGAGCCGGACGAACGGTCCGCGGTCCGGGAGCCCGCTCCGCGCTTGGCGGAGGCGCCCGACCGGCGAGCGCGCGGCCGCGCGGCGGGCCGCTCGGCGTCGTCCTCGTCCGCGGGCCGCTCGGTGTCGTCCTCGTCTTCCTCGTACTCGTCCTCGAGATCCTGATCCTGATCCTCATCGGAGGACGTCTGCTCCTCGTCCTCGGCGGACGCTTGTTCGTCGTCGTACTCGTCCTCGCCGGAATCCGTCTCCCGGGAGCCGCCTCGATCCTCGTCCGCGAGCAGCGTCGAACCCTGCTGCAACCGGGTGTTCAGCGCATCGAGCCGGTTGCTCGCCGCGGTGACCGCGGCGGACCGCGCCGCGCCGAGCAACTCGCCGCGCACGGTGTCGGTGATCTTGGACAGCTCGGGCGACGATTTGAGCAGCGACGTCCCGCGCTCGAGCAGGTCGCCGGTCGTTCCTCCGGATCGCTTGGCCATCGCGGCGCCCGCCAGCGACAACGCGAAGCGCATCTTGCGCGTGCGGCCCAGGAAGTACCCGATGCCCACCCCTAACGCGATTCTTCCTCCACCCTTCATTGCTCACTGCTTGCTCGCCTCGACGGCCACTGCACCGCCGGAGCCGGGGCGCTGAGACTCGAGTCCCCGAAAGTGGGATAGACCACATCGCAGCGGCCAAACTTCAGCGTATGCCTGGTTACCCCGATGGGTCGATGGTTCTGCCTGCGAAAAGCTGCGAAGTAGAGGGCTATCGAAGCTCTCCCAGCGATCACCTGGCCCAGAGTGTGCGACGCTCCCGGAAGAATATTTCGAGAAACTTCGCGAACTATGTCGAAGACGGACGGGTGGCTCCGACCGGTAGGTGACAGCCAGTCACACCACAGCGCAGGAGCACATCATGTCCGTCAACACCTTCTTCTGGTTCGACAACGCCGCCGAGGAAGCCGCCGCCTTGTACGTCTCGGTGATTCCGAACTCGCGGGTGGTCGAGGCATCCCGCAACTCCGATGGGTCGGCGTTCATCGTCTCGCTGGATCTCGACGGTCACCCGGTCACGCTGATGAACGGCGGGCCGGACCACCCGCTCACCGATGCCGCGTCACTGCAGGTGGTCGTGGACACTCAGGACGAGATCGATCGCCTGTGGGACGCCCTCACCGCCGACGGCGGCGAGCCCGGGCCGTGCGGCTGGTTGACCGACCGCTACGGCCTGTCCTGGCAGGTCGTGCCCGCCGCGCTGCCGAAGCTGATGGGCGGCGAGGATCCCGCCAAGACCATCGCCGTCGGCACCGCCCTGCGGTCGATGTCCAAGCTCGACGTCGAGGTGCTGCAAGACGCCTACGACAACGCCTGACCCTTCGGGAGACCGCACCGCCGACCGGTCGAGTGCCGCCGCGACGCCCGCCGACGCGGAAGACCCCGCTCGAACGCCATTGTCCGGACGGGGTCTTCATGCGCGGCGTCTCTAACGCCAGCGTTCGGGAGTGACGGGCGCGTCCCACGCCCGGGCGTAACGCCGCTTGTCGGGAGCGTCGTATTCCTTGCTGCGGTAGATCACGTACGGCCGCATCAAGTAGCCGACGGGCGCACTGAACATGTGCACCAACCGGGTGTAGGGCCACAGCCCGATCAGCGCGAGCACGACCAAACCGTGCAGCTGGAAGGTCCACGGCGTGTCCACCATGAGTTCGGGCTCAGGGGCGAGGGTGAACAGGCTGCGGAACCAGGGCGAGACCGTTTCGCGGTAGTTGTAGGTGCCCCACAGCAGATTGCTGCCCCACGTGTTGAGCAGTCCGGTCACCAGCGCGGCGGCCAGCAGCGCGTACATCAGCTTGTCGTTGCCGGTCGTCGCCTTGCGGACGGCGGGCACCGTGAAACGCCGGTAGAGCAGGATGCCCACGCCCGCCAGCACGGCGAGACCGGCCGCCGAGCCCGCCGCGACGGCGATCACGTGGTAGAGGTGCTCGGAGATCCCCACGGCCGAGGTCCACGATTCCGGGATCAGCACGCCGAGCACGTGACCGCCGAACACCCCGAGCATGCCGAAGTGGAACAGCGGGCTGCCCAGGCGCAGCAGGCGGCTCTCGTAGATCTGTGAAGAGCGCGTGGTCCAGCCGAACTGGTCGTTGCGGTAGCGCCACAGGTGCCCGAGCACGAACGAGGTGAACGCGATGTACGGCAGGATCAGCCACAGCGCGATCGGCAGGTGCGGCGTTGCGTTCATCGTCGGCCTTCCGATCCGTCGAACAGGGAGGGGTCCATCGCGAAGGGTTCCAATCCGACTTCCTCTTCGGGCGGCCCCTGGGCGGCGAGTTCGGCGATGCGCCTGCGATCCGCGGTGGTCGGCGGCGGCAGCGTGGCCCCGATCGCCGCGAGCACTCCGGCATAAGGGGAGCCGTTGTCCGACAGCGAAAGCCGCAGCAGCTCCAGCACCGGAACGTGCTCGCCGAGCAGCCGTTCGCCGCCGATCGGATCGACGGTGGCGGCGAACTCCAGCAGCACGGGCAGGTGGTCGGGCAGCTCTTCGTCACCGAGTTCGACACCGGCGTGCCGGTAGGCGTGCTTGAACCGCAGCAGCGCCATCCCGCGCTTTCGGGTGTCGCCGTAGGCGTAGAAGGTCAGGTGCAGGCTGGCGCGGCGGCGCATGTCGAAGGTCGCGACGTAGTCCGCGGCGAGTTCCAGCGGCGGAGTCGTCCGCAGGTAGTCGAGGCATTCGTCCAGGTGGGCGCGCACTTCGTCCGGTAGGGCGGTCGCGGCCGTCGCCAACTGGTCGACCATGGCCAGCGTCTGCTCGCCCGGGTAGTCCAGCAGCAGCGCGGCGATCCGCCAGACCAACTGACGGTCGCGCTGGGCCAGTTCGACCGCCGGTTCCGGGCGGCGCCGCAGTTTCAGCAGGCTCATCGCCCCGCTCCGGTCGGAGTCGAGGCCCGATCACCGGCGGCGTTGCTCGCGCCGTCGGCGTGCCCGTTGCCGGAGCCGCTGCCGTTGGTGTGGCCGTTCGCGTGCCCGTTGCCGTCGACGGCGCCGTTGCTCGGCAGCAAACCGTCGGTGCTCTTCCCGTCCCAGTTCAGCAGATTGATCCGGGACGACTTCTCCTGCGGCGCGGCGCCGTTGGAGTCGGTGAGGTGGAACTTCTCCACCATCTGGTCGAACGCCGTCATGCCCGGCCCGCCGTCGGTGTCCAGGCTGCATCCGGTGGCGAGCGAATCCAATTCGTGCGCGCGGGCTCCCGCGCCGGTCGGGATGACGTAGCGATGCTCGTACTTGGCGATGGCCAGCAGCCGGTACATCGCCTCGATCTCCTCCGGCTCCAGCCGCACCGACGGCGCGATCGAGGGATCGGGCTCCTCCCCGAGGTTCACCGACCGCATGAACGAACGCATCGCCGCCAGGCGCTGCAACGACGCGCGCACCGGGCCCACGTCACCCGCGGTGAACAGCTCGGCCAGGTACTCCACCGGAATGCGCAGCGCGTCGATGGCGCCGAACAGGTTCGACGCGTTCTCGCCGTCGTGCCCGGTCTCGGTGAGCACGTCCACCACCGGCGACAGCGGCGGCACGTACCAGACCATCGGCATGGTGCGGTACTCCGGATGCAGCGGCAGCGCGATCTGGTAGTCCACGATCAGCTTGTAGACCGGCGAATCCTGGGCGGCCTGAATCCATTCCGGCGAGATCCCGGCGCGCTCGGCCTCGGCGATCACGCGCGGATCATGGGGATTGAGGAACACACCGAGCTGGGACGGGTAGAGATCGGCGTCCTCGGTGACCGACGCGGCCTCCAGCACGGCGTCGGCGTCGTAGAGCATCACGCCGATGTAGCGCAATCGCCCGACGCAGGTCTCCGAGCACACCGTCGGGATGCCGACCTCCACACGCGGGTAGCAGAAGGTGCACTTCTCCGCCTTGCCCGTCTTGTGGTTGAAGTAGATCTTCTTGTACGGGCAGCCGGACACGCACTGCCGCCAGCCGCGGCACTTGTCCTGGTCCACCAGCACGATGCCGTCCTCGGCGCGCTTGTAGATCGCGCCGGAGGGGCACGACGCCGCGCACGACGGATTGAGGCAGTGCTCGCAGATCCGCGGCAGGTAGAACATGAAGGTCTCTTCGAACTCCAGTTTCACCTGATCGGACAGCTTCGCCAGCAGCGGGTCCTTGCCGACCTGCTCGGGACCCGAGCCGAGGTCGTCGTCCCAGTTGGCGCCCCAGGTGACCTTCGTGTCCTCGCCGGTGATCAGCGATTTGGGCCGCGCCACCGGCGTGGTGTCGATCGGCGGCGAGGACAGCAGGTTGTCGTAGTCGTAGCTCCACGGCTCGTAGTAGTCCTCGACCGTGGGCAGATCCGGGTTGGCGAAGATGTTCAGCAGCCGCTTCAGCCGGGAGCCGGACTTCAGGGTGAGCTTGCCGCGCTTGTTCAGCGTCCAGCCGCCCTTCCACTTCTCCTGATCCTGGTATTGCCGCGGATAGCCCTGTCCGGGCCGGGTCTCCACGTTGTTGAACCAGACGTACTCGGTGCCGCCGCGATTGGTCCAGGCCTGCTTGCAGGTGACCGAGCAGGTGTGGCAGCCGATGCACTTGTCCAGGTTCATCACCATGGCCAGCTGTGCCATGACTCGCATGTCAGTACTCCACTTCCTGCGACCGTTTGCGGATCGTCGTGACCTCGTCGCGCTGATTTCCGGTGGGGCCGTGGTAGTTCAGCGCGAAGGACTGCTGCGCGTAGCCGCCGATGAGATGGGAGGGCTTGATCATGATGCGGGTGAGCGCGTTGTGGATGCCGCCGCGCTTGCCCCGGCCCTTGGTGTCCTCGCCGATGCCCTCGATGCGCGGCACGTCCACCGCGCGGTCCTGCGCGTGGTACATGAACACGGTGCCCTCGGGCATCCGGTGGCTGACGATGGCGCGGGCCACCACGATGCCGTTGCGGTTGATCGCCTCGATCCAGTCGTTGTCGGCCACACCGATCTTCGCCGCGTCGCGATCGGACATCCAGATCGTCTGCCCGCCGCGCGAGAGCGTCAGCATGTGCAGGTTGTCCTGGTAGGCGGAGTGGATCGACCACTTCGAGTGCGGGGTGAGGTAGCGCACGGTGACACCCTTGTCGCCCACGTCACCGATCGAGGGCTCGTGGAACAGGGCGGTCATGTCCAGCGGCGGGCGGAAGATCGGCAGCTGCTCGCCGAGCTCGATCATCCAGTCGTGATCGAGGTAGAAGTGCTGGCGCCCACTGAGCGTGTGCCAGGGCTTGAGCCGCTCGGTGTTGATGGTGAACGGCGAGTAGCGGCGTCCGCCGGTCTCACTGCCCGACCACTCCGGCGAGGTGATCACCGGAACGGGGCGGGCCTGGGTGTCGGCGAAGGTGATCCGCTTGCCCTCGTGCTCTGCGGCCAGGTCGGCCAGCTTCGTGCCGGTGCGGCGTTCCAGCGCGTGGAAACCCTCGACGGCCAGACGGCCGTTCGTGGTGCCCGACAACGCGAGGATCGCCTCGGCCGCGTGGGTGTCCTTGGCCAGCGACGGGCGGCCCTGCGCCACACCGGACACGACCGTGCCGTTCACCCCGGCGAGGTACTCGACCTCCTGGTCGGGATAGGTGGTGACGCCCTTGGTGGTGACGCCCAGCGTGTCGATCAGCGGCCCGAGCGCGGCCATCTTCTCCGCCAGCTTCGGATAGTCGCGTTCGACCACGACCAGTTTCGGCATGGTCTTGCCCGGAATCGGTTCGCACTCACCGGCTTTCCAGTCCAGCACGCGACCGCCCGCCTGCGCCGTCGCGTCCGGCGAGTCGTGCTGCAACGGCACCGCGACGATGTCCTTGCGCTTGCCGAGATGCTTCTCGGCCATCCAGGAGAACCCGCGGGCGATCCGGTGGAAGGCGTCGAAGTCGGTCTTGGCCTCCCAGGGCGGCGAGATTGCCGGGGAGAAGGCGTGCACGAACGGGTGCATGTCGGTGGAGGACAGGTCGTGCTTCTCGTACCAGGTGGCGGCGGGCAGCACGATGTCGGAGAACAGCGTGGTGCTTGTCATCCGGAAGTCCAGCGACAACAGCAGATCCAGCTTGCCGGTGGCCGCGGTCTCCCGCCAGGTCAGCTCCTGCGGCCGCACGCCGGTGGCGTCGGTGGTCTGCAGGTTGGAGTCGGCGCCCAGCAGATGACGCTGGAAGTACTCGTTGCCCTTGCCCGAGGAGCCGAGCAGGTTCGCCCGCCACACGGTCAGGCACCGTGGGAAGTTCTCCGGCGCGTCCGGGTCCTCGCAGGCGAACCGCAGGTCGCCGGACTTCAGCCCGTCCACCACGTGCTCGGGAGCGGTCTTGCCCGCGGCCTCGGCCTCGTCCACCAGGTCGAGCGGGTTGCGGTCGAAGGTCGGATAGCTGGGCATCCAGCCCAGCCGGGTGGCGAGGGCGATGTTGTCGGCGGCGGTGCGGCCGGCGAACTTGCCCGTGCCCAGGGGGGAGGCGAACGGCTCGGCGGTGAACGGGTCGTAGCGCCATTGGTCGTTGGTCAGATACCAGAACACCGTGCCCTGCATCTGCCGTGGCGGGCGCTGCCAGTCCAGGCCGAAGGCCAGGGTGGACCATCCGGTCACCGGACGGCACTTCTCCTGCCCGACGTAATGCGCCCAGCCGCCGCCGTTCACGCCCTGGCAGCCGGTCAGCAGGGTCAGGGTGAAGAACGCGCGGTAGATCTGGTCGGAGTGGAACCAGTGGTTGGTGCCCGCGCCCATCAGGATCATCGAGCGGCCGCCGGAACGCTCGGCATTGTCGGCGAACTCGCGCGCGATGCGCTGGGCCTGCACGGCGGGCACTCCGGTGATGGCTTCCTGCCAGGCCGGGGTGTAGGGCTCGTCCGCGTCGTCGTAGCCGCGGGGCCACGTGCCGGGCAGACCGTCGCGGCCGACGCCGTATTGCGCGAGCAGCAGGTCGAAGACCGTGGTGACGCGCCTGCCCGCGACGGTCGTGGTCGGCACGCCGCGGGTGAGCACGCCGGGAGTGTCGCTGTCGAAGCGGGGAATCCGTACAGCCGCAACGTCGTCGGTGCGGCCGTACAGACTCAGGAGGGGATCGACGTCCCCGAGATCGAGGTTCCAGCGCCCGGCACCCTCGTCGCCGAAACGATGGCCGAGCGAGCCGTTCGGCACCACCGGCTGCGCCTGCGCGTCCAGCAGCACCGTCTGGAACTGCACGCCCTCGCCGGTGCGGCCCAGGTCGGCGGCGGTGAGGAACTTGCCGGGGACGTAGGCCCCGTCCCGCTCGTCGAGGGTGATGAGGAACGGCAGGTCGGTGAAGCGCTTGATGTAGTCGAGGAAGCGCGGCGTGGTCTTCTCGACGAAGAACTCCTTCAGCACCACGT
Source organism: Nocardia exalbida NBRC 100660 (assembly GCF_000308575.1). Taxonomy (GTDB): domain Bacteria; phylum Actinomycetota; class Actinomycetes; order Mycobacteriales; family Mycobacteriaceae; genus Nocardia; species Nocardia exalbida. The sequence continues at coordinate 261,530 of NZ_BAFZ01000089.1, read as the reverse complement.
GACCCATCGCCATGGCGAGGGCCGCGTCGGTGCCGGGGCGCGCGGGCACCCACTCGTCGGCGAACTTGGTGTTGTCGGCGTAGTCGGGGGAGACCACGACCACCTTCTGGCCCCGGTAGCGGGCCTCGGTCATGTAGTGCGCGTCCGGTGTCCGGGTGACCGGCACGTTCGAGCCCCACATGATGAGGTAACCGGCGTCGAACCAGTCCGCCGACTCGGGCACGTCGGTCTGGTCGCCGAACACCTGCGGCGAGGCCACCGGCAGGTCGGCGTACCAGTCGTAGAACGACAGCATGGAGCCGCCGAGCAGCGAGATGAACCGGGCGCCGACGGCGTGGCTGACCATGGACATGGCCGGAATCGGCGAGAACCCGGCCACCCGGTCCGGGCCGTACTGCTTGATCGTGTAGACGTGTGCGGCGGCGGCGATCTCGGCCGCCTCCCACCACTCGGCGCGCACGAATCCGCCCTTGCCCCTGGCGGCCTTGTAGCTGCGCGCCTTCTCCGGGTCTTCGACGATGTCGGCCCAGGCCAGCACCGGATCCTTGAGCCGGGACTTGGCTTCCCGGTACAGCTCGAGCAATGTGCCGCGCACGTAGGGGTAGCGCACCCGGGCGGGCGAGTAGGTGTACCAGGAGAACGACGCACCGCGGGGACAGCCGCGCGGCTCGTACTCCGGCTTGTCGGCGCCCACCGACGGGTAGTCGGTCTGCTGCGACTCCCAGGTGATCACACCGTCTTTCACGTAGATCTTCCACGAGCACGAGCCGGTGCAGTTCACGCCGTGCGTGGAGCGCACCACCTTGTCGTGGGACCAGCGATCGCGGTAGAACTCGTCGGCACTGCGCCCGCCGACCTTGTGCAGCGTCCGCTGATCGGACGACACCTCGCCCCGGTGGAAGTACTTCCCCAGCCGCAAGAGCGCGTCCCCGGCGTCGGCGGCCGGGGCGGAGGGTGCGTGACCCTGGGTGCGGGAATTAACCACGACGTCCCCTTCGAGCTGTGCGATCGGGTGGATGTTCCGACTGTAAAGAGGCACGCACGGCTGGCCAAACCTCTTTCTCACAGCCCATTCGAGAGCGTGGTGAGTTGTGAGACCGGCGCAACCTCCCGGTCACGGTAGTGCGCGGCTTCCCGGGGTGGTCCGGTGGGTCGACCAGGGCGAACCCGCTCTGAACTGGAGGGAATCGGAGCGGAGGGGTTCACGCGGGCCCGCGTCGGTGATGCTTTGGAAACGGCCGGTTCTCCAGTGCTTTACATTTGTTAACACAAAGGAGCGGCTGTCCGGGGCGCCCCGCTTATCCGTTTCGGAGTGTTTCGGCCTGTGTTTCCTGACAGCGTATTGTAAGCACAATCACAATTCGCTGAGAATTCGCTCGACACTGCGAGAAATTGCCGTCCCCGCGTGGTTCCAGGAATCGCCGTCCACGAATTCGTCTGGCGCCGAGCGGTCCACGCCGTCCCGATGGCTCGTCTGTCTACCATCGACCGGACGACACTGTTCTACGTGGTGACCGGTGGCGGACGCGGAATCGGCCGCGCGATCGTGGCTCGATTGCTGGCTCGCGGCCACGCGGTGGTGGTGGTCGAGCGCGACGCGGAGTCGCTGTCCTGGGCGGTCGGACGGGTCACCGTCGTGGCGGGCGACGCGGGCGCCGAGGAGACCGCCGAACGGGCCACCGATCGCGCGCAGGAGCTGGGCGCGTGCCGTCGAATTCCTGCTCTCCACCGACGGCGGCTGCGTCAACGGAGCCACCCTGGCCGTGGACGGCGGCCGCTCGGTCCTGGCCGTCGATCCTGAATCTCGCTGAGACGCAGCCGATCACGCTTCGCCTCGACCGCCTGCGCGGGTAGCCGGTGCCGCGTCACCTAAAGCCCCGGCGAGGCAGGGAACGAAAGTGGTTGCGGGATGGGCGGATTAACGCGTCGGCCAGCGTCTCAGGCCGGGGCGGCGGGATCGATATCGGCGAACGTGTCGACCCAGCGGTGCGGCGGCCGAGGCGGATTGGGCTCGCCGGGCCGGGCGAGGCCGACCACGCGCCACCCCGCGGCGACAGCGGCATCGAGTTCGTCCGGATGATCGGACAGGAACAGGATGCGTTCGGCGGGCGCGGCGATCGAGCCCGCGATCTTGTCGTAGGAGGACGACTCGCGCTTGCCGCCCGCCGTCGACAGATCGAAGTACCCGCTGATCAGCTCGGACAGGCTGCCGCCGCGCGCGAAGGCGAACCAATCCCGCTGATTGCGTACCGATCCCGAGGAGTAGACGTACAGCGCGAGCCCGGCGGCGTGCCACGCGGCGAGCGCCGGTGGCACGTCCGGGAAGAACTCGCCGTGCAGTGCGCCGCCACGGAAGCCCTCCGCGCAGATCAGGCCCTGCGCGGTCTTGAGTGGCTCGGCCTTGACGTCGGTGTCGAGCCACTCGCGCAGGATCCCGGCGACTTCCTCCGGGCCCGCGTCCGGGCGTCCGGCCAGTTCCCTGGTCGCGGCCAGCACGGGAGCCGCGTTCGTGGAGCCGTTCTCGGCCAGCCACTCCGGGAGCCGTTGCCGGGTATAGCCGTACAGGTCTTCGCGGACCGCGGCGGTGGGGCTGGTGGTGCCCTCGATATCGACGACGACGGCGTCGATCACGGCGCGGTCAGCAGCTCGTCGAGGGTGGGGAAGCCCGCGCTGATCTTGTCGCCGGTGAAGTCGCCGACCCAGCCGTCCGCTTCCTCGAAGAAGCGGATGGCGATGAAATCGGGGCGCTCGCCCATGTCGAACCAGTGCAGCGTGCCCGCGGGTACCGAGAGCAGGTCGCCGCCCTCGCACACCACCGCGAAGACCTCCTCGCCCAGGTGCAGATAGAAGCAGCCGCGTCCGGCGGCGAAGAAGCGCACCTCGTCCTCGGCGTGCCGGTGCTCGTCGAGGAACTTCCCGCGCGCACCCGCGGCGATCTGCGGCCACTGCGGGTCGGCGTCGTCGGGGTGGATGCGGGCGATGTCGATGTGCTTGTAGCGCCCGGAGCCGTTCAGTTCCGCGACGTTCGTCGCGTAGTGCGCGAGCAGCTCCTCGGAAGACGCCGACGCGGCGTTCTCGACAACCGGCCAGCGGCCGAAGGTTACGCCGTGCTTCGCCAGTTCGGTGCCGATCACCTCGTCGTCGCTGGTGCGTACGCGCACGTCGGCCGCGTCACCCGCGGCCATCACCTGCAGGAGGGTCATGTCAGTCCAATCTCGAGAAAGTCGTCGCGCGGGGCGAACGCCGCCGGACTGCCGGTGCGGGACACCAGCTCACACAATGCTTCCAGGCATTCGGCGCGATCGCGCGCCTGGGCGAGATCATCGCCCCAGGCGGTGATGCCGTGACCGGCGATGACCAGGACGGGCAGCGCGCCGGGATGGTCGAGCAGGTAGCGTTCGATGTCCGCGCCGATGCGCGGCACCTCGGGCCAGTTCGGGAAAACCGGGATCTCCGCGACGGCCGGATCGCCGCCGCCGAGCCCCTTGATCAGTTCGTAGTCGGTGATCCGCAGCGTCGCGAGCGTGCCGGGGGACGCCGAGCGGGTGGCCAGTGCGGTGGCGAACGGCGGATGAATGTGCACGACCGCCTGGGCCGGACGGGTCCGGTAGACGGCGGTGTGGATCGTCGTCTCGGCGGAGGGTTTGCGTCCGTGGCCTGCCACCGGCGCGGAGTCCGCTACCCGCACGGTGACCATGTCGCGCTCGGTGAGTTCGCCTTTGGACAACCCGCTTCCGGTGACCAGGGCGGTGGCGCCGGTGCGCACCGAGATGTTGCCCGCCGTGCCCGGCATCCAGCCGCGCCGGTAGAGCTCGCGAGCGATGTCCGCGATGGCCGCGCCGTGCGAACGATCGGATCGGTGCACCACGCCGTGCTCGGTGACCACCGCGGTCACCAATTCGGCCGGCGTCACGTCGAAGGCCGGATTGAAGACCTCGGTGTGCTCGGGAGCCGTTGCGACGCCACCGAATCCGGTCACCTCGGCGGCCGCGCGTTCCTCCACGACGATCTCCCGGCCGGTGGCCATCGACAGGTCGCGGGTCGACTCCGGGGCGACCACGACGAACGGGATGCCGTGGTGGCGGGCGGCGAGCGCGAGACCGTAGGTGCCGATCTTGTTGGCGACGTCGCCGTTGGCGGTGACCCGGTCGGCGCCGACGAGCACGCAGTCGACCTGTCCGGTCGCCATCGCCCAGGCCGCGGCGGAATCGATGGTGAGCCGGTGCGGGATGCCCGCTTCGGCGAGTTCCCAGGTGGTCAGCCGCGCGCCCTGCAACAGCGGCCGGGTCTCGTCCACCAGCACCTGTTCGATCGCGCCGCGTCCGGCCAGCACCCGCAGCGTTCCGATGGCGGTGCCGAACGCGCTGGTCGCCAGCCGCCCGGTGTTGCAGTGGGTGAGCACACGCAGCGGCCGGTCCGCACACAGGCGCTGCACCAGGTCGGCGGCGTGGGTGGCGGCGGCCCGGTTGACCCGGCCGTCCTCGGCGAGCATATCGAGCGTCTCGGCGAGGACCGCGCCCGCGCCGTGGCCCACCTTCGTCCGAACCCGCCGCACCGCCCAGGCCAGATTCACCGCGGTCGGCCGGGCGGCGGCGATCCGGTCCGCCTCGGCCTGCACCGCCGCCTCGTCCACCACGCCGTCCACGGTGTGCGCGGCGGTGGCGATGACGACGCCGAAAGCTCCCGCGATGCCGATGGCGGGCGCGCCCCGGATGGCCAGCGCCTTGATCGCATCGATCACCTGGTCGACGGTGCTCAGCCGCAGTTCACGCACCTCGTGCGGCAGGCCGCGCTGGTCGATGGTGACGAGCGTGCCGTCGTCCCAGACCAGAGAGCTGTCGTCCATCAGGCGCATCCTTCTCGCGTCGAACCGTGTCGTGCCTGGTCAACGGTATCGGACGGGGGATGGCGCGCCGAAATCGCGTCAGGCGGCCGGTGTGCGCAGTTTCGCGGCGCGTTCGCGTGGGTCGTAGTCCGGGCCGACGCCCTCGATCAGCAGCAGGTCGCCGTCGATGTGCTCGGCGCGCAGCGGCAGGATCTCCTGGTAGGCGGGCGAGTGGTACCACTCCCGCGCCTCGGTCATCCCGGGGAACTCGATCAGCACCATGCTGCCGGGCCAGTCGCCTTCCACGACCTCGGCCGGGGGCCCGTGGATGACGAAGCGGCCGCCGAACGGGTCCAAGGTGGCCTGGATGCGCTCCAGGTATTCGAGGATGTCGGGGTGGGCCCTGCGACTGCGGAGGTGGGCGAAGCCATAGGCGGACATGGCGTTTGGCCTTCCTTCGTTCGATCACGCCGGGGATGGCGTCGCACCGACGGTAGGTCCGCCGCGCGCGGTGCGGCAATTACCTGAGGGGTAAGCGCACTGGTCTCGAACGACCGCGGCCGCCGGTCCCGGGAGGAGGTGGGGCCGGCGGCGCGGGTGGCGCAGATCAACTAGCGGCGACGCTCCTGCTCGCCGCGCCGGTCGGGCATCTCGCTCCTGGTGCCCCGACGGCCTTCCATGTCCGTGCCCTCGCGCATGTCCTGCTCTTGGCGCTGTTGCTGTTGCTGCCTCGGCATCTGCTTCGGCATTTTCTTAGGCGTTTTCTTCGACTTTTCAGTCATCTCCACACGGTCCTTTCCGGGGGATTGATATTCGCCTAACGAACTCACGATAGCGAGCGGACATGGCGCCCGGAAGGGGAAATGAAAAATATGCCCCGTAGCGGCGGATATGTCATGTTTGCGCAGGTGGAGGCAATATTCACATTGAATTTAGATAACGAATTCGGTTGCGGTGTGCCTCTGGTTGACATTCTTCTTACCAGCACGCCGGAGAGTTGGGTCAAAGGGTGAACAGGGGCAAGTGGTGACGCTTGCGCCGGGTGCGTCGGTGTTTATCGCGGTGAATTCGATTCCGCTGTCGTGAAGAAGCGTACGGATCATTCGAGTGGTCGCCGCCGCTACCGCTGATTCCGCTGTGAGACAACGACTTCGGCTCGACGCCTGGACCGGGTCTCAGCGCTTTCGGCTTCCTGTGCGCACTCGTTCTCCTGGAAAGGCTGCGCTGCAAGCACTTTCGTACCCGAAGGCGACGAACTACACGTTGCCTCAGCGGCGCAGCGGCAGGAATTCGACGATCGCTCCGTCGTCGGCGTCGGGCGGGACGATGACCAGGCCGTCGCGGTCGACGAGGCCACCGAGATGCGCCGTGCGAATGGTCGGGTCACCGATCCAGCCCCCTTCCCCGGCGGCGCGGGCCGGAACGATGCGGGGCACCGGTCCGGTGATCTCGGCCGCGTTGTGCAGCGGTCCGCGCAGTGGGCGCGCGGGAGCGGCGCCGGTGCGGCCCTCGACGATCGCCGGCGCGAGCGCCATGAGCGTCGCGACGGCGGCGAACGGGTTGCCGGGCAAGCCGAGCACCGTGATGCCGGAGGCGAGCTGGGCTACGACGGTGGAACCGCCCGGGCGCAGCCGCAGCCGCGGCACCAGGATCTCGGCTCCGGCGCGGGCGAGGGCACCGCGGAGTTGGTCGGCGGCCCCGCCGCCGGTCGCCCCGACGATCACCAGCAGGTCGCACTCCGGCGCGACCGTCATGACCTCGTCGAAGCCGTGCGGAGTGTCGCGTAGATGCACCCGATCGGCAACGCGAATACCATTCCAGGACAACAGATCCGGCAGGACAGGACCGATCGAGTCGCGGGTCTGCCCCGCTTGCAGCGGCCCCTCGCTGCGGATCTCGTCCCCGGTCATCACGATGCGCGCGCGGACCGGGCCGCGCACCGGCGCCACGGTGACTTCGACGCTCGCGGCCGCGGAGACCAACGCCGCGGTGACCGGCGTGCCCTCCGGCGCCACCGGATCACCGGCCGCGCGGTCCTCGCCCCGGCGGCGGATGTCGTCGCGAAGCGGGGTGTCCGGCAGGCGGTACAGCGTCTCGTCGGCGATGTGCGCGAATTCGTCGCGCAGCACACCAGTGGTGCCGTCCGGGACGTGCGCCCCCGTGGCGATCCGCACCGCCTCGCCCGGCAACAGTCCCACCGGTCGCCGCCCGCCCGCGAAGCCGATGTCGCGGCGCAGGCGCCACGGGCCGTCGCCCGCCACCGCGTAGCCGTCCATCGCCGAGACGTCGAAGCGGGGCAGCGGCCCGGCCGCCGTCAGCGGGCCCGCGAGCGCCGCCCCGAGCACCGAATGCAGATCGGCTTCATATGTGGTGAGCCGGGACAGGTCGCGGCGCAGGATGTTTCGTGCCTCGTCGAGGTCGAGCGGTGGTTGCTGCCGTGGTGCGTCGACCGCCGCCCTGGCCTGCCGTACCTGCTCGTCGGTGTCGCAGTCGCCGACGCCGGAGAGCGGGATGATCGCGGCGGCGGCGGGCACCAGGGCTTTCATCGGCTGGTTGATCAGCGCGTCGAGCTCGTCCAGCGCGGCGGCCAGCGCGGAGCGCCGCCACACCCCGATCAGATACTGCGGACGCCCCGACTCGTCGGCGGCGAACACCGCGTCCGCGCCGGATTCGGTGGCGTGCCGGATGAGCTCGGTGATCGCCCACGGCGACAGGAACGGCAGGTCGGCGGCCAGCACCACCACCAGCGGGGCGGCGGAGCCGAGGGCGCGCAGCCCCGTGTCGATCGCAGGCACCGGACCCGACCCGGGCGGCACCTCGCGCACCTGGATGATCTCCGGCGCCAGCTCGGGCCGATGCGGTCCGACGACCACCGTGTGCGCGCACGAGGCGACGGCGGCGAGCGCCACCTCGAGCATGGAACGGCCGCCGATGACGATGGCCGGTTTGTCCACGCCGCCCATCCGGCTGGCCCGGCCGCCCGCGAGCACGATCGCGTCGGCGGGGATCACACGCCACGACCTCGAGCTAGGTACACCATGGCGGCCATGCTAATTCGTCACCGCCGGGAAGCCCGGGAGCGGACGGTGCGGATCAGGCGTTCGACCAGAAGCGAGCCGCGGGCAGCAGCCGGAACTCGTTGAGTTCCGGGTCGGCGAGCACGAGGTCGGTGTCCCTGGCGGCCACCGGGGCGCCCCGGTCGATCGTCGTGGCGCCCGCCGCGTGCAGCCGGGCCACCTCCGCGGCCCGGTCGTCGGCCGGAAACGAGGTGAGATCCAGGCGCAGCCTGGTCCGGCCGGACCCCGCGTCGGGGGTGCGCACGAACTCCAGCCAGGAGCCGAGCCCGGTCGGTGAACGCAGCCCGGTCAGCCGCTCGCCGCGATGCGTGGACGGCCAGCCCGTGGCGGCCGACCAGAATTCGGCGAGGCGCCCCGGGTCGCGCGTGTCGACCACGATCGCCGCGACGGATCCGGTGTCCACGTACTCCTCCCTGGGTTCGAGCACGCAGAACTCGTTGCCCTCCGGGTCGGCGAGCACAGCCCAGGGCACCGCGCCCTGGCCGATGTCGACCGGTCGTGCGCCCAATGCCAGCGCCCGGTCCACCTGGGTGTGCTGGTGGTCCAGCGAGCGGGTGGCCAGATCGAGATGCAGGCGATTCTTGCCGACCTTGGCCCGCATCGCGGGCAGGAAGGTGAGCGTCAGCTCGCCACCGTCGGCGTCGGGGGCCGCGACGTTCACTTCGTCGGGGCGGTCGAGGGTCACGCTCCAGCCGAGCAGTTCGGCCCAGAAGTCCGCGACCGGACGCGGCCGGTCGGCATCGAAGGCGACGCATGCCAGGCGGGTGGGCATGGATCAACGGTACTGTCCGCCATTCGGGCACGGAGGCATTTCGGAAAGCGGTACTCAGTCGCGCGGGAGATCGGGCAGCGGGAAACGCGCGGCGCGCAGGTCGACGCGCCCGTCGTGGATCGGCACGCCCTCCGCGGCGAGCAGGCGCAGTTGACGGTGGGCCAGGTGCGCGGCGGGTTTGCCGCTCGCCCCGAGCACGCGGTGCCAGGGCAGGTCGGCCGAGTCGGTGCGCATGATCCAGCCCACCGTGCGCGGCGTGGACAGACCGGCGGCCGCCGCGATATCGCCGTAGGTGGCGACCCGTCCGGGCGGGATCGCCGCCACCAGCGCGCGCACCTGCTCTACCTGGGCGTCGGTGGTCGGCATCGGCTCAGAGCACCGAGCGCACGAGTTCGCCGGTCTGTGCGGGATACGCCTGGGCGACCATGTGATCGCAGTTCCATTCGAGCACGGTCAGACGGGCGCCCATGTGCGCGGTGAGCGCCGCGCGGAACTCCGGTGTGACGAACGGCGGGTGCACCTTCATCGCCTGCACCAGCACGGTGGGCAGGTCGGCGGGCGGCAGCACCCAGTGGCGGGCCAGCTGGCCCCAGTAGGAGTTGACGGCGGGCAGGCTCATCCGCCAGCCGAAGCGCCCGTCCGCGGTGGGCATCAGGTGTTCGTCGAGTTCGGCTTCCAGCAACCGCGGCTCGACGTCGCCCCAGCCGGTGTCCAATTTGTCCTGGCGCGCGTGCTCGACGCTGTCGTAGTCGGCCGAGACGAGGGTGGACAGCGCGATCTCGTTGAGCCATTCCGGTTCCAGTGCGATGGCCGGATCGAGCAGCACCAGCTTGCGCACCAGTTCGGGATGCCGATGCGCCAGGTGCAGCGCGCACGCGCCGCCGAAGGAGTGCGCGACCACTACCACCGGGCCGTCCGCCTCGGCGGTGACCAAGCCGACCAGATCCTCGACGATGGTCTCGAAGTTCCACGGCGGCAGCGAGGTCGAGCGACCGTGTCCGCGCAGGTCGGGCGCGAGCACACGGACATCGGGCAGATGCCGGGTGGCCAGGTCTTCCCAGCGTTTGCCGTGGCCGGTCACGCCGTGCAGGGCCAGCACCACCGGTCCCGTCGTCGGACCGAACCGATGGACATTCAAAACAGACACCGGTCCATTTTGACCTGCGCCGCAGTCGCGCGCACCGGCGGTCGGACGGAGGCGTGTACCGGCGTGTCGGTCGTGTCTGTTGCAATAGCCCGCGTGGTGCGATCGGATGGCGCGGTGCGACTGGTTCGCCGGACAGTGGTGGCGCCCCGGCCGCGAGACTGGGGCGCCGACGTTCGCGCGCTGCTGGACGCCGCCGCCGCGGCCGGTCCAGCGCGTCCGGGGTGGCGGCCCTGGCAGGTACTCGGCGGACCGGGCACGGGCAAGACCGCCCTGCTGGTCGATCTCGCCGCCGAGCGCATCGCCGCCGGAGCCGATCCCGGATCGATCCTGGTGCTGACCCATTCGAAACAGGCGGCAGGCGCCGTGCGCGACGCCATCACCACCCGGTTGAGCGGACCCGAACCCGGCGCGGAAGGCGGTGTGCCCGGCGCCACACGAGAACCCTTGGTGCGCACGCTGCACTCGTATGCCTTCTCCGTGCTGCGCAGGCACGCGCTGGCGCACGGCAACCCGCCGCCGCGTCTGCTCACCGGCGCCGAACAAGACGCCGTGGTGCGCGAGATGCTGCGCGGCGATCTGGCCGATATGGCCGACGGCGCGAGCGGATTATGGCCGGAGCGGCTGCGGCCCGCGCTCGCGCTCGGCGGGTTCGCCGAGCAATTGCGCGATCTCATGCTCCGGGCCACCGAACGCGGCCTCGGACCGGAAGACCTGGTGCGCCTCGGCCGCGAGCACGCCAAACCCGAATGGGTGGCGGCGGGCAGGTTCGCCATCCGCTACGAGCAGACGATGCTGCTGCGCTGGTCGGTCGGCGTCGAGGCGCCGGAGGCGACCGCTCCCGCGCTGGACGCCGCCGAACTGGTCGGCGCGGCGCTCGACGCGCTGGCCGCCGACCCGAATCTGCTTGCCGCCGAACGCGCCAGGATCGAATACCTGCTGGTCGACGACGCGCAGCACCTGGACCCGCAGGCGGCCGTCCTGGTCAGGGCGATCGGGCACAGCGCGCGGACCACGGTGATCGCGGGCGATCCCGATCAGGCCGTCTTCACCTTCCGCGGCGCGGACGCGCGGTTCGTCGCCGAACTCGACGTGCCGCCCGAGCGGCGCATCGTGCTGCGCGACAGTCATCGCTGCGGCGGTCAGGTGGAGCTGGCGGTGGCGCGGATCGCCGCACGCCTGCCGGGCAGTGCGCCGCAGCGCATTCCGGTGCCCGAAGGCACCCGACCGCGGGAGGACGGCACCGAGGTACGGGTCCGGGTGCTGGCCACCCCCGCGAAGGAGGCCGCGCTCATCGCCGACCACTTGCGCCGGGCGCATCTCACCGGCGGAGTGCCGTGGTCGCGGATGGCGGTGATCGTGCGTTCGGTGCCGCTGTCGCTGGCGCCGCTGCGCCGTGCCCTGCTCGCCGCGGGCGTGCCCGTGCAGCAGCCCGCACTGGACACACCACTGGCGCGCAGGCGCGGCGCGGCCTGGATGCTGCTGTCGCTGCGCGCGGTCCTGGCGGGCGAGGCGGCCGAGCGGGGCGCGGAACCGGCATTCGAACCGGAGGACGCCCTCGATTTGCTGTCCGGCCCGCTCGGCGGCGCCGACCAGATCGCCTTGCGCAGGCTGCGGCGGGGCATCCGGCGCGCTGCGCTGGAATCCGTGCGCACCGGGGCGAAAACCCCGGACACGGCCGACGATCCGCCGCCGGACCGCGACACGGACATCGACCGCCCCTCCGCGCAGGTGCTGCGCGACCTGTTGATCGGGACCGGCGATCCGGCGATCCTGAACCGGCTCACCGAGGTCGAGGCCGCGCCGCTGCGCCGCGTCCTGGACGCGCTGCGCCGGGCACGGAAGGCGCGCGGGCGCGGTGCGAGCCTGGAGGACGTGCTGTGGGCGCTGTGGACCGGTTCCCGGCTGGAACGGCGCTGGGTGGCCCAGTCGGAGCGCGGCGGCGCGGTCGGCATGCAAGCCGATCGCGATCTGGACGCCGCGGTCGGGTTGTTCGACGCGGCCGCCGCCTACGTCGACCGGTTGCCGCGCGCGAGCATCGAAGGGTTCGTCGAATACCTCTCCCAACAGGAGATTCCGCAGGACGCGGCGCCGCGAACGGCACCGGGCGAGGCGGTGGCGCTGCTGAGCGCGCACGCCGCCGCCGGGCGGGAATGGGATGTGGTCGCCGTCGCCGCAGTCCAGGAGGGGATCTGGCCCAACCCGCGTGCCCGGGGCACCCTGCTGCACACCGAGGACCTGGTCGATCTCACCGCCGGGGTGTCCGACGCGGGGGAACGGGTGAGCCGCGCGGCGCCGATCCTCGCCGAGGAACGCAGGCTGCTGCTCGTCGCGTGCAGCCGGGCCCGGCGCTCGCTGCTGGTCACCGCCGTGGAATCGGTCGCGGGCGAACGCGATCTGGTGCCCTCGCGCTTCCTCGCCGAACTGCTCGGACACGACGACGACGGCGAGCCAGGTGCGCTGCCGGTGGTCGATCCCGGCCGCGCCTTGGTGATGCACTCCCTGGTCGCCGAATTGCGCGGCGTGGTCTGCGATCCCGAGGCCGATCCGGAGCGCAGGCGCCGCGCCGCGCATCAGCTCGCGCGGCTGGCGCACGCGGGTGTGCGGGGCACCCACCCCGAGGACTGGTACGGCACCGCCGAGCTCAGCTCGCGGCGACCGCTGTGGACCGACGACGACAGCGCGGTGGCGCTGTCGCCCTCGACCGTCGAATTGCTGCGCACCTGCCCGCTGCGCTGGGCGCTGGAACGCAACGGCGGCACCGACGGCGACAACCCGCACGCCGTCAAGGGCAACCTGGTGCACACCCTGGTGCAGGCGCTCGCGGGCAAGGTACCCCCGGACCAAGTGCGCGAGGCGCTGGATCGCGCATGGCAGGCGGTGGATCCGGGGACCGGTTGGCATTCCCGGCAAGAGCTGCGCCGCACCGAGGCGATGCTGGAGACCTTCTCGGCCTGGGTCCGCAACACCCGCGGCGAACTCACCCAGGCCGGTGTCGAGGTGCCGGTGGACTGCGTGTTGCCCGCGCGCACGGAAGAAGAACCCGCCGTGCGGATCCGGGGCCGCGTCGACCGGCTGGAGCGCGACGCGCAGGGACGATTCGTGATCGTCGACGTGAAGACCGGCAAGTCGCCCGTCACCAAGCAGGCCGCCGTCGATCACGCGCAGCTGGCGACCTATCAGGTGGCGGCCGCGATGGGCGCTCTCGACACACCTGCGGAACCCGGCGCCGCCGATACGGACACCGAGGCCGGTCCGTCCGGCGAACCCGGTGGGGCCCGGCTGGTGTACGTCGCGAAGCCGAGCAAGGCGGAGGGCGCTACCCAGCGCATGCAGCCCCCGTTGGACGCCGAGGCGCTCGAGCACTGGCGGGACACCATTCACCAGGCCGCCGCGTCCACGCAGGGCCCCGGCTACCTCGCCATGCGCAACGACGGATGCCGCCACTGCGCGGTGGCGGGCAGCTGCCCCGTGCAGGACAGCGGGAGGCAGGTGACCGACGAGTGAGCGCGCCCTCGGCCTCGCCGCGGCCGGTCGCCGGGGCGCTGCCGTGACCGGCCGGGTGACGCCGCATCAGCTGGCGCAGGCGCTGGGCCTACCGCCGCCGACCGACGAACAGGCCGCCGTGATCGCCGCGCCGCCGGGCCCGACCCTGGTGGTCGCGGGCGCGGGCGCGGGCAAGACCGAGACCATGGCCGCCCGCGTGGTGTGGATGGTCGCGAACGGGCTCGTCCTGCCCGACGAAGTGCTCGGGCTGACGTTCACCCGCAAAGCCGCCCAGCAGCTGACCGCCCGCATCCGGACCCGGCTGGCCCGGCTGGCCGGCGCGCCGCTGCTGCGCGAACTCGACCCGAGCGGCCGGCTGCGCGCCCAGCTGACCGGCGCGGAACCGGAGATCAGCACCTACCACTCGTACGCGGGCCGGTTGCTCACCGAACACGGCCTGCTGCTTCCGGTGGAACCCTCGGCGGCCCTGCTCACCGAGACCCAGCTCTGGCAGCTCGCCCACCAGGTGGTCCGTACGTGGGACGGCGACCTGGAGACCGAACGCACCCCCGTGTCGGTCACCGAGGCGGTGCTCGCGCTGTCCGGACAGCTCGCCGAGCATCTGGTCGAGCCGGAGGAACTGGCCGAGGCGCACACCGAACTGGCCAAGCTGGTGCACACGCTGCCCGCCGGTCCGCGTCAGCGGGGCGGGCCGAGCCAAACGCTGCTCAACATCGTGCAGGTCCAGCGGGAACGGGTCGCGCTGCTGCCGCTGGTGCAACAGCTCAGCGAGGCGTTGCGCCGCCGCGGCGCACTCGATTTCGGCGCGCAGATGTCCCTGGCGGCGCGCTTGGCCGCCGAGCACCCCGAGGTCGCCGCCGCCGAACGCGCTCGGTTCCGGCTGGTGCTGCTCGACGAATACCAGGACACCGGCCACGCCCAGCGCGTCCTGCTCGCCGCCCTGTTCGGCGGTGCGCCGGAGGGCGCGTCGGACCGGACATCGAATGTGTCTGGTGGAAGCGCTTCCCAGGGCGAGCCCGACGGTTCCGGCGGAGGATCGGACGCGCTGCGCTCGCAACCGCACGACGCGCAACGTCTTGCCGTGACCGCTGTGGGCGACCCGATGCAGTCGATCTACGGCTGGCGTGGTGCCTCGGCGGCGAATCTGCCCCGGTTCGCCACCGACTTCCCCACTGCGCCGGGCGTTCCCGCCCCCACGCTGGCGTTGCTCACCAGCTGGCGCAATCCGCCGGAGGCGCTGGCTCTGGCGAACTCGGTCGCGGAACCGTTGCGACGCAAGGCGATCGAGGGCGGCGGAGTGACGGTCGACGCGTTGCGCGCCAAGCCCGAAGCCGGGCCGGGCGTGGTGGCGCTCGCGTCGACCGACACCGTCGCCGCCGAACGTGACTGGGTGGCCGAGCGGATCGCGGCGGAGTGGGCCGCCCGGCGCGCCGCGCAGCAGCCTCCGCCCACATCGGCGGTACTGGTGCGACGCAACGCCGACGCCGCGCCGCTCGCGGAAGCGCTTCGCGCGCAAGGACTTCCGGTGGAGATCGTCGGACTCGGCGGATTGCTCGCCACGCCGGAGGTCGCCGACATCGTCGCCACCCTGCGGTTGATCGCCGAACCCGGCTCGGGCAGCGCCGCCATGCGCGTGCTGACCGGTGCGCGCTGGCGCATCGGTGTCGCCGACATCGCCGCGCTCAACCGCCGCGCCAGGGACCTGTCCATCCGGCGTCCCGGTTCGCAGGGCCCGGCCGAGATCGCCGACGGTGCCGCGCTGGACGAGGCGTTGCGCGAAGTGGCGCCCGAACCCGCCGAACAGGCCGGGCTGGCCGACGCGATCGCCGACCCCGGCCCACCGGACCAGTACTCCTCCGCCGGGTTCGCCCGCATCGAGGCACTGGGCCGGGAGCTGGCCGCGTTGCGCGAACGCAGCGGTCAGCCCCTGGCGGAATTGGTCGCCGACGTCGAGCGCACCATCGGCGTCGGGGTGGAGACCCAGACCCGGCGAGCCATGGCGGGTACCGGGGCCGGACGCGAGCATCTGGACGCGTTCGCCGAAGTGGTGGCCGGGTACGCCGCGGACACCGGCGCCTCGCTCGGCGGACTGCTCGCGTTCCTCGCCGCCGCGGAGGAGGTCGAGAACGGTCTGGAGCCGGGTGAGGTCGAGGTCGCCAAGGACCGCGTGCAGGTACTGACCGTGCATGCGGCGAAGGGCCTGGAATGGGAGATCGTCGCGGTCCCGCACGTGGTGGAGGGCGTGTTCCCGTCCAAAGTCGGTTCCGGTACGTGGCTGGGCGCGCTGGCGGAACTGCCGACGTCGCTGCGGGGTGACCGTCAGCAGGACGACGCGGCCGAGGGCGTGCCCGTACTCGATCTCACCGACCTGTACGACCGCGCGGACCTCGACCGCGCGATCAAAGCGCACAAGGAGGCGCTGGAACGCCGCCGGATCGATGAGGAACGCCGCCTGTTCTACGTCGCGCTCACCAGAACCGAACGCGTCCTGCTGGTTTCGGCCCATCACTGGGCGGAGACCGGCAGTTCCCCGAAGGGCCCCTCGGACTTCCTGCTGGAACTGAAACGCGCACACGAGGACCCGCGAAGCCCCGCCCACGACGTCTTGACGATCGACCGCTGGGACGACCCGCCCGCCGCCGACGCCGTCAACCCGTTCACCGACAACCCGGCGACTGCCGAGTGGCCACGAGACCCGCTCAGCACCCGCCGCGACCCCATCGAACAGGGCGCCGCGCTGGTCCGCGCCGCGCTGGCCGAGCTGCGTGCCCGCCCCGCCGATGCCGAGCGCCACGGCCCGGACGCGTCTGGCGCTGCGGACCGCAGCGCCGGTTCGGGGCGTGCCGATCCGGGTGCGGGTCCTGCCGGTGTCGAGCGCCATGGCCCGGACCTGCGTCGGACCACCCCGAACCGCGACTTCGAATTCGGCGATGTCGACTCGCGTGCCCATCATGCCGATGCCGATGCTGATCACCGTGGCCCGGACGTCCCGAGGGCCGTCCCGGTTGGTGGCGTGGGTCCCGGTCGCGCCGACTCACGTGCCCGTCCCACCGATGCCGGGCAGGGTGACCCGGATTCGTCCGAGCCCTCGCCGGGCCGTGCCGTAGCTTCCGGTCGTGCCGATGCCGCCCACGCCGGGCACAGCGACCCGGACGCACCGGGCATCGTCTCGAATCGCAGCGCCGGACCCGACCGTGTCGAGATGGCGCCCCAGCCGCCGGACGAGCCGGATCTCACATACGAAGCGGACTACTACCCGCCCGACGACGAGTACCCGCCGGACGAGTTCGCGGATGACTTCGAAGTCATCGCAACCGAATACGCCGACCCCTACGCGGACATAGAACCCTATTTCGGCACGGCGCCGGACCCGGTGGAGGAGTACCTGTCCGCGGGCGAACCGGCATTCGCCGCGACCGGTTTCGCCCCGCCCCCGCCGGAGGACCGGTTCCGGCCCGAGCACACCCGGCCCGCGCCGGACCCCGGCGATCCCGAAGGCTGGGCCGCCGACGTCGATGCCCTGCTGGCCGAACACCGGGCCGCGGCGGTTGCCGCCGAGGAGGTCGAGCTACCCGGTCAGATCGCGGCGACCGCCTTGGTCGAGCTGCGCGCCGACCCGGCGCGACTCGCCGCCCGCCTGCGTCGCCCGTTGCCCTATCCGCCGAATCCGCTGGCCCGCCGCGGTACCGCCTTCCACGCCTGGGTGCAGCGGTGGTTCGGCTCCACTCGCCTGCTCGGTCTGGACGAACTGCCCGGTGCGGCCGACAGCGGCGCGGCCGACGCGGGCCTGGACGCGGAGCTGACCGCGATGCAGGAGGCGTTCCTGAACTCGCGGTGGGCCGACCGCAGCCCGATCGAGGTGGAGATTCCGTTCGAGACCTCGATCGCGGGCACCGTGATCCGCGGCCGGATGGACGCGGTGTTCGCCGAACCGGGCGGCCGCTGGACCGTGGTCGACTGGAAGACCGGCGCCGAGCCCAGCGCCGCCGAGGAAGCGGCGGTCGCCATGCAGCTGGCCGTCTATCGCCTGGCGTGGGCGCGGCTGATGGCCGCGCGCGAGGGACGGCCCGAGCACGAGATGCTGGACCGGATCGGCGCCGCGTTCCACTACGTGCGTACCGGTCGCACCATCGCGCCGGTGAACCTGGCCGGTCCGGAGGAACTGGCCGAGTTGATCAGGAACGCCGCGCCCGCCGGCTCACCGCCAGCGCCTGAGTGATGAGCGGAACCTGCAACGGCAGCCGCAGCGCCGAGCCGATCTTGACCAGCCGCGGTGCCTTCTCGCTGGCCAGCATGTCCGCGGTGAACTGCACGTTGGCCGGGAGCACCGCGATGAACAGCAGCGCGGCGAGGCGTCCGCCGAAGCTGCGGGTACGCGGGATCGCGAGCGCGGCGGCGACGCCGATCTCGGCCACCCCGGAAGCGTAGGTGTAGTCGCGGGCGCGCCCGGGCAGGAAGCGCGGCACGATCGAATCGAAAGGCTTCGGCCGGACGAAATGCAACACCCCCGCGCCGAACAGCAGAGCGGCCAGCGCCAGCGCAGGCCGCCGCCCGCCGTCGGACACGGATGTCAGCGTGTTTTCAGCCATGAGGAACCTTTACATCCAGGCTGCTTCGCGTCGAGCACGGGTCGCCCCGCTGCGGACCTGATGGTCCGCTTCACGAACTGCGCGCCATGGCCCACCCCGGTTCGAGCTGAGCAACACCTGGCACCGCCTGCCGATCCAGAGGCCCGCGTCGGGGGCGGCGTGGCGGATGTTCTCCCACACGGTGGCGTTGTCGTCCAGGGTGTCGTGCTCCTATCCAGCGGCGTCTTACCGCAAGCCGCGGGCTCGGCGACCGCGAATACCGATGGCACTTTCGAAACCAGCACGGCCCTGTCGTCCACCGCGTCGGCGGTGAGCGACGAGTCGGTCACCCGACGCGCATCCCGAGCCGCGTGCACCGCGTCGAGGTATCGCCTCAACGCACTCCTGCTCTGCCAGGCTCGAGATTACCGGCCTGCGGGAAAGCCCAAGCCTGCGCCGGTGCGCGACCCAGGCGATCACGCCAAGCCGCGGCGCGGCGGCCCTCCACGTCGACTTCGGTGAGCAGGCTGCGGCGGGAACCGACAATCACCCGTAGCAAGCATCGTCCGTTCACGGCCCGGCGCGCTCGATCCCGGCTGGCCGGTACGCCGTGAGCACGAGTAGCGGCCGACAGGATGGACAACCGCTGAGCCACGCACACCAAATCTGGAGTTCGAATGTCAACGCGCCCCGCGTACCTCCACTCCCGGTTTCGAGCGAAGCGAGACCGAGCATGCGCCGTTCGCGGCCACAAAGGGGCCGCGAACACCCAGCGCCGCAGGCGCTGGAAAAACAAACACAGTAGGCTCCCCTGCTGTGCCGGAGGGACGAGGAATACCGGGGATGACCGACGCTGGCGACGAGATGACGGGTGTGCCCGGTGTTCGGTGAGCGAGCGCGCGGACTGGGATTGGCCAGCCGCCCGGATTTCGCCTTGGTCGGCGTGTTGCGCATCCCGGAAGTGCAAACCAGTCCGTGGATTTCGCTGACCAGGCGGGTGCTGTTCGCGACCGCGCTGCTGTTCCTGGCCGCGCTGGTGGTGTACATCGGGCGCGACGGCTACCACGACAACTCGGCCAACGAACTGTCGTTCCTGGACGCGTTCTACTACGCGACGGTGTCGCTGTCGACCACCGGATACGGCGATATCCACCCGGTGACGCCCGAGGCGCGGCTGGCGAACATCATCATCATCACGCCGCTGCGCATCCTGTTCCTGATCGTCCTGGTCGGAACCACACTGAGCGTGCTGACCGAACGTTCCCGGCAGGCTTTCAAGATTCAGCGATGGAGGCACACCGTGCGCAATCACACCGTGGTCGTCGGATACGGCACCAAGGGCAGGACCGCGATCGACGCCATGCTCGGTGACGGGGTGCAGCCCGCCGACATCGTCGTGGTCGACACCGACGTGATCGCTTTGGAGGCGGCCGCGAACGCCGGGCTGGTCACCGTGCACGGCTCGGCCACCCAGTCCGATGTGCTGCGGCTGGCCGGTGCGCAGAACGCCGAGTCGGTGGTGGTCGCCACCAATCGGGACGACACCGCCGTGCTGGTCACCCTGACCGCGCGGGAGCTGAACAAGGCCGCCAAGATCGTGGTGTCGATCCGGGAGGCGGAGAACACCCATCTGGTTCGGCAGTCCGGCGCGAACTCGGTGGTGGTGTCCTCGGAGACCGCGGGCCGGTTGCTCGGCATCGCGACCACCACCCCGACGGTCGTGGAGATGATGGAAGATCTGCTCACTCCGGAGGAGGGCTTCGCCGTCGCGGAGCGTGAGGTGGAGTCGTCCGAGATCGGCGGTTCGCCAAGGCATCTCAGCGATATCGTCCTCGGCGTGGTGCGCAACGGGGTGCTGTACCGGGTCGGTGAGCCGGAAGTGGACGCGGTCGAGGCGGGCGACAAACTCCTGTACATCCGCCGGGCGGGCAAGTGACCCCGGCGCGGGCCGGGTGGTAGCTCGGGCGCGATAGTCTCGAACCGTGCCGGCATTTCAGCTCAATGGTGTTCCCTTGCTCTCCCGTACCGTCATCGATCGGGCCGAGCAGATCCGAGGTGATGCCCAGGCTCTGAAGGAGGGCTGGGCCACCGCCAAGCTGCTGCGGGTCAACCGTCGCGGGCAGGTGCGCTTCGAGGGGAACGTTCTGGTCCTCGACGCGGCCCTGGAGTTGTCCGCCGAACCCAGTCCGGCCGCGGTGTTCCTCGGCGTCGAGGACGGCATTCATCTGTGGGCCGTGCGCGATCCGGAACTGGAGGGCACGCTGACCGATCTGCGCGCGCTGGCCGGCGGCACCGTCGACGACCGCACCGCCGGACTGCTGTCCACCGCGATCGCGCTGCTGAACTGGCACGACAAGGCCGGTTTCCACGGCGCGGACGGCACGGTGACCATGTCGTCGAAGGCCGGATGGTCGCGCGTCACCGAGAGCGGTTACGAGGAGTTCCCGCGGATCGATCCGGCGGTGATCTGCCTGATTCACGACGGCGGCGACCGGGTGCTGCTGGCGCGCCAGAGCAGCTGGCCGAAATCGCTGTTCTCGCTGCTGGCGGGGTTCGTCGAGGCGGGTGAGTCGCTGGAACGCTGCGTGGAGCGCGAGATGCGGGAGGAAGTCGGGCTCGACGTGCGCGAGATCAGCTACCTGGGCAGCCAGCCGTGGCCGTTTCCGCGCTCACTGATGCTCGGCTTCGCCGCGGTCGCCGATCCCGCGCAGCCGCTGGTCTTCTCCGATGGCGAGATCGCCGAAGCCGACTGGTTCACCCGCGCGCAGGTGCGGGAAGCTCTGGCGGTGGGCGACTGGTCGCAGCGGGACGAGGGTACCCGGCTGCTGCTGCCCGGCTCGATCTCGATCGCGCGCACCATCGTCGAATCCTGGGCCGCGCTCGACTGACGCGCCCGCGCGCGGGCCGATGCGACCCGCGCGCGGCAGCGGATCAGGACAGACCGGCGAGGACCTGCTTGACGGCGGCCAGCGACGGGTTCGTCGCGGTGGAGCCGTCGGCGAACTTCACGGTGGGCACCACGTGGTTGCCCCCGTTCACGCTGCCGACGAACTCGGCCGACGCCGGATCTTGCTCGATGTCGATCTCGACGTAGGTGATGCCCGCCTCCTCCAGTTGCTTCTTGAGCCTGCGGCAGTAGCCGCACCAGGTGGTCGAGTACATCGTCAGAGTGGGATTCGCGTCAGTCACGGACACTGCAACGCCGGACGGTGGCCCGCTGTTCCAACTCGAACTTCTTCCCGTCTTGCGCGGCATTTAGTATGCGCGCATACTAAATGAATGACGCTCATCGCCACCGCGCACGCCTGCTCGAGTGCCCCGCCCACCGCTTTCTTCGCCCGCTGGGCCGACATGGCGACCTGGCCGGAATGGAACACCGACACCGAGTGGGCTCGGCTGGACGGACCGTTCGCGGAGGGCTCGACCGGCACATTGCGGCCGAAGGGCGGTCCGAAGGTCCGGTTCGTGATCGAGCGCCTGACCGACCGCGAGTTCGTCGATGTGTCGAAATTGCCCGGTGCGCGGCTCACCTTCGCCCATGAAGTCGCCGCCGTCGACGGCCGCACCACGATCACGGTGACGGTCTCGATCGACGGACCGCTGCGGCTGCTGTGGACGAAGATCCTCGGTGCGGGGCTGGCGAGAGCCGTGCAGCCCGACTTGGACGCGCTGGTCGCCGTCGCGGAGGGGATCGCGGCGTGAGCGGCCGCAACCCTCGGCGGACGGTCGCCACACCGGCGGATCTGTCGTGGTGAGCGAGCGTCGGCCGAAGCACCCACCGAGATTCACACGCATGGAAGGAGCACCGACATGAGTGCCCGGTCATCAAGGAGTGGCGTCGACTGCGGAACGGTCACCGGATCGCCTACCAGATATTGGCTGGCGGTCGTGTCCCGGGAACACGTCCGGCGCGGTGTCGAAATCGCCATAGCGCAGGCCAACCACGGCAAGCGCACGGCCGTGGAACGCATGCGGCCGGGCGACGGGCTGATCTACTACTCGCCACGCGAGGGCATGCGCGCCGGAGCACCGGTGCGTTCGTTCACCGCGATCGGCACCATCGACGACCGCCCGGCCTGGCAGGCCGACCCCCAGGACGGCGGCTGCTTCCAGCCGTGGCGCCGTTCGGTCAGCTACCGAACCGGTGCGCGGGAAATCCCGATCGAGGAGTTGCGTGCCGATCTGGAATTCACCAGCGTGCCGAACTGGGGGATGGTCCTGCGCCGCGGCCTGATAGAACTCAGCCCGCACGACTACGCGCTGATTTCGCGGGCGATGACCGAGGAATGAGGAAGGCCGATGCACGAGGCGGAGGACGGGAGGCTGCGCTCCAGATTCCCCACGGCCGAGGAAAGCCCCGGCCTGCTGCTGTGGCAGGTGACCAATCGCTGGCAGGCGGCGCAGCGGGCGGCACTCGCACCGTTCGATCTGACCCATGTGCAGTTCGTGCTGCTCGCCTCGCTGACCTACCTCGCCGCCGGTCGCGCGGACCCGGTTCGACAGCGTGACCTGGCCGAATACGCCGCCACCGACCCGATGATGACCTCCCAGGTGGTGCGCACGCTGGCGCAGAAGGGCCTGCTGGAACGCCGCGACCACCCGAGCGACCGCCGGGCGAAGGCCCTGGTCGCCACCGAAGCCGGGGTGGCACTGGTCAACCGGGCCATCGTCGCGGTCGAGGCATGCGACGAGGAGTACTTCGCCCCGCTCGGCGCATCGGGCGGCGCTTTTCTCCAGGCCTTACAGCTATTGCGCGACCACTGATCGGTGGGAGGCTGTCCACCCGCTCGGCGCCCGCTTGCGAGTCGTGGCGTTACCACGCGTGTGGGCAAGCGGCGGCCCCTGGACCTTCCGCGCAGGTGCGCGGAAAACGGTGCCGCACTCGCCTCGAAACCCGGCACGTCGGCAGTGATGTGGAGGGCCGAGTTCGATGTGTCGGTGATGTCGATGGGTCGCGGTTCTCAGTTGCGCCGCCGACATCAGGATGTGTCGGATGACGTCGACAGCGGTCGGGCCGTCCCGTTCTTCGCTGCGGTTGTCCGTGATGACGTCGGTGCAGGCTCGGGTCGACGCCCGGACGGTGGGTGTCGGTGGGCGCTGTCATGATGGACCGCGTGCCCGCTCTCGACCTCGCAGACCTCGATCCCGAGCAGGCCGCCGCCGTGCGCGCGCCGCGCGGCCCGGTGTGCGTGCTCGCGGGCGCGGGGACCGGCAAGACCAGGACCATCACCTATCGCATCGCGCATCTGATCGCGCAGGGCCATGTCAAGGCCGATCAGGTGCTCGCGGTCACGTTCACCGCGCGGGCGGCGGGGGAGTTGCGCACCCGGCTGCGCGCGCTCGGCCTCGGCGGCGAAGCGACCCAGGTGCAGGCGCGGACGTTCCACGCGGCGGCGTTGCGGCAGCTGAAGTACTTCTGGCCGCAGATCGTCGGTGACGTGCCGTGGCGGCTGATCGATGCCAAGTTCCCGATCGTCGCGCAGGCGGCGCAGCGGGCCGGGCTGTCCACGGCCACCGACAGCGTCCGCGACCTGCTGAGCGAGATCGAGTGGGCGAAGGGCTCGCTCATCGCGCCGGAGGACTACATGGCGGCGGTCGCGAAACAGCGACGCGAGACGCCCTACGAGGCGCTGCGGGTCGCCGATGTCTACGCGGGTTACGAGAAGCTCAAGGCGACGCCGGACGGGCTGCTGCTGGACTTCGACGACCTGCTGCTGCACACGGCGGCGGCGCTGGAGGACTATCCGGCGGTGGCCGACGAATTCCGCGGCCGCTACCGCAGCTTCGTGGTGGACGAGTACCAGGACGTCACGCCGTTGCAACAGCGCGTGCTCGACGCGTGGCTCGGCGACCGCGACGACCTGACCGTCGTCGGGGACGCGAACCAGACGATCTATTCGTTCACCGGCGCCACGCCGAGCTACCTCCTGGACTTCTCCCGTCGCTTTCCCGACGCCACCGTCGTCCGCCTGGAACGCGACTATCGCTCGACTCCGCAGGTGGTGTCGCTGGCCAATCGGGTGATCGGCGCGGCGCGCGGGCGCATCGCGGGCACCAGGCTGCAATTGATCGGCCAGCGCGCCGACGGACCCGAGCCGGTCTTCGCCGAATACGACGACGCGCCCGCGGAGGCCGCGGCGGTGGCGGCGGCGATCGGCAGGCTGATCGAGGCGGGCACACCGGCCGCCGAGATCGCCGTGCTCTACCGGATCAACGCCCAGTCCGAGAGCTACGAGCAGGCGCTGACCGAGCGCGGAATTCCCTACCAGGTGCGCGGCGGCGAGGGGTTCTTCGCGCGGGCGGAGGTCAGGCAGGCCGTGCAGGCGCTGCGGCAGGCCGCGTCGCGCGAGGACCTGCCCGACCAGGCGCGCAGTGGCAATGCCCTGGTCTCGCTGGTGCGCGCGGTGCTCGCCCCGCTCGGGCTCACCGCCACCGAGCCCGCGGGCGCGCAGGCGCGGGAACGGTGGTCCTCGCTGATCGCCTTGGTGCGCCTGACCGAGGAACTGATCGGCCACGACGAGCGGCTCGACCTGACCGGCCTGCTGCGCGAACTCGCGACCCGCGCCGAGGCCAGGCACCCACCCACGGTGCAGGGGGTCACGCTGGCCTCCTTGCATGCCGCCAAGGGCCTGGAGTGGGATGCCGTGTTCCTCGTCGGCTTGTCCGACGGCACCATGCCGATCGCGCACGTCCTCGCCGATGACGGCTCGGTCGCCGACGAGGCGGCCCTCGAGGAGGAGCGGCGTCTGCTCTACGTCGGCGTCACCAGGGCGCGCGAACATCTGCGGCTGTCCTGGGCGCTGGCCAGGAACGAGGGCGGTAGGCGTTCCAGGCGGCGTTCGCGATTCCTCAACGGCCTCGTCCCCGACGATTCGCCCGCCTCGCGAATCGCGGCCCCGCCGTCGGCGTCGCGCGGCGTCCGCCCGGCCTGCCGGGTCTGCGCGAAACCGTTGATCGGCACCTACGCCACCATGCTCGGCCGCTGCCGTCGCTGCCCGGCCGAACTGGACGCCGAATTGCTTGCGGCACTGCGGGACTGGCGTGCGGAGAAGGCGCAGGCACTGCGGGTCCGCGAATTCGTCGTGTTCACCGACACCACACTCACCGCGATCGCCGAACAACTGCCCGCCGACGACGCCGCGCTGGCCGCGATCGCGGGCATCGGTGCGAAGAAGATCGACCAGTTCGGGGCCGACGTGCTCGCGATCGTCGCGTCCCGGCTTCGATCAATATCACAAAACCGCAGGTAGAAAATAGGTTGTCGCGCTCGAAGATCTTGCCTATGGTGTTTTTACGCACCGGGAGGGCATCTCGGCGCGCACAGTTAGCGACACAACGAGTACAGGAGGGAGGCAGAGCAGTGGACAACATCATGAACCTCGGCGCCAGTGGCGTTGCGGTCTATGCGCCCATGGCGGCCTCCCGGGGGATCCTCGCCTTGCAGGGGATCGGTGTGTCCGGAATCGGTGCGTTCGGCACGTCGTGCAAGCAAGTGAATTCCGTTGCGATGCATACGTCTATCCGTACCGAGATCCAGGGCAAGCCCAGCGCGGGCTGGCACCCGGCGGCTGCCGAGGCAGCAGTCGGTGTCTTCGCGGCTGAAGCCGGCTTCGAGCCGGCGGATCCGCGGGCAGCACGCCTCCGCACCGCACACCCAGCGATCGTGTTCAGGACTCGACACAGATGTCGACCTAGGTAGGGAAACTCCTCCCCGACCTCCTGGCCACGGATCGCACGACAGCGAAACCGTGGCCAGTATTCTCCGGCCCTTCAGCCGACCGGCACCGGTTTCGCCACAACAAACGAACCGCTGCAACGAGCTGAAGGAGAACGACGTGTTCACCGCACAGGGTTGGCCGCAGGCCACTACTGACGTGACATGCCGAACCGTGGCGTCGACTACCCGGACCAAGGAGATCACCAAGGTCCTGCCCTGCCGTGCTGGAGACCCGGACCTCTGGTTCGCCGAGAGCCCGGTCCAGTTGGAGCAGGCCAAGGCGCTGTGCGCGACCTGCCCGATCCGCAAGGGCTGCCTGAGCGCCGCCATGGATCGTCGTGAGCCGTGGGGTGTTTGGGGCGGCGAGATCTTCGACCAGGGTGTCGTGATCGCCCGCAAGCGTCCCCGCGGTCGTCCGCGCAAGGTCGCGGTCCCGGCATGAGCCGGGGAGTGATTTCCCTCCCTCCGGTCGATGTGCTCGATTCCGTCGGTCCCGACACGGACCGAGCCAACGAACGAGAAAGCAGATCAGCCGCCCACCGTCATCCGGTGGGCGGCTGTGTCTGTGTTTGATTTGCAGCGCCTGCGGCGCTGCGTGTTCGCGGCCCCGAACGGTGCTCGTAAGACTCGCACCTCGGCGGGTTGGCAGAGTGCGACGGTCGGGCATCTGTGGTTGGGCGGAATAGTGCTGGACTCGCACCTCGGCGGGTTGGCAGAGTGCGACGGTCGGGCATCTGTGGTTGGGCGGAATAGTGCTGGCGGCTCGACCGAGTCGGGTGGGTGGAACTCAGGAGGCCGTGCGCTCCTCGCTGAAGCCGGGCATCCAGGTTCGGACGAGTTCCATGAACGGCAGCTCGGCGTCGAGTTGCGCAAGGATGCCGACGGAACCGCCGAGCACGCGGAAGATCATCACGTATTCCGCCGGAAGTTGCAGTGCCCGCGCTGTTTTCATTTCCGGGCTGGCGAACTCCGACGCCTTGCCCGCCACCCGCTGCATCCACCTGCGGGTGAAGTGGAACGAGTCGGTCTGGATCGGGTCGGTGAACGGCCGCAGATAGTCGGCGATCTCCTGGTGGGTGACCACCCGGCCGGGGATCACCCAGCCGTGGTCGTACAGCAGTTCGGTGAGTTCGGCGAAGCGCTCCTCGACCGCGAGGGCCAGCATGCGGCCCAGCACCGCGGGGAAGCCGTCCGGCATCGGTGCGCACGCGCCGAAATCGATGACCGCGAGCTTGCCATCGGGCAGCATCATGAAATTGCCGGGGTGCGGGTCGGCGTGCAGGAGTCCGACGACCTCCGGGGAGGAGAAGTGGAACCGGCCCATCAGCCCCGCCACGCGATTGCGCAGCGCGCGGGTACCCGCCGGATCCTCGGCGCCCTGCTTGATGATCGTCGAAACGGCGACGCCGTCCAGCCACTCGGTGACGATCACCTTCGGCGCGCTGGCCACCACCTTGGGCACCACGATCTCGGCGTGCCCTTCGAAGCCTTTGGCGAAGGCACGCTGGTTGGCGGCCTCGTTGCGGTAGTCCAGCTCTTCCTCGGTGCGTTCGGTGATCTCGGCGAGGATCGGCTTGACGTCCGCACCGGGGATCACGGACGCGACCAGACCGGACATCCGGGACAGGGTTTTGAGATCCGCGCGCAGCGCCTCGTCGGCGCCGGGGTACTGCACCTTCACCGCCACGGTCCGTCCGTCCGACCACACCGCCCGGTGCACCTGCCCGATGCTGGCCGACGCGGCCGGGGTGTCGTCGAACTCACGGAAGCGAGTGCGCCACTGGGTGCCGAGCTGCTGGTCGAGCACCCGGTGAACGGTGGCGGCGGGCATCGGCGGCGCTGCGGCCTGCAGCTTGGTGAGCGCCTCCCGATAGTGCTCGCCGAACTCCTCCGGGACCGCGGCCTCCATCACGCTGAGCGCCTGCCCGAACTTCATCGCGCCGCCCTTCAGCTCGCCCAGCACCGTGAACAGCTGCTCGGCGGCGCGTTGGTTGAGCTGCGCGTTGATCTCGGACTTGTCGCCTCCGGCGAGCTTCTTGCCGAACCCCACGGCCGCCCGTCCGGCGATGCCGAGCGGAATCTTGGCCAACTTGGCGTTGCGGGACGAGCGACGGCGCACGATCTCAGACACGTACCCATCATGGCGGACGGAGCGGCCGATCTGCCACGGCAATCTTGATCACGTCGGGGCTCCGGCCGCGAGGCCTGCGGAAACGCGCGCACACGCGCATGCGGGATGGCGGTCCCACTTGCGCCGATCGAGGACATGTGAATCGAGATCCAGTTCCAGAGTCGCGTCCAGGGTGGCCGGCGTGCGCCGCGCCGAGCAGGCGATGATCGCCTCCAGCTCGCCGAGGGCGACCGCCGTCGTCGCCGCGATCCCGGCGGGGGAGGCGTGTCCGACGCGGCCGAGCAGCTGGGCCGCCAGGTGCGGCCAATCGGCGTCGTTCTGCGAGCGGATCAGGTCCGCGCAACGCAGGCAGCTGGTCGCGCCGGGCAGCACCAAAGGCCCTATGACGCCCTTGTTGTCCCGGATGCGCATTTGCAGATGGGGAATGCGGTGCAGTACCAATTCGCTCACCAGCCGCGGATCGGGCATCAGCGTGTCGG
The DNA here is from genome assembly GCF_000308575.1 of Nocardia exalbida NBRC 100660. Classification (GTDB taxonomy): domain Bacteria; phylum Actinomycetota; class Actinomycetes; order Mycobacteriales; family Mycobacteriaceae; genus Nocardia; species Nocardia exalbida. The sequence continues at coordinate 233,310 of NZ_BAFZ01000089.1, read as the reverse complement.
CGAGTACGACGAGGTCCGCTCCCCAGGACCGCACCGTCGCCGTGCCGGACGGATAGTCCCGGGACCGGCTCGGTTGCACGCCGAGCGCGCGCAGCCCGGCCGATACCGCGTCCGAGAGCGGACCGAGCCCGTGCACCCGCACCGCGCGCACCTGGCCGGCTCGGTCCTGCGGGTGGTCCAGCAGCCCGGCCTCGTCCACCAGCATGAGCAATGCCACAGCCCGTTCGGCGTCTATGCCGCATTCTCCGGCTCGCCAGATGATCTGCGGCTTGGTGCGCAGACCGTCGAGCAGGCGGAGGAAAGTGAGGACCGTCTCGGCGTCCATGCCTTCCGGGCCGAGCACCACCGCGGTTTCCGGATCGCACCCGAGTTGGACCACACCGGTCGGGCGGACCAGCACGGTCACCCTCGGGCGCAATCGAGGACCACGACATATCGCTGTCATGTCAACAGTATGCGGATCGCGGGGTGCGCGGCTCGCTCCGAAATCCTCAGTTATCCACAGGATCTCGCTTCGTCCACAAGGCGGCTCAGGCGGATTCGCCGCCCTGTTTGCCCAGGTCGGGCCCGGCGTCGTCATCCTTGTGCTCGCGCGCGGCCTGCTCGCGCGCCTCGGTTTCGGCCAGTTGCGCGAGCGGATCGTCGAACACGGCCGCGCCGCCGCCGATCACCGAGTCGATGAAGCCGGCGGGGGAGTCCAGATCGTCGGAGTCCGGCAGCAGGTCGGGGTGTGCCCAGACCTGGTCGCGCGCGGTCATGCCCGCATCGCTGGTAAGCCTGCGCCACAGCGCCGCTGCCTCGCGCAGCTTGCGCGGACGCAATTCCAGGCCGACCAGCGTCGCGAAGGTCTGCTCCGCGGGCCCGCCGGTGGCGCGCCGCCTGCGCAGCGTCTCGGCCAGCGCGCCCGCGCCGGGCAACCGGTCGCCGACGGCCTCGGCGACCACTACCTGCACCCAGCCCTCGATGAGCGCCAGCAGTGTTTCCAGCCGTTCCAGCGCCTGCTTCTGCTCGGGAGTGGTCTGCGGCTCGAAGGTGCCCTGCGCGAGGATCTCCTCGAGCTTCGCGGGATCGGCCAGCGACATCGGGTCGATGTCCTGCGCGGCCTGCTCCAGCGCGGAGAAGTCCATCCGGATGCCGCGCGCGTAGTCCTCGACCGCGCCGAGTACCTGCTGGCGCAGCCACGGCACATGGGCGAACAGTCGCTGGTGGGCGGCTTCCCGGGCGGCGAGGAACACCAGGATCTCGCTCTCCGGCTGCTCCAGCCCCGCACTGAACTCCGAGATCGCCGCGGGCAGCAGCGCCGCGGTGCCGGTGGGTCCCAGCGGGAGTCCGATGTCGGTGGAGGTCAACACCTCCTTGGCCAGCTGGCCGAGCGCCTGGCCGAGCTGTGAGCCGAAGGCCAAGCCGCCCATCTGGGCCAGCATGCCGACCATCGGCGCGGCGAACTGCTTGGCCTCCTCGGGCAGCGCCGAAGTCCACATTCCCGAGATCTGCTGAGCCACCGGGTCGCACAGGCGTTGCCAGGTGGGCAGGGTCTGCTCGATCCAGTCGTTGGCGGTCCACGCGACCGTCCTGGTGGCGCCCGCGGGCAGGGTGGTCGCGCTGTCGAGCCAGAGTTCGGCCAGATGCGCGGCATCGGCCACCGCGCTCGCGGCGCCCGCGGAGACGGGGGCGATGGTCGAGCCGAGCTGCTGGCGGGCCAGCCGCTTGGCGACGTCGTAATTCACCGGCCCGGCCTGCGCCGAGCCGGGTTGCCCCATGCCGCTGAGCATCTGGCCGAGCGAGGTCAGCATCTGCCCGAGTTGCGCCGGGTCGAATCCGCCCGCGCCGGACCCGCCGATACCGAAACCGAGCGGGTCGTTCGGACCGGGACCGCCCGGCTCGTCACCGCGCTTACGATCGTCGTCGTCGCGGTTCGAGAATCCGAAGGGGAGGTCGTTCATGCCCTTCACGTTACGCGCGTAGCACAGCGTCCCGATGTTCGCGCGGCGCGAAACCGGGGGCGGCGCGCCCGGGGAAAATGACCGCCTCCGGCGCCTCGCGTCGCCTGCTGTCATTACTGTGGTCCGGGTGAATCGTCGGATCCTCACCCTGGTGGCCGCTCTGATCCCGGTGCTCGTGCTCGGTGTCGTCGGCAGTGTGCTGACTGTGCCGTTCGTCGCACTCGGGCCCGGCCCCACCTTCGACACCCTCGGCGAGGTGGACGGCAAGGACGTCGTCGACGTGCGCGGCACCGAAGTCGATCCGACCACGGGCCATCTCAACATGACCACGGTGTCGGTGCGCGACGGGCTGAGCATCTTCGAGGCGTTCGGCTTCTGGGCCAGCGGCAAGCACGGCCTGGTGCCGCGTTCGGAGGTCTACCCGCCGGGCGTCTCGCGCGAGGAGATCGACAAGTCCAACCAGGAGGACTTCAAGGACTCCGAGGGCAACGCCGAGGTCGCCGCGCTGCATTACCTTCGGCTGCCCACGGTGGTGCTGCTGCGCAAGGTGACCGATGACGGGCCCGCCCACGATGTGCTGCGCGCGGGCGACGAGCTGATCAGCATCAACGGCACGCCCGTGACGGCGCCCAAGGACGTCGTCACCGCGGTCGCGTCCCAGGCGCCCGGCAGCACGCTGACCGTGGTGTACCGGCGCGACAGCGCCGAGCAGACCGCGACGATCGTCCTCGGCGCGCGCCCCGACGACCCGGCCAAGGGCTACCTCGGCGTGACGCCGGGGGAGGGCGCCCGCCCGCCGGTGCAGGTCGCCTTCAATCTCGCCGACATCGGCGGGCCCTCCGCGGGACTGATGTTCAGCCTGGCCCTGATCGACAAGCTCTCCCCCGGCGAGCTGGACGGCGGCAAGTTCGTGGCGGGGACCGGGACCATCGACCAGGACGGCAAGGTCGGTCCGATCGGCGGCATCCAGTACAAGATGATGGCCGCGCGCGAGGCGGGCGCGGAGACCTTCCTGGTCCCGGCCGCCAACTGCAACGAGGCCAAGCAGCGGACCCCGGACGGCCTGCGGCTGGTGCGCGTCGAGAACCTCACCGGCGCGGTGCAGTCGCTGAACGAGATCAACACCGGCAAGGAACCGGTCAGCTGCGGCTGAGGTCGCGACGCGAGGCAGGTGACCCCGGCCGGAAGCCACGCGACCCGCTCTGGGTGTTCACCGCGAGCGCGTAGCAGGGCACGTGGGCGGCTTCCCGTGCGGCAAGGAGCAGCAGGCTATCGCTCTCCGGCTGCACCGGGCCCGCATCCGAGATTGCGGCGGGCAGCAGCGCCGCTTGTGGCGGTGGTCCCAGCGGGCGTTCGATGTCCGTGGAGTCAGCGCGCCTTGTCGGCGAGCCGGTCGAGCGCCTGACCGGGTTTGTTCACTCGAACGTATGGTGCAGGGCCTCGACCAGGTTGGGTGCCAGGTTGGGATAGGTGCGCAGGTCGAGGTCGCCGAAGTCGTCGGCGTCGTCCTCGGGGCGCAGCTGCAGCAGGCACAGCGACGCGCCGTCGCGCAGCACCGCGGCGAACAACCGGGCCTCCCTGCGCTCCGGGTGCGCCTCGGCGGCGGCGCGCGCGGCCGCGTCGGCGGCGTCGTGATCGGCCAGCAGCGGCGCGAGCGCGTCGTCGAGCGTCGACTCGGCGTCCGGCGGGAGCACCACGATCTCCTGCACCAGCACGCAACCGCGGACGGCGGGAGGCCAGCTGGTGGTGGCCAGGAACTCGTCCAAGGCGATCGAGCCGCCGGTGATGTCGTCCGGGAAAGCCTCCTGGGCGACCGGCGTCAGCTCGTCGCCCTCGTCGAGTTGCTCCTCCAGTTCGGGCTGCGCCGCGACCAGGTCCGCGGTCGGCACCAAGGCGAACATCTGCGGGGGATTGCCCCACCCCTCGGCGTCGACGAATTCCGCCACCTCCCGGACGGATCGGGCAAGGACGAGTTCGGCGTGCAGGTCTGGGGTCACGCGACCATCCAACCAAACCGCCGACGGGGGCAGCCGGAAGCCCGCATGTTGGTTTCTCCGGCGCGGCAAGCGCAACCCTGCCAGCTGCATGGTGTCCGATTTCCGTAGAGTGGGCCGGGACGGTCCGGAAGGACCACCCGCAACATCGGACTGCGGCGCATCGGCCGGGCCTCTCGGTGCGAGCGTCGCCGGACCTTGGAGAGTGGCATCGTGGGCATGCGGCCCCCCACCGGCTTACCTTCGCTGTCCCGACGCAGCCGTGTGCTGCTGGTGGCAGCCATCGTCCTGGCGGCATTGCTGCTGCTCGGGCCGCGGCTGACGGACACCTACACGAATTGGCTGTGGTTCGGCGAGGTCGGTTTCCGCAACGTGTATCTCACGGTGTTGCGAACCCGGGTCCTGCTATTCCTCGTCGTGGCGGCGTTCGTCGGACTGGTGGTCTGGCTGGCGCTGCTGCTGGCCTACCGATCCAGGCCGGTGTTCGTGCCGGTGGCGGGCCCGAACGATCCGATCGCGCGCTACCGCACCACCGTGATGAGCAGGCTGCGGCTGTTCGGCGTCGGCATCCCGGTGCTGCTCGGCCTGCTGTCGGGCCTGGTGGCGCAGTCGAACTGGGTGACGGTGCAGTTGTTCCTGCACGGCGGTTCGTTCGGCGAGAAGGACCCGGAGTTCGGCCTCGACGTCGGCTTCTACGCCTTCGACCTGCCCTTCTACCGCATGGTGCTGAACTGGCTTTTCGTCGCGGTGGTCATCGCGTTCTTCGCCAGCCTGGTCACCCACTACGTCTTCGGCGGATTGCGTCTGACCGGTCGCGAGGGCACGCTCACCCGCGCCGCGCGAGTCCAGCTCGCGCTGCTGGCCGGAACCTTCGTGCTGCTCAAGGCGATCGCGTACTGGTTCGACCGGTACGAACTGCTCTCCAGCAGCCGCAAGGAGCCCACCTTCACCGGCGGTTCGTTCACCGACATCAACGCGGTTCTGCCCGCGAAGCTCATCCTGCTGTCCATCGCGGTGATCTGCGCGCTGGCCTTCTTCGCCGGCATCGTGCTGCGCGATCTGCGGGTGCCCGCGATGGCCGCCGCGCTGCTGGTGCTGTCCTCGATCCTGGTCGGCGCGGTGTGGCCGCTGGTGGTCGAGCAGTTCTCCGTGCGACCCAACGCCGCGGACAAGGAGAGCGAGTACATCGAACGCAACATCGCCGCGACCAGGCAGGCGTTCGGCATCACCGATGACAGGATCGATTACAAGGACTACAAGGGCGAGAGCAACAAGAACCCGCTCGACGTGCCGGTGGACGCCGCCACCATCGGCAACGCCAGGTTGCTCGATCCGAACATCCTCTCGCCCACGTTCACTCAGCTGCGCCAGCTGAAGAACTTCTACGGTTTCCCGGAGTCGCTGGACATCGACCGCTACAACCTCGACGGCGACGTGCAGGACTACATCGTCGCCGCCAGGGAGCTCTCGCCCGCGGCGCTGAGCGGCAACCAGACCGACTGGATCAACCGGCACACCGTCTACACGCACGGCAACGGCTTCGTCGCCGCCCCCGCCAACCGGGTGAACAAGCCGCCGTCGGACGATCCCAACGCCGCCGGGGGCAGCGGCGACGGCGGTTACCCGATCTTCATGGTGAGCGACCTGTTCACGCCCGCCGACAAGCAGCGGATCAGGGTGGACCAGCCGCGGGTGTATTTCGGCGAGCTGATCTCGCAGGCGAACCCGGACTACGCGATCGTCGGCGCGATGGACGGCCAGCGTCCGCGCGAGTACGACTCCGACACCGCGCAATTCACCTACACCGGCAAGGGCGGCGTGCCGATCGGCAACTGGTTCAACCGGTTGGCCTTCGCGGCCAAGTACGCCGAGCGCAACATCCTGTTCTCCTCGGCCATCGGTGACGACTCGAAGATCATCTTCAACCGCAGTCCGCGCGAGCGGGTGCAGAAGGTCGCGCCCTGGCTGACCACCGACGGGAACGCCTACCCCGCGGTGGTGGACGGACGGATCGTCTGGATCGTGGACGCCTACACCACGCTGGACAACTACCCGTACGCGCAGAACACCCAGCTGGAAGGCGCGGTCGAGGACAGCATCGACAAGAAGACCGGGCGCATGCTGCCGCGCAAGTCGGTCAGCTACATCCGCAACTCGGTGAAGGCCACGGTCGACGCGTACGACGGCAGCGTCACCCTGTACGAGGTGGACTCGTCGGATCCGGTGCTGCAGGCCTGGCGCGGGGTGTTCCCCGGCGCGGTGAAGCCGGAGAGCGAGATCTCGCCGGAACTGCGGGCGCACTTCCGCTATCCGGAGGATCTGTTCAAGGTCCAGCGCGAAATGCTGTCGAAGTACCACGTGGACGATCCCCGGGAGTTCTTCACCAACAACGCCTTCTGGTCGGTACCCGCCGATCCGACCACCGAGGGCGGGACCACCGCCAATCAGCCGCCGTATTACGTGCTGCTGGGCGACTCGAAGACGAACAAGCCCACGTTCAATTTGACCAGCGCGATGACCGGCTACAACCGCCCGTACCTCGCGGCGTATATCTCGGTGCGCTCCGATCCGGACGGCTACGGGAAATTCACGATTCTTCGATTGCCCACGGATACACAGACATTGGGTCCGCAGCAGACGCAGAACCGGATGACGACCTCGCCGGACGTATCGCGCGAGAAAACGCTGCTGTCGAATTCGAACAAGATCAAATATGGCAATCTGCTGACCTTGCCGGTCGCGGACGGCGGCATTCTCTATGTGGAGCCGTTCTACAACGAACGCAACACCGGGCCGAACACGGCGACCTTCCCGCAGCTGCTGCGCGTGCTGGTGAGCTATCGGGACGAGGCGGGCAACGTCAAGGTGGGCTACGCCTCGACATTGGCGGACGCGCTGAACCAGGTCATCCCCGGTGCGGGCGCGTTGGCGACGCCGTTCGGCGGTGACTCGGGCACCAGGCCCAAGCCGGGCACCGTTCCGCCGCCCGCCGATCAGGGCAACAACGGGACCGGCACCGCCGCGACGCCGCCGCCCGCATCGGTCTCGCCGCCCGCGCCCGGATCGTCCCCCGCAAAGGACGCCGCGGCCGCCGAGCTCAACCGGAAGATCGAGAATGTGCGAAATGCCATGCGCAGCGGGAACTTCCAAGAGTTCGGCCGGGCACTGGACGAGCTGGAAGCCGCCGTCAAGGCGTACCAGGACGCCGGTCGCTGAATAGCGACGCCGTCCGAACAGCCCTGAACACCGAAGACGCCGCCATCGTTCACGATGGCGGCGTCTTCGCGTTCGTGACGCGGGAGGGTCAGCGACCGAGAGCGTCGATCAGCGTGCTGTTCTGGCTGAGGATCTGCTGGAACTGGTCCTTCACGCCGTACTGCTCGGCGAGCTCGTCCGCGGCGGACCGGACCTGCTCGGCCGCCGACTGCGCGGCGCCGACGGCAGGCTGGGCGGGCTCGGGCACGGCGGGCAGTTCCTCGGCCTCGACGAGGGGCTCGGGCTCGGAGGTGCCCTGGCGCAGGTACTGGCCGCACACCGGCCACGCGCCGGCGCCCTGGGTGGCGAGCACGTTCTCCGCCACCCGGATCTGCTCTTCCTTGCTCGCGTTGTGCGCCGAGCCCCTGCCGCCGTTGGCGGCCCAGGTGCTCTGCGAGAACTGCAGGCCGCCGTAGTAGCCGTTTCCGGTGTTGATCCCCCAGTTGCCACCGCTCTCGCACTGTGCGACGCCGTCCCAGTTGTGGGACGCCGCGGAGGCGGAAGCGGTGGAGAATGCGAACGGGACGGCAACAAGTGCGCCGGTGATGGCGGCGAAGCCGAGGGCGCGGGTGCTGATCTTCCGGTTCTCAGTCATGGTCGTTTCCCTCCCTGCGCCCGCCGGCACGGCGATGGAACTCTGCCGCGTCCCTGTCCCCAGGTCGTCGGGGATCCTCGAACCGCGGGACAGGGTTGCCGGTGTTCGGCGGTTCGAGTTCGAGCCCGTCTCGGATGATCCGGGCCGTGGATTGACGGTAACGAAGAAATCTCAGCAGATCACATCTGGATAACGCCGGAATTGCATGAAGCGAATAACAGAAATATCCCCGTTTTTCCAGGTGGGAAACGGCATCAACACGCCAGAGCAGTGGTAAGTTATCGCATCGTTATGTGAGTGAGATCACGTCGAAATAGTGAAGTACGTCACGTTTGAAGTGGTCAACGTGTGGCAAATCTTGCGGGCGCGGTGTGGAATGTGCTTCTCGCCGAGTTCGCATCGCGCGTTTCGGGGTTGCTATAGGGTCCCGTCGACGGTTCCGATGGTCCGTCTATCGGGTCGAAACCGCTGCTGAGCTGGTGATTTGCAGTCTGCGTGAACCCGTGTGTAATGTTGTGTTCACCGACGCGGGGTGGAGCAGCTCGGTAGCTCGCTGGGCTCATAACCCAGAGGTCGCAGGTTCAAATCCTGTCCCCGCTACTAGCGAAAGGCCCGGAACCATGAGGTTCCGGGCCTTTTCGTTTGCGATGCTTCGGTTCGGCCGTCTCCGGGGCTCTCCGCCGGTTCTGGTTGGCCTACTGCCGGTGGAACCGCTCCCGGACCGCTTCCATGCGGGCGTGCAGTTCCTCCGGGCTGATCACGCCCAGGTCCATCAGCGCGTGCGCGGTGACCACCGCAGATCGGGTGCGTACCGGGAAGTCCCGGTAGATGGTCTCGCCGAGCTCGTCCTCGGCATGGCGGCGCTCCAGGTTGTCCAGGGCGCCGCGCCAGGAGAGGCATTCGCACGTGGCTTGCATGCTGGACTCCCACGGGTCCGGCTTGCGATCGAGTTCGGGCAGGGTGCTCTCCCGGCGCGACGCGGGACCCAAGGTTTTCAGCAGCACTTCGTACGGACCGCTCGTCACCGGCGTCCCTCCTGCCCCGCCGCGGTCTCGACTCGGTTCGGCGGCTGCTGCGCGGTCCAGTCGACCTGGGGCAGCGCCACTCCGATCATGGTGTCCCGGGTGACGATGGCGGCCAGCTGCTCCTCGGTCCAGCCCTCGGTGCCCTCTGGGCGCATCGGCAGCACCATGAACCGGGATTTCTGGTTCGAATCGTGCACCCGGATCTCGACGTCGGGCGGGAAGTGCAAGCCGAACTCGGCGAGCACCTCGCGGGGCCAGCGCACCAGGCGGCGGCGGTAATTGGGTGTGCGATACCAGTCGGGGGACATTCCGAGAACCGGTCGCGGATAGCACGAACACAGCGTGCACACGATGACGTTGTGCACCTGCGGGGTGTTCTCCAGCACGTAGAAGTAGGTGTAGTCGCTCGGCGTCCCGGAGCCGGTGGGATCGTGCCAGTCGATGCCGACCTCTTTGCACGTCTCGGTCCCGTCGGCGAGCAGGCGCGCCTTGAAGTCGGGATCGGTCCACGCCTTGGCGACCAGTCTCGATCCGCCGTGCGGACCGACCGATTCGGCCCACTCGGCGAACCTGCGGTGGTCTTCGTGGGAGAAGAGCCCCTTCTCGATGGCCAGTTCGCGGACCGCCGTCTCGAGCACTTCGAATTCGCTGATCTCGTCGCTCGTCCGGATCGGCGCGTGCGCGTCGTGATCGTGGGTCCGGCTCACTGGGCGTCCTCCTCTGCGGGCTCGAGCCAGCGCTCGGAGACCTCCGTCTCCAAGGTGTCGGCGTCGAAGCCGGTGTATTTGGGCCACAAATCCTTCTGATGGAATCGCACGACGTAGAACGGCTCGACGCGACCGTCCTCGCGTCCCCACGCCTCGTCCTCGGGGATGATCCACTCCGGCCGGTGCTCGACGACGACGCCGGTGTGCCCGCGCGTGTAGGCCTGGGTACGGGTGTGGAACATCGACGTAGCGTTGCGCACCCGGACGCGATCGCCGATCCGATACTTCCTGCTCATGGCCGCGCCTCCCTGCGGGCGCGCACTTCGTCCAACTTGGCCGAGAGTTCGTCGGGGGTGATCAGTCCTTTGGCGACCAGGGTCTTCGCCGCGACGGTCGCCCAGCGCGCGTAGTAGGGGAGACCGAAATACAGCGTCGCGCCGAGATCGTTCTCCGCTCGCCTGCGTTCCTCGGAGTTCCACACCCCGCGCCACCCGAGGCATTCGCACGTGACGTAGGTGCTCATCTCCCAGGGCTCTTCCTCCTTCTCCCGGTACTCGACCGGGATGTCCGGTTGGCCGCCCACGTCGTGCAGAACGTGCCGAAGTGCGGCGAACAACTCGTTGGAGATCTCGTAGGGCGAGTCCAGCGGCTCGCGGAAGACCGGTGCGAGGTCCGCGACGCGATGCTGCAACTCGTCGAATCGGTTCGGTGCGCTCATGATGACTCCGTAGCGACGGATCCGGTGTCCCCGGCGGGGCGGTTGCGGTGGATGTGCGCGCGCACGCCCGCACTCGTCGAGACGGGACCGAGGACGAGCGCCATGGGGACTCCAACGGGACGGTCTGCCCGGCCATCGGGCAGACGGGAACAGTCGGGCGACGGGGCTGTGACCCCAGTCACAATGGCATGGTTCGGATGCCAAGAGTACACGTCAAGATCGATTTGCTGAAGGATGTCTGGGGTGCGCGGCGCGGCCCGCGCACCGGCTCGGAGAATCGGCGGTTCGGCCTCTTGACTAGCGGAAAATGTGGAGGAGACTGGTCATTACACCGGAGCACCGGTAGGTGAGCGCACTGTCAGCCGAGACGTCGACAGGCAGTGAAGACACCGACCCAGGATCCGGCTAGGCCCCCGGCAAGCCAGTCGAAACACCGGAGTCGTCAGCGACGACCGACGCTCACGGTTTCGATAAGACTACCGGGGACTGATCTGTGTAAGGGGTCTTTCCCCTGAGTCCACAACGCTCGTGAACCCGATCGAGCGGTCGGCCGAATCGGCTCACTTCCACGGAGTGCTGGTGGTTGACTAGCCGTGTGCCGGCTGTCTCGGCCGCACATCGGCAACCCGTGTCAGGAGGCACTCGCAATGCCCACTCATGACGGAAGCTGGCCGCAGGGAACGCCGTGCTGGGTCGACTGCCAGGTCGACGATCCGGCGCGCGCCCGCGAATTCTACGGCGCCCTCTTCGGCTGGGAGATCCAGGACAGCCCGCCGGAGGCGGGTGGATATCTGATGGCGATGCGCAACGGCCGCGCGGCCGCGGGCATCGGACCCAAGCCGGAAGGCATGCCGATGCCGTCGGTGTGGACCACCTATATCGCCGCCGACAGCGCCGACGCGATCGGGGAGAAGGTCGGCGCGGCGGGCGGTGCCCTGATGATGAAACCGTTCGACGTGCTCGATGTCGGCCGCATGTTCGTCGGAGCCGACCCCACCGGCGCGGTGTTCGGGGTCTGGGAGGCCAAGGCCCATGCGGGCGCGGGCATCTACAACGAGCACGGCGCCTACTGCTGGAATGAACTGCACACCAGCGACTACAAGCGGGCGCAGGAGTTCTACGCCGACGTGTTCGGCTGGCACTACACCGAGATCGGTGACGGCGAGCACTTCGTCTACTCCACCATCAGCCTGACGCCAGACGGCGACGCCGTCGGCGGTGTCAACGACTCGACGAAGATGCCGGGCGACAACCCGTCGTATTGGCTGACCTGGTTCCAGGTCGACAACACCGACCAGGCGCTGTCCCAGGCGGGCGATCTCGGCGCCACCGTGATGTCCGGACCCGACGACAGCCCCTTCGGGCGTATGGGCATCGTCCAGGGCCCGCAGGGCGAGGTCTTCGGCATCATCGATCCCACGACCACCGTCGGCGAAGCGCCGAGCGGCACCTGAGCCGTGTCGGCGGAGCGGCGAGGTGGGCGCCGCTCCGCCGTAGTGGGCCGGCGTCGAGGAGTTGTCGGGTTGTCCCGCGTCTCAGAGGCCCGGGCGAGCGCGCCTATTCCGGCGTGACCAGCCCGTGCTGATGGGCGTAGACGACGGCGTGGATGCGATCGCGCACACCGAGTTTGGCGAGGATGCGGGAGACGTGGGTCTTCACCGTCTCCTCGCCGACGCCCAGTTGCGCGGCTATCTCGGCATTGCTGCGCGCGTCGGCCAGCAGGAGCAGTACCTCGAGTTCACGAGCGGTGAGCTGGTGGACTTCCTGTGGGGTGCGCGGCGGTGCGAGCGTGCTCGCGAAGCGGGACACCAGGCGGCGGGTCATCGAGGGATCGATCAGCGCGTCGCCGCGTGCCGCGATCCGGATGGCCGTGACCAACTCCTCGGGCGGCAGGCTTTTCAGCAGGAACCCGCTCGCACCCGCCTGCAAGGCGCGATACAGGTTGGCGTCGCTGTCGTAGGTGGTGAGCACCAAGACGTGCGTTCCGCCCGCGGCGACGATCGCACCGGTGGCGGCCAGCCCGTCCAGTTTCGGCATCCGGACATCGAGGATCGCGACATCCGGTCGCAGCCGGGCGGTCTCGGTGATGGCGGCGCGGCCGTCGCTCACTTCGGCGACGCAATCGAGGTCCGCCTGGCTGTCGACGACGGCGCGCAGGCCGGAGCGGAACATGCTGTGGTCGTCGGCGATCAGGACGCGGATGGGTGGGTTCACGATCCTCCGATCGGCACGGACACCGTGGTCTGCCACTGCGCGGCGTCGCTGCCGTAGTCCAGTTCGCCGCCGAACAGCTCGGCGCGGCGGCGGATCCCGTTGAGGCCGCGCGGGACCGAGGTGTCGGCGGCGGCCGGTTCGCGGGCGAGGGGATTGGTCGCCCGCAGCACCACCCGCTTCGGCAGGTACTCCACGTCCAGTCGCGCGTGCGTGCCGTCCCCGTGCCGCAGCGCGTTGGTCAGCATCTCCTGCACGATGCGGTACAAGGTGATGTTCAGCGAGTCGGGCAGTTCGACCGCGTCCCCGCGCACGGTCGTCTCGACCTCGAGCCCGGCCGCGCGGACGTGCTCGATCAGCTCGTCGATGTCGGCGAGTCCCGGCTGGCGCTGTCCGTCGTCGTCGCGTCCGTGCAACAGATCGAGCTGGCGGCGCAGATCGACCATCGCGGCCCGGCTGCTGGATTCCACCGCGGACAGCGATCGGGCGGCGGCAGGGGGCGCCGTGCCGCCCAGCGCCAGCCTGGCGGCGCCGGCGTGGATGCCGATCGCGCTGACGTGGTGCGAGATCACGTCGTGCAGGTCGCGGGCGATGGCCGCCCGCTCTTCGGTGACCGCTCGCTCCAGAGCCGCCCGGTGCTCCTGCTGTCGCAACCGGGCCCGCTGTTCGAGGTCGGCGATGTAGGCGCCGCGCGCGGCTGTGTAACGGCCGACCAGCCAGGGCACGCATCCCGCGGCCACCGTGGAGGCGAGCAGCAGCCGCCAGTCCTGGGCGGCATTGCTGCCGGTGAGCACGTGGGCCGTGGCCACGCCGCCGCACAGCAGCAGCATGGTCAGCACGGATTTCGGCCCGGCGAGCCATGCCCCCGCGCGATATCCGGCCACCAGGAAACCCACGTCGGCGAACCGCACCGGGAACCCGTGGCGGTGCAGCAACAGTGCGGCCAGCAATCGCACGAGCACCTGCGCCACCGCCACCACCCCGGCGGTCCGGGGCGGCGCGGCCAAGGCCAGATCGGCGGCGACGATCGCGGTGATCGCGGCGGCCGTCTGCCACGGTGCCACGGCGAATACGCCGCACAGCCCCAGCACCACCGCGTCGATCAGGGCCGCCGCGACGGCGACCACCACCGATTGCCGGGCCAGCGACCTGCTCACATCCAACAGTTCGCCACCGCCTCCGTCCGGTTCAGCGTCGAGTCACGCGGCGATCCTAGCGAGCGCGCCCGGCCGCGCCGGGGACGCCGACCACTCACTGTGCCCGCCGGCCGAGCCGCCCGCGTCCCCCGCGCGGGGGACGCGCGATCCCTCGTCGGCGCGATGTTCTCGCGGCCGCGCAGCCGTAGCGTCGAAGCCGACGGTGGACGATGAAGGAGAACTCATGGGCCGTGTGGAGTTGTTGAGCTATGCCATTCCCGCGTTCGCGGTGCTCATGCTGGTGGAATGGATCGCCTACCGGCGAGATCCCGACCGATCCGGCAACAGCGGGTCGGCCCGCGACACCGCGTCCAACATCGCGACGTTCACCCTGGGCCGGCTGGTGAAACCGCTGATGCAGTATCTGTTGCCGTTCTCGGCGGTGGTCGGCGCCGCCGCGATCACCCCGCTGCACCTTTCGCCGCGCTCGTGGTGGGTCTGGGTACTCGGCCTGATCGTCACGGATCTCTGCTACTACTGGGCGCATCGCGCCGACCATCGGGTGCGGCTGATGTGGACCGCGCACAACGTGCACCACTCGAGCGAGTACTTCAACCTCTCCACCGCGATCCGCCTCTCCTGGCTGCATCCGGTCCCGAACATCCTGCGCGGGCTGGCGTGGGTGCCCGCTGCGCTGCTGGGGTTCCCGGCCTGGATGATCTTCTTGTTGCAGGGCATCGGGCTGCTGTACCAGTTCCCGATCCACACCCAGCGCGTCCGGACGCTGCCACGCCCGATCGAGTTCCTGTTCAACACGCCGTCGCACCATCGGGTCCATCACGGTTCGAACAAGCCCTACATCGACAAGAACTACGGCGGCATCCTCATCATCTGGGATCGCATGTTCGGCAGCTTCGCCGCCGAATCGGAACCGGTCCGATACGGCCTCACCAAGAACATCGGTACCGACAACCCGCTGAAGGTCAACTATCACGAATTGGCCGCGCTGATCCGCGACGTGCGCGCAGCGAGCACCTGGCGCGGGCGGCTCGGATACGTTTTCGGTCCGCCCGGCTGGACCGAGCATGCGGCACCGGTGTCCGAGGTGGTCGAAGTTCCGGCAACCGGCCGCACGGTGGAACGCATGGGACAGCTCACGTCCTGAACGCGGTGCGGTAGCCGGGTGCGGCGGCGGATGATCCGGTGTCAGTCACCGTCGAGATATAACGTCACACTCGCGATGCTGTCGCTGCCGATCGCGAACTCCACGACAGCCACTCCGGCTACCGCGCCGAGCCGCACACTCGCCGTGACGGTGCGGCCCGCGGCGATCACCTTGCTCCAGCGCATGTTGCGCACCCGATTCGTGAATTCCTCCACCGATACCGGCGTGCCCGCGGGCAGCTCGAGAGCGGCCCGATCGCCGAGCAACTCGCGCACGCGGCTCAGGTCGGTGCTCGCCGCGGCGGCGAAAAGCCCTGTCGTGGCGCGCTTTCCGCGGCGACCCACGCCGCCGAGCGCCTGTAGCATGCCCAGCGCCCCGCCGACGCCCTGGTTGACGATCAGCTGCGGCCCGAGCTTCAGCGCGGCGGCGAATCCGGGCAGCCCGGTGCGCAGCAGTTGCCAGATCATGCCCGCCAGCTCCCAATGCGCGGCCAGGTAGACGATCCGCCACGCGCCGTCCCGCTCGACCAGCCGGTAGCGCAGATGCATGGGGACGGAGACGGTGGCGCCGGTGGACATCGTGGTGACGATGGTCAGATCGCGCACCACCATCGGCGGATGGACCAGGTCGCGGTCGACCCGGAATGCGATGGTGTTCGGCCCGATGAAGGTGTCGTAGAACCGTTCGATGGCGGCGCGGCCGACGTGCGGGCGGGATCCCACCGGGTCGTTGACCTCCGCGCCGGGGGCGAACAGGCCGACCCACGCGGACCTGTCGTGCGCGCCGACCGCGCGCGGCGACGCCTCGACGGCCGCGAGCAGCGCCGCGGCCGAGGGATCCAGCGGCATGGGCAGTACCTCCGTTGACAACGAGCCGGGACTGGATAAATGGTAGAACAAGTTCTAGTTTCGGCGTCGCGTTCCGGTCTTCGCGCCGGTCGCCTCCGCAGGGTAAGGGAATTCGATGGACTGGTATACCGGGAACACCGCCTACGACACCGTACTGACGATCGGCTTCGTGTTCGCGGCGTTCGTCGTCGTCGGCGGCTTCTTCGCGCAGAGTCCCTACGGGCGGTTCGCCTCGACCGCGATCGGTTTCGATCTCGATCCCAAGCTGGGCTGGTGGTTGATGGAGATTCCGGCGACGGTGATCTTTGCGATCTGCTACCTCGCGGGCCCGAACCGCTTCGAACCCACCTCCTTGGCGCTCGCCGCGATCTGGGTGTTGCATTACGGCAACCGCGGCTGGTTTTTCCCGCTGTCGATCCGGCAGATGCCCGGTAAGCGGAGCAGCTTCAACATCTCGGTGCTCGCCGCGGGCATGTTCGTCACGGCGCTGCACGGCTATCTAAACGGCACCTTGTTCGGTCACGATTATCTAGATCAATACGGACCGGAGTGGTTGGCCGATCCGCGGTTCCTGCTCGGGCTCGTCGTCTATCTGGGCGGGTTCGTGTTGCTGGTGCGCTCGGAATCGATCGTGCGCAACCTGCGGGACAAGGACGATCCGGGCGCCGCCGAATACCGGATTCCGCACGGCGCGGGGTTCCGATTCGTCAGCAGCCCGGCCTACCTGGGTGAGTTGATCGCCTGGGCGGGCTTCGCGCTGGCGACGTGGTCGTTGGCCGGCGTGGTGATCTTCCTGATCACGGCGGGCAATCTGATACCCCGTGCCTTCGCCACGCACAAGTGGTACCGGGAGAAGTTCGCCGACTATCCGGCGGACCGGAAAGCGTTGATCCCCTTCGTCATCTGACCTGCGGCCCTGCTGGTCGAGGGGTTTCGAGCCAGCAAATTGCATCGGACGACCCGTTCATCGACCGTTTCCTGTGGTTTATGAGATTGTGAGTCGAGGAACGATGCAGAAACGCTGCATCGGGTCGGTTTCGGGCTACAGTCGGGTCATGGGTATCGAGTACGCGAGCGTCATCGATCTACCCCGGTCCGAGGTGTTCGCCTGGCACGCCCGTCCCGGCGCGCTGACCCGCCTGGCGCCGCCGTGGCAGCCGGTATCACCGCGCGCCGAGTCGGACTCGCTGTCCGACGGGCAGGCGGTGCTCGGATTGCCCGGTGGCCTGCGCTGGGTGGCCCGGCACGATCCCGGCGAGTACGACCCGCCGCGCCGGTTCGTCGACGCGGTCACCGTCGACGGCGTCGGCTCGCTGCCTGCCGGACTGCTGCCGTGGCGGCACACCCACGATTTCGAGGTCGTCGACCGGACGCATACCCGGGTGGTCGACCGGGTGGACGCGCCGGTGCCCGCCACGGTCCTTCGGCCCATGTTCGCCTACCGCCACCGGCAGCTCGCCGACGACCTCGCGGCGCACGCGCGGGCGGCGGGGGAGGGTTTCGTGTCCAGGACCGTCGC
This sequence comes from Nocardia exalbida NBRC 100660, assembly GCF_000308575.1. Lineage (GTDB taxonomy): Bacteria > Actinomycetota > Actinomycetes > Mycobacteriales > Mycobacteriaceae > Nocardia > Nocardia exalbida. Next base: position 216,194 of record NZ_BAFZ01000089.1, on the reverse strand, counting down.
GGTGACCGGAGCGTCCGGCCTGGTCGGTTCGGCGCTGACCGCGTTCCTGTCCACCGGCGGGCATCGTGTGGTGCGGCTGGTCCGGCACGCGCCGCGCGCCGCGGACGAAAGGCGATGGGACCCCGCGGATCCCGCGCCGGATCTGCTGGACGGCGTGGACGCGGTGGTGCATCTGGCCGGGGCCTCCATCGCGGGCCGATTCACCGCGGGGCACAAGCGCGCGATCGCGGACAGCCGGATCGGGCCGACCCGGAGGCTCGCCGAAGTGGCGGCGCGGGCGGCGGTGCCGGTCTTCGTGAGCGCCTCCGCGATCGGCTACTACGGCGCCGATCGCGGCGACGAGACGCTGACCGAGCGGTCGATGCGCGGTGACGGCTTCCTTGCCGACGTGGTGGAGGGGTGGGAGGCCGCGACGGTGCCCGCCGCCGAAGCGGGTGTGCGGGTGGTGCGCGTGCGTACCGGGATCGTGCAGTCCCCGCGCGGCGGCACGCTGCGGCTGTTGCGCCCGCTGTTCACGGCGGGGCTGGGCGGGCGCATCGGCGGCGGGCGGCAGTGGCTGTCGTGGATCGGGATCGATGACCTGATCGACGTCTACCATCGGGCGCTCTGGGACACCGGCCTGTCCGGAGCGGTCAATGCCGTTGCCCCGCAACCGGTTCGCAACGCGGAGTACACCAAGGTCCTTGCGAGCGTGCTGCACCGGCCCGCGCTGTTCCCGGTACCCGGGTTCGGTCCCGCGTTCCTGTTGGGCCGCGAAGGGAACCGGGAAGTGGCGTCCGCGAGTCAGCGCGTCGTTCCCACCCGGCTGACCGAAGCCGGTCACCGATTCCGCGCCCCGGCGCTGGAACCGGCGCTGCGTCATCTGCTCGGCAGGCCCGCGGGGTGACTCGGGAGGACCTGGTCCCAGCCGGGCCCTAGGTGCTCCCCTTGGGTAGCGGCTGTGGGATCCGGCGTCGGCGTAGGCGAGATAGCGCCATCTGCAGATCGGATCGGGGCCGAGTGAGGTGACGTGTGCCTGAACGTTGCGGATCACTCAAACGCAATGGTCTTCAAGTGGCATATGCATCGATTTCGCATCGAATATGGAGCGCGAAGCAAGCTGTTCGCCCGTCGGGCATGAGCTCGAAGCGCGTCGGGAGGGGATTCGTATGGGGTTCGGCGATGGATTGGCCCACGGCCGTTCGCGTCGAAGCCGAGTTGTCCGTTCAGGCGAGCCGATCGGCGGCGTCGAGCAAGCTGTCGACTCGTTCCACGCCTTCGGGGAGGAATACCGCCTCCCAGCCCGGGCCGCCGACGAGCACGCGCGCTCCCGCGCCGAGGCAGGCGCGCACGGCGGAGGTCAACGCCGTGGATTCCTGCTGCGACCACAGCAGAACGGCGGCGGGACGGTCGAAGCGGGCGAGGGTGTCGGCGAGCGCCGCGGCGGGCACGTCGGCGCCGAGCATTCGCGCTCCGGCGCCGCGTTCGGCGAGGGCCGCGCGAAGCACCTCCAGTGGAAGCGAATGCGTCTCTCCGCTGGTGCAGGCGAGCACCACCGGCGTCGTGCCGTCGGCCACCGACGGCGGGTTCGTGCGGTGCAGCACCGAGATGACGCACCAGGACAGCAGGTGCTCGACATCGATACATCCCTCGCCACCGAGCTGGCGGTCGACGATATCGGCGAAAGCGGGGCGGCACAGCAGGTCCCAGGTGTCCACCACCCCGAACGCGCGCACGTGCGCTTCGAGCTGGGCGGACACCGCGGTGGTGTCCAGCGCGAAAGCCGCGGCCAGCAGCGATTCCCGGCGGCCGAGCGTGGGCGCGGGTCCGCGCACCGCCGCCGCGGCGCCCGCCGGGCTCGCGCCCGCGCGGATCAGGGTCAGCATCCGCTCCAGCATGGCGATGTCGGCCTCGGTATAGAGGCGGTGTCTGCCCGGGCGGTGTTGCGGTGGACCGATGTCGTAGCGGCGATTCCAGCTGCGCAGCGTCGCGGTCGGGATACCGAGACGTTCGGCGACCGCGCGCACCGTGTATCCGGCCGCGTCGGACACGGGGACGGGACCGGCGGGCATCGCCCTATTCTGCCCGTCGCCGCCGACGGGATCCGTCCCGCCCGGGTTGTCGGTGGGTCCGCGCGCTGTCCTCCGCGTCATCGAGCCTCCGGGAAAAGAATAGGTTGCATCAATTATGCATCGTTCTGTGCTAGCGTGGACAGCGTCGCCGATTTCTAGGAGTTAGCGTGCATCGTCGCAATCTGCTGCGTAGGTCGACCCGCCTGCTCGCCGGGGTGGTATCGGCGCTGTCCGCGACGGCGCTGGCGGCGGGCGGTTCGGCCGCGGCGCCCAGCCCGGCCGACGGGCCCGCTCCGGTGCCGCGGCTCGAGCTGGAGCGGTACTTGGGCACCTGGCGTCAGCTCGCCGCTGTCCCGCAATACTTCAATCTGGACTGCGCGCGCGACACGCAGGCGAATTACGCGCTCGATCCGCAGGGCGACATCGCGGTGCGCAACACCTGCACCACGTGGGCGAACACGCGTAACGAGATCAACGGCACCGCGACGGTCAACGACCGGGAGACCGGGGCGCAGCTGCACGTCAGCTTCCCCGGCGTGCCCACCCAGGATCGCCGGGAAGGGCCGACCAATTACATCGTCACCGCGCTCGGCCCGGAGTATTCGTGGGCGGTGGTTACCGATCCGAGCCGGATTTCCGGGTTCGTCCTGGCTCGCGCTGCTTCGCTGGACGCGGATGCCTGGCAGCAGGTACGCACGGCGATCACCGCGGCCGGTCAGAACCCGTGCCTGTACCTGACCTCGCCGACGACGGGCGGTGAGTCGCGCATCGTCCCACTCTGCGCGGGGTGATCCGGGATGCTCGGCGCCCGCGAGGGTCGCGTCGTCGGCGGTATGGCTGAGCCGCCCGATGCCGCGCCGGCGCGGCCCTCACGGGTGCCGAGCGCGACCGCACCTTCCGGCGAGGAGGCCCGAGGATGAGAATTCGTGCCACACGACGGGTGGGTGCGCGATGACCGTCACGATCGCTCTGTTCACCCGCGACCTGCGGGTGCGGGACAACCCGGTGCTGACGGCCGCGCACCGGGAGGGCGCCGCGGTGGTGCCGTTGTTCGTGCTGGACGACGCCATCCTCTCCGGCCGCTTCGCCGCACCGAACCGCGCCCGGTTCCTCGCCGCCGCTCTGGCCGAGCTGGACGACGAACTGCGCGCCATCGGCGGCAATCTGGTCCTGCGCCGGGGGGACGTGGCCGCGGAGGTCGATCGCGTGGCCGCCCAGGTGCACGCGGAGAGCGTGCACGTAGCCGCCGACGTCAGCGGCTACAGCCGCCGCCGGGAACGCGCTCTGCGCGAACGACTCGCGCGCCGCGACTGTCTGCTGCACACGCATCCCGCCACGATCACCGCCGCCGATCGGGAAACGCTGCTGCCCGCCACCGGGCGCGACCACTTCGCCGTCTTCAGTCCGTATTTCCGGCGCTGGTCCGAAGCGCCGCGGCGCACACCGCTCGGCACGCCGCGCGGCCTCACGGTGCCGAGGGTGTCGAGCCTGCCGCTGCCGGACGCGGGGGAGCTGTGCGCGGGCCGGGCATCGCCGCGATTGGCGGTGGGCGGTGCGACGACGGGACGAAAGATGATGCGCGACTGGCTGTCCGGGCCGGTCGAGCACTACGCGCGTGACAACGACGACCTCGCCGCCGACGCCACCTCGCGGCTGTCGCCGTATCTGCATTTCGGCTGCGTGTCCCCGGTGGAGCTGGTGCACCGGGTCGACATGTCCACCGAGGGCGGGCGCGCGTTCGCCCGGCAGCTGGCCTGGCGGGACTTCCACCACCAGTTGCTGGCCGCCCGCCCGGCCGCGGCCTGGTCGGACTACCGTGCCCGCGACATCCGCTGGCGCGAGGACCCGCAAGCCGTCGACGCCTGGCGGGAGGGGCGCACGGGGCATCCGATCGTGGACGCGGGCATGCGGCAACTGCGCGCGGAGGGCTGGATGCACAACCGGGCGCGGCTGATCACGGCCAGTTTCCTGACCAAGTCGCTGCGCGTCGACTGGCGGCTGGGGGCGGAACACTTCTTGCGCTGGCTGGTGGACGGCGACTTGGCCAACAACCAGCTCAACTGGCAGTGGGTCGCCGGGACGGGGACCGACACCAGGCCGAATCGGGTGCTCAACCCGCTGCGCCAAGCCGAGCGTTACGACCCGGACGGCGCGTACGTCCGGCGCTGGATTCCCGAGCTGGCGCACCTGCCCGGTGCGCGCATCCACCGGCCGTGGCGGGAGCGGATCGATCCGGCGGACTACCCGGCGCCGATCATCGATTTCGTCGGAATGTAGTGGCCGAGAACGGTCACCTCGGTGGCTCACCCGGCCGGTCCGCGGCCACCGCGGCATCGGCGACCGACTCGAAGGCTCGCACCACGTTCTCCAGTTCGTCGCCGACCTCCCGCATACCGGCCACTGTCGTCAGGTCGTCGGTGTCGAAGTACCACCGCGCGAACAGGCGGCGGAAAGCGTCGTCGGCGTCGTCGGCCAGTCGCAGGATCTCGGCGCGGTAGTGCGCCGCCCACACCGAATCCAGCGGCGCCGCGAACGATCGGGCCGTGTTCTGCCCGCATTCCTGCACTATGCCGATGACCTCGACGAGCTCGTCGGCGAGCACTGTCACGCGGTGCCGGTTGGCGAGTTCGGCCGCCGTCCGGAGATGGATGACGACGCTGTGCAGCGCCCCGCCGAGCGCGCACCGGCCCGCCGACTCGCCGAGTAGTTCGCACGCGATGTCCGCACTGCGCTCGGCGAGCAGCGCCAGGCGCGCGGAGACCTCCGCGTGGTCGGCGGGGATTCGATGGAGCATGCCGAGTACCGCCGCGGCTTGCCCGACCGTGTCGGCCGCATGCCGAGAACAGTCGTGCGAGTCCTCCCGGACCAACGGTTGCGACGACGTCACCTGTGCTCCTGTCGATTGATCGAAATGGCCGGGCGGTGCGCTGATCCGCCCCGCTGTCGCGACCGGTCGCGCGACACAGATGATTCGAAGAGCGGGGCGCCGTGGATGAACCTCGCCGATCCACTCGAACGAGACCCGGCGCGAGCTTGGCGAATCGCGTTCGCGCGCGCTTGAATTGATATGTCGAGGATTTGCCATGTCCGAGGAAAGGGGCCTGTCGTGGGCACCGTCGAAATCGCGATCACCATCGGCCGCATCATGGACACCCTGCAGAAGGCGCTGATTCTGTTCATTCTCTGATCGACTCGCGATTCCCGGGCGCGCGAATGGAGGTTGCCCGGGACTTCGCAGAAATACGCCGAAACGTTGCTCGGTCGATCAGTCGCCGTACACCGACCGGTGGAAGTGCCATGCGTCGGAGACGATGTCGGCCAGGTCCGGTCGCTGTGGCTTCCAGCCGAGCCGGGCGTCCGCCTTGCCGCTCGCCGCCACGCAGACGGCGGGATCGCCCGGCCTGCGTGGGCCGTAGTGGACCGGGAAGTCGCGTCCGGTGTCCTCCCGCACCGTGTCGAGCACCTGCCGATTGGAGTAGCCGCTGCCGTTGCCGAGGTTGTACACCTCGTATTCGCTGGGGCGGATGGCCTCCAGCGCCAGCAGATGAGCGGCGGCGAGGTCGGCCACGTGCACGTAGTCGCGAATGCATGTGCCGTCCGGCATCGGATGGTCGGTGCCGTAGAGCGTGAACGAATCACGTTGTCCCGTAGCGGCTTGCAGCAGGATCGGGATCAAGTGAGACTCCGGGTCGTGCCGCTCGCCCAGCCGCACGTCGTGCGTGACGACGGCGCACGCGCCGGAGCCCTTTCTCGAAGCTGGGAGTTCGCTGTAGGAGCGGATTCGGGTTGCCAGGAGGTTCCCAGCACGGTATCGGGGTGTCTCGAGATCGCGCACCGAGGATTGTCTCCGCGGTCGAAGTTCGGCCGGGAGCCCGACGGGCCGGATCGAGGAGACAAGTATGAAGGTGTTGAAGTCCAAGGTGGCGAAGGCGGCGGTGGCCGGGGGTATCGCGTTGGCCGCGGTCGGCGCGGGCGCGGGTATCGCGAGCGCGGATCCGGGTCACGACGATCGCGACCAGGGCCGCGACCACGCTCCCGAGCAGCAGCACCACGGCGACCCGCAGCCCAGCCAGCACGGCTTCTGGTTCTTCGACCAGTGGGTTCCGCTGCCCTGAACCCGTTGCCCCTACCGTCGTCAGGTCGATTACCTCGCAGGTAATCGACCTGATCGGCGTTATGGGCGAGGCTCGGGACATGGTGACGAACAGCATGCGGAAAACCCGCTCCCCACTGGCCGGTGCGCTGCGCGGCTTGGCGCTCGGGCGGGTCGCGCTGGGGTCGGCTGCTCTCGTGGCGCCACGGACGTTGACCAAGGCGCTCGGCGTACGTCCTACGCCCGAACTCGACTACATGACCCGGATCTTCGGCGCACGGGCGATCGCGCTGGGCCTGGGGTATCTGACCGCCCCCGCCCAGGAACTGCCACGCTGGCAGCGTCTGGCGTTGCTGGTGGACATCCTGGACACCACGCACGGCGGGGTGCGCCTTCTACGCAGTGACGCCCCGCGCCCGGCCGCGGTCGCCATGGTCGCCCTGACCGGCGGCTACATGCTCGTCGGCGCGACCCGGCTGGCCCGGGATCTGTGGTGAATGCCTTTGGCACACTGGTGCGATGGCGACCGTTGTGGCATTCCACGCGCACCCGGACGACGAGGCCCTGCTGACCGGCGGGACCCTGGCCAAGCTGTCCGCCGCCGGGCACCGGACGGTGATCGTGGTGGCCACCGATGGCCACATGGCGGATCTGGATGGCCGCGAGCCGTTGCGCCTCGGTGAGTTGGCGGCCAGCGCCGCCGCCCTCGGCGTGCACCGGGTGGTGCACCTCGGCTACGCCGACAGCGGACACGGTGCGGTGCTGTACGCCGACCCGCCGGACCGGATGCGATTCGCCCGCGCGGATCCGGAGGAGGCGGCGGGGCGGTTGGCCGCGATCCTGCGCGAGGAGCACGCCGAAATTCTGCTCAGCTACGACCGCAACGGCGGCTACGGGCATCGCGACCACGTCCGCGTGCACCAGGTGGGCAAGCGCGCGGCAGAACTCGCCGGTGTGTCGCGAGTCCTGGACGCCACCTTGCCGCGCGAGGGTTACACGCGCCTCGTTCGTTCACTGGAGCGATTGCGGGTCCCTTTGCGTTATGACCCTTCGGTTCTCGTCTCGCTGTTCAGTCCGCGCTCGGCGATCACCCATCGCATCGACGTCGCCGCCCATGCCGCGCAACGCAAAGCCGCCCTGGCCGCCCACCGCTCGATCGTCGAGGGCTCCAGCCGCTTCGCCACCATCGCGAAAGTGCTCCTGCGCCTGCCCACCCCGATCCTCGCCCGCGTCATGCACTGGGAATGGTTCGCCGAAGAAGGCGCCACCCCCGGTTCCGGGGCCCCGCTCGACGACATCTTCCTAACCGCGCCGCGCTGAGCGTCGCCAGCGATCCGATGCGCACCGCCGAACCAGGCCATCCACCAGTTCGGCGACTCGGCGGCGCCGCGCATCCGCACGGCGCGGGTTCCGGCTGGGATCGCGCCGAGCGGACCCGTGCTACCCGGATCGCGCCCACTCTCCTGTGGGCCGCGTAGCGGCGGGTTCACGGGGCAACACCACGGTGAAGGTCGCCCCGCGGCCCGGTTCGCTGTCGACCGAGACACATCCGCCGTGGGCGGTTACCAGCGCTTGGACGATGGACAGGCCGAGGCCGGTGCCGCCGCTGGTGCGGGTGCGTGAGGCGTCCGCGCGGTAGAAGCGTTCGAATACCCGCGCGGCGGCGTCGGGCGACAGGCCGGGGCCCGTGTCGAGCACGTCGATGCGGACGCGATCGGGCGCGGCCGTGAGCCGCACCGTGATCGCCGCTTCGCGCGGGGTGTGGGTGAGGGCGTTGCCGAGCAGGTTGCCCAGGACCTGGCGCAGGCGCGCCTCGTCGCCGACGACGTCCATGGTTCCCTCGCCCTCGCCGATCACCAGGGTGATCGGGCGGTCCGGCGCGTCGGGCGACGGCTTCTGACGGGCGGCGATGGCCCGCGCATTGTGCACGGCGTCGCCGGCGAGCGCGAGCAGGTCGACGGGTCTGCGCTCCAGCGGGCGCTTCTCGTCCAGCCGCGCCAGCAGCAGCAGATCTTCGACGAGCACACCCATGCGCTCGGCCTCGGCTTCGATCCGGCCGACCACCATTCCCGCATCGGTGCTGGCGCCCTGCCGGTACAGCTCGGCGAAACCACGAATCGTGGTCAGCGGCGTGCGCAGTTCGTGGCTGGCGTCGGCGACGAAGCGGCGCATCCGCGCCTCCGAGCGGCGGGCGGCTTCCTCGGAGGCCTCGGTCGCGGCCACGCCGTGCTGGATCTGGGCGAGCATCTCGTTCAACGACCGCGCCAGATGGTCGACTTCGGTGTCGACGCCGCGCACCGGCACCCGCCGGTGCAGGTCGCCGCTCGCGATCGCCGCCGCGGTCTGCTCCACCTCGCGCAGCGGCCGCAGGCTGCGCCGGATCACCAGGTAGCCGACGGCGCCCAGGGCCAGCAGAGCCGCTGCCCCCGTGCCGACCTCGAAGAAGATCAGCCGCGAGACCGTCTCCTGGTTGTCGGTCAGTGGCAGGCCGATGGTGGTGGAACCGTATTCGTTGGTCGTTGTCAGGACCCGCCAGCGCACCGACGAATCGTCCGCGGAATCCACCGTTCTCGGCGTCTGGGCGCTCGAACCGCCCAGGTCCGGGGTCCCCGCGGCGCTGTTGCCGCCGGGTGGGTCCGGATACACCTGGCCGTCGGCTCCCGTGCGCAGTTCGAAGAACCGGCGTGGCTGCTCGCCCACCGATCTCGGCTGCACCGGCGCGGCCGGGAGATCCGCCGGAATCCATTGCGTGCGACCGTCAGGGGTGATCACCTGCCGCATCGGACGCGGCTGCGCCCAGGACCGCGCCGCGTCGTAGAGCTGTTCGTCGGTGCGCTGGGTCAGCGATCGGCTCAGCGCCGAGGTCACCGCCGCGCCCGACGCGAACAGCGCCGCCGCGGTGAGCAGCAGCAGCACGATCACCAGCCCCACCCGCAGCGGGACCGCCGATATCCGCCGCGCGAGTTCCGTTCGTACGCTCACCTCCGGCTCACCTGGGGTTCGCGCAGCACGTAACCGACGCCGCGCAGCGTGTGCAGCAGTTTCGGTTCGGTGGTGTCGACCTTGCGCCGCAGATACGACACATACGACTCGACCACGCCCGCGTCGCCGCCGAAGTCGTAGCGCCAGACGTGGTCCAGGATCTTCGGCTTGCTCAGCACCTTGCCCGTGTTGACCATGAAGTAGCGCAGCAGGGTGAACTCGGTCGGCGACAGCGACACCGGCGCACCCGCCTTCCACACCTCGTGACTGTCGTCGTCGAGCACCAGATCGCCCACCGTCATCCGGTTGACGCCCTCGGCTGTGGACTGTATTCCGCTGCGGCGCAGGATGACTCGCAGTCGCGCGATGACCTCCTCCAGGCTGAACGGCTTGGTCACGTAGTCGTCCGCACCGAGGGTGAGTCCGGTGAGCTTGTCGTCGACGTCGTCGCGGGCGGTCAGGAACAGCACCGGCGCGGTCACCCCGTCGGCGCGCAGCCGCCGCAGCATCCCGAACCCGTCCATGCCGGGCATCATCACGTCCACGATCAACGCGTCCGGCCGGAATCCGCGCACCCGATCCAGCGCCTCGGTGCCGCTGAGCGCGGTGGCCACCTCGAACCCTTGGAACCGCAAGCTCACGGCGAGCAGTTCGATGATCATCGGTTCGTCGTCCACGATGAGGACGCGGGCTTCGGGTTCGGTGCCGGTCATGAGTCCATGATTGCCTCGCAGGCACGGAGCAACCTGCGAGCAAGCTGGGTGTTTCCTGGGAGCGCGCCACCCGGGCCCGGCGCGCTGTCGCCCGCGTCCATCAAGCCTGGTGCGGCTGGTGTCCGATCCGGTGACCGGGCCCGTCGACGGCAAGCGAGGCGATCGTGCGTCAGCGAGGGGGCTTCGCCGATCGCCGCGCTGTGCGCAGCAACCGCCGATCATCACTGTCTACGACGGTGCGTGCCCTGGGTTGCGGCCCCATGGTTCGTGTCGATCGTCGGATCGGCGAGCTGAACATGGTCTCGCTATAAGCCTCGGCGTTCCCTCGCCGGGGCGATCTGCGGCGGCCGCCTCCGGCGTTCCCCAGTGCGGGGCGAACTCGAAGGGTCGTCGGCGGCGGTGTCGAGGCCCTGCGCCGAACACGGGCAGGAGTATCGCGGCACCCTGCGGTGCGGCGATACTCCTGCGGTCGGGATCCGGGCGATCAGCTGCTGGTGGGTGCGGTCAGGTCGTAGACGGTGATGTTGCCGACCGTCTTCGCGGTGAAGTGCGCCTTCACCCACTCGGTGATCTCGTCCGCCGCCGACTTCTCCCCGCTGGAGCCGGGGCGCATGCCCTGACCCTGCGCGACGAAGTAGCGCACCTCGCCATCGGCCACGTACTGCTGGAACCGCGCCAACGTCGGCGCGTCGTCGCCACCACTGAAGCCGCCGATCGCGATCACCGACGTGCCGGTGCGCAATTCCAGGCTCGACGCGGTGCCGGAGCCGATGCTGGCCGCCGACCATCGGCTGTCGGTGTTCTCCAGCAGGGCGTCCAGCTCCGCGTTACCCGCGCTTCCGCCCGGTCCGCCCGCGCGGCTCGCGGGAGTCGCGTCGCCGGTCGACCGTCCGCCGTCGGCGGCGGGCATGTCTCCGATCGGCAGCTCGCTGCCGGTGGGAGCCGCGTCTCCGGTCGGCAGCTCGGTGCCGTCCGTCGCGCCGGTGCGGCCGTCGGCAGGCGGACCATCCGCTCCTGCGCCTCCGCCGGGCCCGCCCATCGAACCCGCCTGCGCGGGCCCGGAGGTGGGGATGCCGCCGCTGTGCGCGTGCGTGACCGTCTCGACCGCGTAGGCCGTGGATCCGGCGAACCCGCCGAGCAACGCGGCCGCCGCGATCGTCACGGCGATCCCGCGCGACCGGTGCGCGCCGACCAGCAGGCCCATCGCCGCGAGCGCGGTCGAGACCAGCACCGTCCAGCGCAGCCAGGGCAACCAGTCCGGCGTGCGGTCCAGCAGGACGAAGGCCCAGACGCCGGTGACCGCCGACAGCAGCGCCAACGTCATCCTGGCCGCCATGTGCCCGCGCCGCCGCCACAACTGCGTCACCGCGATTCCGGCGACACCGGCGATGCCCGGCGCCAAGGCCACCGTGTAGTACGGGTGGATGATCCCGCTCATGTAGCTGAATACCAGGCTGGTGCCGAGCAGCCACCCGCCCCAGAGGATCATCGCCGCCCGCAGCCGATCGGTGCGCGGTGCGCGGCCGCTCAGCCACAGCCCGGCGACCAGGCCGATCAGCGCCGCCGGGAGCAGCCAGGACACCTCGGTGCCCATGCTGCCGCTGAACAGCCGGGCCGATCCGGTGTCGCCGCCGAACGCGCCGCCCATGCCGCCGCCTCCGGGGCCGCCCGAGCCCCCGCTCGGATTGCCGCTGCCGCCCAGCAGTCGGCCCATCCCGTTGTAGCCGAGCGCCAGCTCCCACAGGCTGTTGTCGGTCGACCCGCCGATGTAGGGGCGCGAATCCGCGGGCCACAGCTCGACCAGCAGCACGTACCATCCGCCCGCGACCACCATGGCCGCGCACGCGGTGATCAATTTGACGATCCGGGACCAGAATCCTCCCGTCGCGGCGACCAAGAACACCAGCCCCAGCGCGGGCAGGACCAGGAACGCCTGCATCATCTTGGTCAGGAACGCGAAACCGATGACCGCACCGGCCAGGGCGAGCCAGCCGGTACTCGTCGAACGCCAGCGCGGCCCGTGCGAGTCGATCGCCCGCACCGTGCAGTAGGCCGCCGCGACCAGCAGCAACGTCAGCAGGGCGTCGGGGTTGTCGAAGCGGAACATCAACGCGGCCACCGGAGTGGCCGCCAACGCCGCACCGGCCAGCAGGCCCGCGCCGGGGCCGCTCCACCGTCGCACCGCGCCGTACAGCAGGGCCACCGAGCCGACGCCCATCAATGCCTGTGGCGCCAGCAGCGACCACGAGCCGAATCCGAACAACCGCCCCGACAGCCCCATCACCCACAGCGACGCGGGCGGCTTGTCCACCGTGATCGCGTTGCCCGCGTCGTGCGCGCCGAACAGCAGCGCCTTCCAGCTCTGCGTCCCCGCCTGCGCTGCCGCGGCGTAATACTCGTTCGCCCAACCGGAGACCGTCAGATTCCGGAAATACAGCACCGCGGTCGCGATCAGCAGCGCGCACAGCGCCGGGCGCGCCCACCGCGGTTGGGTCGCGGGCCCGAATAACGCGCGATCCGCCCATGATCGCTCGTGGGTGGAGGCGCGATGGGCGCCGACGGGTCTCGCGACGGCCTCCACGCCCGGCGGGACGCTCGTAATCGACGCCATGATCTTCGCCTTCCTTCCGTGTGAAATCCACTTCGAAGGCTAGGAAGGCCGCCTGCCCGCAACCTGGAGCAAACCTGGGAGTGCGCTGTGTGGGGCGACGGTGCCGAGCGGGTTTCCGGCTCGGGTCAGCGGCGGCGAATTCGTAGGATGCTGTCTTTCCGCGTGCCCGGCTGCCCCTCCGGGCCCGCGTGCTCGCGCTCGACCACGTCCTCCACTTCCACCTGCCACTCGGCCGGGTCGAGCGCGAGGTCGGCGCGCACCTCGGCGGTGGTCGGGAAGTGCACCTCGGCGGGCGGTTCCAGCACCCAGCTGGGCCACTCCGCGTGCCCGACGATCAGCAGCAGCCCGCCGGGCGCCACCGCCTCCGCGGCCCGGCGCAGGATTCGCGTCCGTTCACCGTCCTGGGCCGCCGGTGAGTGCAGATACTGCGCCGTGACGAGGTCGTAGCTCCCGGACGGGAAGGTGTGGTCGAGATCGTGCCGCTGCCAATCGATTTCGCTGGGCAGCTGCTGTCGTGCGGCCCGCGCCCTGGCACGGGCCAGCGCGGTCTCCGAGACGTCCACCGCCGTCACCCGCCAGCCGCGCTCGGCCAGCCAGATCGCGTCGGCGCCCTCGGCGCAACCCAGGTCCAGTGCCGTACCCGGGGCGACCGCTTCGATCTCCCGCACGAGCAGGAAGTTCGGCTGTCCCGACCAGATCTGGTCGCGTTCCTGGTAGAAGGACTCCCAGAACTCGACCGTCGTGGGCGTGGTCGCGTTCCGATGGTGGTGTGTCGCACTCATGCGTCCCACCATCCACCGGACCGGACGTATCGGCAAATATCGTTGCCGGTTCGGCAACCACCTCGGGCGGCCGCGGCGGGGCGCCGGGCCCCGGCCCGCCCGCCCGGGTGTCAGCAGTCGTCGAGCGGGTCGCGCAGGATCATGCCCTCGGCGGCACGCAGGCGCGTGGTCATGGTCGTCAGCAGATCCACGGAATCCTCGGAGAGGCCGATGGCTGTGTGCAGCAGCTTGCGCAGCCGCGGGCTGGTGAGCCGGGCGGCCAGGGTGCTGTCGTGCTCGGTCGGTTCGGTGTCGAGCTGTCGGTCGAGATTCACGGGAAGGTACTCACAATCGGTCATCGGGCCCCCTGGAACCACTGTGGATGCGCCGACCGTGCCAGGAACGATGGGTAGGCACGGGCGAAATCGTTCCGGGGCGCAGCGTACATCGCACCCAGTTGGTCGCTGGACCGGGTCGGAAAGGTTGCATGTGGCCTCCGTGCCGCAGCCGGGTCGGTTCGTGCGCGCCGTGGCCGTGCCCGCTCCGGCGCCGAGACCGCACCCATTGTTCCACTGTCCCTGGCGATTTCGGCAATACAGCCGGTCGGCGCAGGTCGCGGACGTGGCGCTGCGCGTACCGGTGGCCACGCGCGGGCGCGCCCACCGCTCGTTCCCATCGGCGGGAAATCGCTCGACGGTGGCCCGGCCTGCCGGAAAATCGGGAGCCCGCGCCGTCCGCACGTGACACGATGGGTGGCGGCCGAAGCAGGTACCGACCTATGAAGGGCCAGTGATGGGGCATCTCGACGATCGGGTGGCGGTGATCACCGGCGGAGCCCGTGGACAGGGGCGCGCGCACGCCCTCGCGCTGGCGAACGCGGGCGCGGACATCGTGGTGTGTGACATCGCCGCACCGTTGTCCGGCCTTCCCTACGAGCTGAGTACTCCCGACGATCTGGCCGAGACCGCCGCCCTGGTCGAGCGCACCGGCCGCCGCTGCGTCGCGGTGCGGGCCGACGTGCGCAGCCTGGAACAGATGCGGATGGTCGCCGAGCGCGCGCTGGAGGAATTCGACCGCATCGACATCCTGATCGCCAACGCGGGCATCGCCTCCAACTCGCCCGTCGCGGAGATGGACGAGCAGTTGTGGCAGGACATGATCGACACCAACCTGACCGGCGTGTTCCACAGCTTCCGCGCGGTCGTGCCGCACATGATCGAGCGTCGCTGGGGCCGCGTGGTGGCCACCTCGTCCATCGTGGCGAAGATGGGCGTGCGCAACGCGGCGCACTACGCCGCGAGCAAATGGGGCGTGCTGGGCCTGGTGAAGTCGCTGTCCCTGGAGGTGGCGGAGTACGGCATCACGGTGAACGCCCTGCTGCCGTCCGGGGTGGACACCGACATGATCCAGAACCCCGCCACCTGGCGGCTCATGGTGCCGGACAAGGAGAATCCCACCAGGGAGGACTGGATGGCGATCATCGAATCCGGCCCGCCCAACGGCGATCTGATCCAGCCCGCCGAGGTGGCCGAGGCGGTGCTGCTGCTGGTCTCCGAGCACGGCCGCCACTTCAACGGGGAGGCCGTCACCATCTCCTGCGGCGGAAGCGCGAATACGTCCTAGAGTCCGAGCGCTGACCGGAAAGCGTAGTCCGCGAACACAGTTCGCGCCGTGGCGCTCCTGTACAGACCTCGCGCACCATGCTTCACTGGAAGCGCAAAGTCTGTGCAGTGCCAGCTTCCGGCCAGGAGTCAGCGCATGTCCCGACACGCCGAATGGACTGACCCGCTTCGTTTTTCGGTGTGCCGCCCGCGCCGCGACGTCATCCTGCTGCTGGTCGAGGGCGAGATCGACGCCGCGACCGCGCCCCGGTTTCGCGCGGAGCTGGCGGTCGCCTGCCTGCGCCCCGCGACCACGCTCGTGCTCGACCTCTCACCGGTCACCTTCCTGGCGGCGGCGGGACTGAGCGTCTTGGTCGAAGCGCAGGCCGAAGCCACGCGCTCCCGCCGCAGGCTGGTGCTGATCACCATGGTGCGGCCGGCGGATCGCGCGATCGAGGTCACCGGCCTGGCCGGCCGATTCCATCGGGTGCCCTCCCTCGTTGCCGCCCTCGTCGGTCCAGCGCCCGGTTACGACGAGACCGCCTGACCGCCACGGCCGGAGAAGGGTCACCGACGCGCCGGCGGTGCGCCCCAGGGCGAGGCGCCCGCCGTGCTCGCCCGGAGCCTCAGTGGCGCCGCGAGTCGATGGCCTCGCGGGCCGCCTGCGCTTTCCGGGCGCCCCGCTCGCGAGCCAGCTGCGCCGTGTGCGCGCTGCGTTCCCGGGCGGCGTCGGCGATCTCCGGTCCGCGCTCCTTGGCGACCTCCGCCCATTCGGCCCCGCGCTGCTTGGCGAGATCCGCGAGATGCGCGCTCCGCTCTTTGGCGATCTCCGCGAACTCGGCGCCGCGCTCTTTGGCGACCTCCGCCCACTCCGCGCCGCGCTCTTTGGCGATCTCTGCCCAGTCGGTGCCTCGTTCTTTGGCGATCTCTGCCCAGTCGGTGCCTCGTTCTTTGGCGACCTCCGCCCAGTCGGCGCCGCGCTCTTTGGCGATCTCGGCCCACTCCGACCCGTGTTCCTTGGCGGTACCGGCCAGCTCACTGCCGTGTTCCTTGGCCGCCTCCGCCCATCCCGGGCCGTGACGCTGAGCCGTCTCGGCGAGTTCCGCGCCCTTGCTCGCCGCCACCGCTCCGAGCGCACGCGCCCGTTCCGCGGCTTCCTGCGCGTGCTTGCGCAACGCCGCGCCGGTGGCGGTATCGGAGGTAGCGCCGAACGGCAGTGCGGCGGTGACCGCGGCGGCGGCGTCGCGGGCGGCCCGGCGGCCGCGCCAGCCCAGCGACGGCTTGCCCTCGGTGTCGGCCGCGGTGATCATCAGCCCACCGAGGAGGCCGAGGTCCTTGAGGAACGCGGTCCGCTTCGCCGATTTGCGGGCCGGATCCTGCTCGTTCCAGAAATCCTGCTCGGTGACGGCCGCGGGCACGACGGTCGCCGCGAGCACCAGCGCGGCCAGTCGTGGCGCCTTGCCCAGCGCCAGCAGCACGCCGCCGCTCACTTGGGCGAGGGCGTTGACCTGGACGACCGTTGTCGGATTGGACGGCAATTTTGTGGCAATTTCTTCGGGCAGCTGCCGGTGCCCCCGTTCGAGCAGTGCGTTCGCGGCCTTGACCCGCTCATCCGGGCGCCGCAGCGTATCGACCCCGTCTACTACGAACGCGGTGGCCAGTAGCGGCCGGGCGAGTCGGCGCAACAACATGACAGAACCCCTTCCCTTGATGTAGTCACGAATCGGATTCCCGCCCGCTTCGTCACCAAACAAGCCGGTCCGCCGCCGTGTGAAAGCAGCCTCATCCGGGTAACAGCTAATCGAGAGAGATCGATTCAGGGGGAAAGGCGCCGCGGCTGACGCTCCCGCCTCCCGCCCTGCTCCGCTGGAAGGTATCCGCTGTGAACACCTATACGGCCACAACGGCTTTCGAAGCCGTTGTCGCCGAGCTGCCCGCTGCACCGAGGTGCACGTTCCGCTTCGACTCCGTCCCGTGTCGTCATCGCGCCGAATGGTTCATCCGTAAACGGTCCTGCTGCCACCCGGCGGGTGTGGACTTCCTCTGCGAGACCTGCCATACCCGCATCCATTGGATGCTGGATATCGGCATGGTGTTCGAATGCGCCGGATGCGGCGTGCACTCGGACAGTTTCGCCGAACTCTGCCCGACCGCGGCTCCGCTCTGAGCGCGGCTCAGCGCTCGCCCGCCCGCTCCCGCGCGCCGGTATCGGCGAGGAAGCCGGTGATGATCGAAGTCACCTGCTCCGGGGCCTCCACCATCGGGAGATGACCACAATCGGCTAGCTCCACCGCCGTGCGCGGACGCAGCCTGTGGTTGAGCCGCCCGCCCGCCTTCGCCGACAGAATGCGATTGCGCCGGCCCCAGATCGTGCAGATCGGCGGGAATCCGGCAGGCGGATCGAACGTGTCCAGCGCGCGGTAGGACGGGAAATCCTGCACCAAGCCGTGCAGGGCCAGCAGCCTGCCCCGATCCGTCCAATGCGCCCGCACGCGCGGCTCGTGCCGGATGTTCCGGTTTCGGCCGCGAGGGCCGAGCTGATTGCCGACGATCAGCGAGACCACGGGTTCCGGCAGCCTGATCCGGCGGGCCAGCGGCGCCAGGGGCAGCCGCGCGTCGAGCCAGGCCAAGCCCGCCGATTGTCCCGAACTGACCGTGTCCAGGGTGAGCGGATTCATCAGCACGAGCGCGCGCACCCGCTCCGGATGATCCATGGTGTAGCGCAGCGCGGTGGCGCTGCCGAGGCAGTTGCCGATCAGCACCACGTCGGTGCGCCGGTGGGTGTCCAGGAACGCCGCGAGCATGTCGACGTAATCGGTGAGGCGGTAGCCCGTGGCGGGCTGGTCGGATTGCCCGTAGCCGGGCAGATCGAGCGCGAAGACCTCGTGCTCGTCGCGCAGTGCGGCGACCTGGTCGTCCCAGATCCGGCGTTGCGTTCCCGCGTTGTGCAGGAACACGATCGCGGACCCGCTGCCAACGCGGTCGTAGACGACGGCCCTGCCCCGATGCTCGAAAACGTCCACGCCGACTCCCTACGAACAACCGGCGACCGAGCCGCCGGTCCCCGCGATTCTACCGGCGGGCACGGCCGCGCAGGGGCGTTCCGATCACCGGACGGCGGTCGTCGCGCGCAGGAACCGGCCGGTCCGTCGGGTGCCGAGGACCTCAGCGGGAGCGCCGTCACCGAAGACCCGCACGCCGCCGACGAACACCGCGGTGACCGTGTCGTCGTTGCGGTTCACCATGCGCGGCAGGTTGTCGAACGGGGCGATCGGCGATTCCTGGTAGGTGTCGAGCGAATCGTCCAGGCGGGCCGGATCGAGGACGACGACGTCGGCTCGGTCGCCCGCCCGCAGATGCCCGGCGTCCAAGCCGTACCAGTCCGCGAGTTCACCGGTGAGCCGGTGCACCGCCTGTTCCACCGACAGGAACGGGCGACCGGCGTCCGCGGCGTCACGCACGCGGCGCAGGAAGCGGAGCCCGAAGTTGTAGAACGCCATGTTGCGCAGATGGGCCCCCGCGTCGGAGAAGCCCAGCTGCACGCCCGGATCGGCGGCGAGCCGATCGAGCACCTCCGGTCGATGATTGGAAATCGTCGTGCGCCAGCGCACCTTGCTGCCGTGCTCCACCACGAGGTCGAGGAACGCGTCCACCGGATGCACGCCGCCGCGCTCCGAGCCCACCTGGCCGAAGGTCTTGCCGATCACCGCGGGGTCGGGGCATTCGACGATCTGCGCGTCGAAGAAGTCGCGGTGCCATACCCGTGGACCGAACTTCTTGTCGTAATCCGCGCGGAAGCGGCGCCGATAGTTCTCGTCGCGCAGCAGTTCCCGTCGTTCGTCCACCTGATCGGCCAGGTGCAGCGCTTCGGCGCCGGAACCGAACTCCTCGAACACCACCAGGTCGATGCCGTCGGCGTAGACCTCGAACGGCACCGGAAGGTGCTGCCAGCGGAAATTGCCGCCCAGCTTGTTCAGCACCCGGGCGATCAGCGGAAACAGGTGCACGACAGCGGGAATCGCCTTGATGTCGGCGGCCGAGAGCAGGCTGACCTTCAGCGGCCTGCGGAACAGGCCGAGGCTGCTTGCCGCCATGGTGACCAGGCTGTGCGGCCGGGACACGTCCGGCCCGCCCTGCAACGCCCCGCCGCGCCGTCGCAGCACGGTGTTGAGCCGGTGCCGTTCCCGCGTCGTCGCGTAGGTGGATGGCAGCGTGCGCGACCGGCACACCTCGCCGTCGAGTTTGTCGAACAACAACTGCTGAGAGGACATGCCGACGAAGCCCGCGTCCAGCGCCTCGGTCAGTTTCGCCTCCATCCCGGCCAGTTCGGCGGCATCGGGCCGGACGTCCTTGCGGGTGGCGCGCTCCAGACCGAGTTCGGCGGCACGAATATCCGAATGCCCGATGAACGCGGCGACATTCGGGCCCAAGGGCAGCCGGTCGAGGGCGGCGGCGTACTCGTGCGCCGAGCGCCAGGTCTTGTGTTCGTCCACCGCCGCGACGACGTGCTTGCGCGGAATCGCCTCGACCCGCGCGAACAGGTCGCCCGCGTCGGAGGCGTCGACGTGCACGGTCGACAACGAACACGAGCCGAGCAGCACCGTGGTGATGCCGTGCCGCAGCGATTCGGTCAGCGCCGGATGCTGGAGCACCTCCACGTCGTAATGGGTGTGGATGTCGAGCATCCCCGGGATCACCCACTTCCCGGTGGCGTCCACAACGTTCGGGCAGGCCGGGTCGTCGATCGGATCGGCCGAGATGGTCGTGATCCGCCCGTCGTGGATGCCGAGGTGCCTGATCGCCGAGGGCGCGCCGGTGCCGTCGAACCAGCGGCCGTTGGCGATGATGGTGTCGTACATGGATTCACACCTCGAGTTGGGCGCGTACGACCTTGCCGGTCGCATTGCGGGGGAGTGCGGTGGTGGTGAGCCGCCAGCGGGCGGGCACCTTGTAGTAGGCGAGCCGCTCGGCGGTGAACGCGCGCAGCTCGTCTTCGCTGGTGGCCGTACTGTTGTCGACCACGACCAACGCGGCGACCTGCTGACCCAGGTCGGCGTCGGGCACGCCGAGGACAGCGCATTCGCGCACCGCGGGATGCTCCTCGAGGCACTGCTCGATCTCGGTGGGATAGACGTTCTCCCCGCCGCGCAGGATGAGATCCGAACGGCGCCCGGACAACCGCAGCCTGCCGTCCTCCAGGATCCCGATATCACCGGTGCGCAACCAGCGATCCGCGGTGATCGCCGCCGCCGTCGCCGTCTCGTCCTGCCAGTACCCCAGCATCACGTAGGGGCTGCGCACCCAGATCTCGCCTTCCGCGCCGTCGGGGACCGCGTTGCCCGCGCTGTCACGGATTTCCAGCGTGACCCCGACGACCGGTCGTCCCACGGTGTCCGGGAACGCCGCCAGTTCGGCCGGACTCGCCAGCGTCGCGGCGGTGCTGCATTCGGTGAGCCCGTAGCTGGTCACCAGCGCGTTGCGGGCGACGGGCAGTTGATCGCGCAGCTTCTGTTGCAGCGCGGCCGACGACGGCGCCGAGTTCAGTGAGAACGCGGCCAGCGAGGACAGGTCGTAGCCGGACAGGTCGAGGTCCAGCATCCTGGTGGCCATGGTCGGCATGGCGCCCCAGTTGGTGACCCGTTCGGTCTCGATCAGTCGCAGCACCCGGTCGGCGTCGAACGAGCCTTGGTGGATCACCGCCGCGTCGCCGCTGACCAGCCGGGGGACCGCCAGGTTGTGCAGGCTGGCGATGTGGAACAGCGGCGAGGTGAGCAGGAAGCGCCGACCGGTGGGCAGTTCGGTCGCGCCGGTGAGCGCGGCGGCCAGCGCATCGCCGAAGAGGTGATAATCGGTGACGGCCACCAGGTTCCGGTGCGAGTGCACCGCCCCCTTGGGCCGTCCGCTGGTGCCGCTGGTGTAGAGGATCACCGCGGGGTCGTCTTCGTCGATATCGGCGTGTGGCAACTCGTCGGTCCGGTGTTCGGCGATGAGCGCTGGTACGTCGTGCTCCATGGTGAGCAGGGGAATCCGGATGTCCAGTTCCGCCGCCGCGGCGCGCTTCGCGTCGACGACGAGCACGGTGGGGCCGGTGTGCTCGACGCCGTAGGCGATCTCGCGCGGCGCCCACCACGCGTTGTAACCCACCGCGATCGCGCCGAGCGCCTGGGCCGCCCAGAAGGTGATGACCCACTCGGGTGTGTTCGCCGCGAGAATGCCGACGCGGTCGCCCTTGCCGACGCCGAATCGGTCGCGCAGGGCCGTGGCCAGTGCCGCGACCGCGGCGGCATGCTCGGTGAACGATATCCGGCGGTCCGCGGTGACCAGGTAGTCCCGGTCGCCGTGCGCCGACGCGGCGACGAGTACCTCGCGCAGCGAGGACTTGCGGTGGCGTACCACCGGCATCGGTGCGCCGAGCACGTCCTCGATCACCATCTCGAATCGTCCGCCGGGGCCGGTGAGCCTGCCCGCGGCCTCCGCCACGAATGCCTGCTGGTCGAAGGGCTTTGTCATATCGGGTACTTCCTAGGGGGTCGATGAGTCACGGCTGGGGGATCAGGACCGCTCGGCCGGTGATCAGGCCGCGTTCCAGCCGGTCGAGGGCGGCGCGACCCTCGGCCAAGGGGTAGCGCTCCACCTCGACGCGTAGCTTGCCCGACGTGGCCAGTGCCACGGAGTCGATCAAGTCGGATCTGGTGTCCCCGTATGTCTTGCCGGGGTCGGTGAGCTGCAACGCCCGCATCATCCGCGTACCGCCGCGAACGTCGCGCGCAGATAGGCGTCGGCACGGTCGGAGCCGATCAGGCCCGGCGCCATCCGGTTCATGGTGTAGGCGAACGTGGTGCGGTGGTCGAGGTCGTTGACCACCATCGCGCCTCCGTACCCGGCCCACCAGCACACCCGGCCGTCGGGCACCTCCGGGGCGGTCTGCCGCTGCGGCAGACCGTAGCCGATGCCGAACCGCAGCGGCGTCGCGAGCGCGAGATCCACGCCGTCGGACTGCTGCCGGAAGATCAGCTCGATCGTGTCCTCCGACAGCAGCCGCCGTCCGCCGAGTTCGCCGCCGCAGGAAACCAGTGATTGCACTCGCGCCACCGAACGCGCGTTGCCGTGACCGTTCACCGCGCCGATCTCGGCTTGCCGCCATGCCGCGCTCGCGGTCTCGGCGATGTCGAGCAACGGGCTGGTGAGCGTCTTGACCAGCACGCTGTCCTGGTCGAGCGCGACCATGTCGAACTCCGGCATGGTGGGCGGGACCAAGGTGGCGATCCGCCCGTGGTGCTCGGGCGCGGTGCCGATGTGGAAGTCAGCGCCCAGCGGCCCGGCTAGTTCCGCGGCGAAGAACTCGCCGAGCGAGCGTCCGGTGACGCGGCGGATCACCGCGCCGATCAGGTGGCCGTAGGCGAGCGCGTGGTACCCCGAGGCGGTGCCCGGCTCCCACCACGGCGGTTGGCTCGCCAGGCGGGCTGCGGACGCTTCCGCGTCGTAGATGTCGGCGAGTTCGATCGGCGGCTGCCACCCCGAGACGCCCGAGGTGTGCGCCAGCAGATGACGAATCTCGATGTCGCCCTTGCCGTTCGCCGCGAACTCCGGCCAGTACTCGGCCACCTTCGCGTACACGTCCAGCTCCCCGCGCTCGACCAGCAGCAGGGCGCACAGCGCCGTCATGGTCTTGGTGAGGGAGAAGACGTTGACCAAGGTGTCCTCGGTCCACGGCGCGGTGCGGCCGGGGTCGCGGTACCCGCCCCAGAGGTCGACGACCGGTTCGCCGTCGACGGTGACGCAGATCGAGGCGCCGAGTTCGTCACCGGAAGCGAGCCGGGTCTCCAGTTCCGTTCGGACCCGCGCGAATCGTTCGGCGCAGAAGCCCGATGTGGCGGTTCCCGTGGTAGTGGTCATCGCCGCCTCACACCTGTTCGAGTGCCCGGCCCCGCACCGGCAACGCGTTTCCCGCGGCGGTGGCGCGTTTCGCGCCACGCGCGAGTTCCCGCCGCAGGTCCCGCACGTACGGTTCGAATTCGATCTGGATGGTGTGCCGGGGCGAGTCGTAGTAGCGGCCCGTCCTGGCCGATTCCGCGGACCGGATGGCCGCCCGCATCTCCTCCGCCGTCGGCAGGTGATAGCGGCCGGTGAGGTAGGCGGCGACCAGCTTGCTCTGCTGCTCGGCGAAGTTCACCAGCGTGGGCAGCGGCTGGGCCAGCCCGAGGAAGAACAGATTGTCGATGCCGGGCTTGATCATCTGCTTGAACAGTGGGAAACGGTTGTCGCGGTCGGGCAGCAGCTCGGGGTCGGAGAAGAACGGGAAGGAGATGCGGTAACCGGTGGCGCAGACGATCACGTCCACCTCTTCGACGCTGCCGTCGGCGAAGCGCACCCGCGAGCCTTCCAGCGCGGTGATCGCGGGCTTGAAGGCGATGTCGCCGCAGCCCGCGCGGTGCAGGAATTCCTCGCTCGCGGAGGGATGGGCCTCGAACGGCAGATGGTCCGGCTCGGGCAGGCCGTAATCCCGCATATTGCCGCGGAACTTCCGGACGAATCGCTGCTTGAGCTTGAGACCGAGCTTCGGCGGCATCCATCGTGGCATCGAGCGCTTGTCGCCGACCTTGCCGTTGACGTACTTCGGCAGCACCCAGACCCCGCGCCGGGCGGAGACGTAGAGCTTCGCGGCGATGAATCGCTGCGACAGCTCGGAGGCGATATCCAGTCCCGAATTGCCCATGCCGACCACCACGACCCGTTTGCCACGCATGTCGACGGGGTCGAACGGGTCGTTGTAGGCGTGGCTGTGCAGCAGCGTGCCGTCGAATTCGCCCGGGTAGTCCGGCAAACGCGGATCCCAATGGTGCCCGTTGCAGACGACGAGCGCGTCGTAGTCCTTGGTGTGCCCGTCGCTCGTCGTGATCAGCCAGCGACCGTCCGGCCCGCGCTCGGCGGCGGTCACCCTGGTGCCGAACACGATCCGGTCGCGGATGCCGAAATGGTCGACGTAGTCGCGGAAGTACTGGAACAGCTGCGAATGATGCGGGAAGTCCGGCCACTCGTCGGGCGCCGGATAGTCCTCGAAGGCCAAGCGGAACTTGGACGTGTCGATGTGCAGGCTCTGATAGCAGGCCGACATGCCGTTGGGGTTCTTGAAGTACCAGTTGCCCCCGACTTCGTCGGACGCCTCATAGCAGTCGAAGGGGATGCCGTGGTCGTTCAGCCGTTTGGCGGCGGTGATCCCGGAGGGGCCCGCCCCGATCACGCAGACGCGGGGGAGTGCGGTTGACGTCATTCACTGTCCTCGTGCTGAAGGGCCGTCGTCGATGACGGCCGAACAATCCGGCGCGGGTGGCGCCGGAGTGACGTAGGCAACAAAATAACACTCGCTAGACACCGCGTCCAGTGAATGACGCACTGTCTATCAAGACCGTCCATGCGTAGACTCTCTCAGCGGAAGCAGCACGTCAGCTCGGCTTTTACGGAGACGGGGTACCGGTTCACCATGCGGACGAACGCGAACACGAACCTGCGGGACGAGCAGAAGCAGCAGACCAGGACCCGCTTGCTGGAGGCCGCCAAGGAGCTGTTCGCCACCCGCGGCTACGCGGCCGTGCGGGTGGACGAGATCGCCGCCGCGGTCGGTTGCAGCCGCGCCACGTTCTACCTGCACTTCGCGGGCAAGCTGGAGATCCTGCGCGCGATCGCCGAGCAGGGCAGCGCGCCCACCGCGCTGCACTTCTATCAGGACCTCGACCGGGTGCTCGAGACCGGTTCACGCGCCGAGTTCGCCGGCTGGATGACCCGCGCGATGGAGTGGTTCCACGAGTACAAGGACATGCTGCTCGCCTGGGACGAGGCGACCGCACTGGAGCCGGAGTTCCGCGAGATCGCCCGCAACGGCATCCTCGCGCTGCCCAACGCGATGACCGCCTACCTCGCCGGGTGGCCCGCCGATCGGCACGACGAAGCGAGGTTGCGGGTGGAATTGCTTGTCGCGCAACTGGAACGGTTCTTCACCCGCTGGGCGATGCAGGGCACCATCGATGTCTCGGCGGACCGAGCCGTCGAGGTGCTCACCGACATCTGGTTCCCCGCGCTGCGCGCGCCGACGGCGCCGAGCTGAGCGCGCCGCGGGGAATCCGGTGTGCGGTGGCGCCTTCGCGAGCAGCGTCGTATGCCGCGCATCGCTGATGTCGCCCGTTGCCGGATACCGGTTCGAGGGAACGGCGCTTGATCACCGGTGCTGCATACCGATTCGCCGGAGCGGATCATGTCGCGCATGGGGTACCGGAGTCGACTGCCGAGTCACCGCTCGCGCATGCCGGAAGCTGTTGCCAGATATTCGCTGATTGCCCGGATCGGACTACCCGCGGCCTCGATCCGACGGTGGCCCGCAAATCTGTCGGCGGCGTGGGGCATCATCTGTGCACGCAGCCAACCACGAAATCGCTCGGAGTCACCATGCCCTCCCCACGAACCAAGCCGCAACCATTGTCGGACAGCGAGATTCAGCAGATCGCCACGGACATCGCCGGTGGCCGCCCGCCCATGGTGTGGTTCACCGCCGCCGCGGTCGGCGTTCCGGAGGGGCGCTCGGGCAAGGTGATCGCCCTCGGCGACCCTGCCGACGGTGACTTCCTGCAGGTCCGCCCGACCGGATCGAAGGATGTACTGTCCTTCTCTCCCATCGAGGTGACCTTGACCAAGCCGCCGCGAGGGGCGGCGGGCGCCACCGCACAGCCGAAGTCGACCCCTAGGAAGGAAACCCCTGTGACCCAGCCGTCGACCACGACGAGCACCGCGACTCAGCCCGCGCAGGCGAGCGCACCCCAGCCCTCGGCAGGCGCGAAGCCCGCGGAGACCACCGCGGCCGCGAGCCGTGCCGAGAGCGCGGGCAAGCAAGCCGCGGCGGCGACGGCGCCGAAGCCCGCCAAAACGGCCGCCGCCCGCAAGACCAAGGCGCCCGAGGTCACCGTGACGCTCACCGGCACCGCCGACGGCGAGTGGTCGATCGACGTGGTCAGCGGTAAGAAGCGCACCCTGCGCGGCCTTCCGGTGGCCGGATCCACCGTGGCGCAGGCGGCGAAGATCCTGCATCCGGAGGTGGCCGAGGTGGTCGCCGGGGTCCTGGACGCGTTGCGCGGTGTGCAGGAGGCCAAGGTGCAGCAGTTACAGGCCGAGCTCGAGGAGGCCAAGCGCCTGCTGAACGAGCTGAGCGACTGAGTCACACTGCGGGACTGGCGGATCGGGCGGCCGCGCGCCAGATCCGGCGCTCGGCGCCGGGAGTCTCGCGCCGCACGTCGTCGTGGAACGCGTAGCCGAGCGAGTACTGCTTCGCGTGGTACATGGCCGCGTCCGCGTCCCGCAGCAGGCTGTGCGCGTCGGTGTCCGAGCTGCACGGACCCACGCACGCCACGCCGACGCTCGCGGTGATCGGGATCTCGCCCGCGCTCAGCCCGAACGGCCGGACGAACGCGCCGAGCAGCCGTTCGGCCAGCACGGCGGCCTCCGGCCGGGCGAGCGGGGCGAGCACGACGAACTCGTCGCCGCCGTAGCGGGTCACCACGTCCTCCCGGCGCACCACCCGCCGGATCCGGCTCGCCGCCGTCGCGATCAGCTCATCGCCGACGGCGTGGCCGTAGCTGTCGTTGACCCGCTTGAAGCCGTCGAGGTCGATGAACAGCAGGCAGATCGGTCGCTCGGCCCATTGTTCGCCGCGCTGCCGCAGCGCGCGCAGCAGCGCGGCCCGGTTCAGCAATCCGGTGAGCATGTCGTGGTCGGCCTGGTACTGCGCGCGCCGCTCGCTGCGGGCGCTGCGCACGATCGCGCGCTCGCTGCGCACCAGCATCCCGATCAGCAACAGCGCGAACAGCGACGACCCCACCACGCGGTCGAGCGGGCGCAGGCTGGACCCGACCACCGGCACCAGCGAGGCCACGATCAGCGCGATCGCGATGAGGCTGGCGCGCTGCCGGGAGTGGTGCGGGTGGATGCGCCGCGGCATGCCGAGCGCGGCCATGGTCGGGTGCAGCGCCGCGACGCCCACGGTGGCGTAGGCGGCGAGCAGGGGAGCCAGCAGCACCTCGCGCCCGAACGTAGTCGCGCCCGCGGTCTCCAGGCTGTAGCCCAGGTCGCCGAGCAGCACCGCGATCAGCCCGGCGTGTAACAGCCACAGCGAGGTCTCCGCGCGCGTGGAGGTGGCCATCGAGTGCGCCACCAACGTGAGCAGCAGTGCGTCGAGCACCGGGTAGGTCGCCGCCACCACCGCGTCGAGCCCGGTCTCGGTGGACCGGAGGATCGGGGAGATGAGGAAGGTCCATGAGGCCAGCAGCGCGCCGAGCCCGATGAGGGCGGAGTCCAGCAGCAGGTCGTAGTTGCCGTGCACGTGGCGCGGCCAGAACCAGATCAGCGCGGCGAGCCCCACGCCGAGATAACCGAGCAGGGTGAACGCGTCGTCGAGCGGATGCAGCGCATGGTCGCCGAGGTCACGCAGCGTGGTGCCGGTGGCGAACAGCACCGCCGAGCCGGACAGCAGATACCACGGCAACGGGTGCGCGGGCCGGTGGATGTGCACGCCGACGGCGATCATGGCGAGGGTCTCGCCGACGATGACGGCCATCGTGGTGAACGCCACCACCTGTGAGTCGAGCGTCAGGTGGACCGCGATCGCGGCCGCGCCTCCCCCGAGAAGCACCACGTACCAGCCCGATCCGATACCGCGCCGACAGCCGGGCTGTGGCTGTTCACTGGGTGTCATCAGCCCCCCTTGGTCGCTCCATCCCCGGTGCACCGGGCCGCGTAACAGATCTGGGAATCCTCCACCGCGACTTCGACGTTCGCCTGTTCGTCGAGCACTGCCCGGATGCTGCCGGCGAACGAGAACCGAGTGTTGTTGTACGAGCAGATGTCCCAACCGACCGCAGCGCGCTCGGCAACCAATGCCCTGGACAACTGATTTGATCATGGCATGGAATGCCGCCCCCTCGCGGGCAGTTGGCGCAACAAGAGTGAAACGTGTGCGCCACGTACTCCCGCACGCGCGGATCCACCATCTCGGCGCGCGAAACTCCTCGGGATGCAGCACCTGCCGTGCGATGAAATCGCCGCGGGTGTCGTGCGTCATGACGCCCTCCCGATCCTGCGCGGCCACCGAATCCGCAGGCCGGTCTCGCATCGGAATCGACTGCGTCAGGAGCGCCGATCGCGGCGCGAACAACGGTCGGGCGGCGTGTCTCGTACCCTGGCACGACCGACGAGGACAGCGAGGGACGAGCTTGCGGACATGGGTGGCGCCGGGGCGGGTCAACATCATCGGTGAACACACCGACTACAACGGCGGTTACGTCCTGCCGATCGCGTTGCCGCTGGTGGTGCGGTGCGCGGCGGCGGCGCGCACCGACGGGCTGGTGCGGGTGGGCTCGCGGCAGCGGCCCGGCGAGCCGGTGCTCGTCGCGGTGGCCGATCTCGCCCGGCAGCGGGCACTGGTGCCCGGGTGGGCGCGCTATCCGCTCGGCGTGGTCGCCGAGTTCACCAGGCGCGGTCACCGGATTCCCGGCGTGGATCTCGACCTCGACGGCGCGGTGCCGATCGGTGCGGGGCTGTCGTCCTCGGCGGCGCTGTCCTGCGCGGTGGCCGTCGCGCTACGCGACCTGTTCGCGCCCGGCCTGACCGACCGGATGTTGATCGACGTGGCCCGTGCCGCCGAGAACGACTACGTCGGCGCGCCGACCGGCTTGCTCGACCAGTCGGCCGCGCTACTGTGCACGGCCGGGCACGCGCTCTTGCTGGACGTGCGGGCATTCGCCGCCGACACCGCCGCGCCGCGCGGGACCGGGCACGAGCAGATCCCCTTCGACCTCGCCGCGTTCGGACTCGAACTGCTGGTGATCGATACCGGGCAGCCG
Source organism: Nocardia exalbida NBRC 100660 (assembly GCF_000308575.1). GTDB lineage: Bacteria > Actinomycetota > Actinomycetes > Mycobacteriales > Mycobacteriaceae > Nocardia > Nocardia exalbida. Next base: position 187,499 of record NZ_BAFZ01000089.1, on the reverse strand, counting down.
CACGAACTCGTGGACGGCCGCTACGCCGAGCGTCGCGACCAGTGCGCCGCGGCGGCCGATGCGCTGGGCGTCACCGCCTTGCGCGATGTGGCGGCGGCCGGCGTGGACCGGATCGCCGACGACGTGCTGCGCCGCCGCGCCAGGCACGTGGTGACGGAGAACGCCAGGGTGCTCGCGGTTGCCGAGAAATTGCGAGAAGGCGTCGACCCCCGGGGAATCGGGCCGATACTCACCGCGGGGCACGCCTCGCTGCGCGACGACTTCGAGGTGTCCACCCCGGCACTCGACGCGGCGGTGGAGGCCGCGGTGGCGGCGGGAGCGCACGGCGGGCGCATGGTCGGCGGCGGGTTCGGCGGAAGCGCCATCGCGCTCGTCGACCGGGAGGGCACCGAGGCGGTGGTGGCGGCGGTGCGGCGGCGTTTCGCCGACGCGGGTCTGGCCGCTCCGCGCACCTTCGCGGTGGTTGCCGCCGCCGGAGCGCACCGGGCCCGCTGAACGAGCGACCTGATTGTGCGCGAATGTGCCGCGCCGGTAGGGCATGATCACGCAGAGTGGTGTCAGCCGACACCATTCGGCGGGCGACGAGGAGGTCGCGCGACGCCGGGCAGGACCAGCACGACGCATGCTCTCGCACGACGGACGATCTCACTCGCCGCCCCGGTTTCACCGCCAGGAGGAACGCTGTGCCGCTCGCCGATCCGTCCGTTCTCGCCGCCGTGCCGATCGTGTCCGACCTGCACCCGGCCGCCCCACCCCCGCACCTGGTAGCCGCCGAGACCCTCCGGTTGGACGCGCAGCCGGTCGATTACGCGCTGGTCGCCCTGTATTTCGTGTTCGTGATCGGCATCGGCTTGCTGGCCAGGCAGCGCGTGTCCTCCAGCATCGACTTCTTCCTGTCCGGCCGCTCGCTGCCCGCCTGGGTGACCGGCCTGGCGTTCATCTCCGCCAACCTCGGCGCGGTGGAGATCATGGGTATGTCCGCCAACGGCGCGGAGTACGGGTTCCCGACCTTCCATTACTTCTGGATCGGCGCGGTACCGGCCATGCTGTTCCTCGGCGTGGTGATGATGCCGTTCTACTACGGCTCCAAGGTGCGCAGCGTGCCGGAGTTCATGCGCCGCCGCTTCGGCACCGGCGCCCACCTGGTGAACGCGCTCAGTTTCGCCGTCGCGCAGATCCTCATCGCCGGGGTCAACCTGTATCTGCTCGGGTCCATCGTGAACGTGCTGCTGGGCTGGCCGCTGTGGGTCTCGGTGATCGTGGCCGCGGTGATCGTGCTGTCCTACATCACCCTCGGCGGTCTGTCGGCCGCGATCTACAACGAGGTGCTCCAGTTCTTCGTGATCGTGGCCGCGCTGCTGCCGCTCACCCTGGTCGGCCTGCACAAGGTCGGCGGCTGGGACGGTCTGCGCGACAAGATCGGCGCGTCACCGGGCGGAGCGCAGCAGTGGGAATCCTGGCCGGGCAACGCCCTCAGCGGGTTCGGCAACGACTTCCTGTCGATCCTCGGCATCGTGTTCGGACTGGGTTTCGTGCTGTCGTTCGGATACTGGACCACGAACTTCGTCGAAGTGCAGCGCGCCATGGCGACGCATTCCATCTCGGCGGCGCGGCGCACCCCGATCATCGGCGCCTACCCGAAGATGTTCATCCCGTTGATCGTCGTGATCCCCGGCATGATCAGCGCGGTGCTGGTGCCGCAGATGTCGGAGTACAAGGCGGCGGTGACCGCGAACCCGGACTTCGAGAGCGACACCACCTACAACCAGGCGCTGCTGTACCTGATGAAGGACGTGCTGCCCAACGGCCTGCTCGGGGTGGGGCTGGCCGGCCTGCTCGCGGCGTTCATGGCGGGCATGGCGGCCAACATCTCCGCCTTCAACACGGTGTTCAGCTACGACCTGTGGCAGCAGTACGTGCGCCGCGACCGCCCGGACGGCTACTACCTCGGCGTGGGCCGGTTGGCCACCATCGGAGCGACCGTGGCGGCGATCTTCACCGCGTTCATCGCCTCCGGGTTCAGCAACATGATGGACTACCTGCAAACTCTGTTCAGCTTCTTCAACGCGCCGCTGTTCGCCACATTCATCCTCGGCATGTTCTGGAAACGGATGACGCCGACCGCGGGCTGGATGGGGCTGGTCTGCGGAACCGGTTCGGCCATCCTGGTTTTCCTCCTGCACAAGACGGGTGTGTTCGAGTTGTCCGGGCAAGGCGCGAGTTTCGTCGCCGCCGGTGTGGCCTTCGTGGTCGACATCGTGGTCAGCGTCCTCGTCACCCAGGTGACGCGGCCGAAGCCGGCGTCCGAACTGGTCGGGCTGGTGTACTCGGAGACGCCCAAGGCGGTCCGCACCGATCCCGAGGCAGGCACACTGCCCTGGTATCAGCGCCCGGTCCTGCTGGCGGGCATCGCGCTCGCGCTCGTCATCGCGCTCAACGTTGTCGTCGGATAAGGAGTCGCCACAATGCTTTTCGATATCCGCACCATCGTCGGCGCGTTGCTCGGGTGCTACGCGGTCGTTCTCGTCGTCACCGGCCTGGTACACGACACCGCGGCGGAGCAGGCCAAGACCGGCGGGATCAACGTGAACCTCTGGGCCGGGCTAGGTATGGGGGCCGTGGCGCTCGCCTTCGTGGCGTGGGTCTTGCTGCGCCCGGTCCAGGTGCCCCCTGAACCGCGCCCGGCGGACGGTGCCGATGAGGAGCGCGACTCCGCCTGACACGACGGTGCCCCCCGGGAAAACCCGGGGGCACTGGTTGTCGCACGGATCAGGCGTCAGGGGCGGGTGGTTCCGCCGGGCCAGGTGCCGGTTCCGCCGGTGCCCGGCGTACCACCGACGCCCGGCGTACCGGTTCCGCCCATTCCCGGTGCGCCGGTCCCGCCGACACCGGGGGTGCCGGTCTGGCCGGCGCCGGGGCGAGGAGTCGCGCCGCGTTCCGTGGCGGTGTCCGCGGCTCCCGGTCGCGGAATATCACCGCGCCAAGCGCCTGTTTCGCGGCCTCGTTCTTCGACGAAGTGCTTGAAGCGCTCGAGGTCACCGCTCACGCGGTGCTTCAGCACTCCGAGCTTGTCGGCCACGTTCTCCACGAACCCTTCGGGGTCGACGTCCATCTGCGCGGTCACCCGGGTGTGGGTGTCGTCGAGCCGATGGAAAGTGACGACGCCCGCGTGTTTGGGTCCGCTGTCGGACTTCCAGGCGATCCGTTCGTCGGGATGCTGCTCGGTGATCGTCGCGTCGAACTCACGCGTCGACGGGCCGACATGGACACGCCAGTGCGTGTGCCGGTCGTCGAGCTGGTCCACTGCTTCAACACCCTCCATGAAATGCGGAAACGATTCGAACTGCGTCCACTGGTTGTAGGCGGTACGAACCGGAACCTCGACGTCCACCGTGGCGGCCATTGTGCTCACTTGCTACCCCTTTCCTCGCCCACCCACACCATCTCGCGTGGACGGGCGTCTTTCGGTTGACAAGCGCTCCCTTGGGGGCGACTCGGGACATTCATCGCTTACCCGAGGGGTGGGAGGGCAAACAGGGCGAGGCTTACACCAATACGGTCGCCGCGTAAAAGTCCAGCTCCCGGACCGGTTTTGTGGTGGCCCACGGTTCGAATCCCGCCCGGGTTTCGGTGTATGCCCGGCGCAGCCGCGGCGAGGTGTGCCGCGCGGCGAGATCGATGGCATGCCTGGCGGCCGCGCACGCACGGTCGACGTCACGTGGCGCGGTGAGTTGCGCGAGGCTGAGATTCCACAAGGCCCGGTCGCGGGCCGCATGGGCCGGAATCAGTCCCAGCACGCCGTCGATCGTGTCGGCCGCCGCTTCGAGCTCGCCACCCGTTTCCAGGCAGCGGGCGGTCATGGCGCCGGTCGTCCACGCGCTCTGGTAATAGCAGTACGACTCGTCCGGAGTCGTCTGCTCGGTGAATTCGTCGCGTACTCGAAGCAGCTGTCGCCACGCGTCGAAGTTCCGTCCGGCGGAGGCGAATGCCTGCGCGGCGCACAGCTTGCGAAAGTCGTCGACGCGACCGTCCTTCACCTGCGGCCGCAGCATTCCGTCCGCGAGGGCGGCGGCAGTTCGGAATTCGCGCATGTGGACCGCCAGTTGGGTCCGGTGACAGAGGATGCCGGTCGCGATATCGGGGTCGCCGGATTCGTCCGCGTGCCGATAGGCGATTCGAAACTGCTTGTCCGCGTCAGCCAGATCGCCCTGATCCCACGCGGACCACGCGCTGCTGGCCATGGCCTCCGCGGTCAGCGATTGCAGTGCCGGGCGCAGACTCGGCGGACAGTCGCGCAGCAGCGACACGCATGTCCGCGCTTGGGCTTCGATGATCGGTCGCGCCGCATCCGACCCCAGTTGGTCGTCGAGGAGTTGTGCGGAGTGCACGGTGTTGCGCAGATGGCCGATCGCGTCGGACGTGACGGTCGGACAACCACCGCTTCTGCTCGTCGTCGCCACGCCGATGACCGCGCTGGTGGCGGCGATGAAGTGCCGCCGGTTCACGTCCGGGTCTCCGATCAACGCCCGGAAACGCTCCTGCGCCCCGAGGTCCGCATCTTTCAACACCCTGTCCAGCCGCGCTTGATGGCCGATACCGACGTGGCGGTTCGGTCGGCTCTCCCAGAAGCTCACCGTCCGTTGACCGCAACGCAGCAGCTCCGCGAGTTCGCTCTGCGTCAACCTGCACGCGCGGCGGAGGGTCTTCACATCCGTGCCGGTCCACATCGTCACTTCTGCCACGGTTCCCCCTCGGCCCGCTGAACGGTCGTTGCTGCCGATTGCTCGAACTTGCGTGTCCGTTGCCTTCCACCAGGCATTTTGCCCGGGCATTGTGGCCTGTGTACCTGGAACCGGGAAACCTTGTCGCACAATCGAACCCTGTGTGACGGGACGTCCGAATCGTGCACGACACCTCGTGCCGGGGTGGCGTCGCGTCCCCGGTCCCGGCTCGACCGACGATCGCGAAGGGCCTGTCAGTGCAGAACATTCCTGACGGGGACGCTCAGTCGCCCCGCCGCGGTCGACGACCACCAGCGCGACCCAGAGGCGACCGCATGATCTACGACGAACGCGCCGAAGCCGAGATAGCCGTTCTCACCGACGTCATCGTCGCCGTCGACGCGGCATTGGCGGTCGCCGCGTGCCAGGGCCGCCACCCCGGCGATCAACGCGCTCACGTGGTCGCGATCGTGCTCTACGAGTTGATCGCCAGTGCCCGAACGGTGGCCGGACCCGATACCGGCCGCCTCTACGCCGCCCCCCTTCTCGATCACCCCCTCGAAAACGCGGCCCCTGAACTGTCCCCGCTGGATCTCTTGATCCCTCTCCTCGTCAACCGCCACACCTCCTGACGCCCCCGCCGGCGGCGGATCGAAGCGCAGCCCCTACGCCTCCGTCGACGGCCAGATGCGTCAGCTCTTCCCGATAGCGCACGAGATCAGCGGCAGCAGTTCGGGTCGAGGACTACGCAGAGTGCTGCCAGGGCGTCGCGGCGGGCGCGGTGGAAAGTGTTCATGCCACGGCGTTCGGAGTCCACGAGACCGGCCTTGCGAAGTTGGCCGAGGTGGTGGCTGACCGTCGACTCCGACACTCCGACGGCTGCGGCGAGGTCGCCGCCGTTCTCCTCGCCGGGAGGGCTGGTCAGCAGCAGGGACAAGAGCTTCACGCGCACCGGGTCGGCGATCGCCTTCAGGCGCAGTGCCACTTCGAGCGCGGCGGCGTCGTCGACCGGTCCGGCGGCGACCGGCGGGCAGCAGACCGGGGCGGACATATCGATCACGGGCAGCGTCTTGGGCATGACTTCAACCCTACCGACTCTGTTGACATATGTCGAAAAGGTGGCAGACTCAGCACCGGAGAAGTTCTTCGATATATGTCACACAAGTGGAGGTAGTCATGTCCCGCATCCAGCTCGCCCTCAACGTCGACGACATCGACCGGGCCGTGCAGTTCTACTCGACCCTCTTCGCCGCCGAGCCCGCCAAGCGCAAGCCCGGCTACGCCAACTTCGCCATCGACGAACCGCCGCTGAAACTCGTGCTCATCGAGAACCCCGGCCACGGCGGCAGTGTCAACCACCTCGGTGTGGAGGTCGAGACCTCCGGCCAGGTGCACGCCGAGATCACGCGCCTCTCGGAAGCGGGATTGTTCACCGAGGAGCAGATCGCCACCACCTGTTGCTTCGCCACCCAGGACAAGGTCTGGGTCGCCGCCCCGGACGCCGAACGCTGGGAGGTCTACACCGTCCTCGCCGACAGCGACACCTTCGGCGCCGCCCCCGCCGGTGCGGCCGGGCTCACCGAAGCCGAAGCGGTTCAGGCGTGCTGCGGCACCGCCGAGGAAGCTGCCGCCGAAGGCGCTTGCTGCGGCTCGAATGCGAAGAAAGCGGCGGTCGCCTCCGGCGCCACCTGCTGCAACTGATCCGGCACGGCGCACGGGTTCACCGAGTGTTCGCTTGCCCGTGGATTCGATATACATCAATATCGACGAGTGTCGAAATCGAAGTTACCGCTGATCGGCGTGACCTCACCGTCGTGTGAGGTCACGCCCCTGGTCCGTCGACCGCTGACCACCGGCGCCGCCGTGGAGCTGGCGGGCATTTTCAAAGCACTGTCCGATCCGGTCCGGTTGCGGCTGCTGTCGACGGTCGCCAGCCGCGCGAGGCAGGAGGCCTGCGTCTGCGAACTCGCGGAGGGCTTCGATGTCGGTCAGCCCACTATTTCCCACCACCTGAAAGTGCTGCGCGAAGCCGGACTGCTCAGCAGTGAGCGGCGCGGATCGTGGGTGTACTACCGCGTCGAACCCGCCGCGCTGCGTCAGCTGTCCCAGTTATTGGATATCGCCGCTCCCGAAGCGGCGGCGCGATGACCGCGCTGACGCGCAGGCTGCTGGCCGAATACCTCGGCACCGCCCTACTGGTCACCGTCGTGGTCGGCTCCGGCATCGCCGCCCAGCAGCTGTCCCCGAACGACACCGGCGTGCAATTGCTCGAGAACTCCACCGCGACCGTGCTCGGACTCGCGGTGTTGATCCTGGTCTTCGGGCCTGTCTCGGGCGCCCATCTCAACCCGGTCGTCTCCCTCGCGGACTGGCTGCTGGGACGCCGCCACGGGACCGGTCTACCTCCCGGAGATCTCGCCGGTTACATCGCCGCCCAGCTCGCGGGCGGCAGCACCGGCGCGATCCTGGCGAACCTCATGTTCGACCGACCCGCGGTGCAGATCTCGACGCAGCACCGCGTCACCGGCGGTCATCTCCTCGCCGAGGTGATCGCCACCGCCGGACTCGTCGCGGTCGTCTTCGCTCTCGCGCGATCCGGGCGCGCCGCGCTGTCGGCGGCTGCGGTCGCCGCTTACATCGGGGCGGCCTACTGGTTCACCAGCTCCACTTCTTTCGCCAACCCCGCCGTGACCGTCGGCCGCGTCTTCTCCGACACCTTCGCGGGAATCGCCCCCGCCTCCGCGCCCGGCTACATCGCAGCCCAGATCATCGGCGCGCTCATCGGCCTCGCGCTCGTCACCGTCCTCTACCCCGCCACCGCCGCGACAGCCGCCGACAACGCCGTCGTTCCCGTCGACACCACCGCGGCCCACTGAAAGGCATCTAGCCGAATGTCAGCCGAACCGACCGTGCTATTCGTGTGCGTCCATAACGCGGGGCGTTCACAAATGGCCGCCGCCTTGCTCGCTCACCTCGCGCACGACCGAGTGGAGGTCCGCTCGGCGGGCTCCGCGCCCGCCGACCGCCTCAATCCCGTCGTCGCCGATGTCATGCGCGAGATCGGCATCGATATCACCGACCGGAAACCGAAGATCCTCACCCCCGAAGCCGTCGAATCCTCGGATGTCGTCATCACCATGGGTTGCGGTGACGCCTGCCCCTACTATCCGGGAAAACGCTATCTCGATTGGAAAATCGACGACCCCGCCGGACAAGATCACGATACTGTGCGTGCCATCCGCCGCCAGATCGAACGACATGTACGCACCCTGCTCGCCGACCTCGCGATAGCGACGATATGACGTAGCCCGCCGCATATCGGGACCCCCAGGCGCATTTTTCACAGAGAGAGCCGGGTGGGTTCGTGACCCGCCCGGCTCGTGTAGATACTCGGAATTCGGTCCTCCGTATCGATCAGAACGGCGTGAAGAAGAAGCCGAACCACGCACCGACGGCTGCGCCGACCGCGCACCCGATGACGGCGCCGACGATGAAGAACCAGATGCCGATGGCGATGCCGATCGCGCAACCGATCGCCGCGCCGAGGATGGCGCCGCCGAACAGGGCGTCGTGCATCAGGCCCTGTAGCTCGGGTGCGACCGCGCCGGGTGACGGCACACCGGCCGCCGGTGTCAGCGTCAGTGTCCTAGCCGACGGGTCGACCGATGGTATGACGCTGAAATTCTGACCGGTCTCCATACGCAGTGTCGTCGGGATCGCACCGACGATCGCGCCATCGTCGGAGAGCACGTTGACCGCTGCCGGTGTGACTTCGAACCGTCCCGAAGCCAGATCGACCGTAGCGGTGCGGTGATCCGCCGCGAGCGTTGTCGTGTAGGAAATCGGCCCATCCACCCCGTTCATCGTGAGGTCTGCCAGGGTGCCCTCACCGTGTGCTGTGGCCATTGCTATGCCCGTTGACGCGACGGCCAACAGGGCGGTAGCCACCAATTTCTTGATAAACATTGGAAGTCCAATCATCGGACGATGTTGTTGGATTTCCCCCGGACGGGCGACAGTGACCGTCGCGTATGATCTTTCACCCTCGACCTGAGCACTGTCGAGAGGTGTCGGGTATGAGACATTTTCGTTCTCGCGGTCGGATTTCTCCCCTGAACTCGACGCTGCCGCGCTGCTCCGATGGGCCACTCGGCGGTCCTCGAATCGGCGAAGCGCTACGCCGGAACGTCCTTCGATATTTCCTGACCGGAAATAGCCCGATGACCGGGTCGGAAATAAGTAATCACGTCCGACCCGGCTCAGCCGAAGCCCCGGCACCGGAGCAGCGGCGAAGGGTTACTTCTGGGGTTCGGGTGCCTTGGGCATGGGCGAGTTGATCGTGCTGAAGTACATGATCGCCGCGCCGACGGCGACCGGGGCCGTCACGAGGATCTGTCCCGCGACCGTGCCGAGGGCGCCGACGGCGACGATGCCGCCGAGGCAGCCGACGGCGGCGGCCGGGATGAACGGGCCGAACATGCCGACGATGGTGGCGGCGGCGACCGTTGCTCCGGCGATGCCGCCGAGGATGCAGCCGACCGAGGCGCCGCCGATACCGCCGACGAGCGTGCCGATGGTGGCGCCCATGCCGACGGTGCTGGTCAAACGGGACCAGGCGGCCTGCTCACGGTCGTACTCGGTCTTCCACGGCGCCTTGTCCTCGAACGGCAGGGCGACCGGCTTGTAGGTCGCGTGCGCCAGATCGAACTGTGGCGTCAGCGTCGCGGTGCGCTCGGAGATCTCGGCGGCGATGGGGAATTCGAACTCGTCGAGGTGGAAGGTCAACGGCGCGCCCGCGACGACGGTGCCGTCGGCGGCCTTCAGCTTCAGCACCTGGTCCTCGACCACCAGCGAGCCGGAATCGGTGGTGATGATGCTGGAGGTCTCGGTGGCGTGTGCGGTGAAACCGACACCCGCGGCGGCGGCCTCGGTAGATGTGGCCTTCGCTGACGCGGTGTTCGCGGGACCGGCGGGCGCGGCGGAACTCGTGCCCGCGCAGATGCTCACGGCAGCCGTTGTGAACGCGGCGGCCAGGGCGAGTTTCGTGATGTGCATGGAAATCCTTGGTTTCGGAGGCATGGCGAAGCGACGGCCATACCTTGTGAGGTTCGGTAGGTCGTGGAAGAACGGGCGTTCGCCCGCGGATATGTGGGATCTACGCGGTGGCGCGCCCGCGTCCGGCGACGCCGATCAGCACGTCGATCGCCAGGAAGACGAGCAGGCTCCATCCGACCAGCGGGACGAACCACCCCACCACCAGCGCGGCGGCCGCCAGTGGGATGACCAGCCACAGCGAGGACGTGCGCAGCGCGCCGCGCCGCGGAGCCCGGCCGAGGGCGAATCGGCCCGCGTCGCGGGTCGGCCGTCTGCGCCACCACATCAGGTAGCCGCGCACGATCACGGTGATCAGGCCGATCATCGCCGCGAGCAGCAACACCTGATTGAGCAGCCCGAACATCAGCCCCATGTGGAACTGGATGCCCCAGTTGGTGAGCTTGGCCATCAGCGGCCACTCGGCGTAGGGCAGTCGATCGGTGACCGCGCCGCTCGCGCCGTCGACGGCCACCGAGTCCACGGTGTAGACGCCGGGCATCCGGCGTTCCTTCACCGCGAACGCCTTGCCCGGTACGGCCGGGACGGCGATCTCGGCCGCCTGCGTGATGCCTTCGGCGCGGGCGCTCGCGTACACCCGATCCAGCTGGGCGATCCGCTCGGCCGGGTCGGCGGACGCGTGCTCCGCGTGGCCGCCGCCGTGGTGGTCGGAACTCGAATCGTGCTCGGACGCAACCGCTCCCGGCAAGGCGGTGCCGACCGCGGGTGTGGTCCAGCTGAGCTGCTCACGCAATTCGGTTATGTTCTCGCCCGCGTAGGTCGACCAGGTCATGCCGGTGGCCGACAGCAGCAGCACGAGCGGAAGCACCCACATGCCGACCGCGCCGTGCCAGTTCAGGGTGCGGCCTCGCGCGCGCTGTGAGCGATCGGCCGCCCAGAGCCATCCCCAGCCGTCGCGGGCCCGGCGGCCCCGCACCCGGCGCACCCAGATGACCAGACCGGCAAGCGCGACGATCCACAGCCAGGACGCGGCGAGCTCGCTGTAGAGCCGGCCGGGCTCGCCCAGATGCAGGTCGCGGTGCAACCGATCGATCCAGGTGCGCATCGGCAGCGCACCGGAACTGCCGTACACGACGGCATCGCCCACCGGCTGCGCGGTGTACGGGTTCACGAACACCGCCCACCGCTCGGATTCGCCCAGCGACGGGTCGCTGAACAGCACGCGAGTGGTGTCTTCGGCACCGGCCGCCGGGGCGACGGCGACGAGCGGCAGATCCGGCCGGGTGGCGACGGCCGCGCCGACCTGGTCGGCCAGCGGCTTCGGCGTTCCGCTCTCGGTGACCGTCAGCAGGTCGCGCGACGCGATCGACTCGAGCGTCGGCGAGATCGCGTAGAGCGCGCCGGTGACGGCCGCTATGAGGATGAACGGCCCGACGAACACTCCTGCGTAGAAGTGCAGCCGCATGGCCAGCGCGTACAGGCTGTTGCGCGCGGTGGTACCGCGGGCGGCGGCGGGGGAGTCCGACGGCTCCGGCAAGTCGGCGTCGGAAGTGATGGTTTCTGTTGTATTCACGGTCGTTTCGTTTCTCACGGCGGGGACCCCGGACGGGCGCACACCGCTTCCCGGTGGCCGTGGACAAGCGGCCACTGCGGCGACAGCCGTACCTTGCGGACGCTGGTCGCGGAATTACGTGAAGCGGCGTCCTTTCGGCCTACGGTGAACGCGCTCATCAGAGAAAGCGTGATCGCAGCGCGGCTCGGAAGGATGGTTCGCGACCCGGACTGCACATCGCGTCGGCACGCTCAGGTATGGGCACGAGAGTGCGCGGCGATACCGTGCTGCACGGGAAAGCCATGACGGTGAGCGGTACTCGCGCCACGGCGCCACGTGCACCGGGTGGGGGAGGAAATCAGAGAACGACCGCGAAGGGCGGAGCCCGCGTGCGCAACGCCTCCGCGGCGAACACGCGCAGGACGACGCGATCGCGGTGGAGCGTCCGCAGAGTGGCGCGATCCGCGACGAGGGGCGGGGTGTGGCGCAGCGGGAGCACGCGGCGCAGCACCGCGGTCCCGATCCGGTACGCGGCTTCCGCGCCGCGGATCACGATGGCCGCCGCGAAGGCCGCGCACAGGTGGGCGGCGAGCATGGCCGGAGTCAGCTGAGCATCACCGTGATGCAGGTGTCCCGAGCTGATCCCCATGGTGAAGTGCCCGAGCAGTTGCCCGGCGACCAGCGCCGCGATCAGCCCGGACGACGTCTCGCGCAGCGGGGCCAGGCTCGCCACCAGCGCCCCGATCACGGCGGACGCGGCGGCGAGCAGCGCCACCGCGGTGGTGTCCGGCAGCATGCCGCCCGAAGCCGAGCCGTGCGCCGCTACGGAAATGGCCCCCGAGATCGCACCGGCCGAACCACCGCGCAGCCGCGCGACGGCGCCGCGACGTCCTGCGGCAGACCGGTCGAACTCATAACTCACCCGCTGATGATAGCCGACCGATTGCAGGCGCCCGGCCGCATCGGCAGGCGCCCATAGGCGACGTGACGTGCGCCTCAGCCCGCCTCGACCTCCATCTCGATCAGCGGCTTGCGCAGCAGCTTGCCGGTCGCGTTGCGGGGCAGCTCGTCGAGGAAGACCACCTCGCGCGGAACCTTGTAGCGGGCCAGGTTCGCCTTGACGTATTCCTTGATCTCCTGCGGGTCGCGCTTGGAGTCGGGACCGGGAACGACGAAGGCGCGCAGCCGCTTGCCGAACTCACGGTCGTCCACGCCGACGACCGCGGCTTCGAAGATGTCGTCGCGGCCCGCGATGAGGTTCTCCACCTCGAGCGGGAAGACGTTCTCGCCGCCGGAGACGATCATGTCGTCGTCGCGGCCGTCGATGTAGAGCAGGCCGTCGGAGTCGAAATGTCCCACGTCGCCACTGGACATCATGCCGTCGACGACCTCTTTGGTGCGGCCGTCGGTGTAGCCGGTGAAGGCGAAACCGTTGTCCACGAAGATGGTTCCGGTGACGTTCGGCTCGGTGATCGGCTTGCGGTTCTCGTCCAGCAGCACGATCCGGATACCGACCGGCGCCTTGCCCGCAGTGGTCGGCGCCTTGCGCAGATCCTCGGGGGTGGCGACCGTCATGACGGCGCACTCGGTGGAGCCGTACAGGTTGTAGAGGCTGTCGTTGAAGTGGTCGAGCGTGCGGGTCACCACGTCGGGCGCGATGGCCGAGCCCGCCGCGAAGATCACCTTGACGCTGCTGACGTCGTACTTCGCCAGCACGTCCGCATCCAGGTCGAGGATGCGTTGCAGCATGGTCGGGACCACGACCAGCGAATCCGCCTTGTAGGTCTGGATATTCGCCAGCGTCTGCTCGGGATTGAAACGGCGCTGCTGGAAGACCACCCGATTGCCCAGCGCGAGACCGAGGGTGAACTGGGACAGGCCGGTGCCGTGGAAGATCGGCGCCGCCATGAGCATGGTGCCGTTGTTGGGCAGCGGCACCCGGTCGATGAACTGAGCCGAGGCGAAGGGGCTGACCCGGTCGCGCGGCGCACCCTTGGGGGTGCCGGTCGTGCCGCTGGTCAGGATGACTATGCCGCCCGGCTTGGCGGGCGCGGGCAGCGCGGCGCCGGACTGCCCGGTGATCAGCGAGTCGATGGTCGGTATCGCGGGATCGGCGTTGTCCTTCTCGTCCACCCAGGTGAGGATGCGCGGGATCGCGGCGGGGATGGCGCTCATCAGGTCGATGAACTCGCTGTCGTGCAGCACCGCCTTGACGTTCTCCCGCTCGGCCACGTCGGCGAACTGCGGCTTGGCGAACCCGGTGTTCATCAGCACCCCGCGCACGCCGAGCTTGCCGGTGGCCAGCAGGCTCAGCACCATGCCGCGGTGGTCGCGGGCCAGGATCGCCACCACGTCACCGGGATTGATGCCTTTGTTCTGCAATCCGCGGGCCAGGGCGTTGGACTGCTCGTTGAGCTGGCCGAAGGTCAGCTCCCCGCCTTCGTCGACGATGGCCACGGCGTGCGGCCTGGTCTGCGCGGCGTGCATGACGACACCGGCGAACGGGCCGAACTTCAAGATATTGAACGCCGACCGCGCCGCGTGGTCGGGGCGAAGCGGATTGAACAGCCGCCGCTTGACCATCACGTTCACGCCAAGGGCCAGATCGCCCGCCTTACGGGCGGTGCCGCCCAGCGCGGGGAGGGAAAGAGACATCGACGACAACCTTCCGGCGGTGTCACCCGGTGGTCCTCCGGGTGGTGCGGACCGCAATTTCGATACCCAGTGCTGGCGCTAACAGTAGCAAGCTCGTGTAACCGGCTGTGTCATGTATCTCAGCGGGTGTTACCCGCTGGTAGCGGGCCGGGCGGGGAAGCCCGGCCCGCTGCGGATCAGGCCTGGACCTCGTAGTCCACCAGCACGCGGCGCAGCAGTTTGCCGGTCGCGTTGCGCGGCAGGTCGTCGAGGAAGACCACCTCGCGCGGCACCTTGTACCGCGCGAGGTTGTTCTTCACGTACGCCTTGATCTCCTCGCCGTCGGGGGAGTGGCCCGGCTCGGGCACGACGAAGGCGCGCAGGCGCTTTCCGAACTCCACGTCGTCCACGCCGACCACCGCCACGTCGAAGACGTCGGGCCGCTCCAGCAGCAGGTTCTCCACCTCCTGCGGGAAGACGTTCTCGCCGCCGGACACGATCATGTCGTCGTCGCGGCCGTCCACCATGAGCAGGCCGTTCTCGTCGAAGTGGCCGACGTCGCCGCTGGACATGTAGCCGTCGATGATCTGCTTGTGCCTGCCGTCGGTGTAGCCCTCGAACGGCGCGCCGCTGCGGATGAAGATCCGTCCCGTGGTGTTGATGGCGGTGACGCGCTGGTCGTTCTCGTCGTAGAGCCGCACTTCACAGGTGATCGGCGCGCGCCCGACGGTGCCGGGGGCGAGCGCGAGATCCTCCGGATTCGCCACGGTCGCCACGGCGCACTCGGTGGAGCCGTAGAGGTTGTAGAGCACCGGGCCGAACGCCTCGGTGGCCTTGATGGTGAGTTCGGGCGACAGCGCCGAACCGGCCAGCACGATCGCCTTCAGCGAGGACGTGTCGTACTTCGCCCGGATCGCCGGATCGAGTTCGACCATCCGGTGCAGCATCGTTGGCACCGCCACCAGCATGTCGGCCTTGTGCTCGGCGACCAGGGCGAGCGTCGCCTCGGCGTCGAACCGGCGGCGCACCACCACCTTGTTGGACAGGGCCGCGCCGACCAGCCAGGTGGCCAGGCCGGTGCTGTGGAAGATCGGCGAGACGATCACCTGGGTGCCGCGCTGCGGGAACGGGATCCGATCGACCATCTGCGCGGTGGACAGCGGAGTGACCTTGGTGCGCGGCGCGCCCTTCGGCAGGCCGGTGGTGCCACTGGTCAGGATGATGAAGCCACCGGGCTTGCTCGGCGCGGGCAGCGGATCGGCGGAGTTGGCGGCGACCAGGTCGTCGATGGTCTGCGCGCCCTCGGGCAGCGCGGTGCCCTCGTCGACCCAGGTGAGGTAGCGCGGCAGGTCGGTGGGCAGCGCGTCGAGCAGGCCGAGGAACTCGCTGTCGTGCAGCACCGCCCTGACCTTCTCGCGCTCGCACACCTCGGCGAACTGCGGTTTGGCGAACCCGGTGTTCATCAGTGCCACCCGCACGCCGAGCTTGCCCGCGGCGGCCATGGCGATGATCAGGCCGCGGTGGTCGCGCGCGAGCAGGCCGATCACCATGCCCTCCGTGATGCCCGCCGCCTGCAATCCGCGGGCGACGGCCGTCGACCGGTCGTCCAGTTCGCGGTAGGTCAGGGCGCCTGCCTCGTCCACGATGCCGGGCGCGTCCGGCGCCACCCGCGCGGAGTGCCTGATCAAGGTGGCCTGGGGGCCGAGGATGCGTGATTCCTTCATCGTCCGCAGCGTTTCCAGTGGCTTCCGGGGATCGGTGACACCCCGGGAGCGCAGCACACCCAGCGCCTTCACGGCCTCCAGCGTGTGGGCCAAGTTCATGTCGAATTACCTCCACAAAACCCTCGCGTCGGTCCTCGACCTAGCGAACCGGTACGGCGTGTTGACTTGCCACCGTAGCAGTGCGGAGTGTGACAGGTCACAATTGAATCGGACAAACCAGTCTCGGATCCGGGGTGTCCGTCGCTGGTAGGAGCGGTGCGCGGCCCGATTCCGGTTTTCGGCTAGTGGCTACCGGCCGGTAGCGATACCCTCGCAACGTCCCGAGCCCGCTCGAAGGGAGACGCGGCCGATGTCCGATCCGCAGGACCGCAAACCGTTCATCGATGTTCCCGGCGATCTGCCCGGCATCCGGAGTCTGTTCGCGTTCAAACCCGAAACCGGAGCGGCGCTGAGCGAATTCGCGCAGACCTTGTTGCGCGGGTCGTCTCCGCTGACGCCGGGGGAGCGCGAGACGATCGCCGCGTACGTGTCCTCGCGCAACGAGACCTATTTCTGCACACAGTCGCACGCGGCGACGGCGGCGGTGCTGGTGGACGGCGGTCGCGACGTGATCGATGCCGTCATCGAAGACGTGGAATCCGCCGCCATCGATCCGAAACTCCGTGCGCTGCTGCGGATCGCGGACAAGGTGCGGCAGTCGGGGCTGGCGGTGACCCCCGAGGACGTCGAGCAGGCGCGCGCGGCGGGTGCGAAAGACGAGGACATCCACGACGCGGTACTGGTAGCGGCCGCGTTCTGCATGTTCAACCGCTACGTCGACGGCCTCGCCACGATCGCGCCCCGCGAACGCGCGGCCTACGAGCAGATGGGCGCGGTGCTCGCCACCGCCGGATACGTCGCCGCCGGGGCGGCGCCCGGATCAGCGCCTGGCGCTGGCGAGGGCGACCAGTAACGGAACCACCCTGGCGGCCGGGACCTCGAACCGGCCGCGGCCCGCGGTGTGCAGCCAGCCCACCGCGGCCAGCTGCCGCAGGTGGTGATAGATCTGGCCGGAATCGCCCACACCGTCGACCCCGGCGAGTTCGGCCGCGGTTCTGCGCCCGCCCATGATCTCGCGCAGCAGACGCAGCCGGACCGGGCTGCCCAGTGCGGCAAGGCATTCGGCGGTCTCGGCCCAGTCGTCCTCGATGAGATCGCCGGTGGTGAACCTGGCCTGCCATGCGCGCTGCTGGTCGTTGGGCAGGCGGACCGACCCGGCGAAGACGACGCCGCCGTTGGGCTCGTCTGCCGCCGCGAACTCCTCCTGTAGGCGGGCCACCGCCCACTCCGCGGTGACCGGAGGAAGGCTCTCCGGCCGTACATTCTCTTCCAGCGCGCTGAGCCGCCGCTCCAGCTCGGCGACTCGGTCTTCCAGACTCACGAATCCAAAAGTTACGGAAGTACGTATTCTCCGACAAACCGAGGGCTCCGGTCCCGCGGGCGGCGGGAGCCGGAGCCCGCGATCTCAGTTGTAGACGGCGCCGAACGACGGGACCGAGATCGTGGCCAGTCGGTAGGCGTACCCGTCCGGATTCTCGTCGCTCACGGGCACCGACCAGCGGTGCCACAGCGATCCGTACACCGCGGCGGCGACCGGGCCCGCGCCGGTGTCCAGGGCGCGGGTGCGAATGGTGGTGTCCACCGGGACATCGTTGTGCTCGTAGAGAAGTTCGGTGCCGCTGCGTCCGTTGGCCAGGTTGACCCACAGCACTTCGAGCTTCGCGCCGCCCTGGTTCGGCGAGATGGTGCCGGGCCCGCCGAAGAACCCGAGACGGAATCCGTCGACCCCGAGGGCGATTCCCGATCCGTATACGCCGGGCCCCTCTCCTCGGCCGATATCCGACTGCGCGGGAATCTGGAACGGTTGGGCGGGCAAGGCCACCTGCTCGGCCTCGGCCGGCTGCCCGGAGGCGATCAGCCGATCCACCGCCTGCTCGGCTGCCGCGTTCCCGGCCGCGGCGGCGCGCAGTTGCTGCGCGGCGGCAGTCCAGTCCACCGTGGCGGGCTGCGCGGCGGCGTGCCCGGCGAAGGGGGCTACCAGCACCGCGGAGGCGGCGAAGGCGGTGGCGAGGCGACGCGTGAGACTCAGTCGTTGCATAACCAGTTCTCCTCGAAGTTTTCTGGTACAGCTCGAGTGAAAATACGTCCGCTGATTCGTCGATCCAGCGACTCAGGGCGATAGGCTGCCTGGTCGGTGCGCCGCCTGTCCAGGGGTGAACGCCGAATGGCGTGATCGTGTCGTTGACTCATCGACGCAGCGGCGTGCTCGTCAGCGGGGCGAGCACGATGGATCATAGGGCGCAGCGGTTTCCGCGCCGCGCGAGGCCTCTGCGAAACGGGCCGCCGACGGCGTTCGGATGCTCGCTCGTGGGCAGCATGGCGTCAACTGATGTGGCTGCCGATCGCGGGCCTGCGGGGGCGCATGCTCGATAAACCGTTCCGTATGGTCTGGCCGAGGGTAGTGTGGGTTTCGAGGCGACCGCCGAATCCGCGGCGGCGGTGACCGTATCTCTACGGTGTGCCACCCAATCGGGCGTCATCGATCGCGAATGAGCGGAGAATCCAGAAAATGCATCGAAGTAACCGGTCACCCCTGTTCAGCCACCCGAGTGAGCCCGCAGAGGTCGGCGCGCCTGCGGCCGGAGTTCCCGTGCCCGTATTCAGCGACGTCGTCTCCGCGACGCCGTCCGCGGCGACCGACGAAGCGGGACCGGTCGACTCCGGCAGCGATTAGTGCATCCGGCCGGCCGGGTGTGGGACCTGGGTTACGCCGCCGGCTGGCGGCTGGTGCGCGCCCTGCCGGAATCGCTGGCCGTCCGCCTCTTCGACGCGGGAGCCGAACGCGCGGCCCGCGACGGCGGCCCGAACCAGTTGCGCCGCAATCTCTCCCGTGTCCTGGGCACCGCGCCGGGCGAGGTGCCGCATGAGCTGGTCCGGGCGAGCCTGCGCTCGTATGCCCGGTACTGGCGCGAAGCCTTCCGGCTGCCGTCGATGGACCCGGTACGGCTGGCCGACACCATCGAATCCTGCGCGACCGGGCTGGAACACATCCACCAGGCGGTCGAACGCGGCACCGGTGCCGTACTCGCACTGCCGCACAGCGGTAATTGGGACCTGGCCGGAGTCTGGCTGGTGCAGCGCGTCGGCTCACCGACTGTGGTCGCGGAGCGGCTCGCGCCGGAATCGTTGTTCCGGCGTTTCGTCCGTTTCCGTGAACGTCTGGGTTTCGAGATCATCCCGCTCACCGGCACCGCGACGCCGCCGTTCCCGCAGCTGCTCGCCAGGATCCGGCAGGGACGGATAGTCGGACTGCTCGGTGAACGCGACCTGTCCGGTACGGGCGTACCGGTCACCTTCTTCGGTGAGCCCGCTCGGCTGCCTGCCGGTCCGGCCCGGCTGGCGATCGACACGGGCGCGCCACTGCTCCCCGTGCACTGCTGGTTCACCCCGGACGGTTGGGGAGTCCACGTGGGTCCCCCGCTCGACACCAGCCGTGGAGTGGGCGAGACCACCCAGGCGCTGGCCGATCGCTTCGCGGCCGGTATCGCCGCCCACCCCGCCGACTGGCACATGCTCCAGCCCCTCTGGACGGCCGACCTCACCGCCGCGCAACTCGCGCGCCGGAGTGCCGCCCCGCCGGACTGAACCCGCTCCAAAGGGGAAATTCCGCCAGCGACCAGCGCGGATGCGTGCCGTCACCGGGTAGGATCGAAGTATTCGGAGGCATCCCGCGCGCCGACCGCTCGAGGTCGCGCCGTCCCCGATCCGAAATTCCGATCCTTCCGTGGATCGCGACAGGAGCGTCTCATGACGCAACAGCTACGCCCCATCACCAACCATGCCGATATGGGCGCTGACGCGGGGGGTTCCCACAGCGACCGGCAACCCTTCTCCGTCCCGACCCGCACGCCCCGAGTCCTCCTGCGCCCCGCCGGCGGCGCTCCCGCCCGGATCGGCGGTGCGTGGTGGCCGTGGACGTCGAATATCACCACGGAGCTGCACGACCTGATCACCGCTCTCAGGCCCCGGCTCGGCGAACTCGATCGCATCGGATTCGACTGGAACGCCATCAGCCTCGCCCAGCGCCGCATAGATGACGACGACGGCATCCGTATCCACGGCCCGGTGACCGGGCAGCCCTCCGACACCATGCGACTGGTCGGACGCAACGGCACCAGCCTGACCCTTTTGGTGATCCCCGCCGATACCGACCCCTGGATCGCCGACCGACGCATGCGGCAAGCAGCGGGACAAGCGGCCGACCGTGAATCCTCCACCGAGGCGCCGCATCGCGACATCAACCAAGACGGCGAGCGAACCCGATCCTGAAGTGCCTCAGTCGCCGGGCAGCCCCCACGCGAATCCAGCGGCGATCACGAAACAACTGACGATCGAAATGAGAACAATGCTCCACATGTGCGCGAAGGATACGGAACATCCGGTCCGGAAGCCATAGCCGCCTGATCACCAAATCCGTTCGGTGGACACGTCATTCGTTTTGCCCGATGGCATGGAAACGGAAAATCCGGTGCGAGTCCGAGAAGCTCGCACCGGATTTCGCTACCCGGATCGTCTAAGCCGGTATCACTTCAGCTCGGCGCTGGTCTTGCCGAGGATGCGGCGGGCGACGATGAGCTGCTGGATCTGCTGGGTGCCTTCGAAGATGTCGAGGATCTTCGAGTCACGGCCCCACTTCTCCAGCAGGGTGCGCTGGGAGTAGCCGATGGCCCCGGCCAGTTCGACGGCCTTCAAGGTGACGTCGGTGCCGGTGCGGCCCGCCTTCGCCTTGGACATGGACGCCTCGAGCGAGTTGGGCTTCTTGTTGTCGGCCATCCACGCGGCACGCAGGGCGAGCAGGTAGGCGGCCTCGTAATCGGCTTCCATCCGCAGGAATTCGGCGGCGGCGGCGTGCTGGTTGTTGGCGGGGGTGTCGTAGGAGATTTCCACACCGGCGCCGGTCAGGATGGAGCGCAGCTCTTCGAGCGCGGCGCGGGCGACGCCGATCGCCATCGCGGCGACGAGCGGGCGGGTGTTGTCGAAGGTCTGCATGACCCCGGCAAAACCCTTCTCCACGTTGACTTCCGGGCTGCCGAGGATGTTGTCCTTCGGAATCCGGCAGTCCTGCAACAGCAGCACGGCGGTGTCGGAGGCCTTGATGCCGAGCTTGTGCTCGAGCCGGGCCACCGAGAGGCCGGGAGCGTCGCGCGGCACGACGAACGACTTGATCGCCGCGCGTCCGAGGCTCTTGTCCACCGTCGCCCACACCACGATGTGGGTCGAACGCTGGCCCGCGGTGACGAAGATCTTCTCGCCGTTGAGCACCCACTCGTCACCGTCGAGCACGGCGGTGGTGGACACGGCGGCGGAGTCGGAGCCGAACGACGGCTCGGTGATCGCCATCGAGGCCCACACCTTGCCGAAGCGCTTCAACTGCTCATCGGTGGCCACGGCGGCGATGGCCGCGTTGCCCAGGCCCTGGTAGGGGATCGACAGCATGAGGCCGACGTCGCCCCAGGAGGTCTCCAGCGCGTTCAGCAGCGCGGACATGTTGCCGCCGTTGGTGTTGCCGAGCAGCTCGGTGGCGTGACGGTCGGTGTCGCTGTCGTCGGACCGGCCACCGGCGGCGCCGCCGATCTTCTGGGTGCCGGAGTCGGCCAGACCCTCGACCATGGCGGCCATGGTGTCCAGCTCGACCGGGTAGTCGTGCTCGGCGAGGTCGTACTTGCGCGAGATCGGGCGGAAGATCTCCTGCGCGACCTGGTGCGCCTGGTTCGCGCTGGCCCGCAGCTTCTTGGGGAGTTCGAGATTGATCATGGGGTGAGGTCTCCTGGAAAACGGAACGGGCCGGTTAGATGAGCACGACACCTTCGGCGATGCCGATGGCCCGCAGGTCGCGGTACCAGCGCTCGACCGGGTGTTCCTTGGTGAAGCCGTGACCGCCGAGCAGCTGCACGCCGTCGAGGCCGATCTGCATGCCCTTGTCGGTGGCGAGCTTGCGGGCCAGCGCCGCCTCGCGGCCGAAGGACAGGCCCTGCTCCGCGCGGGACGCGCCGCGCAGCGTCACCAGCCGCAGGCCGTCGAGTTCGATGGCGATGTTGGCGACCATGAACGCGACCGCCTGACGGTGCGAGATCGGTTCGCCGAACGCTTCGCGCTCGTTCACATACGGGATCACGTAGTCGAGCACGGCCTTACCGGTGCCCGCGGCGAGCGAAGCCCAGCCGAGGCGGGCCAGGCGCACGGCGTCGGCGTACTCCTCGGCGCGGGTCGCGGCGTCACCATCGCCCAGGATGGCGTCGGTGCCGACCGCGACGTTGTCCAGGATCAGGCGGCCCAGGCCCGCGGCGCGCAGACCCATGCTCGGGTCGGCCTCCACCACCAGGCCCGGCGCGTCCGACTCGACGATGAACAGCGCGGGACGGCCGTCCAGCTCCGCGGCGACGAGGAACAGCTCGGCATCGGCCGCGGCGGGCACCAGGCTCTTCACGCCCGAGATGCGGTAGCCGCTCGGCGAGCGCACCGCCTTGGTGTCCAGGGCGAACGGATCGAACAGGGCGCGCGGCTCGCTGATCACCACGGAGGCCTGCGGCACGTTCTCACCGGTGAAGGACGGCAGGTAGGTCTTCTGCTGCGCGTCGCTGCCCCACTGCGAGAGCGCGACCGCGACGCCGCTGGGCGCCAGGATGGGCAGGGCCAGACCCATGTCGCCGTGCGCGAGCGCCTCGGCGACCAGCGAGTTGGTCACCGCACCGCGCTCGGAGGCCGCACCCTCGAGTTCTTCGGGCACGTTGATCAGGGTGATGCCGAGTTCGGCGGCGCGCTCGAGCAGGTCGCGGGGCGCCTTGGCGGCATTGTCGGCCTCGTAGGCGGCCGGACGCAGGATCTCGGCGGCGAACTCCCGCACCGTCTCGACGATCATCTGCTGTTCGTCCGACGGCGTCAGGTCGAAGAAGTCCTTGTTCTTCGCCTCGTTGGTGGCCAGGCGCTTCGGCGCGCCGCTGCCCGCCACCCTGGCGAACGCGCGGGTAGCCGCGCCGAGCGTGCGGAAGCCGGTCTTGGTGCCCTCATAGGTGACGCGCTCGATCGGCTTGCGCAGGTTGTATTTCTCGGCGAGTTCCGACCCGGTGAGAGTCGTCATGACCCGCATCGCCGCGCCCATCCAATCCCGCTTGGGATGGGTCAGGCCGACCGCGGACGTGTCTGGACGTCGCTTCGTTGCGCTGTCTCGAGTGCTCATCATCACCTGTTTTCTCGGACGGTTTGGTGCGGTCTGTCTCCGGCTATCTTACTCCAGAGTAAGGCTATCTTACTGCTGAGTAAGAACGGCGTCGAGATGCAGCATACGCGCGGAATCCGGGCCTTGCTGGACAAGTGCCCAAAGCTGGGCAGTCGGCGATCGGACGCCGTCTGCACCACGCGCGGCACCACGCCTGCAAGGGCGATGAGCTGCACTTTCCGGCCTGCAGGAGAAGCTGCCGGGCCGAAGAGTCGAGGCGGCCGCCGCCGATTCGCCCGGTTCCAAGGCGAAAGTGATGATCGATCCTGTTTCGTTACCGGAACTCGGATGCCCGTCCGCCTCGCGACGACGGTGTGGGAGCTGTCGGGACCGACCGGCGCGGGAGCCCGCAGCACGCATGACGGCGGTGCTGACCGTGGTGGCGAACATGCTGGTGGTGGCGTGGGTGATGTGGTCGGCGCGGGCGGCCGACGGTGCTGCCGTGATTACAATCCGACGCATGTCAGCGATCTTCGACTGGGCCCGGCCGGACAACGTGCAGCCGGAGCCGATCACGGTCGACATCTGGCGCGAACTTCCCGACGAGTTCTGCCGCTTGGTGGAGGTGGTGAACGGGGACGCGGTTCGATGCGAATCCCCGACCCGGGCACACCAGAAAGCCGTCCATCGGCTGCTCGCGATGTTGGAAGCGGCGGCCCGGGAGAATATGGCCGAAGATCCCTTGGCATGTCTGGATGCCAACCACGACTTCGAAGTGGTGCTCTGGGAAGTGCCTCGCGCGACGATTCGGCGTCCCGACATCGCCTTGTTCGAGTACGTACCGGCGGACGTGCGACCGGTGCCCGCACGCTATTTGAAGATCGCCGTCGAGGTCATCTCGCCCAGTCATGTCAAAACGGACCGGCTCGAGAAAATGGGCGAGTACGCAGCTGCCGGAATCCCGTGGTACTGGCTGGTCAGTGTGTCGGACACCGAGGTCACCGCCATCGAGACCTACGGTCTCGACCACAGCGTCGGCCACTATCGGCTCGCCCGCCTCCTGAAACCGCAGACCGCGTTCGCCGTGGACCTGCCGATCCGGATCCAGCTCGACTGGGATCAGTTGACCGAGCTCGTGCTGTGAGGTTCGCACACAGGAAGGCCCGGCCCGGACGAGCCGGTGGCGCGGCGGCCACCGGCTCCGGCGCTCACTCGCGCACGTAGTAGCGCAGCGTCGCGTAGGCCGTGATCGCCGCGAAGACGATGCCGACCGGGGCGATGACCAGCGCGGTCATCGCGATGTCGTCGCCGGTGATGCGGGGGAAGACCTTGCTGGCGAACAGGTCGCCGAGGGCGCTGTCGATCACCAGCGGGCGGGCGATGAGCAGACCGAGCACCGCGAGCACCGAGCCGGCCAGCGCGGCGACCATGGCCTCGAGCAGGAACGGCAACTGGGTGTACCAGCGGGTCGCGCCGACCAACCGCATGATGCCGACCTCGGTGCGCCGGGTGAACGCGGCGATCTGCACCATGTTGGCGATCAGCATCACCGCGGCAAGCGCTTGCAGCACGGCCAGACCGAAGGCCGCGTTGCGCAACCCGTCGAACAGGCTGACCAGCCGGTCCACGATGTCCTTGTCGTTGCGCACCATGCCGACGCCGGGGCGATCGTAGAACTTCTCGTAGATCGTGGGGTAGAGCTCCGCGTCCTCCATCTTCACCCGCAGCGACGCGGGCAGCGGCGTCTCGCTGACGTATTTGGCCAGCTCGGGCTGGTCCTTGAAGGTCTTCTCCTTGGCCTCGCGGACGGCCTCCTCGCGATTGAGGAACTGGACCGACTCCACGCCGCCGGTGGCCTTCAGGTCCGCCATGAGCGACCGGCACGGGTCCTGCGAGCAGTCCGGGTCGTTGGCCGAGACGTCCTCGGTGAGGTACAGCCGCACCTCCAGCCGGTCCAGGAAGTACTGCTCGGTCTTGTCCGCGATGCGCACCGCGAGCAGACCGCCGCCGAGCATGGTGAGCGAGACCGCCGTGGTCAGGATCATCGCGATGGTCATCGTGACGTTGCGGCGCAGGCCCGCGAAGACCTCGCCGAACAGGAAGCTCGCGCGCATTACCGGCCCACCCCGTACACGCCCGTGGCCTCGTCACGCACCAGGCGGCCGTGGTCGAGTTCCACCACCCGCCTGCGCATCGCGTCGACGATGTGGTTGTCGTGGGTGGCCATCACCACCGTGGTGCCGACGCGGTTGATCCGCTCCAGCAGCATCATGATGTCGGCGCTGGTGTCGGGATCGAGATTGCCGGTCGGTTCGTCGGCCAGCAGGACCAGCGGCCGGTTCACGAACGCCCGCGCGATCGCGACGCGCTGCTGTTCACCACCGGAAAGCTCGGTCGGCAGCCGGTCGGCCTTGCCGCCGAGCCCCACCATGTCGAGCACCTCGGGAACGGTGCGGTCGATGAACTGGCGCCGCTTGCCGATCACCTCCAGCGCGAACGCGACGTTCTGGTACACCGTCTTCTGCTGCAGCAGCCGGAAGTCCTGGAACACGCACCCGATGCGCTGGCGCAGCTTGGGCACCTTGCGGCCGGGTAACCGGTCGACCCGGAAATCGGCGACTCTGATCTCGCCCGCCGTCGGCGCCTCCTCCTTCAGCAGCAATCGCATGAAGGTCGATTTGCCCGAGCCGGACGGTCCGATGATGAAGACGAACTCGCCCTTGCCCACATCGACGGTGATGTCGTCCAGCGCGGGTCGCGTCGAGGTCTTGTACGACTTGGTCACGTTCCGCATGGTGATCACGGGGAGCCAGTGTAACCAGCAACCGGTCGCGGCCTGCGTCGTCAACCATGGGGGACAGCGTGGCGGCGGACCGTCGCGCTCGGCTCAGCGGCCCGGCGGTTCCGTGATCACCGCTGCCGGAACAGCGTTGACCAGGGTGGCCGGAGGGGTGGTGGTTTCATCGGGTTTGACGAAGACGTACAGCACGAACGTGGCGACCCAGGTTGCCATCAGGATCGCCGTGGATCTACGTGGTCTCACTGATTCCCTCCCGGCGCAGCGCCGCGGCGACTCGCACTCGCAGCTCGCGTCCGACTTCGAACTGTTTGCCCGGCAACGTCCGGGCAACCATTCGGATGTTCATCTGGTCGACGGTGAGGTCTTCCACACCCATGACGGTGGGCTCGTCGAGCAGCAACGGCTGCAGACGAGCGTCTTCGTACGCCTTTGTACCGACCTCGTGCAGGATCTCGTTGACCCTGGTGATGTCAGCGCTGGCGGCCACCGGCACGTCGATCGCGGCGCGTGCCCAGTCCTTCGACAGGTTCGTGACCTTCACGATCTGGCCGTTGGGCACCGTGATCACTTCACCGTCGGCGTTGCGCAACGTGGTGATCCGCAGCGTGACGTCCTCGACCGTACCTTCCGCCTGCTCCGCGGCTCCAGTCACCGCGATGCGGACCACATCGCCGAACCCGTACTGCCGCTCGGTGATCAGGAAGAATCCGGCGAGGATGTCCTGCACGATGCGCTGCGCGCCGAAACCGAGCGCGGCGCCGAGCACCGCGGCGGGCGCGACCAATCCGGTGACGGCGAAGCCGAGCCGCCGCAGCACCTCCATGGTGATCAGCACGTAGACGATGGTCAGCACCACCCAGGTGATCACCTGGGCCAGCGCGTGCCGATGCTTGGCCGCCTCGGTGCGCACCAGGGCGTCGCTGCTGTGGAATCCGGCGTCGATCCGGCGGGTGACCCGGTCCCTCAGGTAGGTGGCGAACCGGCTGAACAGGATGGCACCGAGGATGAGCAGCACGATCTCCAGGCCCGCGCCGCGTAGCCACGTGGTGAAACCGGTGGAAGCGATCGCCTGGATGCCCGCGACATTCATCTAGCTCGCCTGCTCTCGCATTCGCCAACGGATACCCGACTCGATGAACCCGTCGATGTCGCCGTCGAGCACCGCCGACGGATTGTTGACCTCGTGGTTCGTCCGCAGGTCCTTGACCATCTGGTAGGGGTGCAGCACGTAGGAGCGCATCTGATTGCCCCAGGACGCACCCTCGTTGGTCTTCAGCGCGTCCATCTCGGCGCGCTCTTCCTGCCGCTTGCGCTCCAGGAGCTTGGCCTGCAGCACGCGCATGGCCGAGATCTTGTTCTGCAGCTGCGATTTCTCGTTCTGGCAGGTGACCACGATGCCGGTGGGCAGGTGGGTGATGCGGACCGCGGAGTCGGTGGTGTTGACGCTCTGGCCACCCGGGCCCGACGAGCGGTACACGTCGACGCGGATCTCCGTCTCCGGCACCTCGATGTGGTCGGTGGTCTCGACCACGGGTAGCACCTCGACCTCGGCGAAGGAGGTCTGGCGGCGACCCTGGTTGTCGAACGGGCTGATCCGAACCAGCCGGTGGGTGCCCATCTCGACCGACAGCGTGCCGTAGGCATAGGGCGTCTTCACCGCGAAGGTGGCGCTCTTGATGCCCGCTTCCTCGGCATAGGAGGTGTCGTAGACCTCGACCCCGTACTTGTGCCGGTCGGCCCAGCGGATGTACATGCGCATCAGCATCTCGGCCCAGTCGGCGGCGTCCACGCCACCGGCGCCGGAGCGGATGTTCACCAGCGCGTCGCGCTTGTCGTACTCGCCCGACAGCAGCGTGCGGACCTCCATCGCCTCGACGTCGCTGTGCAGCGCGACCCGCTCGGCGTCGGCTTCGGCGAGCGCGCTGGTCCTGGCCTCGCCCTCTTCCTCCTCGGCCAGTTCGTAGAGCACCGGCAGATCGTCGAGCCGCTGACGCAGCTCCTCCACCCGGCGCAGTTCACCCTGGGCGTGCGACAGCTCACTGGTGACCTGCTGGGCGTGGTCCTGGTCGTTCCACAGGTCGGGGTCGGCGGCCTGATGCTCGAGCTCGTCGATACGACGGCGCAGCTCGTCGATGTCGAGGACCGATTCGACCGTCTTCAGGGTGGCGTCGAGTTCGGCGAGATCAGCGGAAACGTCAGGATGCACGATCGTCAAGCCTAGCTGCCCCTCTGCGACGGCAGCACACGAGTGCGCGCGGGATGACCGGGGACGGCGTCGCCGGGGGTGGGCGCCGTCGTGCGCGGGCCGGCCGGTCGGGTCGCCGGGACGTCACACGCACGTTCCCGGCTCCCCGCGGGACGGGTGCGCTGTGACGGACGCCTCATGGGTTTCCACCCTAAACGGCGAGCGCGCTTGGCGCAGTTGGCGATTGGAATTCGCAGGGTAGATGACCGTTCTGTAGCGCGGTGAGATGCCGTCGCGGCCGATCGCTCGTCTTGCCGGATCGCCGGACCGGGCCCGGCCGGGCGGTGTGTCGAACTCCACTGATTCCGCCTGTGGGTGACCGCCAACGCCGCGATACCGACCGCTCAGCCCGAGACCGCGTGCAATCCGCCGGGACGGCGTCCGTTGAGCGCGTCGAGGGCGGCGGCGGTGGTGTCGTTGGCGGGCAGGTAGACGATCACCCGCTGGTCGTCGTCGGCGGAGAGTTCGAGGGATTCGTAGGCCAGGCGCAGCGAACCGGCCTCGGGGTGGGCGAGACGGGTGATGCCGGTGGCGGCGGCCAGGCTCGGCACCGTCTCGACCCGGTCGGCGAACGCCGGGCCCACGGTGACGGTGAGTTCGTCGGCGAGGGCGGCGATATGCGGGTCGGCTCGGAACGGTCCCTGTTTCAGCGTGGCGACCGTCGCGTCGGCGATGTGCTCCCAGTCCGGGTAGAGGTTCTGGGCGGCGGGCAGGCAGAAGACGAAACGCGCCAGGTTGGGCGGGGTGTGCGGGCCGTCGAACAGTCCGGTCGGTGCCATCAGCCGGTGGTAACCGCCGGTGTAGGCGAGCACTTCGGTGAGGCGGTTGACCACGACGGCGGGCGCGGGTTCGAGCCGATCCAGGATCGCGCGCACCGTCGGCCGCACCTCGCGCAGCGGCTGCGCGTCGCCCATGCAGGTGAACCCGCTGTCCACCGACTTGCTCAATCGGTGCAGGTGGATGCGCTCGGCGGGGCTCAACCGCAACGCGTCCGCGAGCGCGGACAGCACCGGGGGCGAGGGATGCCGGTCACGCCCCTGCTCGAGGCGCGTGACGTACTCCACGCTGACCCCGGCCGAGGTGGCCAGCTCGGCGCGCCGCAAGCCCGGGGTGCGCCGCCGCGGGCCGGTGGGCAGGCCGACCTGCGCGGGCGTCACCGCTTCACGGCGGCTGCGCAGGAAGAGCCCGAGTTCGTTGTCGCTCACCTCTCGAAGCTAACAAGGCGCGCCGCCTGGAGGGTGTCCCTGTCACTACCACTCTTACGCCGGTCTCCCTGCTCCGCGCGCCGGGCAGCAGATTGAGTGGGCGGCCCGAGCCGGGCCGCTTCGTGATCCGAGGAGGAACAGCATGTCCAACGCTCCCTTGAAGCTCGCGGTGATCATCGGCAGCGTCCGGGAGGGCCGCTTCGGCCCCGTGGTGGCCACATGGTTCAGCGAGCAGGCGCGGCGGCACGGTGGGTTCGAGGTGGACGTCATCGACTTGGCGGAGGCGCACATTCCCCTGGAGTTGCCCGCGGTGCCTCCGGCGATGGACCCGAACCCGCCGCGGCCCGAAGGCATGACCGACCTCACGCGCAGGCTCGCGGCGGCCGACGCCTTCGTCATCGTCACGCCCGACTACAACCGCAGCATCCCCGCCTCCCTCAAGGCCGTCATCGATTGGCACTTCACCCAGTGGGACGCGAAGGCGATCGGCTTCGTCGGCTACAGCGGAGCCTCCGGCGGCCTGCTCGCCATCGAGCACCTGCGGCAGATCTTCAACGAACTCAACGCGCACACCGTGCGTCACTACGTGTCCTTCCCGCGCTACTACCTGCTGTTCGACGACGAGGGGCGGTTGCGGGAGCCGGAAGAGCCCGCGGCCGTCGCGACGGCGATGCTCGACCAACTGCACTGGTGGGCGAGCGCGTTGGTCGCGGCACGGTCGCTGCAACCGGTGGGATGAGCGCCGGACGGGAACGGCGGCAGCCGGGCGGACCGATAGGGTGCGGAGCGTGGCTGTGTACTCCTCCGATCTCGAACTCGCCCTGCGGCTGGCCGACGCCGCCGACGCGATCACCCGGGCTCGCTTCGGTGCGCTGGACCTGAAGGTCGACGCGAAGCCGGATCTGACGCCGGTGTCGGACGCCGATCTGGCCGTGGAGCAGGCGATCCGGCAGGTGTTGTCCGAGCAACGACCGGACGACGCGGTGCTCGGCGAGGAGTTCGGCGGCGACGCCGAATTCAGCGGAAGGCAATGGGTGATCGACCCGATCGACGGCACGAAGAACTTCGTGCGCGGGGTGCCCATCTGGGCGACGCTGATCGCGCTGCTGGAGGACGGCGAACCGGTTGTCGGTGTGGTGAGCGCGCCGTCCCTGGTACGGCGCTGGTGGGCGGCCGCGGGATCGGGCGCGTGGTCGAGCTTCGACGGGCAGGCGGCCGAGCCGATCTCGGTCTCCGCCGTCAGCGAGCTGGGTTCGGCCAGCCTGGCGTTCTCCAGTCTGTCCGGCTGGCGCGAGCGCGGCCTGCGCGAACAGTTCATCACCCTGACCGACGACGTGTGGCGCGTGCGCGGCTACGGCGATTTCCTCAGCTACTGCCTGCTCGCCGAAGGCGCCGTCGACATCGCCACCGAACCGGAGGTCTCGCTGTGGGACCTGGCCGCCCTGGACATTCTCGTCCGCGAAGCGGGCGGGCGTTTCTCCGCGCTGGACGGCGCACCCGGTCCGCACGGTGGCGACGCGATCGCCACCAACGGCCTGCTGCACGAGCAGGTCCTCGACCGCTTTCGCGGCTGAGTTGTTCTGCGGTCGCTCGGCGTCGCCGGGTGGCCGCCACCACGGATGCCACTTCGACCACGGCTTGCCCCCCCGTCGGATGTGGACAACGCGGCGACCTCCGCATGCCGGAAGTCTCTCGAACTATCCGGCCCGCGCCGGGTTCGCCGGGGTGAGATCGATCCCCGGCGGCGGGCGCAGGCGGCGCAGGGTGCCGTCCATGCTGGTGACGTAGAGCGCCCACGCGTTCCCGTCCCGGTCGATGCGCACCGACGTGGCGCCGTCCGGCGGATTGCGCAACGGGCCGGGCTTGATCAGGCCCGTGATGATCGCGCAGGTGGCGCCGGTCGTCGTATCCACCCGGTAGACGGCGCCGAGTATGTGATCGGCGACGAACAGCGCGCCCGCCCGGGTGGCCTCCATATCGTCGGGCAGCGCGACCAGGTCCGGGATGCCGGAGACGACGGTGGGATGCGCCGGCTCGTCGAGCCGCACACGCAGGATCTGCAGCGTCATGGTGTCGACGAAGACCGATTCGCCGTCGGCGGCCAGCGCGAGGCCGTTGGACGGCGGCAGCGCCGACCAATCCCGCTCGTACTCGCTCGTCTCGGGCCAGTAGCGGGAGATGCCGCTCGGACCGCTCAGGCCGATGGTGGTGAACAGCAGGCTGCCATCCGGCAGCAGCAACAGACCGTTCGGCCCGTTCAGCCCGGTCAGCAGGACGTGCACCGCGCCGGTCTCGATGTCGTAGCGCTGGAGCGTGCCCGGCGGTTCACTGAGGCCGTCCCCGGTGAGGAAGTAGACGTAGCGCCCGGCTACGCGCACGCCCGCCGGGCGGTGCAGATCGGTGACCAGCTTCGTCATTCGCCCGGCGCCGTCGACGTGCGCCAGGTAACCATCCATCAGACCGGTGACGTAGAAACCGCCGCGTCCGTCGGAATCGAGATTCTCGAGATTGCCGACTCCTTCGATGACGGTCGTGGTCTCCCAGCCGTCCGAGCACATGGCGGGGAATGTCTCCGCCTGTGCTGCCGGCATCGCCGTGATGAGCCCGGCGACCACGGCGACGGCGCTCAGTACCGCGGCGCGCACCCGGATTCCTGTCCCTTTTGCCATGAGCGACAACATAACAGCGCCGAACCGAGCGGGAAGCCTCTAGATTTCCGCCGGAGCGGTAGAAAACCCGAGGTCGGTGCGCCGCGGCGAAAGATCCGGATCCGAGTTGTCCACATGTGCACAACTCGGGCGCCCACCAGGGTGAACGCCGAACCGTGCCGGTACCGCCCCGCCCTGGCGCTCGTAGGATGGGCCGGGTGACTTCCCCCGATGATTTCGCGGCTGTAGCGACCGGTGTCGCGTCCGGGTCGGACACCGGATCCGTTGCGGCGCAACAGGTCCTACGCCGAGTCTTCGGTTACGACAGCTTCCGTGGCGATCAGCAGGCGATCGTCCAGCACGTGATCGACGGTGGCGACGCGCTGGTGCTCATGCCGACCGGCGGAGGCAAGTCGCTCTGCTATCAGGTCCCCGCGCTGGTGCGCCCCGGCGTCGGGGTGGTGGTCTCCCCGCTGATCGCCCTCATGCAGGATCAGGTGGACGCGCTCAGCGCACTGGGCGTGCGTGCCGGCTTCCTCAACTCCACGCAGTACCCCGACGAGCGCCGGACCGTCGAGGCGCAATTCATCGCGGGCGAACTCGATCTGCTGTACCTGGCGCCGGAGCGGTTGCGCCTCGACTCCACCGGGCAGTTGCTGGATCGCGGCAAGGTCGCGCTGTTCGCCATCGACGAGGCGCACTGTGTCTCCCAGTGGGGTCACGACTTCCGGCCCGACTACCTGGGCCTTTCCATGCTGCACGAGCGCTGGCCGGACGTACCACGGATCGCGCTGACCGCGACCGCCACCGAGAAGACGCGCGATGAGATCATCCAGCGTCTCGACCTCGGCACCGCCCGCCGGTTCGTGTCCAGCTTCGACCGTCCCAATATCCAGTACCGGATCGAGCCGAAGAACCGCCCCGAGCGTCAGTTGCTGGAATTCATCCGCAACGAGCACGCGGGAGACGCGGGCATCGTCTACTGCCTGTCGCGCAACTCGGTGGAGAAGACCGCGGCGTTCCTCACCGAGAACGGCGTCACCGCGGTGCCCTACCACGCGGGCTTGGACAATCGCATCCGCGCGGCGAACCAGTCGCGCTTCCTGCGCGAAGACGGACTGGTCGTCGTGGCGACCATCGCCTTCGGCATGGGCATCGACAAGCCCGATGTGCGCTTCGTCGCCCATCTCGACCTGCCGAAATCGGTCGAGGGGTACTACCAGGAAACCGGGCGCGCCGGCCGGGACGGGCTGCCCTCCACGGCGTGGATGGTCTACGGCCTCAACGACGTGGTGCAGCAGCGCAAGCTGATCGACTCCTCCGAGGGCGACGCCGCGCACCGTCGCCAGCTCCAGCTGCACCTGGACGCGATGCTCGCGCTGTGCGAGACGGTCGGCTGCAGGCGCACCCAATTGCTGGCCTACTTCGGCGAGCCCGGATTGCCCTGCGGCAACTGCGACACCTGCCTGTCCCCACCGCAATCCTGGGACGGCACGGTGGCCGCGCAGAAGCTGCTGTCCACGGTGCTGCGGCTCGAGCGGGAACGTGGCCAGAGGTTCGGCGCCGGTCACATCGTAGACATCCTGCTCGGCAAGAAGAACCCGAAGGTTCTGCAATACGACCACCACGAGCTGAAGGTGTTCGGCGTCGGCACCGACCTGCGCGATACGGAGTGGCGCGGCGTGGTGCGGCAATTGCTTGCCCACGGGCTGCTGGCCGTCCACGGAGACTACGGGGTGCTGACGCTGACCGAGGCCAGCAGCGAGGTGCTGTTCGACGGACGGCGAGTACCGCTGCGCCGCGAGCCCGAACGCGCGACCAAGCCCGCGCGGGCCGCGAAGGCCGCCAAAGCGGCCTCGGCCGAGCTGCCGCCCACCGACCTGCCGCTGTTCGAGAAGCTGCGCGAATGGCGCGCGGCCACCGCGAAGGAGCAGGGCGTGCCCGCCTACGTCGTCTTCCATGACGCCACGTTGCGCGAGATAGCGGCCCGCAAACCCGCGAGCCTCGCGCAGCTCGGCGGCGTCAACGGCGTCGGTGAGAACAAACTCGCCAAATACGGCGAACAGGTGCTCGAAGTGCTCGGCGCCGAATGAGCCGCTACCGTCACGCGGGACACGAGGGGTGAGGATGGCCACCGGGCGAGACCGTCGAAGACTGTGGAGGACAGCGTGAGTCGGAGCGAGACGATCGGGCGCCGGGAGTTCCTGGCCGGTGCGGCCACGCTCGCGGCCGGGGCCACGTTGGTCGGCCGCACTCCGGCGCACGCGGTACCCGTCGCCGAGGGGGTCACGAAGTTTCCCTTCCCGGCCGAGCGCCGGGTGCGGGTGCTGGTGACCGGCGACGCGGGCACCGGGACCCGCACCCAGTGGGCGGTCGCCGACGCCATGCGCGCGCTGCACAGCCGCGAACCTGTCTCGCTGGCACTCGGGCTCGGCGACAACATCTACGAACACGGACCCGACGGCGCCGCCGACCAACAGTTCGCCGGCAAGTTCGAAAATCCCAATACCGGTTTGGATTTCCCTTGGCTGATGGTGTTGGGCAACCACGACAACAGCTCGGTGCTCGGCGGTGACGGCGGGTGGCTGCTGCGCGGCAACGCCGAGGTGGAATACCACGCCGGCTCCAGGCGCTGGTGGATGCCGAGCCGCTACTACTCGGTGCGCATTCCCGAGCAGAACCCCGTTGTCGAATTCTTCGTCCTCGACGTCAACCCGCTCGCCGCCTACCTGCCGCCGGTCTTCACACCCTATTGGGCGGTCGACGGACAGTTCATGAACGAGCAGCGCGACTGGCTCGATCGCGCTCTCACCGAATCGCCCGCCACCTGGAAAGTCGCCTGCACCCACCACCCGTATCTGAACAACGGCCCGCACGGGGACGCGGGCCGCTACGAGGGCTTGTCGCTGGAGCCGATCAACGGCGTGCACGTGAAGCGGTTCATCGAAGACCACGTGATCGGCCGCTGCCAGTTCCTCCTGTCCGGGCACGACCACTCGCTCCAGGTGCTCGAACCCACGGCGGCAACGAAGGGAACCAGGCAGATCGTGTCCGGCGCGGCCGCCAAGACGGTCGGGGCCGAGCCGCGGCTCACCCCGAGCGCGGGCCACAGTGCGCTGTACGAGAACTATCACGACCTGGGCTTCATGGTGCTCGAACTCACCGAGGACGGAGTCGAACTGGGCGTCCACACCGTCGACCTGACGACCGGCGCGTCCGCCGAGGCGTTCCGGCGGCGGCGCCTGGCCTGAGTTCCAACTGGGTTGCGCCGCGCGGGAATTGCGGCGGGTCGCCGTCGTGGCGGCTACCGTTCTGGCTATGGCACCGGATGAGGGTTCCAGTGACACGGGCGATGACATTTCTACCGGCTCGATGGGCGGTGAGGCCCCGGACGCGCCGCCGTACGTCCGCAGCAGAACCGATCCGGCCGTGGAGAACGTATGGCTGCGGCGCCGGCCACCGCCACCGCGCCCCGGCCTGCCGCGAATGTCGACGGTGGCGCTGCTCGCCGCGTTCCTCGCCGTCCTCACGCTCTACGTGGTGCTGCATCAGGGTGGTTAGGGCCTGCGCGACCTGCGGGAATAAACCGGTTGCCGGGTCACTTAGAGTGGACCGTTATGAAGGAGAAGGGGCGCAAGGTCATCGCGACCAACCGCCGGGCGCGGCACAACTACACGATTCTGGACATCTACGAGGCCGGAATCGCGCTGGTCGGTACCGAGGTGAAGAGCCTGCGCGAGGGCAAGGCCTCGCTGGTGGACGCGTTCGCGACGGTGGACAACGGCGAAGTGTGGCTGCGTGGGCTGCACATCCCCGAGTTCAGCCACGGCACCTGGACCAACCACGCGCCACGCCGGGTGCGCAAGCTGCTGCTGCACAAGCGTGAGATCGAGCGTTTGGTCGGCAAGTCGCGGGAGGGCAACCAGACGCTGGTGCCGCTGTCGATGTACTTCTCCGACGGCAAGGTGAAGGTCGAGCTGGCGCTGGCCAGGGGTAAGCAGGACTACGACAAGCGCCAGGACTTGGCCCGGCGCACGGCCGAGCGAGAGGTCACCCGTGAACTAGGACGGCGGGTCAAAGGCATGCGGTGACCGCCGTCCTGCTCGCGCTGGTAGCCGCGGTGGGCTACGGCGTGAGCGATTTCTACGGCGGCGTGGCGTCGCGGCGGGTGACCGCACTGCGCGTCGTCATCTATTCCTATCCGTTCTCGGTGCTGCTGGTGCTCGCGCTGCTTCCGTTCGTGTCCGGGAGCGCGGACGCCGCCTCGCTGTGGTGGGGCGCGGCGGCGGGTGTCGCCAGCGGTGTCGCGGTGTGGTGGTTCTACGCCGCGCTGGCCGGTGGTCCGATGGCCGTGGTCTCACCGCTGACGGCGGTGCTGGTCGCGGGCATTCCGGTGCTCGCCGGGCTGGTGACCGGCGAGCGCCCCGGCCCGCTCGCCTTCGCGGGGATCGTGTTCGCGCTGGTCGCGGTGCTTCTGGTGAGCCGGGAGTCGCCGGACGAGGTGACGGAGGAGATCACGGGGGGACGCGAACTGCGGTTCACCCGCAAGGTCGCCGCGCTGACCATCGGATCAGGCGTCGCGTACGGATTCGCCTTCGTCTTCTTGCACGAGACATCGGCGCAGTCCGGACTGTGGCCGCTGCTCATGCAGCGCCTCGCGGCCACCGCGGTGGTATGGCTCACCGCGCTGACCGCCCGCGATTTCGGGCGGCTGCGGGGCGAGCCCCTGCGACTGGCCTGCTATATCAGCGTGCTGGACGTCATCAGCAACGCGGCGCTGCTGTATGCCTTCCATGGCTC
The DNA here is from genome assembly GCF_000308575.1 of Nocardia exalbida NBRC 100660. GTDB lineage: Bacteria > Actinomycetota > Actinomycetes > Mycobacteriales > Mycobacteriaceae > Nocardia > Nocardia exalbida. The sequence continues at coordinate 150,863 of NZ_BAFZ01000089.1, read as the reverse complement.
GCTGCTGTCGCTGGTGAGCGTCATCGGCTCGCTCTATCCGGCCGTGACCGTGCTGCTGGCGATGGTTCTGCTCGGCGAGCGGGTCCATCGGCTGCAGCAGGCAGGCCTGGTCCTGGCGTTGGCCTCGGTCGCGCTCATCGCCGCGGCCTGAGTCCACCGAGCGACTGCCCAGATTCGACCGCCGGGCCGACTCCGGCGCAGGCCGGGCTGACTCGGGCGACGGCTGATCGAAGGATGCCCGCCGCCCGAGTGAGAGAGAACGCGGATTGCGAGTGTCCGCCTCCCGGAACCCGAATTCCGTCCTGGCCGGTCGCGCGGCTCATCGCGTGCACGGTTCGCGCAGCGATATCCGTTTCAAGGTCGGACTGCGGTAGTCGGCGACCACGGTGCGCGACCCCAATGACGTGGACGGATCGGGCACGTTGACCACCGCGCGCTGCGCCGCGACGTCGGGCTCGTCCCGCCCGTAGATCTGCTGCGCCGCCATTCCCTCGGAGTCGACGGTGAGCCCGGCAAGGGTCGTGCGCAGGGTCGGCCGGTCCAGTCCTCCGGTCTCGGCTGCCTTGGTGAGCAGCGCCTTCATCGGATAGGAGATCCCCCAGCCCAGGTTGTAGCCGAAGTTCGTCGGTTCGCTCGGCGCGGCGTTCCTGGCCCGTTGGGCACCCAGGCTCATGCCGTCCCAGCCGTCGAACGGAGAGGTGTAGTTGTAGAGCGACATCAGCGCGGGCGCGGCCGGGGTCTTGAGCAGTGCGCTGTTCCAGGTCGGTGTCGATCCGAGGAACCGGCCCGTGTAACCGGATTTCGCCAGTTTACCGACGATCTCGGCGGCTTCGGCCGGTCCGGTGGCCAGCAGGACCACGTCGGGCGGATCGGCCATGATCTCGGCGACCGGGTAATCCTGGTTGCCGACTTCGGGGTTGGGCCCGGTGTCGACCCGAGCGGTGATGGTCGCGCCGTTGTCCAGTGCCCACTTGAGTGCCCCGCTGGCGTAGTCACCGCCGTAGTTGCCGCGGTAGGCGACCACGCCGAGCGTGCGCGGCTGGTAGTGATTCTGCGCGAACCAGTCCAGACCCAGCACGGCTTCCGTGCAGTACGAGAAGCCGTCGTCCAGCACCAGGTCTCGGTCGGTGGAGCGGTACTGCCAGCCGGACCAGAGGGTGCCTGCCCCGGTGACCAGGTCCGCGTCGTCCATCTCGCCCAGGACGGCCAGGGTCTGCGCGGTCCCGAAGCTCATCGCGAGGGCCAGCACATGGGGGGCTATGTTCTCGAATTCCGCGACGTGCCTGCGCGGATCGTAGGCGGTGTCACGCGTGTAGGTCGCGATGTCGATCTCGTATCCGCCGATACCGCCTTGCTTGTTCACCTCGTTCCAGAACGCGAGCTGCCCGTCCTGCAGCGACTTTCCGAGCGGAGCGAAGGGACCGTTGTTCAGGTCCGACAGAACGCCCAGATAGATACAGCCCTTGTCGCGGTGGATCGCGTGCGGGCACGCTTCGCGGGTGACGCCCGGGGCAGCGGCGGACTCGGAAGCCGAACAGCCGCCGGTCAGGACGAGCCCGAGCGCGAGGGGGGCGGCCACGAGACGCAGTAGCCGACGAAGATTACGGTGGAAAGGCATGTCTTGCTCGCTTACGGCTGCACGCAGGGCTCGGTGAGGGTGACGCGGTCCTGGGTCGGGCCGTGATAGTCGGTCGCCAGGGTCTTCGCGCCCAGCGGCGCGGTCTGATCCGGCGCTTCGATGACCGCTCGCTGCCGGGTGAGGTCGGGTTTCGCCGCGCCGTAGGTGTATTCGGGTATCGCGCCCTCGTAGTCGACGCGCAGGCCGTGCACGGCTTGGCGGACGCCCTTGCGGGTCAGCTTGTCTTCGTTGACCGCTCGGGTGAGCAGCGCCTTCATCGGATAGGAGAACATCCACCCGGCGCTGTAACCCCAGGTGGAGGGCTCGCGAGTCGCCGAGGCCCTGGCCTTCTTGGCGCCTGCGCTGTTGCCGTCCCAGCCGTCCAGCGGCGAGGTCATGTTGTAGCGCGTCGTGATCGCCGACGCCGCAGGGCTTTTCAACAGGCCGCCGTTCCAGGTCGGGCCCGAGCCGAGAAACCTGCCCGGAAAACCGGCGAGCGCCGCCTTGCCCATGATCTCGCCCGCCTCCGCGGGGCCGGTGGCCAGGAGCACGAGATCCGCTCTGGCATTGAGGATCTTGGCGACGGCGGCGTCCTGGTTGCCGATCTGGGTGTTCGGCTCGGTGTCGATCTGCGCCACCATGTCGACGCGGTTGGCGGAGGCCCATTTCTTGGCGCCGGTGGCGTAGTCGCCGCCGTAGTCGCCCTGATAGCTGACCGTGGCGATCGAAGACGGCTTCGCTTGGTGCTCGGCGATCCAGTCCAGGCCGATGATCGCCTCGGAACAATAGGAGTAGCCGGACTCCAGCAACAGACCCTTGTCGCTGTTCTCGAATTGCCAACCCGACCAGAGGGTTCCGGCAATGGCGATCATGTTCGCCGCGTCCATCTCGGGAAGTACCTTCTGCGTCTGCACGGTGCCGAAGCTCATGGCGAGCGCGAGGACGTGCGGCTCGATTCGCCGGTACGCCTCGGCGTGCTTCTGCAGATCGTAGTTCGTGTCCTCGGTGTAGGTGGCGATGTCCACCTCGTATTTGCCGCCGATGCCGCCCGCTTCGTTCACCGCCTTCCAGAACGCCAGCTGGCCGTTGTGAATGTCCTTGCCCAGCGCGGCGAACGGCCCGCTGGTGAGATCGGACAGCACGCCCAGGTAGATACACCCCTTGCGGGAGTCGACCGCGTTCGGACACGGATCGGAGGTGACCCCGGATTCGGACGCGGCGGCCGATTTGTCGCCCAGGACAGAGCATCCGGTCAGGACGAGTCCGGCGATGGCGGTGAGGGCGGACAAGCGCAGCAACCTGTCCCGAATGGTGCGAACTGCCAAAGTGTTTCCTTAGTCTGAAATCGAGATCCGCTGCTCAGAGCCGATCGTACGGCTCGTGCAGTGTAAGTCGGGTTCCTCGCCGGGCCCGGAGAACCGGCTACCAGCATCCGGGAAGGATGGGTGTTCGAGCGGGCGGTGACGGAGATCCGGTTGAGCTGCGTGCCGTGACCCCCGGACCATATCGGAGGAACAGAGAACACGGTGCGTTCTCGCCACCGCCCGAGGGCGGGGAGTTCGGAGGTTCCGGTCCGGGAACGTATCGACTCAGAAGGCATCCTCCGCCCCACGGTTCCCACCTACCTCACCCGCATCAGCGGCCCCGGCCGACGCGGCCGGTGTGGGGTCCACCACGCCCGGATATCGGGATGATCCGGCCTCTCGCCGGTGTTAACATGAACAGCCCGGCAAGACGCCGGGGCGTACGGGGCTGAACGGTTTCGACTGCGTACGTAGATCTAGGGGAAGCGTGTCGGTGCAGGCAAGAGACCACCGTAAGCGTCGTTGCAACCAATTAAGCGCCGATTCTCATCAGCGCGAGTACGCTCTCGCTGCCTAACCAGCGAAGCGTCTCTGTCGGCCCGGGGCATGCCCTCGGCTCCGGTGCCGGCATCAGCTAGAGGGCTAACCGTCCTACTCGGTCGCGGAGTAGGACGGGACATCGAACAGCGACTGGGATCGCCATCCGGGCTTGTTCGCGGGACCCGGAGATCCGAGTAGAGGCACAGCGGACTGCACACGGAGAAGCCCTGGAGACGCGGCGGAGGACCCGGGTTCGATTCCCGGCAGCTCCACGACAAGGCCCCTCACTTGCATCGCAGGTGAGGGGCCTTTTTCATGCCGCTACGCCGCGGTGGGAGCTGGGAGACCGCAACATTTGTAACGGTCGCCGTCCGGTCGTCGCCCGACGTAACCCGTTGGGCGCAACTTACCCGTCGATCGCCGTACTGTCCGGCTCACTGCCTGCGCATCGCTCACGGAGGTGCCGCTCGGCGACAAGCTTCCGCGGGCAAGGCGGTGTGCAGCTCGCGTGTAACTTCGTCAGGCCTTGCGCGTGCTGCTCGTCCGCGGGCTCGTTGCCGTCCTCGCAGTAGTCTTCGATCCACGAACGCCGAGTCGTCATCGCTTGTCCTCGCTCTCGATGCGGTCCATGACCTCACGGAAGGGGACCTGTTCGTCGGGATCGTCGCCCAGCTCGAGTAGCCACGGCAGGACCCAGAACAGCAGGATCAGCAGACCGCCGACAGCGGCGATGACGATCAGGACGGTTGCGAGCTCTGCGGGCATTCGGTGACCCCTCGGCATTGTGGTGTGGTTGGGTAGCACCCGACGCCGGGGAGTGCGGGGACTCACCCGGCGTCGGGGCCTGCCAGAAACGTTCGCTTGCGGCAAGCTCGCCGAGGGACAGACAGGGGACAGCCCGGGGAAAACGATTTACCCTCGCAGGATGAGCGGACACATAGGGAAAGCCCTTGCATCCGAGCGCAAGTTGACCGGATTGAGTCAAGTTGCGCTCGCGAAGCGGGCGGGCTACTCGCTATCGATGGTCAAGGCCGTCGAGCAGGGCCGGGAAGCCGCATCGGCTGGGTTCGTGGCCGCCGTCGCAAAAGCCCTCGGTATCGACCCGGACCGATTGCAGGGCACGCCCTATTTGGAGACCCTCGCCGAAGACGGGCCCCTTGCCGGACTGGAAGAACTGCGGGTGCTACTGGCTGAAGGTGGCTACGTGCGTGCCGAGCAACCACCTGCCCGTGACGTGCTGCTCGCTGATCTAGCCGCTGTCAACAAGGCCATGCACACCGACCGCACGCGGCATGCGCTGATCAAGCTGCCGCGACTGATCCGGCAGTTGCACGGTGCGATCGAGTTCGCCGACAGCGATGTCGTCCGCACGGAGAGCTACGCGATGCTGTGCTCGGCATACATCGCCGCCGAAGGTGTGTGTGTCCGCTTGGGGTATTCGTCGCTCACCGCGCTTGTGCTGGACCGGCTCGACCAAGCCGCCGCCCACACCGGTGATCCGGCGTATGCGGTGCGGGCATTGATGAAGCGGGCACGCCTGTTGATGGCCCATGGTTCCACCGATTCGGCTATGTCGCTGGTCGGTCGTGGCCTCGAACTTGTCCCCGGCGAGACAGAGTCCGAGCGTGTGCTCCGGGGATATGGGCACCTGCGCGGAGCGATGGTCGCTGCCCGTGGGCTCCGCCTCGAACTGGCGCGTGACCATATCGACCAGGCAGCGGTCATCGCCGCGCCGATGCTGCACGAGAGCACTCTCTACACCACTGATTTCGGCCCCGGGAACGTGGCGGTTCATGCATGCGCGGTAGAACTCGAGGCAGGCGACCCGGGTAAGGCGGCCCGCGACGGTGCAGCGCTGACTCTGCCCGCGGAAATGGCCGCGCCGCGCGCCGGTCACCACTGGCAAGACAACGCCCGTGCATGGTTGATGGCGGGTAAGCCGGACAAGGCGCTGGTGGCCTTGAGCAAGGCTCGTGCAGTCGCGCCGCAGCAGACTCGGCTGCATCCGGGGGTGCGGGAGACAGTGCACGGGATCGCTGCGGCGCAGCGGCGGCAGAGTGAGGGCTTGGTGGGTTTCGCGTCCTGGCTCGGCACTTCGCTGTGACATCGGCTCACGCTCTACCTTCACTTGAGACATGGCCGCTGATAGGTTGGGAGGCCGCCGATCCGATGCGGCAGTGGTCGGATCCAACGAGGAGTGCACGTTCGCAAGAGGCGACCAGCGTGGGCTTCGACGATGAGCGTGAGCGGAGACGTCGAATGCGTCCTTCTGAAGGCCGGGTTTTTCACCAGTACGTTGTGACTTGGATCAATGATCGGCCGCATGCTAGTGACGAGGATTGCGCAGCAGCGGCACGAGAGCACTTTGACGGAGTAAGTGCAGACAAGATCGCGGAGATACGCCGAAACAGACGGCCCCCGCAACGAGTTGATGCAGGTAGTAGGAGGGGCTACAAGCCATACGTGCAGGAACCCGTGGTGGATGTGAGCCCGCCCAGACCAAGTTTGCCGCCGCGGGAGCCCTGCCCGTCGTGTGACATCCTGCCTGATATCGCTGGGAACTGTTTGTGTGGCTGACCGGCTGGTATGCGGAGCGAAACCGCCCGGCGCCGGTGTGTGAGGGCGACGCCAAGTTTCATTGGAGCGACTAGTTATGCGCAGGTGGCGTCGGTGTGGTGGCTGGTGAAGCTTATTCGGGTGTCGTCGGCATCGAGGGCGATGTTGAGGATGGCGTCGAGGGCGTCGGCGAGTTTGGCGAGTAGAGGGAGGGTTGGCACGGTGTCGGAGCCTTCGATGCGCGAGATTTTGACTTGGGTAAGGCCAGCACGTTCGGCAAGGTCCGCCTGGGTGAGTCCGAGTTCGGTCCGGCGGTTGTAGACGGCTTGGGCCAATGCCATGGAGAGTCGGATTTCACGGCGGGACTCGGCGACATCATCGGCTTCGGTGTAGCCCGCGACAAGTTCGCGCTCCCGGAGGGTCTTCCAGCGTGCGTGCCTCATCGGTCCAGTTCTCCTCTCTCGATTGTGCGAACGAATGCCTGGTGGGCGGGTGCGTGTTCGGCTCGGCGCAGAGTTGTTGAGCGAGTATCGCGCTTTTGACTTCGGCATCTTCTCGCATCCGGGTCTTGCGGAACACTGTCAGCAGGATTATCCGCCGTCGGGGTGCGAGCCAGTAGGTGATGCGGATGGCGGCACCATCCACAGAGGAGTGGAGTTCGCGGACGCCGTCGCCGAGATGCCGAGTGTACGGCTCGCCGAGGGACTCTGCGTGTTCGGCGAGTACGCGCACGTATTCATCGATCTCGAAGAAGTATCTGGCTGCCAGTGCTTCCAGCCGGTCCCGGACTTCAGGCTCTCCCGATCCGGCTCATGACCCGGCCTGTGGGCACCTGCCTCGGTAGATATGGGCTCCGCATTGTTCGGGCTGTTCGAGGCAGGGGTGGCGCGACCGGAAAACGGCAAATCGGGAAAAACGGTCGGATTCTGTTTGGTTGCTGACTGCGGTGGAATTGCCGGGGTAATGTCCACTGAGCAGGGAAAATGGGGTGTTTGCCCCCCGGTATCTGGATGGCTGCCATGAAGCTCGAAGCCGAGATTCGCAACTTCTCCCGAGATGGGAGCGGGGGGCTTGGGAGGCCGACATGACTGCGGGAATCGCGGGTAACGGGATGCGGTCGATCCTGCGTGCCGCCTGTGTGAGCGTCGGGATAGACGCGAGCGATGCCGAACCGGTGGGGTCGCAAGGGGTCTACCGGTTGCGCGGCGGGCTCGTCGTGCGGATCGGCGAGCGGGGACAGAAACTCGCGACCGGGCGGGAAGTCGCGGTCGCTCGATGGCTGGAGACCTGCGGGGTATCCGCGGCGCGCGTCGTCGCGGGCATTCCGCAGCCGGTAGTGGTCGACGGACGTCCGGTGACCTTCTGGCAGGAGCTGCCGCCGCATCACCCGGGCACGCCCGGTGAGGTCGCCAGGGTGCTGGGACAGCTGCACCGACTACCACTGCCGGGGTTCGAACTACGCCGGATGTCGCCCCTTGCCCGGGTGGAGGAGGAGATCGCCGCCGCGCACACCGTGAGCGAGGACGACCGGCGCTGGCTGCTCAAACACTTGGAGGAATTGCGCGGCCGCTGGAAGGCACTGCCGAAGGGCCTGCCGTGGTCGGTGGTTCAGGGTGGCGGCTGGGAGGACGGCGTGGTGGTCGGCGACGACGGCGACGTCATCCTGGTCGGCTTGGGGCAGGCGATGATCGGCCCGCCCGAGTGGGACCTGGTGCACACGGCGATCGAGTGCTGGACCGCGCGCAAACTCTCCGCATCGCAGTACGCCGAATTCTGCGCCGGGTACGGCCGCGACGTGATGCGCTGGGACGGCTTCTACCTGCTGCGCGACATCCAGGAGTTCCGGATGGCCTTGCAGTCGATTCGCGCCGCCACCGTCGACCCCACCTATCAGCGGCAGGCGATGCGTCGCCTCGCCTGCATCCGCGGCGACTCGGGCATGCGGCCGTGGCCCGAGTGGGCGGACCTCGAATAGGCCGCCCGCCGCCCCGCTACCCGTCATCTCTGAACGGATGACAGGCAGCGATCTCGGGGACGTAGCCCAGGTGCGCGCCGGGCACGTCGCGGTACCGGGGCCACGCCTCCGGACGGTAGCGATGGGTCGGTCGGTGATCAGCCTTGCTGAGTAGGGACGACGACGAGTTCGGCGATGTTGACGTGCGCGGGTACGCCGACCGCGTAGGCGATCGCGTCGGCGATGTCGCGGGGTTCCAGGATCTCGATCGCCGTGCGCCACTGCTCCAGCCCGGCGCGCTGTTGTTCGTCCTGCATCCCCGCGCCGAGTTCGGTGCCGACGAAGCCGGGTTCGATGTTCTTGACCCGCACGCCGCGCGGCCCGAATTCGGCGCGCAGGTTGCGGGTCAGGTGCGCTACCGCGGCCTTGGTGGCGGTGTAGACGGCGTAGTTGGGGAAGACCGTGTGGCCGCCGATCGAGCCGACCAGCACCAGATCCGCTTGCCCGCCCCGTTCCGCGGCCGCGAGCAGGTCGTCGATGAACGCTCTCGCGGTGTAGAGCAGGCCGGTGATGTTGGTGCCGATCATCTGGTCCCACTCGTCGGTGAGCGCGGACTCGAACGGCGCGGCGAGCATGACGCCCGCGTTCGCGACGACCAGGTCGACGGAACCGAATGCCGCCCGCACGGTGGCCGCGGCGTCTCGCATGGACTGCTGGTCGCCGACGTCGGCGACCACCGCGAGCGCGTTCCCGCCGATCTCTGCGGCGAGTTCCTCGATGCGATCCTTGCGCCTGCCCAGCAGGACGACCTTCGCGCCGCCCAGCGCGAGCTGCCGCGCGGTCGCTGCGCCGATTCCACTGGATGCTCCGGTGACGACCGCGACGCGGCCGGTGATGTTGTTCGTCATGTCCACAACGTTGCGCGCCCGCGCGGCCGCCTGACAGGTTGCGGTCTTCCTGGTAGTCGCGGGACCACCCGGGCTCACGTCGGCTCACCTAGGCTCGGATCATGGACTCCGACAATCGACTGGGCGCTTTCCTGCGTGCGCGCCGCGAGCTGGTGCGGCCGGAGGATTTCGGGATGCCCGGTGGTGGTCAGCGGCGGGTCGCCGGACTGCGCCGGGAGGAGATCGCCCTGCTCGCGGGGGTGAGCGCCGACTATTACGTACGGCTGGAGCAGGGACGCGACCGGCATCCCTCCGAACAGGTCATCGCCGCGCTGGCGCGCGTGTTCGCGCTGGACGAGGAGGGTACGGCGCATCTGCGGGCGTTGGCGCGGCCGACGGCCGCGCGATCGCGGGCGCCGCGACGGCCCGAACGGGTGGCGCCGGGGCTACTGCGCCTGATGAAGGCGTGGCCGCATACGCCTGCGGTGGTGCTCGGCAGATACCTTGACGTCCTGGCGGCGAATCCGCTGGCCGCGGCCGTCAATTCGTGCTCGGTGCCGGGCGTCAATCAGGTGCGCATGGTCTTTCTCGATCCCGAGGCGCGCGATCTCTACGGTGACTGGCCGACCATCGCGGCCGATACGGTCGCCAGCCTGCGGGCGACCGCGGGTGCGGACCTGGACGATCCGCGATTGACCGAGCTGGTCGGGGAGCTTTCGCTGAAGAGCGAGGAATTCCGGCAACTGTGGGCGCGCCACGACGTCCGGGTGAAGACCGCGGGCGTCAAACACTTCCGCAATCCCATGGTCGGGGACCTCACGTTGTCCTACGAGACGCTCAGCGTCAACGGCGCACCGGGCCAGATACTCATCGCCTACCACGCGGAACCGGGCTCGCCCTCGGAGCGATCGCTGGCCCTGCTCGGCAGTTTGATCGCGGACGACGGGAAAACGACCGATGCCGAGCGCCGCGACGCCGGTGCGTCTCGGCCACAGCGCTGAGCGAGTCCGGCGCCGATCGGCCGAGTCAGTCCTTCGTTTCGGTCCGTGTGGCCCCCGCCGACGCCGCCACCACACACCCGACGCCCGCCCACTGTCCGAGGTTCATGACCTGACCGAGGACGACCAAGCCCGCGATCGCCGCGACCGCGGGCTCCAAGCTCATCAGCACACCGAACACACGGGGCGGAATCCGCCGCAGCGCTTCCAGCTCCACCGAATACGGCAACACCGATGACAACATCGCGACCGCGAATCCCGCGGCGAGCACGGCGGGCTGCAACAGCGCGGCGCCCGCATCGATCACGCCGACCGGCAGCATCACCAGCCCGCCGAATGCCATGGCGAGCGCCAGGCCGCCCCCGCCGCTGGTCCGTTCGCCGAGCGCGGCGCTGAGCAAGATGTAACCCGCCCAGCACGCGGCCGCGGCCAGCGCGAACATCACCCCCACCCAGTCCACGTCCCCGTCCGCCCGGGTCAGCAGCAGCACCCCGGCCCCGGCCAGCACCGCCCACAGCGGGTCGATCCAGCGCCGCGATCCGGCCAGCGCGACGGTGAGCGGTCCGAGGAACTCGATGGTCACCGCCATACCGAGGGGGATCCGGTCGATCGCCTCGTAGAACGAGAGGTTCATCAGCGCGAGCACCGCCCCGTACCCGAGCACGACCGGCAGCGCACCACGCCCCACCCGCAGCGACGAACGCCAGATCACCAGCAGGACGATCCCGGCGAAGACCAGCCGCAGCATGACCGCCCCGGCCGCGCCGGTGGCCGCGAACAGCTGGGTGGCTACTGCCGCGCCCACCTGCACGCTGACGATGCCCGCCAGCACCAGCGCCGTCGGCGGCACACCACCGAGCCCCTGCGCGGCGACCCTGCGCCGCACCGACACCGGCCTCGCGCCGCGCACCATCCGCTCGAAGTCGATCGCTACCACACCAGCACCTCCGTCGCTCCACGGGAAGACCCTCGGACACACAACCACGAGGGGACGACACGATCGTCGGGCGGCACGAGATCCCGTCGCCGAGCCTGCCGCACGCCGCCGGTGAGGGCAGCGGCCGTGGTGCGGTCGTTGTCGCGTCGCGTCGGACCCGACGGAACGGACCCGTCCGAGCGGGCAACCGAGGAGCACACGCGCCGACGGCTCTCGGTGCGCCGGTGCGAGCCGAATTCCGCGGTTCGCACCCCGTCGAAGCCGTGCCGGAGTGAGGATCTAGTAATCGCGTCGGTGCGCGCGGCCGGCGTCCGTTCGACGAGGAGCGACTCACGACCGATAGGACCACCCGAATGCGAAGACGAATCGGTGCGACAGCGGCGGCGCTCGGAGCCCTCGCGGCGGTCACGATGGCCGACCCGCCCTCGGCCGGGGCCACGGTGACCCAGGTCGGGATGTATCCCGGCCTCAATTTCGGGTTGGTGACCAATTACGGGACGGGCTGCACCTATACCGCGCGAGCCACCGTGACCGACGTCGTCGCACCGGTGGTGTTCTACGACAACGGCATTCCGTTCGGTGTGGTCCGGCCTTCCGGCGGCGTCGCGCTGATCGACTGGGTGCCCGCCACGCAGGGACCGCACACCGTCAGTGCCGTGCAGGAGCCGGACGCGCCCTATGTGGCGAGCATCGACCTCCCGGTCGGCGAAGGCATCCACCTGGGCTACGCCTGCGTCGTCCGCGGCGGTTGACGGCGACGTCCGCCGCATCGGTGATCGGCGATCCGAGCTCGATCTCTTCGGCGGGAAGGAAATGAGCATGCGAAGCAACGGGCCGATCATCGTCGGTGTGGACGGGTCCGCCGGGTCGGCGGTGGCGGTCGCGTGGGGAGCGCAGGCCGCCGCGCAGCATCGGGCGCCGCTGCGTCTGGCGCACGTGGTGGATCCGGTCGCCGACTACGGGCCCGGTGTCACCGAACCGCTCACCAGCACCGACTACGCCCGATTGGAGGGGCACGGTCGCTGGGTGCTGGACACCGCGGCCGAGGAGGCGCGCATCGCGGTCCGTGCGCTGCACGACATCGAGATCAGCACCGAGCTGGTGCACGAGCCGGTCGGTCCGGCGCTGCTCGACCGCACCGGCGCAGCGCGGATGATGGTGGTCGGCACCCGCGGTCGCGGGACCGTACAGCGTGCTCTGCTGGGATCGGTCAGCGCGGCGCTGGCGCGACGGGCGCGCTGCCCGGTGGTCGTGGTCCGGGAGGGCGCCCCGCTCACCGCGGAAGCCAGGGAGAAGCTGATCGTCGTCGGCGTAGACGGCACCGAGATCAGCGAACCCGCTATCGAAGCGGCGCTGCACGAGGCTTCGGCGCGGGGTGTTCCCCTGCTGGCCCTGCATGTGTGGACGGGCGTCGAACTGCCGTCGGTGAGCGCCGAACTCGCGGTGGATACCGAGAAGCAGATCGTGCTGGCGGAAAGCCTCGCCGGGTGGCAGGAGCGTTTTCCCGATGTCGAGATCCGCCGCGAGATCGTGACCGACCGGCCCGAGCGCTGCCTGCTGGAACGTTCCGGGCAGGCCCAGTTGCTCGTGGTGGGCAGCCGCGGTCGAGGCGGGTTCGCCGGCATGCTGTTCGGTTCGACCAGTCAGGCACTGCTGCTGTCGGTGGCGTGCCCCATCATGATCGTTCGCGACGTCTCGATGGCGGTCCGCTACCTGCCCGACTGAGCGTCATACGCCGGTCGTCGAGCCCGGCCGCACGATCATCAGAACGGTGACCGCCGCCCACAGCAGGTTGAACACGCCCGTGTCCATGGCGAGACGGCGGATCAGCGCCGGAGTGGTGCCGACGAGGTCGGCGAGGACCTTCTGCTGCCCGGGCAGCACGAGCAATGCGAGCACGCCCGCCGCGGCCGCGGTCAATCCGATCGACACCACCAGCCAGGTGTCGCCGAGCACGCCCAGAGCGAGCGCGGTGAGCACACCGAAGGCCGGGACCGCCACGCCGAGCAGGGCATAGACGCGGCAGATGCGATGCAGCGTGCCGAGGACGGCCGGGTCGTGCCCGGTCGCGGTGGCGGCGAGGGCGCGGCGGGTGGTGGCGGGAAACATGCTGGCCGCCACCGTCACCGGGCCGACGGCGATGATCACGGCGAGCACGTGGACCGAGAGCAGGAACTTCGTCACGGCGGTCGACACTAGCCAGGATCTGACGCGGGCGAAATTGGCGAAAGTGCCATATATCGCTCGATTCTCGCCAAGGGCGGTGAAATGCGGATATTCGGCAGAGGCCATTTCGGCGCATTGGCTGAAAACAGCCGGATGCCTAAACTATCGCCATGCACACCGTGGCAGTCCTCGCGCTGGACCAGGTGATCGCGTTCGATCTGGCCACGCCGGTGGAAGTGTTCGGGCGCACCTGTCTCCCCGATGGCAGGCCCGCCTATCGCGTGCTGGTCTGCGCGGGCACCCCGACGGTCGACGCGGGGCCGTTCACGATGCGAGCCCCGCGCGGGCTCGACGCGCTGGGCGAAGCCGACACGATCGTGCTGCCCGGCTGCGCCGACCCGGCCCTTCCGGTGCCGGACGAGGTGCTCGAGGCGCTGCGCCGCGCCGCGGCCGCGGGCACCCGTCTCGCGTCGATCTGCTCCGGCGCCTTCATCCTGGCGGCGACCGGATTGCTGGACGGGCACCGCGCGACCACGCACTGGCTCGCCGCCGCGGACCTCGCGGCCCGCTACCCGGACATCGACGTGGACCCCGACGTGCTGTACGTGGACAACGGCTCGCTGCTCACCTCGGCGGGCGCCGCGGCCGGAATCGATCTGTGCCTGCACATGATCCGCCGGGACTACGGCTCGGCGGTCGCGGCCGACGCGGCCAGGAAGTCGGTCGTCCCGCTGGAGCGGGAAGGGGGGCAGGCGCAGTTCATCGTGCACGACCAGCCGCCGACGCCGCGCGGCTCGGCGCTGGAGCCGGTGCTGCGGTGGATCCAGGACAACTCCGCGCGGGATCTCACCCTCGACGACATCGCCGCCCAGGCCGGGATGAGCACCCGCACGCTCAACCGGCGGTTCCGCGAGCACACCGGGACCACGCCCCTTCAGTGGCTGCTGCGCGCGCGAATCCGGCAAGCCCAGCATCTGCTCGAAGCCACCAGCCATCCGGTCGATCGGATCGCGGGCCAGGTCGGCTTCGGCTCGCCCACCGCGTTCCGCGACCGCTTCAAGCGGGTGGTCGGCACGAGTCCGCACAACTATCGCGCGGCATTTCACGGCTCCGATGCGAACCTGTCCGGCTAGCGTGCCGGACGGGGCGCCGCGACGGCGGCCGCGCCGACCGATGAGTTCTCGCGCGTCGTCCCGTCGGATCAAGCGACATCGCAACACCGATCCAGGAGCAACGCACATGAGGAAAATCACCGCCGGCCTGTTCATCGCCCTCGACGGCGTCATCGAGGACCCGCAGGACTGGCACTTCCCCTACTTCGACGACGCCATGGGCGCGGCGGTCGACGCCCAGCTCGGCGCCGCCGACACCCTGTTGCTCGGCCGCAAGACCTACGACAGTTTCGCGGGCGCGTGGCCGGAGCGCGAAGCGGCGGGCGGCCCGGACGCGGCGTTCGCGAAGAAATTGGGCGACGCGCGCAAGATCGTGGTTACCCGGCAGGATCTCGACTTCACCTGGCGCAACTCCGAAGTGATCGACGGCGATCTGATCGACGCGGTGACGGCGCTGAAGAACGAGCCCGGCGGTGACATCGGCATGAGCGGCTCGGTCTCGGTGGTCCGTCAGCTCCTGGCCGCCGGTCTGCTCGACGAGTTGCACCTGCTGGTGCACCCGATCGCGGTCGGGAAGGGCGATCGCCTGTTCCAGGACGGCGCGGCCACGGTCCCGCTGCGCCTGCTGTCCTCGGAGACCTTCCCCACCGGCGTGCTGCATCTGGTCTACACCCGCGACGAGGCCGCGTCCACCGCGTCCTACGACGACGCGAAAGCCCATCTGTCGCAGGGCGTTCAGTAGGCGTCGTCGCCGTCCGGTCGGCCCGTCGTGGTGAATCCCTAGTGCCCCAGCGCTTTCGCGACGATGCCCCCCGTGACGGCTTTGATGAGATAGCTGGTCGAGTCGTGTGGCGACGCGCCGTTGTCGAAATGCTGTTCGGTGACCGGGATGACGCCGCTGCCGGGGTACGGCGGAAAGAACGAAGTGAGGTCGAGGTGTGCCGCCACGAGGTCGTCCTCGTCGACCAAGTTGTGCCATTCCGTCACCGATTTCGGCACGGTGCTCGGCTGGGGGCGCAGCCGGTCGTACACGACCGAGCGCAACCCGAGCGGCGAGCCCATGGTCAGCAGGGTCACCGGATGGCCGGTGCGGTGCAGCGCCTCGTAGGCCACCACGCTGCCCAGCGAGTGCGCGACGACCAGGCGGGTGTCGGGACCGACCTGGTCGAGCACTTGCTGCTGGGCGTATTCCCGCACGTCGTCGTCGGTGAAATACCGGGCGACCTGGGACAGGGCGCGGATGACGAACTTCTGCGCCAATCCGAAACCGAACGGCGCGAACCAGCGCAACCGCATCAGCGCGTTGAGCGCGGGCCGCAGTCTCGCCTGCGCTCCCTGCGCCACCGCGTCCGGCGGCGGGGGAGTGCCGAGGCGACGGGCCGTCGCCCGATCACGCTCGTCGCCCGCGTGCGCGGCGGCCGTCGCCAGCCACTCGGCGGCGAGCTGTTCCATCAGGTCGAGCTGGGCGTCGTCGGGTTCGATCCCCGCGCCCTGCGCGCCCTCGACGAGGAAACGATTGCCGTAGAAGGCCATCCGGGTCGACAAGTCGCCGGGAGAACCGTTGCGCCACAAGCGGTCCGCCAGCTCCGGGGCGCCGTGGTTGCGGACGCCGCCCGCGAGTCCGGGCAACCAGCGCGCCTCCAAGGTGTCGGCCGACTCCTGTTCCTGCGCGATGCCGTGTACAAGGACGATCGTCGCCAATGTCCCCACCCCTTTCGATCCCCGGTGTCGCCGAACAGTGTCCCTCATCGCGGCCTGTTCGTCAGCACGGTTCTCTTTGGCAAAGCATCGCGCGCCGTGCGGCTGGCCGCCACCGCCCAGCGGGCCCGGACCGTGGTGGAACCGGGGAACTTCGGAGAATTCGCCAGATTGTCGGCCGCCGTGCCGCAGCTGGCGTGGCGCAGTGCGATCCGTCGGGTCCGCGCACGCGGGAAGATGCTCAGGCGTCCCGCCACTTGATCGAGCAACCCATGCTCGGCCGGTGCGGTTCGGGGACGGGCCCGCCCGCCAGCACGGCTTCGACGGCCGTGCGCAAGTCGTTCCCGGTCAGCGGCTTCCCGTTTCCGGGCGTCGATTCGTCGAAGGCGCCGCGGTAGGCGAGCCGGAGGTTCGCGTCGTAGAGGAAGAAGTCGGGAGTGCACGCGGCGCGAAAGGCCCGGCCCACGTGCTGCTGCTCGTCGACGAGATAGGGGAAGGTCCAGCCCGCGCGGATCGCTTGGTCGCGCAGCCGCAGCGGTGCGTCGTCCGGGTAGGCGGACGCGTCGTTGGTGCAGATCGCCACGGTGGGCATGGACGGCAGGGAATCGACCAGTTCGCCGAGCGCCGCCTCGATGTGCTTGACGTAGGGGCAGTGGTTACACGCGAAGACGACCAGCAGTCCGGGGCCGTCCGCGAAATCGTCCCGGGAGTAGATCCGCTGGTCGAGGTCGGGAAGCGAGAAGTCGGGTAGCGCTGTGCCGATGGGGACCATGTGTGAGGTATGCGCCATGGTGTGCCTTCCGTCGGGATCGCAGAGGACAGCGGGAGCCTAACCCCGTGTCGTCCGATTCGCCGGAAATACGACGCTGAGCCGTCAGTCGGCGTGGCGGCCGTCCGAACCGGCCAGATCGGACGGATCGGTGTTCGCTCCGCACAGCACCACACATACGCGTTGGCCCGGGCTCGGCCGGAACGCGGGCTCGTCGCCGAGGATCGCCGCCACGGCGGTCGCCGCACCGTGCTCGACGGCGATGCGGCGCTCCTCCCACAGCTCGCGGCGCGCTGCGACGATCGCGGCGTCCTCCACGAGCACCGACGCCACGTCGTAGTGCCGCGCGGCCGCCAGCGCCAGTTCCGAGGCCCGCCGGGCGCCGAGCGAGTCGGCGGCGACCGAGTCGACCTCCACGTCGACGACCTTCCCGGCCGCGATCGCGGCATGCAGCGCGCGGCAACGGGCGGGCTCCACGGCGACGGTCCGGACACCGTAGTGATCGGCGGCGGTGGCCACACCCGAGAACAGCCCGCCGCCGCCCACGGCGACCACGACGGCCCCGAGATCCGGGATCCGCTCGCGGATCTCCGTCATCAGCGTGCCCGCGCCCGCGGCGATGAGCGGGTGGTCGTAGGCGTGGGAGAGCAGGGCGCCGGTGGTGTCGGCGAATTCGCGACTGGCCGCGAGCGCGTCGGCGTATTGCGTCCCCACCAGATGGACGTCGGCGCCGTAGGAGTCGAGCCGGTCCACCTTGACCCGCGGGGCGGTGGCCGGCAGGAACACCGTGGCCGGAATCCCCTGACTGCGGGCTGCCCACGCGCAGGCGAGTCCGGCGTTGCCGCCCGAGGCGATCGTCACGCCCACCCGTGGGAGCGTGCCGTTCTCGCGATGCGCGAGCAAGAAGTTGAGCGCGCCGCGGGACTTGAAGCTCCCGGTGTGCTGGAGGAACTCCAGCGCGAACCACAGTTCACCCGCCTGGTCGGCCTGCACCACCGCCACCGGCCTGACCAGTCCGCTCACCCGTTGGGCGGCGGCCTTCACGTCGCTGTGGGTCAGTTCCACGCGGGCTCCTCGGGACACGGTCGGGCGCCGCCGCTCAGTACTCGCGGCGATGCGGGACGAACTCCAGGGTGAGCAGGGCGGCGGCCGCGATCACCACCTCCCGCCAGCGGACCAGGACGTAGCGCTCATGCGACAGCGCGTGGAACTTCCGCAGGAAGCGGTAGAGCGATTCCAGCCGGATCAGCGGATCGGCCAGGTGTGCCAGCACATAGAACAGGGTGGCGGTGCGCGATTTGTCCTTTTCGGCGAACAGTTCCGGGAACGGCGCGAAGGCCAGGGAGATCCGCTGGATGTCATGCGCCGCGGCGTAGTCGACCAAGTCGACGATCATGCGTTCATCCAGGCCGTTGGGCGCGTCCTTGCGCCGCCACGGGACGTCCAGGCTCAGTTCCCGCCCGCGCCCGGAAATGCCGTAGCGCTGGAAGCCGACCGGACTGCCGTCCGCGTCGTTGGCGATGACCACCAGCATGTTCGGATTCCGCCCGTCGAGCAGATGGTCCAGGATCATCGAGAAGCCACGGGTCTGCCTGCCGCGACGCCATTCGTCGACGATGGCCAGCAATTCCTCGCGCCGCGCAGGGGGGAGGGCGGACTCGTACACCACCTCGGTGGTGACGCCGAAATTCCTGGTGCGGCTCACGGCTTGGCGCAGGTTGCGGTACTTGCGTCCGACGAGGTTGAACTCCTCCACGTCGATCGCCACGTCGCGGCCGATCGGCACCGCGCGCAGTCCACGATGCTCGAGTGCCCACACCTGCCACAGCTCGGCCAGTTCCGGGCCGGCGCCCAGCACGGCGACGCGCCAGCCATGGTTGACCGCGAAGTCGGAGAACGCCGCGACCAGTTCGGGGAATGCCGCGCGATCGCCGATCGGGTCGCCCGCGACGACGGCGATGCCGAAGCGGGTGCGGTAGCCGATGGCGGCGGTCGAGGACGCGTTGAAGAAATAGGACTTGGACGAGTGCAGGGCGAAGGGAGCCAGCGGGTCGTCCTCGGTGCGGCCGACCAGTTCGGCCACCCGATACACCTCGCCTGGCTGCGGTCTACCGGTGCGCGGCAGCACCACGACGAAACCGGTGGCGGCCAGCAGGACGAATCCGGCGTCGGCATGCTCGGCGCGGTAGGCGAGATGCGCGACGGCCAGCACCAGCACCGCGGCGGTGACGTGCGGAAGCGTGATCGGCCTGCGCAGGTGCAGTCCGCGCGCGACGAACACCCCGGACAGCGCGAGCCCGACGAACCAGCCGTGGTCGGCGCCCTCTTGCGAGGTCATGTTCGACTCGTAGGCCAGGATCACCGCGATCAGCAGCGCCATCGTGATCAGTGCGGCGCGCGTGCCGGGGGTGGTGGTGAAGGCGGCTGCCCGATAGCCGCCGAGCGTGGTGGCGCGCAGCGTGCGCGAGCTGGAGGTTCCCTGACCGTCAGGCACGATCGAGCTCCGCCCTACCCTCGTGCTCCGTTACCCACGACAGCTTCGCCATGGTGGTCCTCCACATGATCGCCTACCGAACACACTATGCGGCCCCCCTGGTCCAGGGGAAACACCTTTTCGAAACCAGCCGGTAGGCGGCACGAACCAAGGCATCACAGACCAACGGCGCCCCACGGCAAACATCGGACGAATCTTGTCTATTCCTTCGTCGCCGAAGTGATCGGGTTGAGAGCGCGAACGGGCGCGGAGGAGTCGCGGGTCGGCGTCGGTGGGCGAGACGGTCGATTCGCAAAGGGTGCGCCGTGCTGCGTGCCGGGTGGCCCACGGACGTGGAGTGAACCCCCGGCGGTGTCGCTGGCGGCTGCGGGCGGTGCCATCCGCTGGCGCGGCACAGACGCGTCCTGATCGGCGGCGTGGAACGGTTCCGATCGCGGCCAGTGGTGCGAGAGAGGCGAACTTCGAGCGCGTCCCTCGTGTGCGCGAGGATTGCCTGAATGTCGGCAGAGGCCCATGGCGGAGAATCTGAAATTCAACCCTATTTCCTTCTCCGGCGAGCGCTTTCGGACATTTGCGGTCGAATTGCCGATTTATCGGCGTGTATCCGCGCTTTTCCTCTTTCCCGTTGTCATGCTCAGTGCCTGGCTGCTCCGAACCAACCGCCTGATGAGTGGGCGCGACGAGAGGTCCGACTGTGAAACTGAGCTGGATGGTGATTCCCGTGCTGGTCACCGCCGCTGTGTCCGGATGTTCCGACGATACTTCGGCGAGTGAGGCGGCGACCGTGACGAGTACCGTCGCCGCCCCGAGCGTTCCGGCGACGACGACCGGGGCGCGCGACGAGGAAGTGGCGGACAGCGGTATCAGGATATTGCTGGGCGAATCGAAGAAAGTCCCGGTGCCCCCCGACGTGGTGCTCGATATTCGAGCGCCTGCCGCATGGGGACAGGCTGCCAACGGGATTCGCTGCACGGTGACCGATAGTTCAGGGCGGAATGAAGATCTGCGCTCGTCGGACGCGAAGAAGACCGAGACGTTCGGCGGGACGGAGTGGGTGACGGTGTGGACGTTCTCCTCCGTGCCGAACAGCGACGTCACCGTGGGCTGCCGGGACCCGGAATCGAAGATCGCCGCGGATAATCGTGAGCCGTACCTGCGCGTCGTGCCGCGCGTGATCGTCCCGATCGCTGCGCCGCAGCGCTGATCTGCGGCCGCCCCCCTCAGGCGGCGCGCACCGCGACCGGCCGGTAGACCCGGGACGCCAGCGTCTGGAGCACCATCAGGCGGGTCAGCTGGTTGCGCAGCCAGATGTGGCCGCCCGTGGCCGGAATCAGCATGGAACTGCTCGCCCGTACCGAGCGCTGTGCCCGCAGTACCGTGGGCCGCAGAGCTTGTTCATAGCGGTGGAAGGCGATCCGATGGTCGCCGCCCGCTGCGGCGAGTTCCGTCGCGAGCAGGTGCGCGCCTTCGATGGCCAGTGCCGCGCCCGCGCCGGACAGCAGGGTCGCGCAGTACCCGGCGTCACCGACCAGGGCGACCCGTCCGCTCGACCAGGCAGGCAGGCGGACCTGGCTCACCGCGTCGAAGTAGAAGCCGTCGTCGGCGGTGGCCTGCTCGAGCAACGCGGGCACCTGCCAGGCTCGGTCGTCGAAATACGCGCTCAGCAGGGCTTTCTGGGCGTTCTCGTCGCGGTGGTCGACATCCAGCACGCGAGCCTCCCGGAAGGCGAAGAACGCCGTGGCGCCGTCGTGCGCCCCCGATCGGTAGACGCCCGCCACCTTTCCCGGCGTGTTGTAGAGCGTCACCGCGTGCGGGCGTCCGAGACCGGCGTCGACGCGGGCGGTGGCGAAGTACACGCCGAGGTGATGCAGCGCGTCGGCTTCCGGCGTGACGGCCAGATTCCTGGTCCGCGAATGCAGTCCGTCGGCGCCGATCACCAGGTCGAACTCGGCCTGCTCGCCGCTGTCGAAGGTCACCTCCACGGCGTCCGGGCGCTGGGTGATCGCGGCGATCGAATCGCCGAAAGTGAACTCGACGTCGTCGGCGGTCGCTTCGTAGAGCACTTGGGCCAGGTCGCCGCGCATGATCTCGATGTCTCCGTCGGCGTTGAAGACGCGCGTGCTCATCCCGGCGACGCGGCGATCGGCCGCGTCGACGAACGTCAGCTCGCGGATGTCGGTGGCCCGTTCGCGCAACGTCGGCAGTACGCCCATCCGCTCCGCGATCCGTACCGAGGACCCCCGGATGTCGACGCCGTTGCCGCCTGGGCGCAGCGCCGGGCTGCGCTCGACGACGGTGGGCCGGAAGCCGTTGCGCACCAGCCAGTACGCGAGCGTCGGTCCGGCGATGCTCGCGCCGGAGATGAGGATGCGGGGATCGTGCGCCATGGGTGCCTCCGTTGTATCGACTGACCGTTGGTCAGTCACGAATGTAAGACACTGACCACCGGTCAGTCAACGGGTAGGATCCGAGACGTGAGCGACGAGACGACGACCCGCGCGCGCATCCTCGAGGTGGCCATGGACCTGTTCGGGACGCATGGTTATCACCGCACCTCGGTGCGCGCGATCGCCGAGCAACTGGGCATTTCCAAGGCGGGTGTGCTCTATCACTATCCGAGCAAGTACGACATCCTCGCGGGCTTGGCGGAGCCGTTCCTCGCGGCGATGGAGCGCACGGTCGCCGAGGCGGGCGATCCCGATCCGTGCGAGGCGCGCCGCCGGGTGGTCGAAGGGCTGCTCGACGTCTTCCTCGCCCATCGCTACCTGCTGCGGCTCAACGTCCGCGATCTGGCGCTGGCCGCTCCCGGTAGCATCTTCGAGCGCTTCAGCAAGGTCATGATGCAGGCGAACATCCTGGTCGCGGGCCCGGACGCCAGCTTCGCCGAGCGCGTTCGCGCCACCCAGGCGGTGGCGGGGCTCAGCGACCCGGTGGTGCTGTACGCCGAGGCTCCGGTCGACCAGTTGCGTTCGGAGGTGCTGGAAGGGGTGCGTCTGTTGTTGGCGCCCACGGACCGGACGCCGCCCGCGGCCACGTCCAGGGGGCGGCCGGTGGCACTGACCCCGCAGCAGGTCGAACTCGCGCGGCGGCGGCACGACGCGGAGGGGCGCGGCGTCGCCGAAATCGCCAGGGAACTCGGTGTCTCCCGGGCAACGCTCTACCGCTATCTCAAATAACGGCATATTTTGAGACAATATTTTTGAGACGCCGTGCGCGCATGGTCGGTGGCCCGGAGGGTAGCGTCGGTGTCATGAACGATGCCGCCTACCGCGAGCGGCCGTCGCGGTACGAGGGCGCCGTGTTGTGGATCAAGACCGTCGATGGCGGTGGCGCGGCGCTGCCGGTGCTACCCGACGGCTGCATGGATCTGATCTGGATGGACGGCCGGCTGGTCGTCGCGGGGCCGGATACCCGCGCCCACCACCCCGGTGGAATCCAAGGTGATCGGTACGTCGGCGTCCGGTTCTTTCCGGGGACCGCGCCCGCGTGGCTGGGCGTTCCGGCGCGCGAGTTGCGGAACCGGCGGGTCGAGTTGGCTCAGCTGTGGCCATCGGCTGTGGTCCGGCCGCTGGTCGATCGGATCGCGGCCGCCGACGATCAGGCGGCAGCGCTGGAACGCGTCGTGCGGTGGCGCGCGGCCGAGACCGAGCCGGCCGATCCGCTCATCCGGAAGGTGGTCGGCGCGCTCGACGCCGGATGGCCGGTGGCGGCGGTCGCCGACGCGGCCGGACTGGCGGAACGGACCTTGCACCGCCGTTCCCTGGACGCCTTCGGCTACGGCCCGAAAACCCTTGCGAGGGTATTGCGTCTGCAACGCGCGCTGGCGGCGGCCCGCAGCGGCGTGCCGCTCGCCGACACCGCGATGCGGGCCGGATTCGCCGACCAAGCGCACCTCTCCCGCGAGGTGCGCGCGCTGGCTGGAATTCCATTGGGCGGCCTGCTCGCCGAGTCGTGACCACGTCGACGCGCGCGCAGGCTGGTCGCTGTCCCGGGACGCGTCGGACCGGTCGAGACGGCGTACGCGGCGGATGTCGTCGGGAAGCGTGTCCGGCTCGTCTCGCGCCGTGCGTTCAGCCGCTCGCGGCCGGAAGGGCGGCGTACAGGTCGACGCCGTTGCCATCCGGGTCCTGCACCACCGCGTAGCGCTGCCCCCAGAACGCGTCCCACGGTTTCAGCTCACCGTGATACCCGGCATCCACGAGTTCGGCGTACACGGCGTCGACTTCCGTGGGATCGGCACAGCGAAAAGCGACTGCGAGACGGCCCGCGCCGGCCGGGGGCCGCCACCCGGTGTGGAACGACTCGATGACGGCTTCGGTGTCCAGGGTGAGCCGCATGCCGTTGGGTAGCGCCGCCTCGGCATGCCCTTCCTGCTCGGAGCCCTCCGGGAAGGCGAGCCCGAGGCGGCGGTAGAAGGCCACCGAGGCGGCCATATCGCTGACGACGATGCCGATGACGTCGAGTTGTGGTGTCATACCGGCAGCGTAGGCAGCGGCGTGCGGGCGCGTCTTGAACGAATCGGACAGCGCCTAGCGTGCGGGCGCGGGGACCAATTCGGCGATGAGGTTCTCCACCAGGATGCGGATGTGGTCGCGGATGGTGCGCACCACGTCGAGGGACTGGTCCGCGGGGTCCGGCAGCATCCAGTCGCGGTAGCTGATACCGGGGAAGAACGGGCAGGCGTCGCCCGCGCCCATGGTGACCACCACGTCGGAGATGCCGATCGCGTCCATCGTGAGCGGCTTGGGGGCGTGGCCGGAGATGTCGATGCCGATCTCGGCCATGGCGTCCACCACCGTGGCGTTCAGGGCCTCGGCCGGCGCGCTGCCCGCCGATCGCACGTCGAACCGGTCACCCGCGAGGGCGGTGAGGAACCCGGCAGCCATCTGCGAGCGGCCCGCGTTGTGCTCGCAGACGAACAGCACACTGGGCTTGTGGGACATGGGAACGCCTTTCGATGTGCAAGGTGGAGCATAAGTGTGCTGGCCGTCCGGCCGCGGTGAACCGAAACGCTTTCCTAGCGTACGAGATACGTATACCAGCGCGCCGCGAAGCGTTACGGCGCGACGTGCTCTCGCGGGTGCGCGCGTACCGCGACCGCAGGTCACAGGCCCGAATCCGTTATCACGCAGCATTTGCGGCGCCTCGGGCTGCCGGAGCACGGGAGTGGACTGGACGGTAATGCGACGAGGATGTACGGCAGGGCGCGACCGGCAAGCGCGCCGCCACGATCCGCATGTCGCCGCAGCGACTGTCGAACGCGAAATTTCGCCACGCGCAGGGCCACGCGTCGCATTGATGCGCCGCGCTCCGCTGTCGAGGAATACGTGGCGCGGTCAGTGCGGCGCGGTTCGACCGCTATGTCGCGTCACGAAAGACCGGCTCCGAGTTCGCGGCCAACACGCGTACCCCGGTCGACGAGGGTCGACCGGGGTACGGACAGTGTCGGCGAATGCGATCGGGTCGCCCCGGCCCACCGACCGTGGTCACCCGAAGCGTTTTCCGGGAAGGATCAGATCGGACGCAGGTCGATCATCTTGCGCAGCCGCTGCCGGTCGCGTTCCAGGCGGCGTGCTTCGTAGGCGATCGGGAAGTAGCGCAGGCGCTCCGGCAGCAGCGGGACCAGTCGCGCGATCAGCCGGCCGAGCACGCGCAGCTTGCGTTCGTCGGCCGCGGTCCAGGTCAGCCCGAGCTTGCGCCGCGCGACCTCGGGCGTGGTGCCGACCGTCACGAAGTACTGGAGCCAGCCGATCGGCGCGACCGCCGCCTTCCAGGCGGGATGCAGCGCGCGCGGCAGCTGCTTCGGCGGAGCGACGGAGCGGATCACCCGCAGGTAATCGCGCGCGGTGTCGGTGGCGACCAGGTGGTTGGCGACGGTGTCTTCGAAGAACTTCTCGAACTCGGTGTAGTTCGCGGGGATCTCCTTGGGCGCCACCGAGAAATTGCGCAACAGCTGCAACGTCTCCTGGAAGTACGCCTCTTTGTCCGCCGCGGTGAGCGGGCGCTTGGCGAAGTACTTGGCGCTCTCGGTGAAGGCGAAGGTTCCGGTGTGCAGCACCCAGGCCCACGGGGCGCTCGACAGCGCGGTGTGCCGGACGCCGTTGGCGTCGGTGGTGTTCAGCGACGCGTGCAGCTCGCGAAGGCGGTCGGCCTCGGCGAGCGCTTCCTCGCCGCCGTAGACCCACATCATCACCGACGCCAGGCTGCGCATCGCGCGGCCCATGGGATCGGTGCGGAAGGTGGAGTACTCGTCCACCACCGCGGAGATGGTCGGCTCCATGGTTTGCAGCAGGAAGGCCGAGCCAGCCGTGAGGGAGAAGGTGACCAGACCGGTCTGCTCCCACATCTGTGTCCCCGGTTCGATCGGGCGGCGGGGCGGCAGCGTTCGCGCGCCGGTGGATTCGCGTGCGACGGACGCGGTCATCGTGATCTCCCTTGATCGGCCGAACTCAATACAATGAGATGATAACCCTACAAGTCTCTCATCGTCTATCCATGATCGGCGATCTGGGCGCTGCCCTTAGGCTGTCCGGATATGACGACCGAGTGGCGCAGTCGTGGCGGCCGGATCGGGGTGCTCACGGGCGCGGGCATCTCCACCGATTCCGGCATCCCGGATTTCCGCGGCCCGCGCGGGGTATGGACGAAGGATCCGATCGCCGAATTGCTGTCGACCTATCAGAACTATGTGGCCGACCCCGGCCTGCGGGAACGCGCGTGGCTCGCCAGACGGGACAATCCGGCCTGGCAGGCCGTACCCAACGCCGCGCACAATGCCCTCGCCGACCTGGAGCGCGCCGGGCGGGCGGTCACCATCATCACCCAGAACATCGATCGCCTGCATCAGCGGGCGGGGTCTTCGCCGGAGCGGGTGATCGAGATCCACGGCAACATGTTCGAGGTGGTCTGCATCGAGTGCGACTACCAGACCTCGATGTCCGCCACCTTGGAACGGGTGGCCGCGGGTGAGCCCGACCCGCCGTGTCCCGGCTGCGGCGGCATCCTCAAGTCGGCCACCGTGATGTTCGGTCAGCAGATGGACCGCCGCACCATGACCAAGGCCGCGCTCACCGCGCAGACGAGCGACGTCTTCCTGGCGATCGGCACGTCGTTGCAGGTCGAGCCCGCCGCGTCGATGTGCTCGATCGCGGTGGAGAACGGCGCGGATCTGGTCATCGTGAACGCCGAGCCGACGCCCTACGACGACATGGCCACCGAGATCATCCGCGAACCCATCGGCACGGCCGTGCCCCGCCTGGTCGCGGAGATTCTCGCCGCGTGACCGCCGCGGCGCTCGTGCGGTGAGCCGGG
Organism: Nocardia exalbida NBRC 100660; assembly: GCF_000308575.1. Lineage (GTDB taxonomy): Bacteria > Actinomycetota > Actinomycetes > Mycobacteriales > Mycobacteriaceae > Nocardia > Nocardia exalbida. The sequence continues at coordinate 124,519 of NZ_BAFZ01000089.1, read as the reverse complement.
TTCAGCCGACCGGTCCGAGCACCCGGTCGAGGTAGGGATTGGCGAAACGCCCCTTCGGATCGAAGCGCCGCCGCACCTCGGCGAACCGATCCCAGTCGGGATAGCGGTCCCGCAGGGTCGCCGCGGTCTGGAAGTGGCGTTTGCCCCAGTGCGGGCGGCCCTGGTAGCGGTCGAACACCGCTTCGCAGGCGCGGAAGTACGGCTCGAAGTCCATGCCCCGGTATTGGTGCACCGCGATGTAGCAGGTGTCGCGGCCGCCCGCAGGGGACAGGAACGCGTCGTCGGGTGCGACCCACCGCACCTCGATGGGCATCGGGGTGTCGAAACGAGTGGTCAGTTCCTTGATCTCGCGGATCGCGTCGACGGAATGCGCGCGCGGGATGGCGTACTCCATCTCGGTGAAGCGAATCAGGCGGGGCGAGGCGAACACCCGGTAGGAGCGGTCCACCTGACGCCGGTAGCTGCCCGCGTAGGCGGCGCTGCGCTGGATGAAGGGGACCAGGCGCGGTTGCCTGCGGCTCACTCTGCACAGCGCGTCGAACAGGTGATTGGACATCAGGATGTCGGCGAACCAGTCCACCGCCTTGGGGCGCGGCTGCTCGGGCAGGGTCACGCGGTTGTTGCGCTTGGTCATGGCCAGCGGACTGTGCGCGAACATGTAGAACTCGAAATGGTCGTTGCCGTCGACGAACGAATCCAGGTCCGCGAGCACCTCCTCCACCGGGATCGGCCGTTCGACGCCCTCCAGCACGAACGACGGCGCCATCCGCAGGGTCACGGCGGTGACGACACCCAGTGCTCCGATGCCGACCCGCGCCGCCCGCCAGCCGTCGGGATCGGTGTGCTCGTTCAGTTCCACCCGGGTGCCGTCCGCCTGCGTCAATTCCAGCGAATGCACCGCGGCGGAGAGGTTCTGCAAGGTGGCGCCCGTGCCGTGGGTGGCGGTGGCGATAGCGCCCGCGACGGTCTGCACATCGATGTCGCCCAGGTTCGGGAAGGCGAGGCCGTGCTCATGCAGGGCGGTGCTGGCCGCGTTCAGGCTGATGCCCGCCTCCACCCGCACCAGGCCGCTCGCCCGGTCGACATCGAGGACGCGGTTCAGCTTCGCCAGGCTCAGCAGCGTGCCGTCGGTCAGGACGGCGTCGGTGAACGAATGACCGGTGCCGGCGACCCGCACGGTCCGGCCGGCGGCTTCGGCGTCGGCGAGCAGGCCGGCCAATTCCTCGACGGAGCGCGGTGTGGCGATGATCGCGGGCGCACACTGTTGATCGCCTGCCCAGTTCACCCACGAGTTGGTCATGTGACCAACTTTACGGGAGCGAACGTGACGTGCGCTACTTACGGTGCGATTTCGCTACCGCTTGCGCCAGCCGCAGGTCAGATGCTGCTTGGCGTGCTCGACCTCGGCGTCGGTCAGCGGGGGGACGTCGAGATGCCTGCGCGGCGTGCCGTCGCTTCGCAGGCCGTTCAACATGATGGCCATATACCGCTGCCAGACATCGGGATTGACCGGCTTGGCGAACTCGGCGAGCCCGTCGACCATGTGCACGAGCGCGAAGAAGTCCGAGGGCTCGATGCCGTCGGCGAGCACGCCCGCGTCGCGCGCGCGAGCGCAGATGGCGGTCACGGTGGGCTTGATGCGATCGCGCACGACCGCGAACCGGTCGGTCTCGTCGTCCTCGAGTTCGAGCATGACCTCGCTGAAGCCGCGGTTGGTGGCCATGTGCCTGCACGCGTACTCGAAGAATTCGACGAGTCCGAACCAGGGGTCGGGATGTCGGTAGGCGGCCTCGGCCGCGTCGGCGAAATCATTCAGGTTCTGGTCGAAGACCTCGACGATCAGTTCCTTCTTGTTCGCGAAGCGGCGATAGACCGTACCGACACCCACGCCCGCGCGTTCGGCCACGTCGTCGAGCGTGATCTCGAGTCCGTGGTCGGCGAACAGTTCCCGCGCCGCGGCGATGATGCGCTGCTGATTGCGTGCGGCATCGGCCCGCAGACGCCGGGGTGGAGAGGCGACCGTGGCGTGATTCACACCGTCATTCTACCAACCTCGGGGATTAACCGGAGGCGTTGTCTCCGTTATCGTGATAACTTCTTCGGGTAAGCGGAGGAGTTTCCTCCGGATCAAGGCTAGAGACAAAGGGGACACATGACTACCGCCATCGACCGCGGGGCCCCCGCCCCTGAGCAGGCGGGCAGCGAGCGGCGCGGCTCGCACGCCCTCCGCTGGTGGGTGCTCGCCGTCCTCGGTGTCGCCCAGCTGATGGTCGTGCTCGACGCGACCGTGGTGAACATCGCGCTGCCCGCCGCGCAGGCGGATCTCGGCTTCAGCGACGGCGACCGCTCCTGGGTGGTCACCGGCTACGCGCTGGCGTTCGGCAGCCTGCTGCTGCTCGGCGGACGCCTCAGCGACCTGTTCGGCAGGCGCAACACCTTCATCATCGGCCTGGTCGGCTTCGCGGTCGCCTCCGCCATCGGTGGCGCGGCCACCAGCTTCGAGATGCTGGTCGCCGCCCGGGTCGGGCAGGGTGTCTTCGGCGCGCTGCTGGCGCCCGCCGCTCTCTCGCTGCTCACGGTGACCTTCACCGAGCCGTCCGAGCGGGCTAAGGCGTTCGGCATCTTCGGTGCCGTCGCGGGCACCGGCGGCGCGATCGGGCTGCTGCTCGGCGGCGCGCTCACCGAATGGGCCTCGTGGCGCTGGGTGATGTTCGTCAACCTCGCCTTCGCGGCCGTCGCTCTGGTCGGCGCGGTACTGCTGCTGGCCAAGCACGCGAGCACCGAGCGGCCCAAGCTCGACATCCCCGGCACGCTCGTGGTCACCGCCGGTCTGTTCGGCATCGTCTACGGGTTCTCGCACGCGGAGTCGGACGGATGGACCAACGGCGTCACCCTCGCGTTCCTGCTCGGCGGCGCGGCGCTGATCGCGGTGTTCGCCTGGCTGGAGACCCGGGTCGCGCACCCGCTGCTTCCCATGCGGATCGTGCTCGACCGGATGCGCGGCACCTCCTACCTGACGGTGTTCGTCATGGGCATCGGGATGTTCGCGATCTTCCTGTTCCTCACCTACTACATGCAGCTCACCCTGGGCTACTCGCCGATCATGACCGGCGCCGCGTTCCTGCCGATGGTCGCCGCCATGGTGGCCTCCTCGACCACCGCGCCGTCGCTGCTGCTGCCGAAGCTCGGCCCGAAGATCGTGGTCAGCGGCGGCTTCCTTATCGCGGCGGCGGGCATGGCCTGGCTGACCCGGATCGGCTTGGACACCGGCTACGCCAGCCACATCCTGCCCGCCCTGATCCTGCTCGGTCTCGGCCTCGGTGGCGCGATGGCGATCGCCTTCCAGGGCGCCACCTCGGGTGTGCAGCACGAGGACGCGGGTGTGGCCTCGGCCATGATCAACACCAGCCAGCAGGTCGGCGGCTCGATCGGCACGGCGTTGCTGAGCACGATCGCGGCGTCCGCGGCCACCGACTACCTGTCCACCCGCACACCGGATCCGCTGTCCATCGCCCAGTCCGCGATCGAGAGCTACACCACCAGTTTCTGGTGGGCCACGGCGATCTTCGTGGCAGGCGGCATCCTCACCGCGGTGCTGATGCCGAGCACGGTGCCGGTGCCCGCCGAGGGAGAACCGGTACTCGCGCACTGATCGGAGTGCGCCACCGGCTATCCGGTTCCGTATCGCACGGCCGCCGCTCCCGCGACCTCGTCGCAGGGGCGGCGGCCGTCGTCGTCGGACCGCACGGCGCGCGATCCGCTTCGGCGGTGAGCGCGGCGAGACGCACGCGTCGTACCCGGGCCGAATCTGTGCTCCGCGATTGCCGATCGGCCGCTCCCGGCGTGCGAGTGCCGTGTCGAGGATGAGCCCTTCCGTCCGCTGCCGCCGTCCGAATCAGGGTTGTCCACGGTGCCGCTCGGCGTCGCGCGGACTCGCGCCGCTCGTCCGCCGCGCAAGCAAAGTGCTCCATAATCACCGTTATCGGTGCAAAATTACAAGGTAAGTAGATGCGGCGGGCTGTGCCGCGAGCGGTCCCCTTTCCGACCTACGCGGTAAATATCATGGGATGCTTTGCACGTCGGAATCCGCGAGGGTTCCGGCCGCTCATGCGTGGGTAGCCAAGAGACTGCTGCGCACCCTTCTCGGCATCGGCGCACCCGGCGGTCGCACCACCCTCTCCACCCCACCCGCGGGGTTCGTAGACTCCTCGGACCGGGCGCGGCGCTCCCCGCGCTCGGCCGCCTCGGGGAGTGGCGGTGGTGCGGCCGGGACGGCGGAGCCCGGCGGGCATGGCACGGTGGTTACCTGGTTCGGCTCTGCGATCGACGGGAACGGCACGACGGAAGGGGGCAGGCAATGAGTGGTTCGCAAACGGGCGCTGCCACGGCGGGACGATGGCGGCCCGCCGCACGGCTCACCGTGCTGCTCGACGAGGACGACAAATGGCGGCACGCGCCCCTGTATCACGAGATCGTGCGCCGGGCCAGAGATACCGGCCTGGCGGGAGCCAGCGTGTGGCGTGGCATCGAGGGCTACGGTGCGTCCGCGCACGTGCACACCACCCGGATCCTCGACGTCGCCGACCACCTTCCGTTATTGCTGATGCTGGTCGACGAGCCGGAACGCCTGCGCGCCTTCGTCGAGCGGAATGCCGAGCTGTTCGCGTCGGTCAACGTCACCTTGGTGCCGGTGGACCAGTGGCAGGAAGGTGAGCGATGACCAGACGCGGCAAGCCCGGCGGAACCGCCGTAGCCCCTGTGGCCGCAGCGGGTTTCACCTCGCCGCCGCTGTCACACGCGGCGGCCGTTACCATTGTCGGTTCGGCGCGGCTCGGCAATCTGAGCGGCGCGTCGGCGGGCGATCGGCCGCTCGCCGCCGCGGAAGCAGGCTTCCGCACCGTGCCGACCACGTTCGACATGTACGGCTACGAGAGGTTCCGGCGGGTGGCCGACGTGAACGACGTGGCCGTGGGGTCGGCGGTGGCCGGGTGGTCGTGGACATGATCCTCATGACGAGCCGGGCGCAGCCGATACGGAAGGGAGACCCGAGCATGGCCCACGATCGAGCCGGGCGTTCCGCACGTCCCACCGATCTGGAAGACATCGCGCACCTGGTGACGGCGTACTACAGCCGTGTTCCGGACGCGGCGGATCCGGCCCAGCGGGTGGCGTTCGGAACGTCGGGACATCGCGGCTCCAGTCTGGACGGCGCCTTCAACGAGGCGCACATCCTGGCGATCACACAGTCGATCGTGGAGTACCGCGCCACCCGGGGCATCACCGGCCCGGTCTATCTCGCCAGGGATACCCACGCCCTGTCCGAGCCCGCCTGGACCACCGCGCTCGAGGTGCTCGCCGCCAACGACGTCACCGCGGTGATCGATGCGCGCGACCGCTACACCCCCACGCCCGCGCTCAGTCACGCTGTGCTGCGCCACAATCGGGGCGGCGCCAAGCATCAGGCCGACGGCATTGTGGTCACCCCGTCGCACAACCCGCCTCGCGACGGCGGCTTCAAATACAACCCGCCGCACGGCGGCCCGGCGGACAACACGGCCACCGACGCCATCGCCGCGCGCGCGAACGAACTGCTGCGCGACGGGCTCACCGGGGTCAAGCGCACCACGTTGCAGCGGGCGCTGGCCGACGGCGTGGAACGCTACGACTACCTCGGCAACTACATCGACGACCTGCCCAACGTGCTGAACCTGGACGCGATCCGCGGCGCGGGCATCCGGCTCGGCGCCGACCCGATGGGCGGCGCCAGCGTCGACTACTGGGAGGAGATCGGCCAGCGCTACGATCTCGAGCTCGAGGTGGTCAATCCGTTCGTGGATCCCACCTGGCGGTTCATGACCCTCGACAGCGACGGCAAGATCCGGATGGATCCGTCCTCCCGCTACGCGATGGCCTCGCTGATCGGGATCAAGGACGACTACGACATCTCCACCGGCAACGACGCCGACGCCGACCGGCACGGCATCGTCACGCCCGACGGCGGGTTGATGAATCCGAACCACTTCCTCGCGGTGGCCATCGAATACCTGGTCGCCAACCGGATGGGGTGGGATGCGCTGACCAAGATCGGCAAGACCGCGGTGACCTCGTCGATGATCGACCGGGTCGTCTCCGTGCTCGGGCGCGATGTGCACGAGGTGCCCGTCGGATTCAAGTTCTTCGTTCCCGGATTGTTCAGCGGCAGCCTGGCATTCGGCGGGGAGGAGAGCGCGGGCGCGTCGTTCCTGCGGATGGACGGCACGGTCTGGACCACCGACAAGGACGGCATCCTGCTCGCGCTGCTGGCCGGCGAGATCGCCGCGGTCACCGGCCAGAGCCCGTCGGCGCGCTACGTCGAACTCGAACGCCGCTACGGCAGCCCCGCCTACGCGCGGATCGACGCACCCGCCACCGTGGAACAGAAAGAACTGCTCGCGAAGTTGACTCCGGACATGATCACGACGAAGGAGATCGCCGGGGAGCCCGTCACCGCCGTGCTCACCAGGGCGCGGGGCAACGGCGCGCCACTGGGCGGCCTGAAGGTGACCACCGAGAACGCGTGGTTCGCCGCCCGCCCCTCCGGCACCGAGGACAAGTACAAGATCTACGCGGAGTCGTTCCACGGACCCGAGCACCTCGCCGAGGTGCAGACGGCCGCGGAGGAATTGGTGGGGCAGGCGCTGTCCGGTGACCGGTAGATCCAAGCCCCTGCCCAGCGAGATCTGGGTGCTGGTCGGGGGCGCGTTCGTCATCGCCATCGGGTTCGGCCTGGTCGCCCCGGTGCTGCCGCAGTTCGCGCGCGGATTCGGCGTCGGCGTGGCGGCCGCCTCGGCCATCGTCTCCGCGTTCGCGCTGATGCGGTTGCTGTTCGCACCCGTGAGCGGGCGGCTGGTGCAGCGGCTGGGGGAGCGCTCGGTCTACCTCGGCGGGCTGCTGATCGTCGCGGCGTCCACCGGCGCGAGCGCCCTGGCCCAGAGCTACTGGCAGCTCATGGTGCTGCGGTCGCTCGGCGGCATCGGCTCGACCATGTTCACCGTATCGTCGCTGGCGCTGGTCATCCGGATGTCGCCGCCCGAACAGCGCGGCCGGGTCTCGGGACTGTGGTCGACCAGTTTCCTGGTCGGCTCGGTGAGCGGGCCGCTGGTGGGCGGCGGGTTGTCCGGGCTCGGCCTGCGCTGGCCGTTCGTCATCTACGCCGTGGCGCTGTTCGTCGTCAGCGTCGTGGTGTACTTCAGCCTGCGCAATTCGGAGTTGGCCGCGCCGGAGCCGGTCGGCGGCGCCCGCATGATGTCCTTCCGCGAGGGCTGGGCGCGGCCGGAGTACCGGGCGGTGCTGCTGTCGAACTTCGCCAACGGAGCCGCCGTGTTCGGTGTCCGGATGGCTCTGGTGCCGCTGCTCGTCGTCGAGGTGCTGCACCAAGCGCCGGGTATGGCCGGTGTCGCGTTGACGGTGTTCGCCGCGGGCAACGTCACGGTGCTGTTCGCCGCGGGGCGGCTGTCCGACCGGTGGGGACGGAAACCGTTCGTGATCAGCGGCTCGCTGGTGTGCGCGGTCGGCACGGCGGGGCTCGGCCTGGCCACCGACCTTCCCTGGCTGCTCGCCACCTCGTTCCTGGCCGGGCTCGGTTCCGGCATGTTCACCCCCACCCAGCAGGCGGCCGTCGCCGACATCATCGGCCCCAAGGCGCGCGGCGGGCCGGTGCTGGCCGGTTTCCAGATGGCCGCCGACCTCGGCACCGTCATCGGACCGGTCGCCGTCGGAGCCCTGGCCCAGCAGGTGTCCTACGGTCTCGCGCTCGGCGTGACCGGCGCCCTGCTCGCGGTTGCGGCGCTCGTCTGGGCTGTCGTGCCCGAGCCGCTGCGGCGGGGGGTTCCCGCTCACTCGGAGATGCCGTCCGAACGCTCCGCAGGAGCGGACGATGCCGGGCGCCAATCGGCACGGATCGACCGTGCGCTGAACGAAGTGTCCGGCGCGCCGGTCGCCGACAGTCCGGTGCCCGTGGTGGCCGAGCCCATGGCGGTTCCGGGAGAGGGTTCGGCGGATCCGCAAGTCGTGGTTGATCGGCGGGAGTCGGTGACGGACGGTGTTGCGACGGTGGCGGAGTCCGACGGACCGTCGGGCTGTCCCCCGGCCGGGATCGGCGATCACCGCGGTGCGGCAGCCGACGCCAGACCTGGGCGGACCGCGCCGGCCACCGCGGTCGTCGACTCCGACGAGGCGGAATATCCGCCGGGGCGCCCGATGTCCCGCGGCAAACGTCGGCGACCGGAGCGGCGTGCCCGCCGCAAGCGCTGAGCACTGTAGTCCGGACGGGCGGTGCTACGGGCCGGGCGCAGCTGGGGCGTAGCGCGAGGTAATCGGCGGCGCGGTCCGTCCGCGCGTCGCGGAGCCCGCGGACAGAACCGTTGGGTGGCCCGGGCGGGGGACTTGCCGGGGGCTCCGCTCAGTGTGCGCGCGGCCGTCGGATCGGTGGCCCGGCGGCGGGAACGGTGGTTCGTTGCGGCAAAGTGTCAATGTGAGCGAATCGCGTTCGAACTACACTCCACGGCCGATGTCCAGCGCGACCACCTATGCGCTCGGTGCGGTCGCTCTCGTGCTGATCGTGCTCATCGTCATCGCGGCGATCCGCTGGGGGCGAGACGACGCGGCCGTCCGCAACGACGGCTACGGTTCGGTGCGGGACCCCGCCGTGCACTCGATGCTCGAGCAGAACGGTTCGATCCTGCTCGGCCGCCCGGACGCGAAGAAGACCATCGACATCTTCGAGGACCCGCTGTGTCCCGGCTGCGGCAGTCTGGAGCGCATCTACGGCCAGGAGATCGCGCAGCAGATCGATGCGGGCGCGCTGGCCGTGCGCTATCGCCTGGTGAACTTCCTCGACGGCCGCTCCCGGAGCAAGGACTACTCGACGCGCGCGGTCGCCGCGAACCAGTGTGTGGCCGAGGCGGGTTCGGGGCCGGTCTACTCCAAGTTCCACACCGAACTGTTCACCACGAAGCGTCCCAGCGAAGGCGGCGCCGACCTGAGCAACGAGGAACTCGCCGCGATCGCGGGCGACGCCGGAGCCGCCGATCCCGTGCGGCAATGCATCGCGACCGGTAGCAAGGTCGATTCCGCGCGCAACACCGCGATGGCGCAGACCGCGGCGCTCGGCGAAGTGCTGGGTGGCTCCGCGGCCACCCCCGCGGTGTTCGACGGGACGAGGAAAGTCGACACCAACGACGAGAACTGGGTGGTTTCGCTCGCCGGTTGAGCGGGACCGCAGTCGCTGCGCGCGAGTGCATAGCTGACATCACGCCGGGCACCTCCCGACCTCGGACACAGCAGACCTTCACCAGTTGCATCAACGGCTGTCGGCGGCATCCGCCCATGGGGAAGAGGGCATAGGCGCGGTAACCGACTCACGCCCGTACCCGGCAAGACCGGTGATCTTGTCCTTCCGGCGGGGCCGTCGCCGGATGCCGCCTCGGCAAGGCAGTCGAGCCCCTCGTGACCCGGCAGCTTCTACGGCGAACGGAAGGGCCGGAACGCCGACTCCACCAAATCGACGCCCCGGCCCACTCGACGGCACGACCCGACATCCCCAGCCCCCGAGATCGCCGCTCGCCGAGTTTTCAGTTGGCCTGGGGCCGGGCAGCGGCTCCACCTGCCGCTGCCCGGCCCGCGCACTCGACAGCGCGATCCGGCCCCCTGTCCCTAGACCGCACCTCGAGGTGTCTCACATCCGCTCCGACTCCCATCGGGGAGCCGGACAATCGAAACGAGCAAACCAGCAACCCCATCTGCTCTGGCCGTTCCGAGCGTCCGACCGGCTATCGCCCTACGCCCTGATCGAAATTTGATTCGAACACGTGTTCGATACTAAGCCCATTCGTCCCCCTCTGTCACCCCCCGAATCGAGGCGATTTGGTCGCCGACATACCGTTGGTGTAACTTCATTCAAGCGCGGCCGGGAAGCCGGAGCGCAACCAACCAGGGGCTATGGCGCAGCTGGTAGCGCACCACACTGGCAGTGTGGGGGTCAGGGGTTCGAGTCCCCTTAGCTCCACAGAAATAGCAGGTCAGGCTCGGTTTTATACCGGGCCTGACCTTTTCTATTGAACCTGGCCCCCGTTTACCCCCCGGTTTGGCCCAGAAATCTTGGATGATGCCTCTGCCGTTGTGCTACCAGCGGAACGGTGGGACCTGATCCGGGTGCATGGCCGGGACCGGGAGTCATTGTGGCAGGTCGGACTGAGCTGTGGTCGTGATTCGGGCGCGCACTTTTGGGTCCATCGCGCTACATCGCAGTGGTTGCAATTGCTGCTCGTGTTCAATTGGGCCGGCGTAACTGGGAACTCGACTCGAAACGGGCGAAACCGCGCCCGTACGCGCTTTCATCAGCCGGGATTTCTGACGGCAGCCGCGCCGCCACCTCACAGATGTTGGTCACTCCGGCCGTGCGCTCGCCCCGTGCGAGAATCGCCCGATGGATGACTACACCACTCACAAGCAGCGCGCCGAGGCACTGCTCAGTGGCCTCACCGCCGGGGAGGCGGTCAGCGGAGCGGAGCGGCGGAACGTGATCGCTCAGGCGCAGGCACATGCTGCCCTCGCGCAGGCGGAAGCCCAGCGGGAGACCGCGGAGGCCATACGTGCACTTGGGGCGTTGCCGGCACGAAGCGCAGTCTGAACGAAGCAGACCAGCTCGCGACGGGATCGCGACTCCAGCAGATCTCGCGGACCGCATGCTGACCTCGCGGGACGAGTGCTCACTCCGGTCCTCATGTGCCCGCCGGATAGGCCGTCGATTTCGTTCGGCTGCGGGGATCAGGTTGTCGGCCAGGCGACTTCGTCGATCGCTAGCCACGGTGCCCTCGCGACGACGGTGGGGGTCATATCGGTAATCGCCTTGGTTCGACGGTGAAGATGGGATTGGTCGGCGTAGCCGGCCTCGACGGCGGTATCCGCAGGCGAGCGTCCTGTCGCCAGGAGGTGTGCGGCATGGTCGAAGCGGACGAGTTCGGATGCATACTTGGGCGAGACCCCGATATGGGTCCGGAAGCGAGACCAGAGTCGCTGGCGGGTCCAGCCGGTCTCTGCGGCAAGGGTCTCGATGCGGAGCAGGCCTCTGGTGCGGACGGTCTGGTCCCAGGCGTACGAGATCTCGGGTGCTACTCCGAATCCGCGAGGTACCCGGCTTCGGAGGAACGCGGCTGCGATTGCGAACCGGTCGTCCCACGACGGCGTCGAACGGAGTCGCTCGGTCAAGATGGCAGCGCAGCTGCCCCACAGCTCCGGCAGCGGTGTCACGGCGCCGCCGATGATGTCGGTGTCTCGGAGAATCGCTGCGGCGATGACGGGGGACACGCGGATCTGCAGGACGTCGCCGGCCCCTGCGCTGGTGATGCGTAAGGCGCCGGCATGGAGGCCGACGATCGCGTTCCCCGTGGCCGGGCGCCCGAGAACGTCGTAGACGACTCCGTGCTCGCTGAGATCGAGCAGGAGCGTGACCATGGGATGCGGGATCATCGTGATGTCAACGGGGGCAACGTCCTGGTACCGGAAACCCGCCATCTGGACTCCCGGAGTCGGTAGTCCGACCGGGACGGCGACGTCGACCCGACTCCAGTCCAATCCGCCCGTTGCGGTCATGCATCCCAGGCTAGCCGAGCGGGGTGACGTGACATTCGTCCAATACGGCGTGACGAGCCGCGACGAAGCTGTCGGTATGAGCGAATCGAGTCCCACCCAGACACGCGATGACACGACAGTCCGCGGATTACACGTCGTCATCGACGGGAACCCGGCGGCACCGCCCTTGTTACTCATCCACGGCTCGGGCGCAACCGGTTCGATGTGGGCGCCAGTGGTGCCGTCGCTCGCCACGAAGTACCGGGTGATCACGATCGACCTTCCGGGATGCGGCCGGTCCACGCCGGCGTCGACGTACGCCGTTCCGCAGCAGGCGGATCGGACTGCGACGGTGTTGGACGAGCTCGGCGTCCGAAATCTGAAGGTGGTCGGCCACTCCAGCGGAGGGTACGTCGCTACCGCCCTCGTGGAGCGTCGTCCAGACCTGGTCGGCGAGCTGGTCCTGGTCAGCACGGGGCCGAGTCACGCAGCGCTTCTCCCCGAGCCGGCGATCATCCGGGTACTCGCCTCGCCGCCCTTCGGTCCGCTCCTGTGGGCGATCCGTACCGACTCGATGATCCGCCGCGGACTGGCAGCGACAGCGGCGGCTCCGATCACCGTGCCCGACGGGGCTTTGGCCGACTTGCGAAGGACGTCCTATCGAGCTTTCCGCGCGATTCTCGCCGCCAACGGCGACTATATCGCCGAGCGGGCCGTGCCCCAGCGCCTCATCGACGCCGGAAAGCCCCTCCTCGTGATCTTCGGGGATTCCGACCCTCGTTGGGACCCTGCATCGGCGCATCAGTATGAGGTGGTGCCGGGCGCCAAGCTGGAATACCTTCGCGGAGTAGGGCATATCGCGATGCTCGAGGACCGCGACGCCCTCGCCCGCTTGATTCTCGACCGCGCACTCTAGGTCCTCCCGAACGTCCTGGCCAGCGGGGTATCCCCGCTCGGCGATCTAGCGAGTGAATCGGGCGCCGGGCGGCTTCGGCCGGGTGCCATTGCGCACGCTCGAGTGTCGTCATCACGGCGTCCTCCCGCTGACCATCCGGTGCACACCGGTAACCCCGCGCTTTCGTCGTCGAGGTGGCATCGGTGTCAGTCGCCGCGCCAGGCCGATCGTTGGTGTTGGGCTTGGCATACCTGTCAGCGCTCTTCGAAAATCGGATCTGGCACGCTTTCCGTGATTTCGCTGCTCTGGATGGTTCAGTCGCTGAGCAGGATGCGCTTGCGGAGCAGGTCGAGGTTGGCGCGACCAAACATCTGGCGTTTGATCATTTTGATGCGGTTGACGTGGCCTTCGACCGCGCCGCTGTTCCATTCCATGGTCAGCCCTGCAGTCGCGGCGTCTTGGTCGCGGCGTAGACCGCGAACGAGTGCAGGGCGGGGTGATCATCGGCGTCGACGGCTTTCATCCAGGCTTCCAGCTCGCTGCCGCGTCGGTGACGCATCATGTCGGCGAAGCCGCGGACATGGTCGGCCAGTGTCGCCAATTCAGGGCTGGCGGTGAGGATCGCGTCGAGTTGCCGCTGCTGGTCGGGTGTGAGGCCAGCGGGATCGGTCATGAGCCAGGACGTGACTCTCGCACTGTGGGCGGTTTGGGCGGTGTCCGCGCGACCTGGTCGCCGGTGCGGAACTGGTGCAGGTATTTCCGCAGGATCTTGTCGCTGCCGCGGTAGCCACGAGCCTTGATCTCGACGAACAGTTGAGTGGCGTTGGTGCAGCCCTCGTTCCACCGTTGGTGCAGATAGCGGTCGAGAGCGTAGGGGCAATAGAGACCGGGACCGGCTGAATATGTTGTTTTGCAACAAGTTCAGTGAAGCGGGGCGTCATTGATCGAAGGGGGATGACGGCTCGTGTCTCGGTCGGCTGGGTTGTTCGGCGCGGGCGGTCGCATTGCTCGGTGTGTGCTGCTCGAACGAGACAGCCCCCGATTTCCTGACAGCATTCATCAGTGACATGGATCAGTCTGGGTGGTTCGCCAGCGCTTGCCGACGGTGCGTTTAGTGCTACCTCCCGCGAGCGGATCGAGTCCCGCTCAACACCATGTGCCGAATCATGCGAACGGAACCACGGCCGGAGTGATCTGCCTCACAGACTGTCAGGAATCCGGTCGGTCCGGTGTCTTGTATTCGACCCGCTCGGAACGAAGGAGACACCATGGACAAGAACATCGATGTGGTCGTGATCGGCGGCGGATACGCCGGGGTGATGGCGGCCAATCGCTTGACGCAGCGCGACGGTGTGACGGTGACGGTGATCAATCCGCGGTCTGTCTTCGTCCCGCGGTTGCGTCTGCACCAACTGGTGGGCGGCACTCACGACGCGGTCGTCGACTACACCGAAATCCTGGCCGACGGTGTCCGGCTGGTCGTCGACAGCGTGACGCGGATCGACGCGACCGAGCGCAGCGTGACACTGGCCGAGGGCGGCACGATCGGCTACGACTACCTGATCTACGCGGTCGGCAGCGGCAATGCCGAGCCGCGAGTGCCGGGTGCGGCCGAGTTCGCGTACCCCATCGCGACTCTGGAGGCGGCGCAGCGGCTGCGGTCGGTGCTCTTCGATACGCCCATGACGGCGGCGGTGACGGTGATCGGGGGCGGACCGACCGGGATCGAGACCGCTGCGGAGCTGGCCGAGCAGGGCCGCAGCGTCACCCTGGTCTGTGGCGGGGTGCTCGGTCCGTACCTGCATCCGAAGGCTCGCCGCACGGCCCGCAAGTACTTCGCCAAGCTGGGCGTGAACGTTGTCGAAGGCCCCGATGCGGCGGTCACCGCGGTGACACGGGAGGCCGTGGAACTCGGCGACGGCCGGACGCTGGCGAGTGAAGTCACGATCTGGACGGCTGGGTTCGGGGTGCCCGACCTGGCCAGCCGCAGCGGATTGCGCGCTGATGTCGCCGGGCGACTGCTCACTGACGAGACGCTGACCAGCGTCGACGATGAGCGCATTGTTGCGGCGGGCGACTCGTCGGCACCGTCTGCCTTGCCGTTCCGGATGAGCGCCTATACCGCGTACTGCCTGGGAGCGCACGCCGCCGACACAGTGCTGCACCGGATCGCGGGTGAACAGGCCTCGCCGATCGATCTGTCGTTCCCCGCCATGTGCCTGAGCTTCGGGCGCGATGCTGGGATCTACCAGCTCGGCCACAAGGACGACACCGCGATGCGGCTGTACTTCAGCGGCTTCGCAGGCAGGAAGCTCAAGGAGTTCGCCTGCTCGGCAGGCATCAAGCACCTGGCGACCGAAGCGTACAAGCCCGGCTCACACCGCTGGTTCAAGGACGGTAAGCACCGGCCGATGCTGCTGCAGGCCCAGCGCGACAACGCAGCGGCGCCGATCGCGTAGGGATACCGAAATCACCGATCGCCGTCCGGTTGCCGGGGCCCGACGACCGACCTGGGAGAACTCCATGAACATCAAATACGAACCAGAGGGACGGCGGACGGGCCGCATTGGCGACCACGCCACTGTCGAGGCGACCGAAGCGTTTCTCGCGCACCGCAAACTGCTGTTCACCGTCGCCTACGAAATGCTCGGTTCGGTGGCCGACACCGACGACGTCCTGCAGGAAACGTGGCTGCGCTGGGTCGGCATCGATGCGGCGCATGCCGATGATCTACGCGCCTACCTGGTTCGGATCACCACCAGGCAGGCTCTCGACCGGCTGCGCTCGATGAAGCGCCGCCGGGAGTCCTACGTGGGCTCGTGGCTGCCGGAACCGCTGCTCACTACGCCGGATGTGGCCGCCGATGTCGAACTCTCCGAAAGCGTCTCGATGACGCTGATGCTCGTCCTCGAGACGCTGACCCCGACCGAACGAGCGGTCTTCGTGCTGCGTGAAGCGTTCGGGATCGGCTACGACGAGATCGCGGCGGCGGTCGACAAGACCCCCTCCGCCGTGCGCCAGATCGCCCACCGCGCCCGCCGCCACGTAGAGGCGCGCCGCCCGCGTCGCACTGTGTCCGCGCGACAGGCCGAAGTGACTCTCACGGCCTTCCAGCAGGCTCTCGAAAACCGGGATCTGCAGGGTCTAATCGACGTGCTCGCCTCCGACGTGGTGGCGATCAGCGATGGCGGCGGCATCAAACAGGCCACGCCCGGCCCGTTGTCGGCACCGACAAGGTGGCCCGATTCATCGTCGGCGGCCTCACTGAACGGGGCGTCACGCTCACTGTCGAGCCGACCGCGGTCAACGGTGGCCCGGCCCTGGCTCTGCACGTCGACGGGGAACTCGACGGCGTCATCGCACTGCGCGTCGAGTACGCCTTCATCACCGGCCTCTACTACGTCCGCAACCCGCAGAAGCTGACCCACATCGACACCGAGACCCCGCTCACGCTGCGATGAGCACCGGTCGCGGCCCCATCTTTCGAGGAGTAGACATGAACACCCCGGCGCCCTCCGCCACCGCCGTACCTGCGTCCCGATGGGCACTGGTGGCGGGAACCGTCGTCGTCCTCACCGCGATCGTCGGCGTCCTGCTCGTCGCCTTCGCCTGGCCATCGGCGCGCTCGTCGGTTCACGATGTCCCGATCGCCGTCGCCGGGCCGCCCACCGCCGTCGCGCAGATCCGCACCGCACTGGAACAACGGCTGCCGGGCGGTTTCGAGATCACCACGGTCCACGACACAGCGGCTGCTGAACGACTCATCAGAGACCGGCAGGTATACGGGGCGATCGACCTCAGTTCCGGCACGCCACAGGTCATCGTCGCTTCCGCCGCGAGCACCTCGGTCGCCCAAACGCTGCAGGCCATGGCGACCGGCCTCAGCCAGGCGGGCGGGACCAGCATCCCGATCGCTGTCCGCGATCTCGCCGCCCTGCCCGCCGACGATCCACGCGGCGCCGGGCTTGCAGCGGGTGCGCTGCCACTTGTCATGGGCGGTCTACTGGCCGCCGTGCTGCTGACCAGACTCGTGCACGGCACCATCCGGCGGGTCACTGGCGCACTGTCCTTCGCGGTCACCGGCGGCATGGCGGTGGCGGCGATTCTGCAGTACTGGCTCGGCTCACTGAGCGGGTCCTTTCCGGCCAATGCCGGTGCCATCGGCCTGGCCATCGCGGCCACCTCGCTGACCGTTCTCGGGCTCGAATCACTACTCGGATACGCCGGAATCGGGATCGGCGCGGTGGTCATGATGCTCGTCGGCAACCCCCTCTCGGGGACGGCGACCGCACCCGAGATGCTGCCCGGATGGTCGGGTGCGTTCGGCCAATTGCTGCCGCCCGGCGCCGGTGGCCGGTTGCTGCGGTCGACCGCCTTCTTCGACGGCCGCGGCGCCACCCACGCCGTGATCGTGCTGGCGGCTTGGGTCGCTCTCGGTGCAGTGCTGTGCCTGGTCGGCACCCTGCGCTCTGCCGGTGGAGGTCACTACTCGAATGCCGGGGTTGATCGGCAACCGGTGATGAATCGCTGACGGATCATGGAGCGACGGCACATCGGGCGGTGGCGGTCGCTCCCTCGACGGGCGTGGGCTTTCCTCTGGCATGAGACTCCGGCGGCGAGGTGCGAAACCCTCAGTACGCCAACGGCACTGGGGGTACGGTGAGTTACTGCATTCGAACTCGCCGTCGTTCGCGCCCGCGTGGAAGGCGGTCCGCCGCCGCCCGAGTACACGCCGATCGTGCGCTCGGCGTTCTGCCGGTCCGGGTTTCCGGGTCTTGTGCTTGCTGGAGGTTCGTACCAGCACAACCGCTTGATTGTGCGTTTCGGTGGGCACAAATCGTAGGTGAACGGTGAAATGGTGCCTTCGAGGAATCGACCCTGCGACGCCAAAAAACCGCCCTGGCCTGCGGAGACGCGGTCGAAATTCGGTGCCCTCGGCAGGACACGCAAAACATGGGCAACCGGAAAACGCCTGTTCATCGCGGATTACTATTCGATCTAACGATGGTGGCCAGCTGGTTCTGGAGGCGGATTTCGCCCTAGGTTGAGGAGTGAGGCGGTGGTCATCCTCGGGGTTGCGGCCCGTAGTGCTGGTCCGGCCCGATAGGCATCGGGGCGGACCAGCAGGCGCCACGGCTGGGTATCGGCCTGGACAGGCTTGCGATACATCTCGCGGATTGCGAGTGCCCACAGTGTGTCGGCGGCCTGTAGCACCGGTCGCCACGCTAAGCCCCGGCGGTGTTCGAACCGGTCGGATCCGATATCGCCGATGTGCCTATCGTGTCCCTGCCGGCGGTGACCGGTCGGTGCCGCGCTCTGCGCCGAGCGGTGCCGATCTCGTACTCGGCTGCCCGTCGCCGGTCGAGGGAAGACCTGCGCGACATTCCGCTCGTTCTCGGTGAATCGGACGGTCGGCCCAGGCAGTTGGTCAGTCAGCACCGCTACGCCGCGGATGTGGACGCGGCGCTCGCCTTCGCCCGTGCGCGGCCCGAGATCGATGCCGCCCGAATAGCGTTGTGGGGGACATCATTCGGCGCCAGTCACGTTCTGGCCGCGGCAACTCGCCATGACGATCTCGCGGCCGCGGTCGTGCAATGCCCCGTATTCAGCGGACGCGCGGTCGTCTCGCGCGCTGGTCTGCGGCATCTGCTCCGGTTCACCGCGCCGACCGCCTCCGATCTGATGCGCGCGGCGCTGGGCCTGCCCCGGCGGTACCTACCGATCGTCGGACGGCCGGGCGAACGCGCCTTCGTCAACCAGCCCGGCGCGCTCGAGGGATGGGAGTCGGTGACCCCATCTGGTTATCAGTTCGACAACCGCATCACCGCCGCGTCCGGGCTCGGCATGTTGTTCTACAACGCTGCGGCCAAGGCTTATCGTGTCCGATGCCCGCTCCTGGTGTGTGCCTGCGACCAGGAAAACCTCATCGATCCCGCCATCGCTGAACAAGTAGCCCGTGCTGTGCCGCAGTCGGTGCTCGAGCACTATGACGCCGACCATTTCACGGTGTATCACCCACCGGCCGTCGACCAGATCGTTCCTGACCAGATCGACTTCCTCCGCACGCATCTGACCCCGGGAAGGTAGGGGCTGGACGTCATGGGCGGATACCCGACCTGCTCGACCACGTCGCGGTGACCAGCGCAGACCGTGTTGGCAAGCAGGCGATCGCGAGTTCAGAGGTGGAGAGGTGCTTTCTCCGAAGACTTGGGTATCCGCTCGATGTCCTGCGGGCTTCGCGCCGTGGTACCTGGATGGAGGAGCAATATGACCCACACCGGTCTTTCCGACACCGCCGGTCGGATCGCCCAGAATGACACGTTCGCGCGGTTCGCCCGCGCGGGCTACGTCATGTCGGGCCTTGTTCATCTGCTGATCGGCTACATCGCCATCAGGCTCGCGCTCGGGGGCGGGGGGAGTGCCGATCAGTCGGGGGCGATGGCCGAACTGGCCGATAAACCGGGTGGGGTGGTCACGCTGTGGATCGGCGTGGTCGCGTTCGGGCTGATGGCGCTGTGGCGGCAGGCGGAGGCGGTGTTCGGGAAAGCGTCCGAGCCGGGCTCCGGCAGTTTGAAGTCCGAGGCGTTCGACCGGGTCAAGGCGCTCTCGCTGTCGGTGGTCTACCTCGCGTTCGCGATCACCGCTTTCCGCTTCGCGCGGGGCAGCGGACAGTCCAGCAGCAGTCAGAGCGTCGGGCTCACCGCGCGTCTGATGCAGCACACGGCGGGCGCGGTCGCTCTGGTCGTGGGCGGGCTGATCATCATCGGCGTGGGCGGCTACCACGTGTACAAGGGAGCGAGCCGGAACTTCCTCGATGACCTCCGAGGGACCCAGGGCGCCTTCGTGCGGCGGCTCGGCACCGTGGGATACATCGCGAAGGGACTCGCCGTCGCTGCGGTCGGGTTGCTGGTCATCCTCGCCGCGACGAAAGACGATCCGAACAAGTCCGCCGGGCTGGACGGAGCCTTGAAGACGCTCGGCGCGCAACCCTTCGGCGTGGCCCTGCTCCTCATCGCCGGATTGGGCATCATCACCTACGGGCTCTACAGCTTCGTCATGGCCCGCAGCGCCAAGATGTAGGGCCGGTCAACGCACCGCGGTCAGCAGCCGGGGCTGCCGCCACAGGTCGTCGAGTTCCTCGGGGAGGTCCGGGACCGATCGCCCGTAGGACGCGGCCAGCTCGCTCGGACTGAAGCAGCGCACCGACCAGCCGTGGCCGGACAACCATTGCGCGGGATCGGCCCGTTCGTCGTCGTAGAACAGTTCGGCCGGGTCGATGTCCCCGAACGGGTTGTAGCGGTCGAAGTACTTCGTCTCGATGCTCGCGAAGCGTTTGACGTCGACACCCGTCACGAAGCTCTCCACGGCGAGGTGGCTGCCGGGTGCGGAGAGCTGATCAATGTGCTCGAACAATCTGTCCTGCGCCGCGCCGGGCAAATAGGGCAGCAGCCCCTCGGCCGACCATGCGGTGGGCTCATCGGGGTGGAAGCCCGCGTCGCGCAGGGCGGCCGGCCAGTCCTCGCGCAGGTCCACCGGCACCGTGCGTCGGCGGGCCTTCGGTCGTGCGCCGTTCTCGGTGAGAACCTTCTCCTTGAACTCCAGGACTTTGGGCTGATCGATCTCGAACACCGTGGTCGCCGGGGGCCAGTCGAGACGATGCGCTCGCGCGTCCAATCCCGCCGCGACGATCACGGCTTGCCGAACGCCGTCCGCGACGGCCGACAGGAAGAACTCGTCGAAGAACTTGGTGCGCAAGCCCATGAACCCGGGAACCAGCGGCGTGTCCGCGAGCGGGGAGGGATCGGCCAGCAGACCGGTGAAATGCGGATGACCCGCGGCCGCCACGAACAGCGGCGCGTAATCGTCCTGGATCAAGGGATCGGGAGAGGCCGCCTCCAGCGCACGGAACGTCGCCACCCCCAGCGCGGTGAGCCCGACGCTACTGACGATGTCCCAGACGTCTCCATCGGTTCGCATACCGCACCCACTTCCCGTCAGCCCACTACGGCGGTCTCGTGTTCCAAGACTTCGCTGGCCGCGCGTTCGCCGGAGCGGATGGCCCCGTCGATCCAGCCGCACATCACCGCGGAACTCTCCGTGCCCGCCCAGTGGATGCGCCCGCACGGCTCGCGCAGCGCATGGCCGAATTGCGTGAGCACGCCGGTCGGCGCGTGGCTGAGCATCCCGCCGCCGGAGTACCGCTCGACGCTCCAGTTCTGCTCGATGTAGTCGACGGGTGCGCCCGCCTTGCGGCCGAACCGCTCGACGAGTGCGCCGAGTACCGCGCTTCTTCGTTCGGTTTCGTCGAGTCGGCCCACCTGTCGTGCGATGGGCCCCTCGATGATCACGCACAGCACCCCGGGGCGTCCGGTGTCCGTGCACGCGTCGATGGTGACCGTGGCGGGCGAGCCCGGGGCGACCGACTGTCCCGACAGGCCGTCGTCGCGCCAGAACGGTTCGTCGTACACCGCGGAGACCTTGATGATCGAGCCGCTCGGCATGCGCTGATGCAGGAACGATCGGTCTACCGGCAACATCGGCCGGTAGGAGATCTGGCCCGCGATCGCGAGGGGGACGGCCACGATCGCCCGGCGCGCGCGCACCGTCAGATCGGTCGCGCGGACCATGACTCCCTCGTCGTCCTGATGGATGCAGCGCACCGGCTGCGACAGGTGGATCGAATCGCCGAGTTCGGCCGTCATCGGCCGGTAGATCGCGCCCATGCCACCGACCGGCCGCGCGTCCTGCGCCGCGTCTTTGACGCCGAGGACGAAGCTCGGCCCGCCGCCCGACGCCATCTGGTACAGCACGAAAAGCAACGACACCTCCGAGGCCGCCGACGTGTAGCAGCCGGCTATGGCCGTCTCGAGCAGGTCGTGCGCGGGCTTGGACAGCACATTGCCTTCCAGCCAGTGCGCCAAGCTGACCTGATCCCACTTGTCGGCCTTCTTCGCCGACCACGGCGCTTCCAGGGGAACCGACTTGCACATATGCCCCAGTTCGAGGAATACCGCGCCGAGGTTCATCGCCGCCCACGGGCTCATGGTCCACGGGATGGTGCCGGTGTACCGGTGCTGCTTGCCGTCGACGACCATCATGGCCTCGCCGTCGGTGTACTGCTTGTAGCTCGGTACCCCGTACTCGGTCATCAGCGCCCGGACGCGGTCTTGGCCCGGCCCGATCCAGGCGCCGCCGAGATCGATCCACGACCCGTCGTCGCGCACTCGGGTGAACGCGCGCCCCCCGAGCCGGTCGCGCGCTTCCAGCAGCGCTACCGATCGTCCCGTTTGTTTCAGCCGCAGCGCGGCCGTCAGTCCCGCGAATCCCCCGCCGATTACGCAAAAGTCGACGTCTGTCATGGCGTGCCGTCCTCGTGTCGCAGTAGCGCGCACGGCCGCCGTGTCATCTGCGCTCGACCGGAGCACTCAGCACAGCGGGTGCATTCGCCTTCGATCAGGTCTACGCGTCGAATCTTGGGCAATTCTATAGCAAATTGCACCGGCCGGTCATCTCTCGCCATTTGCCGTACGGACGCTCGGCAAGCTGCCTACGCTTCGGATCTTGTTGTCCGACCGCCTGGAGCTCTTTCGATGACGATGTCCCCGTCCTCCGCGCACAGCCACGCGCCGCATGGTTCGCCGATCGATACCGACGGCCCGCGGATCCCTTTGTACTCCGCCGAATTCGCCGCGGACCCACACGCTGCCTATCGCGAGATGCGGGCGCGGTACGGCTCGCTGGCGCCGGTGGAACTGGCGCCGGATGTACCGGCGACCTTGGTGATCGGCTATCACGCCGCCGTGCGGATCGTGAACGACCCGGAGCACTTTCCGGCCGACCCCCGCGCGTGGCAGCAGGACATCGCCGCCGACTGCCCGGTGCTGCCGATGATGCAGTGGCGGCCCAACGCGTTGCGGAATGCCGGGGCCGAGCACGCCCGCTACCGGCAGGCCAACGTCGCGGGGCTGGAGAAGATCGACATGTACGGCTTGCGCGACACGGTCGCGCAGCTGGCGACGCCGCTGATCAACTCGTTCTGCGCGGACGGGTCCGCGGATGTGGTGCGCCAGTACGCGTTTCCGCTTTCCTTCGCGGTGCTGAACGCCATGCTGGGTTGCCCAGACGAGATCGCCCAGCGCGCCGCCACCGGCCTGGCCGCGATCTTCGAGGGTGTCGAGGCCGAGCGCGGGAACAAGATGCTCATCGATTCGCTGGGGGAGCTGACCGTGCTGAAACGGGCCGAACCCGGGGACGACATCGCCACGCGCATGCTCCGGCACCCGGCCGGGCTGAGCGACACCGAAATGGTGCACCAGCTGGGCACGCTGTACGGCGCAGGCATCGAGCCCCAGCAGAATCTGATCGTCAACACGCTGCTGCTGATCCTCACCGACGAGCGGTTCGGCGGCAGCGTGCTCGGCGGCAGCCTGTCCACCCGGGACGCTCTGGACGAGGTGCTGTTCAACGATCCGCCGATGGCGAACTTCTGCTTCAGCTTCCCGAAGCAGCCGATCCTCATCGACGACGTCTGGTTGCCCGCTCATCAACCGGTCGTGATCAGCATCGCCGCCTGCAACACCGATCCCGCGATCCGCGCCGGACAGTTCGCGGGCAATCGTGCCCATCTCGCGTTCGGCGGGGGTCCGCACGCGTGTCCGGCGAATTCGCTGGCCTATCTGATCGCCCAGGACGCGATCGATCAATTGCTCGACGCCTTGCCGGAGATCCGCCTCGCGGTAGAGCCCGGTGAACTGACCTGGCGGCCGGGCCCGTTCCATCGAGCGCTGACCGCTCTGCCGATCGTCTTCCCGGAGTCTTCGCCGTTGCCGCTGCTGTGAGCCGTGGGCAACCACTGGACGACGAGCGCGAGGGGTTTCATCAGCTCGAACTTGTAAGTTCGGCTTGCCGAACTTATTATCTCTGTGCATGAAGGTTCGGCTCCGCCGCGTGCTCGCTCGGTCTCCGCGTCGATGGGTGGCGGCAATGGCGGTGGGCGCCATGGCATGCGCCCTCACCGCCTGTGCTGCCACGGAGGCGGGCGCCGGCGACCGGCCGGTGGTGCTCACCACGTTCACGGTGCTCGCGGACATCGCCCGGAACGTGGCGGGCGAGCATTTGACGGTGGAGTCGATCACCAAGGCGGGTGCCGAGATCCACGGCTACGAGCCGACACCGGGCGACATCAAGAAGGCGTCCAAAGCGGATCTCATCTTGGACAACGGACTGAATCTGGAGGCGTGGTTCGCCCAGTTCGTCTCCGACCTGCGGGTGAAGCACGTCGTGGTGAGCGAGGGCGTCGCCGCGCTGCCGATCCGCGAGGACGCCTACCAGGGCAAACCGAACCCGCACGCGTGGATGTCGCCGCACAACGCCCAGATCTACGTCGACAACATGGTGCGCGCGTTCGGTGAACTCGCACCTGCCCATGCGGCCGATTTCCGCGCCAACGCGGAGCGGTACAAGTCCGAGCTGCGCAAGGTGCACGACGAATTGACCGGCACCTTGAACGCCCTAGCGCCGAACGAGCGCGCTCTGGTCACGTGCGAGGGCGCCTTCTCCTACCTGGCCCGCGACGCCGGACTCACCGAGAAGTACATCTGGGCGGTCAATGCCGAGCAGCAGGCCACGCCCCAGCAGATCGCGTCGGCCATCGACTTCGTCCGAGGTCAGCGGGTGCCTGCGGTGTTCTGTGAGTCCACGGTGTCGGACGCGCCGATGCGCCGGGTGGTCGAAGCCACCGGCGCGGCGTTCGGTGGCGTGCTGTACGTCGATTCGCTGTCGGAGGCAGACGGGCCCGTACCGACCTACCTGGCGCTGCTCAGGCACGACGCGCAAACGATCGGTTCCGCGCTGACGGGTCACCGCCCATGAGCACGCCCGCGATCGAGGTGCGCGGCGTCACCGTCCGCTACGGCGAGGTCCCCGCGCTCGAGAATGTCGACCTGACCGTCGACGCGGGGCGGGTGTGCGGTCTCATCGGGATGAACGGTTCCGGCAAATCCACCTTGTTCAAGACGATCATGGGTCTGGCCCGGCCCGACCGCGGGACGGTGCGGATCGACGGCGGCGCCCCCGTGACGGCGCGCCGGGCGGGGATTCTCGGTTACGTCCCGCAGAGCGAGGACGTCGACTGGACTTTCCCGCTTTCGGTGCGGGATGTGGTGATGACCGGGCGGTACGGGCGGCTCGGTATCACCCGTCGGGCGCGCAAGGCAGATCGGGAAGCCGTCGCGCAGGCGCTGGAGCGGGTGGAACTGACCGATCTCGCCGACCGGCAGATCGGCCGGTTGTCCGGCGGGCAGCGCAAGCGCGCCTTCGTCGCGCGCGGGCTGGCGCAGGGCGCGACCGTTCTGCTGCTCGACGAGCCGTTCGCGGGGGTCGACAAGCGTTCGGAGGCCACGATCACCGCGCTGCTGCGCGAGCTCGCCGCCGACGGCGCCACCATCCTGGTGTCGACGCACGATCTGCACGCCCTGCCCGGCCTCGCCGACGAGGCGGTGCTGCTGATGCGGACGGTGCTCGCCCAGGGCAGCCCCGATGCGGTGCTGCGCCCGGAGAACCTGGCCAGGGCGTTCGGCCTGGATGTGATGAACCGGGTGTGAGCCCGGCCGAGTGTGGGACGGACGCATGAGCTGGACCGAAATATTCACCGACCCCTTGCGTTACGAGTTCATGGTGCGCGCGCTGGCCACCACCGTGACCGCTGCGCTGGTGTGCGCGGTGCTGTCCTGCTGGCTGGTGCTGATCGGGTGGTCGCTGATGGGGGATGCCGTCTCGCACGCCGTGCTTCCCGGCGTGGTGCTGGCCTACATCCTCGGGCTGCCGTTCGCGGTGGGCGCGATCGTGTTCGGGTTCCTGGCGGTGGCGTTGATCGGCGTGGTGCGCGACACCAGCCGGATCAAGGAGGACGCCGCCATCGGCATCGTCTTCACGACGCTGTTCGCGTTCGGCCTGGTGCTCGTCTCGGTGACGCCGAGCCAGACCGACCTGAACCACATCGTGTTCGGCAATCTGCTGGGTGTGAGCCGCGCCGAGTTGATCCAGGTGGTGATCCTGGCCGCGATCACCCTCGCCGCGCTCGTCCTCAAACGTCGTGACTTCACCCTGTACGCCTTCGACCCCACGCACGCGCACGCCATCGGCCTCAGCCCCCGGTTGCTCGGCACGGCGCTGCTCGGCCTGCTCGCCCTCACCGCCGTGGTCGCCCTGCAAGCGGTCGGCGTCGTCCTCGTGGTCGCCATGCTCATCATCCCGGGTGCGACGGCCTACCTGCTCACCGACCGCTTCGGCCGGATGCTGATCATCGCCCCCACCGTCTCGGTGACCTGTGCGGTGGCGGGTCTGTACCTGAGCTACCACCTGGATACGGCTCCCGGCGGCATGGTCGTGGTGGTCCAGGGACTGTTCTTCACGGCCGTGTACCTGTTCGCACCCAGGCAAGGCGTGCTCGGACGGCGGATCTTCGCGGCACGTCGCGCGGATTCGATGAGCGCTCCAGAATAAAGCCGTGCCGCTGCTACCCGCTCGGAGCCGGGATCGACTCTCCAGCCCGTCCGCGCCTTTGCCCGGCGCCGATCCGGCACCGGACTGATATGGGGTCCGCACCGTGGTGGTGGACCGTGCTCCGCATGGGCGAAGATGATGTCTCGTGGTGGATTACACGACGATCTTCGATCGGGTCCGCGGTTCTCTGCTGGGCGGAGCGGTGGGGGACGCGCTGGGGTGGCCCATCGAATTCCTGCGGCTGGAGCAGATTCGGCAGCGCTACGGCGACGACGGAGTGACGGGCTTCCTGCCGCAGCACGCTGTGGACGCACCGCAGCAGATCACCGACGACACCCAGATGACGCTGTTCACCGCGGAGGGATTGCTGCGGTCGCAGCCGGGCGCCGATCCGGTGCCCGCGCTGCGCCGAGCGTATCTGCGCTGGTTGCAGACTCAGCGTCAAGAGGAGCCCGCGCCGCACGTCGACGGGTGGCTGGCGAGTCTGCCCTTCCTGTACGCGACGCGCGCACCGGGGAACGCGTGTATGTCCGGCCTGAACCAGCAAGCGCGGGGATACCTCGCGCCGGCGCCGCTGGGCGAACCCGGTCCGGTGAACGCGCATTCGAAAGGCTGCGGCACGGTGATGCGGTCCGCGCCGTTCGGGCTGGCCGGTGTGGGGCCGGACCAGGCGTTCACCACAGCGGCACGGGCCGCGCAGCTGACCCACGGACATCCCACCGGATATCTGGCCGCGGGCGCGTTCGCCGCACTGATAGATCGCGTGGTGACCGGTATCGAGCTGCCGATCGCGGTGCGCGAGACGGTCGACCAGCTTCGGGCCCATCCCGCGAGCGTGGAAACCGTGGAAGCGCTGACCCGCGCGGTCGAGTTGTCCGAGGGGGTGGTCTCCGCCGAACAGGTGGAGCAGGTCGGCGAGGGGTGGGTCGCGGAGGAGTGCCTGGCCATCGCGGTGTATTGCGCTCTGCACGCGGCCAGGACCGGCGATGTGCGCGCGGCGCTGCTGCTGTCGGTGAACCACTCCGGCGACTCCGATTCCACCGGTGCCGTGGCGGGCAATCTGATCGGCGCGGTGCACGGCGTCTCGGGACTGCCGATGGAGTGGGCGGCCGCGGTCGAGGGGCGCGATGTACTGGTCCGGGTCGCCGACGATCTCGTCATGAACTTCGGTCTCGGCGACCGGGCCGCGC
The DNA here is from genome assembly GCF_000308575.1 of Nocardia exalbida NBRC 100660. Taxonomy (GTDB): domain Bacteria; phylum Actinomycetota; class Actinomycetes; order Mycobacteriales; family Mycobacteriaceae; genus Nocardia; species Nocardia exalbida. The sequence continues at coordinate 97,321 of NZ_BAFZ01000089.1, read as the reverse complement.
TCGCCCCGCGATACCCCCGCGACGAAGGTCTGTGACGTCGATCAGGACGAGGATTCCTCGCGCACCGCTCCCGTGCCGTCCGGTCAGCGGCACACCTCGAGCACACGGCCGCGCAGCCAGCGGTGCGCCGCGTCCGCCTCGAACCGGACGTGCCACAGCAACGACACCGTCACCTCGGGAGCGCGAAAGGGCAGGGCGAACGAGTGCATCCCGCGCCGCAGCACCGTGGTGTGGCGTTCCGGAACCGTCGCGACCAGATCCGAGGATCTCGCCAGCGCCAAGGCGGCGCCGAAACCGTCCACGACCGTCACGACCTCCCGCCGGTGCCCGGTGGGGTGCAGAGCCTCGTCGACCAAGCCCTCGTCCAGGCCGCGCCGTGAGACGTGCACGTGCCGCGCGGAGGCATAGCGGGCCGTCGTGATCATCCCGGTGCGCAGCGGATGCTCGCTGCGCACCACACCGACGAACCGGTCGGCGAACAGGGACGTGCTCGCGATATCCGGGGGCAGCGCGCGCTCGATCACTCCGACCTCCAGGTCGACGTTGCCATCGCGCAAGGGACCGGTGTCCTTCTTCGTCTTCTGCACGAAGCGCAGCCGAACGCCCGGGGCGGCGCGGCCGATCTCGGCCACCAATTCGGGGCCGAACCGCTCCACGAAGCCGTCGCTGCTCCGCACCGTGAAGGTCCTGGCCAGCCCGGCCAGGACCAGCGCGCCGGCCGGTCGCAGCACCTCTTCGGCCTCCCGGACCAGGTCGCGCACGCGGTCGCGCAGTTCCACCGCGCGCGGTGTGGGCGTGAGCCCGCGGCCCGACCGCACGAGCAGCGTCTGGTGACGAGCGCCTTGGTCTCGACCGTCGTCATGACCACCCTTGTCGTCGGCCCCTTCCATCTCGCCCGTGCCCTGCATCTCGCTCCCGCCGTTGTCGGGTTGGTGATGTCGGCCGGTCCGGCGGTGTCCGCCCTCACCGGTGTGCCCGCCGGGCGCGCCGCCGATCGCTTCGGCGCCGGACCGATGGTGGTGCTCGGGCTCGGCGCCGTGATCGGCGGCACGGCCTCGCTCGCGATGCTGCCCACCACCGCCGGGGTCATCGGATACGTCCTGCCGCTGATGATCACCACCTGCGGCTACGCGCTGTTCCAGGCGGCCAACAACACGATGGTCATGAACGACGTCGCACCGCACCAGCGCGGCCTGGTGTCGGGCATGCTCAACCTTTCCCGCAACCTGGGCCTCATCACCGGAGCCTCGGTCATGGGAGCGGTCTTCGCCTTCGCGGTCGGCGCGAGCGACGTCACCGTCGCCGCGCCGGAGCAGGTGGCACGTGGTACGCGGTGGACCTTCGCCGTCGCAGCGCTGCTGGTCACCTGCGGTCTGGCGATGGTTCTTGCGGTCCGGATGCGCAGCCCTCGTCGGCCCTCGGACGCCGGAAAGCTCGACGGCGGGCATCGAGACCGCCGCGAATAACGCTGTCGAACAACGTTGCCCGGCCTCGGATCTGGGGCGTGACGGGGTTCGGCCTCGCGTGCTGTCCGGCAAGACGGGGGTCGTCGGGGCTCCGCCCTGTGAGTAGCAGGGGGAGCGCTCGACGGCTTGAAAGAACCCCTATGCGCCCAGGGCGGGGGCCAGGTGCGGCCAGGAGTCGTGCAGGTCGGTCTCGAATTGCCCCCAAGTGTGCGAGCCCTCCGAGCGGTTGACGTGAATCGCCGGTAGCCCGAGTTCCTCGAGACGATCGGCGAAGGCCGCCGTGCAGGAACTCGCGATCGCCTCGATCGGCGGGAAGGGCAGGCCGCGATCTATCACGCCCGGAGTGCCCGAAGCGGCGGACAAGAAGATGGTTTTCCCGGCCAGCGCACTCGCATTGGCGAAAGCGTCGTGTGCCCGCCAGAGCGCGTCGCCCGGCGATCCCCACATGTTGCCCGGGTTGCCCCCGCCACGGATGACCTGCGCGGTGACCATCGCCGCGCCCGCGGCGTCCGCGGCCCACGGGCACCCGCTGTAGGCCGCCACGGCGTCGTACACCGCGGGCGCCTGGATCGCGAGGTCGATCGCGGAGCCTGCGCTCATCGACACCCCGGCGATCGCGTTGCGTCCGGTCGTCCCGAGTTCGGCGTCGAGGGTCGGCGGAAGTTCCCGGGTCAGATAGGTCTGCCACCGGTTTCGTCCGACCGCCGGATCGTCGGCGCGCCAGTCGGTGTACATGCTGAACGCGCCACCGACCGGCATCACCACATTGACTCGCTTGTCGGCGAAGAACTCGCGCACATCCGTGTCGTCCCACCACGAGATCCCGTCCACCCCACCGCCGATTCCGGTGAGCAGATACAGCGTGGGAGCCGGACCGCCCCCCGCCGCACGGATCACCCGATTGGTGACCACCCGATCCATGGACGGCGAATAGACGTCGATCTGAGATACCGAGCCGCCGAGCGGAACCTGCCCGACCACGTGTGCGCGCGCCGCCTCGGCTGCGGCGGGGTGTACGGCGAAGGCGGACACTGCGACAGCGGTCGCCAGCGCGCTGACGAGCACGCCCAAATACTTAGAAGCACTCACTGTTCCGGTGTACCCATCCGCCGCCACGGCACTCCTTGCGCCGTAACGTCTCTCGGCGATCCGCGAGTCGAAATACTACGAAAGCAACACTTTTCGATGACCCGTCAATCTAAGGCGGATTCGGTATGGCGTTGTGCCGTCAGGCCACTGTGTTCTCCGGAGCGCTCTGCTGCAAGGCCGTGGTCGCGGTCATCTCGCCGGGTGGAGCGCAGGACACCGGCCGCCCACAGCGCCGCGCCGATGTACAGCGCCTGCTCCGGAATACGTGCCCACAGCGGTGTCGCGGGTGCGCCGTTGAACGGGATGTCGGAGACGGCTGCGTAGATGTTGGCGGGCAGCATCACGACGAACAGGGCGGTGAGCCCGAGCCCCGCGGCCCGGCGGGTGCGGGTGCGGAACAGGCCCGCCGCGCCGAGCAATTCCAGGACACCGGTCAGGTAGACCATCGCGCCGGGGAACGGGACGACCGGCGGCACCATCGGGAGCAGATCGCCGTGGGTGGGAACGGGGGAGTCGGCGAACGCCTCCGGCAGGAAATGCGTTGTGCCGGTCATGATCAGCATCACGCCGAGGGCGTAGGCGGCGCAGGTGGGCCAGGCGGCGAACCGGCGCGCGCCGAGGGCCCCCGCCGTGCGCAGCGCGAGCAGGGTGGTCAGCAGAACGATGAGGGTTTCCATCATGCCTCCGTGGGGACGGTCCGGCCGGGCGCCGGGGTCGTGGTGAATCGGATGAGCAGGTAGAGCAGGACGCCGAGCGGCGCGAAGAGGATGGTGAGCGCGAGCAGCGGGCTGATCAGCAGCGATGGCAGGCCGCGGGTGCGGCTGTCGGAGAAGATCCAGCGCCCGAGGAACAGGTCGAAGGCCACGAAGTGCGCCCATGCCGCCGCGGCCCCGGAACTTTCCCCGAGTACCGCCCGCAGACCGGACAGCTCCGGACGGATCAGCGCCGCGGCGAACGCGCCGAACTCGGGCACGACCAGGGCCGCGTAGATGATCAGGGGCGGGAGGCAGATGAGCGGCGAGGCGACGAGCGCGGCGGTCCTCCGCCATGTCGGCGCGAGGATCATCAGTGCCCAGAACGGCGCCGCGAACCAGAAGGTGAGGTCGAAGAGCAGTTCCGTCATCGGTTCGCACCTGCCGGGAAGCGCTGCGCCGCGATGTGTTTCGGTCGCAGCGCGGTGGCCGTGAACGCCGTCGCACCGAGAGCGGTCGCAGCGAAAGCCGCCAGGGTGGCCGCGTCGGGATGGACCACCGACTGCCCGCGCAGTGCCTGCCAGGTCAGCACCGTGAGCAGCGCCGCGTAGGTCGCCGCGGCGGTCACGACGAGCGTTCGCCTGGTCTGCGCCGAGCGTAAGGCCGGGATCCGCCGCGAACCGTACTCGAGGGCGAGTAGCACCAGCGGAATCACTTGCAGGGCGTGCATTCCGAGAAAATGGGGGACACGCAGATCACCGCCCGCCGTGCTCCAGCCGAGCAGGGGCAGTCCGGGGCCGCCGTCGGCAAGTCCGACGGTGTGGGCGCCGCTGATCGAACCGCCCGCCGCTCGCTGCTCGGGCGTTGCCCGCACCATCAGCATCCCCAGTGCGGCGCCCGCGAGCGAGAGGGCGGCGCCGTACCGGATCGCCGCGTTGCGGGCCGGGTCGGCCGCCGGGTCGGCGAACAACGCCGCCGACGCGATGAGGGTGGCGATCCAGACCGCCACGATGGACGAACCCATGACGTTCCACAGCGCCGCGTTCAACGGCGTCGTGAAATTGAAGTGGCTGGTCGTCCCCCGCACGATCTGGGTGGTGATGACGATCAGTTCCACCGCCAGGCCGAGCGCCGCCACCGTCCCCGCCCACCAGGCGATGCGCCGCCATCGAGTGAGCTGGGCGAGCAACCACGCCCAGGTCACGGCGTAGATCAGCACCGAAAGAGCGAACTTGGCGGATTTGGCCCAGATCGGCAGCCCGGTCAGGGTGCGGTCGTCGACGATCATCCCCCCGATCGACCAGACGACCAGCAGCGCCATCGCCACGGCGAGCAGCATCAGCGGCCGATGCCAGGAGAGTGCGGGGAAACGCTGGAAAAGGGCGGTCACGACACGTAGACCTTTCAGGAACTCAAACTATCGATAGTTTTACTATCAGTAGCGATTATGGATAGCTGTACTATCTGCTGTCAAGAAGCCGACCCAGCCCGAGGAGTCCGATGCGGATCGCCGAGCTCAGCCGCGCCAGCGGCGTCCCCGCCGCGACGATCAAGTACTACGTGCGCGAGGGGCTGTTGCCCTCCGGTGTGCGAACCCATCGCAATCAGGCCGAATACAGCGACGCCCACGTCAGCAGGCTGCGGTTGATCCGGGCGCTGGTGGACATCGGCGGTGTGTCCATCGAAGCGGCGAAGGAACTGCTCGCGGCGCTCGACAGCGGCAGCCTGTCGGCGCGGGAGTCGCTCGGCCATGTGCAGTACGCGCTGGGCGGGCGGAGGTCGCAGGTCGGTGACGAGCAGCGGGAGGCCGCCGCGCAGGACGTCGCGGCACTGCTGGACCGGCGCGGCTGGCGGATCCACGACGACAGCCCGGCGCGCGGCACCCTCGTGGACGTCTGCGCCGCCCTGCGCATGCTCGGCCACGACGACGTGGTCGCCGCGATGGACGACTACGCGGGCGCGGGCGAAGCCATCGCCGCCACCGACATCGCCCTGGTCCGCAACCAACCCGGCCTGGAACGGATGACCGAAACCGCCATCGTCGGAACGATTCTGGGCGACACCCTGCTCGCCGCGCTGCGCAGGCTGGCCCAAGAGCATCTCTCCAGCACGCTGTTGCCGCCGGAAGACGCCGCTGACCGCGCCGCCGGCGAGGTTTAGCCCGGCCTTCGCGCGGCATGCCGGAAAAGAGGACCAATCCGAGGCGAAAGGAGAGTCGCTCATGACCGATCAATTGGATGGAACGCGCGTGCTGATCATCACCTCGAACACGGGGGTGGAGCGGGACGAGCTGCTGGTGCCGCGCGACGAACTGCGCAAGCGCGGCGCGCGGGTCACCCATGCCGCGCCGAAGCGGGAAGAGGTGCAGACGTATGAGCACGACACGGAGAAAGACGTCGTCGTGCAGCCGGATGCCTCGTTGCACGAAGTGTCGGTGGACGATTTCGACGTGCTCGTCGTGCCCGGCGGCACGGTGAACGCGGATAAGTTGCGGGTCACCGACCGGGCGATCGAATTGGCCAAGGAGTTCGCGGGCGCGGGCAAGCCCATCGCCGCGATCTGTCACGGCCCATGGCTGCTGGTGAACGCCGAGTTGGTGCCGGGTAAGACACTGACCTCGTACTTCTCGCTTCGTGCCGACATCGTCAACGCGGGCGGCGACTGGGTCGACGAAGCGGCGGTGCGCTCCCCCGAGGGCGGGTGGACGCTGCTCACCTCGCGCAACCCGGGTGATCTCCCCGATTTCGTGCACGCCATCACGCGCGAGGTGGTCCCCGCCGCACGGTGACCAGGCGATCTCGCGCGAGGTGCCGGTTCAGTCGCCCGGCAGTGGTTTTCGCGGGTCGATCGCGATGCCGAGATCGCGCAGGCGGTTGTCGATGAGCAACCAGCACTCGGTGGTCAGGCGGTCGACGAGGGCGGTCTCGGTGGTGTCGTGGTGCTCCAGCCACCAGCGCACCGAGGCGTCGACCAAGCCGAGCAGTGCGACCACCACCCGGTCCGCGGCCAGTGGGTCGGCCCCGAAATCCGGCAGGTAGCGTGCCGCCGCCGCGGAGATCTCGGCGGCGAAAGCGCTTCCGCCGACGCGCGGCTCGTTGCGGCCGCGCCGGTAGTCGCGTCCGACCAGGAACCGATAGAGATTGGGATGCTCGGCGGCCCACCGCACGTGCTGGGCCAAAGGCGCGCGGATGATGTCCAGCGGTGTGCCGTCCACGGCCAGTTGCGCGCGAATGCGTTCGGTGAGATCCCGGTGCGCGTGCCGGGCGACCGCCAGGTCGAGTTCCTCTTTGCTGGCGAAGTGCCGGTAGACGTGCGTGCGGGCCAATCCGGCCCGATCGGCGATCCGGCCGGTGAGCGCGTGCGGACCGTCCTCCTCGATCGCCGCGATCGCGGCTTGCACGATGGCGCGGCGACGCTCGTCCCGGCCTGGCCGGTGGCTGGTGGACCGTCGCGCGTCGGCGGTGTCCACCCAGGGTTGTCGTGCCACGCGGCTCAGCGTATCCGTCGTCCGATCGAGTGGTACACCTTGTACCCGGCAGTCGATTGGTACACACTGTACCCGTAACTGTCGGTATCAGACTTTCGCAAGGACACACCCGATGACGACCTACCGGTCCGCCTGGCTCGACGACGACCTGGACGCCCTGCGCGAGCTCGCCCGCTCGTTCTTCGCGAAGGAGTTGACGCCGAACATCGACAAGTTCATCGAGCAGCACCACGTCGACCGTGACTTCTGGACCAAGGCGGGCGCGCTCGGCCTGCTGTGCGCGTCGATCCCGGAGGAGTACGGCGGGGGTGGCGGCACCTTCGCGCACGAGGCCGTGCTCATCGAAGAGCAGGCCAAGGCGTTCGACACCTCGTGGGGCGCCACGCTGCACAGCGGCATCGTCGCGCACTACCTGCTGCACTACGGCACCGAAGAGCAGAAGCGCCAGTGGCTGCCGAAGATGGCCAGCGGTGAGGTCGTCGGCGCGATCGCCATGACCGAGCCCGGCACGGGGTCGGACCTGCAGAACGTGAAGACCAAGGCGATCCGCGATGGCGACGAGTACGTGGTGAACGGCTCCAAGACCTTCATCACCAACGGCAGCCAGGCCGACCTCATCATCGTGGTCGCCAAGACCGACACCAGCGAGGGCGCGAGCGGCATCTCGCTGGTTCTGGTCGAGGCCGACCGGCCGGGCTTCCGGCGCGGCCGGGTGCTGGACAAGGTCGGTCAGAAGGGGCAGGACACCTCCGAGCTGTTCTTCGAGGACGTCCGGGTTCCGGTGTCGAACCTGCTCGGCACGCAGGAAGGCCAGGGCTTCGTCCAGCTGATGCAGCAGCTCCCGCAGGAGCGGCTGATCATCGCCGTCGGGTCGGTGGCCGGGATGGAGGCCGCACTGGAGGTGACGCTGCGCTACACGAAGGAGCGGCACGCCTTCGGCAAGCCGCTGTTCGCGTTCCAGAACACCAAGTTCACCCTCGCCGAGGCGGCCACCGAGACCCGGGTGGCCCGCGTCTTCCTGGACGACTGCATCGCACGGCATCTGCGCGGGGAACTGGACATCCCGACCGTCGCGATGGCCAAGTGGTGGACTACCGACCGCGCCATGTCGGTGGCCGACGACTGCCTCCAGCTGCACGGCGGCTACGGCTACATGACCGAATATCCGATCTCCCGGATGTGGACCGACAGCCGGGTGCAGAAGATCTACGGCGGCACCAACGAGATCATGAAGGAGATCATCGCCCGCAGCCTCTGATCGGGTGACCGACGGTGTTGGCGCGGCGCCAACACCTTGTCGGTGCGCGGACCCCGGGGGCCTACGCTTCGGTGAGGTCCACCCAGGTGGCCGTGGCAGAGACAACGAGGTGCTGGCCACCTCCGGCGTGAAGGGACGATTGCGATGAGCGACGTCGAAACTCCTCCGTTCAAGGACATCGTCAACGGGGCATTGGAATTCACCATCCCGATCGCGCACAAGATGGGTGTGCAAGCGGTGGAGGTGCGCCGCGGTTTCGCGGCGACCTCGGTGCCCGCCGAGGGCAACGGCAACCACTTCGGCGTGATGTACGCCGGTGTGCTGTTCACCGTCGCCGAGATCCTCGGCGGCGCGATCGCGGTCGCGACCTTCGACAACTCGGCGTTCTATCCGCTGGTGAAGGATCTGCGCATCTTCTTCCGCAAGCCGGCCAAGACCGACGTGCGCGCGGAGGCGACGCTGTCGGAGGAGGAGATCGCGCGCATCGGCGAAGAGGCGGCCGCGAACGGCAAAGCCGACTTCACGTTACGTGCGGTGGTGACCGACGCCGACGGTGTGGTCGTCGCGGAGACCGAGGGGCTCTACCAGTTGCGGGCGCACGGGAAGTAGTCCGAGTCGTTATCTACGGCAATGGTTCCGGCCGCCGTCGTGCCGGGGTGGCGAACCGTTGGTGTGTCCCTGGGCGGGGGCCGTGGAGACGAAGACGCTCTCGTCTCCACGGTCCACGGCTATAACGCCTGGTCCGCGCCGTTTTCGCGAGGTCGGCGTGAGCACGTCCGCGATCGTGCGATGCACGCGCGGAGACCCCGTATCCAGGTCACGGATCGCTTCCGCGCCGCGCCGTCGTCGCATCGGACACGGCGCGGAAAGTGGTGGATATGGAAGGTAACGACTCGGTCGCTGAAGCCGCCCGCGCGGCAAGCGCGACGGTTGTCTGCCTACTACCGCAAGTCGTGGACCTGGGAAAATGCGACTCGTTTCACGATCTAATCGTGATCTCGAACACATAACGGAAGCATTACGCACGTTCGATATGGCGGATTTTCCGCCGATCGACCTGCGGGAATGACAGGGAGTCTCGACCAGGGGTCAAACGTAGCGGCACGTTATTCGAACGTGATCTGCCGCGACATCTCCGCTAACGTCGGTGACGGCTCGGGGCAACACCGAGATCGAGCTCGAATCGCAGAACGCCGGAAACCCTGTCCCGCGGTTCGAGTGTCCACAACCTTCCTGGGGACAGGGGCGCGGCGATATACGTACGCCGAGCCGGTGGGCGCAGGCAGGAAATCTCATGTCGCATAACCGTAAATTCACCACTCGTGTTCTCGGCTTCACCGCGGCCATCGGCGCTTTCGTCGCCGTGCCGTTCGGTCTCTCGACCGCCACCGCGTCGGCCCACAACTGGGACGCTGTCGCGCAGTGCGAGAGCAGTGGCAACTGGTCCACCAACACCGGTAACGGCTTCGCCGGCGGCCTGCAGTTCACCCAGAGCACCTGGGAGGCCAACGGCGGCTCCGGCAGCCCCTCGGGCGCCAGCCGCGAAGAGCAGATCCGCGTCGCCGAGAACGTGCTCGCGACCCAGGGTCCGGGCGCCTGGCCTGTGTGCGGCGCCTACCTCTGATGCGCCACCGGCGCCTACCGCTGGGTTTCGGTAGGCGCCGGGCTAATTCTCGGCGGTAAATGCCGGGCGGCGATTACGCGTAATCGCCACAATCGCGTCGGACAATTCAGCGTCGAATTGTCCGACCCGAATAGCAATTCACCGAACGCGGATTCGCGCGCTACTTCCGACGACGGACCCGCACTTCGGTCGCTGTCCGGTAACGGTGCTCAAGCGCGCCACAGCTGGTCACCGGCACGGGACAGCACGATGTTCGGCACCACCGCGTTGCGGGACAACCGGGTGATCGCCAGCACCATTTCGGCGATGTCACCGGTGGTGAGCATGGCGGATCGGTCGAGCACCTCCCGCTTCCACGCGGTCATATCGGTGTCGACGTAACCGGGAGACACCGCCGTCGCACTGACGCCGTTCCCGGACTCCTCCAGCGAAACCGTCTCGCACAGCGAAATGAGCGCCGCCTTTGTCGCGCCGTACGCGGCGAGGCCCGCTTCCCCGGCGACGCCGGTGATCGATGCGAGCGCGACGATCTTCGCGCCGCGCTCACGGTCGGTGCTCGCGCTCTTGCGTAGCAGTGGGAGCGCCGCCTGGATCAGGGTCAACGGCGCGCGGAAGTTCACGTCGAGCATGCGCTCGTACGCCTTCGCGGGCAGGTCGGCCACGGCGCCGGCCGTGCCGGTGCCCGCGCTCAGGACCAGCACGTTCATCCCACCGAAGCGTTCCTCGTGTGCCTGCGCCAGAGCGCGCACCTGATCGAGGTCGGTCATCTGCGCGACCACGGTGTGCACGGCGGCGCCCGTCTCCTCGCGCAGGCGGGCCGCGGTCTGCTCGAGGGTTTCGGGCGTGCGCGCGGCCAGCGTCAGGTGATAGCCCTCGCCCGCCAAGCGGCGCGCCACCTCCGCGCCGATTCCGCGCGACCCGCCGGTGATCAGTGCCGTGCGGGCGCTCATCCGAGGCGTTCGATGATCGTCGCGTTGGCCAGACCACCCGCCTCGCACATCGTCTGCAGGCCGAAGCGGCCGCCGGTCTGCTCCAAGTGGTTGACCAGCGTCGACAGGATGCGGGTGCCGGAGGCGCCCAGCGGGTGGCCGAGGGCGATCGCGCCGCCACGGGGGTTCAGCTTGTCCGGATCGGCGTTCACCTCCTGCTGCCAGACCAGCGGCACGGGCGCGAACGCTTCGTTCACCTCGTAGGCGTCGATGTCATCGATGCTCAGTCCGGCGCGATCCAGCACCTTGCGCGTGGCCGGGATGACGGCCGTGAGCATGAGCAGCGGATCGTCGCCCAGCACGGCGAACGAGTGGAAGCGGGCGCGCGGGCGCAGCCCGAGCTTCGCCGCGGCCTCCTCGCTCATGATCAGCGCGGCGGAGGCGCCGTCGGTCAGCGGCGAGGAGTTGCCCGGGGTGATCGACCACTCGATCTCGGGGAAGCGCGCTGTGTACTGATCGTCGACGAAGGCGGGCCGCAGCTTCGCGAGGCTTTCGCCGGTGGTGGCGGGCCTGATGGTCTCGTCGGCCGTCAGCGTGCCCGCGGCGACCAATTCGTTGTCGAAACCGCCCGCCGCCGCGGTCTCGGCCGCGAGCCGATGCGAGCGGGCCGCGAACTCGTCGAGCGCGGCGCGATCGAACTTCCACCGGGCGCTGATCACCTCGGCCGCGATGCCCTGCTGGATCAAGCCCTCCGGGTACCGGTGCGCGAGCGGGCCGCGGTTGGCGTCCTTGCCCTGGCCGTTGGAGAACATCGGCGCGCGGCTCATCGACTCCACCCCGCAGGCGATCGCGATGTCGTAGGCGCCCGCGATGACACCCTGCGCCGCGAAGTGCGCCGCCTGCTGGCTGGACCCGCACTGCCGGTCCACCGTGGTGGCGGGCACCGACTCCGGGAACCCGGCGGCCAGCGCTGCGGTCCTGCTGATGTTGAACGCCTGCTCCCCGCTCTGCGTGACGCATCCGCCGACCACGTCGTCCACCAGCGCGGGATCGAGGTCGTTGCGGGCGACGAGTTCGGCGAGCACGCCGGCAAGCAGGGTGGCCGGATGCACTTCCGACAGGCCGCCGCCTGCCTTGCCCTTACCGGACGGTGTACGGACGACATCGACGATGACGGCGGACCTCATAGCCCTCTCCGATCAGTTAAGTTAACTGCCATTCGCAGTGAAGTTAACACAGGTTCGCTCGCTCGGGCCAGGTCGGGTGGTGCTCACGTGGGATCGCGAACGCGGCGACGACGCGGCCCCGCGTGATGAGCCCGGCGGGGGCGAGGACCGTGACGGCGGTGTCGCGGTCAACGCCCGCGAGCGCGTGGCGACCCTGGTGTGCTCGGACCCTGTCAGGCCGCGGTCAATCGCAGCATCGAGCGCGCCCCGGGCTGGAACTCGAAGTCCACTTCGGCGATATCCGTTCGAATTCCTCCGGCGTGCAACGCCTTCCGGAGGCGAGCGAGCAGGTCGTCCAGCGGCCCGCCCGCGTGGTCGGCGAGTGGGAACACCCGGACCTCGCCACGGCTCAATCGCGCCAGTTCCCGCAGCGTCGCCAAGTGGAAGTCGAAATCGAGGCGGTCGGCGTAGGTGAACAGTAGATGTGAACTCAGCACCAGGTCGAAGGCGCGATCGGGGAAATCGAGCGCGGGCAGGAGGCCGAAGCGGTAGCGCCACGGGTTGGCGCGCAGATCCTCGGCGAACCGGGCTGCGGCGGCTTCCCGCACAAGCCGATGACCGTCCGGATCGCCGTAGAAATCCCAGACGTAGCGGGCGGCGGCGGCTGTCGTGTGGGACGTGCTGTGCTCGAGTTCCTCGGCCGCCAGAGCGGTCAGCTCCGCGGCGGGCAGCCGATAGACCGGATCCACAGCGACCACCCGCGCACCGAGCCCGGCCGCCTCCACCGCGAAGCTCGCGGCGCCTCCGGGGCAGTCGAGGATCTCGCCACGCAGGTCGTCGCCGGTGAGCGCGAACATGGCCCGGTATTCGCTCAGCGATCGACCGGTCAGCAGATAGCCGCCCCCCTCGATCGACTCGCGCTCGTCTCCCATCCGTCGGACGGTAGCCACGACCGGCGCGCGGCGCGAGCGAGTTTCCGGCTAGGACCTGCCCTCACCGGCCGCCCGGACGGGATACAGGCGCTGAATCGTCAGCGCGGCCGCCAGTAACCGCGAATCGTGTGGATCGGTGGGATCGACGCCGGTGAGTTCGGCGACGCGGCGCAAGCGATAGCTGAAGGTGTTGGGGTGCACGTGGATCTCGGCCGCCGCGGCTTTGCGGTCGGAGCCGTGGCGCAGGTGCGCGTCGAGCGCCTCGAGCAGGTGCGGACTGTCCAGAATGGGGGAGATGCGCTCGGCCAGCCGTGCGCGCGCGGTACCCGGTCTGGTGAGCTGGTATTCCAGCAGCAGGTCGTCGAGCCGGTAGACGCCCGCGGGCTTGCCGAGCAGCCGCGCGAGTTCGGCGAGGTCGGTGGCTTCCTTCGCGGTCCCGGCGATGGCGTCCCGTGGCACGGACGCGTATTCGGCGAGGAACACCGGCGCCCCGAAGTGTTCGGTCAGTTCCTCGGCCAGCCGGTGGTAGCGGGTGTCGTCGAGTTCGGCGTCGGAAGCGCTGGGCAGCAACGCGATTCCGGTCCAGCCGTCGAAAGTGGCCAGTGTGGTGGTGCCCGCGAGAGCGTCCAAGGCGCGGTGCAGCAGCCGGATGCGTCGCCGCCCGACGAGCGTGGCGACCGTGCTCGGCTGGTCGTGGTGGCGGATGTGGATCGCGAGCACCGTGTATTGCTCGGCGAGTGCGGTGTCCGCCCGCGCCGCCAGCTCGGCGGCGGGCAGCCCGTGCAGCAGCGCCGAGCACAGGGCGCGACGCGCCTCCCGTTCGGCGTTGTAGATGGACTGCTCGACCTCGGTGTAGGCCTCGACGACGGTGATGTTGATCCGCATGAGCAGCTCGAGCAGCCTGCTGACGACCAGGACGAGTTCGTCGAGTTCTTCGCGGGAGGCCAGCGCGGCCGCCTCATGGAGCACCGACTGCGCGGAACCGTGCATGGCCTCGATCAGCACGGGCAACGGGAGCCGGTCCTCGGCGTGCCGCTCGGCCACCGGAGCGACGAACGTCGCGACCTCGGTCTGGGTGAAGCTGCGCTGTTCGCCGATCGCCTGGAGCACCGCGCGGCCGCAGGCGTAGATCGCCGGAAGCACCTCGGCCGTGAAGTGACCCTCCGGCAGGTCGGCGGCCGGAGGGGTGGTGCCGAGACCTGCGGCGAGCATGCGCTCGGCGATCTGGGGCCAGCGAGCCAGCAACCGGGCGACGAGCGGGGCGTCTCCGGCCACCGGGGACAACACGACGGACATGGGCCGATTGTTTCCGACCACACAAACGGCGGCAAGGCTACGGGCGCGGTCGCCCGAATTTTGGCTCCCGCGCCAATATTCCGGATGAAATGTTCTCCTCGCGGTGCAGTGACACCGGCCCGGAGAGCGCCCTACATTCGAAAAGCGGCTCATAGATATGGCCCCGATCACATCTCCCTCCGAATGTGGCGCGGGATACATTCGGAGGCGGTGCTCGACGCACCGCCGAGTCGCGTTCGTTCGGTGCGAATGGAAGTGAACTCGATGTTGGCAATGATGCACAACGCTCGGCAGGCGATTTTCGGGGCCGCGGTGATCGCAGGGGTGACAATGGCAACCGCGCTCGGCGGCGGGATCGCGCACGCACAAGAGGAGATCGAACCGACCCAGCAGGCCCTCGCCGATTACATCAGCGCGGGCCTGAACCCCGCCCCGGACGGCAGGCAGCCGCGCGCGATCGTGGACGCGGGCAGTTCGTCGGGATGGGCGACCAGCGTCGCGTCCGACGCATTCGGCGAAGGCCCGGAGCTGTCGGCGTATCTGGCCGCGTTCGGCTACGGGCTGACCCATCCCGACGCGGCTCCGCCCGGCGCCAACCGCTGGAACTGCGCGCCGTCCGCCGAACACCCGCGGCCGGTGGTGTTGCTGCACGGCACCTGGCTGAACGCCTACGACACCTTCGCCTCCCTGTCGCCGCGGCTGGCGCGCGCCGGATTCTGCGTGTTCGCCTTCAACTTCGGGCGATCCGGCCTGATGCAGGGCGGCGGCCTCGGACCGGTCCTGCCCGGGCGCTTCGGTGTGGGGCGGATGGAGGATTCGGCGGCGCAGTTGCGGGACTTCATCGATCGTGTGCTCGGCGCGACCGGCGCGCAGGCCGTCGACATCGTCGGGCATTCCCAGGGCGGCACGGTCGCCAACCATTATCTGAAATTCGAAGGCGGTCAGGGCAAAGTGGGCAAGCTGGTGAGCTTGGGCGCCACCCACCACGGCACCTCGCTCATGGGCATGGCGACGCTGGGCCGGATCATCAACAACCTGGGCGTCGATATCCTCGGGTTCTACGAGCCGCTGGTCGGCATCGCCAATATCCAGCAGGCGGTGGGCTCGTCGTTCTACGCCGGCCTGAACGCGCAGGGCGACACCGTGCCCGGCGTCGCGTACACGGCGATCGGCTCACGGCACGACGAGGTCACCAATCCTTATCAATGGACATTCCTGCAGGCCGGTCCGGACGCGACGGTGGACAACGTCACCCTGCAAGACGGGTGCGAGCAGGATATGTCCGACCACCTGACGATGATGTATTCCCCGCGGGCGGCCTCGATCGTGCTGCACGCGCTGGATCCGGTGGCGCACCTGTCGCTGGAATGCACCTTCAATCCGTGGATGATCGGCGGCAACGGCAGCTTGTGAGCCACGCTGTCACTGCATCGGCGCGAGAATTCGTGAGCCCTTGATTGGCGTACGAGCCAATTCTTTTCCGGCCGCCGCATTGGTTGGGTGGAATACGGGCCACCCCGCCGTCGTCGGCACGGCGGCGCCCGCGATCACGGCCGTGCCGTCGGAAAGGAAAACCGGATGAGTGTGGAGCTCGAATGGGACGGCGGCCCGGTGCCGCCGGAGTCCGCGGCGTTCTCGCATCGGCCGATGTTGCCCGAAGACGATCCGTTCTACGTCCCACCGCCTGCGGTCGGGCGCTTGCGCCCCGGTGCGATCGTCCGTACGCGCGCTGTAGAGATCGGATTCTTCGGTCTTGTGCCGCAGCGTATCTCGGCTTGGCAGTTGCTCTATCGCACCTGTGATCTGCGTGGTGTGCCGGAGGCCGCGGTGACGACGGTGCTGCTGCCGTGGGGCGCGGATCCGGCCGAGCCGCGCCCGCTGGTCTCCTTCCAGTGCGCGATCGATGCGGTCGCCTCGAAATGCCTGCCCTCGTATTCGCTTCGGCGCGGAGCGCGGGCGGCCGGTTCGATTCCGCAGCTCGAGCTGCCGCTGATCGTCAGCGCCCTGGCGCGCGGCTGGGCGGTGTCGGTTCCGGATCACGGCGGAACGGCCGGCCGGTTCGGGGTGGCCAGGGAGCCGGGATATCGCGCGCTGGACGCGAGCCGCGCCGCACTCGCCTTCCTGCCGTTGGGTCTGGATCCGGCTACACCCATTGCGCTGTGGGGATATTCGGGCGGGGGTTTGGCCACCGCCTGGGCCGCGGAGGCGGCCGCCGAGTACGCGCCCGAGTTGAATGTCGTCGGCGCGGTGGCCGGGTCGCCGGTGGGTGATCCGGCGGCCGCGTTCGTCCGGCTCAACGGCACGCTCTTCGCGGGATTCGCGGCCGTGTTCACCGCCGGACTGCGCCGCGGGTACCCCGAATTGGACCGTATGCTGCGCGCCCACCTGGACGCGCGGTATCTGGGCTGGCTGGCCGAGACCGAGACCACCGCGACGTTCCCGCTGCTGTATCGCTTCGCCCGGCGCGACATCGACAAACACAGTGGCGCGGGGCTCGCCGCCATGATCGCGCAGGACGGGGTGCGGCGGATCCTCGACGACATCCACCCCGGTCGCCGCGCGCCCGCCATGCCCATGCTCGTGCTGCAAGGCGTGCACGACGAGGTGATCGCGGCCGCCGACGTCGACGGCCACGTCGCGCGCTACGTCGAAGCGGGCGTCCACGTGCGCTACCTGCGCGATCGGCTCAGCACGCATCTGTTGTTGCAGTTCCTGGCACTGCCGGTGATGGTCGACTGGCTCGCCGGTCGCTTCACCGGCCGCGAGCTGCCCGCCGCCGGTACGTGGACCCGGTGGTCGCTCGCCTTCGCCGGTCCGGCGCTGAGCGGTCACCTGAGTTTCGCGGCCTTGCTCGCCCGCATGTGGCTGGGACGGCCGATCCGTGGAGCGCGCCCGCCGGTGATGGCGCGCCCCCGACCGCGCCGCCCGTCCGCCCTCTCCGCCGCCCTCCGCAATCCGTTGTCCTGACCGCGACTCGCGCCACCGAGTGCCGCTGAGCTGGCCTGATCCCGCACCGGCACGCCGTGCGGACGAGATTCGGGTGTCGCCTCACAAAGGTGTCCGTTTTGCTCTAGCGTGAGCACGGTTGGTGGCGAGAGGGGTCGTGGATGCGTAGCGGGATGCTGAGTGTGGCGCAATTGCGGGACCGGGTCGACACCGGCGAGATCGACACGGTGCTGGTCGCCATGACCGATATGCAGGGGCGCCTGCAAGGAAAGCGCTGCGCGGCACGTTATTTCCTGGACGAGGTGGTCGAGCACGCCACCGAGGCCTGCGGGTACCTGCTCGCGGTGGACGTCGACATGACGACCGTCGACGGTTACGCGCTGTCGTCCTGGGAGACGGGGTACGGGGACGTCGTGCTGCGACCGGATCTGCGGACGCTGCGGACGACGCCGTGGTGGCCGGGCACGGCGCTGGTGCTGTGCGACGTCGAGCACGTGGTGCCGCAGGGACGGCCCGTGCCCGCCTCGCCGCGGCAGGTGCTGCGCAAGCAGCTGGACCGGCTGGCCGAGCGCGGCCTGCACGCGTTCGTCGGGACCGAACTCGAGTTCCTGGTGTTCGACGACAGCTACGAGGCGGCCTGGAACGCCGGGTATCGCGGGCTGACGCCGGCCAACCAGTACAACGTGGATTACTCGATGCTGGGCACCGGGCGGATCGAACCGTTGCTGCGCCGCATCCGCAAGGAGATGGACGGCGCCGGAATGTATGTCGAGTCGGCCAAGGGCGAATGCAACCCCGGCCAGCACGAGATCGCCTTCCGGTTCGACGAAGCCCTGGTCACCTGCGACAACCACAGCGTCTACAAGACCGGCGCGAAGGAGATCGCGGCCCAGGAGCGGCGCAGCTTGACGTTCATGGCGAAATACAACGAGCGCGAGGGCAATTCCTGTCACATCCACCTCAGTCTGCGCGACGACGCGGGCAAGCCCGTGTTCGCGGGCGACGGGGCGGACGGCATGTCGCCGCTGATGCGGCATTTCATCGCGGGCCAGCTGGACTGCCTGCGCGAGTTCACTTACCTGCTGGCGCCGAACATCAACTCCTACAAGCGATTCGCCGCCGGTAGCTTCGCGCCCACCGCGATCGCGTGGGGGCGGGACAACCGCACCTGTGCCATCCGCGTGGTGGGCGAGGACCATTCGCTGCGGTTCGAGAACCGGGTGCCCGGCGGCGACGTGAACCCGTACCTGGCCGTGGCCGCCCTGATCGCGGCGGGACTGCACGGCATCGATCGCCAGCTGCCGCTGGAGCCGGAGTTCCGCGGCAACGCCTACCACTCCGAACGCCCCCGGGTGCCGCGGACGCTGCGCGAAGCGGCCCAGCTGTTCTCCGGCAGCACGGTGGCCCGCGCGGCCTTCGGTGATGATGTAGTGGAGCACTACCGCAACGCGGCGCGGGTCGAACTGGACGCCTACGACGCCGCGGTCACCGACTGGGAGCGTATCCGTGGTTTCGAACGACTCTGAGGTCGCGGGAGCCCGTCCCGTGATCGGCCTGCCCACCTATGTGGAGCGGACCCGGTTCAACGCGTGGGATCTGCCGAGCGCGGTCCTGCCGCACGCCTACGTCGAGATGGTGGCGGCCGCGGGCGGCATCCCGGTGTTGCTGCCGCCCGCGGGCGGCGCGCGTCCCGAGCTGGTGCGGCGGCTCGACGGATTGTTGCTCACCGGCGGCGCGGACGTGGATCCCGCTCGCTACGGTGTCGCTCCGGCGGGGATACCCGGCTACACCAGGCCCGACCGCGACGAGTCGGAGTTCGGCCTGTTCGAGCTGGCCAGGGCCGCGGGCCTGCCGATTCTCGCGGTGTGCCGCGGCCTGCAACTGGCGAATGTCGCGCTCGGCGGCACGTTGATCCCGCATCTGCCCGATGTCGTCGGTCACGAGGAGCACTCCGGGGTCGAGGGCGGGTTCACCGCCACCCGGGTGCTGACGATCGCGGGCAGCCGCGTCGCCCGCCTGGCCGGTCCGGAGCTGAAGGTGCACTGCCACCATCACCAGGCCGTCGACCGGCTGGCCGAGGGCCTGACCGCCACCGCGTACGCCGCCGACGGCACGATCGAGGCCGTGGAATCCACCGACGGGTCGTTTCTGGTCGGTGTGCAGTGGCACCCGGAGGCCGACGCCACCGACCGCCGGTTGGTCCGGGCGCTGGTGGTAGCGGCGGAGACGTATGGAAGGGAGCGCGACCGGTGACGACAGCGCAGGTGGTCAACCCGGCGACCGAGCAGGTGGTCACCACCGTGGAACTCGCCGGGGAAGCGGAGACCGACGCCGCCATCGCCCGCGCCCAGCACGCCGCGACCGCGTGGCGGGAGGTGGCGCCGGGTGACCGGGCGCGATTGCTGCGCCGGTTCGCCGAGGTGGTCGAGTCGGATCTGGAGCACCTCGCCGGGCTCGAGGTGGTCAATTCCGGGCACACCATCGGCAACGCACGATGGGAGGCGGGCAACGTCCGCGATGTCCTGCACTACGCGGCCGGGATGCCGGAACGCCTGCTGGGAAACCAGATTCCGGTGGCGGGCGGGGTCGACATCACCTTCCACGAACCGCTCGGCGTCGTCGGGGTGATCGTGCCGTGGAACTTCCCGATGCCGATCGCGGCGTGGGGCTTCGCGCCCGCGCTCGCCGCGGGCAACACCGTCGTGCTGAAACCCGCCGAGGTCACGCCGCTGACCGCCCTGCGGCTCGGCGAACTCGCGCTGGAGGCGGGCCTGCCCGAGGGCGTGTTCCAGGTGCTGCCCGGCAAGGGATCGGTGGTGGGGCAGCGCTTCGTCACCCACCCGGCCGTCCGCAAGGTGGTGTTCACCGGCTCCACCGAGGTCGGCACGCAGATCATGGCGGGCTGCGCGCGGCAGGTGAAGCGGGTGACGCTGGAATTGGGCGGCAAGAGCGCGAACATCGTCTTCGCCGACGCCGATCTGGAGCAGGCGGCGGCCACCGCGCCCTACGGCGTCTTCGACAACGCCGGGCAGGACTGTTGTGCCCGATCGCGCATTCTGGTGCAGCGGCGCGTGTTCGACCGCTTCCTCGAACTGCTGGAACCCGCGGTGCGCGGTGTGCGGGTCGGTGACCCGTCCGACGAGTCCACCGAGATGGGCCCGCTCATCTCGGCCGCGCATCGCGAGCGCGTCGCCGCGTTCGTGCAGCCGTCCACCGAAGTCGCGTTCACCGGCAGCGCGCCCGACGGACCGGGATTCTGGTATCCGCCGACCGTGGTGCTGCCCGGGGCTCCGAACGATCGGGTGCTCACCGAGGAGGTGTTCGGCCCGGTGGTCGCGGTGCTCCCGTTCGAGGACGAGGCCGACGCGCTGCGCATCGCCAACGACACGAATTACGGCTTGTCCGGCTCGATCTGGACCCGGGACGTCGGCCGGGCGCTGCGCGTGGCCCGCGGTGTGGAGGCGGGCAACCTGTCGGTGAATTCGCATTCGTCCGTGCGGTATTGGACGCCGTTCGGCGGTTTCAAGCAGTCCGGGCTCGGGCGCGAACTCGGCCCGGACGCGGCGCTGGCCTTCACCGAGACCAAGAACGTCTTCCTCGCCACGCAGTGACACCCGCCCATCCGACAGGAGATACGTTGCAGCGCTTACAGGATCGAGTCGCCGTCGTCACCGGCGGCGGGAGCGGTATCGGTCTGGCCACGGTCCGTCGCTTCGCGGCGGAGGGGGCGAAGGTCGTGGTCGCGGATATCGACGCCGGCAGCGGCGAAGCGGCCGCCGCGGAGGTCGGCGGGCGGTACGTCCAGGTGGACGTCACCGAGGAAGCGCAGGTCGAAGCGCTGTTCCAGACCGCGGTCGACGCCTACGGCGGGTTGGACATCGCGTTCAACAACGCGGGCATCTCCCCGCCGGAGGACGACTCGATCCTGACCACCGGCATCGACGCGTGGCGGCGCGTTCAGGAGGTCAACCTGACCTCCGTGTATCTGTGCAGCAAGTACGCCATCGGGCACATGCTCGAGCGCGGCAAGGGCTCGGTGATCAACACCGCCTCCTTCGTCGCGGTGCTGGGCGCGGCGACCTCGCAGATCTCCTACACCGCCTCCAAGGGCGGCGTGCTGGCGATGAGCCGGGAACTGGGAGTGCAGTTCGCCCGCAACGGCATCCGGGTGAACGCGCTGTGCCCGGGGCCGGTGAACACGCCTCTTCTCCAGGAGCTGTTCGCCAAGGACCCCGAGCGCGCCGCACGGCGTCTGGTACACGTTCCGCTCGGCCGGTTCGCCGAACCCGAGGAGATCGCCGCCGCCGTCGCCTTCCTCGCCAGCGACGATTCCTCCTTCATCACCGCGTCGCAGTTCCTGGTCGACGGCGGCATCGCGGGCGCGTACGTGACGCCGCTGTAGAACCGGGACCTATTTCGGCGCTCCCAAGCGCGCGCCGCCGTCGACGCGCAGCACGATTCCGGTGGTGAACGAATTCCCCACCAGGAATTCGATCGCCTGTGCCACGTCGTCGGCGGTGCCGACGCGCCCGACCGGTGTGGCCGCGGCGATCGAGTCGAAGACCTCGGCGCGTGCCCCGTCGGGCAGGAAGCTCCACCATTCGGTGTCGATCACGCCGGGGGAGACCGCGTTCACACGCAGGGGCGCCAGTTCGACGGCCAGCACCGGAACCATCGCTTCCACCGCCGAATTCACCGCGGCCAGCGCCGCTGTGGTCGGCATCGAGCCGCCCGCCGATGCCGCCGACACCAGCGTGATCGAACCGCGCTGCGCCAGATGGGGCAGCGCCGCCTGCACCACGGCGGTGTGCGCGAGGAGTTTGCCCTCGACGTGCTCCCGCAGATGGTCGAGCGCGAGTTCGCGGAACGGCGTCGTGCCCGACGGTCCGGTCACGGTGACCACCACATGGTCGATCGGCCCGAGTTCGGTGAAGAACCGGGCCAGCTCGGCCTCGTCACGCGCGTCGACGGTCCGGCCGGTGACGTTCTCGCCGAACTCGGCCAGCGCGGCCTCGAGCCTGCCCGCGTCGCGACCCGCGATGACCACGTCGTCCCCTCCGGACGCGAGCCTGCGCGCCGCGGCCAGGCCGATGCCCGACGTTCCGCCGACGATGACGATTCGGTTGCGCACAACATCCTCCCGATTTTCGAAGCTCTGTGTCTCGAAATATAATCGAGGCACGGTGTCTTGTAAAGTGGCGGCATGAACGGAACCCGTGGCCGTCCGCGCAGCGAGGACACCAGGCACGCGATCCTGCGTGCCGCCCTGGAACTGTGCGAACGCGACGGCTATCAGGACCTCACGATCAAGGCGATCGCCGACGCGGCGGGCGCGGGCAGGCAGACGGTGTATCGCTGGTGGCCGGACAAGGCCTCGGTGCTCATGGAGGCGCTCGTCGGGCTCGCCGAGGAGAACCTGGCGTTGCTGGGGCGCGCCGAGTCCGCCGACGTGCTCGCGGAGGTCGAAAGTCTGCTCACCGCGACCTACGAACTCGCCCGCAAATTGACGGGGCAGGCGCTGGTCGGTCTGATGGCCGATGCGCAGCGTGATCCCGTGCTCTCGAAGCGATTGCAGGAGACCGTGATCGGGCCACGGCGCGCCACGCTGCGTACGCTGCTGCGAAGGGGTGTGGACAACGGGGAGTTCACCGAGGTGGTGCCGTTGGATCTCGTGGTGGATTTCGCGTTCGGAGCCATGTGGTATCGGCTGTTGAGTCGGCACGCTCCGGTCGACGGTGCGCTGGCGCGTGAAGTCACGGTCGGTATCGCCGCCATGCTCGGCCGGGAGTGATCGCGCGCTGATCGGCGGGCGGCCGGAGTGTCGGCCACGAAGCCGGGCCGATAGCCGCGGTCGCTGCGAGCCGTTGTGACTGGCATCACAATTGACGGCTCAGTCGCAGGTCAGCGCGACCGCTTCCGTGGGTTTCCCGGGTTCTGGACTGTTTGCCGGGGGTTGATCCTGGGTAACGGTCTGTTTCATGCCACACCTTCGGTTCTCGTAGCCCGAGGTGGAACGAACCGAGGTCCGTGGACGGACTGGAGAGGACGTGCACGTGACCGACCGGACATCGGAGAGTTTCCCGCTGCGGCGTTCCGTGGCGGCCTCCGCCATGGGCAACGCGACGGAATGGTTCGACTACGGCGTCTACGCCGCCACCGCGACCTACCTGACCGACGCCTTCTTCCCTGGGGAATTGGGCACGCTCGGTACCATGCTCGGCTTCGCCATCTCGTTCGTCCTGCGGCCGCTCGGCGGCATGGTGTGGGGACCGCTCGGTGACCGAATCGGCCGCAAAGCCGTGCTGGCCACCACGATCCTGCTCATGGCCGCCGCCACCGGAGCCATCGGCGTGCTGCCCACCCACGCGTCCGTGGGTGTGCTGGCCCCGGTTCTGCTCATCCTGCTGCGCGTGGTGCAGGGCTTCTCGACCGGTGGCGAATACGGCGGCGCCGCCACGTATCTCGCCGAATGCGCGACCGACCGCAAACGCGGTTTCCTCGGCAGCTTCCTGGAGTTCGGCACGCTCGCGGGCTTCGTCGGAGGTTCCGCGACCGTGTTGGCCTTCCAGCTCGCGCTCGGTTCGGACACCATGCACGAATGGGGCTGGCGCATCCCGTTCCTGATCGCCATCCCGCTCGGCCTGACCGGCTGGTACCTGCGTGCCAAGCTGGCGGAGAGCCCGGTGTTCACCGAAGTCGCCGAGCACAAGCGCCCGGCCGGTGGCCTGCGCGAAGTGCTGACCACCTATCGGCGCGAGACGCTCACGCTGGCCGGGCTGGTGGTCGCGCTGAACGTGGTGAACTACACGCTGCTCACCTACCAGCCCACCTATCTGCAGAACACCATCGGTATGGGGGAGTCGGCCACCACCGCGATGATGTTGCTCGGGCAGCTGGTGATGATGGTGGTGCTGCCGTTCTTCGGCAGGCTGTCCGACAGTGTCGGCCGCCGCCCGATGTGGTTGTTCTCCCTGATGGGTCTCGCCGTGCTCGCGGTGCCGATGTACTGGCTGATGGGGCAGGGCACCGCGTGGGCCATCATCGGCTTCATCGTGCTCGGACTGCTGTACGTGCCGCAGCTGTCCACCATCAGCTCCACCTTCCCCGCGATCTTCCCGACTCATGTCCGGTACGCGGGTTTCGCGCTGGCCTACAACGTCTCCACCGCGGTCTTCGGCGGCACCGCCCCACTGATCAACGAGGCCGTCATCGAGGCGACCGGCTGGACGCTGTTTCCCGCCCTCTACATGGTCGGCGCCTCCCTGATCGGCCTGGTCGCCTGGAACTACCTGCGCGAGACCGCGGGCACCTCGCTACGCGGCACCGAGGTCCCCGACGCGGGCGAACCAACCCCGGACCCGGACCTCCCCGCCCAGCCCGCGTTCTGAACCACGCCGGCCGCGCCACCGCGCGGCCAGCTACACGCTGCCGAGATCGGTGCGGCACCCGGCGGTGAATTCCAGCGGACCTCGCCGGAAGTCATCCGTGGTCGGGACCATTCGGTCAGGCGGAGGGCGACTCGTCGTCCGCGGGCCAGCCGTCCTCGATGACCAGGCGACCGTCGCGCAGCGCGGTCGCGTACTGGTCGGCCACCAGGTCGGCCGGGTAGGTCGGCCAGTAGGAGACCGCGCCGGTGGGCTTGTCGATGACGCAGACCGAACCGCCGACGATCACCGGCGGACTGGCCGGATCCGCCTGCGGCGGGCGGGGGAAGGTGGCGACGGCGACGAAGCAGGTGTCGAATTCGGTCAGGTGGTAGCTGATTCCGCGATCGGCGTAGTCGCCGTTGGCCAAGTGGTGGTCGGCGATCCGGTGTGCTTCGGTCAGGTCCACCGGTGTGGTCGCCTCGGTCGGGTAGGCGTGGATGTCCATGTGTCGATGGCAGCTGGGAGTGGCCGCCCGCTCCTTCCGGGTCTCTGGATAGCACGGTGGCGGCTCGGCGCAAGCCGGTTTCCGGTCAGTCGAACCGGATAGTGGACAACATCTTGCGGGCCAGGGCCTCCGGATCGGAATCGGCGGCCAGTGATGAATTATGCAGTGCCCCTTCGCGCCACAGCGAAGCGAAGCCGTGTACCAGCGACCATGCGGCGAGTTGGGTCGCCTGCTGCCGGTCGTGACGGTAGCCCGGTTGGAGGTCGGAGACGCCGGAGCGCAACGCCAGCGCGGACCGTTCGCGCGCGGCGCGCAACGCCGCGTCCTCCGCGTGCAAGAGGCTGTGCCGGAACATCACGTCGAAGTGTCCGGGGTGCTCGCGCGCGAAGCGGATGTATGCCACCGCGACCTCGCGGAAGTCCTCGCCTGCTCGCGCGAGCTGTTCGGCCAGCAACTCGAAACCCTCGGTGGCCAACGCGGTGAGCAGACCGGCTCGATCGCCGAAGTGGTGGGCGGGCGCGGCGTGTGAGACGCCCGCGTGCCGGGCCAGGTTGCGCAGCGAGAGCGCGTCCACGCCGTCGGCGGCGATCCGCTCGGCGGCCGCGGTCAGCAGCGCCGCGCGGAGATCTCCGTGGTGGTAGCCGTCCTTCGCCATCCCTCGATGGTGACCGATCATCTAGACATTGACAAGTTTGCGGCGGCGCGCCTAATCTTTCCACTGTCAAGATTTGCTCTCGATGCACAGGAGATCCGATGGCCCCGCTGGTTGTCCTCGTCGCCGTCACCGCACTCGCCCGGCTCATCGGCAGGCTGACCGGCAACGGCTGGCTCGATTCGTGGGCGCACGCGACCGCACTCGGCCTGGCCGCGATGCTCGTCCTCACGGCGAGCGCGCACTTCCTCCAGCCGCGCCGCGACGCCCTGATCGCCATGGTGCCGCCGCGGTTGCCGAACGCGCCCGCGCTGGTGACGCTGACCGGCGCCCTGGAGTTGGCGGGCGCGGTCGGCGTGCTGATCCCGGCCACCGCCGACCTGGCCGCGGCCTGCCTGATCGCCTTGCTGCTGGCCCTGTTCCCCGCGAACATCCGCGCAGCTCGCGCGGAACTGGGCATCAAGACCATGCCGCTGCCGCTGCGGGGTCTGGTTCAGGTGCTCTTCATCGCGGCCTGCCTGGTCGTCATCATCGGGTGAACATGGCGAAAGACCCGCTCACACATCCGAATTCGTCGTGCGAGCGGGTCTTTGCGTGATCGGAGTTCAGTTGCCGCGCAGCGCCTTGGCGATGGTGCGGCGCATGAACGGCCGCGCCAGATCCTCGGGAAGGTTCGCCCAGGCCAGGAAGAACCGCGTCAAAGGGTCGAGGGCGATGTGGTGATGCCCGCGTTCCATTCCCCGCACCGCGGCCTCGGCGACCCGTTGGGCCGACATCGGCTCGATCGACCCGGTGATCGCTTTGGTCTCCACCGGCTTTCGCTGGTTCTCCCTCGCCAGCCCCGGCGTGTCGGTGTCGGCCGGATAGATCACCGTGACGTCCACGCCCTTCGGCTCGACCTCGTAGCGCAGGCACAACGCCAGCTGCCGGATACTCGCCTTGGTGGGTCCATAACCGGTGTAGCCGGTGATCCCGAGAAACGCCGAAGTCGAGCTGACCAGCAGGATCTTCCCGCCGCCCCGCCGCACCATCCCCGGCAGCACCCGGCGCACCGCGTGCACAGCCCCGAGATAGTTCGCCGACATCTGTACCTCGAACTCGCCGGCGTCGACGTCGAGGAACCGTCCGGGCAGTGTGAGTCCCGCGCAGCAGGCGATGATGTCGCACGACCCGTTGCGCTGCTCCAATTCCTCGATGGCCGAATCGAGTTGGCCCGGACGGGTCACGTCCGCGGCGGCCCAGTCCGCACCCAACCGTTTCGCGGTGTCGCGCAGCGGAAGCTTCCGGCGCGCGATGATCGAGACCTGCGCGCCACGCCGCGCGAAGGCCTCCGCCACCGCGGCGCCGATCCCTTCCGATCCGCCGGTGACGATGACGTGCTTGCCGACCCAGTCCCTGACCCGTGCCATCCCGTGACCCTCAGGCTCGGCTCGCGGTGACGATATCGGCGATCCGATCCCGCCACAGCAGATAGGTGCCGGAGGTGCCGTCGTCGGGGAGGTCGTCGAGCGAACTCTCGATCAGCGCGTCGGTCTTCGCGACGCTGGTGCCGCAGAAGACCTGCGCCGCCGCCTCGCTGTGCTCGTTGACGCTGTTGGTCTGCTGCCGGATGCGCGCGACCATGGCCGAGCCCAGCGACAGCTGCGGCCGGAACTCACCGGCCACATCCCAGAGTTCCTCCATGGCAGCCGGTTCCACACCGCCCGCGAACGTGACGGCGATGCCGACGCCGCTCCACAGATCGGCGTGCCGCTTCGGGTCGAACTCGCCGATCAGGCGCACGACACCGGCCGGATTGCCGCCGCCGATGAACCACAGCGCGCGGCCCATGCCCTGATCGGCGATGCGCTTCAAGTTGTCCCGGTCACCGAGCCAGCCGGGGTAGCGGGTCTCGACGTGCTTGTCCCGCACATAGCGCTGCATCCGAAAGAACGCCTTGTAGAAGCCGTACCCGTCGATGGCCAGCCAGCGGAACAGCGGGTGCTGCGGAAACAGCTTCTTCCAGCGGAGTTTCGGGATCTTCGCCATCGCGAGGCCGACACCCACGTACATGGTGAGGGCGTAGTCACCGGCCGGGCCGTCGATCAGATCGGCCGCGCGCCGGCCGGGCGACAGCGAGTCGATCGCGGTCAGGCCGACCGCCGCGCCTTCGTAGGCGAACCCGCGGTACTTCGGCGGCACCTGGAGCAGCGCGGCGATCAGTTCGTCGTTGTCCGAGCTGCGGACCGCGGAGTCGATGCCGCCGACCAGGTGCATGGTCACCTGCTCGAGTTCCAGCGCGGTGTGCTGGTCGGGCTGCTCGAATCCGCTGAGCACCGTGCGGACACTGGCCGGACTGGGGACGAAGAGGGCCGCGCGCAGCGGACCCAACGGCGAGGGCATGGGGGTTCTCCGATCGTCGGGGAGGAGTCTTGGGCCCGGTCCGGGAGCGCCGTGTGGGCGACGCGCGCCAGGATCGGCGGGGGATTCGGCGAGACGGACGTGAACGCGTCGGCGGTCATGCCGTGCGGCCGTGGTGACCACGGTGACACCGATGGTGAAAGCGCCGAGCACGCGGCGCGGCTCGGCGCTGCCGGTCAGGAGCGGGCCGCCTCCTTCGCGGGCTCGGGTTCGCGTGTGATGTCGGCATCCAGGTCGTCGGCCACCACGGGCTGCTCCACGGCCGGCGTCGCGTCGCGCCCGCCCCACCACTCGGCGAAGCCGCGCACCCACCAGTAGACGCCGCGAGCGCCGCAGACGACGACCAGCGCGATGAACAGGCCGTAGGAGATGTGCAGCGCCGTGACCACGCCGTACATGATGCCGACCGAGGCGCCGAACACGATCTGCTGCTTCTTGCCCGACGGCGTGGTACCCGGGTCGGTGACCATGTAATTGGTGAACAGCACGAACGCCAGGCCGGTCATCACGCTCAGACCGCCCAGGATCGAGATGTTCGGTTCGATGAGCCCGCGCACGACGGCCTGCAACGCGAACGCGCCCACCCACGCCATGATCAGCGGCATCTTCAGCGTCAGCTTGGCGTTGAGCATGGTGCCGGTCATCAGCAGGCCGAGCACGATGAGCGCGTCCGCCGGGCCGGTGATGTATTCGGTGAAGTGGTACGGCGGCGCCACCGCGATCATCGGGAACACCAGGAAGCACACCACGACACCGAAGTTCGACGGGTTCATGAAGTGGCGCATCTTGCCGTTGATCTTGGCGCGCAACACCCACTTGGTACCGACCGCGACGACGATGCCGAAGACCACCGGCCACAGCTTGTCGTGCGCGAAGGTCAGGAAGTTGAACGCCAGACCGGTGATGTGCGCGGGCAGCAGGAACTCGAACAGCCCACGCGGCCCACGGCCCCGGAAGGCGGGCGGCCGCTTGTACGCCCATGCCGCGAGGACTTCCAGCCCGATCTCGGTGGAGTACGCGGTGGCCAGCGCGACGAACGGCCAGAGGAACGGTTGCTCGAAGCCGAGCAGCGGGAATCCGATCAGGTTGAAGATCGTGATCGAGATGGCGAAGTTGCGCAGTGCCAGGTAGCGGGGGTCTTTGGTCGCCGCGGGCTTCTCCACCCATTCCTTGGCGAACTCGGTGCCCGAGCGCTGCACGGCCGAGATGCGCTCGGCTGCCGTGACGCTGGTCCCGTTGCCGTGACCCGCCGCGGCGGCCGGATTGTTCTCCGTGGCCACGCCGTTGCCCTCGGGACCGCCGTGGGCGGCGCTGCCGTTGCCGTCGGCCGCCGGGGTTTCGTGATGACCGTTCGACGCGGCTTTCGCCTCGCCCGGATCCTTCTTGTCGTTGTCGCTCATCGCTGCTTGACCTCCTGCGCGTCCGAGGCGAGGTTCACGGTGTGCCAGCCCGGCGCGAGCTGGAGGGTTTGGTCGTGCGGGGTGCCGTTGGTCTCCCGCCAGCGGAGCACGACGTTCAGCGGGGCGGCGGGGTCGACGTCGCCGAGGCCGATGTGCACCTCGGTGGCCCGCTTGCCGGTGTGCCCGCTGCCGCCGTCGAGGTGGCTGGTGAGCAACCGGCCGTCCGCCGTGCGGACCTCGACCTGGGCGTCCACCGCGGGAACGCCCTGCGTGGGAAGACCGGCGATGGTGTTCGTGGTCGCGGTGGCGTCCCAGGCCTGCTTGAACAGCTTCAGGCCGAGGAACCGGCCGTTGGCCGCCTTGTTGTTGTGGTAGAACGTCGGATCACCCCATTGGCGCGCGACGGCGAAGCTCAGTGCGCCGTTGCCCGAGGTGTCGCCCACGGCGATGCCGCGGGAGGGGACGGGGGTGTCCATGCCGAGGGCATGGGTCAGGTTGGCGAATTTGCCGTCGTCGCCGCGGCTGAAGAAGCCGACCGGATTGCTGCCCGCCAGATCGGCGTCCGCGCCGATGATCGGCCAGGACCACGGGTACTTGGTCAGGTTGTCGTTCATGGTGCCGAGTTCCTGGATCTGCGGCCACCGGTTGGTGTCGCCCTTGATCATGCCGGTGGCCTGGACCACCTCGTTGCGACCGTCGTTGTCGAAGTCGTCGATCTTGGCGTCCCAGCCCCAGGTCTCCCAGGCCAGTCCGACGTCGGTGGCGCGATTCTTGAACGGGGCGACGCCCTCGGCGAGCTGACGCGCCGCGTCGGCGGTGTCCTTTGCGGTGTTGTAGAAGGCGAAGTGGCCCTCCATCAGCGCGAAGCGCACGGCGATGTTGCTGACGAACAGGTCCGGCATGCCGTCGCCGTTCAGGTCGCCGAAGTCCGCGGCCATGCCCTTGTCCGAATCATGACCCATCACATACGACTTCGGCTCGGTGATGCCGCGCTCGCCCTCGGCGAAACCGAAGCGGATCCGGCCCGGTGTCGA
Source organism: Nocardia exalbida NBRC 100660 (assembly GCF_000308575.1). Classification (GTDB taxonomy): domain Bacteria; phylum Actinomycetota; class Actinomycetes; order Mycobacteriales; family Mycobacteriaceae; genus Nocardia; species Nocardia exalbida. The sequence goes on along the minus strand of NZ_BAFZ01000089.1, from coordinate 67,078 downwards.
CTGGTTGACGAACAGGCGGTCGCGCCCGAAGTCGTTGGCCACGTACAGCTCCGGCAGCTGATCGCCGTTCAGGTCGGAGGCGGCGGCGGCCAGCGCCCATCCGGTGTCCATGCCGATCGGGAACGGGTTGGCCACCTCGCGGTAGTCGGCGGTCGGTTCGTTGCCCGACGCGGCGGAGGTCAGCGTGAAGATTCGATCCTTGCCGCCGTTGCGCGCGTTGGACAGCGAGTCGGTCATCCACAGCGCGAGCTGGCCCTCCTTGGAGAGCACGTCCATGTCGTTGAAGTACTGGCCCAGGTAGATGTCCGGCTTGCCGTCACCGTCGAAGTCGGAGACCGACACCGCCGCGGTGATCCAGCGCTCGCCCTCGTAGTGCCCGTCCGGGGTGTTCGGGGATGCGACGATGTCGATCGGGCGGAATGCCTTGGCGTCCAGCCGGGTCGCGTTGGCGCGTTGCAGGTACAGGATCGGCGTGCGGCCGTAGTACGACACCAGCGCGTCCATCCGGCCGTCACCGTTGAAGTCGCCCGGGATACAGCCCGACGGGACGGTGGAGGAGTCGGCGGGCAGCGGTGCGGGGTCGAGGACGAACGGTTCGTACCGGCCGGTGTTGCTGTCCGGCGTCGGGGTGAGGAAGGCCGTGTCCGAACGGGGATCGACCACGCACAGGTCGTCGGCCAGCCGGTTGCCGTCGAAGTCGTTCATCGCGATCGCCGCGCCGACCGAGGAGATCCAGGCCGACAGGTGCTTGTACGGCTCCCGCAGCTCGCGGATCTTGCGGTCGGTCGGCAGGCCCTTGGGCAGCGCGATCGGCATGGCGGTGAAGTCGAACTTGCTCGCGATCGGGCCGCCCGCCTCGTCGTAGGTGGGCAGCAGCGCCGACCGCGCGGGAATGAACAGCGAGCCCATGAGCAGCAGGGCCACCCCGGGGACCACCGCTTTTCGGAGGAGGGATCGGTTGATGGGAATTTTCACGAGTGCTGCTCCTCATGGGCGAGAGTGAATTGCTGTCCCGCGGTGTCCGCGAGTCCGTCGAGCACCTCGCGCAGCGTGGCCAGCGCTTGGTCCATGTGCTGCTCGGTGTGCCTGCAGTTGACGAAGAACCGCAGCCTTGCCTCCCCGGCCGGGACGACCGGGTGGGTGATGGCGTTCACGCTGAAGCCGCGTTGCAGCATGGCGAGTGCCGCCAGCACGGCCGGTTCGTCGGCGCCGGTCATCACGGGGATGATCGGGGAATCCTCCGACATGCCGATGTCGAACCCGTATTCCTTTGCGCGGCGGTGGAAGTACTCGCTGTTGTGCCGCAGCCGCGCCACCCGTTCCGGCTCGTCGCGCAGTACCTCGAGCCCGGCCAGCGCGGCGCCGATGGCCGAGGGGGCGGGCGCGGCGGTGTACATGCTCAATCCACCCGCGACGTACTTGAATCCGTCGACCAGTTCCCGGTTGCCCGCGAGGTAACCGCCGACGCTGCCGAGCGCCTTGGACAGGGTGCCCATCCAGACGTCCACGGCGTCGCCGGGCAGGTCGAACAACTCGCGCACGCCGTGCCCGGTGGCGCCGAGCGTGCCGAACGAGTGCGCTTCGTCGATCATGATCGAGCAGTCGTAGCGCCGGGCCACCTCGATGATCTCGGGCAGCCGGACCACGTCGCCGTCCATGCTGTAGAGACCCTCGATGATCACCATGGCCCGGTCGAAGCTGCGCCGGGACATCTTGAGGATCGTCTCGAGCGACTCGGGATCGTTGTGCCGGAACGAAACCCGCTTGCAGCGCGACCACTCCGTGCCGGAGACCACGCTGTGGTGGATCAGCGCGTCGCAGACCGCGAGATCGCGCTTGCCGAGCAGGAATCCGACCGCGGCGGCATTGGTGAGGTAGCCGCTGGCGGTCACCAGGGCTGCCTCGGTGTCGTAGACACGGGCGATCTCGGCTTCCAGCGAACGATAGATCGGCAGCTCGCCCGCCACGATCCGGACCGCGGCGGCGGAGGTGCCGTACTGATCGATCGCGTCCTTGGCGGCCTGCCGCACCCCCGGGTCGGCGGCCAGGTCCAGGTAGCCGAAGCTGCTGAAGTTCACCACATCCCGGTCGGCCATCCTGGTCACCGCACCGCTGACGCCCTCGTGCGGCAAGTAGTACGGGTTGACCAGACCGACCTGTTCGACCCAGGCGTCGAACCGCCCGAACCGCTGCCCGGCCTCGAGCACACCGGGGTGGTCACGGAAGGACGTGTGGGCGACCCCGCGCGGTGCGCTGTGGCCGTTGGCGGTGGTCGCGGTGGCGGATCCGTTCGTGGTCCGCGCGCCGTCGGCCGCGGCGGCGCCGGTCTCGCCGCTCGCGTGCCTGGCCAGCAATGCCCGGGCCAGCTCCCTCGGGTTGTTGTCGGTCATTCGTCCTCGCTCCTCGCCGCGCGCTCTTCTTCTTGGGCAATCTGCTCGGCAATCCGCGCGCCGAGCCCGCGCAACGTCAGTCCGATCACGGCGAGCACCGACAGCTGGGTGCCGAGCACCTGCACCACGCGGGCACCGAACTCCATGCCCATCAGCGAGTCCATGCCGAGTTCGGGCAGCGGGGTATTGAGGTCCACCGTGTCGGCGTCGACGCCCAGCACCGCGGCGAGCTGTTCGGCGAGCAGGTAGGCCACCACCTCGCCGCGCTGCTCCAGACCCAGCTGGAGGATTTCCGCCCGCAGCGCACCCGCCCCCGACGCGCCGCCGCCCGCGGCCGCGACCTGGTCGGCGAAACGCGGCGTGCGGGTGGACGGGCGATGGGCCAGTGCCCACTGGCTCCAGTCCACGTCGAACAGCACGATCTGCGGCAGGTCCAGCCGCAGGCACTCGCCGAGCAGATCGGTGGCCACGTCCATGTCCACCGAGCGGTAGCCGGTCATCTCCGCATACCGGCTGACCGCCTCGTAGTCGGCCATGCCGCCGCCACCGCTCATGAAGCCCCAGTTCACCGCCAGCGCGGCGGCGCCACGGGCGCGGCGGGCGGCGGCGATCATGTCGAGCACGGAATTGGCCGCCGCGTAACCGAATTGGGGCGAGATGCCGACGATGCTGCTCGCCGAGGAGAACAGCACGAACATGTCGAGTTCGATGTCGGCGGCGGTGACGGCGGTGTCCAGGTTGACCGCGCCCGCGACCTTGGGCCCGAAGATCTCCGCCAGCGACTCTGCGGTGATCTGCGGGACCTCGAGGTTGTTCACCACACCGGCCGCGTGGAACACCCCGCGCAGCGGACGCCCGCTCGCCTGGATGCGCTCGACCAGCGCCGCGACGGCGTCGTAGTCGGACATGTCGAGGCGTTCCTCGACGACTTCCGCACCGGCGGCGCCGAATTCGGCGATCGCGGCGCGGGCCGCGTCCGTGGTGGCACCGCTGCGCCCGGCCAGCACCAGACGGCGCGCGCCGTTGCGGACCAGCCAGCGCGCGGTGGCAAGGCCGAACGCGCCGAAACCGCCGGTGACCAGGTAGCTGGCCTGCGCGTCGATCGGCAGACTCGGTCGTTTGGCCAGCACGGTCGGTTCCGGTTCGCGCAGATCGAGCACGACCCGGCCGATCTGCTTGGACCGCACCACGGTTTCGAACGCCTCGGCGGTCGACGCGAGCGGGAACGCGGTGTAGGGCAGGTAGTCGTAGGTGCCGTCGTTCAGGGCGTCCATCGCCCGGCGTGCCGCGCGGCGGACCAACTCGGGCCGCACGGCCAGGGCGCGGTCCATGTCCACGGCGAAGAACGACAGGTTCCGGTCGAACGGGCGCAGGTCGATCGCGCCGCCGCCGTAGATGTCGGCCTTGCCGATCTCGACGACCCGGCCGAACTCGGCGGCCACCCGCAGGTTCTGCTGGAGGATCTCACCGGGGGAGGAGTTGTAGACCACGTCGACGCCGCGTCCGCCGGTCAGCGCGAGCACGTCGTCGACGAAGCTGATCGACCGCGAGTTGACCACCTCGTGCGCACCCGCCGCCGTGGCCACCGCGCGGCGCTCGTCCGAGCCCGCCGTCGCGATCACCCGCGCGCCGAGGCGCACCGCCACCTGGACCGCGGCCATGCCCATGCCGCCCGCCGCGCCGTGGACCAGCACCGTCTCACCCGGTCGCAGGTGCGCGAGGTCGCCGAAGGCGAATTCGGCGGTGAGGAAGGGCAGCACCGAGCTGGAGTGGCACGGGTCGAGCACCGTGTCCGGGTAGTCGAGGGGCATCGTGGCGCCCTCGTCCGGCCGGAGGGTGACGTGCCGCCGGACCAGGTCCCTCGCGCACACCGACATCTGGTCACCGACGGCGACCTCGGTCACCCCCGGGCCGACCCGCTCGACCACGCCGAACCCGTCCATGCCCAGTTCGGTGCCGAAGTAGGTTCCGGCCAGCTCCTTTTCGGTGAGCACCCCGAGCGCCTTGAGCGCGTCCTTGTAGTTGAGACCCACCGCGTCCATCCGGATCTCGACCTCGCCGGGGCCCGGCGCCACCCGGTCGACCGCGCGCCACGCCAGATCCGACAGCAGCCGCGAGCGCGAAATCTCCAAGCGGAACGAGCTTTCCGGGTCGGTCAGCGGCGCGGCCTCGTCCCAGACCGCCAAGTGCTCGCGCAGGGATTTGCGCAGGTGCAGCGCCCAGCACGCGCCGGCGCGCAACGCGACCTCGTCGGCGCGTCCGTCGCCGAGCACCTGCTCGACGATGTCCGCGGCGCGCGTGGCCGGTTCGGTGTCGACCAACCGCCAGTGCACCGCGGGTTGCTCGTTGCGCAGTGTGCGCCGGGCGCCGGTGAGCGCGGCCTGCGCGGGATGCGCGAATGTGTCGATCGGCAGGCAGAACGCTTGTTCGGTGACCACCACCGCGCGCACGTCGGCCGCCGTGGCGTCGTCCTCCTCGCCGACCACCAGTTCGCCGACCGCCTTCGCGACGAGGGCGAGCCCGTAGGCGTTGGGCACCGCGTCCAGCTCGGCGCCGGACACCACGACGAGCCTGCCGCGCGTCACGCCGGGCCGCTCGTGAGCGGCGCGCAGGGCGGCCAGGACGCGATCCGAGGCGCCGGCCTCCTCCGGTTCCAGCGTGAGGATCTCCGAAGAGGACCGGGCGCTGGCGATTTCCTTCGCGCGCTGGGAGACGGTGCTGCCGAGACTGACCACGAGCAGGAACTCCTCGCCGCCCGCGGATTCGTCGGCGGTCGCGGTGTCGTCGACGATGGACCACACCGGCTCGTAGAACAGGCCGTCGAGCTGCTCGTGCAGATCCGGCTCGGCCGCGAGGCTGGCGAACCGCACCCCGGAAAGCGCCAGGGCGACAGCGCCTTCCGGTGCGGCGACGGTGATATCGGCGCACAGCGGGTCACCGTCCACCCGGCGGACCAGCACCACGGCCTGCTCGGGCAGCGGCCCGGTCCAGCGGACGCCGGCGACCGAGGACGGCACCACCACGCTCGCGCCGCGCGCGGTCTGGGCGTACAGGGCGGCGAAGCACTGCAGCGCGGCGTCGACCGCGGCGGGATGGGCCAGGTGCGGCAGGCTCGGCGCGCTACCGGCCAGCGGCGTGAGATCGAGCCGGGCCAGCACGGAGTCGGCGCCGACGCGGGCGTCGGTGATCAGCCGGAAGCTCGGCCCGTAGGCCAGGCCGTGCGCGGCGAGGCCGTCGTAGAGCGTCGCCGCGCTCACCTCCACCGCGTCCGCCGCCGGCGTGAGATCGATGCCGCGCGCGTCGACGTCCGCTTCGATCAGCCTGCCGTGCGCGTTGACCGTCCAGGTGGTCGCGGTGGCGGCGCGCGAGCGCAGGGTGAACCGGTGGGTGGTCTCCTCGACGGTGAGACGCAATACCGGCACGTCGTGCTGCCCGATCACCAAGGGCGCGACGAACTGGACCGACTCCAGCCCGAAGGATGCGCGACCGGTCCGCACCGCGACGGCGCTGAGCGCGGCGTCCAGATAGGCCGCGCCGGGCAGCACGACCGAGCCGTCCACGACGTGATCGGGCAGCCACGGCAACGCGGCCACCGACAGCTCGGCCTCCCACTCCGGAGCGGACGCCGCGGTGCGCCGGCCGAGCATGACGTAGCCGTCGACGGCGCCGAGGCGGTCCGCCTCGATCGCCGGGTCCTCGGTCCACAGCGTGCGGCGCTGCCACGGATAGCGGGGCAGGCCCACGTGCGCGGCGGGCGCTACCGCCGCACCGGGCGCGTGCGTGGTGTCCAGCCCGCCCACCTGGTACAGCTCGCCCACCGCGCGCAGCAGGTTGTCGTGGTCGTCGGCGTCGCGCGAGAGGGTGCTGATCGCCGCGCCGTCGAGACCGCGGCGCACGAACGTCTCCTTGATATTGCCGCTGAGCACCGGATGCGGCCCCACCTCCAGGAAGACCCGGTGGCCCGCGTCGAGCAGGCTGTCCACGGCCGCGCCGAACCGCACGGGCTCGCGCACGTTGCGGCACCAGTACTCGGCGTCCCACTCGGGCCCGGACAGTTCACCGCCGGTGACCGTGGACCAGATCGGCACCTGTGCGGGTCGCGGCGCGAGGCCCGCCAGCACGGTGGTGAGGTCGCCGAGAATGGGGTCCATCAGATGGCTGTGGTAGGGCACCTCGACGCGCAGCGCCTTGGCGAAGACGCCCTCTTCGGTGAGTTCGGCTCGGATACGGTCCAATTCGGCCGGGTCACCGGACAGCGTCACCGCGGAGTGGCTGTTGATCGCCGCGACGCAGACGCCCGGCACGCCCGCGAGGCGCTCGTGCAGTTGCTCGTCGGACAGGCCGACGGCCAGCATGCCGCCGGTGCCCGCGGTGGTGGCCTGCAACCGGGCGCGGTGATAGCTCACCAGCAGCGCGTCGCGCAGCGAAAGCGAGCCGGACGCGTAGGCCGAGGCGACTTCGCCGACGCTGTGGCCGACCACCGCGGCGGGGTGGATGCCGAGTTCGGCGAGTTCGGCCACCAGCGCGGCCTGGACCAGGAAGTTCGCCGGTTGCGCGTACGCGGTCCCGGTGATCCGCGACTCCGCTTCCGGGCGCAGGAGTTCTTCGACGATCGACCATCCCGCGATCTCGCGGAAGATCTCGTCGATCGCCCGCGCCGCGGCGGCGAAATGCCCGTCGGCCTCGAGCAGGCCACGGGCCATACCCCACCACTGCGGGCCCATGCCGCTGAACACGAACACCGGCTGAGTGGATCCGTCGGTCAGCGCGCGGGCGGGGGGCTTGCCCGCGCCCACGGCGAAATCGGCCAGCTGGGAACGCAGATCGTCGGTGTCGCGGTAGGCGAACGCGGCGCGCAGCGGGTGGTGCGCGCGCTGCACCCACGCCGCCTCGGTCACCGCGTCGACGGGGGCGGTCTCGGTCAGCTCGTGCAGCTGGGTGGCCATCGTGCGCAGCGCGGTCTCGTTGCGGGCCGACAGCGGCAGCACGGTGATCGGCCCGCGCGCGGACCGCTCGGCGGGCGCGGGCGCTTGGGGCGCGCGGGTGAGGATCGCATGGGCGTTGGTGCCGCCGTAGCCGAAGCTGTTGACCGCCACCGCGGCCCGGCCGTCGTCGTTCGGCAGCGGCTCGGTCTCCAGCGGAATGCGTACCCGCAGTTCGTCGAACGCGATCTCGGGGTTCGGGTTGTCCAGCCGCAGTTGCGGAGCGATGACGCCGTGATGCAGCGTCAGCGCGGCCTTGATGACGCCCGCGACGCCCGCGGCGGCCTCGGTGTGCCCGATGTTGTTCTTCACCGAACCGACCGGCAACGGTTCGTCGCGGCCGTCGACCGCGCCGTACACCGCGCCCAAGGCGGCCAATTCGAGCGGGTCGCCGACCGGTGTGCCGGTGCCGTGCGCCTCCACATAGCGGATGTCGTGGGCGTCGACGCCCGCCAGCCGGCGCACCCGCCGGGCCAAGGCCTCCTGCGCGGCCGGGTTGGGCACCGGGATCGCCAGTGTGCGGCCGTCCTGGTTGACGCCGCTGCCGCGCACCACCGCGTAGATCCGGTCGCGATCGCGCACCGCCGCCTCCAGCGGCTTCAGCACCACGGCGCCTGCGCCCTCGCCGCGGCCGTAGCCATCGGCCGCCGCGTCGAAGGACTTACAGCGGCCGTCGACCGCGAGGAACCGGCCTTTGCACATGGAGATGAACGCCTCGGGCCGCAGCATCGCGTTGGCGCCGCCGACGATCGCCGTCTCGCATTCACCCGACTCCAGCGCCAGCATCGCCTGGTGCAGTGCGACCAAGGAGGAGGAGCAGGCGGTGTCGATGGTCATGGTCGGTCCGAGCAGATCCAGCAGGAACGCGATGCGGGCCGACAGCAGCGTGTGCGAGGAGCTGGTCGGGCTGTGGCTGTTGATCGAGGACCGCGCCACTGAACCGCTGCGCACCAGCGCGTTGTCGTTCATGAAGCCGCCGACGAAAACGCCGACCTCGCGACCGCCGACCCGGGCCGCCATCCCCGCGTCGTCGAGTGCCTCCCAGGCGACTTCGAGCAGGAGCCGCTGCTGCGGATCCATGATCGACGCCTCCCGCTGGGAGATGCCGAAGAACTCGGCGTCGAACTCCCACAGCGACTGGGTCAGGAATCCGCCGTGCCTGGTGTACATCCGGCCCGGCGCGTCCGGGTCCGGATCGTAGAATTTCGCGAGATTCCAGCGATCCGCCGGTACCTCCACGATCCCGTCGCCCTTGCGCACGACGAGATCCCAGAACGAGTCCGGCCCCTCGATGCCGCCCGGAAAACGGCAGCCGATACCGACAATTGCTACATTGGGCATGCAAAATCCCCTGGTGCTCAGGTATTCGAAATCGCAGGCGTTTTCACGTCGGCGTCGTCGAATCAGCGTGGAGACAACCGGAATCGCGACGCCGGTATGCCTGGTCGGCCGCGACGTCGTCCGGAGGTGAAGTGGTTCCGCGGTAGGAGGTCAGTGTCCACCCATGGTAGGAGGCCCGATTCGCGAAGGTCAATAACTAATCATGTGGGTGCAGATCGAAAAGCATTGCCCGGTAGGTAATGCCAGACCCGTCGTCAATGCAGTTCAGAGCGGGTATGACGATATTATTCTGCTGTTATTACACAGTTATGACCTGGCTGGACTCGCCGGATTACACCGTTATTCCGATGTTATTCCTCAAAATTCGGCGCCGGATCGCCGGAAGTGTTGAGCACGTGCTCCATTCGTGGCTACGATGGCTCGTCGAATACGCACCGGCGAAAGGCGATGGGCGTGGATCCGTACAATACCGGGCAGTTCCGTATCGAAGCGGAGGCCGAACCCATCGAGAGCCCGGCGTGGCTGCTCGAGTTCACCGAGCAATACATCGCCGGGTGGAACAGCGGGGACGGTGCGGCGGTCGCGAAGTGCGTCACCGAGGACACGATCTGGCACGATCCCTCGCTGGACGCGCCGGCGCACGGGCGGGCGGGTGTGGAGAAATTCGTCACCGACACGGTGCGCTCGTTCCCGGATGTCGCCTACACCAACCCGTTCCCGCCGACGCTCGCCGCGGACAACCGGATCGCCCTGGTGCCGTGGCGGATGACCGGCACCCATCTGGGCCCGATCGACCCGCCCGGTTTCGGCCCGACCGGCAAGCGAATCGACCTGCTGGTCATCGACGCGTGGCAGTTCCGCTCCGGGCTGATCTGGCGCAGCCAGGCCACCTGGGACCTGACCGAGATGCTGCTGCAACTGGGTCTGATGCCGCCGCGCGGGAGCGCCGCCGAGCGCGCGATGGCACGCGCCCAGCGGTTGCGGTCCCGGCTGCCGTTCTGACCGGTACCCGGCTACGCGGGGTTCAGTCGCCGAACTTTTCGGCGAAGCGCTCCACCGCGAGTAGGACCGAGGCGCCGACGGTCTCCAGTTCGGCGCCCATACCGACGAGAAGATTCACGATCGCGGGCACCAGTACTTCGAGTAGGCCGTCGTCGCCCAGGTGGCCGGCCATCTCCAACTGGACGAAGCCGAACAGTCCCATCCACAGCTGCGCCGCGGCCGAACGGACGTCGGGCGTGTTGATCAGTCCGGCGTCCTGTGCGCGCTGTACCGCGCCGACCACGTGGTCGAAGGTCTCCGCGTAGTGCTCGAACTCCGAATCGTGCCCGGCCACGAGGACATTGCCGCGGTTGATCTTCATGTCGATGCGCGTGCCGGTGCCGAACATCAGCTGGAACAGCTCCGGCCTGCGCTGGGCCTCGTCCCGGAACACCAGGCCGAGCACGAGCAGATCGGTGATCGGCTCCTCGCTCACCCCGGCCGCGTTCATCCGCTCGGCCAGCTGGGCGAATCCGGCGGAGCCCGCCGCCCGGATCAGCCCGGGCATGCCGCCGAAGTTGGAATACACCGCCATCGTGGAGACCCCGCACATGCGCGACACGCGGCGGACGGTGAGTGCGTGCAAACCCTCGGTCGACACCACCTCGACGGTCGCGTCGATCAGGCGATCGCGCAGCGCGGTGTTCATCGTGTCCGTCCCGGCCGGGCGCACGGCTAGTTCAGTTGTTCCGGCAGTTTGCTTGCTCATCGCTTCCGTTTCCCCAGCACGGTCACGCCGTGACGCATAGATCCGCTAGTGCGCTGTCTTCGGGAAGGCGGTACCGCCGCGCGGGCGCCCCGGCCCCCGGTCTCGGGGCGGTGAATCGCGGCCGGAATGGTCGGCCGTGGCTCGGCAGTGCCGCGGCGGCGATGTCTATTTCGATCGATGCACCATCGATTCGCTCGGTCCGGAAAGCTGATCGTGGTTCATCGCGCACAGAAATCTCCGTTCTTGCCGCACGAACGGGCGGGCAGAGCATGAGGGGGAGCCGCGTTCGCGGGCTACGAAGAGCAGGCGCACTCGCCGGGAGATGCGTGTCGGAGGTGGGTGTCGTCACCGAAACTCTATGTGATACAGCGTAACATCCACAGGCGAACGGCCAAATGTTCTGCGTTGTTTCCGCATTCGCTGCGCGGCGCTCGACTGTGGCATCCGGTGACCGAAGTGGCAAACTTCTGGATGCGGCGATAATGTCGCAAAGCGGACAAATGGGGCCGCTGCCGATTCTCCAGCCGCACGGTCGTGAAGACGCGGCAACGGTATGCTTCGGCGGGGACAGTTTCGTGGGTGGGGAGGCCGGCCGATGTCGTCATCGATCTCGGGAATCATCGCGTGGCCGGTCATCGGTTTCGTCGCCGCTGTGCTCGCGGGCCGGTGGTTGCTGGTCCGCGACACCATCGTCGACAAACTGCTGAACAAGCTGTTCTTCTGGGGCTTGCTGAGTCTGCTGCTGTATCGCTGCACCATGACCCCCGGCATCGCGAGCCTCGCCCATCAGCTCTCGCTCGGCTGCACGGTGATGGCGTCGATGTGCCTGCAAGGGATCGTCCGCATCTGGGCCTTCGATGAGGACCCGGCGGCGGTACGGCGCAGGCACCGCGTCTGCCGCGTGCTCGCGGCCGCGGCCACCGGCGCGATGCTGCTGGCGGGCACGGCGGCCCGGCAGGAAGGCAGACTCGTCGACCTGACCCTGAACGCCGAGGGATTGGTGGTGTGGACCGCCTTCGGTCTGCCGCTGCTGGTGAACGTCTCGCTGCTGGCCCGCATGTGCCTGCGTGAGCTGCGGGCGGGCGGCATCGGCATGGCGGAGAAGCTGGTGTGCGCCCTGATGATCTGGGCGGCAACACTTTTCGGTGTGAACCTGGTGCTGTCGACGGTGCGGGCGGTCACCGGATGGCAGCGCTGGGGTACGCATCTTATCCGGATCGAAGCGACGGTCACCATCTGTCTGGCGGTCGACGCGACGGTGATCGCCATTCCGCTGATCCGGTCGCTGCTGGCCACGGCGGAACTCGATCGAGCAGGACGATCGTGCCGCAGATTGCGCCCGCTGTGGCGGGATCTCACCACCGCGGTCCCGGAGATCGTGCTGCGGCCGGCTGCGGGCGAGCGGGCCGACCCGGGGACCCAGCTGTTGCGGATGACGGTGGAGATCCAGGACGCGCTGCTGCATCTGGGCCGCTACGCCCCGGCACACGGGGCATCGGCCGAGTCGGGATGTCCGATGATCCACTACGCGCAGCAATTGGCGTGCGCGGCGGTCGCGCGCCAGGAGGGTTCGGCGCCGCTCGGATCGATCTCGGCCCGGCTGCCGGTGCCCGCGGCGGATTTCGACGCCGAGCTACGGCAACTGCTCGATCTGGCCCGCGTGTGGCCCGCTGCCCGCGCGGCGGCGGGCGAGCGGGCAGCGGTGGCCGTCGGCTAGAGCACCGCTTGGGTCTGGGTGACCTTCGCGACCAGCTTGTCCGCGTCGTCCCGGATCACCGTCTCCACCACGATGAACGAGCGTCCGGCATGCAACGGCGTCGCCGACGCGATGGCATGCCCGGAGCGAACCGCGCGCAGGAAATTCGTCTTCGATTCCACCGTGGTGGTGCCCTGCTTGCCTTCCGGCAGGTTCAGGAACGCACAGACCGCGCCGGTGGCGTCGGCGAGCGACATCAGCACCCCGCCGTGCAGCATGCCGCCCAGCGTGCACAGCGATTCGTCCCAGGCCAGGCGGCTGCGGACCAGCTCGGGGCCGTGTTCGAGCACCTCGACGCCGAGGCGTTCGGTGAACGGCATGGTCTGGTGGAACAGCTTGGTGCCGGTCTCATCGATCATGGCCGTGATCTTGCCCGCCGCCGGTCGCGGAGTCGATTACCACGCGGGTAATCATCGGCCTGCCCGTTGCCGGATGGAGACCTGCGCATCGGTTCCGTATCGGTCCGTGGTCGGTGAAACGCGGCGACGGCTGGTGGGTATCAGCTCATGAACCCGATGAACAGGAGAAACGCGATGACCGGACTCCAGCCGTTCTATCGGCAAGTGCAGGCCCACTACGACCTCTCCGACGAGTTCTACGCGCTGTTCCTCGACCCCACCATGACCTACAGCTGCGCCTACTTCGAGCGACCCGACATGACGCTCGAGCAAGCGCAGCGCGCGAAGATCGATCTGGCGCTCGGCAAGCTCGACCTGCGGCCGGGGATGACCCTGCTGGACGTCGGGTGCGGGTGGGGTTCGACCATGCTGCGTGCCGCCACCGCCTACGGCGCGCAGGTCGTGGGGCTGACGCTCAGCCGCCACCAGTGCGAGTACGTCGCGGACAAGATCGAACGCGAGCGCGTCGCGGGCGCGCAGGTGCGGTTGCAGGGCTGGGAGGAATACGACGGCGAAGCCGATCGCATCGTCAGTATCGGCGCCTTCGAGCACTTCCGGCGTTCCCGCTACGAGACATTCTTCGAACGATGTCACCGGATGCTGCCGCCGGACGGCAGGATGCTACTGCACACGATCGTCGCGTACACGCTGAAAGACCTGCGGCGCATGGGCATTCCCGTGACGCGGGAAGACGCGCTGTTCCACATCTTCATCAAGCGGGAGATCTTCCCCGGCGGACAGCTGCCGCACCCCGCCGAGGTGACGCGCCTGGCCGGCCGCGCTGGGCTGGGCACGGAGAAGATCCAGGAGCTGCGGCCGCACTACGCGCACACCCTCGACTGCTGGGCCGAGGCGTTGCGGGCGCACCGGGACCGGGCGATCGCCCTCGCGTCCGAAGAGGTCTATCAGCGGTACCTGAAGTATCTGACCGGGTGCGCGCGGCAATTCCGCGAGGGCCGCATCGACGTCATGCAGTTCACGCTGGTCAAGTGAGCGGCGGCCGGTTCAGCTCAGCCGTGCCACCAGGGCGTCGGGCAGGTGGGGGAGCGCGAGATCGATCAGCCGCCAGGGCCACCCGGGCACACACGCTCGTCGCTGCTCCTTCTCGATGGCGGAGACCATCGATGCGACGCCTTTGTCCAGGGGCGCGACCATCCGCGCGTCACCCGCCTTGGCCGCCATGTCGGTGGCGATGAAACCCGGCAACAACGTGGTCACGGCGATCGGCGACCGCGCCAATTCGGTGGCCAGTGCGGCACCGAGCGCGGCGAGGCCCGCCTTGCTCGCCGAATAGGCCGCCTTCTTGCCGGGAAGCCCACGCACCGCGCTCATCGATGCGACGAGCACCAGGTGGCCGGCCTGCTGCGCGCGGAAGATCTCCAGCGCCGCCTCCGCCTGCGCCAGCGCGCTGACGAAGTTCGTCGTCGCCGTCGCGAGGTTCGCGTCGGCCCGCCCGCTGCCGATCGGCGCTCCCTTGCCGATACCGGCGTTGACGATCACGCGATCCAGGCCGCCGAGTTCGTCGCGCAGCTCGGCGAAGACGATCGGCACCGCGGCGTGGTCGTCCACGTCGAGGGCGCGTACCGCGACGGTGACTTCCGGGTGCGCCGCCACCAGCTCGTCGCGCAGCGCCGTGAGTGCGTCCAGCCTGCGGGCGCACAGCGCGAGATCGCGGCCCTTTCCCGCGAAGTCGCGCGCCATGGCTGCCCCGAGGCCCGCGCTCGCGCCGGTGATCAGAATCCTCTTCCGCGTCATGCGGCTGACCCTAGCTTCTGTTGAACGTGAGTCAATACGCCGCCCGTCGGGATGCGCCGCTCGGTCAGCCGCCGAACGAGCCGGTCGGCGGCGGTGTCGGCAGCAACCGCCACGGCCCGCAGTTCTCGGTCTTGAACCCCACGTCGGTCGGCTTGATCTGCACCCGGACCGGACCGAGCCGGGTGTAGTTGTTCGCGACGATGTACTGCATGTTCGTGTTGTCGCCCTCCACCTTCCACAGCCTGCGCCAATCGCACGCGTAGGCCGGGTCGGGGGTGCCGGGCGCCTCCCAGATTCCGGGCACGATGTCGACGCCGACCAAGTAGACGCCGTCGTGCGTCATGGTGTTCGCGGGCTCGGCCGCCGCCGTCCCCGCGGCGAGCAGAGTCACCGCGCAGCTCATGGCTCCCGCGACGAGGAGTGCGCTTGCACGCATACCGGTTCTCCTTGACTTGTACTACCGCCGCGTCCACGGTCGTCGTGCTCCCCGCGCCCGCGGCCGACCCGGGAGATCCCCGCATCTCCGCGGCAAGGAATACCAGAACCGACCGAGCGGTGTGCGTGGAATCCGGTAATCCGGCGCGGAATGTCGTCTCGGACATACCCGGTCGCGGCGCGGTGGGACGAGGGAACGAACGGGTCGAGTTCCGTCCTGCTTCGCCGACGGGTTGGCCGACGATCTCCCGGGCCGCAGTTACCAACCGTCCATCTCCGCCCTATCGTGCGGGGATTACCGAACAAATCGAGCGTGACCATGACTCTCGGCAAGTCGCCGACAATTTCCGCGTGCCGTTCGGTGTGGCGCAGAGCCGGATGCATTACGCTCTGCTACCTCTGCGCAAACT
The DNA here is from genome assembly GCF_000308575.1 of Nocardia exalbida NBRC 100660. GTDB lineage: Bacteria > Actinomycetota > Actinomycetes > Mycobacteriales > Mycobacteriaceae > Nocardia > Nocardia exalbida. The sequence goes on along the minus strand of NZ_BAFZ01000089.1, from coordinate 51,861 downwards.
GACCGAGCGAGCCGGACGGCCGGGCGTCGCGCATGCTGTAACACTTCGATCACGCAACTTGCGTTGCTGATACACATGTTGCCAGAGTTGACTACTGGGTTTGGTGTTACAAGTGGGAAGGGAGGGGTGCTCCGTCCCGGAGCACCGACCGCACTATGAAGCCAAGCATCATCAAGGCAGGGATCTGTACCGCCGTCACAGCCGCGGTGACGGTGACGCTGTCCGGGTTGCTCCCGGCCACCGCACAGGCGGCTCCGTCGGCGCTGGATATGTCGCAAAAGCTCGCGGGCAAGACCGTTTTCCTCGACCCAGGACACCAGGGGTCGAACCATTCCCAAGATTTGGCGAGACAGGTCAGCGATGGCCGCGGCGGCACCAAGGACTGCCAGACCACCGGCATGACCACGATGAACGGCGTTCCCGAGCACACCATCACCTGGAACGTCGCCCAGGTCGTCAAGACGTCGCTGGAGACACTCGGCGCGCACGTCGTGCTGAGCCGCCAGGACGACATGAACTGGGGCGGCTGCGTCGACGACCGGGCCCGCGCGGCGAGCCAGTCCGGCGCGGACGTCGCCGTGAGCATCCACGCCGACAGCGCGCCCGCACAGGATCGCGGGTTCCATCTGATCGTTCCGGAGCTGCCGATCCCGAATCCGATCGTCGATCAGGTCCAATCGGGAGCGGGCCTCGCCGCGTCGAAGTCGGTGCGCGACGCGTACCGCGACGCGGGCTTCCCGCCCGCCAACTACGGCGGCGTCGTGGACGGTCTGCAGACCCGCAGCGACATCGCCGGGCCCGCGCTGACCACCGTTCCGCTCGTCTTCCTCGAGATGGGCAACGGCGCCAACCCCGAGGACGCGGCGCTGCTGGAAACACCGGACGGGCAGCTCAAGCACGCCATCGCGCTGACCACCGGAGTGGTCGGTTACCTGCTCGGCGCACCGCAGCCGGGTATCTCACCGGATCAGCAGGCGAGCCAAACCACTCCGCAGGGCACGTCGCTCGACCGTCCCGCGGTGGCTCCGGGAGCGCCGCAGGGCCAGACGAATCCGGGTACTCCCCAGGCGCAGACGAACCCGGTGGTGCCGCAGGCGCAGACGATTCCGGCGGTGCCGCAGAGTTCGACGACTCCCGGTGTGCCGCAGAGTCCGGCGGCCCCCGCGGTGCCGCAGGCGCAGCCCGCTCCGAACACCTCGACGCCGAAGCCCGGCACCGCGACACCGCAGTCGTCGGGCACGCCCGCGGCACCGAATGCGCCGGGCGCCTCCGGAACCCAGTCGCCGGGCACGCCGAACGCGCAGCAGTCACCCGGGACCGCCGGGGGCAACGCTTCGATCATGGAGTTGCTGATGCCGTTGGCGAAGATGCTGGGCCTGGACGACAACGCGATCACCACGGAGCTGATCAACCTCGGCTACAGCCTGGCGGGCATGCTGCTGGGCTCCTCGAAATAGTCCGCACACCGAACCCGCCGGACGCCATCCTCCCCACCTCGAGGGTGGCGTCCGGTCTTTCCCGCGGCGCACTAGGGTGAGCGGAATGGCTGACCGGATTCCTGTTGTGCTCGTCGCGGGGTTTCTCGGTTCCGGAAAGACCACGCTGCTCAATCACTTGCTGCGGGACAACCGGGGAACGCGGATCGGGGTGGTGGTCAACGACTTCGGGGCGATCAACATCGATTCGATGCTGGTCGCCGGGCAGGTGGACGCCATGGTCTCGCTCGGCAACGGGTGCGTGTGCTGCGCGGTCGACGTCACCGAGCTGGACGAGTTGTTCACTCGGCTCACCCAGCCGAAGGCCGGAATCGACGTGATCGTCGTGGAAGCCAGCGGCTTGGCCGAGCCGCGCAGCCTCATCCGGATGGTGGTCGGCAGCGACAATCCGCGCCTGCGCTACGGCGGCCTGGTCGAGGTGGTCGACGCCGAAGAGTTCCGGCGCAGCAGTACCCGCCACCCGGAGCTGCGCACGCATCTGCGGCTGGCCGATCTGGTCGTGGTCAACAAGGCCGACCGGGTTGCGCCCGAGCAACTCGAACGGCTGCGCGAGGACGTCGCGGCGCTGGTCGGTTCGGTGCCGGTGTACGCGACCACCTACGGCCGGATCGATCCCGGGCTGCTGTTCGACCAACCGCACCGCACCCGCCCGCTGGTGGCCGAGCAGCTGAGCTTCGACGAACTGCTCGTCGAGCACGACCACGACGATGACGCCGGGCACCGTCACCTGCACGACGACTACGCCAGCGTGTCGTTCACCAGCGAACGCGCGCTGGACCCGCGCAAGTTGATCGGCTTCCTGGAGGACCCGCCGCCGGGCTTGTTCCGGGCCAAGGGGTTCGCCGCCTTCGGGGTGGCCGACGAACGCAGGAAGTTCGTCCTGCACATGGTCGGCCGCCACATCGTCTTCGAGCCGGGCGGCTGGTCGCGCGGCGAAGCGCGGGGCGCGCAGCTGGTGCTCATCGGTGCAGGCCTGCGCACCGACACGGCCCTGGAGCGGCTGCACGACACCGTGCACGACGCCGCCGAACCACTCGACGCGCAGAGCATGCTCGGCGTGTGGCGCTATACACCGCACTGAACGCGCCAGATTGGCGCGTTTGTTCGCGACATGTCGCGTTCGGTGCTGGTGACAGAGCAGTCTTTTCATGAGACTGAATGCGTGTCCGCCGGTCCGCGGGCACTGGGAGCGTACTGCCGCCCGCGGCGCCGCTCGGCAGCCCATCCGTGACCGACCGAATCGTTCTGCGACCGATGGGAGTTTCCCGTGTCAGATTCCATGGAGAGCGCCACCGCGTACGTCATCGAGGCGCTGGAGGCCAAGGGCACCGCCACCCGCGAGGACTTCGACGTTCCCGCGATCGTCGCCGAGACCCACGCGATCGCCAACAGCTGGGATTTCCGTGCGATCGAGGACGCGACGTTCTGGTCGATCGCCGCGCGTTTCATCAGGCCGTGAACGTCCGCTCCACCCACTCGGCGCGATACGCGGGGGTGGCCAGCGACCACCGCCGGGCCGCCCGCCGCATCGATCCCGGGTCGGAGTAACCGAGAACCTCGGCCTGGCGCGACGGGCTCAACGGGCCGGTGGCCGTCGCGGCGATCAGCCGCGCGCCGCGTGCCCGATCCAGTTCCGCGCGCCAAGTGGTGCCCGCCTCTCGCAACCGCCGCTGGAGGGTGCGAGGGCTGGTGGCCAGCCTGCGCGCCACCCGCTCGAGGGACGCGTCGCCCTCGTCCAGGCAGTCCGCCAGCGCGGCCGCGACACGCTCCGGCCAGGCGGTGGCCAGCGGCGGCGGTGGCGGAAGGGCAGCGGCCAACGGCCGCAGGATGCCGGCCAGCACCGGATCACTGGTGGTCAGCGGCAGATCCATATCCGAGGCGCGGAAGGTCATGGCGTCCACCGGCGCGTCGAACTCGATCGCGGTGGTGCGGAATACCTCGACGAAGGTGTGGGTCTTGGCGGGCGCGCGCTGGCGCAGCGAGACCCGCAACGGGGCCAGCGGTTCGCGCACTACGCGCCGCGCGCGGCTGAGCACCGCACACAGGCCCCACAGCTGAGTGAGATCCCTGCCCCGGCCTTCCCCGTCGATCATGTCGAGATAGAGGGTGACTTCGTCGTCGTTCTCCGCGACCAGGTCGAACCGATGGTTGGTGGTCACCGCCGTGACGTACGGCCCACAGGTCGCCAATCCGGCGCCCAGCGTCGGGGCCGAGGAGAACAGGTAGTCGTAGAGACCCAGGCAGGTGAGTTCGTAGCGGCGCGCCACATTCAGGGCGACGTCCGGATCGCCGAGTTCGTGTTCACCGATCTCCCACAGCCGGGAGAACGTCTGGCTGGGCAGGTGCACGTCGTCGCCCGCCATGGTCCACTCCGGCAACCCGGATTCCCGGAGCAGCTGGTCGCGGTCGACGCCGGCCGCGATGAGCTGCGAGATGACGAACCGGTGGAGCAAGACCTGGTCGGTTCCCACGCCGACACGCTATCCCGGTCGTGTTGATTCGTCATGAGATTCATGTGACGGTCAGGTCACCCGCAGGCGTTCACCCATTCGGACAGGCCGTCGGCGAACAACTGGCGTTTCCAGATCGGGACTTCGTGCTTGATCCGATCCACCAGTTCCGAGCAGGCCGCGAACGCCGCGCCCCGATGCGCCGCCGCCACCGCGACGACGATCGCGCGGTCACCGATGCCGAGCGAGCCGACGCGATGCACGGCCGCGACCGGCAAACCGTGCGCGGCGGCCAGTTCCGCGCAGACGGTGCGCAGGAAGCGTTCCGCCTGCGGGTGCGCGGAGTATTCCAGGGCCGAAACGGCCTGCCCGCCATCATGGTCGCGGACCTTCCCGGTGAACACCACGACCGCGCCGTAGTGCGGTCCGCAGACCGCCTCCTCGACCTCCGCTGGGTCGAGCGGCTGGTCGCTGATCCGGGCGAGCCGGACCGTAGCCTCAGCCGTTGTCATGACTTCCACCTCCGGCGACTTGTGCGAGCAGATGATCCAGCAGCGGTTCCAGCACCGCGATGCCGTCGCGAACGCCACCCGGCGATCCCGGCAGATTCACCACCACCGAGCGCCCGGCCAGCCCCGCCACGCCGCGGCTCAGGGCCGCCAGCGGGAATTTCGCCGTGCCTCGCTGCCGGATCGCCTCCGCCACACCGGGGAGTTCGCGGTCGAGCAAGGCGAGGGTGGCCTCCGGGGTCCCGTCGGTGGGGGACGCACCGGTCCCGCCGGTGCTGATGACGAGCGCCGGTTCGAAGCGCAACGCGTCGGCCAGGCCGAATTCGATCTCGGCGTCGGCGTAGATCAGCGGGCCCCGCACCGAGAAGCCGAGTCCGGCCAGCCAGTCCGCGAGCACCGGACCGGTGGTGTCCTCGCGGGTCCCCGCCGCCACGCCGGTCGACGCGACCAGCACCGCGGCCGACCGTGGCTCCTCGTCGAGTTCCGGCTCGGCGTACTCAGAGATCTCCGGCTCGGTATCCGCGTCCTCGGGGGACAGGTCTTCCTCGGCGGAAGGCGGGATCGGACCTTCGTCGGCCGGGCGCTCCCAATGTCCGCGCTTGCCGCCTTCTTTGGTGAGCAGCCGCACGTCGGTGAGCGTCGCCGCGGGGTCGACCGCCTTCACCATGTCGTGCAGGGTGAGCCCGGCGACCGCGACCGCGGTGAGCGCCTCCATCTCCACACCCGTTGGCCCCTTGGTCTTCGCGGTGGCCTCGATGGTGATGGCGGTGTCGGTGAAACCGAACTCCACTCGCACCGACGACAGCGCCAGCTGATGGCACAGCGGGATCAGTTCGGAGGTCTTCTTCGCCCCCGAGATGCCCGCGATGCGTGCGGTGGACAGCACATCCGCCTTCGGCAGGTCATCGGCCCGCACCAGCGCGACCACCTCGGCCGTGGTGCGCAACTCGCCTGCCGCGACGGCGATCCGGGTGGTGTCGCTCTTCGCGCTCACATCCACCATGCGGGCGCGGCCTTCCTGGTCGACATGGGACAGCTCGCTCATAAGGACCACACTCGCACAAGCGCCCCGGCGGGCAGCGCGGTGACCTCGGCGGGCACATCGATCAGCACCTCGGCCCACGCCATGGCCGCCACGAGATGCGACCCGGGACCGGACACCACCTCGACCGCCCGGGGGTGCCGGTGCGCGGGCGATTCCCCCGGATGGGCGCGGATGAGTCTGCCGCGCAGGAATTGCCGTTTCCCCTCCGGCGAGCGCGGCACGGCGTCGGCCAAGGGAAGCTCGTAGGTGTCCACCTCGGGCAGACCGGCGAGACGCCGCAGGATCGGGCGGGCGAACACCTCGAACGACACCATCGTGCTGACCGGATTGCCGGGGAAGCTGAGCACCGGCACGCCGTCGACCACGGTAAGTCCCTGCGGGCCGCCCGGTTGCATCGCGACCGAGCCGAACCGCCCGCCCATCGGCTCCAGCACGTCCTTGACCACCTCGAAGTCGCCCTTGGACACGCCGCCGGAGGTGAACACCACATCGGCGTTCTCGGTCGCCGCCGACAGCAGCGCGCGGAAGCGCGCCGGATCGTCGGTGCTGTGCGCCACCGAGACGACATCGACGCCGTTCGCCGCGAGCGCCGCGGCGAGGGCGACGCCGTTGGAGTTGTAGATCTGCCCGGGACGCAGCGGCTTTCCGGCCGCGACCAGCTCGTCGCCGGTGGTGATCACCGCGGCGCGCACCGCCCGGAAGACCGCCACCGCGGGCAGGCCGACGGCGGCGAGGGCGGCGACATGCCGGGGGGCGAGCATGGTTCCCGCCCGCACGAGCAGATCTCCGGTCCGGACGTCCGTTCCCGGTTCCCGCACGAATTCGCCTGCGCTGCGCCCGCGTTCGATGGTCACCGTGCCGTCGCCCACGTGGGTGTCCTCCACCGGCACGACGCAGTCCGCGCCGGGCGGGATCGGCGCACCGGTCATCACCTTCATCGCGGCGCCCGTCGGCAGCGGCGTGCGGCCCGCCGCGCCCGCCGCGACCACACCGGTCAAGGGCAGGGTGACCGGGGCGACCAGCACCGATTCGGCGCGCACCGCGTAGCCGTCCATCGCGGAGTTCCGGAACACCGGCAGCTCGATCGGCGAGCGGACATCCTCGGCCGACTGCCTGCCCAGCGCCCGCGGCACCGGGACGGACTCGACCGTGCGCGCGGCCAGTGGCCGCAGTAGCTGTTCGATGCTGTCGCGGTAGTCGTCGACGGGCCTGGCCGAGACGCCGGCGGGCCGAGGGTTCATGCGAGTCAGCCTAATGGGTGCGGTCGGACGTAGTCCGTCCTCAGCCTGCGCATGGCCGGAGCGAAGGCGGAGGAGCCTGCGCATGGCCGGAGCGAAGGCGGAGGAGCCTGCGCATGGCCGGAGCGAAGGCGGAGGTACGCCTAACGCCCGATCCGGGCGGTTTTCCGCCTCCGTCGCCGCGCGCCGGTCCGTGCGCAGGTCGCCCGGCGTCGCGCTCGTCCCCGGCGCGGGCCTCACCGCCGATTCGCGGCCGTGGTGAGCCCGAAGTGAGCATTCCGCCCGCAGCCGAATCGGGACAGGCGGTCATAATGGACGTGTGACTCTGGTCGAGATCGGGATTCCCGCGGTGCGTTCCGGGCGTCCCTCGCTCGCCGGCCGTCCCGACACCCCCTACTTGCTGGATCGTTTCGGACGCGTCGCCCGCGACCTACGCGTATCCATCACCGAGAAGTGTTCGCTGCGCTGCACCTATTGCATGCCGGAGGAGGGGCTGCCGGAGATTCCCCGGCACGAACTGCTCACGGTGGACGAGATCGTGCGTCTGGTCCGCCTCGCGGTGCGCGAGCTGGGGGTGCGTGAGGTCCGCTTCACCGGGGGCGAGCCGCTGATGCGCCGCGAGCTGGAACAGATCATCGCGGGCTGTCACGCCGAGGTGCCGCACATCCCGCTGGCCATGACGACCAACGGCATCGGGCTCGAGCACCGCGCGTTCGGCCTCGCCGCCGCGGGACTGCACCGGGTGAACGTGTCGCTGGACACCGTGGACCGGGCCGGTTTCGCGCGGCTGACGCGCCGCGACCGCCTCGAATCGGTGTTCGCGGGTGTCCGCGCCGCTCGTGCCGCCGGACTGGCGCCGATCAAGGTCAACGCCGTCTTGATGCGCGAGACCCTCTCCGGTGCATCGGATCTCCTGCGCTGGTGCTTGGACGAGGGTTGCGAACTGCGTTTCATCGAGGAGATGCCGCTCGACGCCGACCACGAGTGGGCCCGCGCCAACATGGTCACCGCCGCCGAGCTGCTCGACGTGCTGGGCGCCCGGTTCGGGCTCACCGAGGCCGGCCGCGCCGATCCGTCGGCCCCGGCGGAGAAGTGGCTGGTCGACGGCGGCCCCGGCACCGTGGGCATCATCGCCACCGTGACCCGCAAGTTCTGCGACACCTGCGACCGCACCCGGCTCACCGCGGACGGCATGCTGCGCTCCTGCCTGTTCAGCGACCAGGAATTCGACCTGCGCCAGGTGCTGCGCTCCGGTGCGGGCGACGACGAGGTCGCGACCCTCTGGCGCGGCGCGATGTGGAACAAATGGGCAGGTCACGGCATCGACGCCGAGGGCTTCGTCCCCCCGGAGCGGACGATGGGAGCCATCGGTGGTTGAGATCCGCTATTTCGCCGCGATCGCCGACGCCGTCGGCAAGGACAGCGAAACCCTCGACCTCCCGGACGGAGCGACGGTGGCCGACCTGCGCGCCGCCCTGTCCGCGGCCTACGGTCCGGACCTGGACAAGATGCTGTCGGTGTGCGCCTATCTGATCGGTGACGAGCTCACCCGTGATCCCGCCGCCGCGCTGAGCCCGCGCGTCGACGTCCTGCCTCCCTTCGCCGGGGGATAGCCCGGCGACGCGTCCGCACCGGCGGGCACGCCGCCGCGGCCGATGGCTTCAGCAGCGGCGGTTCCCGGCGCGCCGTCTCGCGCCGGGTGAGTCGGCCCGGGTTCTCAGCGCCACCAGGTGTCCAGCGGAGTCACCGGGACGCTGCGCTTGTGCCGGGTGTCGCGGAAGATGCCTTCCAGCCGCTCGGCGACCTCGGGGGTCACCTCCTTGCCTTCCAGGTAGTCATCGATCTCGCTGTAGCGCAGGCCGAGCGCCTCCTCGTCGGGCAGGGCGGGGCGGTCGTCCTCCAGGTCGGCGGTGGGCACCTTGGACCAGATACTGGCGGGTGCGCCCAGCTCTTGGAGCAGGGCGGCGCCCTGGCGCTTGGTGAGACCGGTGAGCGGGGTGAGGTCGACACCGCCGTCGCCGTACTTGGTGAAGAATCCGGTGACCGCCTCGGCCGCGTGGTCGGTGCCGATCACGAGCAGATTCTCCTGCCCGGCCAGCGCGTACTGGAGCACCATGCGTTCGCGCGCTTTGATGTTGCCGCGCACGAAGTCCCGCAGCTGGTCCACCTGCAACGCCGACGCCGCCTCCGCGGCCGCGGCGCTCGCGCTGGGCCGGATGTTCACCACGACCTGCCGGTCGGGCCGGACGAAGGCCATGGCGGTGAGCGCGTCGGCCTCGTCGGCCTGCACGCCGTGGGGCAGCCGGACGGCGAGGAAGGTCGCGTCCACGCCGTCGGCGCGCAGTTCCTCGACCGCGAGCTGGCACAGCCTGCCCGCGAGAGCACTGTCCTGTCCACCGCTGATGCCGAGAACGAAACCACGTGCGGGAGTGGCGTTCAGATAATCCCTGAGGAAATCGACCCGGCGGCGGATCTCTTCCTTCGGTTCGATCGTGGGCTGGACGCCCAATTCACTGATGATCTGTTCGCGCAGGTTCCCCATGGCGCCCGAGTGTACTGGCGATTCAGCGGGTGACAACGCGCCGGACGACGTCCTCCCAGTTGTCGCCGATCTGCTCGCGGGTATAGCCGAGCACGTGCATCTGGTGCATGACCAGCGCGGCGCCCAGCATCGCCAGCAGCCAGTCGGCGACGAGCGGGACATCCCCGGGCACGTCGGCCTGCCGCAACAGCATCGCGACGTGAGCGCGCAGCAATCCGTAGGGCGCACCGGAATACCGGTCACCCGCCTCGCCGAGTTCGGCCGCGCGGTGCAGTTCGCCTTCCACTTCGATGTCGAGGAGCCTGGCCCGCCCGAAGGCGACCAGTCGTTCCACCGGAGGCGCGCCCGGGCCGAGCGGCGGCGGGCCGAAGATGAACGACTCCTGGTACTTCTGCTCGGAGTGGTCCAGCAGGGCGAGCATCAGGCCGGATCTGCTGCCGAACCGGCGGAACACCGTGCCCTTGCCGACCCCGGCGCGTTTCGCCAGCGCGTCCATGGTGAGACTGTCCACGCCGTGCTCACGCACCAGCTGTTGCGCCGCGTCCAGCAGCAGCCGGCGATTGCGCGCGGCGTCGGCGCGCTCGGCGGGCTCCGAGGTGCCGGGCAGCGGGGCACCGACGTCGAGCAGTCGACGGGAGCCATCGGAGGTCGAGTGGGGTGTGGGGTAGTTCACAGCGCTCACGCAGGCTCCGCGGGAAGTAATCGGACCATGGTCCGGTTAGTGTGTGGTGAACGTACGGACACCATCTAATTCAGTACACCAGGAGTGTTCATGAGCCAGACCCGCATTCTCGCACTCGTCGGCAGCCTGCGCGCCGCCTCGGTCAATCGGCGGCTGGCCGAGGCTGCGGCCAACACCGCGCCCGAGGGCGTCGAGGTCACCCTCTACGACGGACTCGCCGACATCCCGTTCTACAACGAGGACATCGACGTCCCCGGCTCGGTTCCGGCGGCGGCACAGGCGCTGCGCGACGCGGTCGCCGAGGCCGACGGCCTGCTGGTGGTCACGCCGGAGTACAACGGCACGCTGTCGGCGGTGCTGAAGAACGCGATCGACTGGGCCTCTCGCCCGTACGGCGCCGGCGCCATCAAGGGCAAGCCCACCGCTGTGGTGAGTGCGTCGATCAGCCCGAACGCGGCGCAGTGGGCGCACGGCGACGCCGTCAAGGCGCTCGGCGTGGCGGGCGCGCGAGTGGTCGAGTCCGCGCACCTGCACTTCGGTGTCATCGGCGAGCGTTTCGGCGCTACGCATCCGCGCGACGACGCCGAGGCGTTCACCCAGCTGGCCGGCACCGTGCGCGAACTGGTCGAGGCCACGCGGGGCGAATTCGCGTCGGTGTAAGCTCCATCTCCGGTCTTCGACGAGGGTCATCGCTGCGGGCGCAGCGGTGGCCCTCTTCGTTTGCCGGTGAGTTTGCTGAAAGTATGCTGACGTGTCGAACAGTGATCTGCGCCACTGTTTGATCCGGGGGTGAATCGAGCGTCCTGGTACTTCTCTCGATGGAATTTCATCAATGTGACTCGCTACATGTCGTGTTGTAGGAATCTGTCGGCCACTAGGTGTAGTGTCTTCGCTACTGGAAGACGGTGAGAGGCCCCACCCGGTAGGAGTCGGTCACGAGTGGCTGATCAGGGGATTCGAGTCCGGCTCCAGAAGTTTGCGCAGCATACGTCGATCGTGTATTGCAACGGATCTCAGGCTGTGGATCAGGCACAAGGAGAGAGGGACATCAATGACCGTCACCGTGTACACCAAGCCCGCTTGCGTCCAGTGCAACGCCACCTACAAGGCCCTCGACAAGGCCGGGGTGGACTACGAGGTCATCGACATCTCGGAGAACGACGAGGCGCGTGACTACGTCATGGCCCTGGGGTACCTGCAGGCGCCGGTCGTGGTGGCCGGAGACGATCACTGGTCGGGTTTCCGGCCCGACCGCATCAAGTCGCTCGCGACCGTGGCGGCCTGACCCTCCACCGCATCCGAGGTGCGAGTGCCGGGCGGTCCGCCGCGGCACTCCCGAGAAGAGGAAGGCGACCATGCCGGAGACGACGGCGCTGGTCTACTTCTCCAGCGCTTCGGAGAACACGCATCGTTTCGTCGAGAAGCTGGGGCTCCCGGCGACTCGCATACCACTGCACACCGCCGACTCGCTGCGCGTAGACGAACCGTACGTGCTGATCGTCCCCACCTATGGGGGCGGTCGGCACGTGCTGGGGGGCGATCGTTCCGACAAGGATTTCGTGCCGCGGCAGGTCGCGAAGTTCCTCAACGATCCGCACAACCGGGCGCTGCTGCGTGGCGTCATCGCGGCGGGCAACACGAACTTCGGCGACACCTTCTGCTATGCGGGCGAACTGATCGCGCGCAAGTGCGGCGTGCCGTACCTGTATCGCTTCGAACTCATGGGAACCGCTGAGGACGTCGAACGCGTCCGAGAGGGATTGGGATTGTTTTGGCAACAGCAACGACAGCACCGGCCGGAAAAACAGCTCGCTTAGAGCAGCCCCCGGTCCGTGGCGGCGACGCGGGCGAGGTCCTCGACTACCACGCCCTCAACGCGATGCTGAACCTGTACGGCCCGAACGGGGAGATCCAGTTCGACAAGGACCGTGAGGCCGCCCACCAGTACTTCTTGCAGCACGTCAATCAGAACACCGTCTTCTTCCACAATCTGGACGAGAAGCTGGACTACCTGATCGACGAGAACTACTACGAGGCGGAGGTGCTGGAGCAGTACAGCCGCCCGTTCATCAAGAATCTGTTCAAACAGGCGTACGCCAAGAAGTTCCGGTTCCCCACCTTCCTCGGCGCCTTCAAGTACTACACCTCGTACACGCTGAAGACCTTCGACGGCAAGCGCTACCTGGAGCGGTTCGAGGACCGGGTGTGCATGGTCGCGCTCACCCTCGCCGCCGGTGACGAGGCGCTGGCGGGCCGGCTGGTCGACGAGATCATCGACGGCCGTTTCCAGCCCGCCACCCCGACCTTCCTGAACTCGGGCAAGAAGCAGCGCGGCGAGCCGGTGTCGTGTTTCCCTGCGGGTACGCCGGTGGACACGATCGACGGTCCCCGCGCCATCGAGACGCTGCAGCCGGGCGACCGGGTCTTGTCCCACGACGGTTCCTATCGTGCGGTCGAAGCGTTGATCGAGAATCCCAACGATCAAGCGCTGGTCGCGATTTCGCACTTCGGCCACAAGGAGCCGATCCGGTGCACTCCCGAGCATCCGATCCTGGTGTGGACCATCCGTGAGGTCGACACGCTCATCGACGCGGACGGCGCCGACCCGTTCAACGGTTTCGTGTGGCTGGCCGCGCGGGACGTGCAGCCGACCGACTACATCGTGACGACCGCGCCGCTGGGACAGCGGGACCGGCGTGTATTCGACCTTATGGATCACGTCGGCGAAGGTGTGTACGAAGAGGTCGACGGGCTGATCCAGAAGGTGAACACCGACGCGAAGCACCGCAACAAGCAGCGCCATAACCAGCGTTTCGTCGCAGTCAACCGCTTCGTCGAGGAGTCCTACGAGCTCGGCCTGATCCTCGGCTGGTATGTGGCCGAAGGTCACGTGTCCAAGCGGTCTACCGACGTGAGCGTGCCCAACGGTGTACATTTCACCCTCGGCGCGCATGAGGTCGACTACCACGTCGAACTCGGCATGGCATTCAAGCAGGTATTCGGGGTCGACCTGTCCTTGCACACCAACCACTCCGATCACTCCACGCGGATGGTGTGCAACAGCAAGGTCGTCGCATCATTGCTGTTGTCATTGGCCGGGACCGGCTATGGTAACAAACGATTGGACGGTGATGTGCTCACCGCCGACGAGGACTTCCAACGCGGCCTGCTGGCCGGGCTGTTCCGCGGCGATGGTTGCAGCACCTCGGGCGGCATGATGCTCGACCTGGTCAACCCCGAGCTCATCGACCAGGTGCAGCTGATCCTGCGCCGCCTCGGCATCGTGTCGGTCGTCCGTAGCTACGTCAACCGAGCGGGCAATGTGACCGGCCAGGTTTTCGTGCCCGGCCTGCCGGGAAACAACGAGGACTTCATCTTCGACATCGGCAAGAACCTGTACAACTACGTCGGCCGCAAGGGCACAAAGCGTGCGACGTATCAGGTCGTGCACGGCCGGCAGGTATACGGTGTGCGCGCTGTCGAGCGCACCACCGAGACCCCGGAGAAGGTGTACAACCTCCACGTCGAGGACACCCACACCTACTCGATCCGCGGTACGGTCGTCCACAATTGCTTCCTCCTTCGCATAGAGGACAACATGGAGTCCATCGGGCGCTCCATCAACTCCGCGCTGCAGCTGTCCAAGCGCGGCGGCGGTGTCGCGCTGCTGCTGAGCAACATTCGCGAGCACGGCGCGCCGATCAAGAAGATCGAGAACCAGAGTTCGGGCGTCATCCCGATCATGAAGCTGCTCGAGGACTCGTTCTCCTACGCCAACCAGCTCGGCGCGCGCCAGGGCGCGGGCGCGGTCTACCTGCACGCCCATCACCCGGACATCTACCGGTTCCTGGACACCAAGCGGGAGAACGCGGACGAGAAGATCCGCATCAAGACGCTCTCGCTCGGCGTGGTCATCCCGGACATCACCTTCGAGCTGGCCAAGAAGAACGAGGACATGTACCTGTTCTCGCCCTATGACGTGGAGCGCATCTACGGCAAGCCGTTCGCCGACATCGACGTCACCGAGAAGTACCACGAGATGGTCGACGACAAGCGCATCCGCAAGTCGAAGATCAAGGCGCGCGAGTTCTTCCAGACCATCGCCGAGCTGCAGTTCGAGTCGGGCTACCCGTACATCATGTTCGAGGACACGGTGAACCGGGCCAACCCGATCGCGGGCAAGATCACCCACTCCAATCTGTGCTCGGAGATCTTGCAGGTCTCCACGCCGTCGGAGTTCAACGACGACCTGTCCTACGCCAAGATCGGCAAGGACATCTCCTGCAACCTCGGCTCGCTGAACATCGCCAAGACGATGGACTCGCCCGACTTCGCGCAGACCATCGAGGTGTCCATCCGGGCGCTGACCGCCGTGTCGGACCAGACCCACATCTACTCGGTGCCGTCCATCGAGCAGGGCAACAACTCCTCGCACGCCATCGGCCTCGGGCAGATGAACCTGCACGGCTACCTGGCGCGCGAACACATCCACTACGGGTCCGAAGAGGGCATCGACTTCACCAACATCTACTTCTACACCGTGGTCTACCACGCGATCCGGGCGTCGAACCGGATCGCGATCGAGCGCGGCTCGTACTTCGGCGGCTTCCCCGAATCGAAGTACGCCAGCGGCGAGTACTTCGACAAGTACACCGATCAGGTGTGGGAGCCGAAGACCGATCGCGTCCGGCAGTTGTTCGCCGACGCGGGCGTGCACATCCCGACCCAGGACGACTGGCGTGAGCTGAAGGCCTCGGTCATGGAGCACGGCATCTACAACCAGAACCTGCAGGCGGTCCCGCCGACCGGGTCGATCTCCTACATCAACCACTCCACCAGCTCCATCCACCCGGTGGCGTCGAAGATCGAGATCCGCAAGGAAGGCAAGATCGGGCGCGTCTACTACCCGGCGCCTTACATGACCAACGACAACCTCGAGTACTACGAGGACGCCTACGAGATCGGCTACGAGAAGATCATCGACACCTACGCCGCGGCCACCCAGCACGTGGACCAGGGCCTGTCGCTGACGCTGTTCTTCAAGGACTCCGCCACCACCCGCGATCTCAACCGCGCCCAGATCTACGCCTGGCGCAAGGGCATCAAGACCCTCTACTACATCCGGCTGCGCCAGATGGCACTCGAGGGAACCGAAGTCGAGGGTTGCGTCTCCTGCATGCTGTGATCCCGTAGCGAACAGGGTGGCTTCCCACTGGGGGCCACCCTGTTTCGCGTTCTCCGGCCACCGAGGTGTTCCCACTCCGGGCTTCCGTCGCGGTGCGGTGCCCAGCCCGCGCCTGGAATATGCTGGCGCAGAGGCGATCCGGTAGTGATGGGAACGACAATGACCGATCTCGGCGGCGACGGTAAGCCGCTCCGTCCGATTCACGACGCGAGCGTGCCGAGCAGCGCGCGAATATACGACTACGTGCTGGGCGGCAAAGACCACTATCAGGTGGATCGGGACGCGGCCGAGAAGGTGATCGCGGCCTTTCCCACCACCCGGGTCGCGGCGCGGCAGAACCGGCTCTTCATGCACCGTGCGGTGAACGCGCTCACCGCGATGGGCGTGACCCAGTTCCTCGACATCGGCACCGGCATCCCCACCGAGCCGAACCTGCACCAAGTGGCGCAGGCGCCGACGCCGGAAGCGCGGGTGGTCTACGTGGACAACGACCCGATCGTGTTGACCCACGCCCGCGCCTTGCTCACCGGTACGCCGGAGGGTCGCACCGCCTACGTCGACGCCGACCTGAAAGATGCCGCGGCGATCCTGTCCGCCCCCGAACTCCTCGACACCCTGGACCTGAAGCGTCCGGTGGCGCTGAGCCTGGTCGCCGTGCTGCATTTCCTGGACGACGAACAAGACCCCTACGGCATCGTCGAGACGTTGATGGGCGCCCTCGCGCCGGGTTCGTTCCTGGTGGTCACGCACATTACCGCCGACCTCGAACCCGAGATGATGACCGACGCGCTCAACGTGTACCGGCAGAGCGGGGTCTATGCCCAGACCCGCACGCGGGACGAATTCGCCCGGTTCTTCGTCGGGTTGGAACTACTGGACCCGGGAATTGTCGTCTCCAACCAATGGCGCCCCCAGGCCGAGTCACCATCCTGGCTTGACTCGCAAGTGAACTGCTGGAGCGCTGTCGGCCGGAAGGGGTGAATCCGGCCGGGCCGGGCGTCCATCACAAACCGGATGCCATCTGTGATGGATGGATGTGTTTTGGCGTCCCCTGACAGGGGTGGATCGGCTCAGTGACGTTCCGACGAAAAATATTTCGAGCACAAGCCTCGCGTCAACAGTCAGTTGACAGAACGATCAACGGCTGAGAACATGGCAGCCATCGCCACATGTGGGGGTATAAATTGCTGGGGGTGAGGTCGGATTACGTGACGCCGTGGGCCTGTGCATGATATGGGTGGTGTTGGCAGTAGAAAAGGATTTGGTGACGTTTCAGTGGTCTGCAACCGCTGTTCCGGGCGTCGGAGAGGGACACTATATGGTTTCGGATCTTTACTCGTATGGCGATGATCCGAGTTTACTGGACAGAAGTGATGCCGCCGATAGGAATTCTTTTCAGCCGCCGCAGAAGTCTTCCTTGGTGAAGGTGGAGATAGGTGGCGATCGCCTGCCTACGAGAATCGCGCTCGCTCGCGGTTGGAAACAAGCCTTCGACGCGTCGCAATACGGTCGGTCCATCATGGATGCGTATCAATACGCACGCTATGAATTGATGATGCGTTATGTCGACTCCGGCACTGTACCGGAGTCGACTCTCCCATCTCTGCGTGATGTCACACCTATGCTGTTGCAGGCGCGCACTTACGAAGAATATCGCGACTTGTATGATCGGCTGTATTCAGAACCAACTTTTACCGTTTACGGTCCCGGATACAATGAATATGATGAGCCCGCATTGACGGTAACCGCGACGCTCTCCGAGCTCGTTTCCGTTGAGATCGATCCGAACTGGGCCGGAGCAATCGATTCGAACTTCATTGCTCAGGACATCGTCGAATGCTGTGAGCAGATCAGAGCTAAGAAGCCCAGATGGGTCAGAGATATTTATTTGGACCAAGAATCTGATCGTGAATTGGCGGCTCGCCTCGTCAGGCATGAACAGCGATTGCTGAGGAACGAGTTCTGATGGCTGATGGCATGAAGGCGGAGTTGGACCGTCTGGAGAATGCATCGAAGGCTTGGATAAACGATGTGGCTCCCGGGTTACGCAAGGCGGCTGCATCGATCGAGGACCTGAAGTACTCATCGCTGCAATTCGGTCCACTCTTCATTTTGGCCTGGGAAAACTACAGTAGAGCTGCCGCGTACATTCAGGACCGTCTCAATGAAGCCGCTCCCGCTGCTGAACAGATCGGTAGCGCGCTGCACAGGGCAGTGGTCAGCTTCGATGAGCAGCAGGTCGAACAGAAGCAGAGCTTGGAGAAGCTCGCGGGAGAAATGGACTTCTCGATCTGATGGGCGCAAATCCGACGATAGATCAATTGACGGCAATTAGTGATGAGTTCACCAGAAAAGTAGATGAAGTAAAGAAGTTGCCGGGAAAGTTGAACGACAAGTTCGATGACCTCAAATGGATTCTTCCCGGGGCCTACATCGCGTTGACCGATACAAGGGATGCGATGCAACAGGATTTGAAGACCCTGATCTCGAAGCTCGGTGAAGCAGTCGAGGGGCAAGCTGCTCCGATATTGTTCGTGGGATATGCGGCAAAATGGCAACAAGTCGGCGCTGCCGTATCTGCTGTCAACAATATCCAGAACAAGCCGGACGTGAATCTAGAAGGCTACTGGGACGGCAGCGCCTACAAGGCGTTCAAGGCATCGCAAACGTATCAGTCGGCGGCCATGTCCAAGGCGACAGAAATGTGCGAGCAGGTGCATGAGCAGCTTCTGACTATTGCGGAGGAAGGGAGGATACTGTACAAGCAGATCATCGACAAGCTGGGAACATTGCTCGCTAACGCCGCTGTTGCCATTGGCGAATCCGCAACCGCTGTCGGGCTGGTCTGGTCGATAAACAATTTCAATGATGCGATAGTCACCGCTGTTGAGCTCGTCGTCGAGGCAATGACCAGCTTCCTCGAGTTGCAGGCAAAGGCGATGATCGCCTCGAACGAGCTCGCGAATATCATCAATCATCCGGCTGGATTTTTTCCAGATGCCGAAGGAAAAGATCGCTGGCCCAGTCCACAGACCGATGGGTACGATAGTAAAGACGACGACTGGAAACTGGACGGGGACAGCTGAGATGCATCGTTCTGCTGGATATCGGGTGCTGAGAGCCGCAGTGGTCGCGGTTATCGCGGCCGGGTTCTCGGTAACGGTTGGTTGCGGCTCTGAAAAAGTAGGGAACCCAACGGCGAAGACGAGCTCCCCCGTCGCGACTACAACAGCGCCGACCGCATGCGTCGAAGTCCCCGTGTGGGATTATCGGAAAGATGATGAGAAGAAGTTGACGGCGAGATTGGTGGAACTGGCGCTTCCGGCAGGAGTCTGCTTTTTCGCGGTGGATACAACCGACCTGGCGGAGCAGCCCGGTAAAATCTCGGTCCGAGTCGACCTCACCGTGCCGAATTCAATCGGTCCCGAAGATCTACGGGCGGTCGCCACCGATATCGCCCATCTTGTGAAACAAGACGAAGTCTCGCAGCGGACGGCTGTCCTGAGGGTTACTAACTGGGGATTTGCAAAGCCGAAGTATCGAGACCACCTCTTCGACGAGAACTTCCTGCTCCACCCGTGGGACGGCACGCCGTCCCGGCAGGCTGAGATGGCGCTGTGGAAAGTTTTCGAACAAAATTGACTGCGCATTGCGAGGTGGCTGGCCACAATGTACCGGACAGCCACCTCGGCGTGACGAGTCGAATGACTACGACGCCGACAAAGCCGGGAGCACTTCGCGTTCGAAGAGTTCGATGCCGGAGGTGTCGTAGGCGGATTCGGGGAAATTGAAGATGGCGTAGCCGAGGCCGAGGTCGGCGACTCGGCGCAGGTTCTCGGTGATCTGCTCGGGAGTGCCGGTGGCGGCGCCGCTGTTGTACAGCTGTTCGAAGTAGGACTTCGCCGCGTCTTCGCCGATGACGGGCGTGAGGCGGGCTTTCAGCGCCGCGAGGCGATCCTCTACTTCGGCCTGGGTCGAGCCGATGACGACGTTGAAGTTCGAACTGCGGACGATGGCGTCGAAGTCGGTGCCGACGTCGGCGCAGTGGGCGCGCAGCACCTCGGATTTGTGGGTGAACTCCTCGGGGTTACCGCTGAAGTTGGTGTACTGGGCGTATTGCGCGGCGATGCGCAGCGTCTTCTTCTCGCCGCCGCCCGCGATCCACAGCGGAATACCGTTCTCCTGCAACGGCAGCGGACGGACGATCGCGCCGTCGACCTGGTAGTACTTGCCGTCGAGGTTGGCCGAACCCGTGGTCCAGGCCTGCCGGAAGATCTGCACACCCTCGTCCAGGCGGCCCAGCCTTTCGCCCGCGGACGGGAAACCGTAGCCGTAGGCGCGCCACTCGTGTTCGTACCAGCCACCGCCGATGCCCATCTCGACGCGGCCGCCCGAGATCAGGTCGACCGTCGCGGCCACCTTGGCCAGGTAGGCCGGGTTGCGGTAGCTGATAGCGGTACACATCTGGCCGAGGCGGATGCGTGCGGTGGTGGCGGCGAACGCCGACATCAGCGTCCATGCCTCGTGCGTCGCCTCCTCGGTGGGGACCGGGACGGTGTGGAAGTGGTCGTACACCCACAGCGATTCCCACGCCGGGTTCGCATCGGCGCGCTGGGCGAGGTCTCGCATCACCCCCCACTGGTCCGCCGGGTCGATGCCCACCAGATCGAGCCGCCAACCCTGCGGAATGAAGATGCCGAAGCGCACGAATATCTCCTTCGTGTGTACCCGAACCACCGCGGCGAGCGCCGCGCTTTCCTACCTCACTGTTCCCACTTCGCCGCACTCCGGCAACCGTTCGGCGCTCGACGCACCGAATTCGGGCCACCTGCGGCGCTGTCTCGATCGCACTACCACCAGATCGTCGCGAGCCGGTTCACCGAACTCGCCACGGCGTCGATGCCCCATGCGGTCGCCCCTGGCCAGGTGGGCGTGCGGCGTACGACACGCGGCCACGCCGATAACCGCGCAACGAAGTCCGAGGGTCCCATCCGCTGACCGATTGGTCACTCTGTGCAGCGTCGATGGTGGCCGCAGGGACGGCGACCCCGATACCGGCTGACTTGCTCGAATACTGCCGAGACGCGAGGTCGGCCGAGTGCTTGCCGAAACCCGGCCGACCTCGCGTGTCCGGACCCTAGGCGCCGGTGAACTTCTCTCCCGAGATCGCCTTGGACGGCGCACCGTCGACGCCGACGGGAATGTCACCCTCGAGTGTGGTGCGGTACAGCACGCGGGTGACGTCGCGGTGGTCGAGGTCGCTCGGTGCGAGGTGCGCGGTGGCGCGGTTGTCCCAGAACGCGAGGCTGCCCTTCGCCCAGCGGAACCGGACGGTGTAGGCCGGGTTGGTCACCTCGTCGAACAGCAGCTTCAGCAGTGCGTCGCTCTGGTTCGGCCGGAGCCCGACGATGCGGGTGGTGAAGCCGGGGTTCACGAACAGTGCCCGCTCGCCGGTCACCGGATGCACCCGGACGACCGGATGCTCCGTGATCAGCGGCGCGGCCGCGACCTTCTTCGCGTAGTCGCTGTCGGAGTCCCAGGCCGGCCTGCTGCCGCCGAAGCGGTGCTCGGCGCGCAGCCCTTCGACGAATCGCTTGAGCGACTCGGGCAGGTTCTCGTAGGCGGCGACGAGGTTCGTCCAGCCGGTGTCGCCACCCTGCGCCGGGGCGATCTCGGCGCGCAGGATCGAGGCGGCGGGCGGGTTGATCAGCGCGGAGACATCGGTGTGCCAGTGGTTGGTGTAGCTGAATTTCCGCACACCGAACCGCTTCTCGTACAACCGGCTGTCGACCGCGAGGATCTCCGGGTGCTCCGTCGGCGCGTCGTCGTCGTACGGGTGCGACGGCGTGACCGCGCCGAACCGGCGGGAGAAGGCGATCTGCTGCGCGTGATCGATGTGCTGATCGCGGAAGAACAACACCTTGTAGGTGTGCAGCGCGTCGGTGATGGCCGCGACCTGCTGGTCGGTCAGCGGTTCGCGGAGATCGACGCCGGAGACGTCGGCGCCGATGTAACCGGCGACGGGCGCGACGTGCACCGGGTTGCCGGTGACGGTCGAGAGGGGGGTTTCGTGGACAGCGGTCATCGGAAGAACTCGTTTCGGATCAGAGGATCGGGCCGGTGGCAACCGGAGGGGCGGGACGTGCGGCAAGGCGACAAGCGCTGCCGCATACCCGCATGAAGTCCACGACGCGCCGTTTGGTCAGCGCCCGCACGGCGACTGTCTTCCGGATATGAGACGGGTGGCCATGGTTCAGGCGTTCGCTGGGGCGCGCCACCGCGACAGGCGGCGTTCCAGGGCGACCAGTACGCCGTTGAAGCCGAGGCCGAGCAGCGAGATGGCGAGGATTCCCGCATACATGTTCGGGATCGCGAAGTTCTGCTGCGCTGCGGTGATCAGATAGCCGAGCCCGGCCCTGGCCCCGAACATCTCGGCGGCCAGCAGCACGAGGATCGAACTGGCGGCGGCCATCCGCAGACCCGTGAAGATGGACGGCAGCGCCGCGGGCAGGATCACCTTCTGGAACAGACGTAACGGCGAGAAGCCCAGGGAAGCGGCGGATTTGACCAGTAGCGGGTCGACGGTGCGCACGCCGGTGATGGTGTTCAGCAGAATCGGGAAGAAGCTCGCGTAGACGACGATGGCCACCTTCGAGGTTTCGCCGATCCCCAGGATCAGCAGGAAGACGGGGAGCAACGCCAGCGCCGCGGTGTTGCGGAACAGTTCGAGGATCGGGTTCAGGAAGTCGGCCACCGGCTTGTACCAGGCGATCGCGATGCCCACCGGGATGCCCGCGACCAGCGCGAGGGAATACCCGGCCAGGGAACGATTCAGGCTCGCGGAGATGTGCGTCCACATCTCTCCGCTCGCCACCAGGTCGGCGAACGCCTGGGCCACCACCGAGAACGGCGGCAGGAACACCTCGTCCACCAGCCCGAGCGTGGGGGCGAGTTGCCACAGCAGCAAGAACAGTGCGATCACGACCGTCGGTTTGAATACCCGCCAGGCGAGCCGGCCCACCGCCCGCAGGGCCTGCGTCACGGCGGTGGGCGCGGGCTCGGCCCGCCGCACCGGGGCGGGCCGGGTGGGCTGGACCGCGCGTTCCCGAACCGGCCGCTCGCTCAGCTGAATGGCACTAGACATGAGCCGTCCTCTCGGTGGTGGATTCGATATCGGCCGGGTCGGTAAGGGATTTCAGTTCCAGGCTCGCGGCGCGTTGGACCTCGCTGTGCAGCAGCGTCCAGATCTCGTGGCGGTAGTCCCGGAAGCGCTGGGAGGAGCGGATGTCGTCGTCGGTGCCCCGGTCGAGCTCGACGTCGACGATGGCCTTGATCCGGCCGGGCCGTGAGGTCAGCACGGCCACACGCTGGCCGAGGTATACCGCCTCATCGATGCCGTGGGTGATGAACAGGACGGTCTTGCCGGTGGCGCGCCAGATGCGCAACAGTTCGTCCTGCAACGATTCCCTGGTCTGCGCGTCGAGCGCGGCGAACGGCTCGTCCATCAGCAGCACCTCGGGATCGAATGCGAGACTGCGCGCGATCGCGACGCGCTGCTTCATGCCGCCGGACAGTTCGTGCGGGTAGCGGTCGCCGAAACCGGAGAGCCCGACCAGTTCCAAGTAGTGGTCGGCCAGCTCGCGCCGCGTCCTGCGGCGCAAACCCTTGGCCTCCAAGCCGAATTCGATATTGGACCGGGCCGTGCGCCAGGGCAGCAGGGCGTACTGCTGGAAGACGATGCCGCGGTCCAGGCCCGGTCCGGTGATCGGTTTCCCGTCCAGCAGGATCTCACCGGAGGTGGGCTTGCTCAGCCCGCCGAGCAGGTCCAGCAGCGTCGACTTGCCCGAGCCGCTCGGCCCGACCAGGACCAGGAACTCGCCTTCACGCAGTTCCAGCGAGATGTCCTCGAGCGCGGTGAACCGCTCCTGGGAGCCGCGCACCGCGAACTGCTTGCGCACTCCGGTGAGCGCTAGTTTCGTAGCCGTGGTCATTTCGCGGCCACCACCTCTCCGGTCGGTCCCGCCTCCGGCGTGAATTTGCCGTTGGCGTACGGGTTGAACTTGTTGGTGAACAGGTCCGCGGCCTTCAACTTGCCGTTGGGCAGTTCGCCGTTGCGCACCAGCCAATCGATCCAGATCTGCAGTTCCTTGTCGGCGACCACCGCGCCGGGCACCGGGATCCCGGGGCTGAGCCAGTACGGCACCAGGTTGGTGTTCTCGTTGCGGCCGCGCTTGCCGATGATCTGGACGAACCGCTCACGCACCTGATCGCGCGGAGTCACCTGTAGCCAGCGGACAGCGCGCGCGGTGCCCTGCACGAAGTCCTCCACCGCTTCGGGGTTCTTGGCGATGTAGTCGTTGCGGAAGACGTAGGTGCCGTAGTCGAACGTGCCGAAGATGGCCTTGTCGGTGTACAGCGGGTGGATACCGCCGCGCTGGAGGGCGGTGTCGCGGAAGACGCTGCCCAGGGCGCCGACGTCGACCTGTCCTTTGCGCAGCGCGTCCTCGGTGTTGGCAGGCGGTACGACTACCAACTGCACCTGCTTGATCTCGTCGTCGGTCAGACCTTGCTGATGCAGCCACTCCCTGGTGATGAATTCGTGGTGCGCGCCGAGCGTGTTGACCGCGACCTTCTTGCCGATCAGATCGCGTGCCGAGGTGAGGCCGGAGTCGTCGCGCACGTAGTAACCGGTGAACGACTGCTCGTCCGCGCCATAGGAACTGAGCACCGAGGTGACCTTCGCCCCGCCCGCGATCAGTTTCACCACCGCGCCGTTGAACGCGCTGCCGAACTCGACCTGGTTCGTCGCCGCCGCCTGGATATTGGCCGGACCGCTGGTGGTGTCGCCTTCCCAGTGCAGGCTGATCTTCGTGAAGTAGCCGAGGTCGTCGGCCAGTTCGACGGGGCTCACCTGTCCGGTGGCGCCTTGGTAGCGCAGCACGGTCTTGCCGTCGGCGGTCTTGGCGGTGGTGGACTCGCCGCATCCGGTGAGCACGGATAGACCGGTGAGCACCGCCACGGCGGCTGTGAGAGCGCGGGCGACGCGCCGGGAGGAGGGAGAGAGAAGCATTGTTGTTCTTTCGAAGAGAAGACGCCGTGCAGTTCGATGCCAGGCGTCCGGCGACACCACAGCGGAGCGATGCGGCGGTGGACGACCGCGCGGGATTCGGCGGGGAACCGATGCCGCGCTACTTCAGTGGCGACAGATTCCGTGCGGAACGCGCATGAAGTCGACCGCGCGACGGCGGATCAAGGCTGTTGCTGTCGACACTTCGAGACTTCCGTGAGCTGTATATCGGTGCGGGACAGGCGCGGTGACTTCCGACGCCCGCTTGGGAAACACTGTCCCGGTTCCCAAGCATGGGAGCAACAGTTCGACGCCCCCTGCGTATAACCCTGTCGTCCGGGCATCGAGCGGCACAGCCGATTCCGATCGGCGTGGAGCGGCTTGGGTCACAGTGCGCTGTCGTAAGGTGATCATCGTCCCCGAAGCCATGTAAGCTGCACGAGGACGTTTCCGGTCCGCGAGATGTTGATCCGAATGGTGCGGATATCCGAGATCCGCGGCGACGACGAGAGGGAGGTGGGGTAGCGATGCGCAGCGAACCTCCCAGTCGAAGGCCGCGCGGCGCCGCCCCTTCGCATTCCTGATCAGGTCGCGACGGCAGGGGCCGGCGCCCGCGGTGTGAATTTCGCGCTCTCCGTTCACTCACGCATGTGCTGAGGTCCTCTCATGTCGCAGACCGACATCATCGAAGTACGTCCGACGCTGTCCGAATCCCTCCAGGACATCGTCGATACCCGTCGCGTGGACGCCGCGCTGGACTGGCTCGGCAACCATCCGCCGCACGTCATCGCCGATCAGCTCGCCCGCATGGACGCGGTGCGAGCCGGGATGGCGTTCCGCCTGCTCGACAAAGACCTGGCGCTGGCCGTCTTCGAGGAACTCGAGCCGGTGGACCAGCAGCAGATCCTGCAAGGACTGCGCGATCAGAGCTTCCGTGACCTGGTCGAGGGCATGGCGCCCGACGACCGCGCCCGCATGCTGCGCGAGGCGCCCGCCAAGGTGGCCAAGAAGGCGCTGGCCGGGCTGAGCCCGCGGGAGCGGCGGATGACCGCGAGCCTGCTCGGCTACCCGGAGGGCTCCGCCGGTCAGTTCATGACGCCGGAGGTGGTGGCGCTGCCGCGTGACCTCACGGTGGCCGAAGCGCTCGGCATGGTGCGCGCCAAGGGCGGCAACGCCGAGACGGTGTACACGCTGCCGGTGGTCGATACGGGCAGGCGGCTGACCGGCATCGTCGAACTGCGCGAATTGGTGCTCAGCAAGCCCGAGACCATGGTGTCGGAGCTGGTCGTCACCGAACCGGCCTTCGCGCGCGCCACCGATTCCGCGGAGAAGGCCGCCCGCCTGATGCGCGAGACCAACGACATCAACCTGCCGGTGGTGGACAGCGAGGACCGGCTGGTCGGGCTGCTCACCATCGACGACGCGGTCGAGGTGATCGAGGCCGCCGACAGCGAGGACGTGGCGTTGCAGGCGGGATCGGCGCCGTGGGAGGGCCACTACATGGCCGCCGGGGTGTTCCAGCTGGCCCGCTATCGCGCGCTGTGGCTGCTGCTGTTGCTCTTCGCCGCGACGCTGACGGTGAGCGTGACCGACTTCTTCGAGGGCACCTTGCAGCAGGCGGCGCATCTGGCGCTGTTCATCCCGCTGCTGATCGGCGCGGGCGGGAACGCGGGCGCGCAGGCCGCCACCGCCTGCGTGCGCGCGGTAGCGGTCGGCGAGGTCAAGGCGTCGGACCTGTTGAAGGTGATCTGGCGGGAATGCCGGGTCGGCCTGGTACTCGGCTCGCTGCTGGCCTCGGTGGGCTTGGCGATCGGCGCCCTGTTCGTGGGTCCGCGCATCGCCCTGGTCGTCGGCATCACCCTGGTCCTGATCTGCGGCTGGGCCGCCACCATCGGCGGCACCATGCCACTGCTGGCCAAGAAATTGCGCATCGACCCCGCGGTGGTCTCCGCGCCGATGGTCACCACCCTGGTGGACGCCACCGGCCTGATCATCTACTTCACGACGGCCAAGCTGGTCCTGGGAATCTGAGGTCGGCGATCGAGGGGCCGACCACCTCGAGCCCGGCTCCGCGGTCGCGTCGCCGGGCTCGGTCGGCTCAGAACTCCCAGTCCTCGTCCTCGGTGTTGACCGCCTTGCCGATGACGTAGCTCGAGCCCGAACCGGAGAAGAAGTCGTGGTTCTCGTCGGCGTTGGGGGACAGGGCCGAGAGGATGGCGGGGTTGACCTCGGTTTCGTCCTTGGGGAACAGGCCCTCGTAGCCGAGGTTCATCAGCGCCTTGTTGGCGTTGTAGCGCAGGAACTTCTTGACGTCCTCGGTGAGGCCGACCTCGTCGTAGAGGTCCTGGGTGTAGTCGACCTCGTTGTCGTAGAGCTCGAACAGCAGCTCGAAGGTGTAGTTCTTGAGTTCGTCGCGCTCGGCCTGGGTGACCAGCTCCAAGCTCTTCTGGTACTTGTAGCCGATGTAGTAGCCGTGGACCGCTTCGTCCCGGATGATCAGGCGGATCATGTCGGCGGTGTTGGTGAGTTTGGCCCGCGACGACCAGTGCATCGGCAGGTAGAAGCCGGAGTAGAACAGGAAGCTCTCCAGCAGCGTGGAGGCGACCTTGCGCTTGAGCGGATCGTCGCCGTTGTAGTACGACAGCACGATCTCGGCCTTGCGCTGGAGGTTGCGGTTCTCCTCCGACCAGCGGAACGCCTCATCGATCTCGCGGGTGGAGCACAGCGTGGAGAAGATCGAGCTGTAGCTCTTGGCGTGCACCGACTCCATGAACGCGATGTTGGTCAGCACCGCCTCTTCGTGCGGGGTCAGCGCGTCCGGGATGAGGCTCACCGCGCCGACGGTGCCCTGGATGGTGTCCAGCAGGGTCAGGCCGGTGAAGACCCGCATGGTCAGCTGCTTCTCGTCGGCGGTCAGGGTGTTCCACGACGGGATGTCGTTGGAGACCGGCACCTTCTCCGGCAGCCAGAAGTTGCCGGTCAGCCGGTCCCAGACCTCGGCGTCCTTTTCGTCGGGCACCCGATTCCAGTTGATGGCCGACACCCGATCGATCAGTTTCATCCTGCCTCCACGCCTTTCCCGAGCACGCTGCCGTCACGGAATGCCTACCCTCGGAACACTACTCCTAGTGGCTGACATGTCCGCGTAGCACAACACCTTGTGTCGCCGCGACACGCGTCCTCCGTGCGGAAGAACGCCAGGGCGCGCCGCGCGCGGCCCCCTATTGTGCGGTACGCGCCTTCTGGCGCCTACATCGGCACCGGTGGGTCCGATTGCTCGCTGAAAGTTTGCCAACAGGTGTCGCAAGAGGCGGGGGCGACGGGCTGACGACGCGGCACACCAGGTGTGGATGCCTGCTTCCGCTCGGCCGCGAAAGCGTTGCCGGGCTCGCTGATCCTTCGTTTCCCCGGTGCGCCGGGACGGCGGCAGTGCCGCAAGTCACCGCCGCCCGGGGACCGAGCCGCTTCGAGGCGCGGTGGTCTACCTGCCCCGATCCGATCATCCGAGCGGCTCCACCTGGCCCGGCATGGTGTGACTACCGGTTCCGGGCGTTGGTGATCGCCGTGGACGTCGTGGTCATCCGGGGCCGACCAACGCCCGGCCGGAGAGCCCCTGGCGGACGGGCGCGGGACCGATCGCTACCGCGGAGGCCGACCGCCGGGTGCGCCGCCGCCGGGCGGCCGCCCACCGGGCTGCGCGGAACCGTTGCCCGACTGCGTGTTCTGCGATTTCTCGGCGACGCCCACGGTGAGCGAGACGCGCAGCCCGGAGGACGGCGCGCCCGTCACGGTCGCCAGTTCGGCGTCCCAGCCGTCGCCGAAGACGCCGTCCGAGGCGAGCGAGACCTCCGCCAGATTGGTGACGCTGCGCGCGTAACCGGAGTCGTGGGCGAACACCGCCTCGCAGGTGTCATGGGGTAGCGCGATCTGCGAGGTCAGCCGCGCGTTCTGGCCCGCGACCGCGGTCTCCAGCGAGTCGTAGACCTCGAAATGGATGTGCGGCCACCGGCCCGAGTAGCAGGCCGGGAAGATCGAGGTGAAGCTCACCTTGCCGTCGGCGCCGGCCACCTGCACGCCGCGCAGGTAGTTCTGCTCGGTGACACCGGTGCTGTAGAGCGAATAGTTGCCGTCCCGGTCGCAGTGCCACACGTACACCGCCATGCCCGCCCCCGCCGCGCCGCTGTTCGCCAGATCGCGCAGCGTGAGTTCGAGCGTCATCGGAACGCCCTGCGCGACGCCGGAGTACGAGCCGAACGAGCCGGTGATGTCGCTGCGCACCACGCCGGACTCGATGAGGACGTTGGGTCCGTTCGACCCGTCGCCCGGATACGGTCCCGCGGTTTCCTGCGGAGCGGCGGTGACGCCGCCGGATTGCGCGGTGGTCGCCGACGCGGTCCCGGCCGTACCGGTCGTCGTGTCGTTCGATCCCGAGGCGCAGCCCGCCGCGACCGCCGCCGCGCCCGCGGTCGCCCCGAAGAAGAGCAGGGCGCGGCGCCGGGACACCATCACCTTCATATCGTGTGTGAGGCCGAGATCGTGCTCGTGCACCTCATCGCGCCGTGCGCCCACCGTCTGTCCTTTCGTTCGCCGACATCGTTCTGCACGACGTTAGGAACGGGCGCTGCTGTCCGGCTGGGTTCGTGCTGGGAGTTCGCTGTGAGCCGGGGTTCAGCGCCTGCTCGCCCGGCGGTAGCCGATGGTCGCGGGCACCGCGAACAGGATGATCGCGCCGATCGACCACACGACGGTGAGGGTGAGCGGGCGTGCGAGCGGTCCGCCGAAGGCGAGCGCGCGCATGGCGTCGACCCCCACCGACAGGGGCTGGTTGCGCACCACCGGCTGCACCCACTTGGGGAAGGCGGCCAGCGGAACGAAGCCGGTGCTGAAGAACATCATCAGGGATGTGAGGATCGTGATGCCCTCCACCAGCGTCGATTTCGCGGTGAACACGGCGACCGAGGTGACGACGGTGGCGAAGGCAAGGCCGAAGAGCACCGGGACGAACAGGAAGACGATCGCCGCGGGGACGCCCTGGTGGAAGCGGAACCCGAGCACCGAGCCCACCAGCACGACGGCGAGAGTGCAGGCGAAGATGCGGCAGCCCTCGGCGAGCACCCGCGAGGCCAGGCCGGAGGCGCGGTGCACGGGCAATACCCAGAAGCGCGCGAGCAGGCCCGCGTCGCGTTCGCGGCCGAGTAGCACGCCCCCCGCTACCGCGCCGGACAGCGCGCCCACCAGGGCGACCATGGGCACCGAGCCGTACAGCGCGCTCTCGCCGGTGAACTTCCGGATCTGCCCGCCGATCACGGTGTTGAGCATGATCAGCAGCAGGCACGGGATGATCAGCGTCTCCAGCAGGGTGACCGGATTGCGTGCCCAGCGCAGCAGCAGGCGCTGGGTCTGGATCAGCGTGTGCGCGATCAGCGCAGACACCGACATTTCCGAGCCGGTCCACGACTCCTGCCTGTGATCGGCCAGCAGCGCCATCACGCCCTCCTCGAGCTCAGCCGCAGCGACAGCGGGACGCAGATGATCAGGATGACGAGCGCCCACGCCACCGGCGGTCCCAGCAGCGACAAGCTCACCTGGCCCGCGTTCGGTCCGCGGTCACCGGCGAACGCCCGCAGACCGATGGCCCACTGCGACACCGGCTGGTTGCGCACGAACGGCTGCACCCATGCCGGGAACTGGTCGGCGGGCGCGATGCCGGTGGACAGCATGCCGAAGATCAACGGCGGCAGTACCAGTGCCTGCGCGGTCGCCTCCGGGTTGCGCGACACGGTGCCGATCACGTCTCCGGCCCAGATCAGCGCGAGCCCGATGAGCAACGAGAACAGTACGAACCCGATCGTGTGCGCGGCGCCGAGGTAGAAGCGGAAGCCGATGACGTGGCCGCAGATCAACGCGGTGATCAACGCGATGACCAAGCGGAAGATGTTGCTGGACAGGCGCGCCGCGACCGGCACCAGCGGGCCGATCGGCATCGCTCCGAAACGCCGGTTGAGCCCGGCGACCGAATCGGTGGCGGCGCGGAAGGCCGCCGAGACGGCGGTGAACGCGGCGGCCTGCAGGATCACCAGCGGCATCATGTACTGCGCGTAACTGCTGAAGCCGGTGCCGATCACGGTCATGATGATCTTCAGCGGAATGTAGAAGCTGGCGGTGAACGTCGCGGGCGCCAGCACCGAGGTGAGCACCTCGCCGCTGCGTACCGAGGGCACGACCAGCCGGCTGGTCAGCACCCACCACTGCTGCGGCCGCAGCGGCGCGGCGCGGGTCTGGCTGAGCCAGGTCGCCGCCGTCACGACACGACCTCCCGTTGCGCGATCTCCGCCGTCGTCGCCAGATGCCCGGTCAGCTGGAGGAAGACGTCGTCGAGCGAGGGGCGGCGCAGTGCGACGTCAACGAGGTCGAACCCGGCGCTGTCGAGTCGGCGCAGCGCCTCCAGCAGTGTCTTCGCGCCGTCGGGCGCGGGTATGGCGATCCGATCGGAATCCGGACCCAGCGCGTCCCGATTCTCCTGCGGCAGCAGCGGACCCAGGGCCGCGGCGATGGCGGGCAGGTCACGCAGGTTCAGCGGCACGACCTCGCAGTAGCTGCCGCCGGTGCGCGACTTCAGCTCGTCGGCGGTGCCCTGGGCGATCACCACGCCGTGATCGATGACGATGATCCGATCGCTGAGCGCGTCGGCTTCCTCCAGGTACTGGGTGGTGAGCAGGGTGGTGATGCCCGCCTTCTTGAAGCCGGAGACCAGATCCCACACGCCTTGCCTGCTGCGCGGATCCAGCCCGGTGGTCGGCTCGTCCAGGAACACCACGTCGGGCCGGACGACCAGACCGCAGGCGATGTCGATGCGCCTGCGCATACCGCCGGAGTAGGTGCCCACCCGGCGGCCCGCCGCGCGTTCGAGATCGAACTCGGCCAGCAGTTCGTCCGCGCGGGCGCGGGCGGCCCGCTTGCGCAAGCCCATCAGCCTGCCGAACATCACCAGGTTCTCGTAGCCGCTGAGCATGTCGTCCAGCGCGGCGTACTGCCCGGTCAGCATGATGCTGCGGCGCACCGCCGCGGGATCGTCCACCACGTCGTACCCGGCGACCGTGGCCCGGCCGCGGTCCGGCCGGATCAGTGTCGAGAGGATGTTCACCGTGGTGGTCTTGCCCGCGCCGTTCGGTCCGAGGATGCCGAGCACCTCGCCCGGCTCGGCCGCGAAATCGACCCCCCGCAATGCCTTGACCGCGCCGAAGGATTTCTCGATCCCCTCGACGACGACGCCTTGATCGGAATTCATCCTCGGCCTCCCAGATGTGCATCGAGCACGCGCGCGATGACCGGCAGCACCTGCGGCGCCGTCAGTTCGTCGTGGGTGACCTCGATGTCGTGATTGATGATGTCGCCGGTCACGTACGGCCGCCAGCCGTCGGGACCGAAGATGTCGGAGGTGTCGACGGTCGCGCTGAAGTACACGATGTCGCCGTCGTACACGGGTCGGCGGTATCCGGTTCTGGTCCGGGCGGCGGCGTTGTAGGACCCGGCCATCCGCTCCAGCGTGGCGGCGTCGATCAGCGAGACCCCGCCGAGTTTTTCGCGGATCAGCTCCGCCGCCTGCTGCGCGGTGGCGTCCGCCGGTACGTCGTGGATGCCGAACACCGCGCCGAAGCTGTTCACGAACGAGCCCGCGGTGAGCCGCTCGATGCTGTCGCCGTCGATGTCGGCGGTGTCGGCGTCCAGCAGCGCGACCACGCCGACCTCGGCTCCCTCGGCCTTCAGCCGCACGGCCGCCGCGTGGGCGATCAGGCCGCCGAACGACCAGCCGAGCAGGTGGTACGGCCCTTCGGGTTGCAGCGTCCGGATCTCCCGCACGTAGCGGTCGGCGAACTCCTCGATCGAGTGCGCGGGCGGTTCCTGGCCGCCGAGGTCGGGTGCTTGCAGCCCGTAGATCGGGCGGCCGGGCGCGAGCGCGTCGGCGAATCCCAGGTAGGTCCACGACATTCCGGACGACGGGTGGATGCAGAACAGCGCGGGTTGCTCGCCGCCGAGCCGGATCGGCAGCACCACGTCCAGACCGAGACCGCCCGCTGGCGGAACAGCCGGCGCCGCGGTGGCGGCGGTGGCCGCCGCTTCCTCCTCGGCGGCGGTCCGTGCCGCCGGGGTCAGGGCGAATCGAGCCGCCGCGCGCAATGCGCCGATCCACAGATCGGCCAGCTCGGCGACGTCGTCCTGGTCGAGCAGGGTGGACGGGAAGCCGAAGCTCGCGCGCAGCCGGTCTCCGATGACGACGGCGTTGACATCGATCGCCGATTGCAGGGGTACGCCGGGATCTTCGGCCACGTGCACGTCGCCGAGTTCGTCGGTCGGCAGCCAGCCCAGCCCCTCGAGCCCGGCCGGGATGTCGCCGGTGGAGTATCGGCCGAGATAGTTGAAGCCGACCCGCCCCGGCAGGCGTTCCGGGAGCTGCCGCGCGGTCTCGGCGTTGAGATAGCGCAGCAAGCCGAAACCGATGCCTTTGTCCGGCACCGCCAGCAGTTGGTGCTTGACGGCGCGGATCGCCGCGCCCAGCGCGGGGCCGCCGGCCAGCGCGTCATCGATGTCGATTCCGGCCAGGTCCAAGCGCACCGGGTAGATGCTGGTGAACCAGCCGATGGTGCGGGAGAGGTCGGCGCCGGGCACCACTTCCTCCTGGCGGCCGTGCCCTTCCAGGCGCACCAGCGCCGAGGGGTCGCAGGCCCGCCAGCGCACCAGCGCCAGCGCCAAGGTGGCCAGCAGCGCGTCGTTGACGCTGCCCTGGAACAAGCCGGGCAGGGTGGTGAGCAGCGCGTTGGTGACTTCCGCTGACACCTCCCGCTCGACCATGCGCAGTGCGGCGGTCCGGTCCACGGCGGGATCGAGTTCCCGGCCGCCGATCACCGGGTCGGGTGCGGCGAGCACGTCGCGCCAGTAGGCCAGTTCGGCGGTCCGCTGCGGTGAGCGCGCCTCGTCGGCCAGCGCGTGGGCCCACCGGCGCATCGAGGTGCCGGTCTCCGCGAGCACGGGGATGTTCCCGGCCGACACCTGGGCCCACGCGGCCACCAGGTCCGGCACCAGGATGCGCCAGGACACGCCGTCGATCGCCAAGTGGTGCGCCAGCACGATCAGCCGGCCCGATCCGGTGCGCGCGCCGGCGTCGCCCACCGGGTCCAGCCAGATGAATTGCAGCACCGTGCCCTCGGCGGGATCGAGCCGGTCCGCGGCGGCGTCCAGCTCGGTCATGGCGAACTCGTGCAGTTCGATCGGGTCGAGGGTGGTGAACTCGATGCGGTGCAGCAGCGCGTCCACGTCGACCGATCCGGGCGGGCTTACCAGCAGGCGCGGCCCGGCCTCGCCGTCGGTCACCAGCCGGACGCGCAGCATGTCGTGCCGGTCCACCGCTGCGGTGAGCACCGCGATGATCTGCGCGCGCTCGATACCCACCGGCAGTTCCAGGACCGCGGTCTGGGCGAAGCGATCGTAGTTCCCGCCGCGCTCCAGCATGTAGTGCGTGATCGGCGGGAGCGGCAGCTCGCCGACACCGCCGCCGGGCAGTTCGTCCAGGGTCACCGCGGTGCCCGCCGCGTCGGCGGCCGCGGCCAATGCCGCCACCGTGCGGTGCTCGAACACCTGCAGCGGAGTGCAGGTGATGCCCTGCTGCTTGGCGCGCGACACCAGCTGGATCGCCAGGATGCTGTCCCCGCCGAGCGCGAAGAACGAATCGTCGGCGCCGACACGCGCCTCCCCGAGCAGTTCGCCGAAGATCGCGGCCAGCTGCTGTTCGGTCGGCGTTTCCGGCGCACGGTACGCGGTGCGGTCGGCGAGGAACTCCGGTTCCGGCAGCGCCTTGCGGTCCAGCTTGCCGACCGCGTTGAGCGGGATCTCGTCCAGCACGACGAATGCCGTCGGCACCATGTAGCCGGGCAGGATATCGGCGGCGAAGGCGCGCACCTTCGCCACGTCGAGCTCGTATCCGGGTGCGCGGACCAGGTAGGCGGCCAGCGCGGTCGCGCCGGTGGGGCCGGGCACGCCGAGCGTCACCGCGAAGTCCACGCCCTCGGCCCGGCCGAGCACCGCGTCGATCTCGCCGAGCTCGATGCGCTGTCCGCGCACCTTGACCTGGAAGTCGGTGCGGCCCAGGTACTCCAGTTCCGGGCCCGCGTCGCCGCGGATCCAGCGCACCAGGTCGCCGGTGCGGTACATCCGTTCACCCGGCGCGCCGAACGGGTCGGCCACGAAGCGGGCGGCGGTCAGCCCCGTCCGCGCGTGGTAGCCGCGTGCCAGCGCCGGTCCGGCGAGATACAGCTCGCCCGCCACGCCGAAGGGGACCGGTCGCAGCCGATCGTCGAGAACCAGCACTTCCGCGCCTTGCACCGGCGTGCCGATGGACACCGGGGCGCCCACCTCCAGTGGCGCCGAACCCGTCGCCCAGATGGTCGACTCGGTGGGGCCGTACAGGTTGACCATGCTGCGCCCGGTCGCCCAGCGTTCGACCAGTTCGGCTCCGACCGCCTCGCCTGCCACCGAGAGCACCCGGACGCTGGTCACCTCGGTGGGATCCAGGGTGGCCAGCGCGGACGGGGTGATCACCAGGTGGGTGACCTGCTCGGTGTCGATCAGCTCGGCCAGCGCGCTGCCGCCGAACACCTCCGGCGGTGCGACCACCGACGCGCCGCCGGAGCCGAACGCCATGAGTGCCTCGAACACCGACGCGTCGAAACTCGGCGACGCCACCTGCAACACCCGGGAGTGTTCGTCCACACCGAGCGAAGCCTGTTGCGCCGCGACGAGATCGGAGATACCGCGATGGGAGACCGAGACGCCTTTCGGCGTGCCCGTGGAGCCGGAGGTGTAGATCATCCATGCCGCGTTGTCCGGCCGGACGGGTGCGGGCAGCTCGCGCTCGCGCAGCGGCAGGCTGCTCGCGGCGCTCCAGCGTTCGACGACGGCGAGGTCGTCGAGCACCAGCCAGTCCGTGCTGTCGGGCAGCATCGGCCGGAACGCGGCCAGGGTCAGGCCCAGTGCCGCGCCGGAGTCGGTGAGCATGTGGTCGATGCGCTCGACCGGGTGCTTCGGATCGACCGGAAGGAACGCCGCGCCCGCCTTCGCCGCGGCCCACATCCCGGTGAGCAGATCCGCGGAGCGTGGCAGACCCAGCGCGACAACGGTTTCCGGCCCGGCGCCCGACCCGAGCAGGACGCGGGCCAGGCGGTTGGCGTGCGCGTCGATCTCGGCGTAGGTGGTGATGTGCCCGCCGACCACGAGGGCGACGCGATCCGGGTACCGCCGCGCGGTCTCGCTCAGCAGGTCCGGCAGGGTCACGGCCGCGCCGGACGCGGGCCCGCGCACGGGCACCAGCGTGGCGAGTTCGGCCTCGTCGAGGATGTCGATATCGGCGATGCGGACGTCGGGCCGGGAAAGCACCGTCGTGAGCACGCGCCGCCACCGGGCGGCGAAGGCGGCCGTCGTCGCCTCGTCGAACAGATCGGTGGCGTAGGTCAGCACGGCGTCGATGCCCGCCGGACCGCTGTCGGCGAAGCGCTCGCGCAGATCCAGGGTCAGGTCGAACTGGGAGGCGTCGCGCTCGAAGTCCTCCACCTCGAACCGCAGGCCGGGCAGTTCCAGCACCGGTTCGACGAAGTTCTGCAGCGACAGCGAGACCTGGAACAGCGGGTGGTGCGCGGTCGATCGGGCCGGATCCAGCACCTGGACCAGCCGCTCGAACGGCACATCCGCGTTGGCGAAGGCGTCGAGGTCCGCGGACCGCACCGTGTCCAGGAACGTCGCGAAGCCCGCTGCCGGATCGACCGGGGTGCGCAGCGCGAGAGTGTTGACGAACATGCCGACGAGCTGGTCGAGCGCCTCCTCGCCGCGTCCGGCGACCGGGGTGCCGATCAGCACGTCGTCGGTGCCGCCGAGGCGCGCGAGCAGGACCGCGAGCGCGGCGTGCACGACCATGAACGGGCTGACGCCGTGCGCGGCGGCGAAATCCACCAGCGCCCGGTGCGTCTCGCCGTCGACGGTGAAGCAGAAGTCGGCGCTGTGCATGGTCTGTACCGCCGGGCGCGGCCGGTCGGCGGGCAGTTCCAGCACATCGGGCGCGCCCGCCAAGGTCTCACGCCAGAAGCCGATCTGGTGGGCCGCCAGCGACTCCGGGTCGGTCTCGTCGCCGAGCACCTCGCGGTGCCAGAGCGCGAAATCGGCGTATTGCACCGGCAGCGGAACGCGGATGGCGTGCCCGCCGCAGGCCCGCTCGGAGTAGGCGGCGACCAGGTCGGCGGCCAGCGGCGCCATCGACGCGCCGTCCGCGCTGATGTGGTGCACCACCAGCACGACGACGTGCACCGGCGCAGTGGCGGCCGAGATGTCCTCGGGGCCCGCGGTATAGCTCGACGTCACCGGCGCCGTCCCGGCTACGGGCCCGGACGAGACCGGCGCTTCACCCATGGCGGGAGCCGACGACACCGGTGCCGCACTCGCGGCGGGCTCGGCGCCCCCGTGGATCCGGAACAGGCCCACCCGCAGCGGCGGCTGGGCGGCCAGATCGAAGCCGGTTCCCGCCAGCTCGGTGATCCGCCCGCGCAGCGCGTCGCCGTCCTCGGTGTCGACCACCGGCATGGCGGGCACGGCCACGTCCGCACCCACCACCACCTGACGCGGCCCCTCCGCATCCGCCGGGTACAGCGTGCGCAGGCTCTCGTGCCGGTCGACCACGTCGACGAGCGCGGCGCGCAACGCCTCGACGTCCAGTTCGCCGGTGAGCCGCAGCGCCACCGCGATGTTGTAGGCGGGTGAGGCCGGATCCATCCGGTTGAGCACCCACATGCGCTGCTGCGCGGGGGACAGCGGAACCCGATCCGGCCGGATGCGCGGGGCGAGGGCGAACCGGCCGGGCGCCGCGCCGGTGGCGGGTACCACCCGGGCGGACAGCTGGGCCACGGTCGGCGCGTCGAACAGATCGCGCAGCGCGATCCGCGACCCGAGCGCCGCGTTCACCCGCGCCACCACCTTCGTCGCGCTCAGCGAGTTGCCGCCGAGTTCGAAGAACGACTGGTCGGCGCCGACGCGCTCGCGGTCGAGCACCTCGCCGAACACCGCGGCCACCGCCTCCTCGACCGGCGTGCTGGGCGCGAGGTAGGGCCGGTGGCTCTCCGCGAAGTCCGGCACCGGAAGGGCTTTGCGATCGAGTTTGCCGACCGGGGTGAGCGGGATCGAGTCCAGCACGATGAGGTAGCCCGGCACCATGTAGCCGGGCAGTTCGGCGGCCACCTGCGCGCGCAGCCGCTCGACGTCCAGTCGCACGCCCTCGGCGGGCAGCACGTAGGAGACCAGCACGGTGGTCCCGGCCGGGCCGGGGCGCCCGATGGTCACCGCGTACTCGACCTCGTCGTCGCGGGAGAGCACCGCGTCGATCTCGCCCAGCTCGATGCGCAGGCCACGGATCTTGACCTGGAAGTCGCTGCGGCCCAGATATTCCAGCTCGTACCCGCCGTCGTCCTCGACCCAGCGCACCATGTCGCCGGTGCGGTACATCCGCTCGCCGGGTTCGCCGAAGGGGTCGGCGACGAACCTGCTCGCGGTCATCTCGAACCGGTTGAAGTAGCCACGCGCCAGCGCCGGCCCCGCCAGGTACAGCTCACCGGGCACTCCCACCGGCACCGGACGCAGCCAGGCGTCCAGCACCACGGTGGCGGCGCCGCGGATGGGTCCGCCGATCGTGATCGGCTCGCCGGTGCGGAGTTCGCCTGGCCCGGTGGCCCAGATGCTGAATTCGGTGGGGCCGTACAGGTTCACCATGCGCCTGCCCGGTGACCACCGCTCGATCAGCTCCGGCGTCGCCGCCTCGCCCGCGACCGCGAGCACGCGCAGGTGTTCCAGGCCGGTGGGTTCCATGGTGGCCAGCGCCGAGGGCGTGATCACCGCGTGGGTGACGCGCTGGGCGCGCAGCAGGGTTTCCAGTTCCGTCCCGCCGTAGACGTCCGGCGGCGACACCACCAGCCTGCCGCCCGCGCCGTGGGCGATGAGCAGCTCGAACACCGAGGCGTCGAAGCTGGGTGAGGCCACCTGGAGCACGCTGGCGGTGGGCTCCAGCCCGAGCGTCTCACGTTGCGCGGCGACGAGATTCGCGATGCCGCGGTGGCTGAGCAGCACGGCCTTCGGTTTGCCGGTGGAGCCGGAGGTGTAGATCAGGTACGCCGTCTGGTCCAGATCGATCGGCCCGCCGCGCTCCTCGTCGGTGATCGGCGCTTCGGAGACCGTCATCACCCGCCGGATGGTGTTGAGGTCGTCGAGCAGCAGCCAGTCGATCGTGCCGGGCAGCGTCTCGCCGGTGGCGGTGACCGTCACGCCGATCGGGGCCTTGGAGTCGCTGAGCATGTGCTCGATGCGTTCCACCGGGTAGTTCGGGTCCAGCGGAGCGAAGGCCGCGCCGGTCTTGGCCAGCGCCCACACGGCGATCACCGATTCCAGCGAGCGCGTCAGCGCCAGCACGACGAACACCTCGCGCCCGACCCCGCGGCGCAGCAGCACCCGGGCGTAGCGGTTGGACCACGCGTCGAGCTCGCCGTAGGACATGGTGAGCTCACCGGCGGTGATCGCGATCGCGTCCGGATCGATTCTCGCGCCCGCGCTGAGCAGTTCGGGCAGGGTGGCCTGCGGCACCGACTCCGGGCCGCGCACCGGCACCAGCGCGGCGCGCTCGGCGTCGTCGCAGTACTGCAGTTGGGAGACCAGCGCGCGCGGGTTGTCCCCGAGTTGGGTCAGCAGCCGGACGAAGCGATCCAGCAGCGGACGCGCCTGCTGCTCCGGAAGCTGGCCGGCCATGTACTTCAGCGTGATCCGCAGCGTGTCACGGCCGTCGTCGCCGCGCAGCGGGATCACCATCAGATTCAGCGGATACGGCGTCGCGTCGGTGCCTTCCACGTCGAGCACCCGCATGCCCGCGATGTCCAGCGCCTGCGACAGCGCTTCGCGATCGATGGGATAGGACTCGAACACCGTGAGTGTGTCGAACAATTCGGCCAAGCCCACCGCCTGATGGATGGCGGCCAGCCCGACGTGCTGATGGTCCATCAGGCGCGCCTGCTCGGACTGCACGCGGGCGAGCAGGTCGGCCACTTTCTCCGCCGGATCGAGCCGCACCCGCACCGGCAGCGTGTTGATGAACAGGCCGACCATCTCCTCGACCCCGCCCAGTTCCGGCGGACGCCCCGAGACGGTGCCGCCGAACACCACGTCGGTGCGGCCGGTGAGCATGGCCAGCAGCATCGCCCACGCGGCCTGCACCAGGGTGTTCACCGTCGCGCCCGCCTCCCGGCCCGCCGTCTCCAGCCGAGCGACGGTGTCGCGGGACAGGTCGACGGAGAGCATTCCGGTTTCGGTCGATTCGATCCCGGCGAGGGTGGGCACCGCGCGGGTCGGTGTGTCGATGCCGGCCAGCGAATCGGTCCACGCCGCGAGGGATTCGGCGTCGTCCCTGGTCGCCAGCCAGGTCAGGAACTCGCGGTAGGAATGCGCGGGCGGCAGGGCCGCGGTGTCACCGTCGGTGACGTAGAGGGTGAGCAGTTCGCGCACGAGCAGCGGCGTCGACCACCCGTCCAGCACCAAGTGGTGGTTGGTGAGCACGAAACGGTAGGTGTCGGGGGCGATCCGGATGAGCGTGCAGCGCAGCAGCGGGGGACGGGTGAGTTCGAACCGGGTGCGGGCATCCAGTGCGACCAACCGTTCGAGTTCCCCGGCGCGTTCCTCCGCATCGGCGATGCCGGTGAGATCCGCTTCCCGCCAGTCGATTTCGGCGTCGGCCAGGACGAGCTGACGGGGGCCGTCCTCGGTCTCGGCGAAGGCGACGCGCAGGTTCTCGTGCCGGGTCACCAAAGCCTGTGCGGCGCGGCGCAACCGGGCCGCGTCGACGGTGCCCGCCAGGGTGAGCAGCGACTGCACCGTGTAGCCGTCGGCGGTGTCGGAGTCGTACAACGCGTGGAACAGTAAGCCATATTGCAGCGGCGAGAGCGGCCACACGTCGACGAGGTCGGGGTAGTCGCGCTCCCAGGCATCGATCTGCGCCTGGGTGACGGCGACCAGGTCGAAGTCCGATGGCGTGCGTCCGCCCGCGTTCGCGGATCCGGCGTGCCCGGCCAGCGCGCCGAGCGCCTGCCCCCACAGCGCGGCGAGTTCGCCGAGATCTGCCTCGTCGAAAAGTCGTCCGGCGTAGGCCCAGGTCACCTCGAGGCCCGCGTCGGTGAGCACGGCGTTGATGTCCACCGCGGCGGCCAGCGGCGCGCGGTCGTCCTGGGTGGCGGCGAACCGGCGCGGCAGCCACGGTTCCGCCTCTCCGCCGGTGGACGCGCGGCCCAGGTAGTTGAAGCTGATCTGGGGGGTGGGCGCGTCCGCGAGCGCCGCCGCGGTCTCCGGGACCAGGTGACGCAACATGCCGTACCCGATCCCCTTGTCCGGCAGGGTGCGCAGCTGTTCCTTGGTCGCCTTGATCGCGGCGCCCGCCGCGGCCCCGCCCGCGAACGCGTCCGCCACGTCGATGCCGGTCAGGTCGATCGCGGCGGGGTAGACGCTGGTGAACCAGCCCACCGTGCGCGCGACATCCGCGCCCGGCACCACGGTCTCCGAGCGGCCGTGACCCTCCAGCGTGAACAGCGTGGAGGTACGTCCGCGCCACCGCGCGAGCGCCAGCGCGAGTCCGGCCAGCAGCACGTCGTCGGCGCCGCAGTGGAACCGGTCGGGCGCGGTGCTGAGCACCGTGTGCGCGACATCCGGCGGCACGACGGTGGACAGATGCGCCATGGTGCCCACCACATCGAGGGCCGGGTCCATCGGCGCCGACCCGAGCGCGGGGTCGGGCGTGGCCAGAACGCGTTGCCACAGCGGCAACTCGCCCGCGCGGGTAGCCGCGTGCTCGCGCTGCCCGTGCGCCCAGCGCCGGAAGGAGGTGCCGACCGGCGCGAGCTCGCCGCCCAGCGCGGCGGTGGCCAGATCCGGCAGCAGGATGCGCCAGGAGACGCCGTCGGTGACCAGATGGTGCAGCACCAGCCACAGCAGCGGCGCCGCGCCCGCGCGGTCGATCCACACGAAACGGGCGACAACGCCCGCCTCCGGGTCGAGGTGGTCGGCGGCGCGCTGCAACGCATGCTCGCAGGTCGCCTCGGTATCCGTGCCCGCGGTCACGACCTCCAGCAGGGCGCCCGCGTTCACCGCACCGGCTTCGGCGACCACCCAGCTCCAACCGTCGCCGGTGTTGCGCAGCGTCGAACGCAACAGGTCGTGCCGATCGAGCAGTGCTTGGAGCGCCATGACGAGACCGGCGTGCTCGGTGCCCGGGGGCAGCTCGATCAGCACCGCCTGGGCGAAGCGCCGCCAGGTGTCACCGGCCTCGAGCATCGCGTGCACGATCGGCGTGAGTTCCACCTCGCCCACCCCGCCGCCGGGCAGTTCGTGCACCACCGCGCTCGGGACTTCGGTGGCCACCGCGGCCAGCGCCGCGACGGTCTTGCGTTCGAAGACATCCCGCGCGCCGAATCCGAGTCCGGCCGCCTTCGCCCGCGACACGAGCTGGATCGAGACGATGCTGTCGCCGCCCAGCGCGAAGAAGCTCTCGTCGACACCCACCGATTCCAGGCCGAGCACCTCCGCGAACAGTGCGGCGAGCGTCTCCTCCTTCGGCGTGGACGGCGGCCTGCTCGTCGTCGTGCGCGCGCCGAATTCCGGTGCGGGCAGCGCCTTGCGGTCCACCTTGCCCAGCGGCGTGAGCGGCAGTTCGTCCAGCACCATGACCACGGCGGGAACCATGTAGGCCGGAAGCGATTCCCCGGCGGCGGCTTTCAGCGCGTCGGGATGCGGCTGCGCTCCCGGCTTCGGCAGCACATACGACACCAGCGCGGTGGCGCCCGAACCGGTTTCGACGCCGAGGGTGAGCGCGAAGTCCACGTCGGGATGCCGCTGGAGGGCGGCGTCGATCTCGCCGAGTTCGATGCGGAACCCGCGCACCTTCACCTGGAAGTCGCTGCGTCCCTGGTACTCCAGTTCGACGCGCCCGTCGTTGTACACCCAGCGCACGAGGTCGCCGGTGCGGTACATGCGCTCGCCGATCGCGTACGGATTCGCGACGAAACGATCGGCGGTCAGCCCGTTGCGCCGGTGGTAGCCGCGGGCCACCCGGGGTCCGGCGAGGTAGAGCTCACCGGTGGTGCCCGGCGGCAGCGGACGCAGCCACGGGTCGAGGACCACGGCCGCTACGCCGCCGGCCAGACCGCCGATGGTGACCGGGCCGTCCGGTGTCAGCGGGGCGCTGAGCGTCACGGTGATGGTGGTCTCGGTGGGGCCGTAGCCGTTCAGCAGGGTGCGGCCCGACCACTTCGTGACGAGTTCGGGCGGGCATGCGTCACCGCCGACGATCACGGTGCGCAGCTCGGGCAGGGTCGCCGGATCGAGCGATCCCACGACGGCCGGGGTCACGTTGAGGTGGGTGACGTGGTGGGCACGCAGCACCCGGGCCAGCTCCTCGCCCGCGTACGCCGCGGGCGGCACCACGGCCAGCGTCGCGCCCGCGGCGAGCGTCACCAGGATTTCCTCGATCGAGATGTCGAAACTCGGCGATACGGCGTGGGCCACAACGGAACTCGCGTCGACGCCGAATCCGGCGCCGGAACTCGCCACCAGGTCGGCCAGCCCTCGGTGCGGCACGGCCACGCCTTTGGGAAGCCCCGTGGAGCCGGAGGTGTAGATGATGTAGGCGACCTGGTCGGGCTGCACCGCGGTCAGCCGCTCGGCATCGGTCAACGGCGCTGCGTCCCGCTCGGCCACTTTCCGCTCGGTGTTCTCGTCATCGAGGACCAGCCAGGACACCCTGCCCGGCAACGCCTTTCGGGCGGACGAGATCGTGATGCC
The DNA here is from genome assembly GCF_000308575.1 of Nocardia exalbida NBRC 100660. Classification (GTDB taxonomy): domain Bacteria; phylum Actinomycetota; class Actinomycetes; order Mycobacteriales; family Mycobacteriaceae; genus Nocardia; species Nocardia exalbida. The sequence goes on along the minus strand of NZ_BAFZ01000089.1, from coordinate 8,750 downwards.
CGCGACGACTCCGCTGTCGCCGACCATGTGCTCGATCCGGTCGGCCGGATAGGTCGGATCGATCGGCACGAAGGCCGCGCCGGTCTTGACCACCGCGATCGTCGCCAGGACCGACCGGAGGGACCGCGGGATAGAGATCGCCACCGTGCGCTCGGGGCCGGCGCCCGCGGCGATCAGCACCCGGGCCAGCCGGTTGGTGTAGTCGTCCACCTGCCGGTAGGTCAGCGCGGTCTCGTCTTCCACGAGCGCGGTCGCCAGCGGGTCACGGGCCGCGCCATCGGCGAGGATGCCCGGCAGTGTCCGTGCCGTCTCGCCGAGCGGCCCGCGAGCGGGAGCGAAGTCGGCGCGCTCGTCGTCGGCCAGCACCGACACCCCGGCCAGCGGCGCGTCCGGCCCCGCGGCCAGGAAGCGGTGCAGGAACGACAGGAAACGGCGATGCTGCCCGGTCAGCTCGGCGTCGGAGTAGAGGTTGCCGTTGGCCTGGAAGTCGATGTGCGTGCTCTCGCCGCCGACGCCCGGATACAGGTTGACGAACAGGTCGTCGATCAACCCGGAGGTCAGCACGTGCAGTCGTCCGGTGACCTGGCCGAGCTGGATCCTGGTATCGACCATCATCAGGTTCACCGTGGGGCCGAACGACCCGGCCTCGTCCATCGGCCAGCCCAGATCCCGGAAGATGTCCTCCTGCCGGTAGCGCTGGCGTCGCAGTGCCCCGGTCAGCTCACCCTGGGCCGCACGGATCACGTCGCCGACCGTGGTGGCCGGCGTCAGCCGCAGCCGCAGGGGGACGACATTGGCGATCATGCCGCCGGAACGCCGCAGCGTCGCGGTGGTGCGCGCGGAGACCGGCAGGCTCAGCACGACCTCCGGCGAGCCGGTCATCGCGGACAGGTACGCGCCGAACGCGGCGACCACGGTCGGCGCGACACCGGAGGAGAGCTGCTCGGCGACGGCGTCCAGCAGTCGCGCGGTCTCCGCGGGCAGCGCGCCCGCGACCCGGCTCGGATGCCCGTTCACGCCCGCGGTGCGACCGGCCAGACTCACCGGATCGGCCATCCCGTCCAGATGCGCGAGCCAGTGCTCCCGGTCCGTGCCGAACCGCTCCGAGCTGCGGTAGGCCAGCTCGGCCTCGACGATCTTGCGCAGGTCCTCGGCCTTCGCCGGTGGCGCTTCGCGGCCCTCCACGGCGGCGTTGTACAGCTCGCCGGTGCGCTGCACCATGGTCAGCGCGCCCATGCCGTCGAGCACGATGTGGTGGATGCGCGAGTACCAGAACCAGCGCTGCGCGCCGACGCGCAACATCGCGATCCGCACCAGCCGGTCGCGGGTCAACTCCAGCGGGGCCTCGTACTCCGCACGCATCCACGCGCGCGCGGCCGCTTCCGGATCGGGCTCGGAGCGGAAGTCGATCGTTTCCAGGCTGTCGTCGAGGGTGGTGTCGACGAACTGGAACGGATGCCCCTCCACTTCGATCAGGCGGAGGTAGCCGGTGCCGAACTCGCGCCCGGCCTGCCGCGCCGAGCGCGCCAGCAGGTCGAGATCGATCGGTCCGTTCAGTTCGACGTACTGGGCGATGGAGATCGGAGTGTCACCGGCGACGTGCTGGGCGAACCAGATGCCACGCTGGGCCGCCGACAGGGCGAAGGCCCCGTCGGGGAGCGCTGTGTCCGAATCTTTCACCGAAAGGGAAGGCTGTTGCATGAAGTGTCCTACGTTCTGACCGTGGTCGGGCTACCCGGCGAGGACCGCCCGCAGCCACCGCGGTACCGGTAGTACCTGCCGCCGCACAGCACGCGGCACCTCAATTCTGGACCGGCGTGGTCGGCGCTGCGGGGGTATTGGGCACACTGCGCGACCCGAACATCGCTGTTCGGGTCGTGTTCGGAGGGGTATGCCCGCTCAGGCGGCGGCCGGCAGAAGATCCAGGTCGGCCGCGCGCAGCGGCGCGGCGGAACTGGTCAGGTAGCGCTGCAGGGTGGAGCGCTCGTCCAGCACCAGCCAGGTGATCCGGTCCGCGTGCTCGGGCTGCTGGTCCTTGGTGGTGATGCCCACCGGGGTGCCGAGCGCGTAGGAGCCGTCATCGGTGACCGGGACGGTGATGGCGCCGATCTTGGTGGCGGCCCGCTCGGCCACCACGGCCTCGATCGGCTGGTCGATCGCCACCGCGATACGGGTGCCCGGCCCCGCGCCGATGCGCAGCAGCAGCCGGGCCAGGCGGTTGGACCAGCGATCGAGCTCGGCGTAGGTGAGGTCGCAATCGGCGGTGGACACCACGACCGCCTGCGGGTCGACTTCGGCGACGGGCTGTGCGATCGGCAGGGCGTACAGGTTGTCGGCGAGCGAATCGGTCAGCGTGTGCATGTCGTGTCCTCGAGAGTCGATTGAGAGGTTCTTGGCGTACCTCTGAATCTCGTCCTCGAAGGGTCTTTCCGACAGCAACCCCAGCGCTGGTCCGCGCACTCCCAGGGTGGGGGAAACCGCACCCAAGGTGGTGGTGAGGTCAGTCGGTCACGTAGCCGTTCAGCGTATTGCGCAGATCGGTGAGCAAGGCGCGGGCGGCGGTGAGGCCATCGCCGTGCCAGACGCTGTCCTCCACGGCGAACACCCGGCGATCGGTGGCGGCGCCGAGTTCCTTCCACTCGTCGGTGCGCAGCACCGCTTCGGCGTGCTTCTTGCCCTGCGGGCCCGCGAGGATCACGTAGATCAGGTCGCCCTCCACCTTCGTGGCGAACGCGTCCTCGTGCACGTCGAACGAAGCGCCGCGCTGAGCCGCGGGACGCTGCACGCCCGCGTCGGCGAGCACTTGGCCGGAGAAGCTGTCGCCGCCCTGCACCCGCTGGGCGTCGGCGGTGAACCGGACGACCGACGCCTGGGTCTGGCCCGCCGCCAGCGCCACACCGGTGTCGCGCGCCTCGGTGCGGTAGTTCTGCAATGCGGTCTCCGCCGCGCCGCGACGTCCCAAACCGGCCGCGAACGCCGCGAATTCAGCCTGCCAGCTGTCGTTCGAGCCGACCAGCACCGTCGGGGCGATCGCCTGTAGCGCCGCGAAACTCGCCGACTGCGTGGGGATCTCGCCCAGGATCAGGTCGGGGTGCAGGCTCGCGATCCGCGCCGGGTCGGGCTGCGCGGCGGTGCCGACGGCGGGGATCTTCAGCACGCCGGTGCCGAGGTAGTCCGGCTGCGGACCGGGCCCGTCCATCGTCACCGTGCCCACGACTCGCTCCCACAGACCGAGTGCGCAGACCGCGTCCAGCGCGGAAGTGCTGAGCACGACGACGCGCTGCGGGTCGGCGGGCACCTCGGAGACGCCCGCCGCATGGGTGACGCTGCGGGTGGCCTCGCCCGCCGGATCCGGCGCGCTCGGCAGCGCGCATGCCCGGGTGGTGTCGCGCTCGAGTCCCACCACGCCCGCGCCCGCGATATTGGTGGTGGTGCGCACGATGGACGCGGCGTCGTCGGTGGTGCCGCCGCACCCGGCCACGAGGAGCGCGGCGCACCCTGCCACGACCGCCCGGAACCGGTGACCGCCCGCGCCGCTGCGGGACCGGGCCGCGCGAATTCGGCCGCGTACATGCAAAACGTCGCTCACCGGCATGCGAGTGAGGGTACATGTCGGCGCCGGTCGTCCCATGGGTGAGGTCGGAGCCGTGGACGTCCGCGCACCGGCGTTCGGTGTGCACCGGGTTGGACCGCCCACGGCCCGAAATCGAATGGGATCAGGCTCGATTGCCGCCGATGCTGAAGCGTGCGCCGGTGGCGTCGGTGACGGCGGACATGCGGCCGTAGGGGGTGTCCTCGGGCGGGGAGAGCACCGAGCCGCCGAGTTCGACGAGGCGTTCGACGGACTTGTCGACGTCGTCGGCGCCGAAGTAGACCGTCCACCCCGCGGGGGCGCCCTCGGGCAGGAATGCCGAGGCGTCCATGACCCCGCCCAGCATCGGGCTCTCGGCGTGGATGGTGGAGTAACGGAACTCCGGAGCGTCGGAGATGGTGAAGACGTCCGACCAGCCGAAGACTTCCCGGTAGAACGCCAGCGAGGCGTCGTAGGCGCGGGTGTGCAGCTCGAACCAGGACGGCGCGCCCGTGTGGTCGCGCCACTGGCCGCCCGACACCAGACCCATGGTCTCGAACCCGGGGAACGTCCCGGCCTGCCAGATGCCGACGCCCGCGCCGCCGACGTCGCCGAGCACGGCCATCGTGCCCAGGTCGCCGACCGTCATCGGCGGCACCACCAGCGACGCCCCCGCCGCGCTCGCCGCATCGGCGGTGACCTGCGCGTCGGGAGCGGCCAGATACACCGTCCACTGCTCCGGGCTGTCGGTGTCGCCGGGCATCCTGGCCATCGCGCCCGCCACCGCGCGCCCGTCCTTGCGGAAGGTGACGTACCCGCCGAACTCCTCGCCCGCGCTCTCGGCGGTCCAGTCGAACAGGTCGCGGTAGAACGCGATACTGCGATCGAGGTCGGAGGTGTACAGATCCACCCAGCAGGGGTCGCCGGGCTTGCGGCCATTCGGTGTCGTCATCGCTGGTCTCCTGGTCGAGAGGGAAGTCGTGTCACCGATACAGACGGCCGTCGCCCACGGAACTCATCGGTGCCACGGAAGGCCCCGGCCCGCCGCGTACGCTGTGCAGGAGCAAGCGGCGGCCGCTCGAACGCGGCCACGAGAGCGCCGCGAACAGGCCGCGCCGTAGGTGCCGCCGAACAAATACGACAGAGAGTAGGACCCGTTCGGTCGGCTCGGGAGGCGCGGGTTTACGATTCGAAGAGCGCAAGCGAACTGTCGTCTGTCCCGACATAGGGATGGATGCGATCAGCGGAGCCTGCGGAGCGAATTGAAGGCACCTTTCAGGAGGATCAGTGACTGCCGTAGAGCCCCAGCCAGTCCCTCAGTTGGAAGCGACTCGGCCTTATCCGGCTCGGACCGGGCCGAAGGGCTCGTTCATCTACAAGATGGTCACCACCACGGACCCCAAGGTCCTGGGTGTCATGTACCTGACCACGTCGATGGGCTTCTTCCTCATCGGTGGCCTGATGGCCCTGCTGATGCGCGGTGAGCTGGCCCGGCCGGGCCTGCAGTTCCTCTCCACCGAGCAGTTCAACCAGCTGTTCACCATGCACGGCACGATCATGCTGCTGTTCTACGCGACCGCGATCGTGTTCGGCTTCGCCAACATCATCCTTCCGCTGCAGATCGGCGCCCCCGACGTCGCCTTCCCGCGCCTGAACGCCTTCAGCTACTGGCTGTACGCGTTCGGTGCCAGCATGGCGACCGCGGGCTTCATCACCCCGGGCGGCGCGGCGGACTTCGGCTGGACGGCGTACGTGCCGCTCACCGACATCCTGCACTCGCCCGGCGTCGGCACCGACCTGTGGATCCTGGGCCTGGCGGTGTCCGGTCTGGGCACCATCCTCGGTGGCGTGAACATGCTGACCACCGTGGTCTGCCTGCGCGCTCCCGGTATGACCATGTTCCGGATGCCGATCTTCACCTGGAACATCGCCGTCACCAGCGTCCTGGTGCTGCTGGCCTTCCCGCTGCTGACCGCCGCGCTGTTCGGCCTCGCCTACGACCGCCACCTGGGTGGCCACATCTACGACCCCGCGACCGGCGGCATCCTGCTCTACCAGCACCTGTTCTGGTTCTTCGGCCACCCCGAGGTGTACATCATCGCGCTGCCGTTCTTCGGCATCGTCTCGGAGATCTTCCCGGTCTTCTCGCGTAAGCCGATCTTCGGTTACACCACGCTGGTCTACGCCACGCTGGGTATCGCCGCGCTGTCCATCGCGGTGTGGGCGCACCACATGTACGCGACCGGCGCGGTGCTGCTGCCGTACTTCTCGTTCATGACCTTCCTCATCGCGGTCCCGACCGGTGTGAAGTTCTTCAACTGGATCGGCACCATGTGGCGCGGTCAGCTGACCTTCGAGTCGCCGATGCTGTTCTCCATCGGCTTCATCGTCACCTTCCTCTTCGGTGGTCTGTCCGGCGTCATCCTGGCCAGCCCGCCGCTGGACTTCCACGTCACCGACTCGTACTTCGTCGTGGCGCACTTCCACTACGTGCTGTTCGGCACCATCGTGTTCGCCACCTACGCGGGCATCTACTTCTGGTTCCCGAAGATGACCGGCCGGATGCTGGACGAGCGCCTGGCGAAGTGGCACTTCTGGACGACCTTCATCGGCTTCCACACCACCTTCCTGGTGCAGCACTGGCTGGGCGCCGAGGGCATGCCGCGCCGCTACGCCGACTACCTGCCCGGCGACGGCTTCACGACGCTGAACACGATCTCCACGATCGGCGCCTTCGTGCTCGGCGCGTCGATGCTGCCGTTCCTGTGGAACGTCTTCAAGAGCTACCGCTACGGCGAGGTGGTCACCGTGGACGACCCGTGGGGCTACGGCAACTCCCTCGAGTGGGCCACCACCTGCCCGCCGCCGCGGCACAACTTCTACGAGCTGCCGCGCATCCGCTCCGAGCGCCCCGCGTTCGAGCTGCACTACCCGCACATGGTCGAGCGCATGCGCGCCGAGGCCCACGTGGGCTGGGGCGCGGGTAAGCACGCGACCGAGCTGCACGAGCCGAACGCCCTGGCGAAGTAGGGCGTTTCCGCGCCGGGGCAACGCACGGGCGACGTCCGGCCCCGCCGTAGGATTCATCGCGACGAGTGTGCACCCGCTGGTCATCAGCGGGTGCACACTCGTTTGTGGAGATCGTTTGTGGAGATCAGTACGCACCGTGCGTTGCGACAACGACGTCCAGCACAGCGACGGCGAACATCGAACATGGAGCGCATCAGTTGGCCGACACCACCGTCCTCGTCACCGTCACCGGACCCGACCGCCCCGGTGTGACCTCCGTGCTGCTCGCGGCCATGTCCCGGCACCACGTGAGCCTGCTGGACGTGGAGCAGGTCGTGATCAGGGGCAGGCTGACCCTGGGCGTCCTGGTCACCTGCCCGACCGACGCCGAGGCGTTGCAGGACGAACTCGAAGAGGCCATGAACACCGTCGGCATGCACGTCGACGTGGAGGTGGACGCGGCGATCGGCAGGCAGCCGATGTCCACGCACGCGGTGGTGATCCTCGGGAGCCCGGTCACCGCCCGGGCGTTCAGCGCGGTGTCACGGCAACTGGCCGTCCTGGGCGCCAATATCGACACCATTCGCGGTATCGCCGACTACCCGGTGACCGGCATGGAGTTGCTGGTCACCGCGACCGACTCCGGCCCGGACACCGACTCGCGGCTGCGCACGGCGCTGGCCGAGGTCGCCGTGGCCGAGCAGGTGGACGTCGCCGTGGAGCGGGCCGGGCTGGCCCGCCGGGGCAAGCGGCTGATCGTGTTCGACGTCGACTCGACGCTGATCCAGGGCGAGGTCATCGAGATGCTCGCGGCGCACGCGGGCGTGGAGGACGAGGTCCGCAAGGTCACCGAAGCCGCGATGCGCGGGGAGATCGACTTCGCCGAATCGCTGCGGCAGCGGGTCGCGACGCTGGCCGGGCTGGACGAGACGGTGATCGAGGAAGTGGCCGACCGGATCGAGCTGACCCCTGGCGCACGCACCACCATTCGCACCCTGCGCCGGATCGGTTTCCGCTGCGGCGTGGTGTCGGGCGGCTTCCGGCAGGTGATCGAGCCGCTGGCGCACGAACTGGAACTGGACTTCGTGCAGGCGAACACGCTCGAGGTCATCGACGGCAAGCTGACCGGCCGCGTCGTCGGCGAGATCGTCGACCGCGCGGCCAAGGCGACCGCGCTGCGCAAGTTCGCGGCCGAGGCCGGGGTGCCGATGGAACAGACCGTCGCCGTGGGTGACGGCGCCAACGACATCGACATGCTCAACGCCGCCGGGCTCGGGGTCGCCTTCAACGCCAAGCCCGCGCTGCGCGAGGTCGCCGACGCCGCGCTCTCGCATCCGTACCTGGACGCCGTCCTGTTCATCCTCGGGGTCACCCGGCACGAGGTGGAGGCCGCCGACGCCAGGGACGGTCTGCTGCGCCGCGTTCCGCTGGGGTGAGCGGTCCGGAACCGAGCACTCGGACGACTGGCGGCCTGCCGCTGCGCGGATCGCCGATCGGTAGGCTCGCCGCGAGTTGATCATTCGCCGATCGGAGGACAGGTGCGCAAGTCCCTGCTGGTGCTGCTGCTCTGCTCGGTGGTTGCGGGCTGCGGCAACGACTCGCGCGAGACCCATCCCGCCGAGGACGCGAAACCTGTTGTGCGGGTTGGTGATGCCGACGACGGGCAGCAGCGGCGGCTGCTGGTCGGACAGCGTCTCGTGGTCGCCCTGCCTGCCAACCCGTCGACCGGATACTCCTGGAGTGTCGCGCAGAGGGATTCGTCCGCGGTCCGGCAGGACGGCGAGGCGGATTACGAACCCGATCCGGCCGTGCCGGTCGCGCCGGGCGCGGGTGGCACCGCCGTATGGAACTTCGTGGGTGTCGCGGCGGGTGTGACCGCGTTGAAGATGGAGTACACGCGTCCGTGGGACCAGGGCTTGGCACCGGCACGGACGTTTTCGTTGACGATCGAGGTGCAGTGATGACGCGCATTCCGGAATGCGGCGCCGAAGTCGGGCGCGGCGCAGAGAATTCCACGGCCGACCCGCTCGCCGCGGCGACATCGGATATCGCGGCATTCCATGCCCGGCATGCGGAACTGGCGCGCGGCTACCACGGCGCGGGCGATCCGGACGACCCCGCCATGGTGCAAGCGATGCAGATGGTCCTGCACCTGCCCAAGGCCGATCCG
>NZ_BAFZ01000090.1 GCF_000308575.1 Nocardia exalbida NBRC 100660 | reverse complement strand
GGCTTTCTCGTTCACCACCACGTCACCGGCATCGATCGCGGCTCGCGACTCCATACCGGTGCCGACCAGCGGGGACTCGGAGCGAATCAGCGGAACCGCCTGCTTCTGCATGTTCGCGCCCATGAGAGCCCGGTTGGCGTCGTCGTGCTCGAGGAAAGGGATCATCGCGGTCGCGACCGACACCATCTGACGCGGCGACACGTCCATGTAGTCGACTTGCGCGGATTCGACGAGTTCGACCTCGGAATTCCTGCGACGCACCGCGATTCGCGGCTCGACGAAGCGCCCCTCGGCATCGAGTGGCTCGTTCGCCTGCGCCACGACATGCAGGTCTTCCTGGTCGGCGGTCAGGTAGTCGACCTCGTCGGTCACCCGGCCGTCGACCACTTTCCGGTACGGGGTCTCGATGAAGCCGAACGGATTCACCCGCGCGTACACCGACAGATAACCGATCAGGCCGATGTTCGGGCCTTCGGGTGTCTCGATCGGGCACATCCGGCCGTAGTGGCTGTAGTGCACATCGCGGACCTCCAGGCCGGCGCGCTCCCTGGTCAGGCCACCCGGGCCCAGCGCCGAGAGGCGGCGTTTCTGGGTCAGACTGGCCAGCGGGTTGCGCTCGTCGAGGAATACCGACATCTGCGAGGTTCCGAAGAACTCCCTGATCGCGGCGACGACCGGGCGGATGTTCATAAGCGTCTGCGGCGTGATCGCCTCGACGTCCTGAGTGGTCATCCGCTCGCGGACCACACGCTCCATGCGGGAGAGACCGATTCGCATCTGGTTCTGGATCAGCTCGCCGACGGTGCGCAGGCGACGATTGCCGAAATGATCGATGTCATCGACCTCGACCCGAACCTCGATGCCACCGGGGGCGGTCATGGTCTTGTCACCCGCGTGCAGGCGCAGCAGGTATTCGATGATCGTGACGATGTCTTCCTCGGCGAGCACCGGTGAGCCGATGACTTCACCGGAGTGGATGCCGAGCTTCTTGTTGATCTTGTAGCGACCGACGCGCGCAAGGTCGTAGCGCTTCTCCTTGAAGAACAGGTTCTCCAGCAGGGTCTGCGCGGACTCCTTGGTCGGCGGCTCACCCGGACGCAGCTTGCGATGGATGTCCAGCAGCGCCTCATCGGTGCCCGGTGTGTTGTCCTTCTCCAGCGACGTCATCATGATCTCGGAGAAACCGAACCGCTCGCGGATCCGCTCATCCGTCCAGCCGAGCGCTTTGAGCAGGACCGTCACGGGTTGGCGGCGTTTGCGGTCGATGCGCACACCCACGGTGTCGCGCTTGTCCACGTCGAACTCCAGCCACGCACCGCGCGACGGAATCACCCGCACACTGTGCAGATCCTTCTCCGTGCCCTTGTCGACACTGTGGTCGAAGTAGACACCCGGCGAACGCACCAGCTGCGACACCACGACACGCTCGGTGCCGTTGATGATGAACGTGCCCTTGTCGGTCATCATCGGGAAATCACCCATGAAGACCGTCTGGCTCTTGATCTCACCGGTGTTGTTGTTGATGAACTCCGCCGTCACGAACAGCGGAGCCGCATACGTCAAGTCCTTGTCTTTGCACTCATCGATCGAGGCCTTGACCTCCTCGAAACGGGGATCGGACAGGGTCAGCGACATCGTTCCGGCGAAATCCTCGATCGGCGAGAGCTCCTCGAGCACCTCCGCCAATCCGCCCGCCCGTGCGTCGCCGCGCGCCGCCGCCCGTTCGTGGCGGGCGGGCGCACCGATCAACCAATCGAAAGAATCGAGCTGGATATCCAGCAACCCCGGAACATCGAGGGGCTCACGAATTTTGGCGAACGAGACCCGCTTCGACGCCCCGGAGACCCCGGTCTCGACGGGCATTCCTGCATCGACGTCGGCCTGACTCGAGATTGTCAAGATGCGTCCTTCCAGCACCTCGCGCCGCCCACGCGTTCGCGTGGTCGTCGCGGTATCTGCTTGTCCTGTGGGCGGTAGTTCTCCTGTGCGCACCGTGCTGGACTGTGCCCGAACATGCCTCGACTACAACGGGTGGGAAGTGGCACGCCGACAGTGCCACTTTCCACAGTCATTTCGTATTTCGAGAGTTGGACAGCACGCGACCCGGCGCGAAGCCTTAAATTACACCCAAACTTGGCCGATGTCGAGGACATCAAGAAATAGACACATGATTTCTCGTGTCTTCCCATATTGATAGTGGCATCCCGATATGCGGTTCGTCAAGTCTATTAGCGGTAATTCGCCAGCTCTACTCGATCGGGTCTCCTGCCGGGGCCGCGGCGTCAGCCGTACGTGGTGCGACCGGCCTTCGCGAGGTCAGGACGACAGCCATCGCGGCGATCGTGAAGGCGGTGCCGCACCACAACGCCTTCGCGGGCTGACCGGTGTTGTCGACGATCACGGCGGCGGTGGCCGGGCCGAGGACGGCGCCGATGTTGAACGCGGTGGTGGCCAGCGCGCCCGCGATCCGTGGCGCGGTGGGCGCGGCGGTCTGCACGATCGTCGCGATCAGCGTCGATCCCACCCCGAACGCGATCGCCCCGGACACCGTCGCCATGATCGCCACTCCGGGCAGGGTATGCGCGGTCGCAGCGGCGAGCAGCCACACTCCGACGAGCCCGCTGGTACCGAGCGTGATGATCCGCTCTCGGTGATCGTCGCTGTAGCGGCCGGTCGACGTCACGCCGACGAACGATCCGATGCCGAACAGAGCCAGCACGATCGGAACCCAGCGGCTGCCCGGCTCGGCGAGCCCGGCGGTGATCGAACCGAGGAACGTGAACCCCGCGAACGTCGCGGCGTTCACCAGTACCGCGACCAGGACCGCGACGAGAACCGGGCGTGTGCCGAGCACCGCCCACTCCTTCACCGGAGAGGGTCCCCGGGTAGTCGGCCGGTCACCGGCGCGCACAGTGCGAGGCACCATCGCCCACACCGGGATCACCACAGCACCGCTGACGACGGCGACGGCCCAGAACGCGGCACGCCAACCCCACACCTGTCCCAGCAAAGTCCCGGCAGGCACACCGGCGATGCAGGCCACGGTCACCCCGGACACCACCACCGAGGTCGCGCGGCCCACCACGGCCGGGTCGACCAAGCGCGGCAGAGCGGCCAGCACGATGGCCAGGAACCCCGCGTTGGCGACCGCCGCGACGACCCTGGTCGTCAGCAGCACCGCGAACTCGCTGGTCACCGCGCCGACGACATGAGTGGCGCAGAACACCGTCAAGAACGCCGCTACCGAATGCCGGACCGGCAACCGGCCCGCCGCCACCGCCATCGCCGGTGCGCCGAGCACCATGCCCGCCGCGAACAGCGAGGTCAGCAGACCGGCCGTGCCGAGCGAGACGCCGAGATCGTCGGCGATCCGCTCCAGCAACCCCGACACCATGAATTCGGACGTGCCCTGCGCGAACACCGCGACAGCCAGCACGAACACCACAAAGGGCATAGAAGGACAACTCCCCGGATAAGGGCGCCGCGCAGCCGACACGGCGCCCGAGATGGTCGCGGAATCGGGCGAACCCGTCGCCCGATCGCGCAGAAACGAACATCGTCCGGCGTCGCGAAAAATCTGCCAGTCGCGCTACGACCAGCAGTTTCTGCATTCACAACGCCGCCCAGCGCATATGCTGGGCGGCTATCGTCTGGACGCCTCCGGGGAATTCACGCCCACACCATAACAACGCGTCCGGGCGGGACCAACACAATTACCGATTCGCCTTCGGACCGAAAGTCCCGGTGTTTCAGTGCGACCGTAGGCGCGTTATGGCGGCGTGGTTCGCCCGCGGATCCAGCGTTATGGCCGCCGCCCATACGTGTGCCGCGACAGCGCGCTGGTCGAACAGGGTGACCCAGGCATCGGTGGACGCGCGGGTGTCGTTCACCCAGGTGGGCGTCGGTCCGAGTTCGGGCAGGTGCGTGTAGGTCAGCGCCGTGTAGGCGCGTGCTCGGGCATCGAAAATCGTTGCCGCGCACATGGGGTCGGCGGTGGCGCGTTCGCTCAGCCGGCCCGCCTCCGCGGCCTGTATCGCATCCGGCGGGACGCCGTCGGATCCGGGGAATATCTCGCCCACCGTCAGGTAGGCCAGGCCGAAACCCCACACGCGGCGGGTGAATCGCCGGATCAGCCATTCGGCCGAATCCAGGATGGGGGAGCGTTCGGCGTCGGGATCGAGCACTATCGCGGTGTGGGCCGCGTCTTGTGCCGTGGAGGTCTCCGCGTGGGCGAATCCCCAGAAGTGCACGGTGTCGGAGCCGACGGAATCCGCACGGCGTTCGGCCATCATCGTCGTGAGTATCGAGTCGATCGTGGTCCTCGGTGGATATCGGATGGTGGAATTCGTCGGCTTGGGGGTCGCGGGTCGCGGTCGATTTCGTCGCTTGGACATTCGGCTCTCGTTACCTGTGTGAAGTAGCGGATCAGGCCAACTCATCCGCTCGGGGCGGGACAAGAAGGTCTGCGGTGCGCGCCCCGTGCGCGGGCAGCAGAACATCCCAGAACTCGGCGCGGACCGCGTCCCACAGCCGGAAGTGGCGCGGGAACCATTCGCGGACCTGCGCCAGATCCGGCAGTGCGCGCTCGTCGAAGGCGACGAGACCGCTCTGCCCCAGGGGAATCGGCAGGGTGTCGCCGTTGTTGCGCAGCCGGTAAGCAGGTGTGGGGTCGGAGTCGTCGCGGAAGAACACGATCTCGATCCGACTTCCCACCACCCGCCAGGAAGCCTGCGCGGCTCCGAGCGTGGTGCGATGCAACCGGCTCACCCCCGCAGAGCATCGGGTGGGGCCGCCAACGCCGACAATCGCTCCAGCACCGCTTGGATCGTCTGCACGTCGAGGGCGCGGTCGATGTTTCCGCTTTCGTCAGGTGACGGGAACCCGATTCCTCGTGCGGCGGCGCGTTCCCGGTGGCTCACCGCCTGCGGTGTCAGCCGTCCCGCGATCACCAGCGTGCGGTACGCGGCCGCCTTCCACGCACACCGCTCGATCCGGCAAGTCAGGTGCGCCCGCATCTGCTCGTGCGCCAACCGCACGTCGGCGTGCCCGCAGATTCCGGGCGGAACGAGGAGTCCATCCACTACCTCGCGACGCCCGTGCCGGTGTGTCCCGATGCCGTGCCTCGTCGGCTGTTGATCGTGCGTAATCCGCTCCGACGCGCGGGAATTCGTGACGAAATCGAGTTCCGTTCCATGTTGTTCGGCCATGTGCATATGCTGCGAACGTGCTCGCGACGGGGAGCTCGAATCGGCCGGTGCCCAGCAATCGGCGCGTACGCGCTGAGCGCTTCCCGAGTGGGCGGACATCGATTCCCGCCGTGGGAAAAAGCAGGTCACACCGTGGGATAGCAGGGGAGGACGCAACGGAAATGGTCGGTACCAAGTCGGACATCGGCCGGACGACGCTGCCGCGTCGCCAGTTGGGCCGCGCACTGCGCGACGCGCGTCAGGCCGGCGGTTACACCCTCGAGCAGGTAGCCGAGGTCTTGGAGATCAGTCGATCGTCGCTCGGACGGTTGGAACTTGGGCAGAACGAGAAGATCAAGGTTCGGGATGTGGAGTTCATCTGCCAGTACTACGGGCTACCGGACGAGCGGACCGAGTACCTGAAATCGCTTGCCGAGCAAGCACGGGTGAAACCGTGGTGGGAGGATTATCGGGACCTGGTGAGACCAGGGTTCAACACGTATCTTCAATTGGAAACCGCCGCTGCGGAATTGCACTTTTTCCAAACGCTCATCATACCGGGTCTATTGCAGACTCCAGACTATGCCCGCAGTGTGCGACCGTCCGCGTCGATGGGACCCTCTGAAGAGTCCGACTGGCTCGTGGAACGGAGAATAAGACGATCAGCGATACTTACTCGGAAGCACAGGCCGATGCGAGCCGAATTCCTGGTGCATGAGTCGGCTCTGCGTACTGTTGTCGGCTCTACGCGAATCATGTCTTCGCAATATCGTCACCTTGCTGACATGGGTACGCGAGAGAACGTCTCGATCCGGGTCGTTCCGTTTACCGCTGGCTTCCCCGGAGGACTGGCGGTACCGCCGTACATAATCATCGACTTCCCGCATGACGAGCCGTCCGTCGTCTACACCGAAGGTGCGATAGGCACAATGATTTTCGAGGAGGAGGACGATGTGAACCGCTTCCGAGTGATTCACGAAGCCGTCAGTGGTGCTGCGCTCGAAGAGCAACGATCGAGAGACTTGCTCAGAAATATGGCCAGGAGATGCGAACAATGATCATCGACCTATCCGGAGCGAAGTGGTTCAAGTCTGTCCACAGTGGTGAGGCCGATGCGTGCGTCGAAGTCGCGTGGCTCGAGGCCGGTCACGTCGGTGTCCGCGATTCGAAAAGCCCGTCCGGCCCGGCGTTGACCTTCACGCCGGGTGGATGGGACGCCTTCGTCACCTGCGTCACGAATGATGTATTCACCCAATCACATTGAGCTGCGAAGCGGCGGAAGCCGACAGACGACGGTCCGGCCTCGCCTGTATAGCCGAGGCCGGACCGAAGTCGCGTCGGCGCTGCCGAAAGTCACGCCGGACGACGCGCTATCGGCACGCACGAATCAGCGGCGGCTGAGCCAGACTGCCGCCAGTGGGTATGGAGCGATGATCGGGGTCCCGGCGATGTTCACCGTTCCGCTCCACAACCCCTGCCGTGGATCGATGTCGTGCAGGTCGAGCCCGAAGGGCACGAAGTCGAACGAAACATAGGTCTCGTCCGGGCCGACCGGCGTCTGATGCCCACCTCGGCTCAAGCCGCCGCAAGCCAGTGCAACCGTCTTGCCATCCACGAAAACTTGCAGGTCACAGTTCTCGAGGGGCGACCCGATCACATTCGAGGGACCCCGCCCGATGTGATAGGTCCCGGGCGGGATAACGCCGTTGCGCGGAAACTCCGGATCATCAGCGGAGGCAACCGCAGGAGCGACAGAGATTGCGGCAGCGGCCAGCGCGAACCCGGCTGCGATCTTGCCAAACTTCATCGATTCAGCTCCTTCCAAAATCAGTCGAACTCAGTCGTATGTCCTAGCTTTCGTTCAGCTCGTTACTGCACTGCCACCATAGATTCGGTCCCAAACCCTCTGCCCCCAATAGCGGAGAACCCTTCCAGCAGCGCCCGACGACCGAGCCGCAAGCGCGTCTTACCCGTCAGGCTCCGGATACCTCAGGACCAGCGCGAGCGGGGGGACGCCAGCTGGTTGTCTGCTAATGTTGGCGAACCTGAGTCGTCGCGGTTCGAGAGGGTGGGGATGAGTCGCCGAATCACGTTGGTACTGCTGATCGGTGCGCTGGCGGCTGGTGTCGTCGGATGTGAGGACGCCACGAGCGGTGCGCCCACCACGGGTTCGAGTACCACTGCCGTGCAAGCTCTGTTCAACCCATGTACGGGGATTTCCGATGAGGCGTTGCGGGCTGCCGGGGTCGATCCGAAAACCGAGGAGTCCGGGATTGCCGGTGTGCCTCAGTCTGGCTGGGAAATCTGTAGGTGGGACGGACCGAAGTACTTCGTCACAGTCTTCTCAACAAGGCGCACGGTGTCGGAGTTCGAGCGGAAGCCCGGGAATGTCGACTTCGAGGACGTCACGGTCGCAGGTCGTCAGGGTCGGCAATTCAGAGTCGAAGGCGCGTCCAAGAATCTCGATTGCGACGTTCTGTTCCCGGCAGCCCAAGGGGTCGTGCAGTTGCGGATCCAGGGCCGGGCAGGTCGGGACGATCTTGAGAATCCATGCACGGTCCTCTATCGCGTCGGCGAGTCGATTGTGCCCACACTACCGCGTTGACAGGGAGGGAACGCATGAGTGAGGACAATGTATCGGTGTGGAGTCGGCTTGCCGACCAGGCCAAAGCCGGAGAATTGTACCTAGCCGACCAGGACGCCGCACTTCTTTGTGCGCAGGCATGTGACGAGCGAGTCGCAGCACTCGAATCGTTGCGCAGTTTGGCGGGAAACGCTCAAAACGTTTCTGGTTTCGGCGATTTCAAAATGGCCGACGACCTGGTCAAGAAGTTTCTGAAGCAGGCGGTGGGTGACTCTAACTCCATCGACCAGATCATTCTGGAACACATCGAGACCGTGAAGAACATGCGCGAAGTCATGGCGATCTCGTTCAAGCGCATCACCGGGCAGGACATCGAGAACGCGGCGCAGATCGCGAGTACAACTGAGCAGGTGCGGTGATGGGTAATCCGTACAGTGGTATGCCGCAATTTCAGCTCGATCAAGGGCTGGGCTCGGCTATGTGGCGCAGCGTCACCGATTGGATCGCGGGTGAGGAGTTGCAGCCCAAGGGCGACGCGGCCGAGGTTCAGGGCAGGTACAACCAGCAGCGCGATGGCGTCCGTAGCAAGGCCGCCGATGTCGGGTTCCAAGGCGAATTCCGGCCGAGGGAAGTTCTGGACGCGGACGAGTTCGAGCGGCACGATGTCGCCACGCTTCGTCAGAAGGTCGATCAGATAGATTTGACGGCGGTCAGTGATCTGGTAACCGCTTGGAACACCATCGCCGACCGGCACGAGGCCTCGTTGAAGACCTTCACGACGGCGATGGAGCGGGCCACCGACGGCAGTGTGTGGCGTGGTGAGGCGTGCAACGCGGCGGCGAGCGCGGTCGGTGACTATGCCGCCCAAGGTGCGCAGGTCTCGAACGCGGCCCGGCTGACCGGCAACAAGCTGGCCGAACTGCAGACCGGGCTCGAGCCGACGAAGCAATTGGTCCCGCACGCGCCGGAACATCGCAGCGGATGGGACAACCTCCGTGGATTCGTGGTCGGGCGAGATTGGCGCAATGACGACGTAGCCGAGTACAACGCGAAAACCGAGGCGTTGCGGGTGCTTCGAACTGTTTACGCCCCGGTCGTCATGGAGTCCGATACGAACGTGCCCGTGATTCCCCGTCCCGTGTCGACTGCGAATCCGAACGGCACCGGCGACGGTAGCAACCCACGGGGCACGAACAATGGCAGCGGAAACCCCTCGGGGACATCGTCGCCCAGCTCGAATCCTTCCGATACGAACTCCACCGATGATCCGTCGACTCCATCGAGCACCGAGTCCTCGGACACCACCTCTGCAACACCGGAATCGACCAGCACCGACCCGGCGTCCACGACGGAGAATTCGACCACACCGGCTTCCGCAACACCGGCGACCACACCTGCCTCGACGACGCCCGCGCCGAGCACTTCGCCCACCACTCCTGGCACCCCGCACCCGAGTACGCCGGGCAGTCCGGGAAGTCCTTCCCATCCGGGTGGGCCGGGTGTCTCCGTGCCATCCAAAGGAGCACCGAACAACCCCAACGCGGTCCCGGCCACCGCGCGGACCGGTGCGTCGCCCGGTCGCGCCGGTACGAGCGGTATGGGTGGAATGGCCCCCGGTGCGCGGGGTGGCAAATCCGATGAGGAATCCACCAAGGGTATTCCGGATTACCTGATCACTCAGGAACACGGCAATGAGCTGACGGGGCTCGACGAGCTGCCCAAGTCGGTGCCGCCGGTCATCGGTGACAACCCGCGGTAAGGATGTCATCGATGCCCGAGGTGCAGAGCTGGCGATTCACCGCGCTCGAATTCCGGACGCTGTGGGAGTCCACCGGCCGCGACGTGCTGCCGTATCCCTTGCAGCACCAGTACACGACCGAATTCCGTTCGGAGAGTTTGCGGTTGCGGCAGGCGGCCGCGCAGTCGCTGCGCCCGCGCATCGATGACGACCTGCTGCGTGCGGTCGAAGTGCTGCTGGCGCCGGAGGCCCGGGTGGAAGTGGCCGGATTCGCAGGCAAGCGCAAGGACCGGAAGCTGCGGGCGCATGCGGGAGTGCACTATGAGCACGGCGCGATCGCGGTGCAGGAACCGGGACCGGACGTCGAGCACGGTGGCGATGTGGTGTTGACGTTGCTGTCCGCCGGTGCGGTGGCGAGGGCCGTGGTCGATGTGTTCCCCGCCTGCGGGCCGGGGCAGGGCAAGCAATTGCAGGCTTCCGCGGAGGAGCTGGCGCGGCCGCGTCCGCCGGTGCGCGATGCCTGGCGGCCGACGCCGCGGGAGGAGTTCGAGCGGTTCTTCACCCGGGCGATGACCTTGATCGGTCATGTCGGCGTCTACGCGATGGGAAGCGTGGACAATCGGCATATCAACGGGCGCAAGGATTTCCAGCTCAACGATGTCGAGAAGGACGGTCGATACGTCACTTTCGGCGACGACCTGGTGACGATCAAACCCACCACTTCCGAACGCATCGCCGCCACTCTGCAACAGATGATCGCCAGAACGGTCAAGGACGTGCGCAACGGGGTGCACTTACCGTACTGACCTCGCGAGCGGCGAGGCGTTTCGCCGCCGCCGGCAGTGCCGCCACCGCATTCGTCCCTACCCGCCGCGCGTCACCGCAGGCCCGGCTCCGGGTATCCCCCATGCTCCATGGGCCTGATGCGAAGCGGTGGGAGTGTGCCGCCGCGGCCCCCGCCTCCGGCAGGTCACGACACGCGCGATACATGCCACCGGCCCCGACTCGGCGGAAGCCGTGCGGCCGACATGTCGAGACCGCCACGGCGGCTCCGTCCCAGGAGTAGACGGCCAAGCCGTCCGCATGGGCACGCACCGCCAGGCCCACGCCCAACGACAATGAGACCTCTAGAGCAGACGAGCCTACATTTCGAGATCGGCGCGACAGTTCCGTTCCGCAGCGCGAAACATAAGGAGTAGAAGTCATGCCCATCAAGTTGGAGAACGTCGCCATCGCGGTTCGCGACCTCGAAGCGACGATCGCCTTTTTCACCGACCTCGGTCTGACCGTCATCGGCCGGGACACGGTCAGCGGCGAGTGGACCGACACCGCCGTCGGCCTCGACGGCAACCACGCCAAGATCGCTATGCTGCAGACACCAGACGGCAACGGTCGGCTCGAGCTCTTCGAGTACATCCACCCCGACGCAATCGAGACGAGCCCGACCCGGCCCAACGAGATCGGGATGCACCGCGTCGCGTTCTCGGTGGACGACATCGACGAGGCCCTCGAGATCGCGGCGAGGCACGGCTGCCACCCTCTGCGCGGCGTGGCGACGTACCGGGACGTCTACAAGCTCACCTATGTCCGCGGCCCTAGCGGCATCATCGTGATGCTTGCCCAAGAGCTGAACAAGAGCTGACCGCGCGCCCCGGTACGCACCTCGCCATACCGGCGCGCATCAGCGCTGCGGACCAGAGCGAGCAAAGCGCCGATCAGGCACGTTCTCTCGGAACGGCGAAACCGAACGTCCGCCCATCGCTGCGGTGCAGGCCGGAACCCGTTGCGGGACCTGGGATCGCACCGGGCGGCGAGCGGACGCTCGGCTGGGGGTCGGATCCGCCGGAGGGGGGACGGCGGATGCGACGCCCGTGTCCCGCGGTGTCCGGGCCGCGGGACCGGCTGGGGCGGTCAGACGTTCGCGTAGGCCAGCGAGGGAACGCGCTGGATGGCGAACGAGGACCGCAGGTAGAACCACCAGGTGACGGTGGCCATCACCAGGAAGGCCCCGGCGTAGGCCCAGAACGCGGGAGCCATGCTGTGCAGGTGGGTGTTGGACAGCCGAAGGGCCTGTTGCAACAGCCAGCCGCCGGAGGCGCCGACCGCGCCGATGACGCCGATCGCCGCGCCCGCCTGACGTTTCGCCGAAGCGGCGGCCTCGGCCGCATCGAGGCCGTGCTCGGAGGCGTACTTCTTGGACTCGGCGCTGAAGATGGTCGGGATCATCCGGTAGGTCGAGCCGTTGCCGATGCCGGTGAGCACGAACAACAGCAGGAACGCCAGCAGGTAGAGCGGGAAGCTCTTCAGTTCCAGCCCGGCCATGATCAGCGCGACCGCGATCGCCATGCCGCCGAAGACGTAGAAGGTGATCTTCGCGCCGCCGACCTTGTCGGACACCCAGCCGCCGAACGGCCTGCTGAACGACCCGACCAGCGCGCCGAGGAACGCGAGGTTACCGAGCGTGGTGATCCAGCCGATCTTGGCCAGGTCCGGGAAATTGGCCTTGATCAGCGTCGGGAAGGCGAAGGAGAAGCCGATGAACGAGCCGAAGGTGCCGATGTAGAGGATCGCCATCACCCAGGTGTGCCGGTTGGTGAGCGCGAGCCGGTAGGACTTGCCGTCGGACTTGGCGGTGCTGATGCTGTCCATGTAGCGCAGCGCGCCGAACGCGGCCGCCAGGATGAACGGCACCCAAACCAGCACCGACAGCGTGATGCCGAAGCGGTAGCCGCCCGGGTCCTTGGCCATGATGTGCGTGCCGAACGTGATCAGCAGCGGCAACACCAGCTGCGTCTGGGCGACGCCCAGGTTGCCGCCCGCGGCGTTGATGCCCAGCGCCGCACCCTTCTTGCCCTCGGGGAAGAAGAAGTTGATGTTGGCCATCGAGGAGGAGAAGTTGCCGCCGCCGACGCCCGCGAGCGCCGCCAGCAGCAGGAACACCCACATCGGCGTGCCCGGCTGGTTGACGAACCAGGCCAGGCCGAGCGTCGGAATCAGCAGCATCCCCGCGCTGAACACGGTGAACGCCCGCCCGCCGAACCGGGGGATGGCGAAGGTGTACGGAATGCGCAGCGCGGCGCCGACCAGGGTGGGGGTGGAGGTGAGCAGCAGGGCGTTGCTCACCGCGACGGGGTTGCCCTTGCCCAGACCGGCGAGGAAGTCGAATCCGGCGGCGCCCATGCTGGTCACGACGGTGCCCCAGATGACCCAGATGCTGAAGCCGAGATTCTCGGCGAATACGGAGAACATCAAATTCTTGCGCGCGGTTTTCGCGCCACCGGATTCCCAGAACTTCGCGTTGTCCGGATCCCAGTGATCGAGCCAGCGTCCACGTTTCTGGTGTTCGAAAGTCGTTGGGTGCGACTGCTGGCCGGTGGCTGTTACGACGGTCATCGGCTTCCTCTCGATTCGGCTCGACCGGCCCTCATCGCGGCTGCGCCGCCGGCGGCTGTCGAGTGCCTGGCTACGGTCGAGATAAAGGTAGGAGCCGCGTGTTGCGTCCCCGTGGCCCTCGATGACGTTCCCGGCAAATCCGACTCACATCGCGCGGCCCCGAATGGTGACCACTCGGTTACCTGCGCCGTTTATCGCGCGTCCGGATATTCCGCGATGAGCGAGTTGAGGAAGCACCGCGTCTCCGAGGCGGCGCGTTCGGGATCACCGTCGATCACCGCGTGCACCAAGGCCGCGTGCTCCTCGGTATAGGAGTCGTCGGACTTCGATGTCCGTGCGCGGATGACCTGTTCGATGATGGGCAGCAGCGAATCGTAGAACTCGAGGTACACCGCGTTGTGGCTCGCGACGACGATCGCGCGGTGCAACTGGACGTCCGCCTCGATCGCGGCGGCGGAGTCCTCGTCCCACTTCTTGTCCCGTTCGGCCAGCAGGCGCAGCAGATTCGCGATATCGGTGTCGTCGCGTCGGCGCGCGGCCAGGCCCGCGGCGGTGACGTCCAGCGCGAGGCGCAGTTCCAGGACGTCGCGTTCCTCGGCATCGGCGAAATACTTGCCCAGGGTTCCGCCGAGGTCCGACGCCGCGATCACGTAGGTGCCGGAACCTTGGCGACGCTCCAGCATGCCGGCGTGCACGAGGGCCTGGACGGCCTCGCGCACCGTGTTGCGGCCGGTGCCGGTGAGCTCGGTGAGCTCCGGCTCGGTCGGGATGCGGGAGCCGATCGACCAACGGCCGGAACGAATTTCGGCACGCAGCTGGTCGGTCACCTGGGCGATGAGGCTGGTGCGCCGGACGGGTTGCACCTCGACAGAGTACCGCCCATCACAAATCGTTGCCGAACATCATCCGGTCATCCTATGATTTCTCGGTGACTGTGACCCTCCCCGAAACCGAGGCTCGCCAGGAATCCGTCCTGGTCGAGCGCCGTCGACGTGCGCTGACCGAGGGCCGCCTGCTGGTACTCACCGCCATCGTGATGTCGGCGCTCACGCTGCGGGTCGCGGTCACCGCCTACAGCCCGCTGGCCGAGCGGATCGGCGCCGAGATCGGTTACGGGGCCGCCGTTGTCGGCGTCTTCGGCATGATCCCCACCGCCATGTTCGCGCTGTCCGGGCTGCTCACCCCGGTCCTGGCGGTCCGGCTCGGGCTGGAGCGCACCGCGCTGACGGCCATGCTGATGGCGGGCGCGGGCATGGTGCTGCGGGTGTTGATGTCGGGCACCGCCGAACTGCTCGTCTTCTCGGCCCTCGCCCTCGCGGGCATGGGCATCGGCAACGTGGTGATCCCGCCGCTGGTGAAGCGGTACTTCCCGGATCGCCTCGCCGTGATCAGCTCGCTGTACATCGTGATGGTGCAACTCGGCACGGTCGTGCCCGCCTTCACCGCTGTCCCCGTCGCGGACGCGCACGGCTGGCGCGTGTCGCTCGGGGTGTGGGGTGTGCTCGGCTTCGCCGCGGCGGTGCCGTGGCTGGCGGTGCTGCGCGGCAGGCGCGGACGCGATGGCGCGGACCGGACGGCCGTGCCGGAGCAGCCGCCCACCGGGCGCGTGTGGCGCTCGCCCATCGCCTGGGGAATGGCGGGCATGTTCGGCATGACCTCGCTCACCACCTACGCGATGTTCACCTGGTTGCCGAAGATCCTGAGCGAGGCGGGCGCGAGCGCCGCGTACGGCGGGGCCATGGTCGGTCTGTTCGCCGTGGTCGGCCTGGTGGCCGCGCTCACCGCACCCACCGTGGTCGCCCGGTTCCGCAATCCGTTCCCGGTGGTGGTGGGCTGCGCGGTGCTGTTCTTCATCGCGTTCGCCGGGCTGCTCATCGCGCCGATGGCCGCGCCGATCCTCTGGGTCGTCGTGCTCGGTCTCGGCCCGAGTACGTTCCCGATGGCGCTGACGCTGATCAACCTGCGCACCCGCACCCCTGCCGGGTCGGCCGCGCTGTCCGGCTTCACCCAAGGCGTCGGCTACGCCGTGGCCTGCGTGGGCCCGCTGCTGTTCGGCGTGCTGCACACGGCGACGGGTGGCTGGCTGGTTCCGTTCGCGCTGCTCGGCCTGGCGGTGCTGGTCCTGCTGGCGGGTGCCTGGCAGGCGTGCAAGCCGCGGCTGCTCGAAGACACCTGGAATTGAGGCGCGGCGCCGTCGGCGCCGAATCTCACAGCTGCGGTTGCGCGACTGTGCGAACAGGGTGAGGATGTGCGCATCCGAATTGTGCGACGTAGCGCGCGTCACACCTCACCGCCCGCGGAATTCGAATTCTGTCCTTTTGTGACCCACGGAAACCGTTGTGTCACATGCCTGAAACATTCCCGCGAAACTCACCCCCCGCCGCCGGTAATCGTGAGCAACCGTTGATTTGACGGTCATTTCGCGCAGCATTTCGGCAATACCCCTTTCCTACCGTGGAGCCAACCGACATTGGGAGGCCACGTTGAGCACGCTGACGCGTAACCGTCTGGAAGCGCTGGGACGGACGAAGATCCGCAGGCCGCGCATCGAGCACTGGGATGCGGAGGATGTCGCCGCCTGGGAAGCGGGCGGCAAGGACGTCGCCCGGCGCAACTTGATCTGGTCGGTTTTCGCCGAGCACGTCGGATTCTCGGTGTGGTCGATCTGGTCGGTGATGGTGCTGTTCATGCCGACCGACAAGTTCGGCATCGACCCGGCGGGCAAGTTCTTCCTGGTCGCCATGCCGACCCTGGTGGGCGCGTTCCTGCGAATTCCCTACACCGTGGCGACCGCGCGGTTCGGCGGGCGCAACTGGACGGTGTTCAGTGCGGCGATGCTGCTGATCCCGACGCTGCTCACGCTGTACTTCATCAACCAGCCCGGCACCTCGTACACCACCTTCCTGGTGGTCGCGTGCTTCGCGGGCTTCGGCGGCGGCAACTTCGCCTCCTCGATGACCAACATCAACGCGTTCTACCCCCAGCGGCTCAAAGGCTGGGCGCTCGGCCTGAACGCGGGCGGCGGAAACATCGGCGTTCCGGTGATCCAGCTGATCGGCCTGCTGGTCATCGCGACCATCGGCAACGGGTACGCCTCGCTGATCTGCGCGGTCTACCTGGTCCTCATCGCGATCGCCGGACTGGGCGCTGCGCTGTTCATGGACAACCTGCCCAACCAGAAGGCCGATCTGTCCTACATGCTCACGGCACTGAAGGTGCCGCAGTCCTGGGCGATCGCTTTCCTCTACATCGGCACCTTCGGATCGTTCATCGGCTACAGCTTCGCCTTCGGCCAGATCCTGCAGATCAGCTTCCGGGCGGGCGGTGACAGCGTCGCGCAGGCCACGCTGCACGCCGCGCAGATCGCCTTCATCGGTCCGCTGCTCGGCTCGCTGGCCCGGCCCTACGGCGGCAAGTGGGCCGACCGAATCGGCGGCAGCCGCGTCACCCTCTACGTCTTCGGCGCCATGATGGCGGCGGCCGTGCTGATCACCGTGGCCAGCACGATGGCCGACAGCAACAACGGCGTGGCGGGCGGGGCCGTGATGACCGCGCTCGTGGTCGGCTTCATCGCCCTGTTCGTGCTCTCCGGCATCGGCAACGGATCGGTCACCAAGATCATCCCGTCGGTGTTCGAGGCCAAGTCCAGGAGCCTGGACGCCACGCCCGCGGAACGGTCGGCATGGTCGCAGAACACCTCCGGCGCGCTGATCGGTTTCGTCGGCGCCATCGGCGCCCTCGGCGGCGTGGGCATCAACCTGGTGCTGCGCTCCTCCTACGCGTCCACCAAGTCGGCCACCACCGCGTTCTGGGTGTTCATGGCCTTCTACGTGCTGTGCGCCCTGGTGGTCTGGGCGGTGTTCCTGCGCCGTCCCGGCCTGCGGGGCCTGCCCGCCGATTCCGATGTCGTGGTCGAGGCAGAGACGTTCGTCCTCGAAGCCGAAGCAGGCCAGGCCCCGTCCCAGACCCCGTCCGCCGGCTCGTCGGCCCGCGCTTGACACCCGATCCAGTCCAGGAGGACAACAGATGAACCCCACAGTCGCTCGCAAGACCGCGGTGGTCGTCGGCCACGGAATGGTCGGGCACCGGTTCGTCGAGGCGCTGCGCTCGCGCGACACCGAAGGCCGCTGGCAGGTGATCATCCTCAGCGAGGAGAAGCTGCCCGCCTACGACCGCGTCGGCCTCTCCTCCTACGTCGGCGCCTGGGACGCGAGCGCGCTCGCGCTGCCCGGCAACGAGTACGCCGGTGACGAGCTGGTCGAGCTGCGCCTGGGGCAGAGCGCCGAGTCCATCGACCGGGCGGCGCGCAAGGTGACCACCTCCTCGGGCGACATCCTCGCCTACGACGCGCTCGTGCTGGCCACCGGTTCCTACCCGTTCGTGCCGCCGGTGCCCGGCCACGACGACCCCGCCTGCTTCGTCTACCGCACCCTCGACGACCTCGACGGCATCCGCGCGGCCGCCGAAGCCGCCGGTCCCGGCGCGGTGGGTGTGGTGGTCGGCGGCGGCCTGCTCGGCCTGGAGGCCGCGAACGCGCTGCGTCTGCTGGGGCTCACCCCGCACGTGGTCGAGTACAACACCCGGCTGATGCCCGCCCAGGTGGACGAGGGCGGCGGCGCCATCCTGGAGCGCCTGGTCACCGACCTCGGCCTGCACGTGCACACCGGCGTGGGCACCTCCTCGATCGAGGCGGCCGACCAGGGAGTGAAGGTCACGCTGTCCGACGAGACGGTGATCGAAGCCGGGCTCGTGGTGTTCTCCGCCGGTGTCCGCCCGCGCGACCAGATCGCCCGCGACGCGGGAATCGAGGTCGGCCCCCGCGGCGGCATCATCACCGATCTCGGCCTGCAGACCTCCGACCCGAACATCTGGGCCATCGGCGAATGCGCCGCCGTCGAGGGCGTGTGCTACGGCCTGGTCGCGCCGGGCTACAGCACCGCGGAGATCGTGGCCGACCGCCTCCTGGGCGGCTCGGGCGAGTTCCCGGGCGCGGACATGTCGACCAAGCTCAAGTTGCTGGGTGTGGACGTGGCCAGCTTCGGTGACGCGCACGGCGTCACCGAGGGCGCGCTGTCGGTCGTGCTGCACGACGCGGCCAAGGGCACCTACGCCAAGCTGGTCGTCTCCGACGACGCGAAGACCCTGCTCGGCGGCATCCTGGTCGGCGACGCCACCGCCTACTCGGCGCTGCGCCCGCTGGTCGGCCGCCCGCTGCCCGCCGAACCGGCCGCGCTGATCTCGCCCGCGGGCGCCGAACTGGGTGCCGACGCACTGCCCGACGACGCGCAGATCTGCTCGTGCAACAACGTGTCGAAGGGCGCGATCTGCGGGGCGATCGCCGACGGCGCCTGTGACGTCCCGGCGATCAAGAGCTGCACCACCGCCGGAACCTCCTGCGGCGGTTGCGTTCCCATGCTCAAGAAGCTGCTCGAGCAGTCCGGCGTGGAGATGTCCAAGGCGCTGTGCGAGCACTTCGAGCAGTCGCGCGCCGAGCTGTTCCAGATCGTCCAGGTCACCGGCATCCGCACCTTCTCCGGCCTGATCGCCAAGTACGGCAAGGGCGCGGGCTGCGACATCTGCAAGCCGACCGTGGCGTCCATCCTCGCCTCCACCTCGAGTGACCACATCCTCGACGGCGAGCAGGCCGCGCTGCAGGACACCAACGACCACTTCCTGGCCAACCTCCAGAAGAACGGCACCTATTCGGTGGTGCCGCGGATGCCCGGCGGCGAGGTCACCGCCGAGCAGCTGATCACCATCGGCGAAGTGGCCAAGGAATTCGGCCTGTACGTGAAGGTCACCGGCGGCCAGCGCATCGACCTGTTCGGCGCGCGCGTCGAACAGTTGCCGCTGATCTGGAAGCGGCTGGTCGACGCGGGCATGGAATCCGGTCACGCCTACGGCAAGTCGCTGCGCACCGTGAAGAGTTGCGTCGGCTCCACCTGGTGCCGCTACGGCCAGCAGGACTCGGTCGGCATGGCCGTGCTGCTGGAGAAGCGCTACCGCGGCCTGCGGTCGCCGCACAAGCTGAAGCTGGCGGTCTCCGGCTGCGCCCGCGAATGCGCCGAGGCGCGCGGCAAGGACGTCGGCGTGATCGCCACCGAGAACGGCTGGAACCTCTACGTCGGCGGCAACGGCGGCCTCACCCCGAAGCACGCGGTGCTGCTGGCCGGTGAACTCGACGACGAGACGCTGATCAAGTACATCGACCGGTACCTGATGTTCTACATCCGCACCGCTGATCGTTTGCAGCGCACCGCTCCTTGGCAGGAAGCGCTGGAGGGCGGCATGGATTACCTCAAGCAGGTGATCTGCGAGGACAGCCTCGGCATCGCCGAGGATCTGGAAGCGGCGATGGCCCAGCACGTCGCCGGCTACCGCGACGAGTGGGCCGCGGTGCTGGACGACGAGGAGAAGCTTTCTCGCTTCGTGTCGTTCGTCAACGCCCCGGAGGAAGCCGATCCGACGATTTCGTTCGACGATTCGGGCGAACGGAAGGTTCCCGTCCTGCTGGGACTGCCCAAAATTCCGGTCGCCACGCAGGGGAAATGACCGCTTAACCCCTTGGAAACAGAACGTCGGTACCAATGAGTAAGGCGTTTGGAGGATGACACCGATGACCGTGATCGATACCCCCGGCATTGCCACAGCTACCGCCACAGGGTGGACACAGGCTTGCCGTCTCGACTACCTGATTCCCGGCCGCGGCGTTGCGGTGTTGCTGAAAGGCGGCCAGCAGGCCGCCCTGTTCCTGCTGGATAACGGCATGCTGTATGCCGTCGGCAATATCGATCCGATCGGCCGGGCGGCGGTCATGTCGCGCGGGATCGTCGGCGATCGCGGTGGGGCGCCCGTCGTGGCCTCGCCACTGCTGAAGCAGGCCTTCTCGCTGGTCGACGGGCGTTGCCTGGACGACGAATCGGCGATGCTGCCGGTGTACGCGGTGCGCGTGGACGACGGCATCGTTTCGATTTCCAACGAGCCGGTGGCCGCCGCGCTCACGTCCTCGGATGGATGAAACGCCAATGACAACAGTTGACGCGGGCGAGAGCCTGGCCGGATTCACGGTGGGCATCACGGCGGCCCGGCGGGCGGTGGAATTCGCCACGCTGCTCGAACGCCGGGGCGCGACCATCGTTTCGGCGCCCGCCATCCGGATCATCCCGCTCTCCGACGACAACGAGCTGGAACGAGTGACCCGGCAGCTGGTCGCCGATCCACCGCAGATCACCGTGGCCACCACGGGAATCGGGTTCCGCGGGTGGATGGAGGCGGCCGAAGGCTGGGGCCTGGCCGAGAACCTGCGCACGACGCTGGGGACCACCCGGATGCTCGCGCGCGGCCCGAAGGCCAAGGGCGCCATCCGCGCCGCGGAATTGCGCGAGGAATGGTCGCCCGCCTCCGAGTCGTCCGCCGAAGTGCTCGATCACCTGCTCGCCGAAGGCGTGGAGGGCGTCCGGATCGCCGTGCAGTTGCACGGTGCCACCACCGAGTGGGAGCCGGTGCCCGACTTCTGCGAGGTCCTGCGGTGCGCGGGCGCGGATGTCGTGCCGGTGCCGGTGTACCGCTGGGTGCCGCCGGACGATCAAGGGCCGATGGATCACCTCATCGAGTCGATCGTCACCTCCGGTATGGACTGCGTCACCTTCACCAGCGCCCCCGCCGTGGCGTCGATGTTGATGCGCGCCAAGGAGACCGGACTGCTGGAGGGGTTGCTGTACGCGCTGCGCGGCCGGGTGCTGCCCGCCTGCGTCGGCCCGATCACGGCCGCGCCGCTGGAGGAACTCGGGGTGCCCACCTCGATGCCCGGCCGGGCCCGCCTCGGTGCGCTGGCCCGCCATGTCGCCGAGGAACTGCCCCGGCGCGCCAACCGGATTCACGCCGCGGGCCACATCATCAGCGTGCGCGGCGCGTGCGTGGTGGTCGACGGTCAGGTGCGTCAGCTGGCGCCCGCGCCGATGGCCCTGATGCGCTCGCTGGCCCGTCAGCCCGGCCGGGTCGTCTCCCGCGAGGACTTGCTCGCCGCGCTGCCCGGCGGCGGGGACGACACGCACGCGGTGGAGACCGCCATCGCCCGGCTGCGCGCCGGACTCGGCACGCCGAAAGCGATTCAAACCGTGGTCAAACGCGGGTACCGGCTCGCGCTGGACCCGGCGGAATGTATCGACAACAATCCACGGCCCACCGCGACAGGAGGCCCGCAGGTGCCCGGCGTCGGAATTCCGACCCGGGCACCTCGGCACATCCAGACTGCGGGGAGCTGGTGACCGCGCCCGCCTTGGTGCTGGTGGCCCACGGGACCCGCAGCACCAAGGGCGTGCAGATGATCGCGGCGCTCGCCGAGGCCGTGACGAAGGAACTCGGTGCCGGGATTTCGGGGCCCGGCACCGAGACCGGCGACAGTCCCTGGGTGCGCACGGCATTCGTGGACGTGCTCGGCCCTTCGCCGTCGGAGGTGCTGCGCGATCTGGTCACCCCCGGCGGCGAATCCGTACCCGCCGTCGTGGTTCCGGCGTTCCTGGCCTCGGGATACCACGTCTACCAGGACGTGCCGCGTGAGGTCGCCGACAGCGCCCATCCCGCGGTGACGGTCACGCCCGCCATGGGCCCTGACCCGGCGCTGGCGCGGATCATGGCGATGCGCCTGCGCGCGGCGGGCTGGTCCCCGGGCGACGCGGTCGTCTTCGCCGCTGCGGGCTCCTCGGATGCCCGTGCCCGCCAGGATGTCCGGCGCGCGGCCGCGCTGCTGGCCGAACACCTCGGGGTCGCGGTCCGCATCGGCTACGTCGCGACCGGCGCGCCGCGCGTGCCGGACGTCGTCGCGGAATTGCGCGCGGCAGGGGCGGGCCGGATCTTCGTCGCCTCGTACCTGCTCGCGCACGGCCTGTTCCAGCAGCGCCTGCACGAGGCGGGAGCCGACGGCGTCGCCGAGCCCATCGGTGTGCACCCGGCGGTGATCCGGTTGATCGCCGACCGCTACCGGGTCGCAGCGGGGGAGATGGTCCGGGCGCGGGCTCGCTGAGCGATCGGCGGATGAGTGATGCATGGCTGGCCGGAATGGTCTGCTTGATGGCTGGCTGGTACCGGTTGTCGTCGGGGAGATTGTCGGGGTGCGGGCTCGCTGAGCGATCGGCGGTCGAGTGATGCATGGCTGGCCGGAATGGTCTGCTTGATGGCTGGCTGGTACCGGTTGTCGTCGGGGGAGATGGTCCGGGTGCGTCGCTGAGCGATCGGCGGATGAGTGACGCATGGCTGGCCGGACCGGTCTGTTCGATCGTCGGCTGGTACCGGTCGTTGGGGGAGTTGGCGTGAGCGCGGGCTCGGTCACGGATCGGCGGTGGAGTCACCTGTGCCGCCGGTCAGGTCTGCTTGATCGCCGGTCCCCCGGAGCGCCGCCGACCGCGGGCACGGCCGGTTCCGCGCCGCGACCGCGTTCCACCGGTACCGGCAGGGCTGGTCTACGGTTCCGGCGGCTCGGACGAGTCGGTGAGCCGCCCGGTCCGACGCGGTTCCGCGGTCATCTCTTTCGTTCGGCGACATAGGGATTCGCGAGGTTCGCCGCGACGGACTGTGACCAGGTTTGTGTGCCGTCGGGATGATCCGGGCAGGTGTTCAGGCCCGCGCGGAACGCGCTCCCGATCCGGCCGGGCACCGGGAGCGGGAGGATCCGCCGCGGCCGCTGCCGGGCGGCTCGCCAGACCTGCGCCAACTGGGTCATCGTCCGCACTTCCGGACCCCCGAAGTCCGGAGCCCGGCCGAGCGGCTCGCCCTCGGCCAACGCGGCGAGCCGCCGCGCCACGTCGGCGGCGGCGACCGGCTGGAAACGGAAGTGCGGCGGCAGCGGCGCCACCGGCCATCTCTCGACGCTGTGCAACACGGCCGCGATCAGCTCGTGGAACTGCGTCGCCCGCAGGATCGTGTGCGGCACACCACTGCCGATGACGGCTTGCTCGCAGGCCAGCTTGTTCCGGTAATACCGGAACGGGATGCGGTCGATCCCGACGATCGACACGTACAGCAGGTGCCGGACCTCTCGCGCGTGCCGCAGCAGATGCTCGGTCTGGGCGAGGTCGGAGCCGCCCATCCGGCGGAAATCCGAGGCCGCGTGCACGATTACGTCGGAACCCGCCGCGGCCTCCGCCACGCCCGTACCGGTGCGCAGATCGCCCACATGCGTGCCCGCCCCCGAGCGACGGGAGAGCACCCGCACATCATGGCCCGCTTCGCGCAGCCGATCGACCACAAGCCTGCCCAGCGCGCCGGTTCCGCCCGTGACGAGAATCTTGGTCATGGTCAACTTCTACCGCTGAAGCCCGTCGGTGCGCACGAGGTCCTCGTTACACGGTGAGTCGCCCATCGCCTGGCCGGTGAGCGGCCTCCGCTCGGGCGACGCTGTGATTCGCGCGGGCCGAGTAGGAACTCATCCGAATGATCTGCGGGACAGAACAAATGCGCCTGAATCTGGTACGTGCCCGGGTGCGATGGTTGAATCGTTGCCGAGACGAGTGCCGGCGCCTCGGCGACCGGGAGGAGGGGCCTGATGTCGGCTGGAGGGGTCGAAGTCGGTTCGAAAGGGCAGTCGGCGAAGATCTCGGGGATGTCGGTACCGGAGGCTCCGGAACGTATGGCAGGGATTCGCCGGCGCGTTCGGCGAGGCGTGAACACGGCAGAACGTGAGGCGCGGTTGTGCGGGTGAACCTTCGGCGGCCTACCACGCGTGCGGAGATCGGGTATGGCGCATTCCTGTCCTACAGCGGGGACCGGGATCGGGCGGTGCTTCCGTTGATCCAGAACGCGATCGAGAAGCTGCCACGACCGTGGTACCGCTTCCCACGAACACGCATCTTTCTCGACTACAGCGGAATCTCGATCGGTCCCGAACTGGAGGGCAAGATCGTCGCGGGCCTGTCGCGTTCGAAATGGCTCGTCGTGGTGGCTTCGCCAGAGGCTGCCGCATCCATGTGGGTGGATCGCGAGATCGAGTGGTGGCTGGCGAATCGGTCTCCCGAGACGATATTGCTGGTCCTGAGCGCCGGGACCCTGGCATGGGACGAGGTGGCGGGGGATTGGGACCGAGTTCGCTCGACCGCGCTGCCGCCACGCCTGTTCGGCGTATTCGCCTCCGAACCCGTATACAAGACGATCAAGTGGCGCGAGGGTGCGGACGGAGCCCCGCATCCGGACATCGACGCCATCGCGGTCGGCATCGCCGCGGTGATTCACGGCGTCTCCGAGACCGATATCAAATCCGAGGGCTATCAGCAGACCAAGCGAAACTTGCGCTGGGCGAATACCGCTATCGGCGCATTGGTGACCTTGCTCGTCCTGGCGCTGATCGCAGCGCTGGTAGCCAGGGTGCAGAGCAATCGGGCCGAGGAGCAGGCCAGAATCGCCACGGCACGACTCATGGCGTCGGTCGCCGACACCAAAATGACCACCGATGTCCGCGCGGCACTGCTTCTGGCCGTCGCGGCTTACCGTCTCGACCCGAGCCCGCGTAGCCATGCTGCCCTGCTCCGCGCGAATACGGCCGGTCCGAAGGTCGCGCGCTACGTAGCCGCGCCCGCGGACGTTACGGTCCTGCGGAGCAGCGCCGACGGTAGGACCGTCGTGGCGGGACTGGCCGACGGGCAAGTCGTGACGTGGGTGCCCGGCGATCCGATGACCGAATCGGTCACCCGGTTGCCCGGCCCTATCCGATCATTGGCCGTCGCCGCGGACGGCCGGACCGTTCTGGCCACGGATGGCACCTCGATCGCCTTGTGGCGTCACGACTCCGGCGCACCGGACCTCGGCGCGCCCGACGAGCGCGGCGCCGAAGTTGTCGCCATTTCCGAATCAGGGAGGTTCGGTGCGGTCGACCGCCGAATCGGGGCCGCCACGGGCACGCCAGGAGTGGTCGACATCATCGACTTGTCCTCCGGACGGGTTCTCACCTCACATCCGACGGTCCGTGATTTGACCAGCATGGTGTTCATCGACGACACGACCTTGCGTCTCCTCGACACCGGCGGCGCGGTGCGGCAGATCTCCCTTCGGGAGGAAATCACAACAGATCTCTCCCCTTTGGACACGGACGACGTCTGCGGTAAGGCTCAAGCCGTCGGAGAACTCTCCCCCGATGGGGCCTCGTTCCCGTGTGCGGTCGCACCCGGCCTTCCGGTACCGGTTTTCCGGTTGCGTGCAGTGCCGGACGATCCTCGCCCCGAAGCCGGATATGTCGGTGTTCCCACGCCCAGCAGGTCGGCTCCCGCCGCGCTCAGCCGGACGGGCCGCACGGCAGCGGTACCCAGTGCCGACGGTGGCTTCTACGTGGCTCCCGTGACCGGCGAGGTAGCACCCCGGGATCCGCCACCACTGATCACCGGCGCCGCGATCGACTTCGACCGAAAGCTGTTGAGATTCCTCGGAACTTCCGAAACGCGACTGGTCTCGGCCTCCGCGCGGCTGATCACTCTGTGGGACATCGAGCAGCATGACCGGCTGGCCAGAACCATCCCGGTGCCGATCGTCAAAGGATGCGATAATTGCCCGCCCAGCTTGTCGCTGGCGCCGGACGGACGCACCGCCGTGATCACAGGCCAGCACAAGGACCCGGAGACATCCGCGCTGAACAGCGACGTCGTGATCATCCAACGCCTCGGGCCGGATTCATCACGACCACAATTCATTCCAGGCGTGACCGGTATGCCCGCGTGGCGAGCGGATGGCTCTGTGCTGGCTCTCGCCGCGAATCCGGTCTCCGGCTACGACCGGCGCGTATCCGCCCACAGGCCACAGGTGGAATCCGCCTTCGAGGTGGTGATCCTGAATTCTCCACCGCCGTATACGACGGTCAGGGCCGCCGGAGTGTCGTCCTCGCCGGCCACCGCCGTGTCTTTGGACAGCAGGGGAAGGGCGTACCTGCATAATCTCGATACCGGGGGCGTCGATACGGAATTCATTCCGCTGGGTGGCGCGGTCGACACCGACAAGATCGTGGAAGCCGGTATCGACGCGACCGGAGAGTTCCTGGTCATGCGCGATACCGACGACATCTCGGTCTACGATCTGGCGCACGGGCAGAACGCGCACGATATCGACGGCAAGGACGTGCAGACGATGCTCTTCGCCGGGCGGCATCTGCTGATCCGCCGGAACGACGGCATCGAGATATGGGATCGGACCGGCGCGGGGAGGGAGCGCACGATCTCCTTCGGCAGTGCGCGAGGGGCGATTCTGCAGCTTGCCGCCGCCGCGGACGCGAGCCTTGTCGTCGCGAGAGACCAGGCGGGTTCGATGACTCTCTTCGCCGCCGACGGAACGAGTCTGGGAGAACTCGAGTCCGATTCGGTCTGGCATGTCATACCGGCCGTCGCCTTATCCGCGGACGGACGGTATCTCGTGACGCTGAACCCTGGTCCCGCCTTCTCCGGTGGCGTCGACGGAACGCTGATCGAACGCGACATCTCACCGGAGGGCCTGATGCGGACCGCATGTGCGCATGCCGGTAGCGATCTCACCGACGCCGAATGGATTGCCCTGACGGGGGTCGTGCGTCCCGCTGACGCCCGCTGCTCATGAGGCGCGCGGCGTCAGCTCCCGATCGCAAGGAGCGAGTTCCGAGTGACCTTTGCTGATCAATTGCTTTCTTGGTGGATTCGCCAAGACTTTCGATGTTGATTGCTTTTGAGCAGCAATTTCATGTGCGATTGAGAACATGCTCGACGAATGCCAGATGCGTCCCGGCGGGGGTGATGGACACTCGTCTCATGTACCGGCTCCTGCGATGCCTGGTTCCACTTCTCGCGGTGTGCGCCGCCTTCGTCCCGGCCACGACCGCCGCCGCCGATCCCGGCGCGAGCATTCTCGACGTGCGCCCGCTGGGTGGGCGGGAGTTCGAAGTCGTCGTCCACTCCGCGGCGATGGATCGCCCCATCACGCTGTGGATGTCGCATCCGGGTTCCGGCGCTCCCGCGCTGTATCTGCTGAACGCCGTGGACGGGGGCGAGGACGGGGGTCCGTGGACCCGGCGCACCGACATCGCGGCGTTCTTCGCGGACAAACCGGTCAACGTGATCGTGCCGTTGAGCGGGCGCGCCAGCTACTACACCGATTGGCTGCGCGATGACCCTGTACTCGGCCGCAACATGTGGACGACGTTCCTGACCAGGGAACTGCCGCCGCTGCTCGGGGCCAGGTTCGGGATGAACGGCCGCAACGCCGTCGCGGGACTTTCCATGTCGGCGACTTCCGCGTTGGATCTCGCGATCGGTGCACCCGGTCTGTACAGCGCGGTCGGTGCCTACAGCGGGTGTCCGCGCACCAGCGATCCGATGGGCCAGGCGATCGTCCGATCGCAACTGGGAGTGTTCGGCGCGGACCCGGCCAATATGT
>NZ_BAFZ01000091.1 GCF_000308575.1 Nocardia exalbida NBRC 100660 | reverse complement strand
TCGGCATCGGCGAAATACTTGCCCAGGGTTCCGCCGAGGTCCGACGCCGCGATCACGTAGGTGCCGGAACCTTGGCGACGCTCCAGCATGCCGGCGTGCACGAGGGCCTGGACGGCCTCGCGCACCGTGTTGCGGCCGGTGCCGGTGAGCTCGGTGAGCTC
>NZ_BAFZ01000092.1 GCF_000308575.1 Nocardia exalbida NBRC 100660 | reverse complement strand
GTTCGCGCTGGACCGCGCGGACGCGCTGGACGAGCTGTCGAAGCTGTTGGCCGACAACGACGTTGTACTCCTGGACCGCTACGTCGCCTCCAACGCCGCCTACTCGGCGGCCCGGCTCGGGCAGTCGGCCGACGGTGAAATCGTGGACTGGGTGGGCGATTTGGAATTCGGCAGATTCGCCCTGCCCGTACCTGCCCTGCAGGTATTGCTGGATGTGCCCACCGAACTCGCGGCCGAGCGTGCCCGCAGGCGTGGCGAACTCGACGCCGAGCGCGCCCTCGACGCCTACGAGCGTGACGGCGGTCTGCAGTACCGGACCGGCGCGGTGTACCGTGAGCTGGCCGAACGCGACTGGCGCGGACCCTGGTGGACGTACCGATCCGACGACGGTCCGGCTGAGCTGGCCGCGCGGATCGCCGAAATCGTTGGTCGATAAGGTTGGCTGTGCCGTGGGTTCGCACCAGTGTTGGCGTGGCGGCCCGATCCTGGCCTGGGAGATGACAACATAGTAGTTATGAAGCCGAAGATTCTGGTCGTCGACGACGATATGGCACTCGCCGAGATGCTCACGATCGTCTTGCGCGGGGAAGGGTTCGACCCGCACGTGGTCGGCGACGGCACACAGGCCCTGGCGGCGGTTCGCGAGATCCGCCCCGATCTGGTGTTGCTGGACCTGATGCTGCCCGGCATGAACGGCATCGACGTGTGCCGTGTGCTGCGGGCCGATTCCGGGGTTCCGATCGTGATGCTCACGGCGAAGACCGACACGGTCGACGTCGTGCTGGGTCTGGAATCGGGCGCCGATGATTACATCGTCAAGCCCTTCAAGCCGAAGGAGCTCGTCGCCCGGGTGCGGGCCCGCCTGCGCCGGACCGAGGAGGAGCCCGCCGAGCTGCTGTCGATCGCCGATATCGTGATCGATGTGCCCGCGCACAAGGTCAGCCGCGGCGGCGCGCAGATCTCGCTGACGCCGCTGGAGTTCGACCTGCTCGTCGCCCTGGCTCGTAAGCCGCGCCAGGTGTTCACCCGTGAGGTCCTGCTCGAGCAGGTCTGGGGCTACCGGCACGCCGCCGACACCCGCCTGGTGAACGTCCACGTGCAGCGGTTGCGGGCGAAGGTGGAGAAGGATCCCGAGAACCCGGAGATCGTGCTGACCGTCCGCGGTGTCGGTTACAAGGCCGGACCGCCGTGATCCATGGCGTGATCACGCGTCTGGAACGATCGCTGGCACCGGTGGTGGCCTGGTTCCAAGCGGTCGGCATTGCCTTAGGCCACCTGTGGCGTCGTTCGCTGCAGTTGCGCGTCATCGTGTCCACGCTGACGCTGTCGCTGATCGTCATCACGATCCTGGGCGTGGTGCTGACCAGTCAGATCACCGACCGGTTGTTGGACGCCAAGATCAACGCCGCGGTCGAGGAGATGGACCGTGCGCGCAACACGGTGGAGAGCCAGCTGGCGGGTGTGCACGACATCGGCGCCCAACCGCAGCGGTTGGAAGAGGCCCGCAACGCGCTGTCCAACCGCGCCGGCACCGGCCAGTCCACCGGCGCGGCGGGCAGCTTCGATTCGGCGCTGAGCGTCATCGGCGGGATGCCGCCGCAGCAGATTCCGCGCGGCCCGATCCAAGAGGTGCCCGACGAACTGCGCCGGTTCGTGCAGCGCAACCAGGTCAGCTACCAGTTCGCCACGGTCGACGACGCGGATGGCTACCGCGGGCGCGCGCTGATCATCGGCAGCCCGAGCGCGGAGATCCCGACCCTGGAGATCTACCTGATCTTCCCGCTGGCCAACGAGGAACGCAGCCTGTCGCTGATGCGCGGCACCATGCTGGTCGGCGGCATCGTGCTGCTGGTGTTGCTGGCCGCGATCACCGCGCTGGTCACCAGGCAGGTGGTCCTGCCGATTCGTTCCGCCGCCCGGATCGCGGGCCGGTTCGCCGACGGCAGGCTCAAGGAACGCATGCTGGTACGCGGCGAGGACGATATGGCGCGGCTGGCCCAGGCGTTCAACGAGATGGCCGAAAGCCTCTCCAACCAGATCACCCAGCTGGAGGAGTTCGGCAATCTACAGCGCCGGTTCACCTCCGACGTCAGCCACGAGTTGCGCACCCCGCTGACCACCGTGCGCATGGCCGCCGACCTGATCCACGGCAGCAGCGACGACCTCGATCCCGCCCTGGCCCGCAGCGCCGAGTTGCTGGTCAACGAGCTGGACCGGTTCGAGGGCCTGCTCAACGACCTGCTGGAGATCAGCAGGCACGACGCGGGCGTCGCCGAACTACAGGTCGAGTCGCTGGACGTGCGGATGTGCGCGCGGGCCGCGATCTCCACCGTGCGGCACCTGGCCAAGGACGCCGGGGTCGAGGTGATCAGCGACATGCCGGAGGAGCCGCTCGTCGCCGAGGTCGATCCGCGCCGGGTGGAGCGCGTGCTGCGCAACCTGCTCGCCAACGCGATCGATCACAGCGAGGGCAAGCCGGTGCTGATCCGGATGCGCGGCGACGTCGAGGCCAACGCCGTCGCCGTCGTCGTGCGCGATCAAGGCGTCGGTCTGCGGCCGGGCGAGGAGAAGCTGGTCTTCAACCGGTTCTGGCGCTCGGATCCGTCCCGCATGCGCCGCTCCGGCGGCACCGGTCTCGGCCTGTCGATCAGCGTGGAGGACGCGAACCTGCACGAGGGCAAGCTCGAGGCCTGGGGTGAGGCGGGCATCGGCGCCAGCTTCCGCCTGACGCTGCCGCTGGTGCGCGGCAAGAAACTCGGCCCGAGCCCGCTTCCGCTGGAACCGGCGCGCAAGTCGATGCGCCTGGTCGAACCGGAACCGTCCGTCGAATCGGAGAAGGCGCCACCGGTCGCCGCCGAACCGGACGAGGCCACCTACGACTCGACCGCTTCGGGCGCCGCGCAGGGGACGAGCGCCGTGCCGCAGGGCGCGGATCCGGGCAGTTCCGATCCGGCCGGTGCGCAGCAGGGCGATTCCGTGCCGGCGCCCGAAAGCAGGCGTTCGGAGCACACAAAAGAGCCGGACGGCGACGGGCCGAGCGGCGACGAAGGAGACAGCAGGGGCACGGAAGGCGGCTCGGAGGCTCGTGCGAACGAACCGCACGCCACGGCCGGCGGCACGCAGCCCACCGACACCGCCTCGCCCGACGAGGCGCACGCGTCCGGAACGAACGGCTCATCGGCATCGGAGTCGGCGCAACCCGGGGGCGGCGGGGCGCGCGAACCGGGGGACGTACAGTCATGAGAATGCGTGTCAGATCTGCGCGGGGGCGGCGGCTGACAGTGCTGGTGGCGACGATCCTCGCGGTCGTGGCACCGCTCACCGCCTGCGCCAGCCTGCCCGAGTCCTCCGCGCCGGAGGCGCTGGGCACCATCAACCGGGAGCCCACCTCCGAGGGCCCGCCGCCACCGGTCGCCAACCGCGATCCCGATCTGCTGCTGCGCGACTTCCTCCAGGCCACCGCCGATCCCGCCAACCGGCATCTGGCCGCCCGGCAGTATATGACCCCCGCGGCTTCCACCCAATGGGACGACGCGGCGGGCACCGTCATCGTCGAGAAGCCCGACACGTTGCGAGAGTCGCGCTCCGGAGACAAAGCCAACTATCTGATCCGCGCGCGCAAGGTCGGGGAGCTGTCCGCCGACGGCGGGTACCGTCCCAACGACGACATCCCCTTCGTCGAGAACAAGATCGAGCTGACCAAGATCAACGGTGAGTGGCGCATCGACGAATTGCCCGACGGCGTCGTCATGGACTCCACCGCGTTCTTCAAGTCCTACCGCCGCTACGTGCTGTACTTCATCGATCCGACCGGCAATATGGCCGTCCCGGATCTGCGCTGGCTCGCGGTGCCGAAAGCTCAGCTGGCCCAGCGATTGCTCAGCTCGTTGCTAGAGGGGCCGCAGCCCGCGCTGGCGTCGGTGCTGCGCAGCGAGCTGGCGCCGCCGATCGCGCTGCGCGGGGCGATCACCAAGGCCAACGGTGATCCCGACGGCGTCGGCATCGGGCTCGGCGGCGTCAAGATCGACCTGGCGGGCGCGTCGGTGTTGAATCCGCGCGAGCGCGAACTACTGGCCGCGCAGGTGGTGCTCACGTTGTCCAGCGCCGACATCCTCGGGCCGTACATGCTGCTCGCCGACGGCAAGCCGCTGGACGAGCGGTTCGCCGCGAACGGGTGGAGCGTGGCCGACGTGCAGCAGTTCAATCCGGCCACCTCCGCGCGCAATCAGACCGGGCTGCACGCGCTGCGCGGCGGGGGGTTGGTGCAGATCGCCGAGAACGGTGGCATCATCCCCGCTCCCGGCTACTTCGGCGGGGTGAACAACCTCCAGTCGGCGACGTTGTCCCCGGACGGTCAGCTCGTCGCCGCCGTCGCGGAAGCCGGAAGACCCCCGGGCGTGCCGTCGCGCACGCTGATGGTCGGCACCTACGGCGGCAACGCCTTTCCGGTGGCCGAGGGCTTCACCATCACCCGGCCCTCCTGGACCGCGGACGGCAGCGCGGCATGGGCGGTGGTCGACGGCGATCGGGTGATCCGCGCGGTCAACGACCGGGGCAGCGGCAATGTATCGGTGCAGAACGTCGACATCTCCGGGCTGACGGCGGCATCCTCGGCCACCTCGCCTCGGCTGCCGATCACCGAACTACGGATCTCCCGGTCCGGAGTGCGGGCGGCAATGATCGCCGACGGCAGGGTGTACGTCGCGGTCGTCGTGCCCAAACCGGACGGAAAGGTGGCGCTGACCTCGGCGCTTCCCGTGGGCGTCGGACTCAGCACAGCCGCGGTCTCGGTGGACTGGCTCGACGCGGACACCATCATCATCGCCCGTGAGGGCAATGTGGACCCGGTCAGCACGGTGTCGGTCGACGGCTCGGAGCCGACCCCGCTGACCTCACAGAATCTGACGGCGCCGGTGCGCTCGCTGAGCGCGAGCCCGGACCACCAGTACGTCGCCGACTCACGCGCGGTGCTGGAGCTGACCTCCGCTCCGGACCAAGGGCAGCCGTACTGGCGCGAGGTCCCGGGTCTGGGCGCGAACGCCATACCCGTCCTGCCCGGCTGAGCTGCGTCCGGTCCCGGGTACGCGGCCGTGGTGGACCGCGTAAACGTCCCTGCCGCAGACGCATACGTTCACCCCGGGGCATCGCCGCCGGCCTGAGCGAGCGAACTTGTCGGGGGCCGGGCGCACACTCGGTCGATGCGAACCCTGCTCGATCTGGTGCTGCCCGCCGCCTGTGCGGGCTGCGGACGTTCCGGAGCCGATTGGTGCGCCGCCTGCGCCGTCACCCTGACCGGCCCGCCGGTGCGGGTGTGGCCACGCACCGATCCGGGCGTTCCGTGCTGGGCGCTCGGGCCGTACGCCGGGCCCGCGCGCCGGGCGGTGCTCGCCGTCAAGGAACGAGGCAGGCGCGATCTGGCGAAGCCACTCGGGGTGGCGCTCGCGGGCGCGCTCGCCGAGTTGCGTTCGCCGCGCCGTCCTTTGGTGCTGGTTCCCGCGCCGAGCAGGAGTGTGGCGGCGCGACGCCGCGGCGGCGATCCGGTGCTGCGGTCGGCCGCGGTAGCTGCGCAATGGCTACCGGACACCCGCATGGTACCCCTGTTGCGAGTGGGTCCAGAGGTACGTGATTCGGTCGGCTTGACACCCGCCGAGCGGGCTCGCAACCTGGAGGGGCGGGTGCGCACCGCCCCCGGCCGTGTCGCCGCTCGGGGAATACCGGCGAACGCCGAGATAGTGCTGGTCGACGACGTGCTGACCACCGGTGCCACGGCCCGCGAATCGGTGCGTGCACTGCGGCACATCGGATTGCCGACACATGGCGTTCTGGTTACGTGTGTTGCTTGACTCCGGGAAATTTGCGTGAACACTGGCGATCAGCGCGTCGGCGGACTAGCGTCGCGAACACACACCCGAACCGCAAGTTTGGAGGTGGCGCCTCGGACAACTTGTGCCGAGTAATTGTCGATCGGCACGGCTCAATCCCGCCGCACTGGAATCGGTCGGTGCGGCCAGATCCGGGAGGTACGCGTGACGACTTCTTCACGACCTTCAGTGAAAGATCCCGCTCCTTCGGTGCTGGACTCCGGCACCCAGGAAGCAGCACCCGAGCAACCCGCAGCGGAACAACCACGTGCGCCACGCGGCGACATCGTGGTGAAGGGCCGCAACGTCGAGGTGCCCGACCATTTTCGTATTTACGTCGCGGAAAAACTCTCCCGATTAGAACGCTTCGATCCATCGATCTTCCTCTTCGACGTGGAGCTGTTCCACGAGCGCAACCGGCGTCAGCGCAAGAACTGTCAGCGCGTCGAAATCACCGCGCGCGGAAAGGGTCCCGTCGTGCGGGCCGAGGCCTGCGCGGACAGCTTCTACGCCGCCTTCGAGTCGGTGACCGCGAAGCTGGAGAGCCGGCTGCGCCGCACCAAGGATCGGCGCCGGGTGCACTACGGCGACAAGACGCCGCTGTCGGTTGCCCAGGCCACCGCCGATCTGGTGGATGACTCCCTCTTCGAGCGGCTCACCGAGTCCGATGCCGCGCACACCCACCTCGAGCAAGGGCACGAGCAGGATTACGAGGCCGGTCCCGGCCACATCGTGCGCACGAAGGTGCACTCGGCGACCCCGATGTCCGTCGACGACGCCCTCTACCAGATGGAACTCGTCGGTCACGATTTCTTCTTGTTCTACGACAAGGAGAGCGACCGGCCCTCGGTGGTCTACCGTCGCCATGCCTTCGACTACGGCCTGATCCGCCTGGCCTGACGGCACCGAACCATCCGTCCCATTTCTCCGGGCATTCAGCTCACGAGCTGGATGCCCGGAGAATCATGTCGAGACGCCTCTCGCACCCCGCGGCCAGTCGCGGGCCATCGCGAGTAGCAGCCGCAGATCCGAGTCGATGTCGCCCACCGGCGGCCCGGCGGGATGGTCCGGCCGCCGCGTACGCACCGCCGCGCCGCTCGATTTCGCGGCGATGGCGCGCTGGATCTGTGCCACGTAGTCGGTGCCGGCGGCGTCCTCGGGCAGATAGTGCCGCAGGTGCATCAGGGCGTCGCGGATCTCGACCGTCATGCGGATCAGCCGCGCGTCGGATTCGGCCGCGGGCAGGTCCGGCTCGAGCACGACCTCCGGTACCGCCGCGGTCAGATCGCGCCACAGCGGACGCAGGCGTCGGCAGTATCGTCCGGCGCGGTCCCAGCCCGTGTGTGCCCGCAGCCAGGCGACCAGCGGAACGGCCAGGAGCGCCGCGCCGAGCGCCGAGACGGCGAAAGTCGGTGCGGCCCAGCGCACCAGAGCTGGGTCGGCCGTCGCGCCGGGCCCGGCGAGCTGTACCGCGGAGACGACCAGGCCTGCGGACCCGACGACCAGTGTGGCCAGCAGGGTGACGTAGACGATCCGCTCCGCGGCGGCCGATTCGTCCGAGCGCAGTTCGCGCACCGCCGCGCGCCAGCACAGCCGGCCGGCGGCCAGCAGCGGAAACCACAGGATCGCCCACACCACCAGCGCCTGCCAGTCCGGCGATTGCCCCACCAGCCGTCCCTCCTGGCGTGCCGCGGTCCCCACCACCAGGATGATCGCCGCTCCGGCCAGTCCGGCGAGGTCGTAGACCCGCTGCCGGGTGAACGCGGACGCGGGTTCCGCGCCGGACCACAGCCGGGCCGCCCCGTACAGTCCGACGACCTCCATCAACAGCGTGCCCATCGAAAGCTGGTGCAGCAGGCTGCCGATCGCCGGTGCGATGCCGCGTTCGAGCAGGACCAACGTGGCAGTGCCCCACAGCATGGCCCGGTTGAGGAGGCGATCGACGATGGCGTGGTGCAGCACGAGACGACGCCCGAGCACGACCACCGCGACGAACACGATCAGCGGAATCGCGATCGGCGCCGGGATCGGCGAGGTCACCGCCGCCGGTCGCGGAAGAACG
This sequence comes from Nocardia exalbida NBRC 100660, assembly GCF_000308575.1. GTDB lineage: Bacteria > Actinomycetota > Actinomycetes > Mycobacteriales > Mycobacteriaceae > Nocardia > Nocardia exalbida. Next base: position 42,938 of record NZ_BAFZ01000092.1, on the reverse strand, counting down.
TGCGGTGCAGCAGCGAATCGCGGCTCGGCGGACGCATGGCGTGCAGCATCACCATGTCGGCGAAGGTCTCCGCGTCTCGTTCGCGCCGGGTGCCGTAGTCGGTGCGGCCGAGCACGTGGGCGATCGACTCGGGCGAGATCGAGGGCAACAGATCGGCGACCGCGGCCACGGACGGTGCGCTCGTGGGCGCCTCACCGGATTCGGATTGCTCCGGGCCGTGCCCGAGCAGCATGTGCCCGAGCTCGTGCACGATGATGTGCTCGGCGTGCCACTCGGTGGTGTCGGCCCCGTAGGCGATGACATCGCTGTCCTGCTTGGCGATCCACAGGCCGCTGCCCGTGCCGCATCCGGTCCCCGCGAGCAGCGCGGTATCGATCGGCAACAGGCTGATGCTGCGGCCCCGGTACGCCGCGACATCATCGAGGTAGGTCTGCAAATCCCAGGGGTGGGGTATCGGGAGGTCCCGGGTCAAGCTCCGGAACCGGGCCTGGATGGCCATGCGATCGGTCTCCTACAAAAGCTCGGTGGCCCATGTAGGGAAGCATGCTACCGACTCGGCGGCATCGACCCTGCCGTGCTCTGGATGATCTTGGCGAGCATGCCCCGATCTATGTTGGAACCGCGCAGCGCGATGCTGGCGACGTTGGCGTCGCGCATGGTGGCAAGCAACTCGAGTTCCCGGTCGATCGCGGCGGCGGCGGGGCCACGGGTGAGCAGATAGTCGGCGGCCACACCGAAGCTGCGCGCCACCGCGGCGAGGATCTCGGGATCGACCGCGCCCGCGTCCTCGTCGTCGAACTCGCCTTCGCGCAGGCGCGTCAGGAGGCCGGGCGGCACCCGGCGACCGAGAAAATCGCCTGCCTGCTCGGCGACGGATTCGACGCCGCGTTCCGGTGCGTCGCGCGGATGCACGACGGCGAACAGCCGATTGATCTTGTGACTCAGCGCGAGTGCCGCGCGGTCGGGCCCGTTGTCGGTCATGGCTGCCTCGTCACTCACCGTTTCGAACCGTTGTCGTCGCCATGTTGGCCGCCAGCCAGCGTGCGCGGAATCGGGCTTCGGTCGCCGCATCGATATCCTCCGATCGACCGGCCAGCCAGCGGCGGTACCGGCGTTCCTGTAGCTCGCCGGAGTCGCTGGCCTCCGCGGGGATCGCGAGCAGGTGCGCGAAGGCCATCTCCACCAGCGGATGCACCTGCCTGCCCGGTCCGCCGTTGCGTTCGAGCATGGCGGTCGCGTACCGCGCGGACAGCTTGGAGACCACCCGGTTGAGTTCCGCGATCGCCGCGACCACCTGCGGGTCGGTGGTGCGACCGTTCTCGACGGCGTCGGTGAGCCTGCCCGAAGCCGCGAGAAGACCGGTGAGATCGGAGATTTCGAAGCGGATCGCGTCCGGGCCCGCCACCACCGATTCGCCTGCGCCGCGCGGAGCGTTCGCGGGTTCGTCGGCGGCGGGAACGCCGCCCGCGTAGGTGCGGGCGGCGCTGCCGGGCAACCATCGCAGCGGGGCGTCGAGCTTGTTCAGCGTCTGCATGCTGATGGTCGCCTCGCCGTCCTCGATCTTCCGGATGGTCGGCGCCGAAGGTCCCCCGAGGTCGCCGATCTGTAGCTGGGTGAGGCCGAGCTCGTCCCGGCGTTCTCTGATGATTCGCCCGAATCTCTTCTGCCGCGACAGCTCCGAAGGGCTATGCATAGTGCGTTCATGGTAAGCCGCTAGGAGGTCTTAGGCAAATCAATAGAAACTATTTGGAAAATCGGTCGAAAGTTTGTTACGGTTCTTTGCGTCGGAAGGTCCCGGGGAGGGCCTGCGGCGGTTCCGGGACGGGCAGGGGCGTTCGCCGGGACGGGCGTCTCCGGTCTGCCGCTCAACGGCGCGCGGCGGACCGGTTCAGCGGCGGCGGAGGGGAGTGCCGCTACGTCGGGTTCACCGTCGGCGAAGGGGGTCGACGGTGAACTTACTTTAGAGTAAGTTTGGTGGACCGAGGCTTTCGAAAGGAAATCGCATGGCCACCAAAGCTGCTCGCCGTGCCGTGATCGTGTCCGGTGCGCGCACGCCGTTCCTGCGCGCGTTCACCGGATACACGCGGATGGATTCCATCGCGCTGGCCGACGCCGCGGTACGGGGACTGCTGGAGCGAACCGGGCTGCCCGGCGCGCAAGTGGAGGCGATCGTGTGGGGCGGTGTCATCCTGCCCGGCGCGGCGCCGAACATCGCCCGGGAGATCGCGCTGGACCTGCGGCTGGACCCGGGCTGCGAGGGCTACACGGTGACCAGGGCCTGCGCCTCCGGCTTGCAGGCGGTCACCTCGGCCGCGGCCGCGATCGAGCGGGGCGAGTACGACATCATGATCGCGGGCGGCAGCGATTCCACCTCGAACGCCGAGGTCAAGTTGCCGCAGAAGGTCGTGCACGCGGCGGCGCCGCTGGCGCTGGGCAAGCCGAAGCCGAAGGACTACCTGTCCGCGGTCGCGCGCCTCGCGCCGTTCACCGATCTGCTCCCGAGCCGGCCCAGGATCGCCGAGCGCACCACCGGTGAGGTGATGGGCGAATCGGCCGAGAAGATGGCTCGCATCCACGGCGTGAGCCGCGCGGACCAGGACGAGTTCGCCGCCCGCTCGCACCATCGCGCGGCGGCCGCCATCGAGTCCGGCCGGTTCGACGACGAAGTGCTGCGGGTGCGCACTCCCGAAGACGTGGAGATCCTGCGCGACGGCTTGGTGCGCGGCGACACCAGCATCGCGAAACTGGCCACTCTGAAGCCGGTTTTCGCCGCGGACGGCAGCGTGACCGCGGGCAACGCCAGCCCGCTCACCGACGGGGCCGCCGCGGTGCTGTTGATGAGCGAGGAGAAGGCGCACGCCCTCGGGTATCGGCCGCTGGCTGCGTTCCGGTCGTGGAGCTACGTGAGCGTCGATCCGGCCGATCAGGTGCTGATCGGTCCGGCCATCTCGATGCCTCGGGCGCTGGAGAAGGCCGGGATGTCGCTGGGCGACGCCGATCTCGTCGATATCCACGAGGCCTTCGCCGCCCAGACCTTGGCGGTGCTGACCGCGCTGGCCAGCGACGAGTGGGCCAAGACCCGGCTGGATCGCGACACCGCCGTCGGTGAGGTGGACATCGACAAGCTGAACGTGCACGGTGGCTCGATCTCGCTCGGCCACCCGTTCGGGGCCACCGGGGCGCGCATGGTGACCACCATGGCCAACGAGCTGGCCCGCACGGGGAAGAACACAGCACTGCTGGGGATTTGCGCCGCGGGCGGCATCGGCGCGTCGGCGGTGCTCGAACGCGTTTGACGCGAGCGGCGTGGGCGCACCCGCAGGCCATGGTCCCGCGCCGGGCGGCGGTCGCCTCGGCTACCGCCGCCCCGGAGCCCTCACTTGCCCGTGGCGCCCCGCCGCTTGCGTCCCTCGTCCGCGAGGATCCGCAGACAGGTCTGGTGCTTGGTCTCGCCGGGGATGCCTTCCCGACGCAGGCGCAACGTCGCCTGTGCCAGATCGATGCCCAGCTCGCTCGACAGCCGAACAGCATCGACATTGGCCATGTGCAAAAACCTCCTGGAACCGACGAACTCCCGTGAAGAACACTGCGTCAGAGGCAGTTTCGCCCTTGTCGTACCCAGTGGGCATCCGATTGAACCATGAACGATCCCCACATTTGCGTAACGATGCGCGATCGGGACGGGGAGATCAGCCGCGATAGGTTTCGCGGTGCACCGCCTCGGTGAGCGGTCTGCCCGCGCGCCAGCCGAAGCGCTCGAGATCGGGGACGCGCTGGAATTCGTGCACCGGCCCGACGCACAGCCAGGCGACCGTGCGGACGCCCTCCGGAAGGCCGATCAGGTCGGACAGGAAGCCGGGATCGTAGAACGACACCCACCCGACGCCGACGCCTTCGGCGGTGGCCGCCAGCCAGAGATTCTGGATGGCGAGAACCGCGGAGTAGATACCGGCTTCGGGCACCGTGGCCCGCCCGAGCACCTGCGGTCCGCCGCGATCGTGGTCGTAGCAGACCACCACTCCGGTACCGCTCTCCAGAATGCCCTCGATCTTGATCGGCTCGAAGGTAGCGGCACGCTCGGGCGGCAGCGCGTCCCGGAACTCGGTGCGCTTGCGCGCCACATGGTCGGCGAACTTGCGCAGCGTCGCCGGATCGCGGACCACGACGAAATCCCAGGGCTGCGAATTCCCCACGCTGGGCGCCCGGTGCGCGGCGTCCAGCAGCCGCCACAGCGTCGCCTCGTCCACGACCTCGCCGGTGAACTCCGCGCGCACGTCGCGGCGCCGCCGGATGGCCTCGTAGACGCTCAGAACCTCAGGATGCACCGTCTGAGTCAATCAAATCCGGCGAACTCGCCGCACACGGCCCGGCCGAGCGGCCCGTAACGCCCAGTCGGCTCGGATTCCGAGACCGAGCCGACGTCACCGCAAGAGTGGAATCAGCGCGCCGCGGGCGAGCCGCGCCGGGCGAGCCGCCGCCGACCCTGGGCGAGCGCGGTGCGCAGACCACGGCGCCGGCCGGTCACCGGATCGATGGTGGCCGTGGCGCTGCCCCCGAACCTGCGTTCCGAGGCGGTCTCCGGCGCGTCGTCGGTGGTGGCCCGCAGGTACTTGTTCGGCAGCGACAGCTTGAGGATGGTGCGCCACGCCTTGAAGTACTGCACCGGCAGCGAGCCGGTGGTGTAGGGCAGGTCGTACTTGTCGGCCAGCTCGCGCACCCGCACGGCGATGTCGGCGTACCGGTTGCTCGGCAGGTCGGGGAACAGGTGGTGCTCGATCTGGTGGCTCAGGTTGCCGGTCATGAAGTGCATGACCGGGCCGCCGGAGATGTTGGCGCTGCCGAGCATCTGGCGCAGGTACCACTGGCCGTGTGTCTCGCCATCGATGTCGGCCTTGGTGAACTTCTCCGCCCCGTCGGGGAAGTGCCCGCAGAAGATGACCGCGTTGGACCAGACGTTGCGGATCGCGTTGGCCGCCAGGTTGGCCGTCAGTGTGGAGAAGAACGCCGGGCCGGTGAGGGCGGGGAAGATGACGTAATCCTTGAGGACCTGTTTGCCCATCTTGGTGAGCGCCTCGCTGCGCTTGCGCTCGAACTCGGCCCGCTCGGGGGAGCCCGGCTTGTATCGGCCCGCCACCAGCTTGCCCAGCTCCATGTGCTGGATGGCGACGCCGTACTCGAAGAACAGCTGCAACACCAGGTTGTAGATCGGGTTGCCCAGGTTGAACGGCTTCCAGCGCTGGTCGCGCGTCACCCGCAGCAGGCCGTAGCCGATGTCGTCGTCCATGCCGAGCACGTTGGTGTACTTGTGGTGCAGGTAGTTGTGGGTGTGCTTCCAGTGCTTGGCGGCACCGGTGTTGTCCCATTCCCACGAGCTGGAGTGGATCTCCGGATCGTTCATCCAGTCCCACTGCCCGTGCATGACGTTGTGCCCGATCTCCATGTTCTCGATGATCTTGGCGGTGCCGAGCAGGGCGACGCCGGCCAGCCAGGCCGGGCGCACCGGGCTGGCGAACAGCACCGCCCGGCCGCCGATCTCGAGGGCTCGCTGCAACCTGATGACATTGCGGATGTACTTCGCGTCGCGCTCGCCGCGCGAGGCTTCGATTTCCCGCCGGATCGCGTCGAATTCCGCGCCGAGTGCTTCCACGTCGGCCTCGGTGAGGTGCGCGTATTCCTTGACATCCGAGATCGCCATACGGGTTACTTTACCGTAAGTTACGAAAGCGTAGGTTGCGAGGTGCGCCGCGTGGGTGTGTCAATCACCCTATTGCGGTCGTGGTTGCCGGCTGGTAGGTTAGCGCGCCCTTCGGAGGAAGCGAAACCGCCTGTCCCGCATGGCTTTTTCACGCAGCGCCGCTTGTTCGTGCCGGGCCCGCTCCTGAAACGCGACCTTGGCGTCCCGCAGTACCTGACCCTCGTGCTCGGCCTTCTCCTTCAGCGCCGCCTTGGCCTCGCGCAGCATCTCCTTCTCCTGTCGCGCCTTCTCCTTCAGCACGACCTTCGCCTCGTGCAATGCCGAACGCAGGCCGCGGCGCTTGCCGGTCTCCGGATCGATGCGCAGCCAGTGCGTGGACTCCGTGCCGAGCGACGGCAGCGTGATACCGGCGAACTTGCGTTCCGACGAGGTCTCGGGAGCGTTGTCGGCGGTCGCCTTGAGGAACCGGTCCGGCAGCGCCAGCTTGTGGATGGTGCGGAAGGCGAGCAGATACTGCTTGCCCAGCGACCCGGTGGTGTAGGGCAGGTCGTACTTGTCGCACAACTCGCGCACCCGCACCGCGATCTCCGGGTATCGGTTGCTCGGCAGATCGGGGAACAGGTGGTGCTCGATCTGGTAGCACAGGTTGCCGCTCATGAACGCCATGGCGGGCCCGGCCTTGAAGTTCGCGCTGCCGAGCATCTGGCGCAGGTACCACTCGCCGCTGGTCTCGTTCTCCAGCTGCTCGATGGTGAACTTCTCCGCGCCGTCGGGGAAGTGACCGCAGAAGATCACCGCGTACGCCCAGAGGTTGCGCACCAGGTTCGCCGTCGCGTTCGCTTTCAGCGTCTGCTTGAACGCCCGTCCGGTGAGCGCGGGATAGAACAGGAAGTCCTTGGCCACCTGACGGGAGATCTTGCGTCCGAACTCCAGGTTCGGCTCCGACATCAGGCGGCGCGGTGCGCCCGACAACTCCTTCTCGATGTCCCAGTCGTGCAGCGCGATGCCCCACTCGAAGGTCGCGGCCAGCAGCAGGTTCGCCAGCGGCTGCACCAGGTGGATCGGCCGCCACGGCTCGTCGCGGGTCATCCGCAGGATGCCGAAGCCGAGGTCCTCGTCCTTGCCCAGCACATTGGTATAGGTGTGGTGGGAGTAGTTGTGCGCGCGGCGCCACTGCGCGGAGGGGCCGGTCATGTCCCACTCCCACGAGGTGGAGTGGATCTCCGGGTCGTTCATCCAGTCCCATTGCCCGTGGCTGACGTTGTGCCCGAGTTCCATGTTCTCGATGATCTTGGCGACCGACAGCAGCGCGGTGCCGGTCAGCCAGGCCCACCGGTTGCGGCTGCCGAACAGCACGGCGCGAGCCGCGACTTCGAGACCGCGCTGCGCCGCGATCGCGCGCCTGATGTACTTCGCGTCACGCTCGCCACGGGACAACTCCACCGAACGCCGGATGGAATCCAGTTCCTGTCCCAGTGTCTCGATATCGGCGGCTGTCAGGTGGGCGAATGTTTTGATGTCGGTGATGGCCACCGGCGTCCTTTCCCTACTCGATACACCTCGAGGGTACCCGGACGACTACACGTCCAGGGTGCAGTCGCCCGCCGCTACCGAGATACAGGTCTGCACCTTGTCGCCTTCCCGGCGCTCCTCACCGTTGCGCAGGTCGCGCGTGTGGCCGGAACTCAACGTGACCACGCAGGTCTGGCAGATGCCCATCCGGCAGCCGAACGGCATCTGCACGCCGGCGGACTCACCGGCCTCGAGCAGGCTGGTCGCGCCGTCGGCCTCGACGGTGCGGCCGGTCTTGCCGAAGGTGACCGTGCCGCCCGCGCCGACCGACGAGCGCTCGATCTCGAAGCGCTCGACGTGCAGCCGGTCCGACAGGCCCGCCTCGCGCCAGTGATCCTCGATCTCGTCGAGCATCCCGACCGGGCCGCACGCCCAGGTGTGGCGTTCGCGCCAATCGGGGAACTCGGAGTCGAGGTCGGCGAGTGCGAACTTGCCCTTCTCGGCGGTGAGATGCAGACGGGTGTCGAAGCTCGGGTTGCGCTCGTGCAGCGCACGCAGCTCCGCACCGAACATCACGTCGTCGGCGGTCCGGGCCGAGTGCATGTGTGCCACGTCGGTGAACAGCTCGCGCCGGTCCATCGCACGCAGCATGGACATCACCGGGGTGATGCCGCTGCCCGCGGTGAGGAACAGCACCTTCTCCGGCGGCGGGTACGGCAACACGAATCCGCCCTGCGGGGCCGCGAGCCGGACGACGGTGCCGACCGGCACGCCACTGACCAGATGGCTGGACAGGAAGCCCTCCGGCATCGCCTTCACGGCGATGGAGATCAACCGCTTACCGGCGTGACCCGGCACCGACCAATCCGGCGGACAGGTCAGCGAATACGAACGCCAGTGCCAGCGTCCGTCGACCAAGAGGCCGATGCCGATGTATTGGCCGGGCAGATATTTGAAGTCGAAGCCCCATCCGGGCTGGATCACCAGCGTCGCGGAGTCGGCGGTTTCCTTGCGCACCTCTACGATGCGCCCGCGCAGTTCGCGCGCCGACCACAGCGGGTTGGCCAGGTGCAGGTAGTCGTCGGGCAGCAACGGCGTGGTCACCCGCGCCACGGCGCCGCGCAGCACGTTCAGTTTGCCGCCACGCTCGGCGACGCTCGCGGCGGGCGCCTCCAGCCAGGCGCGGACGCTTCGCACGGAGAAGCTCCCAATTTTCGAACCCATCGCTGCCGTTGATCTCCCTGTCGTCCGGATGCGCAGGCCGCCGTCTCGCCGATCGGATGCCTCGCCAGCAAGGTTACGGCATCGTAGGTTGTCGCGGTGTGTGAGCCCGCGTACGCGGCCGCGAGTCAGAGCAGTTCGAGCAGGAACGGCAGCTCCTGAGCGGCGTACCAGGCCAATTGATGGTCCTCGGCGTCCCCGAGGACGAACTCCGCGTCGGTGTCGCCGAGATCGGCCGCGTCCACCACGTCGACGGCCTTGGCCACCTGCGGTTCGGCGTCGGCCAGATCGACGTGCACCGAGGCGATCTGCTGGTAGCCGATCGGACCGGCCAGCCGGACCACCGCGTCGTCGAGGTCGGGCCGCAGTTTCGCGCCGGTCACGTCGGCGGCGATCACCGCGCGCCGGTAGACGGGACTGCCGCCCGCGACCGGCGCGGCCTCGTCGTCGGACTCCTCCGACGATCCGATCGCCTCGCGTTCGGCGGCGAGCAGCCGCAGCGAGGCGCGGGCGGCCTCGTTGATGGCGACTTCGCCGAGTTCCTCGTCGTCGCCGGAGGCGTAGGCCTCGCGCAGCGCGGGCGTCACCGCGAACGCGGTCCCGCCGACGGCGGACAGTTCCCGGTTGTCGACCAGCTCGCGCAGCATCGGCACCGTAGCCGGGATGTAGACCCGCAGCTTGTTCTGATCAGACGCAGGCACCGAGCATCTCCTCCATGGAATCGCGCACCGCCGTGGCGAGCACGCCGATGTCGGCCATCGCGTCGCGGTCGGCGTTGAGACCGTAGAACACCCGTCCGTCGTAGGACGTGATCCCGATGCTCGATGCCTGATTGCGAAGCAGTGGCGACACCGGGTACATCTCCAGCATCCGCGCACCGCCGATGTACATCGGCGCCTGCGGACCCGGCGCGTTGGTGATCACCAGATTGAACGTGTGTTCTGCGAACGTACTCGCCGCGCGCACGCTCATCGCATGCAGGCTGGCCGGAGCGAAACCGGCCAAGTGCACGAGGGTGCGCGCGCGGACGCCACGCCGCTGACGTCCGTTCAGTTCGGTCGCGTGCGCGATGTGCGACAGCCGCATCACCGGATTCGGTTCGCCGACCGGCAGGTCGATCAGGAACGACGACACCTCGCTCGCCGTCTGCGCCTGGTCGCCGTCGGCTCCCTCGACGTACACCGACATCGGCACCACCGCCCGCAGCGCGGTCGACTCGGTGAGCGCTTCCCCGCGCGAGAGCAGCCAATTGCGCAGCGCTCCGGTGACCACGGCGAGGATCGCGTCGTTGATCGAGCAACCGAAACGCTCGCGGATGGTGCGGTAATCCGCCAGGTCGGTGCGCACCACGTCGAAGCGCCGGTTGCGCGAGGTACGGGCGTTCAGCGGGCTGGCGGGCGCGCCGGTCGCCGCGGTGCGCACCGCGGCGACCACCGACTCGACCGCCTTGCCCGCCGTCCCGAGCACCGCGAACGCACCCGCGCTCGCGTCGCGGGCCACTTCCAGCGCCTTACGCGGCTGCGCGGCGAGATCGGCCAGCGCGCCCACCAGCAGCTCCACATCGCCGGGTTCGCGCGGCGCGATCCAATCGTCACCGGCCAGTTCACGGGGCGCGGGCCCCGCGTCGAGGATCACGTGACCGATCTCCAGCGCGGTGTCCCCGTCCACCAGGGCGGAATGCGTCTTGGTGAAGATCGCGCAGCGGCCGTCGGACAGCCGTTCGATCAGGTACATCTCCCAGAGCGGCCGGGCCGGATCCAACGGGTGGGAGGTGAGCCGGGCGACCAGGTCGTGCAGTTGCTCGTCGGTGCCGGGACCGGGGAGCGCCGAGCGCCGGATGTGGTAGGTGATGTCGAACCGGCTGTCCTCGACCCAGACCGGCCGCCCGAGCGACAGCGGGATCTCGCGCACCTTGCGCCGATACCTCGGCACCAGCGGAAGCCTGCTCTCGACCAGGTCGACCAGCCGGTCGTAGTCCAGAACCGCCCGGCCCGCGCCGTCGCCGGGTTCGGTGTTCCGCAGGATCGCGAGAGAGCCGATATGGATCGGATTGCTACTCGACTCGAGCCGGTAGAAGGCCGTGTCCTGCGGCGTCAGTCTCGTGATCACGCTGCCCGGTACTCCTTTTCCCGATGCCGTCCCCCGCTTCATTGTGCTGCCGCAGCGACCGTTACCCCGGCCGTTGCGGCATTTCCGATGAATCTCGTACACCCTATTCCCGCACCCGTGGATTCGGTGGCACGCCGCCCACTCGCCCTCGGTGCCTCGATCCGATCACAGTCCGCACCGGGTCGCACGGTAGAAACCGCCTACCGGTTGTCGCACATGTGACGACGAAGTCGCGAACGCTGCCGTTCACCTGCTCCACCGTGACGCGCACACCGAGATCGCATGAGAACCACATCACCCGCCCACATCGGCCCAACCACCGGTTTCGAGCGAAGCGAGACCTAGCATGGTCTGTTCGCGGCCCGGCTCGCGTCCGAGCGGCCGCCGCGTCCGCGACGAAGTCGCCAGCGGCGGTCGCTCGGACGCGAGCCATGAAGGGGCCGCGAACACGCAGCGCCGCAGGCGCTGCATATTAGACAGAGCATTACCATGAAGCATGCAGCGGATTCCGCGCAACCGCGTGGGCCCGCACCGGCCCGGGGGCCGACGACACGATTTGACACACCGACCAGAGGACTGACGAGACCCGTGCCTGCGCTGACACTGACGAGGTTGCTACGGATTGGTGAGGGTCGCATGGTCAAGCGGCTCGCGCATTTCGCCGACCAGGTCCTCGCCCTCGAACCGGATTACGAAGACCTCAGCGACGCGGAGCTACGGGCCAAAACGGACGAGTTCCGCGAGCGCTACGCCGAGATGGCCGAGGAAGGCGAGACCGATCCGCTCGGCCAGCTGATGGCCGAGGCGTTCGCGGTCGCGCGCGAGGCGTCCTGGCGGGTGCTCAACCAGAAGCACTACAAGGTGCAGATCATGGGCGGCGCCGCGCTGCACACGGGGAATATCGCCGAGATGAAGACCGGTGAGGGCAAGACCCTCACCTCGGTGCTGCCCGCCTATCTCAACGCGATCAGCGGTGACGGTGTGCACGTCGTCACCACCAACGACTACCTGGCCAAGCGCGACTCCGAGTGGATGGGCCGCGTGCACCGCTTCCTGGGCCTCGAGGTGGGCGTGATCCTGTCCGGCATGAGCCCGGCGCAGCGGCGGGTGGCCTACGGCGCCGACATCACCTACGGCACGAACAACGAGTTCGGCTTCGACTACCTGCGCGACAACATGACGCACTCGCTGGACGATCTGGTGCAGCGCGGGCACAACTTCGCCATCGTCGACGAGGTCGACTCCATCCTCATCGACGAGGCGCGAACCCCGCTGATCATCTCCGGCCCGGCCGACGCCTCCTCGAAGTGGTACGCCGAGTTCGCGCGCATCGCGCCGCTGCTGAAGAAGGATCTGCACTACGAGGTCGACATCAAGAAGCGCACGATCGGCGTGCACGAGGCGGGCGTCGAGTTCGTCGAGGACCAGCTCGGCATCGACAACCTCTACGAGGCCGCCAACTCGCCGCTGGTGAGCTACCTGAACAACGCCATCAAGGCCAAGGAGCTCTACACCCGCGACAAGGACTACATCGTCCGCGACGGCGAGGTGATCATCGTCGACGAGTTCACCGGCCGCATCCTGGTCGGGCGCCGCTACAACGAGGGCATGCACCAGGCGATCGAGGCCAAGGAAGGGGTGGAGATCCAGCCGGAGAACCAGACCCTGGCCACGATCACGCTGCAGAACTACTTCCGCCTCTACGACAAGCTCTCCGGCATGACCGGTACGGCCGAGACCGAGGCCGCCGAGCTGCACCAGATCTACAACCTCGGCGTGGTCCCCATCCCGACCAACAAGCCGATGATCCGCGCCGACCAGTCCGACCTGATCTACAAGACGGAGGAGGCCAAGTTCTCCGCCGTGGTCGACGACGTCACCGAGCGGCACGAGAACGGCCAGCCGGTGCTGATCGGCACCACCAGTGTCGAGCGCTCGGAGTACCTGTCCAAGCAGTTCACCAAGCGCGGCATCCCGCACAACGTGCTGAACGCGAAGTTCCACGAGAAGGAAGCCGAGATCATCGCCGAGGCAGGCAGGCCGGGCGCGGTGACCGTCGCGACGAACATGGCAGGCCGTGGTACCGACATCGTGCTCGGCGGCAACCCGGACATCATCGCCGACATCCTGCTGCGCAAGCAGGGCTTCGACCCGGTCGAGACGCCGGAGGAGTACGAGCGCGCCTGGCTGCCCACCCTCGACCAGGTGAAGGCACAAACCGCCGAGGACGCCGACGCGGTGCGCGACGCGGGCGGCCTGTACGTGCTCGGCACCGAGCGGCACGAGTCGCGCCGCATCGACAACCAGCTGCGCGGCCGCTCCGGTCGTCAGGGCGACCCGGGCGAGTCCCGCTTCTACCTGTCGCTGGGTGACGAACTGATGCGCCGGTTCAACGGCGCCGCGCTGGAAGCGATCATGACGCGGCTGAACCTGCCCGACGACGTGCCGATCGAGGCGAAGATGGTGTCCAAGGCCATCAAGAGCGCGCAGACGCAGGTCGAGCAGCAGAACTTCGAGATCCGCAAGAACGTCCTCAAGTACGACGAGGTGATGAACCAGCAGCGCACCATCATCTACGGCGAACGCAACCGGATCCTGCGCGGCGAGGACATGGAGGGCCAGGTCCAGAGCATGATCACCGACGTGATCACCGCCTACGTGGACGGCGCCACCGCCGACGGCTACGTCGAGGACTGGGATCTGGACAAGCTGTGGACGGCGCTGAAGACGCTGTACCCGGTGAGCCTGGACTACCGGGACCTGACCGGCGAGACCGAGGTCGGCGAGGCGGGCGAGCTGACCCGCGAGGAACTGCTCGAAGCGCTGCTGGACGACGCGCACGACGCGTACGAGCGCCGCGAAGCCGAGATCGACGGCCTGGCCGGCGAGGGCAGCATGCGCAATCTGGAACGGCAGGTGCTGCTGTCGGTGCTGGACCGCAAGTGGCGCGAGCACCTCTACGAGATGGATTACCTCAAGGAGGGCATCGGGCTGCGCGCGATGGCGCAGCGCGACCCGCTGGTGGAGTACCAGCGCGAGGGCTTCGACATGTTCACCGCGATGCTCGACGGTCTCAAGGAGGAGTCGGTCGGCTTCCTGTTCAACCTGCAGGTCGAGGTGCAGCAGCCGCAGCCGGAAGGCGTCGCCGTCGGCCCGGGCCTGCGTTCGCCGGTCGGAGCCCCGCCCGCCCCCCAGGCCTTGCCCACCGAGGAGGCTCGGGTCGCCAACGGGCACGCCGCGCCCGCGGCCCTGCGCGCCAGGGGTATCGATGAGACCGCCCAGCGCGGTTTCAGCTACTCCGGCCCCGACGAGGGCGGCCGGGCCGCGGTGCACAGCGACGCCGAGGAATACGGCGCGGACGGTTCCCCGCAGCCCACCCGCCGCGAGCGCCGCGAGGCGGCTCGTGCCGACGCGAAGGGCCGTCGCGGCCCGAAGTCTCGCCGCCGCCACTGAACCGCTGAAAAACGAAGGCGCCCGAGGTCTCCTCGGGCGCCTTCGTCGTGTCGTGGAATTCGCACGGCGTATCTTCCTGGCGTGGACCGCGCAGCTGTCGAAGCATGGATCGCCGGATACGAGCGAGCCTGGCGGTCGACGGGCACGGAACAACTCGCCGACCTGTTCGCCGCGGACGCCGGATACCTCGTCTCGCCGTGGGCGCGGCCGCTGACCGGTCTCGATGCGCTCGCCGACTTCTGGGAAGGCGGCCGGGACGGACCCGACGAGCAGTTCGCCCTGCAATCGAGCATCGTCGCGGTGGACGGGGACACCGCGGTGGTCCGGACAGCCGGACGGGCACTGACCCCGCTTACCAGGGATCGTTGGAGGTCAGGGCGACGAGCAGGAGGCGGATGGCGGCCACCCGGCGTTCCTTACCGGGAAGCTGGTCCAGCGCGCATTCGGGGTCGGCGGGCGGGCCGAGATGGGTGCAGCCGCGCGGGCAGTCCTCGATGGCTCCGGCGAGATCGGTGAAAGCGGCGATCACGTCGTCCGGGGTGATGTGGGCCAGGCCGAACGATCGCACCCCGGGTGTGTCGATGACCCAGCCGCCATCCGGCAACGGGAGCGCGACCGACTGGGTGGAGGTGTGCTTGCCCTTGCCCACTCCCGACACCACGCCCACGGCCCGCTCCGCATCCGGCACAAGGCGATTGACCAGCGTGGATTTGCCGACGCCGGAATGGCCGATCAGTGCGGTGAGGTGGTCGGTGAGCAGTTCCAGGACCGGCTCGAGCGGATCATCGATGCCGCCGTAGACGATGGTGAGATCGAGATCGTCGAAGGCGGCGGCGAATTCGGAATCGGCGGCCAGATCGTGCTTGGTCAGGCACAGAACCGGTTGCAGCCCACCGGCGTACGCGGCGACCATCGCCCGTTCCACGAAGCCGGTGCGCGGGGGCGGGTCGGCGAGCGCGACCACGATGAACAGCCGCTCCGCGTTGCCGACCACGAGTCGCTCGAAAGGATCGGTGTCGTCGGCGGTGCGGCGCAACACCGTTCGCCGGTCGGCGACCCGGACGATGCGGGCGAGGCTGTCCGGTCGCCCGGACAGATCGCCGACCACGTCCACCTGGTCGCCGACCACGATCGGGGTGCGACCCAGTTCCCGGGCCCGCATCGCGACGATGCGGCGCTCCGGATCACCTCCGAGGACACACCCCCAGCGCCCCCGGTCGACCGAGACCACCATGGCCGGCTCGGCGTCGTTGTGCTGCGGCCGGGTCTTGGTGCGGGGACGGGAACTCCGCCCCGGACGAACCCGGACATCGGATTCGTCGTAGCTGGCCGCGGAGCGCCGTCCCCCGCTCAGTGCGCCGCTCCTTCGTCGGATGGCGTGGGTTCGAGCATGCGCTCCCAGAGGGCGACGAAGTTCGGCAGCGTCTTGGCCGTGGTGCCGATGTCCTCGATCTCGATGCCGGGCACCCGGAGGCCGAGAATGGCTCCCGCCGTGGCCATCCGGTGATCGGCGTAGGAGTGCCACTTGCCGCCGTGCAGGTCGGCGGGCACGATCTCCAGCCCGTCCTCGGTCTCGGTCACCTTGCCGCCGAGGCGGTTGATCTCGGTGGAAAGCGCTGCCAGGCGGTCGGTTTCGTGCCCGCGCAGATGGGAGATCCCGCGCAGCACGGACGGGGAATCGGCCAGCGCCGCCAGCGCGGCGACGGTGGGCGTCAGCTCGCCCACATCGTGCAGGTCGATGTCGATGCCCGCCAGCCGGTCCGGGCCGTGCACGGTGAGCACGCCGTCGAAGATCCGCGCTTCGGCGCCCATCCGCACCAGGATCTCGCGGATCACGTCACCCGGCTGGGTGGTCAGCCGCGGCCAGTGCGGGATGCTGACCGTGCCACCCGTGACCGCGGCCGCGGCCAGGAACGGGGTGGCGTTGGACAGGTCCGGCTCGACCTCCCAGTCCACCGCGCGGATCGGTCCCGGCTCCACGGTCCAGGTCTGCGCTTTGAAGCTGTCCGCGGGCGCCTGCACCCGCACGTCGGCGCGGCGCAGCATCTCCACCGTCATCTCGATGTGCGGCATCGACGGCAGCGGCTTGCCGTCGTGGTGCACCACCAGGCCTTCGTCGAAGCGCGCGGCCGACAGCAGCAGGCCGGAGACGAACTGCGACGACCCGGACGCGTCGATCGTCACGGTGCCGCCGCGCAGCGCGCCCTTGCCGTGCACCGTGAACGGCAGCGTGTCGCCGTCGACGTCGGCGCCGAGCGCGCGCAGCGCGTCCAGGATGGTGCGCAGCGGACGGATCCTGGCCTGTTCGTCACCGTCGAACGCGACATCGCCCGACGCCAGCGCCGCGACCGGCGGCAGGAAGCGCATCACCGTGCCCGCGAGCCCGCAGTCGACCGTGCCGCCCCCCAGCGGCGCCGGGGTCACGGTCACCGTGTCGCCCGGACCCTCGATGCCAGCGCCGAGCACGCGCAGCGCGGTGATCATCAGGTCGGTGTCACGGCTGCGCAGCGCGCCGGTGATCGTGGACGGGCCGTCGGCCAGGGCGGCCAGAATGAGCGCCCGGTTGGTGATCGATTTCGAACCGGGCAGGGTCACGGTCGCGTGTACGGGGACCTCGACATGGGGCGCTGGCCAGAAGTTCACTCGTCCATCATCACACGGTGTCGAATGGCAGCGCCTTCGGCGCCGCGAACGGCGCATGCTCGGTCTCGCTTCGCTCGAAACCCGGAGTTGGGGTGCGCTGGGCGCGTAGGGACGCGAGCTTTGGGCATTGTGCACGCGGTTCGTTGTGGTCGGCGGTTGTCCCGTCGACCGGTGATCAGTCGACCAGCGCACCGAGCGCGATCGCCCGCAACACCCAAGCATTCATGCGCACCACGCTAACTCCGCGTCGCGCTCTACAAAACAGAACCGGTATCAATTCCGGGGCCGCGGCCATCTCCACGCGCAGCGCGGGGCCGGGTACTCGACGACGTCGAATACCCGGCCCCGGCCGTTCGGATTCCTACTTGTGCCGCCCGTGCAGGAACGGGACGAGCTTGCGCAGCAGCTTCATCGTGGAGTCGGTGCGGCTGTAGCTCAGCAGCGCCATGCCGGGAACGGTGAAGCGCTGCACCGCGATCGAGTGCGGGCGGGTGAACTCGCGCAGACCCGGCTCGCCATGGATGCGGCCGATGCCGGAATCGCCGACGCCGCCGAAGGGCAGGCCGGGGATGGCGGCGAAGGCGAGCACGGAGTTCACCGAGGTGGCGCCGACGCGCAGCCTGCGCGCGATGTTCAGGCCGTTCTTCTTCGAGTAGACCGCCGAGGACAGGCCGTACTTGGAGTTGTTGGCCAGTTCGACCGCCTCGTCCACGCCGTCGACGGTGCGGATGGTGATGGTCGGGCCGAAGGTCTCCTCGGCCACCGCCTCGGAGTTCTCGTCCACGTCGACCAGCACGACCGGTTCGATGAACGGCGCCTTGACCGACTCGGGCCCGCCGAGCACCGCGGTACCGCCGTTCTTCAACGCGTCCTCGATGTGGCGGCGCACGATGTCGATCTGGCTCGGCATGGTCATCGGGCCGTAGGCGGCCTTGTCGTCCGAGCCGGGCTTGATGTCGGTGAGGATGCGCTTGACCTCCGCGACGAACTCCTCGCGCACCGAGCGGTCGACGTAGACCCGCTCGACGCCCGCGCAGGTCTGGCCGCTGTTGGCGGTGGCGCCCCAGGCGACCGCGTCCGCCGCGGCCTTGATGTCGGCGTCGGCGGCGACGATCACCGCGTCCTTGCCGCCGCACTCCAGCAGCACCGGGGTGAGCCGCTCCGCGGCGGCGGCCATGATCCGCTTGCCGGTGGCGGTGGAGCCGGTGAACGCGATCTTGTCGACCTCCGAGCGGACCAGTGCCGCGCCCGTCTCGCCGTAACCGTTGATCGTGATGAAGACGCCCTCGGGCAGTTCGGGGTTGGCCGCGGCGAAAGCGTCGGCGAGGAAGTTACCGATGCCGGTGGAGTATTCGCTCGGCTTGAACACGACGGTGTTACCCGCGGCGAGCGCGTAGGCGATGGAACCGTTCGGCGTGTAGACCGGGTAGTTCCACGGGCCGATCACGCCGACCACACCGAGCGGGCGCTGTTCGAGCCGGGCGCTGAAGTTCGACATCAGCGCGCCGGGGGAGACCTTCTTGGGTCCGAGCACCTTCTTCGCGTTCTTGGCCGCCCAGGCGATGTGCTCGAGCGCGAGCATCAGTTCCAGGAAGGCGTCGTCGAGCGGCTTGCCGTTCTCGGCGTGGATCAACTCGCAGAATTTCTCCGAGTCCTGCACCAGCTTGCTCGACCAGCGCAGCAGGTGCGTGCGCCGTTCGTCGAAACTCAGCGCGCCCCAGGTGGCCGCCGCTGCCCGAGCCTTGGCGACCGCAGCGGCCACCGCGGCGTCGTCGGCGATGACGTGCGTGCCGATCACCTCGCCTGTCGCCGGATTGACCGACGTCAGTGCCGTGTCGTGATCGGCCGGTTTGGTGTCGGTGGATGTCACAGTGGTTCTCCTCTTGCCGTCTCCGGTGGACGGTCGATGCGCGTGTCCGAGCGGACGGGCAGCCCGTCCTTCCGATGAGAGAATGCTATGCCACAACTCTCAACAGGTCACCAGCTATGCGTCAATTGTCCCCGACTCTGTCGGTGGCGAGTGGGACTATCGGGATATGTGCGGACGATATGCGACCACGACCAACCCCGGCAGGCTCGCGGTCGAGTTGGATGCGATCGACGAGACCGACTCCGCGGACCAGAGCTCTTTCACCAACTACAACGTCGCTCCGACCACCCAGGTTCTCACCGTGGTCGAGCGGCACGAGCAGGGCGGCGAGGACGACGACCCGAAGCGGCGGATCCGGCGGATGCGCTGGGGATTGATCCCGGTGTGGACCAAGGCCGCCGAGCCCGGTGTCCCGGTGAAGGGCAAGCCGCTGTTCAACGCCCGCGCGGACAAGGCCGCCACCACGCCCTCGTTCCGCGACGCCGTGAAGTACCGGCGTTGCCTGGTACCGATGGACGGCTGGTACGAGTGGGTCGTGGAGCCGAATGGCGAGAAGGGCGCGAAGGGGAAAGTCGCCAAGCATCCGTACTACATGGCCCACGCGGACGGTTCGCGCCTCTACATGGCCGGTCTGTGGTCGGTTTGGCGCGACCGGTCCCAGCCGGAGAGCCGGCCCCTGCTGTCGTGCACCATCCTGACCACCGACGCGGTCGGCGACCTGACCCGTATCCACGACCGGATGCCGCTGCCCATGCCGCAGCAGCACTGGGACGCGTGGCTGGATCCGGACCACCCGGCGCCCGCGAGCCTGCTCGAGACGCCGTCGGAGGAAGCGGTCGCCGATATCGTGGCCCGCCCGGTGCCCGCGCTGGTCAACAGCGTGCGCAACAACGGACCGGAACTGCTTGCCCGGGTGGAGGATCAGAAGGACGCCGAGCAGATCAGCCTGTTGTGATCGTTCGCTGTCGCACCGTTGTAGCCGCGTCGGCCGGGGGCCGCCGCTCCGGACCACGACATCGAGCGTGTTCCCTCCGCGTACGCTCGGCCGCCACACCACCGCGTAGCTGAGTCGGTGACTTCCACGAGCCAGTCCACCGATACTCCGCGAACCGAGGGTGCCGGTGTGACCGCCTTGCGCGACCACACCGGCCCAACTACCGGTTCCGAGCGAAGCGAGACCTAGCATGTGCCGTTCGCGGCCCGGCTCGTGTCCGAGCGGCCGCCGCGTCCGCGACGAAGTCGCCAGCGGTGGTCGCTCGGACACGAGCCATAAGGGGGCCGCGAACACGCCGCGACGAAGTCGCGGCCAGAATTACAGCGAGCACTTCACGCTCGGTGAGGCGATATTTAGCCCGCATTTGATGATTCCAGCGGCCAGGTCGATCAGCTTGGTGGTGACGTTCCCGCTGAGTTTCTCGGCCTTTCCGGCCTTGTCATCACTCTTCGATCCCTGACCGTCGAAGTCGAACACGGAATCGCTGACCTGCGTGACCGGCGAGGTGCCCGGCGAGGCGGCGGCCTCGGGCGCTAGGAGCGTTACCGGACCGAGAGCCAAGACGAGCGCTCCGGACAACGCGACGATCACGGCGCGCACACGCTGGTGCGTAGACATTCGCATCACATCCTCACGAGTCGGGTCGATCTGGCCAGTTCAGTAACGCACAGATCGCGCCGATGGTGGACGAATTACGCGGATGTCACGGGCGCGGTCACCGCGGCGGTCAACCGGATCAGGTCGGCGGGCGCCAGCTCGATCTCCAGTCCGCGCCGTCCGGCGCTGCACAGCATCCGGTCCCAGCGCAGCGCCGAGTCGTCGATCACGGTGGGCAGCGGCTTGCGCTGACCGAGCGGGGAGATGCCGCCGAGCACGTACCCGGTGGTCTTCTCCGCCCGCGTCTTGTCCGCCATGCTCGCCTTCGGCGCGCCGAGCGCCGCGGCCGCGGCTTTGAGCGACAGGGTGTTCGGCACCGGAAGCACGGCCACCGCGAGTGAGCCGGTGGCGAGTTCGATGACCAAGGTCTTGAAGATCTGCTCGGCCGCGACACCGAGTTCGGCGCCGAGCGCGTCGACCGCCTCGGTGCCGTAGGAGTCGGCGCGCGGATCGTGCTTGTAGGCGTGCACCCGATGGGACACCTTCGCCTGGGTCAACGCGCGGATCGCCGGAGTCGAGCCTGCTGCCATGGCCAAACCTTAACGGCGGCCGCAGCCCGGCCTGCAACGGGATTTCCTGCGCATTCACCGCGAGCGGGAGGCACTCGGGAACACCGGACGGGTCGCGCATGTTGTAGCCGATACACCGCGCTCGGACTGATTTCCAGCGCGTGAGCAGGCCCTATGGATACGTGAAGGAGATGCCTGTGCCCGTGCTGCTCGACGACCGCCCGGTATGGACCGAGGTGTCCCCGGCGGACGGCGGATTCTCCTTCGATATGCCGATGCCGGTAGATTTGGCAGGTACGGCGATCGAAGGGACAGGTGTGACGAGCGACGATGACGTGGCGGCCGACGATGTCGGCGCCGTCGACGATGCCGAGCTGGCACAGCGGTTCGAACGGGACGCGCTCCCGTTGCTCGACCAGCTCTACGGCGCCGCACTGCGCATGACCAGGAATCCGGCGGATGCCGAGGACCTGGTCCAGGAGACCTACGTCAAGGCCTTCCAGGGCTTCAAGTCGTTCCGGGAGGGCACCAACCTGCGTGCCTGGCTGTACCGGATCCTGACCAACACCTACATCAACTCCTATCGCAAGAAGCAGCGCCAGCCAGCCCAGTATCCGACCGACGAGATCACCGACTGGCAGTTGGCCGCGACCGCCGAGCACACCTCGCAGGGTCTGCGCTCGGCCGAGGTCGAGGCGCTGGACGCGTTACCGGACGACGACATCAAGGCCGCGCTGCAGGAACTTCCGGAGGAGTTCCGCATGGCGGTGTACTACGCCGATGTCGAGGGCTTCCCGTACAAGGAGATCGCCGACATCATGGGCACGCCCATCGGTACGGTGATGTCCCGGCTGCACCGCGGCCGCAAGCAACTGAAGGGTTTGCTCGCCGATGTCGCGCGCGAGCGCGGTTTCAACCGTTCGGGGGAACGCCAGGAGGTCAAGCAGTGAGTACCGAACGGGACCCCGACATGGATCTCGACTGCACGGCGGTGCTGGCCGACGTATGGTTGATGCTGGACGGGGAGTGCGACGAGGCGACCAGGGCGCGGTTGCAGCACCACATGGAGCACTGCAGTCCGTGTATCGAGGCCTATGGCATCGAGGAGAAGGTCAAGAGCCTGCTCAGCCGCAAATGCGGCGGTGATCGCGCGCCCGAGTCCTTGCGTGAGCGCCTGACCATCGAGATCCGCCGGACGTTCGTCGTCGGGGAGAGTTCGGTCGACACCTCGGAGTAGTCGGTCGGTGAAACGTGAGCGGCACGCCTTCCCGCTGGAAGTGCGTGCCGCTTCGTGCTTTTCGAGCCGAGCGTCGCGCTCAGGCGTTGGGCCGCTTGCCGTGGTTGGCTGCGTTCCCCTTGCGGCTACGCTTCTTACGTCCGCGCTTACCCATGAGTAGTCTCCCTTCTGATTGAAGGCCATTCTTTCACGTGTGGTTGGCTGTACCGTCAGCGGATACAGGCCAACGAGTGAATGGGGTGCCATGGCTGAGGAAGTGCTCGCCGAGCTGGTGTCGGTCGTCTACCAGGTCGTCGCCAAGGAAGGCGACGAAGTCCGGGAGGGCGACACCCTGGTGATCCTCGAGTCCATGAAGATGGAGATCCCGGTGGTTGCGGAGTCCAGCGGTACGGTGACTTCGATCGGCGTCAAGGAGGGCGACGCGATCAAGGCGGGCCACCTGATCGCGGTCATCTCCTGATCGATTGCGGCGGTAGATCTGCATGGCGACACTGAGCGAGCTGCTGGCCGAGCACACCGACCTGCCCGGGGTCGCCGTGGACCATCTGCAGCGGGTGGTGGGCGATTGGCAGCTGCTGGCCGATCTGTCCTTCGCCGATCTGCTGCTGTGGGTCGGTGCGGGCCCGGTGACGGAGGGCGCGGACATCGTGTGTGTCGCGCAGTGCCGTCCCACCACCGCACACACCGTGCACCAAGAGGATCTGGTCGGCACGTCCGCTGTGCAGGCCGAACATCCGCAGGTTTTCGAGGCGCTGGCCAGCGGCGATATCGTGCGAGCCGACAGCGACGTCGAGACATCCGGCGTCTACCACCCGCGTCCGGTGCACGCCATCCGCGAGGCCATCCCCGTGCGCTGCGGTGACGATGTGATCGCCGTGCTGAGCCGGGACACCGATCTGCAACGCTCCCGGGTGCGCAGTCAGCTGGAGAGCGCGTACGTGGCGTGCGCGGACGATCTGTGCCAGATGATCGCCGACGGCACCTTCCCGACCACCGAGGATCGCGCGGCCACCCATTCCAGCCCGCGTGCCGGGGACGGCTTCATCCGGCTCGACACCGACGGCATCGTCGTCTACGCCAGTCCGAACGCGCTCTCGGCCTATCACCGGATGGGCTTGCAAGCCGACCTGGTCGGCCAGGATCTCGCCATCACCACCCGGTCCCTGATCACCGATCCCTTCGACGCCCAGGAAGTGGTCGGCGACATTCAGGCCGCGCTGGCCGGGCGGACCGGCCGCCGGATGGAGGTCGAGGCGCGCGGAGCCACCGTGCTGCTGCGCACCCTCGTGCTGCGCCCGCACGGCGAGCTGGCCGGCGCCGCCGTGCTCGTCCGCGACGTCACCGAGGTCAAGCGGCGCGATCGCGCCCTGCTGAGCAAGGACGCCACCATCCGGGAGATCCACCACCGGGTGAAGAACAATTTGCAGACCGTCGCCGCGCTGCTGCGCCTGCAGGCGCGCCGCACCGAGAACGAGGAGGCGCAGGTCGCGCTCACCGAGTCGGTGCGCCGGGTCACCTCCATCGCGTCGGTGCACGAGATGCTGTCGATGTCGGTGGACGAAGAGGTCGATCTCGACGAGGTCGTCGACCGGCTGCTGCCGATCATGGCCGACGTGGCCACGGTGCACACCACGCGCATCAAGGTGCGCCGCGCGGGATCGCTCGGTGTGTTCTCCGCCGAACGCGCCACCCCGCTGGTGATGGTGCTCACCGAACTGGTGCAGAACGCCATCGAGCACGCCTTCGATTCGGGCGAAAACGGCACGGTGACAATCCGTTCCGAGCGTTCGGCGCGCTGGCTGGACGTGATCATCAGCGACGACGGCCGCGGCCTGCCGCCAGGGTTCAGCCTGGAGTCCTCCGATCGGCTCGGCCTCCAGATCGTCCGGACCTTGGTCACCGCCGAACTCGGCGGCTCCATCGGCCTGCATCCCGGCGCCGATATCGGCACCGATGCCGTCTTGCGGGTCCCGCTGGGCCGTCGTTCGGGCCGCTGACCGATCCGCGGGACGGGATCTGCCGCTTCGCACCGGTCGCGTGCGAACTCTGGGACCTGTTGCTCAGAGGTCGCGGGTGGGCGCTACTCGGGTGCGGCGGGCGGCTCTCGGTGCAGTACCCGTCCGAATGTCCGTATCGAGCGGAATGCGAGGTGTGGGCCGGATTCGCTACTCGTCCCATGCGCTGGAGAACCGACCACTTTCGCACAGGTCTCGCGCATTCGCGAGTCGAATCGCCGTCCGGCCGCAATTGCCGCAATTGCCGTTCCACGCAACCGCATTGGTCGGTTCCCGTTTCCTCCGCGAAGCGAGACCGGGTATTTCCAGTTCGTGATCCGGCGGGCATAAACAACACAGCCCGGCACCTATGGGTGCCGGGCTGAAATGCGTTACCGGGCCGGGCTGAATGGCCCGGTAATGCTGATCGTCTGGCTCAGACGACAGTGCGGGTGCGGGTGCGCGCGTTGCGACGCTTGAGCGCCCGGCGCTCGTCTTCGCTCATACCACCCCACACGCCGGCGTCTTGTCCGGACTTCAGGGCCCAGGACAGGCAGTCGGCGGTTACGGGGCAGCGAGCGCAGACCAGCTTGGCATCGGCAATCTGCGCGAGCGCCGGACCACTGTTACCCACCGGGAAAAACAGCTCGGGGTCCTCATCGCGACAGATGGCCTTGTGGCGCCAGTCCATTCCTCTGCTCCTTTGCTGGGCGCCGCATGAGGCGCCTATGGGTTTGTGGTTCGTTCACTTGTGCGACTCGAATGTTTCCGCACGGTTGCTTGTGAATGCTTTCACGAACACCGTAGATGTCAATAGGCACGCGGTGCACCGTGGGGAAGCTCACGCTCTGAAGGCCCCCACAGGGGGAAGCCTGCCCGGTCCTTTGTACTCGCTCCACCGGGTTTTCGCAGCACTACCCGCGATGTTTTCGGGGGTGTTTCGCCCTCAGTGCGGCCGCGGAGCGACGACCGCGAGGACGTCGGGCACGGCAGTGAAATCCACCACGTTGCGCTTGCCGATGAAGTCGCCATCGATTTGCAGGCCGATGGGTTCTTTGGACTCGATTCGTACGGTGGGAACGTCGTCTTCGCGAAATAAATTGCGGGACTTGGGGTTTCCGTCGACTGCGAGGAGCTGGCGCGCGAGCAGCAGGGTGGGGACGACGGCCATGGAGCGCACCGCAAACACTCCGAGCCCCGTTTCGAACCGGGTGCCGGGGTTGGTGTGCACCGGCGTGGCGTTCAGGTAGGTCCACGGTGTGGTGTTGGTTACGAAGGCGTAGTGCACCCCGTCTACCGGATCACGGCCGGGAATTTCCACCTGAACGCCCGGTTCGTTACGCTTTGCCCGGAAGAATTGCCGAACAGTCGTTCGAACATATCGCGCGGGGGTGGCGGCGCGGCCGCGGGCGCGGCTGGCGTCGATCGCCTCGCACACGTCGGCGTCCAATCCGACGCCCGCGCTGAAGCAGAACCAGCGGTCGTCGGCCAGTCCGAGACCGATCCGGCGATCGGTTTCCACCGTGAGCAGGTCGATGAGCTGATTGGTGGCGGTCACCGGGTCGGGGGAGATGCCGAGTGCTCGGGCGAAGACGTTGGCCGAGCCGCCGGGGATCACACCGAGGCGCGGCAACCAGGCTTGACCGTCGTCGAGGACCGGCAACGGCAGGAAGCCGTTGATGGTCTCGTTGACCGTCCCATCGCCGCCGTGCACGACGACGAGGTCCATCTCGTTGGTCGCCGCCCATTGGGCCAGTTCCGCGGCGTGGCCGCGGTGCTGCGTGTGCGCAACGGTCAGCTGGGTGCGGCTCTCCAGCGCGTGCGCCAAGAGGTCCCTGGTCGCCGGCGTGGTGGAGGTGGCATTCGGGTTCACGATCAGCAGCGTCCGCACGATGGCAGCCTAGTTGCCCGCCGGCCCGCGCCGGAAAAGCGGCGAGCGGCGCCCCGTCTGCCGTCGCGCGGGCATACGCCAGGACGAGCGCGGCACCGAGCGGGTCGTAGGCTTGCCGCGTGAACGAGCGTCAGCGAGGGAAGCGAGGACACCGTGCGCCGTCGCGCACGACGGAGCCGAGTGCGGGCGAGGCGCTGGCGTGAGCGACGAAAAAGCGGGAGCGGTGCCGACGACGGTGCGGGCGGCTGGTGCCCTGGTGACGCTGGAAGGCGTGGTCGCGGTGGGCGTCGCGATCGTGCTGGTGGTGCGTGGGCTGCTCGGTCACGATCAATCCACGACCAGCGGCTACGGCACCGCGGCCTGGTTCGGCATCCTCGGCGGCGCGGTGCTGGCCGCGGGCGCGGGACTGCTGCTGGGGAAACGCTGGGGGCGCGCGATCGCGGTGATCGCGCAGTTGCTGCTGCTCCCGGTCACCTGGTCGCTGCTCACCGACTCGCATCAGCCGGTCTACGGCGCTGCGCTCGGGGTCGTCGCGGTCGCCGCGCTGGTGCTGCTGTTCGCGCCCGCGTCCACCCGCTGGATGGCCCAGGACTACGGGGTCGAGCCGGAATAGTCCCCGGCAGCCGCGCGCAGCGCCGCCCGGCAGAGCTGGTCGGCGTGGCGGGTGGTTTCCGGTAGCCGGTACTGCGGGGTCAGCGCCAGCACCTGGGCACAGGCGGTGTCGAGGTCGATGCGATGGCCCACGGAGACGAACACCGGCTTGACGCCGCTTCTGGTGCGCAACGCGCGCCCGACCACCACCGCGTCGATGGTGATGTCGGTGGCCGCGCCGCGTTCCGGACCGGGTTCGGCATACTCGCCCCACACGGTTTTCGCCACGCCGATCGTCGGGATCCCGGTGAGCAGGCCGAGGTGGCAGGCGAGGCCGAAGCGGCGCGGATGCGCGAGTCCCTGCCCGTCGCAGACCAGCAGATCAGGTGCGCTGTCCAGTTTTCCGAGCGCGGCGAGGGTCGCCGGGATCTCCCGGAAAGCGAGCAGGCCCGGCAGATACGGGAAGTCCGCGACGCCGTGCGCGACGGCGGAGGTGACCGGGTGCAGGGTGTCCGCCGCCAAGACCACGGCGGCCGCGGCCACCGCCCCGCTGTCGTCGTAGGCCGAGTCGAGTCCGGCCACCGTGCGGAATCGTGCGCCCGGCGGCGTCACCGGCGAGACCAGCGGCCGTAATTCGTCCTGCATCGCGATGGCCGATTCGGCGGTGGTGGGCCAGGCCTCGAAGTCGAGCGGCGGGAGCCAGGGCATGCGCTACCGCGCCTCGGCGGCCAGCTTGCCGAGCGCGTCACCCGCCAGCCGATAGCCCGCCCATTCGACCTGAGCCACCGCGCCGATCGACTCGTAGAAGTCGATCGATGGCTTGTTCCAGGTCAGCACCGACCAGGCCACGCGGCTGTAGCCGTGCTCGACGGCCTCCTTCGCCAGGGCCGTGAGCAGCGCCTTGCCATAGCCCCTGCCCCTGGTCTCCGGCTTGACGTAGAGGTCTTCCAGGTAGATGCCGTGCACGCCGTCCCAGGTGGAGAAGTTGAGAAACCAGATCGCGCAGCCCAGCAGGCCCGACGCGTCCGCGACCACATGCGCGAACACCTTCGGCTCCGGCCCGAACAGCGCGGCGCGCAGCTGCTCGGCGGTGACCGTGCATTCGTGCCGCGCCTTCTCGTATTCGGCCAGGTCGTAGACGAGATCGACCAGGGCGGGCACGTCGGAAGGGACCGCGCGGCGCAGGACGGCGGCGCCGAGGTCGACGGCGGTGGGGTCGGCGGGGCCGGTTCGGGTCACAGTGACGCTCCGTTGGGTACCAGGTTGTGCGCGCGGATCGCGCGCACGTCGTGTTCGTAGCCGAGCACGGTCAGCGCGCCGGTCGACATGGCGAACCGGCGGCCCTCCCGGACGTCGAATTCCGCCCAGCGGGCGATCAGTGCGCGGGAGAAGTGGCCGTGCCCCACCAGCACGATATCCCGCTCCGGCAGCACCGACGCCACCGCGGCCAGCACCCGATCGGCGCGCTCGCATACCTGCTGGGCGGTCTCGCCGTCCGGGACCGGACCGGTCCAGATGGTCCATCCGGGCACGGACTCGCGGATCTGCGGGGTGGTCAGGCCCTCGTAGGCGCCGTAGTCCCATTCGGCGAGTTCGTCGTCCACCACGGCGCCGGTGAGCCCGGCCAGCTCGGCGGTGCGTCTCGCGCGGAGCCGAGGACTGGTGCGTATCAACGGGTTTCGCAGTTGCATTGTGGCGAGCAGGCGACCCGCCGCCTTGGCCTGCTCTTCGCCGCGCTCGGTGAGCGGGAGATCGGTGCGGCCGGTGTGCCGCCGCTGTGTGGACCAGCTGGTCTCGCCGTGCCGGAGCAGCACAACGCGGGCATCGTCGAGTGCGGACATGTCTCCATGATGGTCCACCGATGATCATGGCGGTGCGCTGGATCGGACGCCCTCCGGATCCGAACCCGCGCCCACCGCCGGCTAGGACTCGATCGGGTCCCCCAGTTCGAGCACCACCAGGGGAAGCGGTCGCGAGACCTTGGCCTGGTAGTCCGCCAGCAAAGGATTGTTCGCCATCGCCCACGCCGCGAACTCGTCGTACTCGGCTCCCTCCAGCGCCCGCGCCGTGCCTCGATAGGTGGTGGGCCCCAACTCGACGGTGACGGCGGAATGGGCTTTCACGTTGTGGTACCAGGCGGGGTACCGGTCCTCGATGAACGAACTCACGTAAAGGGTTTCGCCACGGCGCAACAGGCCGAGCGGGACCATATGCGTCTTGCCGCTCTTGGCTCCGGTGGTGGTGAGCAGGATCAGTTCACCGCCTTCGTACGCGCCGCCGACCTTGCCCGAGTTGTCGCGGAACTCCTGGATGACGCCGTCGTTCCAGTGCGCGATGTCTTCGTCGGAGTACTGCTGGTTCCACGGCGCGTCCGGATCGTCGTAGGAGGTGATAGCAGCGCTGTTTTCGCTTGCGGCGGGCGGAGTTTCGCTCATGCCCCCAGTGTGCTCCACGGCACCGACAAGTTCGCCGGGCCTCACGCGAAGGCGTGCAGTTCGCCCTCGCGCAGTTCGAGTACGGTCGTCCCGATCACGGTGAGGGAGACGGGGCCGCCGCCGTAGCCGGGGCGCTCGACCGGGATGCGCCCCGCTTCGGCTCCCGTGGCCGGGTCGAGGACGGTGAGCGCGCCGGCGGTGGGCAGCAGCAGCTTTCCCGCCATCAGCGCCGGTGCGCCCAGCGCCGCGCCCGCGGTCCACAGCGGGTCGAAAGTGCTTCCGTTCAAGGCGATCACACTGTTACCGGTGAAGACCAGATAGGCCGACCCGATGCGGGTGGTCGTCGCGGTCTGGCTGAGCGGCGCCGAAAGTTGATGCACCACAATAGGATTGCCGTTCCCGTCGTAGACGGCCAGGCGCGGCGGCAGTGACTCCGCACCGGTGGCGGCGCCGGGGAAGTAGAGCACGATCCGGCTGTCGGATACCGCGATCACCCTGGCTTCCGCGGAATCCGCTCCGGGACCGGTCAACACGTGCGAGCCGTACTCCTCCGGCACCGTGTTGTCCTTGGGGGCCGGGTTCAGCACGGTGAGCCGTTCGGCCGGGTCGGCGGGGCAGCGTTCCAGCACGGCGAGCCGGGACGGACTGGAGCCGGAGGACAGCAGCGTGCAGCCCTTGCGAGGCTGGGTCTTGACGTTCACCGGCGCGTCCACGAAGCCGTACTCCACGGTGCGCACCAGGTCCGAGCGCCACATCTCCAGCCGCTGCGGACCCTGCGCGAGCAGGTAGGTGCCGTCGACCGACAGCCGCACGTCGCGATCCATGTAGCTGCTGCGCGCCGTGCGGCGGGCGCCGCTGTCGCCCGCCAGCATCGTGGCCTGGCTGCACCCGCGCTCGTCGCGGTACACCGCGATCACCATGCCGTACTGGCCCTCGAGCCCGCACAGCGGCAAGTCGCGCCGGTACTTCCACAGCTGGTCACCGGTGCGCGGATCCCGGCCGGTGACCGTATCGCCGTCGCCGGTCACCGCGACGCCGCCGGACACGAGCGCACGCGCGCTCGCGCCGTCCGGCGCGTGCCACAGTTCGCGCAGCGCGGCGGGCAGCTGATCGGCGGCCGCCGGGGTCGGCACCGTGGAGGACGCGGTCACCGACTCGGTGCCGTGCGCGTCGCCGCGCACCCACACCAAGGCCCCGGCGATCACCACGAGAACCGCGATCGCGACTGCGGAGATGATATCGGCGCGCGTCCGCCGCTCGGGTGCGAGCACGAAAGCGAGACTAGCCGATCCGAGCGGTCAGGCCGAGGCCGCTGCCGCGGGCTCCGCCGCGCTCCCGGTGTCCTCCGCCGCCGCGTCGCCCTCGCCGGCACGACGGCGCCTGCGCCGACGGCGAGCGGGCCGGTCGGCGGTGCCGGTCTCTTCCGCGTCGTTGTCGTCCGAGCTGCCGTGCTCGTCCGAGGCCTCGGTGCTCGACTCGTCGCCGGCGGTGTTGTCGGTCCCGTCGCCGCCCGGCTTGCGCCGCCTGCGCCTGCGGCGGGCGGGCTTGTCGGCGTCGGACTCGGCCTGCTCCGAAGACGTGCTCTCGGCGTCCGCGGGCGAGTCGGTCTCGTCCGTGTCGGTGACGTTCGGCGTCCCGTCGATCGGCTGCCCGGCGCGGGTGCGCCTGCGGTTGCGCTTGCGCGGGGCGCGGGCCGGGCGTTCGACCACGACCGCGTCCGCGTCGCGTTCCACTTGCGCCTTGCGCACCACGCCCGTCACGCCTTCGGGAATACCGAGATCGGAGTACAGGTGCGGCGAGCGCGAGTACGTCTCGACCGGGTCGGGGATGCCGAGGCCGAGCGCTTTGTCGATCGCCGACCAGCGGTTGAGCTCGTCCCAGTCGATCAGCGTGATCGCGACGCCGGTGCGTCCCGCCCGGCCGGTGCGCCCGATCCGGTGCACGTAGGTCTTCTCGTCTTCCGGGCACTGATAGTTGACGACGTGCGTGACGTCGTCGATATCGATGCCGCGCGCCGCGACGTCGGTGGCGACCAGCACGTCGATGGCGCCCTTGCGGAACTTGGTCAGCGCCTTCTCGCGGGCGATCTGCCCCAGGTCGCCGTGCACCGCGCCCACCGCGAACCCGCGCTCGGCGAGGTCGTCGGCCACCTTCTGCGCCGTACGCTTGGTGCGCGTGAAGATCATCGTCGCGCCGCGGCTCTCGGCCTGCAGGATGCGCGCGATCAACTCGCTCTTGTCCAAGGCGTGCGCGCGATAGACGAACTGCGCGGTGCGGTCGTGCACCGCCGAGTCGTGCGGCTCCTCGGCCCGGATGTGCGTGGGGCGGGTGAGGAAGGTGCGCGCCAGGGTGATGATCGGCCCGGGCATGGTCGCGGAGAACAGCATGGTCTGGCGCTTGTCCGGGACCATGCCGAGGATGCGCTCGATATCCGGGAGGAAGCCCAGGTCGAGCATCTCGTCGGCCTCGTCGAGCACCAGCACGCCGATCTTGCCGAGGATCAGGTGCTGCTGATCCGCCAGGTCCAGCAGCCGGCCGGGCGTGCCGACCACCACGTCGACACCCGCGCGCAGCGCCGCGATCTGCGCCTCGTAGGGGCGGCCACCGTAGATGGACGCGACGCGCAGCGGGCCCTGGTGATTGGTCAGGTACTTGCTCGCGTTCTCCAGATCCTTGGTGACCTGGATGCACAGCTCACGCGTCGGCACGATGACCAGTGCGCGCGGTGTGCCGTCCAGTGGCGTCGTGCCCGATTCGGCGGTCGCGATGCGGTGCAGCAGCGGCACGCCGAATCCGAAGGTTTTACCCATACCGGTACGGGCCTGACCGATGAGATCTTCCCCGGCGAGCGCCAGCGGGAGAGTCAGTTCTTGAATGGCGAAAGTACGTTCGATTCCGATCTCGCCGAGTGCGCGGACGATTTCCGCGCGCACGCCCAATTCGGTGAAAGTCGGGGCGGTGTGCGTTGCGTCCAACTCGGCCGTCAACAGGGTCTCCGCCAGACCTGGTTCCTGATCGACTGTGATCTTGCTCAGGGTTCGTGCCTTCCTCGTAATCACGTCCCGCGCGCACGAGGTGGGGCGGACCGGGCGGTCCGCGACGACCACGACTCCGCAGGCGATACTTCACCCGGCCACGCTCCGGATGCCGGGCGCCTGCCGGGATAAGCGGCGGCTACCTCGCAAAACATCGGCGCGGCGCACTGGTGACGCGGATTGGTGCGCGCACATTTTCCTGTCCAACGAAAACCTCGCACCCGAAACCGGTCAGCGGTCGCAGCGGCGTCTCCGCGATGTGCGTGAGCGCGACGTCCGGCAACTCTGTCGAGCGAAACTTTCCGTTGTCCGACGCGATTGTAGCGTGATATTGTGCGTCGCTCGAATTGCCACTGCGGCGCGCTCCCGGAAATCCGCCGGACCCGTCGCGTGCTTTCGCCCCATCGCGTGCCCACGTACGCTGCGCCACATGGGAATTCATCCGGCCCGGCAAATCTGGGCGACGCTCGAACCGCTACACGATGTGGTCTATTTCGGAACCGGCGTCAAGGAGGCGGGCGTCGGTATCGGCCTGCGCGGCTACTGGCAGACCTACTTCGCTTTCCGCGCCGCGCCGCTGGGCGCGGTGACACCCGCGACGGTGCAAGCGGTCTTCGCCGGATTCCACCCCGACATGGTGCGACGCGCGCTGCCGGAGGCGTGGGGGCGGGCGACGCCGCAACGCTGCCTGACCGCCCGGCTCGACCTGGCCACCGGTCTGCTGCGCGGCATCGGCGCGGGTGACGCGGTGTGCGCTCGCGCGGTGGAGTTGCTCACGCCCGCGCAGCGGGAGGCCGATCCGACCGGCCGTGCGCTGTTCGCCGCGAACGCGGACCTGCCGCTGTCGGCCGACCCGGTGGCGGCGCTGTGGCAGCTGACCACCTCGCTGCGCGAGCACCGCGGCGACGGCCATATCGCGGCCTTGGTCACCCACGGTCTCAGTGGACGTCAAGCGCTGGTCGCCCAGGTGGCCGCCGGTAAGGCGCCCGAATCGGTGATGCGCCCCGCGCGCGGGGTGTCGGAGGCGGAGTGGGCCGATGCCTTCGACGAGTTGCGCGCCCGGGGCTTGGTGGAAGGCGAACCGGTCACGCCGACCCTCACCGGCAGCGGCGCGCAGCTGCTCGCCGAAGTCGAGGCCGAGACCGACGACGCGGCGTGGACCGGCGCGCTCGCGGTGCTGTCGGCCGACGCGATCACCGAGCTCACCACGTCGCTCGAGCCGCTGGTGCGCAGCGTGCAAGAGGCCGTGGTCCCGCCGCTCAACCCGGTCGGCATGGGCCCGCGGTAGCGCGCTCCGGGGCTTGCCTGTTACCGGCGGTACCGGCATATGAGACTCTCTTCGATGTGAGCCTTGCCGACACCGTCACCCTCGCCGCACGCAACGCGTGGGCACTGACCTTCGGCTCCGGCATCGAGGCGCCGGACCCGACTCCCGCGACGATCCTGTGGGACCAGCCGCATCGGCAACTGCGGCGCTTCGAGCGAGCGGACGCGACGGCGCCGGAAGGGGATTCGGCCGTCCTGCTGGTCCCACCGCTCGCCGCGCCCGCCAGCTGTTTCGACCTGCGGCCCGACCAGAGCCTCGCGCGCTTCCTGCTGGAGATCGGCCGCAGCCCGTATGTCGTCGACTACGGTGAGATCACCTTCGCCGACCGGCGCATGGGTTTCGAGGACTGGATCGATGACATCCTCCCCGAGGCGGTGCTGCGCACCAGCGCCGATCGCGACGGACGCGCGGTCGATCTGGTGGGCTGGTCACTCGGCGGCACGCTGGCCCTGCTGACCGCCGCGGCGCACCCCGAGCTGCCCATCCGGTCCATCACGGCCGTCGGCTCACCGCTGGACTACGACCGGATGACCGGCGTGCCGCAACTGCGCGCCGCCGCGAAACTCACCGGCGGCCGGGCCACCTCCACCGTCGTCCGCGCGGCCGGTGGCGTTCCTGCGACACTGACTCGAATCGGCTACCGGGTCACCGCTTGGGATCGCGAGCTGACCCGGCCGTGGTTCGTCGCGAGCAATATCGCGCGCACCGAGGCACTGGCCAAGATGGAGACGATCGATCGGTTCATGGCCGAGATGCCCGGGTACCCCGGCCGTTTCTACGGCCAGCTGTGGGGTCGGTTCATCCTCGCCAACGACATCGGGCGGGGTGTCGTGGTGCTGGGCAGACGCCGGATAGAGCTGGCCGATGTGACCGCGCCGGTCCTGCTCGTGGGCGGGCCCTCCGACGTGATCACCCCGGCTCCCGCCGTCGAGGCGGGCGCCCGCGTACTCACCGGAGCGGCGATGGTCCGCTACGAGAGCGCCCCCGGCAGCCACTTGGGCATCCTGGCCGCACCGACCGCGCGTGACACGACATGGACTTATCTCGAGAAGTTCCTGGCCGAGACCGCCTGAATCGCCGCGAGTATTACGCTGGGGCACATGGGAGCACAGTCACCTGCCGCGTCAGGTGTTTCGTCGACCGACCCAGCAAACCTCTTCATCCCCGCGAGTCATCCCGGCGTGACCGACCTGTTCGCGGTGCTCGCCTACGGCGAGATCTCCGCGTTCTACCGGCTGGCCGAGGAGGCCAAGCTGTCGCCGACCCTGCGGGGCAAGGTGGCGGTGGCGAAGATGGCCGCGGCCGAGATGGGGCATTTCAAGACGCTGGAGTCCGCGCTGGCGGCGCGGGGCGCCGATGTCTTCGACGCCATGGCGCCGTTCGTGCGCGCGCTGGACGACTACCACGCCTCCACCGACCCATCGACGTGGCTCGAGTCGATGGTGAAGTTCTACGTCGGTGACGGCATCGCCGCGGACTTCTACACCGAGATCGCGGGCGCGCTGACCCCGGATGTCGCCGCGGTCGTCCGCGACGTGCTCGCCGAGACCCGGCACTCGGAGTTCGTGGTCGAGGAGGTGCGCCGCGCGGTCACCGAGAGCCGCTCCGAACGCGACCGGCTCACCCTCTGGGGCAGGCGGCTGCTCGGCGAGGCGATCACGCAGGCCCAATACGTCATGGCGCAGCGCGACGAACTCACCGACCTGGTGCTCACCGCCACCGGCGACCTCAACGGCATCGTGGCGCTGATCGAGCGAATGCAGGACAGTCACGCCGAGCGCATGGCGGTTCTCGGCATCTGAGCGCAGGCTACGCGTTCGCCGCGCGGCCGGGCACCAGCCGCAAGCCGGGCGCGTGCGTGCTCGCCCGGTCGGCCAGCCAGACGACGACGCTCTGGTCGCGGTCTGCTTCCAGGGTCTCGAACGGTACCTCGACCATGCCGTGCACGGGATGGTCTAGGTGCAGCATCCCGGAGCCCGCGGCGCCGACCCGATGCGGTTTCCAGCGCTGCGCGAATTCCGGGAGTTCGCGCAGCGCATCGATCGTCTCCAGCAGTGCGTCGTCGCCCGGCCAGTGCAGTTTGGCGCGGCCGAGCGCGGCGGCGAAGGCATCGGCGGCCTGCTCCCAGTTGCGCAGGACGCGCCGCGCCGCGGGATGCGCGAAGGTGTACCACGCGAGGTTGGGCCGGTCGGCTCCGTCCAGCAGCCCCAGCGGGGCGACGAAATCGGCCCACGCCTGGTTCCAGCTCAGCACGTTCAGCCTCCGGCCGACCACGAAGGCCGGCGTCGGCTGCAAGGCCCGCAGGATGGTCTCGATCGTCGGGGCCACCTCCTCTGCGGCGGATTCGTTGCCGGGGCACCGGGATTCGTTGCCCGAGGTGAGCGCGAGCATGCCGAAGTGCTGGCGTTCGCCGCCGCTCAGCAGCAGTGCGTCGGCCAAGGCGTCGATCACCGCGACCGACGGGTTGGTGTCGCGTCCCTGCTCCAGCCGGGCCAGGTAGTCGGCGCTCACCCCCGCGCGGACGGCGACCTCTTCACGACGCAGGCCAGGGGTCCGGCGGCGTCCGCCCTCGGGCATGCCGACGTCCGACGGCCGCAATTCGGCGCGACGCGCGATGAGGAATTCCGCGAATCCGTTTCGAGCCATGTATCCCATCGTGCCCGGTCCGAGGACGGTTATCCGCGCCCTGTCAGGTCCAGGATAACGGCGGTCTGGCTAGCGGACCGCGGTCCGTTCATTGTCGGAGGTATGACATCCACCTCGGAATCCACCACGTTGAAAACCGGTTCGTGGG
This sequence comes from Nocardia exalbida NBRC 100660, assembly GCF_000308575.1. Lineage (GTDB taxonomy): Bacteria > Actinomycetota > Actinomycetes > Mycobacteriales > Mycobacteriaceae > Nocardia > Nocardia exalbida. The sequence goes on along the minus strand of NZ_BAFZ01000092.1, from coordinate 6,971 downwards.
CACTCGACACCGCGCACTCCTCGGTCGCCTTCACCATTCGTCATCTCGGCATCTCCAAGGTGCGTGGCGGATTCACCCGGTTCGAGACCGAATTCGTGGTCGACGAATCGGGCGCGGCCACCATCGGCGCGACGATCCACCTGGACTCCTTCGACACCGGCAACGCCGACCGCGACGCCCACATCCGCACCGCCGACTTCCTCGACGTCGCCAACCGCCCCACGCTGACCTTCCGCGCCACCCGGCCGGTAATCGTCGCGGAGACCTTCGAGGTCGAGGGCGAGGCCACGCTCGGCACGATCACCAAGCCGGTCACCCTGGAGGTCGAGTGGGGCGGCGTGCAGGACTTCGGCCCGACCGGCGACCGGCACGCGGGCTTCTCCGCCACCGGCGCCATCAAGCGCACCGACTTCGGCGTCGGCGGCGCCCTGCCCGGCATGCTCGGCGACACCGTCAAGATCGAATTGGAGATCCAGCTCATCGAGCCGAAGTGAATGCCGTCGGCGGCCCCCACTAGCCTGGACTCGACAGCACAGGACTCTCAGGTTCGGAGGTTGGCCGTGGAGGTCAAGATCGGTATTTCGGATAGCCCGCGCGAGCTGGTGATCAACAGCGCGCAGACCCAGGACGAGGTCGAGGCGCTGGTGTCCGGTGCGTTCGGCGGCGGCGACGGTGGCGTCTTGTCGCTCTCCGACGAGAAGGGCCGCAAGTTCCTGATCCAGGCGTCGAAGGTCGCCTACGTCGAGATCGGTTCCACCACCGGCGGCCGCGTCGGTTTCGCCGCGGTCTGATTCCCGGTCCGGCCCATACGCAATCGAGCCCCTGCCCCCGACAGCTCGGGGACAGGGGCTCGTTCGTCGTCGTGACCGCTCAGTCGATCGGGTGCAGCGGCACGTGCTTCAGGCCGCCCCACGCGAGTGAGACGGTGGTGTCGACCGCCTCCTCCTTCGGAATCGGCCGATCGGCCTCCAGCCAGTACCGCGCGGTGAACTGGCTCGCGCCGACCAAGCCGACGGCCAGGATGCGAGCACGGTAGGGGTCCAGGCCCGAGTCGTGCGCGACCAGGTCGAAGACCGCGTCCACGCAGGCCTCGGTGGCCTGCTCGACCCGGCGCTGCACCTGCGGCTCGCTGGTCAGGTCGGACTCGAAGACCAGTCGGAAGCCCTGCATCTCGTTGTCCACGAAGTCGAAGTACGCCTGCACCGCGGCACGCACACGCTGCTTGTTGCTGGTGGTGGAGCGCAGTGCTTGGCGGACGCTGGACACCAGCATGTCCACGTAGTTCTGCAGCACCGCGAGATAGAGCTCCAGCTTGCTGCTGAAGTGCTGGTACAGCACCGGTTTGCTCACTCCGGCGCACTGCGAGATCTCGTCCATGCCCGCGGCGTGGTATCCGCGCTGCACGAAGACTTCGCTTGCCGCCGCGAGTAGCTGTTGACGTCGCTCGTCGCGCGGAAGCCGGGTACCGCGTTTGGCGGGTGCCATGGCCTCGGACGACGATCTACGGGACGTCATCCGGTCCACGAGGTCAGTCATTTCGGCTCTCCCAGTCGATTCCCCGGCAAAGGGGTGTGCACCGGGTTATCTCATGAACGATACCCGGTTGTCGCCCGCCCGCGGATCGGGGCCGGACAACTGGTGCCACCCGGAAAGGATTCTCGCACCGACCGGGCCGCGAGGTGTGCCCGTGAGTGGGGATTCGCTGCTGTGAGACGCTGGTGAACGTGACCGACCGACCGGAGAGATCCCCCGCCGGATGGCACGGTGCGCGCCGCCCGGCTGGCTCCGGCGCCTCCGGTTCCGTAGGGTCGGACCACATGGCGAGAACCTGGCCAGAGGCGCGATCCGATGGTGCGGCTCGAACCGGCGCGGCCGAGCGGTCGGGGGCGGGCGGCGGGTCACCCGGTCGCGGGAAGAAAGAGCGCAAGCGCCGCAAACCACCCGAACCCGTTGTGTCACAGCCCGATCCGGAGCAGCCCGATCGAGACGCCGTCGAGGTCTACGACCCGCTGGGTCTCTACTCGCACAAGGCCGAACGATCCCATCAGCCGCTACGCGCCCGCTGGGATCCCACTTCCCCCGACGACGGCAGGGACCGCGGCCGACCCGAGCGCGACGCCAAGAAGCAGAGCGCGCTCGGCAGATTCGTCTCGACCTACGGCTGGCGGGCGTACGCGTTGCCCGTTCTGGTCGTGATCACCGTCCTGGTCGTCGTAGACGCGATCCGCGCGGTCGACCCCGACAGCATCGCGGGCTCGGATCCGGGGCTCGGGCGCCTCAGTACTGCCACCGCCACCGTGGGCATCATCGGCGCCCCGCCGGGCGACGGGCACTTCTCCACCGATCTACCCGCCGGGGCACTGCCCGAGGGCGGCGCGTTCGCCGAGACCGGCGCGGGCGACTGGCATGTGGTGCCGGGCACCACCGCCCAGGTCGGCACCGGAAGCACGACCGTCTTCCGCTACACCGTGGAGATCGAGAACGGCGTGGACACCACCGGCTTGGGCGGTGACGAGGCCGTCGCCAAGATGGTCGATTCCACCCTGGCCAATCCGAAGAGCTGGGTGCACGACCCCAAGTTCGCGTTCCGCCGGGTCGATCAGGGTGACGCCGAGTTCCGCGTCTCGCTCACCTCCCGGGGATCCAGCCGCAAGGAATGCGGTTTCGACATCCCGATCGATACCTCCTGCTACAACGCCGACGACCGCCGTGTGGTGCTCTCGGACGTCCGCTGGGTGCGCGGCGCGCTCGCCTTCGAAGGCGACATCGGGTCCTACCGGCAGTACCTGATCAACCACGAGGTCGGCCACGCCATCGGCTACCACCAGCACCAGCCGTGCGAGACCGACGGTGGGCTGGCTCCGGTGATGATGCAGCAGACCTTCGGCACCAAGAACGACGACATCGCCTCCCTCGATCCGCACGGCGTGGTCCCGATGGACGGCAAGCACTGCCGCTTCAACCCCTGGCCCTACCCTCGGGGATAGGCGGCCTCCGGGATACGGAACGATGGGCGGGAAGAACGGCCCGGTCGCCGGTGTTGCACAGTTGAGCCAGCCCGATACGGGCGTCACACCGCCGCAGCGATCGGCCAAGCGATTCGAGGAGTCCTGGACGTGTCATCACCCAAGTCCCTGCCGCCACTTGTCGAGCCGGCCGCGGAGCTGACCAGGGATGAGGTAGCCCGCTACAGCCGACACCTGATCATCCCCGATCTGGGCGTGGACGGGCAGAAACGTCTGAAGAACGCCAAGGTGCTGGTGATCGGCGCGGGCGGTCTCGGCTCGCCCGCCCTGCTGTACCTGGCCGCCGCTGGTGTCGGCACGCTCGGCATCGTCGAGTTCGACGAGGTCGACGCTTCGAACCTGCAACGTCAGATCATCCACGGCGAATCCGATATCGGCCGCCCCAAGGCCGACAGCGCGCGTGATTCGATCCTGGAGATCAATTCCGGCATCGACGTCCGGCTGCACAAGATCCGGCTGGAACCGGAGAACGCGATCGAGTTGTTCCGCGAGTACGACCTGATCGTCGACGGCACCGACAACTTCGCCACCCGCTATCTGGTGAACGATGCCGCGGTGCTGGCGGGCAAGCCGTATGTCTGGGGCTCGATCTATCGCTTCGAGGGCCAGGTCTCGGTGTTCTGGGAGGACGCGCCGGACGGGCGCGGCATCAACTACCGCGATCTGTACCCGGAGGCCCCGCCGCCCGGCATGGTTCCGTCCTGCGCCGAGGGCGGCGTGCTCGGCGTGCTGTGCGCGTCCATCGGTTCGGTGATGGTGACCGAGGCGATCAAGCTGATCACCGGTATCGGCGAGCCGCTGCTGGGGCGGCTGATGGTGTACGACGCACTGGACATGAACTACCGGACCATCAAGCTGCGCCGCGACCCGGAGCGTCAGCCGATCACCGAGCTGATCGACTACGAGGCGTTCTGTGGCGTGGTGTCCGAGGAGGGCCAGGCGGCCGCGGCCGGGTCCACCATCACCGCCCGTGAACTCGAGGAACTGCTGGCATCGGGCAAGCCGATCGAGCTGATCGACGTGCGCGAGCCGGTCGAGTGGGACATCGTGCACATCGAGGGTGCCAAGCTCATCCCGAAGGACCGCATCCTGTCCGGCGAGGCCTTGGCCGAGCTGCCGCAGAACCGTCCGATCGTGCTGCACTGCAAGACGGGCGTGCGCTCCGCCGAGGCCTTGGCCGCGCTCAAACGCGCGGGCTTCTCCGACGCCACCCACCTGCAGGGCGGCGTGATCGCCTGGGCCAACCAGGTGGACAAGTCGCTGCCGGTGTACTGAGGCGAACACGGCGCGCCGAAGGCGCGCCAAATCAGACACGACGTACCGTACGGCCGTGACTTCTGTGGAACCCCCCGAGCATGTGCGTGCCACGTTCGGTCTGCGCGAAGTGACCCCGGTTTCGATCGGCGACTGGGAAGGCGGCTGGCGCTTCGGTGACGTGGTGCTCAGTCCGGTCGCCGATCACGCGCGCGCGGCGTGGTCGGCGAAGATCCGCGAGACGCTGAAGGTGGACGGGCTGCGGCTGGCGCGTCCGGTGCGGGCGACCGACGGCCGCTACGTGGTGTCCGGGTGGCGCGCGGACACTTATCTCGAGGGCGCGCCCGAGCCGCGGCACGACGAGGTGGTCTCGGTGTCCCTGCGCCTGCACCAGGCCACGGCGCATCTGGAGCGCCCGCGCTTCCTCGCGCAGCCCCCGGTCGTGCCGTGGGTGGACGTGGACGTGTTCGTCGCGGCCGATCGCGCCGCCTGGGAGCCGGTGCCGCTGCGCAGCCTCCGCGCGGGCGGCGCTTCGCTGTCGACGTCCCCGGACGGGCGGCGCAGCATCGAACTGATCGGTCAGCTGGCCACCCTCCGCAAACCGGTGCAGACGCCGCCGCAGCTGGTGCACGGCGACCTGTTCGGCACCGTGTTGTTCGCGGGCGCGCAGGTCCCCGGCCTCAGCGACATCACGCCGTACTGGCGGCCCGCGCCCTGGGCGGCGGGCGTGATCGTGGTGGATGCACTGGCCTGGGGCGGCGCGGACGACGGGTTGCTCGAACGCTGGGCGGACCTGCCGGAGTGGCCGCAGATGTTGTTGCGCGCGGTCATGTTCCGGCTCGCGGTGCACGCGCTGCACCCGCGATCCACCCCCCAAGCGTTTCCTGGCCTGGCACGCACCGCGGACATGGTGCGCCTCACCCTCTGAGGCCGAAGCGGTCCTCGGACGAGGTGTTTCGGCACCACGGATTCGACTGGTTCGGTGGGCGACTCACCCGAATTCCGGGTCCGACTCGCCAGTAGCCGGCGCTGTCGCCAATGTCGGGAATGCCGGATACTCGCGGTAACGCATGTGCGCCGCATGCGCCAGGAGACTCTCGCCGAGAGAGGTACGGATGTTGTTCGTTGTCCCGCGGGGACCGGCCGTGGGGACCACGCCGGATGGAGGGTGTGCATGACGACCCTTGCAGACATAGATCTCGACGACCTTCCGCATCCCGCCTATGCAAGCGATGGTCTCAATGCGGTCGTCGACGCGGCCAACGTTTACATGCAGAACGCGGTCGTGCTGTTCGCGTCAGGGTGGGACGGCTGGCAGCCGGACATGATCGCTTGGCTGGCGGATAAGAAGCTGCTGAGCGCCGACGGCCGAAAGCTCACCGCGGACGGCGCTCAGACGCTCGATCCCGGGTCGTCGGTGATGGTCGACAATTACGACGGCATGCGCGGCGCGTTCCTGGACAAAACATCACAGCTGCAAGCGCAGAACGACGGCGTGAACGAAAGCGCCATCTCGAGCTTCGACACCTCGAACAAGGCGTTCCAGGATGTCAAAGGGATCGTGGCCGGGCTCAAGACCGAGTTGAGTCGCGAACCAGGGGAACACCAGCTGACCCGCCTGCCCGACGGGAACCTGCATCTGACCGCCGCCGAGGAGAACCGGTTGCTGCAACTGATCTTGGAGGGCGTGGACCGTGTGCACGACACCATCGAGGACGCGGACAATGGTGTACAGAGGGACGCGGGCAATATCTACAAGATGATGCCGGACCTCCCGCGCAACCCCTATGGCAGCGCGCCGGATGCCGGAAATCGGTCACCGTGGGCGCCGACCGCGAGCAACGCCACCTGGTCCCGAGGTACGGGGACGCGGGACGACATCATCGCAAAGGCGCGGGAGCAATTGGCGCTCGGTGTCTCCGAGAGCGGCGGCAACAACGTCCCGATGTTCCGTGGCCCGGACGGCAAGCTCTACAAGGCCCCGTACAACATCAACGACGCGTGGTGCGCGGCCTTCTCCACCTGGACGTGGGATCAGGCCGGTTACAACGTCGAGTGGACCAACAAGAACTATGTGCCATCCATCTGGAACGACGCCAAGCACATGGGTTTGGCGGCGAACATCTCGAGTGCGCAAAAGGGGGACATGATCATCTTTGACTGGGAGGGCGACGGAACCCCTGACCATGTGGGAATCGTGGAGTCCGTGGATCCCCGAACCGGCCGGATCACCACCATCGAGGGCAATTCCAGCGATCAACTGAAATCCAACAGCTATTCCATGAATGCGGGATCGCTTGTCGGCGTGGTCAAGCCGCCGTCCAACGACGCCGCGCGGGCGTCCTGACGGTTCCATTGGAGCGGTATCGACCAGTCGCCCGGCTGGCCTGTGTCGGTGACCGGAGTTCGGTGTCCGTCCGGCCGCGTGCACTCCCTTCCGACTGTGGCGTCGCACCGAACCATAGCGGCACGCCTTCCTCGAGCCTGTACCCGCGCCCCGCGCCCCGCACACCGCACACGGACTATCGCGACAGTCCGTGCGCGGTGCGCTGACATGCGCGACAGCCTGCTCAGATCGAAAGATCGTTCACCGAGGCGGCTTCGTTGCCGGACACGTTGATGCCCAAATTCGCGGCGGTGCGATCGATCTCGTCGTCGGCGTGCTGGAACTCGATGGCCGAACCTGCTGAG